>DIYH01000031.1 GCA_002435755.1 Flammeovirgaceae bacterium UBA6059
CGCAGGTTCGAATCCTGCCACCCCGACTTTTTTAGAAAGCTGATCAATTTGATCAGCTTTTTTTGATTGTACTGATAGAAGATCACGATTCTTCTTGCCTGTACTTAGAAAATAATTGAGACTATATGTCGAAGCGATTCTGATTAACACATTCAGAAGGCATTGGTATTCCAGACTACTTGTCCACTATTGACGCAATACTGAGGTCCATTTCATTAGCCCAAAGCCGATATCCTTCCAAATTAGGATGAACACCGTCTGGTACTAAATCCTGATTAATCGAATTGTCTTCATTGAGAAATATACGCCCATAGTTGGCATAGAAAACACGCTCATTGTCGGCCACTTTTGAAACAAGATTATTTGCTTGTTGAACTTTTGTTCTTTGAAGCGACTCTACATCACCTCGAGGAAAAATCCCCAGTACCAAGATTTTCGTTTCCGGCAGTTTTTCTTTCAATACCTCACAATTGGCAATAACACCATCTGCGACTTCTGAAGAGCTGTTGACATTTCCATTGGTATTGTTTGTGCCAATGAGAAGTACCACAAGCTTCGGATTCGACTGTGTAAAATCTACATCCTGTATCCGCCAGAGCAAGTGTTGGGTCCTATCGCTACCAATCCCCATGTTTAAAGAATTGAAGGCATACCGTTCAGCCCATACCTCCTTGCCAGTTGTCTCCCAATTATAGGTAATCGAATTGCCTATGAAAAGCATATCATAGCTATTTTGGGTTACCAACCTCTTGTCCTCAATGTGCAAGGATTGCCACCATGCTTCTGTCTTAGCAACAGGTCTATTGGCACTATTAAGATGGTCTTCTATGGGCTCAGGATTACTGATAATGTCACTATCTTCTTGGTTGCAAGAGTACAGCAAGAGAAGGCTAAGAAATACGTAACTTCTCATAGCGGCTTGCTCAAATCCAGTAGGTGATAGTACATCAGATCATATCGACCTTTGCTGTCAACTGCTTTCACCTGAAAGTGGTGATTGCGATCTGTTTGCCCACTTCCAAAGGAGATTATGTTATCAGAGATCGACACTCCCGATGGGGCGTTGATCAATTCAAAAGTGACTTCAGGAGACTTCTCATGGAGCAAGAGTTCTTCTTGATTGGTGCTACCGCCAATTTTGATGGACTTGCCGGCTAATGGGTAGAATCTAGGGCCAAATTCGGTCTCAAGCCCAACTTCGAAGTTGGTTACGTACTCTTCGCCCCCCCCCGGAAATATTAATAGTCCAGACTCCAAAATCTTCACTTGTCACAGAATCGAAACCCCAGTTAAATCCGTACCAGCCATATCTTCTTTTTGTTTCCAGGGATACGTCTTCTTTGACGAATACTGCCCCGTCTGGCTTTTTGACCTCAATGCTGAATTCCTGACCTGAATTGCCCTGTACTTGTACCCATAGTCCAAGTTTCGGTTGGTCTATGCCATATACAGCAGGTGCCAATGGTCGATCTTTGAAAGTGCGGATTTCACCAAATTGGAACCCTCCGATAAGTTCAAAATCCAAAAACACGTCAGCATCATATATACGAAGTGTGTTGCCGACATATGCTGTTTGGCTTGTCCAGAAAGAATCTCCTTGTCGACATGCACCTGTATAAGCCTCTACTACTTGGTTGTTTTTGTCTCGATTGGCTAAATGCAAGTGCGGGATGGGAGTCGTACCTGACGAACCGACAAAACCTAGAAAATCACCGGCCTCTACTGTCTCACCCACCTTCACTGCAATAGAGTGCGTTCTCATGTGGGCATAAGCAGTGAAAGATTTATCGGGATATTCGACTACCACACCATTGTGACTCCCTTGAAATGGCTGCCAGTAGTTTCTGTCATAGTTAAAGTCTTCTGTCCATGTGACAACACTAGGTGCTACGGCAACCACACCTACACCCTGATCCATCACTCTGAAATTGAGTAATGCGAAATCAGTGCCAGTATGACCGTCATATGTATGCTGAAAGGCACATGCATAGTCCCTTGTCTGGTTCTCATCGCTATCAAGATCCACATAGTTTGATATGTATACTTTGTCGTGTAGCTGATGGTCCAATGGCCAAATGAGCTGGGGGAATTCTACTTCCACTAGATCAGATGGGTCATCAGTGATAGGTGTATCGGCAACAGAGTGATCGTCCTCAGAACCGCAAGCCTGAATGCCCCAGGTGCAGACCATCAAGAATCCCATGTTGACGAATCTTAGTTTGACGGAAAACAAGGAAAGACCGAGACGGTCCACGTCCTTTTTGAACCAGATTTCTGACCACCGTGGCTGGAACCTAGCTATTTGGAGCGCATAGGCCTTTGGAGGTTGACAAAACAAGATCAACCTGCTTAAAATAGGAATAGAGTTGTTTTTGGAGTTCATATAAGATTTTCACTCAAGACAGACATTCCTTTAACGCCCCCTACATTCTTGTACAAACCGGACATTCAATACTTTCTTAAGTAATAAGGGTATTAGATACCTTTCTTTTTAAAGTCAAAAAAAGGTGTCTTATCTAAAATTATACGATTGGCCCGCCCAGGAAATGGGCTCTAAAATCTGGTATCGGTCGTTTGTAAAAGATGAACGCACTACTTCAATTCGGACTATCCCAGACCTTGGAGTAGAGTTTTACTTGATCTATGGCGGGGAGATTCAGGTGAGGACGTCAAGGAAAACTCGAAACTTCAAGAATAGCTACATAAGAGGCCTTGTAGACGGCTATGGTGAGTTCAGAGCGACACAAGATTTTGTGATGATCGGAGTAAGGTGTATGCCGTGGATTGCTAAAGACCTTTTTAGGATGCCGGTTTCTGAGATTTACAATTCCAGAATAGATCTAAAGGATATCAATACTGATCTAAGCTCCTTGGAACCAAAATCTTTAAATGGGATTGATATTGACCAAATTGCTAAGAGAATTCAGAATACTGTTTTGAGACGCTATGATGATCCGACAAAAGAAGAATCCTATGTTCAGGGTGCTTTGAGAATGATTTTGAGATCTAGTGGAACTGCAAAAATAGAATGGATAAGCCGTGAACTGAACATCACTTCCAGACACCTTAGAAGGCTGTTTAAACACGAACTAGGATGTAGTCCAAAGGAAGTTTGTATGAGAGTAAAGGTAAGGTCGGCTATTAGTTTTTTTGCCGATCATCAGGATGTTGATATGAATAGTCTGGCCCGCCATACTGGTTTTGTTGATCAATCACATTTTAACCGTGACTTCCAGAGCATTGTCGGACTTACCCCTTCCCATTACTTCGCCGCTTTTGAAAGGAAGAGTTTCATTTAGTGACCAACAGATCTACTAATTGAGGTAGGGGCGTCAATGGCAAAGATCCATTCTACAATATCAATTTATTCAGCGCCTTTAAGGTGTTTAAGTAAAGAGTCAATCCCTTCTAACTGGAAGGCGCATCCTTACCTTATCCATTACAAAAATCAAACGAATTATAAGCATCACATGGCTTGGTCTTATCAGAAGGCATGATTTTATGAATCTGTCTGTTTTTGTTGAGCAACACGTCATTATAAACGAAATCTCGGATGTAATGCTGGTAGCGATGAAGCGGGTCGATGTTCCACTCATGTGCTCCTTAGCAACCTGCGGCCACAGCTAAACGCAAACGTCTCTGTAAAAACTAGTTTCACCAAACGAATCATCCAGGTTAAGGTCTCTCACGACCTCTTTTGTGAAAGTGTGCTAATGTTTAAAACCAAACGCCTGTATCATGTGTCATCAGTTAGACATAGTCACTACGTTACGACTCACACTTGTAAATATCGGAGCAACAATAAGCATGATTAATTGCTCATATGATCTAAGGTGTGAGTGAGACATTTACTACGATATGAGCACATATATCGATACGTACTACAATCACTTCACCAGAAAGTGCCATGGTGAAGATGTACCGATGGTCAATGATCAAGCATACTTGTTGAGATATAAAAAGAATCTCTCAAGCTATAGATATGATCTTGAGAACATGACTATAGGTTATTACCATAAAGGTCATGGAGATATTCTTTGGAAGAATCGTCGACAAGTGTTGAAAGACAATAGTTTTTTGGTCACCAATCCTACTGAAAATGATTGGTACTATGATAATAAAGGTAGCAGCAAGAGGCTTGATACCTTTTGCATCGTTGTAACTCCAGATTTGAAAAAGCAATTTGAAACGTACAGCTTGTGCAGGAAGAAGCACCTTTTGGATGATCCTTTTACCCCAACAAATGAAGAACTGATTTTTTTGGAAAGAACCTTTTCTGCTGAGCACTACCCAGTAGGTCAATTGCTAAAGTATTTCTACGAAGCTTCCAACACAGAGCAATTCGCCTTTCTGGATGCTGAGGAAATAGTAGTAACAGTGCTTAACAGCCTGTACAACAATCAGATGACCGCATATCGTATGGCAAGAAGAATTCCTGCTAAGAAGAATTCGACCAAGTTGGAAACATTGAAAAGATTGTTGGTAGCGCGAGAGTATATTCATGAAAACATCACCGCCAAAGTATCATTGGATGAACTGGCAATGACTTCCAGTCTTTCCAAATTTCACTTGTTTGAGTCCTTCAAATACTTTTTTGGTAAGACTCCCCACCAATACGCCAATAATGTAAAGTTGATCAAGGCGAAAGAGTTACTTATGAATAATCAGAACTCAGTTAGTCATATTGCGCTTGCTTTAGGCTTTGCAGATGTACACTCATTTAGCAAACTGTTCAAAAAGAAGTACCGGGTTTCACCATCTCATTTCGTAAAATGATGATTTTGGACCATATCAGTCAGTTATTGCATCCATCATTCCTGACCCAGTCAAAATCAGCGTATCCCGATGGTTTGCTTACTTTTAATCTCACTCTGCTCACTATTCATTTTATGGAGAACTTTTTTATGCCGAAGCACAGGCACAAAACATTGAATCGAACTCCAATACTGGTATTTTCCTGCTAGGTCTTACCAACTACTTCATAAAAGTGATTTTTTGACAAACGAAATGAGACTGTCCAAGGTAATCTTGTGGTCACATATCAGGACGCATCAAACTGTACTTATGACCAGGACAGAATTTCTCAAAGCAATCAGCCTTTTAGGCCTATATGCCCCAATTCAGAGTGTACTCGGTAAGGAGAGTGAGAGTCAGCCGGAGAAGTATGGGTTTTCAGGAAGCGTACTTATCATTGGTGCAGGTGCAGCCGGGCTTTCTGCGGGTTTTTTGTTGAAGCAAAAGGGCATAAAATTTAAAATTATTGAGGCTATTGCACAGCATGGTGGTCGGATGAAAGTCGACCGTTCGTTTGCAGATTTCCCTATTTCTCTCGGTGCAGAGTGGATATCTTCTAACAGTATTCGATTTGAACCCTTAGCAGATAGCAAAAAAGTACTCTCAGAAATACAGACTGTAGGCTATCGACCCGACAAGGAATATGGCATATGGGATCGTGGTAAATTGATAAGAGGCAGCTTTACAAACTTTAACGATAGGAAATTTGTCAACAGCTCGTGGTTTGATTTCTTCGAACAATATGTTGCACCCTCAATTCAAGATAGCATCGTTTACAACAATCCGATCAAGTCAATCAATTATGAGGGGGAGAAAACACTGGTCAAATCAGAGAAACAGGAGTTTATAGCGGACAGAGTTATTGTTACAGTCCCACTTGCCATACTTCAAAGTGGTAGTATTGAGTTTACTCCTAGCCTGCCTGAAAAAAAACGAGAAACCATTGATGAAATATTGGTTTGGGACGGCTTTAAGGCATTTTTCGAATTCGAAAAGAAGTTTTATCCCGCATTCGTAGACTATCGTATCCAACCTGAAACAGACGGCCAGGTTTCTTTGTATGATGCTGCTTGGGGGCAAAGGAGTATGAAAAACATTCTTGGACTGTTTTCTGTAGGTAGGCCGGCAAAGAGGTATGGCAGTTTATCCGACGAAGCTTTTAAAGAAGCAATCCTACAAGAGATGGATAAAATCTTTGATGGGCAATCTAGTCGGTACTACATAAAGCACATTACACAGAATTGGTCAAAAGAGCCTTTTACAAAAGGTGCATATGCGAACGACCATGCAGACCACAGACTTTTCAAATATCTACAGGAACCAGTAGATGACAAGCTCTTTTTCGCTGGTGATGCCTATACAAGTGGACATGATTGGGGCAATGTGCACAATGCTATCCAATCAGCAGCTCAAAGCGTCGATGAAATCCTTTTGAACAAATAAACCACAGCAAAAATGAATAAACTCCTTTTGGTCTTTTTAGCTCTTGTATCGACCAATGCAACTGCCCAAAAAATAGATCAACAAGATCTTTATCAAACCTGGGTAATTGACAAGTATTCTGATGATGAAGCGTACTATGCACCTCCTAAAAAGGAGCTGCAAGACTACATTTCTTTAAAGCCTGATGGAACTTTTGTTGCAGTTTCAGAGGGGCGGAATAGCTCGGGAAGCTGGATATTCAATGCTAATGGTAAGTATGTTGAACTGATTGATCACAAAGGAGAAAAGGAGAAATTCTATATTCATTGGCTCTCTAATATGTCAATGGTAGGTACATATGATACAGATGAATACAGAATTTGGGAGGTTCATTATGTATCTGCAAATTAGCATTGAGGTGAAACATTATCTGCTAAGCTGTCTGATGGCCTTGAATAGCATTTTGGTCTCGGCACAAGATGTAGTTCTATTAAGATCGATAGCATTTACCCCCGCTACTTCTGAGAGTATTCATGTAGCATCAGTCATTGATGAGCGCAAAAGAAAAAGTCTTGGAATCCAATCGTACCCTTCCGGGGAGAAAGCAGAACTCTATCTTCAAGACGGGGTAGTTGCAATCCAGAGATTCTACGATTTATCTTTTCAAAGAACCAATAACAGCACCCCGATTTATTTAAGAATTCGAGCACTTAACGTGCAAGAGTCTTTACGCCGTATGAACAATGGTATAGTGAGAGTTGCAAGAGCACATGTGTCACTTGCCTTTTTTACGAAACAAAATGAAGCCTATACAGAGGTCTTTCAGATTAAACACAATGAAGATGAAGTGTTTGGTCGCGGGGACCAGGAAACCCTCTATGCGTCGCACGAAAAAAGAATCAGAGCAGCTTTGGAATACTGTATGCACGTTTTCCTCGAGAACTATAGTGATATTAAAAACATGGCGTCTACCTCCGATTTTCAGCCCATAGTAGAGAATGACGATATTGAGACCAAGCTGGGTGAATGGTTTAATTTGATCACCATAAAAGGAGTTCGTAGTAGGTTTTTCGAAGGATACGGCGTTACCTACACGGGATTTGTAGATCGTAAAAAGGGATTTATAAGACCTTATGAGACCTCCTTTGAAGTGACCTGGGCCAGACCCGGCGTAGCTGAAGAGAACGGATTTGCTGAGGTAAACTCCTTCATTTTCAGACCAGAACTCTACTTCGTCTACAAGAGGCTGTTCAAAGGAGTATATGCTTCTCTGAGCGGCAATATTCCGGTAGGGTATGAGCTATTGGAACGTGAAAATGGTGATAATGCCTTCAACTTCGTCATTGGCATAGGTTCAAGTCAGGGTTTGAGGTTTGTCCCATGGCGAAACAAAGGTGTGGTATTTGGCGCTGATTTTTTTCAGCAATTCGAAACATCAAAAGTCTACCGCTTCGACCTGGGTTTTGAGGCAGTATTAGGTATAAATTTTTAAAGTTATTCGACATGTATCATCCTAGATTATATGGTAGCTTCTATGATATGGGCTTCAAATACGGCAAGCTACTCTATGATAAAGCCAACTTTGTTTTACCCGTCATTAGCAAGCAAAAAACCGATTTCGGTCTGGCATCTTATGCTGTGCTGGCAAGTGACTATCCTGAATTCGTTGATGAGATTGAGGGGTTTGCCAGAGGTATAAATGATACTCCTGAGAAGCTCGGAGCATTTCTTTTGAGTCTGGGCATTTTCGAGACGACCGGTCAATGCAGTGTTTTCGCCTACCGGAATGAAAACAATGTGATCGTGGGGAGAAACTACGATATGCTCTTTGCCTTCAAGAAGTTTACAGAAAGTAGTTTGATCGCGCCAGCCAACAAGTTTTCATATATCAGTCAGTCAGATGTTTTTATAGGTCGCTCTGACGGGATCAATGAAAAGGGCCTGTTCATCGCTATGTCCTTTGTCAACGGTACTGCAATTCAGCCGGGTATTAGCTTTCACTTCATTGTTCGTCGTGTATTAGAAGAGTGTAGCACAACAGCAGAAGCCATATTGCTTATCAGAAAAGCCAGAGTATCTTCCGCCAACAACTTCCTGATTGCCGACCCATCAGGAGATATAGCAGTTGTTGAAAGTGCTCCACAAAAAAGTGAAGTAAGGAGACCCAAGCGCGGAGAAAGATTCATCTTCATTACTAATCAATTCAGTGCAGAAGCTATGAAGCCTTTTGATCAAGGGAAAGTAGAATGGAGCAAAAGCGAAGAACGATATGAGGGTTTAAAAGCTCAACTAGCTGATGCGGAAGAAATGGAATTGGAAAAGGCAAAAAAGATACTTTCTGATAGGTGTGTATGTTTGGACTTAAAGAAAGAGCAGTTTGGTACTATCTGGTCAGTAGTAGCTGATTTAAATACACTTCAAATTGAACGCGCGGAGGTCAAACCAAAAGTTACCAACTACAAAGTGGAACCAAGACTTAGCTGGTGGTTGAAAAAACAAGCTGGTACGACCAAGTCAAAATAGACAGCCTAAGCAATGATATTATCCTTGAAATCAAATACTGCCATGCTACTTCTCAGTGGCATCTTTCTTACCAGCTGTGGTGCATCAAGATCAAATGGAACTCAAAATGGACTGATTAACACGCCTAACATCTCGGAAGATCAAGCCGAACTGATATTTGAACACGCCAGTGCCTTTCCTTCTGAGACAGAACTAGCCATAGGAATCATTAAAAAAGGAGCAATACAGTATGTTGGGGTCAGGAGAACGAGAGATTCACTTATGCAAGTTGAAAACAGTAGAAAAGTGTTTGAGATCGGATCTATCACGAAGGTTTTTACTGCTACGTTGCTCTCATGCTTCGTTGAGCAAGGTGAGATCGAATTAGATGAGCCCATTCAAGATCATATTGGTTTCAAAGTAAGAGATGGTCAAAGCATCACCTTTCAACAACTGGCTAATCACACTTCCGGTCTTCCGCGTCTTCCTCCCAATCTGAATCTGTCGTCGGCTAGCATGAGCAACCCTTACAAGTCATATAATGAAGACAAGCTGGAAGAGCTCTTTCGACAGGGCATAGCGTTAAAATCAGAACCAGGCACGGCACATGAGTATTCAAACTTTGGAGCAGGAATACTAGGCTTTGCACTCGAGCATCGCTCAAAAGGCTCTTATGAAGAACTGCTACAGGCAAAAGTCTTTTCAAAATATGATATGATCCAGTCAACCACACTGCGAAACACTGTCGAAAATGATCTGGTATATGGGCTAGACGCTAATGGTGAAATCACTCTGAATTGGGATTTTGATTTGTTGGTAGGTGCTGGTGGAGTCTTGTCTTCAGTAGAAGACTTGGTAAAATTCTCTATGGCGCATTTTGGTCCTGAAAATGAAGAATTGACTCGAACGCGACAACCTACTTTTGTGGTAAATGATAAGACAAGCGTGGGCCTGGGATGGTTTATAATAGAAAGGGAAGGTAAACGCCTAACATGGCACAATGGTTGAACGGGTGGCTATCGCTCTTCTATGGCGCTAGACACACAAAATAAAAATGGAGTTATTGTTCTGTCGAATGTCTCTGCTTACCATAAAGCTTCTGAGAATATTGATGAGCTCTGTTTTGAGCTAATAGAAACGCTGGCATCAGCAATGTGACTAGCTACACTTCCTAATCATCGTCTGCAGCACTTTTAGGCTTTTTGTTTATTATTCCAAGGAAGGTCGATATCTGTCTGGTCATGAGGGTTGTACTCAGGAAGTTTGACCTTATAGGGATCTACTTTCCATATATCGTCACAGTATTGCGTAATAGTTCTGTCACTTGAGAACTTACCGGATCGGGCTGTATTCAGTATGGACATTTTCGTCCAAGAAAACTTATCAGCATAAGCAACACTCACTCTATCTTGACAAGCGATGTAGGAGGCATAATCGGCAAGCACGAGATAGTCATCCATGTATTTCAGGGAATCCATAAGCTCTCTAAAGAGGCCAATATCCTTTCGTGAGAAGTATCCTGCCGAAAGCATGTCCAGCGCCTTCTTAAGCTCAGGATTGCCATTGTAGTAGTCCATCGGGTTGTATCCGTTTGACTTGATCTGCTCGACCTCTGCGGCTGCCAACCCAAAGAGGAAGAAGTTCTCTTCACCGACCTCTTCCCTTATTTCGATATTAGCCCCGTCCAATGTGCCTATGGTCAGTGCACCGTTCATTGTAAACTTCATGTTGCCAGTACCAGATGCTTCCTTGCCAGCCGTAGAGATCTGCTCTGATAGGTCGGCTGCCGGGTACACCCGCTGACTGTTAGTCACATTGAAATCGGGTAAAAAGACCACCTTCAGCTTGTCACCAACATCAGGGTCATTGTTCACTATATCTCCTACGGCGGTGATGAGCTTGATGATCATTTTGGCCATATGATAGCCCGGCGCAGCTTTACCTCCGAAGAAGAACGTTCGAGGTACCATGTTGATATCAGGGTTAGCCTTAATTCGATTGTAGAGGGTGATAATATGAAGCACGTTCAGATACTGACGCTTATATTCATGGATGCGCTTGACCTGTACATCAAACATTGAATCGACGTTGACATCCACATGTAGTTTATCTTTCGCGTACTTAGCCAGATCTTTTTTTACCGACCTGCTACAGCTATTCCATGCTAGTTGGAAGTTAGGGTCTTCCGCATACTGCTCAAGTGCTTTCAGCTTGGTAAGGTCTGTAATCCAACCATCTCCGATTTTCTCTGTGATCAGGGCGGTCAGTTTTCGATTGTTGAGCACCACCCATCTGCGAGGTGTCACACCATTGGTTTTGTTCCTGAATTTCTCAGGCCACATTTCATAGAAATCCCGGAGTACCGCTGAAGTCAGTAGCTCAGTGTGCAACTCAGCAACGCCATTGATAGCGTAGCTACCTACAGCCGCCAGGTGAGCCATTCGCACGTATCTTTCTCCGCTCTCATCGATGATCGACATCCTGCCTACACGATCCTGATCATCAGGAAAGGCAGCCTTTACTTCTTCTAAAAAATGATGATTGATTTCCAGGATGATCTCCAAATGACGAGGAAGCAGTCGGCCTAGTAAATCAATGGGCCATTTTTCCAGTGCCTCTGGCAGAAGTGTGTGATTAGTATAAGCAAATGTATTTTTGGTCACATGCCACGCTCTATCCCACGACTCATCGTAGATATCCACCAGCAGACGCATCATCTCCGCTACCGCAATCGAGGGATGCGTGTCATTCAGCTGTAGAGACATTTTCTCGTGGAAGTTGCCTACAGGATGCTTGCGCTTTTTCGTATGATACCTCAATACATCTTGCAGTGTCGCAGATACAAAGAAGTACTGCTGTTTTAAGCGAAGTTCTTGTCCACTCGCCTGAGCATCATTAGGGTAGAGGACCTTGGTGATATTCTCAGAGCGCACCTTGTCGTTGACAGCTCCATAGTAGTCACCTCTATTGAACCTTTGGAAGTCAAAAGAGTCTGCTGCCTCGGCCTTCCAAAGTCTCAGGACTACCGCATGATCAGAGCGATAGCCCAAGATGGGTGTATCGTAAGGTACGGCCATTACCGCCTCATCAGGTAGCCATAGTACACGGTACTTGCCATCAGGATCATAGTAGACCTCCGATTTGCCACCAAACCCTACGTCTACGCCAGCTTCTATTCTGGGTATCTCCCATGGGTTACCGTATTTGAGCCAGCGATCGGTGATCTCCACCTGCCACCCATCCTTGATCTCCTGATCAAAAATTCCAAACTCGTACCTGATGCCATACCCGACGGCCGGTACATTGAGGGTAGCCATAGAGTCAAGAAAGCAAGCTGCCAACCTGCCTAGGCCTCCATTGCCCAACCCTGGTTCTTCCTCTTGATGTAGGATCTCTTTGAGGTCCAGGCCAAACTCTGACATGGCTCGTTCGACTTTTTCATACAGCCCGAGGTTGATGAGGTTGTTGCCCAGGTGCGGGCCCGGCAGGAATTCGGCCGATAAGTATCCAACTGTCCTGACGTCCTTTTGCAAATGGATGCTGTTAGCATGAAGCCACCGGTGGATAGTCCTATCGCGAATGGTGTAAGCCAGCGCCAGATAGAGGTCATTCTTAGTGGCGTTGGTAGGGTACTTGCCCTGTACGTAGAAGAGATTATCCAGGAAGGCTCTTTTGAGTGTTTCGAGCTCCAATCCTGTGCGATCATCCTCAATTTTGATATGCTTTGCTAAGGTGGTCTTAGAGGACATGGCGGTCTGTTTTTGGGTCAATTGAATATACTCAAAACCCACACTAAAGTTAAGTCCTGGCCTTGTGCGTAACCTACAGGGAATGGGCTAACAGAAGCATTAATTGTTTGCCTATTCGTATTGATCAAACCCCTCTTAATCCAGCTAAATTGGCTATTAACTCATCCTAAAGCATATTTTCATCAAGTTTGTACGCTCATGAGCACTTAAACTTTTTTTAGCGCTACCACAATGGTTGTGGTAACTGACTGATAACTTTCATATCGGAATCCTGACAATAGTCTCCCCGTTTGGGGCTGCTTTTGGGTAATATGCTTTAATATTTCAATGCCATTAAGGCATCAACTTTGATGAATTTAGTTTTACAACTCTCGTTTTTATCCATCTAATCGTCTTAGTTATCCGATTGAGTCAGTCGAAATCAATATCACAGTCCTTAGTAAATGGCGTTGAGTCAGAACTGAAGATCATGTCGCGTCAGGGATATATCCATCAAAACGAAACCACTACCTTCATCTTTGACGAAGACATCTACCAGATGAAGGAGCCCAGACGGGTATTGGTTACAGGTTCGTTTAGAGACTGGAGTGTGGATATGGATGATTCGGAATGGAACCTTGTCAAGACCTCTAAGAAATTATGGACGCTCAACATTCGCAACCCTGAGTTTTCGGTCATACCTCCCAACAGTGAGTTCAAGTTTTTGATCAACGAAGGGCACTGGATCTATCCTCCGCATGATGCAGCTAATCAACGTCATAGCAACCTTGTCTTCCAGATGGAGCATAAGGAGCGCTATCTCAAAGCAGAATTGAAATCCGATAGAAGTATCTGGATGAAGCATCGAGGCTTTCCCCGACCCCTAAGCCCAGATGCCTACCGTCTCTTGCGGGCTAATGGTGCAGAGGTCCCCATTAAGGCAATCATACCCAATACAGCTACTGAGGCATTGATCTACCCCGGTGAGGACATTGATATCCGTCGGGTCCATTACCTTGAGATACCACGTTATCAACAAAGAATCGTCTGTTCTTACGATGGCTGGTTTCGCGAGCTTTATTCTGATAAGGAACTAGGCGCTAACATATCAGCTGATGGCAAGTCAACCACGTTTCGAGTGTTCGCACCCAGAGCGGATCGTGTGGTGCTCTACTTATATCATGCTCCCGAAGAGGAAGCTGCCTTCAGCCAGGAGAACTTGATAATGGATGAACAGGGAGTGTGGGAATTGACGGTCGATCGCAACCTGTATGGGGTCTACTACGACCTGACCGTGCATGGACCTGATGAACCGGGTAATCACTTCTTTGAGTCTGTACCTGCACATATCTCTGACCCCTATACACGAGTGAGCCTGGATACCTGGGGCAAGTGCAGGGTATGGAATCGTACAGTACCCGCCAGGCCATTAGCAGGAGGTATCCCAAAAATGGAAAATAGCATCGCCTATGAAGTGCACGTGCAAGACTTTACGGACCTGTTACCGGTAGGTGATGACCTCAAGGGGACTATACCCGCTATGCACATTTCTGGCTTGACCAACTCATCAGGAGCGAAAGTCGGGTTTGATTATCTGGTCGATCTGGGTATCAATGTGCTACACCTCATGCCAATCCAGGAGTACCTGCATTATCCGGACAAAGAGTGGGCGGAGGCTTTTTCTAAGGATGATTTCATGCAGGAGATGGGCGTTGACCAGGAGAACTATCAATGGGGCTACAGAACGTCGCATTGTTTTGCGGTAGAGTCACGATATGCGCGCAAGGGTAGTGAACCAGGAGAGCAACGCGAGCAGTTTCGGGATATGGTACAGGCTTTTCACGACAAGGGGATTGCGGTGATCATCGATATTGTACCCAATCACAGCGCTGAGAACATGGAAGGTCAGGACCACTTCTTCACCTTTAACGTGCTGGATAAGATCTACTATTACCGGACCAAAAACCTCGAGCATATCGGGGAGTATGGCAATGAGATCAAAACCGAAAACCGGCCGATGGTACAGCGTTGGCTCATCGATCAATGCAAGCATTTCATTGAGGAGTTCGGTATTGATGGGTTCAGGATCGACTTGGCAGGCCAGATCGACGAGCAGACGCTGATCGCGCTCAAGCATGCCATAGGATCGGATAAGATCCTTTATGGAGAGCCGTGGATTGGCTCGCGGGATATGGAGTTTGAGTCCAATCCTGACTGGGACTGGTACAAGTCCGATGCGCCGATCACTTTTTTCCAGGATGATGCGAGGAACAGCTTCAAAGGCCCGGCCAAAGACCCTGAGGATAAAAAGCGAGACCGAGGTTATGCAGGTGGCAACATCGATCTCAGAGACATGGTACAGCTCGCGCTAGCGTGCAAATTTGCTGAAGAGAAGACACCCCTCAGCGGTATCAACTATCTCGATATCCATGACAACTGGACATTGGCAGATCAGTTTGCCATTCACGACTGGGATGGACGATTTGGTGTAGAGGAGGATCGGGTGAAGATAGCGGCAGTACTACTGTATACCTCTCAAGGTCCTATCGTGACACACGGAGGTACAGAGATGCTGCGCAGCAAGGGAGCAGGTCGACTGGCTGATGTGGTCAAAGAAACCAAGAGTGGTGTGAAACTCTTCTTTCATGGTAAGCGCGACACCTACAACCTACGCAAAGCGAATCAGTTTCACTGGGAAAACGCGGGCAAGACCAAAGCAGATGAGGATAGCTACTGTGACTATAAGGGCATGTACCAGTTTTGGCGTGGAATGAATCACTTCAGGCTGAGTGAGCATGGAGCGGTCTTTAGAAACTACCTGCCGGTATCGAATGAGTATTACCAATGGATTACACCATATAACAAAGGGCTACTCGGCTACATCGTCAACCACCAGGTGATTGTCGCAATGAACGCAGGTGACTATGGAGACGTGCTCCCTTTAACGATATCCGAGGGGGAGTGGAAGTGTATTGCCAACAACTTCCTCGTAGACCATCAGTTGGGTGTTCCCGATGAGCATCATCACTTGGAAGCCCACAATAACTATGAAATCGCCTTGGGTGAAGCTGAATTTAAGATCTGGGTGAAGGTGTAGTGCTCATTGTTGGCACTATCGTGAATGGATAACTAACTCAAGTTAAATCAAGATGGGCCATGAGCTGCCAGATATATTTGAAATGCGATTTCTGTCTAGCTTCGCATGACGAAATTATTGAATAAGGTCATGGAAAGAGACATGAGAACCTCTCCAGAACAAATGCGGGAGGTGCTTCACCAATTGTTTGTCAAATACCAATTCACCGATGAAAAGGCCAAACTGCTGGCAGATACCTTTACTGAAAGTAGCTTAGTGGGTGTCAACTCTCATGGTATCAATCGAGTACCGGTATTCATCGGGCATATCGAAAACAAACTGGTAAATCTTGACGCTGAAGCTCAAAAAACAGAAGACTTTGGTAGCATCGAACGATGGGATGGACATTTTGGTCCGGGTATTGTTAATGCAACAAAGTGTACGGAAAGGGCTATAGCACTAGCTAAACAGTACGGTTTAGGCCTGGTGGCCTTACGCCATACCAACCATTGGATGCGAGGGGGATCCTATGGCAAGCAAGCAGCAGAGGCCAACTGCATCTCGATCATGTTTACCAATACCCAACCCAATATGCCTCCCTGGGGAGGGAAGGACAGCCGGATCGGTAATAACCCGCTGATAATATCTATACCGAGAGAAGGGGGGCATATCGTACTTGATATGGCGATATCACAGTATTCATTTGGTAAGATCAATGACTATAAACTGAGAGGCGAGAAGCTACCGTACTTTGGTGGTTGGGATGACGACAATGAACTCTCAACTGATCCTGAAAAGATCCTGTCAAAGGAGCGTGGCTTGCCTATAGGATATTGGAAAGGTTCCGCGCTATCTATGGTGCTGGATATGCTCGCTACCTTGTTATCAGCAGGCAACTCCACCTATAGAATAGGTCAAAAAGAGCTTGAGACAGGGATTTCCCAAGTGTATCTATGCATCTACCCCGAAGTATTCGGTGATAAGGACCTACAGCAGAGACTCATAAATGAAATCATCGATTACACTCACGACGTAGAACCCAACCATCCTGGTGATAAGACCTACTATCCAGGGGAGCGGAGCTTGCTGACAAAGGCCAGGAATTTGAAAGAAGGAATTACCGTAGATAGGAGGGTCTGGGAACAGGTCGTAGCATTGTCTGAGAAGTAATAAACCCATGCATAGTGTTCAGGTTAACACCTCACTAGCGAGTATGTTTCATACAAAATGGGATGTCAATTATTAATGATAGTTTTAGGTAGAGGTTTGAGTATGACCTTAAAATTGGAAGTATTCCGATGCTCACGAAATCAGAACTAAGTGTTGTAATGTGATTGGAGCTTACCTTATGAAAAACAACTTTATATTAATCACCTGTATATTCTTCCTAGCTGCATGCACCAGCAAAGGAATATCTTCTGCTGAGACTGTCAAGCAATACTACACCGCTTTTGACGCTGCTGACTTTGCGCGGATGTTACCGCTGGTGAGCGACAGTCTCACCATAGCTGAAGGAGACTATGCGACGACCTATTCTCACGATAGTTTCTATGAGCAGTTTAAGTGGGACTCCATCTTCCAACCTTCATATGAACTGATCGATATAGCAGAAGAGGAGGGTAGTATCATCGCTACAGTAGCTTCGTCTTCAGTGCGCTATGAATTTTTAAAAAATAACCCACTTACGTGCCGATTCAGTATCACTTTTTCAGGTGCCAAAATCTCAAGGATTGATGTGCTTGATTGTCCTGATGCTGACTGGGGAGTCTGGGAAGCAGAGAGAGAACTCCTGGTCAGCTGGGTGAGTGAAAATCATCCCGAGCTTGATGGGTTCATTCATGACTTGTCGATGCAAGGTGCTATCAATTACATGAAGGCAATTGAGTTGTATGAAAATAGGACAGGGGAGATGAGAAAGCCATGAACTAAATAATGTTAGTGTTATGGTAAAAGATCGTCTTAACAACTGATAGTAAAGTTCAGGTTATAGAAAATAGCAGATTCTACATGCGATGGCGTGGTGTTGGTTATGATCTTGTTTTTCAGTGGTCTCGAAACACCTTGACAATATATCTTCCACAAAGTCCTGTGATGTCTATTTTTTGTGTCTGATAAAGGTTTTTTGTGGAAAGATTATAAGCTGATTCTTTACAAAAGCGTTCCCGATAATTGATTATGGAGAGTATTAGGGTAGCCCAAGGTGTTGGGTTATCATTTGTGGGATGATTCCGCCATCCACAAAGTAAACGTCTCCAAGAAATCATCATAAGCAGTCTTCTTTCCCTCTAAGAATTACCTAACCAACATCTTTGATACTAGTTATATGAGTATCAGTAAGCTATAGACGTTACTTGAAGCATGGATAATCTTAAAGAGACCATATCCCAAATGATCTCGATTTCTGAAGACGAGGCGAATGACTTCATGTCGATGTGCTATCGCCGTAAGTTTAAAAAGAAGGAGATTCTGAGTGAAGATTATAAGATCATCGATGAAGTATACTTCATCGAAAAAGGGATTATCAGGGTTAAGATCTTCGACCTGGGTGGCACTGAGCATACCATACATTTCGCGATAGAGAATCAGTTTATTGCTGACTATAGGGCCTTCTTGACAAGGGAAAAATCCAGCTACCAATTGGAAGCTATGGAGCCTACTGATGTCATTGTCCTACCCAAAGAAGCCATTGAATGGGGGTATGTACATATGAATGAGGGCGAAAAACTAGGAAGGCTAATTGCCGAATATTACTTCACCTATCTCGATCGTCGCATAGAGCATCTTTATACGCTCACTCCCATTCAGCGCTATGACCTGATGAATGAGATCTTTCCCAATATCCATAACAGGGTACCCCAACATATGATTGCTTCCTACCTTGGGATAACTCCGATTCACCTTAGCAGAATAAAAAGAGAAGCGATCAAAACGTAAACATTTGTTATCGTTTTTGTGCTTCAAGCACTTGAATATTTGTAAAGGCTAAAATTTACAATGTTCAGACATGGAAACGAACATCCAGTTTAGAAAGACCAAGACGCCACACTTCAGTCTCTCGGTCAGATTTGTTTATCATTTATTGTTACTGAGCCTGATTCTTTCAGGGTGCTATTCAACAAAGAAAACAGTCAAACGAAGCAGACCAAATTCAGAAAAGATCAACTGGCCGACAGAATATAACCCTGAAGAGGCTGGTTTTTTTGTTCACAATGAGATTGATATAAAAGCAGACCCACAAATCGTTTGGGACTTACTAATTGATGCAGAATCATGGCCAAATTGGTACGAAGGAATGACAGATGTGAGCGTCAAAACTAACAGCAATGGTAAACTTGATTCATCAGCAGTTCTGTCTTTTAAAACAATGGGGCAGTTTTTCAAGACTGTGACGGTGAGAGAGTTCGAACCTCCATATCGCCTGAGTTGGGAAGCGAGCAGAAAAGACATACGTGGTTATCATGCATGGCTTATCATCCCTACAAAAGAAGGTTGCAAAGTGATCACAAGCGAAACTCAGCATGGATTAAAAGCTTTTATGCAAAAAGTATTCCTACCTAATAAGCTAAAAAAGCTTCATGATATATGGTTAACTGAGTTTAAGAAGAAAGCAGAAAAAAAGTAATCATGAAAGTTTCAATAAATCAAGCCAATCGACTGAAGGAAAGTTATGGCAATTGGGTAATCATCACCGGTGCTACCTCGGGTATTGGGAGAGAATTAGCATTGAAATTTGCAGAAGCTGGATTTAAGCTCGTCATGACTGGCAGAAGGGAAAAGGAGTTGGAACAGCTCAGTACCCAGCTTTTTGATAGCTATCAGACAGAGACGATTCCTATCGCTGGTGATCTTTCAAAGATGGAAGACATAAATACGCTGCTTAAAGAGACGGATCACTTGTCAATTGGTGTTGTAGTGCTCAACGCTGGGTTTGGCACTTCTGGTAAGTTCATGAATGCGGACATCAATCAAGAAGTGAATATGCTGGAACTGAACTGCAAATCCGTAATGGTTATGTCGCATCACTTCGCCAACAAAATGAGAACACAGCCAAAAAAGGGTGCCCTTGTATTTATGAGCTCTATAGTAGCCTTTCAGGGTGTACCCAACGCAGCTAATTATGCGGCCACCAAAGCGTATGTACAATCATTGGGTGAGGCCCTAGCCAGAGAACTAAAGCCTGAGGGCATTGATGTACTCACGGCGGCACCCGGCCCAGTAGCGAGTGGATTTGCCGAAAGAGCCGATATGATTATGGACATGACGATGAAGCCGGAAGCTGTTGGAGTACCAATTATCAATGCCATCGGTAGAAAAAGTACACTTCTTCCAGGCTTTCTGACTAAGTTCTTGGTCTATAACCTACGAATAACGCCTAGATGGGGTAAAATCATGATCATGGGCAAAGTAATGGGCGGATTCACTAAGCACCAGCCTACTTAAGCTTTCTGATACCTGATTATGAAAGGCAGATACCTTCTCATGTACACCTTTTTTCTTTCTGATAATGATTCTCCTATGATGAAAGCACCTGTTGAATATATTTAATACTTTTAGAATCTGTACTCAAGATTTTTCACGCTAAACAGGATAAGATGCTACAAAGAAAATTTGATAAGATTGTCAAGGACTTTTTTCCTAATGCCAAGGATGCTAAAGACACCTCAATTCATTATTTAGGTAAAATGCAAATCGAACATGAGCTTGATATTTCGAAAGTACTGATGGCTACATCAGTTTGTTCGGATGATATTAATGTGCCTTCAACCACCTTTTTTAATGTCCTTTTTGGTCCTTTCATCATGGGAGGTTTAGGGGGATTACCTTTTGCTGGGCAGACAGGAATGACAGCTTTCGCACATCATATTCCTGACCAGGGAAGTGCATTTATATTCTACGGTCCACATATAGGACTTACACTTGATGGTGAATTAGGCAAGATGTATCGCCCTCGTCAGGAAGAAACAGGGAATTCTTGTGGTGCACTAATGCTAGCACTGAGTCGATTTCAGGATAGTGGTTACAAACCAGTTTTGAATGATGACGATTACCAGCAAATGAAACTCGAAGAAAGCCTGTTACCTTATCGAGAAGAAATTCTCGACAGTAACAATTCGCAAAAGGCAATTACGGAAGCGACATACGAAATCATCCATAAAAAAATTCACGATCATCTAAAATCGTGCAAAAATGAATTTCACGTAGATAAGGTGACACTACTTGGTGGCATCATCATTAATACAGACTATGGATTAGATGATTACTTTGACGCTAGGAACTTTGAGGTGGTTGACATTAAGAGTTTGTAGCCCATCATTTTTCAATAAGAACTATCATAGAAAAGATTAGTCCGTGATCATGGATCAGGTGAACACATGAGAAAAACTAAAATTGGAATTATTAATGTTTCGGATCGTGCAAGCCGTGGAGAGTATGAGGATATTCCTGGTAAGGAAGTAAAGAGGCTTCTTGATTTATGGTTAACGAGTGACTGGGAAGCGGAATACGCTGTTGTTCCGGATGAGCAGCCACTCCTTGAAAAGGAACTGAAGCGGATGGCCGATGAAGCAGGTTGCTGCCTGGTAGTTACCACTGGAGGTACTGGACCTGCAAAACGAGATGTCACGCCTGAAGCAACTATTGCCGTCAGTGATAAGTTAATGCCTGGGTTCGGCGAATTGATGCGTCAAGTAAGTCTGCAATATGTACCTACGGCGATACTTTCGCGTCAGACGGCAGGCATTAGAGGTAGTACCTTGATGGTTAACCTACCAGGAAAGCCCAAATCAATTAAGGAATGTCTGGAGGCTGTTTTTCCAGCCATTCCTTATTGCATTGACTTGATTGACGGACCTTATCTGGAGACCAATCAGGAGGTAATGAAGGTGTTTCGGCCAAAGCATTCATAACATTTACTTAAACACGTCTCTTAGTACAAAACTCATTCTTCTTTTAAGTTGCAGTGATACACAATTAGGCCATTGACGCTCCAATTACTTAAAGTTTTGTAGAGTCAATAAGACTGTAAATCCGAGCTGTTAGGATCTTATTCAATAAACAAATTCATCATATGGCAATGCGGTGCTTTCGTTATTTACCGGTCCTATTTGGCGCTTGCCTGCTAATCTATGGTTGCCAAAAGGCTAGCAATGATTCTGGATCGGCTGACACGAACACTGACGACAATTTTCAAAAAGAGGGAGTAGAGTTAATTTCATCTTTCGACCAGTGGTTGAGTGATCCTGTACCATTGGTGAGCGCTCATCGTGGTGGTCCCTATCCCGGATATCCAGAAAATGCAATTGAAACCTTCAACTATATAGCTGAACAGATACCGACGATCATAGAATGCGATGTTTCGATGACTAGGGATAGTGTACTAATCATGATGCATGATAATACGCTGGATCGAACAACCACGGGAACCGGCAATGTTCTGGATTGGTCATATGATGAACTTACTCAGCTCCAGTTAGTCGATAATGAAGGGGATACTACCGATTTCAAGATACCAACCCTAGAAGAAGTCCTTGCCTGGGGAAAAGGAAAAGTCCTATTCACCCTGGATGTAAAACGGGGTGTGCCTTTCGAAAAAGTGATAGCAACAGTGGAGGAGTATGATGGAGCTACTTACGCAGCAATCATCACCTATCGGATTGATGATGCCAGCCTAGTCTATTCATTGAATCCTGAGCTTATGATTTCTGTTTCGGCAGGTGATGATGGAGCACTAGAGCAACTCCAGAAAAGTGGCATTCCTGCTAAGAATCTCTTGGGCTTTGTAGGTACAAGGGAACCTGAAAAAGCTCACTACGAAAAAGTCCAGCAGCTCGGTATCAAAACAATACTGGGTACGCTAGGCAACTTGGATAAAAGTGCCGAATCTAAAGGTGACGACAGTATTTATCTCATATACGTAGAAAATGGAGCTAATATCATTGCCACGGATAGGCCACTAGAAGTTGCAAAAGTCCTCTATGTTAATTGATCACTTAATCATATCGATAATTTTACTCTAATTACTCAAGCACTCATACCATAGACCCTCATGTACGACCGTCGTAAATTCATTTCGTTCTTAGGTAAGGCTGGCTTAGGAGCCGCTACATTACCTCCTTTCTTGACAAGTTGCGGTAGCACTACCACACCATCAGAAACCTTCCAAAATGTAGGTGATGAAGCATTAAGAAAGCTGAAGGACCTGGTATTAGAGAACATGGTCGCTTCTGATAAGGACGACCTATTGCTCGTTAGCGGGTTGGATTATCACACCGTCATCCGATGGGGCGAGCAAATTTCAGATAATGACACTTTCGGGTTCAACAATGATTTCACTTGTTTTATTCCGTTAGATGAAAATGATCCAACGGATGGACTGCTTTGGGTCAATCATGAATACGTCAATCCATTGTTTGTTTCAGGTTTTGACCAGAGTAAATATGAAAATCCTCGAGAACATCGCACGGTAGAGCAAGTAGACAAGGAGATGTATGCGGTTGGCGGTAGCATCGTCAGAGTGAGACAGGAAAACGGAAAATGGGCAGTTGTCAAAAATGATCCGCATAACAGGCGAATAACTGGTCAGACACCCATCACACTTAATTGGGATAGTCCTATCGAGGGCAAGACTACCGTAATGGGTACCAACAGCAATTGCTCCGGTGGCATTACACCGTGGAATACGTTCCTGACCTGCGAAGAGAACTATGATGGCTTTTTTGGAGAAACAGTATACGACGAGAACAATAATGCTTCGAAGAAACCGAGTTGGTATGGATGGGAAGCGTTCTACAACTACCCACCAGAACACTACGGCTGGGTGGTAGAGATTGACCCAAAGGATGGTACAGCGCAAAAACACGTTGCGCTGGGACGATTTGCCCATGAGTGCTGTACGGTATATGAATTAGAAGACAAACGTGTGGTGGCCTATACCGGAGATGATCGCAACGATGAACATCTGTACAAATTCATCTCCTCAAAACCTGGATCATTGAAGGAAGGTACCTTGTATGTGGCCGATACTGACAATGGTAAATGGCTTTCGTTGGATTGGGAAAGTCAGCCCGTGCTTAAAGAGAAGTTCAAAGACCAGACAGAAGTCCTTATTCGGGTACGAGAAGCGGCAAAACTTCTAGGTGCTACTGAGCTCAACAGGCCAGAAGATATTGAGATCGACCCTATCACTGGCAATGTACTGGTATCGCTAACCAACAACAAAGGAAAAGGTGATTTCCACGGTTCGATCTTGAAGGTTGAAGAGACCAATGGAGCATTCGACGCATTGACCTTCAAGGCTTCTACTTACCTTGCAGGTGGAGAGGAGAACGGGTTCTCATGTCCAGATAATCTTGCGTTTGACTTATCAGGAAATCTTTGGATTACCTCAGATATGTCCGGGAGCTCAATGAACAAAGAAGATGGTCCTTACATGCCATTCAAAAACAATAGCCTCTTCGTCGTACCGCGATACGGCAAGGATGAAGGCAAAGTGATCAGGGTAGCGTCTGCACCGCGTGACGCTGAGTTAACTGGACCATGGTTTTCACCTGATGGCAAAACGCTTTTCCTAAGCGTACAACACCCTGGGGAACAAACTGTAGATAAAGCTAACCCTACAAGTAAATGGCCTTTTGACGCAGATGGTATCCCAAAACCTGCAGTAGTGGCGATCACTGGGGACTTGATCGAAAAGATGAATCAACTACGTCAGATTGAGGCGATGGAGAGCTGACTTTTAAGAAGATCAGCTCTTTGAGAAAAAAAGGCTTTGTTTGTTTTTCCTTAAGGGGATGGAATTGATTTACGCTTTGATCAGCAATATGAGTAACTCCCTCGACTAACGGCAAACATTGGGAATTTTAGCACGGTAGCAAGACGTTTGGTTGAGATATGTGAAAGGCACAGAATCATTTGTGCCTTTGAATTTAAGTCAAAAAACCTAATCAATGATCATGGTCATGATTGTCACCACCATGATGATGATGCACCCCGACGACATCAAGTACTGCCTGATACAAAGAAACTTGAGGGTTTTTACCTTCACTATCAATCGTTCCTTGCAACTGCACTACCTCAAAGGTTACAAAGTCAAGATGGTCTCTTGGCGTACCCTGATGACCGTGTTTGATGGAGGCAATGCCTTTCCTTACCGCATCATCAAAGCTTCTTGTTGAAGACCCTATAATCCTTATGACGTCCTGATGATCGATTGTGTGTTTTGCTAGCATATCTTTTTTTTAGTTATGAATAACAAGCAATTTCTTAGGAAATGCCGTCGATGACAATACCTATTTTCTGGTATTTTTTCAAACTAAATTGCACCTGTCATAGTAAAAATTGTCATTTATCTATCTATCGCTTATCGGTGCAGTACCTGGCTTAGATTGGTCATTATTAATTAATAACCTTACTTGATGTCACGAAAGCTTTGCTTTATGGATGAGGCTAACCTTTGGCTAAATACAAAGCAGCAGTGAGCAATCAATTCTAAGAGACGCCAGAAAGTCTGAACAAAAACTGGAAAGAATTCGAGATGTCATTAGCTTATACAAAACAAAGCTGAATCACCGTCACGAACCAAATCCATAAAATCTCCACTTTATGAGGAAACCCGCATTTATTCTCTTATTCACCCTATTGTTTATCATCTCATTTGGTTTTTTCTGGATACAGACCATCAACGACTTCAAACGCGACGGGAAGTTTCAAATCACAGTCAACGAAGAGCCGATCAAGATCATTCGAGATGAAAACGGGATTGCCTACGTCCTAGCGGAAAACAAGCGTGATGTTTATCGCGGGCAGGGTTTTGTGATGGCGCAAGACCGACTCTTTCAAATTGAGTTCTATCGTGCATTGATCAAAGGTGAAGCGGCAGCATTGGTAGGTTCCTCAATGCTGTCTTCAGACATCAAAATGCGGGTGCTCAACCTTTATGGCAATGCAGAAAGGAATTACCAATACCTCGATCAAGAGGCAAAAGAGGTCTTGCAATGGTATTGTGAAGGGTTTAATGAATACCTGAGAGTAGCAGAAGATGAGTTTCCGGTAGAGCTTGGCTTGTTGGGCATAGTGCCAAAAGAGTTGAAACCTGTCGATATCGTGTCTGTTACTCATTTCATTGGCTTGTTTCATAGTCAAAACATGGAGGATGAGATATTGAGCCTCAACCTTTCGGCACGAATGGATAACGCAGCAGAGCTACTGCCATTATCTGTGAATCTTGATCGAACCAAGCCACTGGGGTTTGAAACACTTGACCTATCGCTGAATGGCGGCACTCCGAGAAACGCAGTTACCCAAAACCTTCCTAATCCACTCTTGCCGTACCCTTCCCTCGGGTCGAACAACTGGGCCATATCTGGAGCAAAATCACAGACTGGTAAACCAATCCTTGCTAATGATCCACACGTTGATGCACGCGTGTTACCGGGTACATTTTATCCGGTAGGGTTGATCTGTCCTGAATTCAAAGCAGTAGGTATTGCTACCCCCGGCATTCCAGGGCTGCTATCAGGACGAAACGAATATGTATCTTTTGGCATCACCAATGCCTATGGTGATAGCCAGGATCTGTTCATCGAATCTGTAGAAGACGATCAATACCTTCAGGACAGTACATTGGTTCCATTCGGAATTAGAAAGGAAACGATTACTATCAAGGACAGCACTGAAGTAGAACTAGAAATCCGATCTACCGACAGAGGACCGATCATTTCCGATTTCCCAATATTCAATATCATGACCGATGATGTAGTCAGCTTTAGATGGTCACTAGCTGTGACTGAAAGCAGTTCCTTAGGGTTCGACCGATTGCTAGAGACGAAAGATGTACCATCTTTCCGTGAAGCACTAGGCAAAATGGATAACATGTTTTTCAACTATGTTATTGCTGACATTGAAGGGAACATTGCGCACCAGTCAACCGGCTTAGTTCCTACTCGTACTAACCGAGCAGGTGAAGTGCCTCAGGTTGCAGATCAAGCGGACAGCTGGACAGGCTTCATTCCAAAGAACGAACTGCCCAACATGGTGAATCCCGAAAGAGGCTGGGTAGGTACGGCCAATCATGATACGCGACCTAATGATTATCCATATTATTACTCCAACCATTTCTCACCCTTCTATCGCTACCAAAGGCTCAAGGAGTACTTCGGAACGGATGACAAACTAGCGCCTGAAGACCTTTGGGAGCTGATCTTCGATGTGCAGAATATGCAGGCGGAGACCTTCGTTCCGCTGTTCATTGATGCATTGAATCAAGAGGGTGTAACTAAAGAACTTGGAAGTATTCTCAGTAACTGGAATCAAAAGGACGACATCAATGAAGTCGGAGCAGCGGTGTACAATGTGCTTTACAATGAACTGCTCTATCTGTCGCTTGATGATGAACTGCCGGATGAGGTAGAAGAAATGTATTGGCAAAATGTCTACTATTGGAATCAACGGCTGGACAGCATGCTCTTGGCTGATCATCCTTTCATTGACAACAATAAAACACCGGATAAGGAGACCCTGTCTGACCTCATTGTCATTGCAGGAAAGCGAACTCAAAAGATCTTAACCGAAAAACTCGGTGATAACAAAGACGACTGGACATGGGGTAAACTACATACTGTATACTTCTATAGCCCTATACGACAGACTGGATTTGGAGCTGAGTGGCTAGGTGCAGAGCTTCTTCCCAAGCAAGGTTCTAACCAGACGCTCAACAGAGGTGGCTTTGTGAAGAATCGGGAGCATGATTTTGAAACAAGCTGGTTTAGCTCCTATCGCATGGTGGCAGATATGAGTGACGATGAGAAGGTTATGGGTGTGGTATCTGGCGGCAGCTCCTCAAGGATCTTGCATCCATACTATAAGTCACAACTCCAAGCCTGGAAAACAGGTGAATGGCTCCCCTACTGGTTCAGCGAAGAAAAGGTGCTGGAGCATGTTCAGCATGAGTTGGTCTTGGAATAGAAGCTAAATGAAACCCCTTTAGTTTGTTAAAAATCATCCAGATCATAGCGTTGCTACAGGGCATTTTCCTTGTATTTGTCTTGATAAAAAGGCGGCAGGCGTACAAGATGAATATCCTTATTGCTTTCATCGCATGCTTGATTTCAATTATGCTGTTCGCGCTTGGTGATGATGACTATAATTTGATCCTATCAGAGTCGAATTGGTTCGTTTTCCAAGAACCTTTGATGATAACCTGCTTCCTACTTTTCGTCAAACAAATCGAACGAGAGCAAAGTGAGTTTGTTAAGACCGACTTTCTTATACTACTACCTTACCTAGTTTATTTGTCTCTTGGATTGACCGAAACATTCTTTCCTATTGGAGACGCGCCAATCATAGATATCGTTGACGATCTCATTGAGTTTTCACTGATTGGCCTGCTGTTAAAAGCCGCCTTTGACATTATCAGAAGTCAAAAGGAAAAGTGGCTGCTCACTTTTATCATTCCCTTTGTCGTGATTTTCGCGATAGATGAGATGTATAAGCTGACAATCGATGGTGATTATTCTTTGATGTACCTTGACAGCTACGGCGTAATATTGATTTCAACCTTTCTTTTCTACTTCGTCAGTTTCCGGCTGATCACCACACCCAAAAACATATTGGTAACAGCCACCAATAAGTATGTCACTTCTAATTTGTCCAAGTCAGAAATCAATTCGACTGTTCAAGCATTACATCAGCTGATGATTGAAAAGAAGATTTTCAAGAATCAAAAACTCAGTGTAGCGGAAGTAGCCAAAGAGCTCGGTATTACGAGACAGCAGCTATCGGAAATCTTGAATAATCATATGAAAATCCGTTTCCAGGATTTACTTAATCAATATCGTGTTGAGGAGTTTATCGACTGCTTAGATCAAGAAAAATACAACCACTATACGTTGCTGGGCATAGCCAGTGAAGCTGGTTTCAGCTCAAAATCATCTTTCAATTCGACTTTCAAAAAGCTGAAAGGCGTCACCCCAAGTCAGTACCGAGATAGCCAAAAGTAGTCCAAAGAAGTCCAGAAAGAGCACTCTGCACCTCTAGAAGGCCATTCCGGGCAACTTACTATCGGAAGCTCAAGTTCTTTGCGATACCATCAACTGGTATGGTCATACCAAATCAGTTGATCAGAAAATCTAATTCAAAGAACTAATATGTCATTTTTCAACAACTATACTTTAGCCATTGCCCTTGCGGTGCTATGTGTGACCATCACGCTATCGGCTTGTCAAGATGATGATCTTAATATCGTTGCACAAAATCACGAGGCATTTATCAGCGCGCTTCCGGAGACGGTCAGCTACCCCGCTGATAATCCCTACTCTGAGGAGAAGGAAGAGCTGGGAAGACTCTTGTATTGGGATCCGATATTGTCTGGTAATAAAGATGTAGCCTGCGTTAGTTGCCACCATCCAGCATTGGGCTATGCCGATGGCATCAAATTCTCCAAGGGTGTTGGTGCGACAGACTTAGGGCCCAACCGACGTGGTGGATTGACGACCCGACGCAATGCACCTACCTGCCATCCATGGCACCAATGTTCTGGGATAATCGAGCTTCAAGCTTAGAAGAATAAGCGCTATTACCCATGCTATCCAAAGAGGAGATGCGTGGTGAGCATATTCCGGAAGCATTGATCATTGATACATTGATTCAGCGGTTGCAGGTCATACCTGAATATGTGAACAGGTTTGATCAAGCTTTTGGTAGTGACCAGATCAATCAGGCCAATATGCTCGCCGCTATTGCCACTTTCGAAAGAAGCATCATCGCCAACAACAGCCGCTTTGATCAATACATGCGAGGTGATGTTAGCGCCATGTCCACATTTGAAATTACTGGCATGAACGCCTTCATTCAGGTAGGATGTGCGGACTGTCATAGTGGGCCAATGTTTTCTGATTATCAACTTCACACCATTGGAGTGAGAGACAATGTCAGTCCTCCCGATGAGGGTGCCACCAACAAGTTTGACTTCAGAACGCCTACTTTGAGAAACCTCAACTTGACCGCACCCTACATGCACAATGGCCTTCACGGTTCGCTTGAGCAAGTCATGGAGTTTTACGAAGAGGTAGCGGAGGGTGATGATGACCAGCGCAATGTCCGTGTCTCTGAAGGACAGTTAGATGTGGAGATGCGAGACCTACAACTCGATGATGACCAGGTGGATGTCATCATTGCCTTTTTGCATACACTCAATGATGACAGCTTCGATAAGACGATTCCTGTCAGAGTTCCTAGTGGCCTTCCGGTAGGTGGCAATATCAACTGAGCTTGTGACCAGGGCACACTTCCATTTCTGGTAAGGCTCATTTCAATCGATTCAACAAATACATCATTACAATTATGAAATCAAAAAAATCAATTTTTTCAGCAGCGATTGGCTTAGCGTGTCTAAGCCTAATCATCTTCTTTTTATTCACGCCTTTCGGGGTACATGTCTTTGGCGAGGTACTCTTTGTGGAGGACAAGTCGTATGCCTATGCATCCACAGATTATCCTACTGAAGTAGATAGGGCAGTGCCGATAGCACAGACCATTGCACTTCCTGGCGAAGTGAAACAGCCCTCAGGCATTGATTATGACGAAAGCAAAAGCACGTTTTTTGTGGTGACGGATCAGTCAGAGATTTTTGAGTTGACGCGCGATTTTCAAAGGATCGAATCATCTGCCACCATATCAGATAAGCCCTTGCTCATGCGTCAGGGGAGTATTGAGTCCACGGACTATTATCAAAACAGGCTGTACATATCGGGAGATATCGGTGCTATCGAAATATGGGAAAAGTCAAATTACCAATGGGCAAAAGTAAGTGCCGTGAATGCCGAAGGAGATCATCAGGTCGATGTATCCGCCGAGGCTTTTGCGATCGATCACTCCACCGGGCACATGTATCTTGGCAATAAAGACCTGATCACAGTATTGGATCAGCAAGGTCACTTCATTGCTGAGTTCACTTTGGAGAAGGATGCCAAGAATGGACGATCAGCTTCAGAGTATAAGATTGCCGGGATGGACTTTTTCAACAACACCCTATATGTGTTAACGGAGTATCATTCCGCCATACTGGAGGTCAATCATACTAATGGAGACATTCACTCGGTAACAGCTATTCAAGGTATCACTGAAGGCGCAGGACTGGCCGTGACCAATGAGGCTTTCTATGTCGTAGTTGACCATGAGTTGACTGAAGCGTCTCCCGGCGTGAAAGTTTACTCGAGATCGACTCCTTTGAGCCTATCGGAATAAGATCGTTAGTGACTTTCAAAGTTTAGCTTCTCTTTCCTGAGTTTGTAGGCCCTATTTTCTGGGTTTACTAACTCTGGGATTCTATTTTTACGTCACTCCGGCAATTACGAACTTTTGGGTGTTGTTTGCACTACCATGAATGATTAAATTATAGTATAAACATGTTTTATTCACCTTTACAAAACCTAACAGAAGGAATTGCGAATGTCTAATACAAGTTGTGTGAAACTGCAAAAGGTACAATAATCTTGCTGGTACGTTACCCTCATGTTAGATGTTAATGAAATTAAATTCTAGGTGATTGATTGATGAATCACTTAATATTCCTGTTGAAAACATTGTTGGTCTGGAAACACATAACCGAAAAAGGAGCTGGATATCCATCTATGATTAGCGAGGCTGTTGTTGCCGTAAATGAGATAAATGAACATTTGCTTATTCCGGTGGATCAGGGTCAAATGATAATAGCAAGCGATTATTCTGGACAGCATGCTGATGCCAGATTTGAGGCATATTCTTTTCTGGTTACAAACGATGATCATTTGGAGCGCTGGTTGCCGCATCTTTTTAATTTTCGATCTACGTTTCTGCCTGATAACCGAAGCATGTCTTTCAAAAAACTTAATGAAAATGTTCGTTCAAGGGCTTTCCCAAAGTTCTTGGAAACCATTGGCAAGTTATCCTCTAACGTTATCACAATTCTGGTAGACCGACAAGTAGGGAGTTTCTTTAGTGGAAAACCGGAGGAGCTAATTAAGGCTCTCCCTGGATGTTTTCCTCCTGGAACAAAATCTGGCACTATTGAGAAAATGTTTCGTCATGCTACTTTCGTCGCTACACTAATTGCGGCTCTGCGCAGACAAGATCAAACGTCAATGTGGATTAGTGATCGTGACGAAACTTTAGAAAATCATGAGCGCAGAGAGGGTTTTGCAAGATTAGCGTCTTATTTGACATTTGGTTTAACTAAGTGGAAGAAGCCTGCAGATAATCACTTCTGCACTACAGAGTCTAACGAAATCCCTGAATGGGCTCAAGATATCTCTGAAATCGCTGATATTTTCGCCGGCTGTTATTGTTCCATGGGAGATTCATTGCCGGACTTTCTCGGAACCAGAAAATGGATCACTACTCCACGGAAAACTGTGTTTGACAATCGAGCATTAAAGTTGGGTAATTGGCTAGCATCAAAGCCACCAAATTTGCGTCATCTTCTCATTAGACTGAGCCCCAATGCTGAAGGCACAGTTGAAGCTTCAGCACAAGCGATAATTGGACGAAATGAAAGAGGCACAACACCAAAATTCACTAGTCTCTAGACTTAACATCAGGTGAATTCAGTCACGATAACTTTTTAACTATTGCTCACCCACATGACTAACTAGTTTGACATCATAAGCCGCAGCAATGCAAATCATCACCCATAACCAACTGAAGAGATTGATACTCTCAATACTGTTAATAGTATGCTTATCCGTTGTTGGTCTATGCCAGGAGCTGCCGAAAAACTTCGGAAAGCTGCAGGTGCAACTTTTTTCTTCTGAGAAAAGTAATGATCGGTTAGTCGTAGCATTTGGAGGAAGCGAAGGAGGAAACACATTCGCTGAGGAGCGAACAGCAGATGTTCGTCAGGAATTCTTCGATAGAGGATTTCACTTTCTTTCCATTGGTTATTTTGGAGGCAGAGGACTCCCAAAACATCTGGATCGCATTTCACTTGATGCTGTTTATGACACTATCAGGCAGACGAGTATACGGCTTAATATCCCTGTCAATGAGGTTATTCTGCTAGGTGCCTCGAGAGGTGGTGAGTTGGTACTGAACCTTGCCAGTAATTGTGAATTCCAGGGTGTTATGGCGCTGGTTCCCTCAAGCGTTACTGTTCCCAACCTTCAAAATAAGAAGCCAACCTCATCATGGATTTTGAACAACCAACCTGTAGAATTCATCCGTGTTGATGAGCGTATTGTTGATAAAAAAGGATGACCAGTAGCCATCAGAGACTTCTTGAATAATCAAAAAGAATCAAGTGCTGGAATTATCAAGGTTGAAGATATTAAAGGCTTTGTGCTATTCACATCAGGGAAAGAAGATGCATCATGGCCATCCTATGAAATGTGTAATCAAATGATTGACCGATTAGAAAGAAACGATTTTCAACTTCCTTACGCACACTTAGCCTTTAAAGGTGGGCATAGTTCATCCAGTCATTGGCCAGAGATCTTTACGTTTCTGGATAAGCAGTTAGTGAAAGAGCAAAATGATAAATAGGAGCTATCTGTCGTCCATTTCCTGAGCTTACAACTCCGGAATCCAACCATCTGATCACTCAAGAAATTACCATCTTTTAGGTATTGTTTGCGCTATGGTGAATGACTAACTTGACGATAGGTAACGATTGAATAATGGGTGTTTCTAACTAAACAAATTGCCTCTCGCTTGGGCTTGCACCTCCTATGTAAACAACACTTAACCGTGTGGACTATGTCAGGGTCGCTGATAGTAGGATAAAGCTATAAAGAATAAATTATGAATACACACTCTGACGAGAGTCGCAAGAATAGAAGCCATCCGATGGCTAATGCTGTTTTTGAAAGGAAGAACAGTAGTGAGTCTACTTTTCAGTTTGTAGACAATCGACCCCAAGCTATTGCACAAAGAAAACTACAAGAGATGGTCAATAATAGTACACAAGCAATGCGAGCTGCTCGGTTGCAGGCAATGGCAAACAATTATTCTAGTCAAGAACATCAACCCATTCAAAAAAAAGAAAACAACACAGGTTTACCTGACAACTTGAAAACTGGAATTGAAAATATCTCTGGTTACTCAATGGATGATGTGAAAGTACATTACAATTCTGATAAACCAGCTCAATTGAATGCTCATGCATATGCGCAAGGCACTGATATTCATCTTGCCTCAGGACAAGAAAAACATCTTCCGCATGAAGCATGGCACGTGGTGCAGCAGAAGCAAGGAAGAGTGAAGCCTACTATGCAGATGAAAGGTGGTGTCAATGTGAATGAAGATACAGGGTTAGAGAAAGAAGCGGATGTAATGGGAGAAAAGTCCATAATTGTAGGTCAGGACAATTCGTATACCGTATCATCATCCGAAAATGTTTCGTCAAATCTGGGTAATGTTTTCCAAAGGTTACGATATCAGGCACCTCCAAACGCAAATATTGATATTTCAGTCCTATCCTTGTTTCGTTTGTTAGATTACCTAAATAGACCTGATCCTGACCCTGATCCGGGTGGGGTGATTTTTGATGTGGGTGATAAAGCCGTGTTAGAATATTATGCAAATCAAGCTTATTTACAAGAATTTCAGGATATATTTAATTTCCTTGCTCAACCTCCAACAGTTGGATTAGCTACTGAAGTTGGGAATAGAAACATTGGAGCTGGGGTGAATTTGCAGCAGATATTAATAGATGCGCAAACACAATACAATAATGGAAATTTACCGGGCTTTAGAGAATGGGTGGGCGGTACACATGCCAACCTCAATGCTGCCACTGTGTTAGATAAGTTGAATGAACTTCGAACCGCAGCTGGAATCGCAGGGGTAGTAAATGTGGACGAGACGGCCATTGCAGGCACTGCTCAAACAGCTGATCTACAACATGGAAATGAACAAACAGAAGTAAAAACTATCAGACAGCCTATTCGAGGGCACCAGGATTTTACAGGTCAGGTTAGTGCAGCACTTGGGAAATTTGCAGGTGTGCCAGTTGGGGGAGGTGGTAATTTATTTAATGCAACAATATATGCTTCTATTGATGCAGCCTTGATTGCGGGAGTTGACAATCCTGCCGGTCCAAACACTCGAACGGTAACAATAGACCCAAATACCTTAATCAAAACAACAACAATTACTCGCAATGCTGATGGTCATGTTCATAATATAACAAATGAAGATCAGTGGAATGCATTTTTAGTGACGTTGAATGGTGGTGGATGGGCTGGGCATGATCGAGCGAATAGAATAGATGTTATTCTGGAGAATGGTATGAATAGGCAGTTTAATCGAAATTTAGGAACTGGCGTATGGGCATAGTAATAACTACAAATTGAACTCGAATTATCTCATGAGTACATTTTATGAAAATATCGACATTGTTTACAGGGATAATAACTGTTTGGATGAATTCCATTGGCAGAACGAGGATGCTACTTTGACAGAAACTTTTGAAAAAGCCCTTGAAACCTTTTCCATTATTTCAGCACTGTGGATACCCGAATCTTGGTTTGTAGAATCCACTGATTTTAATTTGGGGGTATCACAGGAAGGGTCAAAGAAAATAACAATACCATCAACATTATCGAATCCTTTTTTTCGGTCGGCTAATTTGCATGTTCGAGAAGAACTAAAAAAACATTCGCAATCAACTATGTGTGTAAAATCCATTCAGACTTCACTCTATGGATGGAATCGAATCATCATACCTAAAAACACAAAACCATCAGACGACTGGCAACTACTTAATATTGATAATCAAAAGTGGCCTTCATATGAACAACGTTCGGCTCCAATTTTTAATGACTTAGAATCCATTTGGTTAAAAATTGAAAATACAAACCCGGCCACTCATTTTTCCTTAGTGGTTGAAGCCACTGGTTACATCCGTTTGCGTACCTCTCTAGGAGTCACCTTTTTTAATTCTGAAAATGAAATTCGGAATGCTGATCATTTAATAAGAGGCGTAAAGCTTAAAGAGTGGCACAAATTCAATCAACAATTTTACGACAGCATTCTAGCTTCTTTATATGATATTGGTTGGGATCATATTATAAAATGATGGAACAGACAAGATGAATAATTATTAAAATATGACCAATAACACAAAGTAAACGCTATTTAGACAGGCGTATATTTAATCTATTATTGCTCCTTCCCTTGGATTATTATGCATATCGATTAAGGTGACCTTACCATAAATCGGTCTTTTAGCACTACTTGTTAGCCAACAAATATTCATCAATCCTACTCACTCAACCGCTGCTATAACTGATCCTTGGGTTTTTGCTGTTTTGTGTCGATACTTAGTTAAAATCCTTAACTATGAGACCTTCCTTATTCCTAATACTCCTCGGTGTTGTCTTACTCGTCAACCCGACTTTCGCTCAAAATGGTAAATACTCCGAAGCACTAAAATCCTATGAATGGCGTGCTATTGGCCCTGCCAATATGGGGGGGCGCGTAACTGACATTGATGGGATCCCCGGTGATCCGAGTACATTCTATGTATCAGGTGCAGATGGAGGCATATTCAAAACCACCAATGGTGGAGTAGACTTCACGCCGATTTTCGAAGATCAGCGGGCTTACTCCATTGGAGCATTGACAGTAGCACCCTCTGATCCCAATGTACTTTGGGTGGGTACCGGAGAAGGTGATCCCCGAAACAGCGTGGGCTATGGTTGGGGTGTTTATCGCTCGGTAGATGCCGGCAATAGCTGGACGCATCTTGGTCTCAAGGCAACAGAACGCATCAAGCGGATTGTGGTTGATCCTACTAATCCAGATGTGGCCTGTGTTTGTGCCCTTGGCAAGGAATGGGGTGCCAATCCTGAAAGAGGTGTTTTCAAAACCACCGACGGAGGTAAAAACTGGAGGAAGATCTTATACATCGATGAGGATACAGGCTGTGCGGATATCGCCATGGAGATGACCAACCCTCGCATTATGTACGCCGGCATGTGGACATTCCGACGCAGACCCTGGCGCTTTGATGATGGCGGCAAAGAGACGGCCATCTACCGCACGATGGATGGAGGTGAGACCTGGGAGAAGATCATGAATGGATTACCCAAAACCCCCATGGCACGTCCGGGCATTCATATCGCCAGAAGCGAGCCTAACATCATCTACCTCATGACCGAATTTCAGGGTGGAGGTACGGTTTTCCGTTCGGAAGATCGTGGCAATAATTGGGTGATGATGAACGACGATCCTAACGTAAATTTCCGTCCCTTCTACTACAGTGATGTCCGAGTTGATCCGAACAATCCGAACATACTGTTCTCTATTTCCGGTAGGCTCAGCAGATCAAAAGACGGTGGCAAGACATGGGAACGCGTCGCTACCACCGTACACGGCGACCACCAGGCGCTGTGGTTTGATCCTACGAATTCGAAGCGCATACTGGAAGGCAGTGATGGCGGCTACCAGGTATCACATGACGGTGGCGATAGCTGGGAGATCATCAACAACGTAGAGCTATCCCAGTTCTACCAGGTCTTCATCGACAACCAGGACCCCTACAATGTCTACGGGGGATTGCAGGACAATGGCACCTGGGTCGGCCCGAGCAATTCGCTGCATAGCGCCGGGATCCTCAAAAGACATTGGAAAGGATTGGCTGGTGGAGACGGATACTACGCCGTTCCGATACCGGGAAGTGAGCATGAAATCTATGCTAACCTGCAGGGGGGCGTAATATTCCATGTGGATTCCAGGTATGGTATCGTGCGCAACATACACCCGTACCCGAAAATCCTGGGATCTGCCGGAGATGCGATAGAAGATCATAAGTTCCGATTCAATTGGGATTCCCCTATCATGATCTCACCGCATGACGCGAATACTGTATTCATGGCGGGTAATGTAGTATTCAAGTCCACAGATCGTGGATACTCATGGGAGCAGATTAGCGACGATTTGACCACCAACGATAAATCGAAGCAGCGGACATCAGGTGGTGAAATCTATCAGGACAATACAGCTGCAGAGTTTCACTGTACCATCCTCTATATCGATGAGTCTCCGGTGGAGCAAGGGGTCATTTGGGTCGGTACCGATGATGGCAATGTTCAGTTGACAAGAGATGGCGGAGCGACCTGGACTAATCTTAAGGATAGGATCAAGGGCCTACCGGTGAATGCCTGGGTTTCGAAAATTCATGCTTCTGAGCATGATGCAGGAACAGCATTTGTCACTGTAGATCACCATCGCTCGGATGACTTCCGACCGTATGCATTTATGACCACTGACTATGGCCGCAGCTGGACGACCATCAGCACTGGCCTGCCACAAGATGATTATGTAAAAGTGGTAAGGCAAGACCCAGTCAATCCTGATTTGCTGTATGCAGGTATGGAGCACGGCATCTTTGCCAGCTGGGACCAAGGGCAGTCTTGGACTAAAATCAACATTAACCTGCCGAATGTATCTGTCCGAGACCTACGTATTCAAGCAAGAGATCGTGACCTCATCGTAGGGACGCATGGTAGAGGAGTTTGGATTTTGGATGACATTCGTCCACTTCAGGAAATGGCCGATGCTGAGGGTAAAGCATCTCATCTCTTCCCTGTACGCCAAGGTACCCTCTGGCACATGTATGGTAGGATTGAGAACCTCGGTGATCGCCATTATAAGGCTAAGAATCCTGACTATGGCACTAACATCAACTTCTACCTTGCTGAAGGAGAAGCAACTACGGCAACAGTAGAAATCGTTGATGCTTCAGGGGCAGTGATCCGTACCTTGGCTGACTCTACCGCGAAGGCTGGTGTGAATCGCATCGTTTGGGATCTTGGTCATGAGGCAGCCACCAAAATAAACGGTGGTACTAGCAGCGGATTCTTCTCAGGGTCGATGTACCCGTATGTTGCTCCAGGCACCTACACCGCTCGATTGAAAGTGAATGGTGCAACTTTAGAAACACCGATCGAAGTACGCGCTGATCCAAGAATTGAGCTATCGCAAAGTGACTATGAAGCCAGAACAAGCGCATCACTGGAGCTCAGAGAGCTACTCTCACAGACGAACACCATGATCAACGATGTGAATACTTTCCAGGAGCAGCTAGGCGACTTGAAGAAAAAGGTAGGACAAGATGATACTCAAGAGTCTTTGCAAGGAGATATCGATGGTGCACTTAAGAAGATAGCGGATTTGGAAGATGATATTTTGAAGCGTCCTCCGCCATCTATGACATATAGACAAAGGCCAAGAGTCCGAGAGGAGATTCGTTCTTTGATGCGAGCTGTCAATGGAGCTACCGCTAAGCCAACTCAACCTCAGTTATCAAGACTTGTGGAATTGAGAGGTGAAGTGGATGAGGCGCAAGGCATATTGAATCAGATCATCTCCACAGATATCGACCAAATCAATACCAAGACGCAAAGCATGCCTCAAATCATTGTGAAGAAGAAAAGTATGTAGGTAGGGTCTAGTTACACCCACCTTTGCTGAGTTTGTAACTCAGGAACAATACTTGTCACCTGGGTTTTGCTCACTTGCCTGCAGGCTGGTGTTCGTTATGCAGGTATAAAGCTGGCAATCAATTGAATAAATTATTGTTCGGCCTAAAACAAAAAAAAGGATAACGCAAACTGTGCGTGTTACATAAATGTTGTGTGTAAGTAAAGACTCATCGACCTAAAATAATATCACATGATGGAGGTGTGAATAGCTTGATATTTTGTTAGATAGGTAACCAAATCGGAAAGACACAGATTGATATGAAAACTATTAGGCTAAGAAAGGCTACAATGAGAGACAAGGCAATAGCAGTTGACTTTGATTATAGCCTTAATAGAGTCGAGCATATCGAACTAAAGAGAGAGGAAAAGATAACAAAGGCAATATCAGACGAGGAATGCTATATCATTTTGGCAGATAACAGATCAGTTGGCTTTATGATATTTGATTATCGTTTTTTTGATCAAGGTTGGATAGAACTTATTGTTATTGAGGAAAAATACAGAGGGAAGGGAATAGGCGTTCAGGCAATTGACCTCATTGGCAAACAATGTAAGACCAATAAGCTATTTACTTCGACCAATAGTTCTAATACTCAAATGCAAAAAGCGTTGAGCAAAGCTGGTTTTTCTTTTGCGGGTAAAGTAAACGGATTAGACGAGGGAGACCCTGAACTATTCTATTATAAAAAGATTGGTGAAACGAAAACGATAAGCTAAACCGAATGACGAGGTATGAGCACATAAGAATGTATAATACACAGTTTCCTATTGTCAACTATGATATTATACAGCTACTGCGAATACTTAAATCGTCCCTTTACCGAGTTTGTGACTCAGGAATTATACATTCTGACTCAAAGGTTTTTACTGCTTGTTAGACACCCTTTAGCTATAGTCGAAAACTGAGTGTTCAATTATGATGGAAGTGAGATAAGCCACAGTTCAACTTATCCCACTCGTTAGAACCAGAGTCTGGTTAATTCATTTGCCTCCGCCTTCAGTAATGATAAAAGGTGCTTCGCCATTGGTGATGATGATTTTTGAGTTATTGGAGTTTGATAGTTCTTTGAAGGCCTCAATACTTTGCCATTGTATGATTTCAGGGCTGATACCTTCCTGTAGGATTTTCTGGGCATCACGAATGCCTTCAGCCTCTACCATTCTACGCTGGGCTTCCAGCCGTTCCCGTTGAAGGAGAAATTCCATACGCTGGGCGTCCTGTTCGGCTTCCAATTTCTCTTCCACAGCCCTGGCGAGTCCTGAAGGAAGTCGAATAGTTTTTAATAACACAGCTTCAATCTCAAATCCCCGATCGGCCAATAGGTCCGACATCCGTTGTTGTATTTCCTTTTCTATCTCAGCTCTTTTAGAGGTATGCATGTCCTTTGCGAAGAAACGGGAACAAACATCCGCTGAAGCAGAGCGAAATACACTTTTGATGACCACATCTTCATAGTCCTCGCCAATGTTCTCCAATATGGATGGAGCTTTGTCCTTTTGAAGTCGGTAAAGAATGGAAATCTCCGAATTAACGTTAAGCCCCTCTTTAGAAGGTAGGTTACTGGTCAATTCAATGTTCGTCGTTCTAATGGGTAATTTGATGACCGTGGCAAACATTGGGTTAAAACCAACTGCACCGGGCCCATGAATTTCTGGCTGGAGTTTACCCATTTTTCGTTTCACACCCACCTCACCTTGTCTGACTATAGCACAGGACCCTAAAAACAGACACAACCCGAGCAGCAGACTAACTTTTTTGATCTTTTCCATAATATGATAGTTATACATTTATAAATAACAGTAATGCTATTATTTACGGAGGCTATCTAAGTTTTGTTGCCTACCTACATTTTGACCAAAGCCAAACATCCTCTTTTCTGGGGTCGTAACTGGTTGAGTTCGACACCAGAAAAATCGTCATTCTCGATAATAGTGGTTTAAATTCTGTCTAAATGGTCATTTGTTAGGAATCTCATATTAGTAATCTGACATATATCCCAGATAAGACACCTGATAGAACCCCTTTTCTGATAAGACAGATAGGATTTTCCAGTATGACGCGTCTTGTTATAATCGGATTCAAGTCACCTCAAACAGCTTAATTATCTGTTCTGATAAAAAGCCAAAATGTAGTCTGATCCAACAGGCTTGCCGATAAACATGGCTCACTTTTAGTCATTCACTAAATTTTGGAGATGATGACGGAAATCAAAATCTTGCGCCAGAACAGCGCTTACAATAAAGAAGAGAACACTGGAATACACATCAATTTGATCGAGTGCGATTATTGAAATGAACCCAATGACGAAGAAACTACAATTTTTAATTCTGCTAAACCTATTCATTGGCTATACCATTGAAGCACAATCCATCGATCTCCTTCGAGAAAGTATAATTGAAGTGCTGGAGAATAAGAACGCTACCGTTGGGGTAGCAATCATAGGAGAGCAACCGCATGATACTCTGTCCATTAATGGCGACAAGCATCTACCAATGCAAAGTGTATTTAAATATCACCTGGCATTGGCCGTATTGGATCAGGTGGACCAAGGGAAGTTGAGTCTGGATGATAGCATTTCCATTGACAAAGAGACCATTGATACCTACAGCCACTTATGGAGCCCTCTTCGCAAAAAATATCCTGATGGAGGCAAAGTGACCCTGGCTGAGATGTTAGAGCATACTGTTGCTTTAAGTGATAATGTTGGATGCGATTTACTATTCGAACTCATGGGAGGAACTGATGTAGTATCTTCTTACTTGCATGAGATTGGGATAAGTGACATTTCCATAGAACATGTGGAAATCGTCATGCAGGCTGAGTGGGAAAGTCAATATGAAAACTGGACTACTGCCAAGGCGGCAAATCAATCATTGCAGTTGTTCTACGAAAACACTGACAACTTGTTGAGTGTCGAGAGTTACGACTTTTTGCTCAGTGTCCTCAAGGGCACCAAAACTGGAAAAAAGAGGATCAAGGGTCTACTACCAGAAGAAACTATCGTTGCTCACAAAACAGGCACTTCAGGAAAAAATGATGAAGGTTTAACAGGGGCGCTCAATGATATTGGAATTGTCTTTTTACCTGATGGTTCTCACTTCTATTTGAGTATTCTGGTAAGTGAGTCCATGGAGAGTGATGAAGACAATCAGAAGATCATCGCTAAAGTCGCCAAATTAGCCTGGGATTACTTTAATGATAAGTGAGCTGCCTGGATAACAGATGAAACAACTTAGCAGGAATAATCATCTTGATACTCACTCTCCTAAATTCAAATTCGTTACGATTGGCTTGCTAGGATTTTCTTACGCCATGCCTACCAGCTAGAAAAACTACTCACCGAATTTATCTTGCCATTCTTTGACAATTGTGGGTAGTTCCTCTCCGTCGGCCACAAAAATCAGAGAAGCAGAGTTCATGCAATACCGCAACCCTGTCGGAGCTGGACCATCATTAAAGACATGGCCAAGATGCGAACCGCTCCCGCTATCAACTACCTCCGTACGCACCATACCATGACTTCTATCAACAATCTCTTCGACGGCATTTTCAGTGATGGGCTTGTAAAAGCTGGGCCATCCAGTACCTGACCTATACTTATGCTCAGAACTGAACAAGGGTTGACCGGTAGCTGCTGAGTAATAGGTTCCTTTTTCTTTATTGTCCCAATACTTTCCAGTGAAAGCGCGTTCTGTACCCTGATTGCGCAATACATAAAATTGCAGATCAGAAAGCACTGCATTCCACTCTTCATCCGTCTTTTGAATTGGGTAGGAGTGGCTTTCCTTTTTTGAGTTGGCCTGTGTCTGACAAGCCCCGGCGGTATATGCTAGGATAAGAATGAATATAAGAGATAACCTCATTGTTTTTCTTTTTTCTGAAGAACGGAAGGTTAAACCGCTTGGTTTGTAAAAACCTTGAGTAACTAATGGATCGTCCGGCAAGATCTTTCTAAATGTCGCCGGCACGATGTATTCCAAGGTGTCCTTGATTTTGATCAGCATCAAATTCCAAAACTCAATAGTTGCTGATGATGAAACCAATGATTTCTTCAAGTAGTCACTTTAGCCTTGAACTCTTGATCCATGACAAATGGTCGTGGCTAAAGTGATCAGGATACGGGTGATGAACCTTTGCCAGACCAGACATGATTGACTAGCTTGTAACTAAGAAACTGTTATTGTCAATAGTTAAAGTATGGAAAGCGCACGACTCGAAGAACTCATCAACATACGAAGAACTATACATCGAAACCCTGAACTAGGTTATCATGAATACGAAACCTCAAAACTGATTTGTGATAAGCTGTATGAGCATGGTATTAACTATGAGTCAGGGATTGCCAAGACAGGTGTAGTTGCTGAAATAGAAAATGGTAACGGGCCCTGTATTGCCCTGAGAGCAGATATGGATGCATTGCCAATCCAGGAAGAGACGGGACAGGAGTTTGCATCTTCCAGGGACGGTATTATGCATGCCTGCGGCCATGATGTACATACGACCATGTTGCTTGGAGCCCTGCTAGAGTTGAATGAAACTAATTTTAATGGTAAAATAAAATTCATTTTTCAGCCTTCCGAAGAAGGTGTCAATGGTGATCCTGATAGCAAGTCTGGTGGGCAAAGACTCGTCGAATCGGGTGTGCTTGATTCAGTGAGCTATGCGCTGGGTTTACATGTCCATCCACTACTGGAAGTGGGTAAGATGAGTTATGCGTTGGGTAATGCATTGGCCTGTACGGGTCATTTTACCATTACGGTAGTGGGTAAATCAGGTCATGCGGGGGCTGCACCTCATTTGGCCAAAGATGCTATATTGACTGCCTCTGCACTGGTACAAAACCTGCACACCATTGTATCCAGAAATATAGATCCGACTAAAACAGGTGTGCTGTCAATCACAACTGTAAATGGTGGAGTGGCCGATAATGTCATAGCGGATAAAGTAACAATTGGAGGGACAATAAGGGCTTTAGACCTGGATAACTATCACCTGATCATTGAGCGAATGCGGCAGATCATTGATGGAGTAGCGACTGCCTATGACTCGGAGATCAACCTATCCATTGATCTATTTTATCCAAGTCTGATCAATTCAGCTGAGGTACACAATCGATTAGAGAGTGTAGCCCAACAGGTCTTCCCTGATGGCGTGACAGAAGTGGGACCAATGTTGGGTGGGGAAGACTTTGCGTTTTACTCTCGAAAAACGCCATCAATGTTTTATTTTCTTGGGGCAAAGGATGAAGCAGAAGAATGCTACTTCGTTCATCATCCCAAAGTCGTGATCAATGAGGGCTGCATACCTTACGGAGTTTCTTTTTTGAAGAATGCCGCACTCAGATTACTTCAATAGTTTCTGCCAATTTCAAGTCTATTAGGTATTTTCAATTTCATGATGGATAATGTTTGATAGCAGATTGACCTGATTCATTTTAGGTTTTTCGTAGAGCTCACTGGATCAGACAAAAACTGTTTGAAACAAATACCAGTTGGTTGATTTTTTTATTCCCAATTGGCTTTGCTCAAAACGTTGAAAATGAATTCAACACCTCCAGCCGGCCTGATTTATGGCGGTCTGCTGCTACAATTCTTTTGTGTCCAGGCGAAAGAAATTAAAGGATAAGAAATAATGCCCATGAAGATTTTTGAGTTACTACTCTTCTGACCTTTGAACAAGGCTAGTCCTTTTCAGCGAAGGGGTGTCTTCTGGTAAAAGAAGACGAGGATTGTTTATTTGACTATCTTATCAATTCTTTCAAAAAGAAACTATGGAAATACATGTGCTACAGACCGGAACTGTAAGGGTAAAACAGTTTCAACTTACAGGTGCCAATAGTACTATATCCAGATTTTATCAGCTTATGTTCACTCAGAAATGGAGCGAGTGGATGCCTATTTACTGTTGGTTGATAAAAATGGATGACCAACTGATTCTAGTTGATACTGGCGATACTGCGAAGATATACCAGGAAGGTTATTTGCCTAGTGGAGGGCTTTATCACAAAGCTGTTGAGACCCGAATAAAGAAAGAAGAGGAAGTGTCTTATCAACTGGAGGCCATGGGTGTTGAGTGCAGTGATATTAAGACGATCATCCTCACGCATATGCATGGCGATCATTTGGGGGGCATGTATCACTTTCCTGAGGCCAATTTCCTTGTTTCACGAAAAGAGTATGATTTTGCCGTTAGCAAAAAAGGGCCCGGTAGTGGCTATTTTAAGAAGAACTGGCCTAGCTCTTTCCAACCTCAATTGATCGACTATAAACAGCGCAAGGAAGGTGTTTTTGATGAAAGCTTTGCCTTTGATGATCATGAAAAGATAGTCATCGTTCCTACACCAGGTCATAGCCTCGGACATCAATCAGTCATAGTAAAGTCTGAATCAACTTCATACTTTATAGGGGGAGACTTAACCTACAACTTAGAAACTTTGAGGTCAGAAGTTCCAAATGTGGTGCTACCCAACAAGGAGGCGAATCAGTCGGTGACCAAAGCACATGAATATGTCAAAGCCAATGATTGCATTTATCTATCGGCGCACGATTGGAACGTACTCAGAATATTGGAGGAGCGATTGACATATCAACAATTTTTAAAAAGTATTGAAACCTAAATTCTTCAAAATAGATCTACTGTTCCTTTTATAAAAAAGAGCTCTTTTCACCGTTGTACTGAAAGGTTGGCTTAATAACTTACAATAAAGCTCAGGTTATGGGGAAAAAGCAGATTCTACTGGCGATTGGAGCGGCATTGGCTGTGATCATGATCTTATTTTTTAGTGGCACTTCGTCAGACTCGGCCAATGATGTGATTGTCAACGTCGAGCGAGGCGAATTCACGGTCGATATAATGACCTCTGGTGCCCTGGAAGCCAAAAATTCTGTTAAGATCTCTGGGCCGAGAGGTCTGAGAAACTATCGTATCTGGAATGTAACTATACAAGACATCATCGATGAGGGTACTTTTGTCAAAAAGGGGCAATATGTGGCTCGCCTTGATCAGTCGGAGGTGGCCGGGAAAATAAAGGACTCGCAGCTTGAGGTAGATCAGGAACAGTCTCGATTTACACAAACAAAGCTTGATACAGCCCTGACTTTGAGACAAGCGAGAGATGAGTTAATTAACCTTGAGTATGCTGTAAGAGAAAAGCAGTTGGTACTGGATCAGTCGCAATACGAGCCACCGGCAACTATCCAAAAGGCTCAAATAGAACTAGAGAAAGCGCAAAGAGCGCTGCGACAAGCGAAAGAGAACTATGTGATCAAAGAGCAACAGAATGTCGCCAAGATGCAAGAAGTCACTGCGGAGCTCATGGAGGAAAAAAATGACCTTGAAGGTTTGATGGCATTAAGTCAGCAGTTTACTATACTCGCCCCGGAAGATGGTATGCTGATCTATAAAAAAAGTCCTGATGGACGACCGCTAAAGGTGGGTTCTCAAATTAGCGCATGGGACCCGGTAGTAGCGACGCTCCCTGACCTCACAAAGATGCTGTCCAAGACCTATGTCAACGAAGTAGATATTCGCAAAGTCAAGACCGGGCAAAATGTGGAAATCGGATTTGACGCCTTCCCTGATAAAAACCTTAAGGGTCGGGTGATCAAGGTTGCTAACGTAGGGGAGCAACGGCCTAACTCGGATGCCAGGGTGTTTGAGGTAATGATCGAAGTGTTTGGTACCGACCCTTTGCTCAAGCCAGGAATGACCACCAGCAACAGGGTTATCACCAGTACCGTAGAAGATGGTCTGTTCATTCCACTGGAGTGCCTTCATTCTCAGTATGATTCGATCACCTATGTTTTCAAAAAAAGCGGTGTGGGTGTTCTCAAACAAGAAGTGGTGCTTGGAGAGGCCAACGCCGAAAGTGTACTGATCCTTGGTGGCCTTACTGAGGGTGACAGGGTGAGCCTTTCCACGATAGGTGGTATGGAAGATGATGCTATCAGTTTACTACCGGAAATGGATGGCAAGCGAATGCAAAAAGAGGAGCCTGAACCATTACCTGAGGTTTCACCCGAATCCACGCGACCCATGCCGAGAAGAAGACCTACCTCTTGATGAATAAGGAGCGATTGTTTGCCAATTTATGGATTGCGATGGAGGCGGTCCTGGCCAATAGGGTGCGCTCGATGCTGACAGCTTTAGGGATCATCTTCGGGGTGGCGGCTGTTATCGCTATGCTCGCTATCGGCAATGGTGCGCAAAAGGAGATACTTGAGCAGATCAAACTAGTAGGTGTCAACAATATCATTATCAAACCGGTCGTCGAACAATCTGAAGAAAATCTCGCAGAGGAAGATGAAGAGGAAGGCAAGGAGAGCAAGAAGTTCTCTACAGGGTTGACATTGGATGATAAGAAATCGATCCATGCCTCCATACCTGGGATCCAGACCATCAGCCCGGAGATATTGATCGACACCTACATAATCAACAGCGGAGTAAGGAGGTCTGCCAAGCTCATAGGTGTTGAACCTTCCTACTTTGAGATTTTTAGCTTCAATCTTGCTGAAGGTAAGATGTTTAATGATACCCAACTCGAAAAGGGTGAAACAGTGTGTATCATTGGAAAATCGATTAAGTCCAGGTTCTTCCCTTCGCAAAACCCTATCGGAAAGTACTTAAAGTGCGGACCCAATTGGTTGAAGGTCATTGGGGTACTGGAGGAAAGGCTGATCAGTCAAAGCAGTATCAGCAAGCTCGGTATCAGAGACTACAATATGGATGTTTACACGCCGCTCCAGACCATTCTGGTAAGGTATAAGAATAGAGCACTGTTGACAGAAGAGATGATACAGTCGGCCAACCGTGGTTCGGCAGGGTTCGTTCGTTTTGGGAGCGCCCCGGTGAGCACCGAAGCTGAAGTAAGCCAAAATCCTAACTACCATCAGCTTGATCGAATGGTCGTACAGGTCGCCGAAACGAACAAGCTAAATGCTACTGCTGATGTGATCGTACGGATGCTTGAGCGAAAGCACAATGAGGTCATCGATTATGAAATCGAAATACCGGAGTTACTCTTGAAACAACAGCAGCGGACTAATGATATATTTAGCTACGTTCTTGGAGCAATTGCGGGTATTTCGCTGATCGTGGGGGGTATCGGGATCATGAATATCATGCTGGCTGCTGTACTGGAAAGGATCAAGGAAATCGGGCTCAGGCTTTCGATCGGTGCAAAGAAGTCTGATATCATCAACCAGTTTATGTTCGAGTCGATGATGATCAGTTTTTCTGGCGGGGTGATAGGTATTTTTCTGGGTGTCTTCATGGCTTTGGCAGTGAGCAGATTTGCGGAGATCCCGACTGTCATTTCTTTTGGATCTATACTGATCTCATTTGGCGTGGCTATCGCAATTGGGCTCATCTTCGGGATTTTCCCTGCTCGCAAGGCTGCCCTGCAAGATCCTATCACCTCACTCAGATATGAATAAACTACTCTTTTTCGTAGCGCTCTTGACAATTCCGATAGGGACTAAAGCGCAGACCGTCTATACACTGAATAATATCATAGAGCTGGCTAAAGCACAGTCGCCTGAAGCTAAGCAGGCAGAGACGCTAAAGGAAAACCGATTTTGGCAGTATCGCTTTTTCAGATCTAACTATAACCCTCAGTTGGCGGTCAGCGGTAACATCCCCGGCTACAATCGTGACTTTTTGCAGAACCGGCTGGATGACGGCACCATTTCGTTTATCGATAGGGAGCAGCTGAGTTCTTCACTCAACCTGGGCCTATCGCAACCAATATCTCTGACAGGGGGAAGGATATCGGTCAACTCCAGGGTGCGGCAGTTTGATGATCTCTCCAATGACATCACGCAGTGGAACTCGACCTTGTTTGACGTTACACTGGATCAGCCGCTGTTCGCATTCAACGAGCTGGCGTGGGACAAGAAAACAGAGCCGATCCGCTTCGAAGAGTCCAAAAGAAGCTATGTTGAGGAGATGGAGTTTGTGTCGCGAACGGCAGTCCAGAGGTTCTTTGACTATCTGGATGCCCAGGTCAACTACCAGATCGCTGAGTTTAACCTGGCCAACAATGACACCATCTACAATATCGAACAAGGGCGGTACAATATTGGTACAGCTTCTGAGGATAAGCTTCTGCAAGTAGAGCTACAACTGCTTAGATCAAAGCAGGACCTGGCGCAGGCAGAACTCGACCAGCAGACATCACGGCTTGCACTGAGGACCTACATTGGCTTAAATGAGGACATTCCTTTTGACCTGGCTCTACCGGAAGGGATCCTGGACTTTGCGGTCAATGAGGAGGTAGCGCTTGAGTATGCAAAGGACAATCGCTCTGACTTCATTGCATTTGAACGACGAAGGATCGAAGCTGCGGGTGAGGTGGCAGAAGCCAAAGGAGAGCGGTTTCAAGTTGACCTCAACGCCAGCTTTGGACTGAATAGTGCCGGAAATACGTTCAATGAATCCTATCAGGATCCGGGGAATCAGCAGGTGTTCAATATCGGCTTGTACGTGCCTATTGTAGACTGGGGGAGGAACCAGGCACGTATCAAAACGGCACTGGCCAACAAGCAACTCACGGACTATGTGATCGCCCAGGAAGAGCAGAACTTTGAGCAGGAGATACTGACCTTGGTTAGGCAACTCGATGTATTGAAGCAGCAAATAGAGATATCTAAGAAATCAGATGAAGTCGCCCAGAAGAGATACGAGGTAGCCCAAAACAGGTACCTAATTGGAAAGATCGACATTACTAACCTGAACATCGCTCTTAATGAAAAGGACCAGGCCAAACGCAGCTATATCAGCTCGTTGCGGTCTTTTTGGATTGCCTACTACGACCTCAGGAGGCTGACACTCTATGATTTTGCGAATGATCGGTTGTTGTATGTAAAGGACTGATTGGGGATCAAGTATTGGTTAAGAGTGAATTTATCTTCATAACTACTTCATTGAATATAAAATAGTTTTATATATTTACTTCGATGAATATATAATATGAAGAAGAACAGACTAGGCGAATTTCAGGAGTTGATCCTTATGGCCGTGATCGTATTGCAGGAGGAGGCCTATGGCAATGAAATTCAGCGAGAGCTAGAAGAGCGGCTGGACGAGCGCATCAGTGTAGGAGCGGTACAGACTGGGTTGAAGCGGATGGAAGAAAAGGGATTTCTGACCTCCGAATGGGGGGAGGCAACACAAAGAAGAGGTGGTAAGCGCAAGCGTATTTATACCGCCACTCCTTACGCGCAGCAGGTGCTTCAGGAAATGAAAGATGTCAGAGCCAGTTTTTGGGAAGCAATGCCAAGGCTTGGAACAAGTAGCGCTTAATGAAAAAAACTGACTTCATATCACCCCCTCGCTGGCCGCTTCGGTTCCTCCAACATGTGCTAAAAAGTGATTACCTGGAAGAACTTGAAGGCGATATGGAGGAGCGGTTTCTTGATAACGTGGATAGATATGGTACAAAGAAAGCAAGAGCCCATTATATCTGGGGTTCTCTTAAACTACTACGACCTACACTGATGAAGAAGATGGGTGGGGATGTTCAATTAAATCAATACGGCATGTTTAGGCATCATTTAAAAATCTCTTGGCGGAGTATTCTTAAGAATAAAGCTTTTTCTGTACTCAACATATTAGGTCTAGCATCAGGTCTGCTTTGTAGTTTGTTAATATTCTTGTGGGTTTGGGACGAATTGGCTACTGATAGATACCACGAAAATGCAGGAAAGCTCTATTCCGTTTATGAAAGAGCTTTTTATAATGGCCAAGTAGATGGCTACTATAATACACCTGCCCATTTATATAGTGAGCTAAAGCACAAATTTCCTGAGGTTGAAAAGGCGAGTCCTGCCGTATGGCCTTTGGTTAGAACGTTTGCCAGTGGGTCTAAGATCTTTAAGCAAACGGGTAATTATGTTGGCCCGGATTACTTCAGCATGTTTTCCTATAAGTTCATAGAAGGCAATGCAGCGAATGCCATTGCTGATCCGAAAGACATTGCTATTTCAATGAGTATGGCTCAATCGTTTTTCGGTAGTGCCCAAAACGCCATAGGAAAGGTACTTACTTACGAAAATGAGAACCAATTTCAAGTATCAGCTGTCTACGAAGAGGTTGGTCCTAGCACCATGGAAGACAATGATTTTTTTCTGCACTGGAGCATCTATTGCAAGGAAAACAGTTGGACTGACAATTGGACTAACAACTCACCCAATACCTTTATTCAGCTGGCAGATGAAGTAGATGCGGCTGCATTCGAACCCAAAATCAAGAACTTCCTAGAGGGATACAACCCAAACATTGATGAAAACTTTAACATTGAGTTGTACATCCAACCGTATGTGGAGCGTTACTTACATTCCCACTTTGAGAACGGGCATATTTCAGGAGGAAGGATAGAGAACGTGAGGATTTTCGGGCTGATCGCTTTTTTCATCTTGCTGATTGCCTGTATCAATTTTATGAACCTTGCTTCTGCGGGTTCATTGAGAAGGGTAAAGGAAATAGGGGTCAGAAAGGTTTTTGGTGCCAAAAAGACCAGTTTGGTTTATCAATTCTTAGCAGAAGCTGTTCTCCTGTCATTGATCAGTGCAATTTTAGCCCTGGCCATCTTGATTATGGTACTGCCTCAGTTCAACCAGTTGGCAGGGAAGAACATCAGCTTGGCTAACCTTCCCAGATATTCCTATTTTTGGATTTTAGCGATCTCGGTACTCACAGGTCTTATGGCGGGTAGCTATCCCGCTTTCATGCTATCTTCATTTCGTAGTTTAGATATTTTTAGAAAAAAACTAAGATCGGGTTTTGGGTTAAGATGGGTTCGTCAGGTGCTGGTTGTTTTCCAGTTTTCATTATCAGTTGTTTTAATATGTGGCATGTTGATCATTTCGAAGCAAATCGACTACATACAAAACAAAAATCTAGGTTTTGACAGGACTAATCTTTTGACGATTCAACTAGAAGGTGATCTGGCAAAACAATACGAGGTTTTTAAGAATCGAGCACTAAAGTTGCCCGGGGTAGTTTCCTTATCCGCAACTACCGGATCACCTTTACAAATCGGCAGTAGTACATTCAATGTAATATGGCAAGGGAAAGAGGTGAATGACCGAACTTCGTTTGTCAATGTTCCTGCTTCAGGAGATGTTGTTAAGACATGGGGTTGTGAACTTGTTGATGGACGTGATTTTAAGGATAGCCGCAAGAATTTTGAGTATATCCTAAATGAGACCGCCGTAGAGGCCATGGGTCTTGAAGATCCTATTGGTAAACCACTAAGCCAATGGGGTATGGATGGGATGATTGTAGGTGTGATCAAGGATTTTCATTTTGAAACGATGAGAGCATCTATCGAGCCATTGGTCATTCGATATGCTTCTGATTATACACAGTTAGGGAATGTGCTGGTAAGGATTAATCCAATGAATGTCCGTCAGACAGTGACCGCTTTGGAGTCACTTCATACGGAGCTTAATCCAGCTTTCCCGTTCCAATACAATTTTACAGATAGTCAATACGACCAACTTTATGAGAGCGAGAATATGTTTTTCAAGCTATCGCAGTACTTTTCTATTCTTGCCATTTTTATTTCGTGTCTTGGGCTTTTTGGGTTAGTGCTCTTCATGGCGCAACAAAAAGTAAAGGAAATAGGGATTCGAAAGGTGCTAGGAGCTTCACAAGTCGGTATTACGGCTTTACTGGCAAAAGACTTTTTGAAACTGGTCACGCTAGCTATAGTGATAGGGAGCCCCGTGATCTGGTATTTGATGTCTGAGTGGTTGGGAAATTACGAGTATCGTATCAACATGCCTTGGTCGGCATTTGGCATTGCAGCTTTGATAACTGCTGGTGTTGCTCTTTTAACCTTGAGTTTTCAATCAATAAAGGCCGCCAATGCCAATCCGGTTGATTCATTAAGAAATGAATAATAAAAATGTAATGGCTTAAGCCTAGGTACTTATTCAACTTGACGGCAGGGGTTTGCGGATGGTAAACTTGTAGCAAAAGCGCTCCAGCTCTGTATCATAATCAAATCATACCATTTCATGATAGTGATCAGTGTAGAACCTCAGGGTTTTAGTAAATTGACCTTGGTGAAGAAAATGGGTCACATATTAATAGTGCTGGCTGCTATGTTGCTATTGCTACATACGCTGCTGCCCCATGAGCATCATAGCGAGCTAGACGCGATTGAGCATTTTCAAGCGCACCAGCAGGCTTCATCTATCTTCGACTACCTCAGGTTAGCATTTCATTTCAGCCCAGGACAGAATCACCTGGAAGACTATCAGACTTCAGGTTATGATCTTTCACTGATCTCGCCTTTTATATTGATCAACACTGATCAGCCGGTTGTGCTGATGACATCCGAGACCCTTGTCAAAAATATCCCACCCTATTTATCTGAATTAAGGATAAAATACCTACATCCTTCTCTAAGTTTTAGAGGGCCACCCCGATTGGTCTAAGAGATTCTGTCTCAAAAGTGTCCATTGGTCAGGTTGAGCTTGTCAAAATCTGGTTTCCTATTCTTTCAGGCAGTTAGACTTGCTCAGTGTGACATCCTATATGTTGAGAACGATTTTGAGACTATCCCTGCGCTTATCTGTGTCTTCTAAACTCTAATTTCCATGTTGGATCTCATCATTCGGTTTAGCTTGAAAAACAAGCTGATCGTACTCTTATTCACATTTGCGGTAGCGGCATATGGTATATATGCCTTGCTCAATATTCCGATAGGGGCGGTACCTGACGTGACTAACAACCAAGTGCAGGTCATCACAACTTCGCGTAATCTTTCCACTCAGGATGTGGAGCAGTTTATCACTTATCCTGTGGAGCTTGAGATGGCCAACCTGCTCGGGGTGAAGGAGATACGCTCTATCTCTAAGTTTGGGCTTTCGGTAGTGACCATTGTCTTTGATGATGAGTTGGGGACATATCTGCCAAGACAGCTCATTGCCGAGAAGATAAAAAGCGCATCTGCGAATATTCCTGAAGGGTTTGGTACTCCGGAGATGGGCCCCATCACCACAGGGCTCGGCGAGATCTACCAATATGTGCTGGATGTAGCGCCAGAGTATAAAGGCAAGTATTCCCCTATGGACTTACGTACTATTCAGGATTGGATAGTCAAACGACAGCTATCTGGGATACCCGGGGTGGTAGAGGTCAATACATGGGGAGGTTTTTTGAAACAGTATGAAGTGGTTGTACAGCCCGATCATCTACACGCAATGAACCTGTCTGTGGCCGACGTGTTTGAGGCACTAGAAAAAAATAATAATATAGCAGGTGGTGGATACATTGAGAAGGCTGATCAGGCATACTTCATTCGAGGAGAAGGTCTGGTAAAGAACATCGCCGATGTGGAGAGCATTGTCGTCAGTCATGGTGAGGGACTGCCCGTGTACATCCGGGATATTGGCAAAGTCACCTATGGATATGCTACGCGGTTTGGGGCGATCACTGCCAATGGGGAAGGGGAGCAGGTGCTTGGCCAGGTAATGATGTTGAAGAATGCGGACTCCAAGGCTGTGATAGAGGCCGTCAAGGCACGTGTGGCGAGCGTACAGGATGCCCTACCGGAAGGAATTACCATCAACCCCTTTCTTGAGCGCAGTGAGCTGATAGCCAAGACCACAGCTACCATCACAGAAAACCTGATACTGGGCTGTCTGATTGTAGTGTTTGTAGTAGTGCTACTGTTGGGCAACCTGCGTACGGGCCTGGTAGTTGCCTCGATCATACCACTTTGTTTACTATTTGCCCTGTCGCTGATGTACATCTTTGGTGTAGATGCCAATCTGATGAGTCTGGGAGCCATTGACTTTGGTATTATCATCGATGGCGCGGTGATCATCGTAGAGTACACTGCCTATCAGATCACATCCAGGAAGTCTGAAATATTAGCCAAATCTCCTTCCGAGAGCTGCAAATTCATTGACAAACTAACCTATGAGGGAGCCTCCAGGATGATGAACTCCGCTGTGTTTGGTCAGCTGATCATCATTATCGTCTTCATACCCGTCCTTTCTTTGGCGAATGTAGAGGGCAAGATGTTCAAGCCTATGGCACTGACTTTCTGCTTTGCATTAATAGGAGCGATGATCTTCTGCTTCACTTATGTGCCGGTGATATCAAGTATGTTCCTAAGACCCTCGAAAGAAGGCAAACCCAATTTTTCAGAACGACTCATCCAGGCTATACAGCGGATGTATCGACCATTGTTGCGGCAGGCGATCGACCATTCCCGCCCTGTGCTGGTGGGTGCGGTGGCCATACTTTTGGCGGTAGGTTATCTCTTTACCACGCTAGGAGGTGAATTTGTACCAACACTAGATGAGGGAGACTTTGTCATACAGCCTGTACTTAAGACTGGAACCTCGCTAAGTCGTACAGTAGAGTTGACAACAGAGATCGAGCAAGTCATCAAAAGGTTTCCGGAGGTCAACCAGGTAGTTACCAGGATTGGGGCTGCCGAAGTACCTACCGACCCCATGTCGATGGAAGAGACGGATGTCATCATTACACTCAATGACAAATCAACCTGGACATCCACAGGTAGTAAAGATGAGCTGGCGGACAATATCAAAGCGGCCTTGCTCAAGCAGATCCCAGGTGTCGACTATGAATTTACCCAGCCTATCGAGATGCGCTTTAACGAATTGATCACCGGTGTGCGGGCAGACCTGGCCATCAAGATATTTGGTGAGGATCTTGAGGTGCTGGCGAAAAAGGCTGCTGAGATCGAAGTGCTCATCGAGGATGTGGAGGGCGCGTCTGACATTACGGTAGAAAAAGTAGATGGGCTCCCTCAGATGAGCGTGGTGTACGATCGTCAAAAGATCGCTCGCTACGGGCTCAACATCACTGATGTCAACGATGTGATCACCATGGGCTTTGCCGGAAAGACAGCAGGTAGCATCTTCGAGGGTGAGCGTCGCTTTGATCTGGTGGTGCGGTTTGATCAGAAGGACCGTCTGGATATAACCAACATTCGCAATAGCTATGTGACCACTATGGAAGGCCAGCAGGTGCCATTACATGAGCTAGCACAAATAGCCTATACCAAAGGCCCGGCCAAGATATCACGTGACGACACCAAGCGCAGGATTGTAGTAGGTGTCAATGTGCGCAACCGTGACCTTCAGTCGGTGGTGGATGATGTCAGTGCCTTGATCAAGGAGCAGATCAAATTGCCTCCGGGCTACTTGATCACCTATGGAGGACAGTTTGAAAACTTGCAAAGTGCAAGAGACCGATTGACCTATGCCGTGCCAGTAGCGCTGCTGTTGATTTTCATACTGCTGTATTTCGCATTTAACTCGTTGAAGGAGGCATTGATGGTCTACAGCGCGATACCACTAGCTGCTGTAGGCGGTGTATTGTTCCTTTGGATACGTGGTATGCCGTTTAGTATTTCTGCGGGTGTGGGATTCATAGCCCTCTTTGGTATAGCCGTGCTCAACGGTATCGTACTCATCGAGCATTTCAAACAGCTCAAACTATCGGGTTTCGATGATCTACGTTCGTTGATCATTGAGGGTACGACCCAGCGTCTGAGGCCTGTCTTGTTGACCGCTTCAGCAGCGGCACTCGGCTTTTTACCTATGGCCATCTCTACATCCGCCGGAGCAGAGGTGCAACGCCCGTTAGCCACCGTGGTGATTGGTGGCCTGATCACGGCGACCCTATTGACGCTAGTTGTATTACCTGTACTGTACTATCTGTTGTCTGGTACCCCAATGAAAGGAAAGTCTTCGAAGAGTGCGTTGGCACTACTGCTTTTGGTCATACCATTTGCATATCAGATCACTGTCTTAACCAGTCAACAAAACTATTGACCATGAAAACCTTAATGAGATATTTACGCTTGGTATTCATCGTAGCGATGAGCTTATCGGCGTGCAGCACCTCTGACCAAAGCGACCGTGTGGGTGATCCTCCGGTACAGTCAGATAATGAGATTTTTGTTTCTCATGAGCAATTTGCTGCGTCAGGCATGGCTCTGGGGCAAGCAACTGATCAACGACTGACAAATACAATCGAGACCAGAGGCTACATCGATGTGCCTCCCGGGAGCCGTGCTGAGCTGAGCCCTTACTATCCAGGCTATGTTAAGTCGATTGATATCTTGCCCGGACAGCACATAGAGAAAGGACAGCTACTCTTCGTACTGGAAAACCCGGAGTACATAGACGTTCAACAAGCCTATCTTGAGGTAAAGGAGCAGATCACGTTTCTCAAAGGTGATTTTGAGCGACAACAGGCACTGGCTGAGAACAAGATCGTATCGGGTAAATCAGCAAAGAAGGCTGCTTCAGAATATAAGATGATGCTGGCTCGGTTCAATGGTATGAAAGCCCAGCTAGAACTCATTGGCGTATCGCTGAAGGACCTGGAGACAGGCAAGATCACTAGTACCATTAATCTCTATGCCCCGATCAGTGGATCGATCACCAAAGTCAATATCGCTCGGAGCTCGTTCATAGCTGCTTCCGAAGTGGCCGTTGAGATAGTGGATGCCAGCCACATGCATCTGGAGTTAGAGGTGTTTGAGAAGGATGTCACAACACTAGAAGAGGGCCAGCCAATCATTTTTTCGGTACCCGAATCAGGACAGGAGCGCTTTGCTGGAACAGTCTATCTTGTCAGCAAGTCGGTTGACACTGAGCACCGGACAGTAGATGTTCATGGGCACATGTCAAAAGAAGACGAGTCGAGATTTATCCCTGGTATGTTCGTCACTGCCGAGATCATTACCAGTGACACAACAGTCATGTGCCTACCGGAAAACGCTATCGTGGATATCGATGGTGATATGACCATAGCAGTGCTCAAGTCTCAAGACGAGAATGGTTTGCGGCTATCATTGGTGCAAGTTGAGACAGGTCGGCAATCTGATGGTTGGGTAGAGATAGTAAGCCCACCATTGGAAAATGAGCAGATTTTAATCGATGGCGCATTTGCTGTAATACAGTAGGGTAAGAGAATCTGGTTCTAACGCTTAGGTACGTTTATAACGTGTTGAATAGAGATGGTCTGAATGCTCGAAGTGTTGCAAACACGCCGTGGCTTTTGTACTTAAATTTATTGCGACTTGCTGATGTCAGCTTCTCTTAAATATCCAATATCTCGCTGAACTTTACCGATCAGATAGGGGGTGTCTCGTTGGTTAGTGTTTGCCTAATGTCACCACATAGAAACAACAATCTAAATTGACATTGGACCACAAAAAACACGCTGTGAGAATTTTAAAAACTGCTTTATCACTCGTACTACTTCTGAATTTAACGGATGTTAAAGCGCAAACTGAAGCCATCTTCTACGAACTAAATGGAAGAAGCACTACCGACTTTTCAGGTAACCCTTTCAGGAAGTTCATAGGTGAATGGGGTCTGAAAAATGACCACTGGACACATAACTGGGGAGGTGAAACAGAAACTATCAAAATTCCAGGTCATCATACCATTTCCAGGCAACTAAACACGAACAATAGCCTGCTCTCAATTATCGATGGACCGGAACCGAATGGCCATATCTTCTGGTCATACAATCCCAACACTGGAGAGGTTGGGCATTTGTCAAGCTTTGGGTCCATTCGCGCTGGAACCGGTACGGGTACTGTTAGTGAAGAGGGAGATGTCCAACTAAAGCTGACCTTCGAAGGTGAACCTGAAGGCACCTATCGCATCTACAACTACAAGTGGATAGGTGAAAATGAGTACCACATGAGATCTGTTCAATATTATGAGAACGATGAACCCACAGGCCTCTTTTATGAAGGTAATTTTGTGAGGTTAGAGCAGTCGCAACAATAGTTAACCCAAACAAACTTTCAAGTATCAGAATTAAGGCCAAATGAAAATAATTAGTAGCATATGCTATTGGTGGATAGTGACCATCTCCTTGCTCATCTCCATTCCGGTAGGACTACATGCTCAAAGTGAGAATGTGAAAGACGAAATCCTGAAACATGGAGAAGTGATTAGACAGGCTTTTGCTGATGGGGATATCGACAAAATCGCCATACTACATCATCCGAGTGTAGTCAAAGCACTGGGCTACAACGATCTGAAAAATGGACTAGATGAAGTGATCGCAGGAGTGAGGGAGACGCTGGCTAACTTCGAACTGGAATTCATCAAAAATGATGTTGAAAACATTCTGATCAAAGGTGATCTGGCTGTTGAGCAAACCAGGTTTTCGATAAGAGGCACTCCGAAAGATGGAAGTGACTCGTGGATATTCAGCGGTCGCACAATGGTTACCTACGTAAGGTATGAGCAGAGTCCTACAGGTTGGGCTACCATTCGTGAGATCATCCAACCTGCTAACTGATAATTATGGCCCGATCCTGGAAGCATCGCTACTCTTCCATCGTAAAATCATATCCCACTCTCAATAACTCAAAATGCTTTTGGGTGATTTCATCTTCTGAGGCTATTCGTAGGTGATGGGCAAACTTATTGCGATAGTCGGTGTGCTTCTTGACCAAGTCTGATTCGATCTTATCAGCATGATAGAACTTGATATCTAACTCCTTTTTCATCGGTTTGATAATTAGCCACGCTTTAGCGTTAGTGAATACAACAGACTTGGTGGAAGCACCCATATAGCACGGCTGCCATTCGAGCACTTTTGTCATGATGCGATCAAACGCCAGAACTAACTCATCCGAACTGTCGAGGAATATTTCTCCAACATCCTTGGTGGTGCACATGTGCGACTGATTGGTCGACTTGAATCTTCTATTGCATTTCGGGCAAATCCACATGTGTAACAATTTAGACTAATAGACTATAAGTTTTGCGATCTGTTTGGACGTCAACAATTTATGTATGGGTTTTAGTCTTCTTGAGTTCCGCATTGAATGAATTAGACATCCGATATTTTCAAAATATCGGATGTCTCACTGAGTATTTTGAGCATTGTTAGCCAGATACCAGCTATGATGCCGATACTATTTGAACTAGTCCAGTGCTCGGTTTAAAAACGACCCAAAGGGCATCATGGCTTTGTAACAATTGAGCACAGTCTTTTGAAAATCTTTCTGAGCCATCTCTTCATGGGTGGTGTCCCTGGTTACAATGAAACTCTTGAGTCTGAGGAGGTCGATAAACTCATTATCGCTAGAGTAACCTTTTGGAGAAGTCTTAAGACAGTTTCCTCGCCATAGGTCTCCAAATTGATTCTTAAACACTCGATCTTCCATCAACTTTTTCAACTCTTCACCATTGTAGTCGATCTCTTGTCTGATAGCTTGGAGCTGATCTCGATCAGGATTGTAGATACCTCCGGCGATGAAGGTTTCAGTCAATCCAATGTGCACATAGAAATCGCTCGGGCCAGTACCTATGTCAAAACCCACACCAAAGTTGTCCTTGTAAACGGGACGGTCAGGATGAAACATTAGATTGTTATTAATCCGATTAACAGCTTTTTTTGGGGGCTTGGGAACAAGGTCCGGATCTATCTCGGCTACCTTGTTCATGATTTGGCTTGCCCAGTCAATAACGAAGTTGCGTGATGACTCGTACCGATCGCGATGACGATCCATCCATGCTTTGTTATTGTTTTCTTGAAGGTCGGCTAAGAAATCAAATACCTGGTTAAAACTCATATAGAAGTCATTTCAAAGTAGAACTGCTTGTGGCTTGACTAGTTTAAGAAAGTATGGATCAGCTACCAGGAAGTTTCTGGCCCTTAGCAGAAAGCTCGACGATCTTTCTGATCCGGTTTTGTCTGGTCTTTTCTGTTTTCGAAAGCTTCAGCCAGCGTAGCACGAATCTTTTGCTCGAGGGATTGATATGATCAAAGAATGCTTCCGCTTCGGCATTATTGGCCAGTGCTTGGGACAGATCATCTGGCTTGATCAACTTGTCTACATCGTTCATAAAGTCCCAAAGCCCGTTTTGCTTGGATACCTCAATGGATCTGTAGCCTGCTTCTTGCATTCTATTCTCTGAGATGAGTTTGGCTACTCGATCCTTATAGGTCTTGGCCCAATGTTTGGTTTTGCGCGGAGATATCAATTGCATCGTTCGCTGGTCATCCAGCTTGCGCCTGATGCCATCAATCCAACCAAAGCATAGCAGTTCGTCTAATACCTCTCCTGTTGATAGGTATTTGTCTTTGACCTCCTTTTTGAAAGTCACCAGCCAGAAGCTTTCTTCTTGGTTGTGGTTTTTCTTAAGCCATTGATGAAGCTCATCTATTGATTGCACTTGTACTTTCTTAAAGTTTTCGGTCTTGATCATGATTGACTAACCGATAACTCAAAAAGGAGTTTGTCTTGATCGATGAGACATCCAACATTTAAAAAATGTCGGATGTCTCACGCGATCTGATTATTAAATCAAAGCTCCCTTCAGAGCTTCCAACCTTAACGATGACTTCATAATGTCCGCTTGAAGATTGCTAATGATGATCTCGGCATTGCGCAGCGCATTTTGAGCGTCTCTTAGGTCGAGCGAAGTTGCCTTGCCGTTGTAGTAACGCTCTTCTGTGCGACTGTAGCTCTCTCGAAAAGTAGAGATATTCTCCTCATCTCTTTTAAGTTGGCTTTGAAGCAACTCCAAATTATTTTGCTCCTTGATGGCATCAGCCAATACTCGATCTTCAGTTTGTTGCTGCTCAAACTGGCTGATTTCTCGATTAAGCTTTGCTGATTGAATGCCTCGATTGGTCTTCCCACCATTAAAGAGATTGTATCTCAAGCCTACACCTACTGTGTAACCCAACGTTTGTAGCTCAGCCAACTGCTGGAAATCATTCTCCTGATTAAAGTAACCATAGTTAGCAAATGCACTGATCACAGGTAGCCGCTGAGCGGTATTGAGCTTCAACTGGTTGTCTGCCAGTATCATTCCTGCATTGCTCAGTTGAATGTTGGGGTTACCTGCTTTTACTTCTTGTTTCAGTGCATCTATACTCATCGCGCTTGGAGGCTTGTAGCTGACCGTCACCCGATATCGCTTTTCTGCCGGTAGCCCAATAAGGAAATTGAGGTCACGCTTGAGGTTGTTTTTAGCCACGAATACTCGATCCAGTAGTGACTGATCTTGGTTCAAGTCAGTCTTGGCATTGAGCACTGCTAGGCCCGTGACCCTCCCGAAACTGAACTGATCCTCAACTTTTTTTAGTCGATCTTCACCGATCTCTACATTCTGAGTGAGCAGCTCCTCTTGTCTTTGTAGCTTGGCGATCTCAAGGAAAAGATCCGCTACATTGACAATCGTCTGATTGATAGTGGCCTGCTGCTGGAAGTAGGCCAGGTCTTTCTGGTCTTGTAGCAGTCGGTATTGATACCTTCCACTAAAGCCACCTAAAAGCACGTAATCTGCTTGAAGTACGGCCGTGTAGGTGGTCGTCGCAGCGGCATTATCATTAATCGCGACAGTGGACGGATTATCCTGGAAAGTTCGTATCAAAGCCTCCGTATCCGAATTTTGGTAGCTGGCATTGCCAATCAAGCTAATGGTCGGTACAAGTCCAGCATTTCCGGGAAAGACATTGTTGGTGGCTATGTCCAATCTCCGCTGTTCAATTTTCAGCGCCTGATTGTTTTCAAGCGCTAGCGCAATGGCTTGCTCCAGCGAAAGTGTTTCATCTATTTGCGCCTTAGCACTCATCCATGTGATAAGGGCGAGGCTAACTATTATGATCTTTTTCATTTGATTTAGTATTTGGTAATTGATGGGTTAGGTACCTTGAATTAGATGTCCGATATCTCAGAGATATCGGACATCTGAATTGTGACTCAAGACATCCGATACTTTAGAAACATTAGATATCCGATATCTTGGAGATATCAGATATCTCTCAAACCGCCATTTTATTTCTGATCTCTTTCATCACCACATCCAGTTCTTCTGGCTGAGTAGCTCTTCGACGGATCGTCCTACTGTAGAAGACCTTTAAGCGGTTCAACAAAAGCAATACTGAAGGCAAGAACGCCAATGTCAGTACCATACCGAAGATCAAGCCATAAGCTATTGCGATAGCTGTAGGCTTGATGAATTGAGAGCTTACCGAATTATTGAGTAGCAAGGGCAGTAGGCCGCAGACTGTAGTGATGGTCGTGAGCACAATCGGCCTAAACCGTGAGATGGCCGCATTCCTTAGGCTTTCTACTACTGATAAGCCTGACTTAATATGCTCATTGTAGGTAGAGATAAGCACCAGCCCGTTGTTGATCAAAATACCCCATAGGGCGATCATACCGAGGATGGAAAAGATGTTTACCGGTAGGCCATGAACGAAAGTGCCCCAAGCTACTCCCACATATGCAAAAGGCAACATCGCTAGGATGGTCAGTGCCTTACTCCATGAGCGATAGTTGAGCAGGAGCACGGTGATCATCAAGATGAAGACAATTGTACTTGGGCCTTGGCTTGAATTCTGTGTTTTCGACGATAGTCGCGCCTCTCCTTCGAGCGTATACCAGAGGTTAGGAAACTCATTGGTGATTTCTGCGAGTACGTTTGACTCGGCATCCGCCAATACCGCAGGCACTGACACTAGTAGGTTAGCGATATCCGCCTCTACTCGAATCTCTCGAATGCCATTTTGATGGTTGATCTCGGTGACATTAGTAGTCTGGGTGAAAGTCGCCAGCTCGTTGATAGGGTAGGAGGCGCCATCAGGCGTTTGGAGGCGCACTTCCTTTAAGTCATCAAGCGATCTACGATCTTCTTCACTGTACCTGATCCAGACTTTGACTTCCTCATCTCCTCGCTGCAAGCTCTGTGCTTCAAGACCAAAGAAGCCTTTACGTACCTGATCAAATACCTGAGCTTCTGTCAGGCCAAGAAACCTAGCCTTATTCGTAAGCGTCATCTCCACTTCTGGCATACCCAGTTTATCAGTATCAGTGACATCTTTCAGATCATCTCTGGAGGACAGGTATGTTCTAAGCTTGTTTTTAGCAGCTCTTAGCTCATCGAGATCACGACCAACCAGAGCGATAGACACTGGTTTGCCAAATATTGGAATGCTGCCATAGGCGAGATTGGTAGCCTCAGGTATCGGCCCTACCTCATCACGAATGCGATCCGCAATGTCGAACGACTTAATATTTCGTGCATCACCTTCCATCATGTAGATGTTAAGTGTACCTTCATTGCTAGCTGGGCCGATCACACGCTCCACATAATTGATGATAGGTTGGCCATCCTCACGCTGTTGGGTGTAGTAGTCATTGACCCGCCAAACAGCTTCCTCCATTTGCGATAGCTTCTTATCGACTAGCGACTCGTCCGTACCTAGCGGCAATTCGAGTTGTGCACTAATCACATCCTGATCGATGTTAGGGAAGAAAGTCCCTTTGATAACCCCTGAGGCACCTGCCCAAACTGTGAATACCATGATCGCAATCACCCCAACGATAGGTAATACCGGTCGTCGAATCGTGAAATCAATGATCTTGGTGTAGACTTTATCGCGAAAGATGGACAGTGACTGATTGGTCTTTTGCGTTAGCTTCCAAGGCTTATTATCAATTCGAAGCGCCTTGGATCTGGCAATATGCACAGGTAAAAAGAATAGACTCTCAAGCAACGCTACGAAGAGCGTAGCACATACAACGAACGAAATCTCTGTGAAGTAATCTCCCAACTGTCCATCTAGAAAGAAGAAGAGCGAGAAGGCGAGTGCTGTAGTGACCAAGGAAGAAATGATCGATGGCACCACTTCCATCGTGCCATCAATGGCCGACATTAGCGCATTCTTTCCGTTTTTGAAATGCTGGTAGATATTTTCAGCGACGACCACTCCATCGTCCACCAAGATGCCGAGCACCACAATTGTACCAAACAGCGATACTTGATTGAGGGTGAGATCATAGAAGTTAGAGATGATGAACATCCCAAGCAGTGCGACGGGGATCTTGAAAGCTACCCAGAAGGCGATGCGAGGGTGAAGGAATAGTCCTAACACTACAAGCACTAGAAAGACACCTTGCCAGGCATTATTTTTCAGTCGGTCAATGGTTTCAACCAGAGAGATGGTCTTGTCTTCAATGACAACAGCCTCGATCGACGTGTTATTTTGATTGAAGCGCTCAGCATATTGCGTCACGTACTGCGCATTTTGAAGTATATCTTCTTTGCTGCGGCTGAATATCTTAAGGATGACTGCTGGTTTACCATTAACATAAGTACGTTCTGGCTTATCAGCGAAGATATTCTCCACTTCAGCGACATCTTTGAGCCGGATTACTTTGCCATCGGGAGCAGCCTTGATGACTGTATTGAGCAGTCCTTTCGCGTAATATGATCTATTATCCAGACGGATAAGGATTTTGCGAGAACCCGTTTCGAGTTCTCCACCTGATGCTTTCAAATTAGCTGCCTGTATGGCTTGACTTACCTCGTCAAAAGTTAGTGCGTAAGCACGCAAGTCTTTCTCTCGCAATCTTACTTCGATCTCTTCTTCAGGAAATCCACTGAGAAAGATCTGCGAAAGGTTGGGAGAAGCAAGCAGGTCATCTTTAATGTATTTCGCATGGTCTTTTAGGGTACTGAGACTTACATCTCCCATCAACCCCAATGTCATCGTATAATTAAGAATCTCTTCCTTCACGATCACCGGGGTATCCATGCCACGGGGAAAAGTGGTAATCCTATCTACGGCATTGTTGATGTCCTGAAGCACCTCGCTGGGGTCGGCATCTTCCAGCATCTCGATACGGATATTGGCAAAGCTCTCCTTCGAGACAGATGTAACCCGGTCAATACCATTCAGGCCTTCCAGGTTATCTTCTATTTTGTTAACAACTTCTTCTTCTACCTCCTGCGGCGAAGCACCGCGGTACACCACACTGATGGCGATAAAGTTCTCAGGTTCAGGCGGTAGGAAGTTCGACCTGATTTGCGATAGCGTCATGAGACCCACCACGATAATCAGACCTACCAGTATGTCTACAGTCCTCGGCTTTTGAGCCAGGAAGCTTATGATCTTCTTCATGCTATTGCGCGATTTTTAGCCCTTCCACGGGCACGTTAAACTGATTGGTGATGATCACGGCATCATCCTCTAGCCCTCTTACCAGAATGGTGTCCTGCATGAATTCGACCAATTCCACTTCTTTACCAGTAATGGTGTTCTCCTCCAACAATAGCACCTTCTCATCTCGCGTCAATACCGAACTTGGTATGGCAAATACACGCTCAAGTGACTCCCCAGTGTAAGCTCCTTCGAGATACATACCGGCTCTGAGATTGGCACCCGTGATCTCAAAGTAGATTGGGATGTTTTGTGTCTTTGGATCAATAATGTCGTTGATCCTGGCTACCGTTCCTACCCATTCGCCCTGGGCCTCATTACTACGAAATACGATCTGGTCACCTTGCTTTAGCTTATTCGCCACTTCAAGGCTAGCCGCGCCTTCAAGTTCGAAGCTTCTATTGTTGATGATGGTGGCTAACATTTGGCCAGGAGAAACAAGACTACCTTTATCAACTGTTGCTCTAGTCACTATGCCGCTGTAGGGAGCCCGGATAGCAAACTTTGAGAGTCGCTCTTCTGATGCTTTAATATTGTAATAAGTGCTATAAACTTGATTGGTGGTTACAAAGTACTTCTCGCCTTCAGATTTGGTTTCCGGTAGGGGAGCCAGCGATTGGCCGCTGCGATAGTCTTGAATGTACCCAAGCCACTGCTCATAGTTGTCAGGATAGTCAGCCTTGAGGTCTGGCATCATACCCGTGAGAATGTTGAGAAAGGCGCTGCGCTGTGCCTCAAGTTGTAGGCTAAACTCGGTTGCGTCTAGCTGAAGTAGCACCTGACCTTGATCAAATGTCAAACCCTCATTGAGCATAAAGCGCTCCGAGAGCACTTTGCCCTGAACTTCCGAGAATAGCTCAGTAGTATTTTTAGGTACAACACGACCGCTAATTGGCCATTCCACTGGTTTGTCAGCGCGTTTTACCTCTATGAGATTGAGGTCATCTTTGGTTAGCACAAATCCTGTTTTCTCGCTAGTGGAGTTAGGATTTTGTCCCGTCGTATTCGGTTCTTCCTCCTGTGCAGCATTTGCTTCATTGAAGCGATAGGATATCAGTCCAATGCTTACAATCACCCCAAGAATGATAAGGATGGTTGCTCTCGTTTTTTGATTTTTCATTTTCATTATAGTGAGTAGTTATTGACTATTAGTCATTTTAGTTCAAATTTTTTGATATGCTCTTTCTGGTATGAAGTATGGCTTCAGCGGCTTATAGACCGTCAGTCGATGAACCTTGCCGTTTAGTACTACTTCTTCGATTTTCTTATAGCTATCATCTAGCACCTCATTTTTTAGTCTTTCATAATATGAAGCACTGATAAGCAAGTCCGTCTCGTGTTTGTGGCAGATACCAAGAATGCGTGAAGTTGTATTGACCACATCACCATGGTAAGCTAGATGAATTGGTGTACTGCCTATCTCCGATCTAGTGACTGTGCCACCGTGAATAGCAGCCTTGAAGATTGGTTTGACCTGATATCTGTTTTCAAAGTAGGAAGACTGAAGATCTAAGCGGACTTTGAATTTTTCGAATAATGCTATTGACTGATTGCACAGATGCTTGTCTGAATAGTCCCAATGAAGTACTGCTTCGTCACCGACATATTGGTAAACATTGATTCCCGGAAACTTGTCAACCACCTCTTCCAGTATAGCGAAGCAGTCACCTAATAAACCACTGTACTTAGTGTGGCTCAACTGCTCAGCGATGGCCGTAGAGCAATTGAGATCCAAGAACATGAATCCTTTGTCCACCTGCATTGGCCTGGAGAGGCCTCTGAAAAGATAGCGCTGAATTAGACCTGCTCCTCCAATACTTTGGCTTAGGTTGATAAGTATGATCACTAAACTAAATACGACGGTGTGGTAAATCAGAAATGATAGGAACATTGAAGTCTGACCGTAACTAACAAGTGATGCCTTCTCAATATCAGAGAATAACAATAGAGAGCCGTACAGAAGTACAGGAAATGATACTATTCCAATTACGCTTTGTACAAGAAAGTCAATCTTCATCGGCCCTGCATTAAGCCAAACCCAATTTTTTGAAATGGTGCGGTAGATCAGAGTGATCCCAAACACCAAGAATAAGACCACATTAGAGGCGTACCATAGATGATTGAATCTTAGGGACTGATGATTCCATACTAATGACTCTCCTTCACTTCCCAAAAACCATAGACAGAAGTAAAGGTTGATACCTACAAAATAGGTGACCAGTCCAGCCGTGGATTGTCGTAGTTTAGCCTTTAATGACTGATAGTCATTATTTAGTGAAATTTTTTTCATTCCTTGATTCCAACAGTTATCATTTCGGCAAATGTTTCTACCATTTGAGCTGTATTGATCTCATGATGGTTTTTGAGTAGCTTTTTCTTTGACTCCACAAATTGAACAACACCGACGCAAGAAGCCCAGATAATGTAGGTGATCATCTCAGGAGCTAGACTTTGTCTGATCTCACCCTTTTCTTGCCCATCGATTACTACACGATTAACCATATCCGTGATGTTGTGACTGATTTTGACATAGTCATGTGTATTGATCTTGAAGTCAGGGCGCTCCATATAAGAGATCAGTTCGAAGTATTGTGGGTAGAGTTGGTAAAAGTCATAGGAACTAGTGCATACAGCCCGTAGCTTTTTGATACTGTCTTCTGACTCCATGATCGCCTGATAAAATAGTGAATGCATCAGCGAAAGCGCTTTGTAGCCCAACTCTGCAAGCATTTCGTCTTTGTTCTTGTAGTAGTTGTAGACTGTCCCTTTGGCAATCTTGGCGCGCTCTATGACTTGGTCAATTGTGAAATTCTCTATACCCACTTCCAGCAAGACCAGATCAGCTGCGGCGATGATCTGACTTCTTCTAAACTCCGGTGTAGCTCTTTTCCTTACCATAAATGACTAACGGTCATTAATGATAGCACAACAGGAGGTGATTGATATTTGTTTGAAACATTCGAAAAAAAATCGATTCTCCATTCTCTAAGATGTTAGAAATGATATCTGATTTTTCTGAGTTTCAAGTTCAGGAATCTTTTAGTCTTGTTGCTTTGAATTTACTTATTGTTGTGCGTTGTGTGAACTGTAGTGAATAGCTAAATTATCTATGTTTTTAAAAGGGTATAACACTCCTCTATCTGTTGATGGCAATTGGAGCTGAGAATAAAATCTAATAATGATCATCAGAAGTTAAGTTAAGAAAACTCTAAACTCATTAAAGACAAACTACGAATTCGATAAAAAATTGTAGACCGAGTTCCCGATAGCAACTATGAAAGCAATCGTTAAATGGGCCGTATCATTCAGTTTTCTTCTTTCTTCTTCTCAAGGCCTGGCACAACCTGATTTACCTAATAATTACCACTTCAAAAAGCTCTCAAATGGGATGAAGGTGTTGATCATCGAGGATCCTTCCAATCCGTTGGTTCACTTTGATATGGTACTTCGCTTTGGTGCAATAGCAGAAGATGAGCGTTTGAACGGATTAGCACACCTATTTGAGCATATGGCTTTCACGGCGACCGACTTATATCCTACAACTCTGCGCTTTCAGGATGAAATCTTAAAGCTCGGAATAATTCCTAATGCACTTACCAATGAAGAATCTGTTCATTATTATTTCAGCCTCAACTCTTCTAGGTGGGAAGCAGGATTGGCACTTTTTGCTGAAGGGATCATAAATCCTATATTCCTGGAACAAGAACTTGAGCTGCAAAAGTCTGCTATAAAAGATGAGCTTAACATCCTGGCGTCTGATCCCTACTATATGCTCGGTCAAACTTCTAATAAGGCACTTTGGGGTTCACAACATATGCGTAAGGATGTCTCTGGAGATATTGACAATATACTCAAAGCAGATTCGGAGTTTCTATTCGACCTGGAAGAAAGGTATTATCACCCAAATAATGCTCTTCTAATTGTAGCTGGCGATATTCAAAAGGAAGAGGTAATGCCAGCTCTGATGGATGAATTTGATCAATGGGAGCATACTCAAAACAGTCCCTCATTAACCTCTGATTACAGTTTTCAAAAATTAACCGCCACCGACTATGTATTACTTGAGAGCAGTTCTGTGGAATCACCGGCACTTCTTGTTTCATGGCAAGGTCCGGGAAACGAAGACATGAATAGTCAAATTGCGGCAAGCTTATTTTTTTACCTTCTCAACCTTAGCACCTCCTCTTTTTACCAGGATTTAAATGAAAAAGACTATGTGTATGATTACTTCGCAGGTATCAGATTTGGCAGTCAATCAAGTACTTTATTCATGGAGTTTTATCCGGACATTAAAACTACAGATGAGTTGATCCTTTGGCTAGAGGGACAAATCACAACCTGGCTGAAAAATGAACCAATTTCAGATCAAATGCTATCATTAGCCAAAAGCAAATGGGAGGCAGAGCATACCTTCGAGAAAGAAAAACTATCAGAATATGTTCTTGAGCTTGGCGATCGTTGGGCAATAGGTGATGAAGCATTAAGTCTTGAATTCGAAGAACGGATCCAATCTGTGACGCTACAGGATGTTAAAAGGCTTATCAATAATTATCTGGATCAACCAAGAGTGTACGGCTTGGTCATTCAGCCCAATAAGAGCAAACGCCTTCACAAATCCATCCGGTCTAAATTCTTGCCAGAATGAATAGAATAGTGATGATATTTTACTTCTTGTCTCTCGTTATTACTCCATTTCTGGGAGCACAAGACATTATTGAAACATCAGCAGGTCAAAAAGTCATTTTAAAGCATGTCAATCGGACCACCTTTGCTATTGCCTATGTCATTCCAGGCGGCACGGCTAATTATGACAAGAACCAACAGGGTATCGAGCAGCTTGCTTTGCACTGGGCTGCAAAAGGTGGAGTAAAGGATTTGCCTCCTGCTGAATTTTTAAAGGCCACTGACAGCCTGGGTATCCAGATAGAAGTGATGTCAGATTACGATTTCTCCACGATCACGTTCGTAGGACTTAAAAGACATTGGGCAGGCTCATTCGAACTATTCAAAAAAACACTAAACGAGCCGGCTTTTGACGAGAGCGTATTTAAAAATGTCAAAGAAGAACTAGCTCTGGAAGCGTACTACATGAGACAAGATGGTCAAACCCGACTTTTTCTACTCGCTATGGAGAACTTGTTTAGAGATTCTGATTATCATAAAATTCCCCAAGGTAGTCCATCGAGTATCAAGCAACTGGAACCTGAAGAGGTTCTAACATATTTCAATCAATTGAGAAGTAGAGGAAATGGCTTCTTCGTGGCAGCAGGTGATTTTAATAATTCGGAAAGGGAAGAACTTGTCAAGTTTGCCGGGAGTCAAAGCGTTGATCAAGCTCCAGCTGTTCCTAATAGCCATAAGACGCTTCCCACTTCCATTTCGATTAATGAATCAGAGCTAGCAACCAATTATTTAAGAGGAATGATCCACTCGCCTAAGTTGACATCAGAAGACGGATTCCCAATGCTGCTAGGAATGGAAATATTGAGTACAAGAGTTTTTCAACGAATCCGAAATGAAGAAGGGCTTTCATACGGACCTAGTGCCTTCTATGCTAATGGAATCGTTCATAACCCTTATAGTGTGATACAAATGGATACCGAAAACCCTGAGTTAGCGCTTAAAATACTCATGGAATTGCTCAGCGATATTCGCGAAAATGGCGTCACTGAAAAGGAGCTAGAGAATCATAAGTCAATGTATCTGACAAAAAAGTATTTAGGAGAAGAGTCGACGCTGGATCAATGTAATAGCCTTGTTGTATCCAGCTTGAGAGAACCAAGCATTCGTTCAACTGAGTTCAATTCAAAGATCGAAGGGGTATCAACCGCTGAGGTGCACCAGGTGCTAAAAAAATACCTAACCAATATCTATTGGACCTACCTGGGTAACACCGAACTCCTTTCAGATACTTACAGTGGAAGTATCTCGAAAATTGGTGGCTGACAAATGAAATAGCGCCCAGCTCTCAATAGGTGATTTGAAGCTGAATGAAAAATCACATTGGTTGAGTGCCGAATGATAAAATGTTAGTGCTGCGCTTGATTGTTTCGCCTCACAAATTCCCTGAGTTTGGAACACATGAATTAATAAGCCTCGTGCGCTGATTTTACTCATTTTTTGGCTACCGTGAATGGCTAAATTGCCATTGTACAGATTGGAGTATTGGAGATTTCCAATCGTCGATTGATAACTTTTGTTTACAAAAGATTCAAATTGAATCTGACACTATGGATCAGAATGTTATGATCGAAATACTCTGATCTCCACTAGTAAAAAAACTTACCGTGGTGCCAGGTACATGATCGTTAGGCTTTATTAAAAAATGTCAAATGGAAAATTTCATTGAGTTAAATGCTGAAAACATTGGTTCGGAACACATTTGTTGTGCCATATCTGACAAAAAATGTACTGACAGCTATCAAGCAAAAAAGGATTGGCTAAAAAAGGAATTCAATAATGGATATGTCTTTAGACGGCTTGATGAAAGAGCAAAAGTCTTCATTGAGTATGGGCCAGCGGAGAGCGCTTGGGTTCCAATAACAGCACCAAACTATCTAAATGTCAATTGTTTTTGGGTATCTGGTAAATACAAAAAGAGTGGCTATGGTAAAGCACTGCTGAATTCTGCCATAGAAGATGCGAAAGAGCAAGGTAAGAATGGATTGGTGACTGTGGTGGGAACAAAGAAATTTCATTTTATGAGTGACACGAAGTGGTTGTTGAAACAGGGGTTCGAAGAAGTAGAAAGAATTGTGAGCGGCTTTAGCTTGCTAGCAATCAAATTTGATGATAATTCTGAGAACCCAAAGTTCAATGAATCTGTAAAAAGCGGTGAATGTCCAGATAAGAATGGGATCGTTGTATACTATTCCAACAGATGCCCTTTTGCTGAATTCCATGCTAAAGAATCCTTAGTAGAAACTGCGGAAAACAGAAAACTACCGTTGAAGGTGATCAAACTCAAGACTGTGGAAGAAGCTCAAAATGCACCAAGTCCAGCGACGATTTTCAGTTTTTTTCTAGACGGTAAGTTTATGACCACTGACCTCAGTGTATGTATGGATAGTCGATTTGACAAGGTGATAGACAAATTGAAAAAATGAAAGCGAAAGTCTTGCACAACTAATACTTTAACGCGGGTGATGACACTAAAAGGAGCTAATGTTCAACATAAAACTATCGTCATCTCAAGGCGATGCTAGTTTTATGTCCTGACGTGTGTCTAACTATTTGTGCTTTTTATACATCCTGTTTGATGGATTATTACTCATTTCAAAGCGACTCTGAATCAAAAAATGTGGTTTGCAATATCACACCGCATTCTAGCTTACTCTGTATTTGTTATACTGGATCAAGAGGTAGTAGAGTGGGCTATTCTTAAGAGACCTGCTTCAAGAGCCATTTCCTGATCACCTTGGCGAGGGAGTCGTCTACGACAGGCTTGCTGATGAAGTCATTCATTCCTGATTCAAAACATTTTTCGCGTTCTTCCAATGCCATACCCGCCGTAAGTGCGATAATCGGTACATTGAGGCCCTCTTCATGCGATCTAATAGCCTTGGCAGCTTCATAGCCATTGAGCTCCGGCATCTGGACGTCCATAAGAACTAGATCAGGTTTTTCTGATAAGAACAGCGCCACAGCTTCCGCACCATTCTTTGCTTCCAGGGTTGTAACATGAGGAATGGATTTCTTGATCATGAACTTCGTAAGCCTCATATTCATTTCATTGTCTTCAGCAATAAGAATGGTGGGGTTATCTACCAATATTGGATCAACTGTTTTGGATGTACCAGATGGTTTATTCAAGTCTGAAGGCTGTCCTTGTCTGTCAACCACTGACAATTCGAGTTCGAAAGAAAAGGTACTTCCTCTGCCTGGTTCACTGGTCAGGTTAAGTTGGCTTCCCATCATATTGATCAGACGGTCACAAATAGTCAAACCCAAACCAGTTCCTCCGTATTTTTTCGTAGTAGATGAGTCCTCCTGAGAAAAAGCGTTGAAGATTTTTTTCTGATTCTGAGGTTGAATACCGATACCGGTATCAATGATAGAAAACTTGAATCCAGCGACGTTTTTATCTTTGTCTTTGACTTCTATTTTGAGCTCGATCGACCCTTTTTCGGTGAATTTCACCGCATTGGATAGAAGATTGACCAATACTTGTCTCAGTCTGATTCCGTCCACCATCACATACCGGTATTGCTCATCAATCTTGCTCATTTTAAGTTGTAGATTTTTCTGAGCGCTCGGAAAGCCAACCATTTGAATAATATGGCTGCATAACTCCGGCAGGTCGGTGACCTCCAAATCGAGTTCCATATTTCCGGATTCGATCTTCGAGAAATCTAAGATCTCATTGACTAGGTCAAGTAGTCCATAGGCAGACTTACTTACCGTAGACAGATATTCTTGATGAGTATCATTAAGAGGAGTTTCCAGAAGTAGATCTGTAAAACCTATGATCCCATTAAGCGGTGTTCTTATCTCATGACTGATATTGGTTAAGAACTTGGACTTGGCCTGGCTGGCTATCTCAGCCTGTTTTCTGGCCTGATCGCGTTCTATGATTTTCTCCTGAAGGAGCTTGTTTTTCTTTCGGCTGTTTCGGTAGTAGATGGCAATGACCAACAAAAGTCCGGTCAAAAGAAAAATGACAACTACTGAAAACCCGAAAAATTGGTTTTGACTTTGAATTATGGTCTTGTTCAAGAGTGCTTCTTTCTCCAGATCGGCTATTTGAAGTTCTTTCTGACGACTTTCATACTGTTCTTTTACTCTTGCTGTTTCTTCCATCAGGTTGATCTTGGAGATGCTGTCCCTGAGTAAGAGCAATTGGTCATACAAGTCCGGCAATTGTTGTGTATTGCCCATTTGCCTGTAAAGTCTGATTTTTAGAGCTTGGCAATCGTGATATACTTTCAGTGCCCCTATCTCCTTGGCTAGCACCTCTGCGTTTTGCAGTGAATTCGCGCTAGCGCTAAATTCCTCCAGACTGAGGTAGGTATTGGCTAGCAGCAGGTATGAGAGTGAGATGCTGTATTGATCATCTAGCTTTTCGTCGATTTTCATAGACTCGCGGATATTCGCAATAGCTAGTGCGTATTGGCCTAGCGCAATCTGAGAAGCCGCAATATTGGAGAGGGAGATCGAGATCCCTCTATTGTCTCCAATGGAGTCAAGAATGGTATGGGCTCTTCTGAAATATTCCAGCGCCTCGCCAGGTTGGCCTCTGATCTCATAGATCTCTCCAACATTGTTGTTGCCATAGGCTACTCCTCGTATATCTCCTATTTCCTGTTTTAATAAGATGGATTCTGCATAGAAACGTTCGGAGGTTTCGAGATCGCCGAGGTTCTTATAGGCAATACCAAGATTGTTTTTGATTTTTGATATCCCTGATAAGTCGTTGAGCCTATCGAGAATGTCTAGTGCCAGCAAATAGTAGCGAACAGCATCATTGGACCGCCCCTGTATATCGTAAGATATCGCCTTGTTTTTTAGCGCTGTAGCCAGACCTTCATTATAGGATATTGATTCTGATAATTCGATGCATGAGTTGAATATACCTCTTGCCTCATCTGGTTCTGAGAATATCAGACTGAAGCCAATTTTGTTTAGAGAGTCAACCTTCTGTGTGCCACTCAGATCGCTGAGGGTAGACATGAGGCTATCTACCTTCTCGATTTGAGAGTAACTTACCTTTGCGAAAAGACAAAGGACAATGAGTAAAGTAGCTGGTTGAAAGATCATTGAAACCTGAATATAAAGGTATCACAAACAACGCTATTATCTAGTATGCTGTTATCGACACTTTCAGTGGCCACCAGAGATGATCATCACACCAATGAAAACCACCACACCTGCCAAAATGTAATCATGATAGGAGATCAACCAAATTTTCCAACGCTGAAGTATAGGGTCAGCTTGATGCCTTAACACTAAATAGAGCACCATCGGAATAAAGAGGGTGAGACTGCCAACAAGTGAGTAAGCCACCAGGTAGCCAAGCTTATGAACCAGATTATCAACTGTTTGATTGAGCACAATTGCAGCAGCTGCGCTGAAGCCCAGGTTTTTGATATTACCTGCGGATACCAAAATCCCTACTCCGAAAACAGCACGAGGCTTTAGTTGGTCTAGTTTTGAAAAGAATTTAGGCGTCCGGGAGTTTCGATTGTGATAGCGAGTGAATACCTTGTAGGCTGCCCACGTTATTAATATGGCACCAATTCCTGTTCTGATAAGTGAGGCCAAAGCGACATTATCTGATTCGATTTTCCCAAGAAAAGGGAAGCTCACCACAAGCAGCCCAACACCTGTAATCCCTGATAACCAGCCTGCGATTAGCGCGAGACCATTTTGCCTGGCTTGGTTTGTCATCAACATGATGAGCAATGCTACGACCGGAATGGGACTAACTAGTAGCCCAATCACCATAGGTAACAGTTTTGTGAATACTTCGGGCATACTGCAACCTAAGCACAAACTTATTGATGGCAAAAGACCTTAAACATGGAGATCTGTTTGAATGAGGTTTATTATTGATAAGGATTGTATGACATTTGTAATACAATGAAAAATGAAAAGATGCTCATCATACGATTATCAGGGGATAGCGAAAGGCAGTTAGCAGATTATGTTAAGCTTAACAAAATTCCTAAATCTCAGGTAGTGAGTGAAGCTCTTGAGGTTTACTTCGCTGGCAAGCGTGATCATGCTGATCCGTTTGTTGTTGGCGAGGATTTGTTTGGAGTGGCCGGTAGCAATACAGTCGATGGGTTTGTCACCTATAAAACACTAATCAAAGCTAAGATAAGTGAGAAACACGCTACTTGATGCCGGACCGTTGATAGCTTTGTTTGACAAAAATGATAGCTATCATCAGGCAATAAGCTTTGTCAAAGGCTACAATGGCAAGCTTCTTACCACCTGGCCTGTTGTTACAGAGGCTTCTCATATGCTTTCGTTTAGTGCTCATGTTCAGATCAATTTGCTGAAGTGGATTGATAGGGGAGGACTCCATCTGTTCGATTTCGATTTTGATCATCTTGCAAGACTCGTCGACCTATCGGAAAAACTTAAGGATGTGCCCATGGATTTAGCTGATGGCTCATTGATTATAGCCTCGGAAGCTACTGGCGTGTCAGAGATAGCAACTATCGACGGAGAATTTTACGTGTATCGAGATATTCGCAACCGGTACCTCACTAATATCTTTATCTAGTATTGATGGAAGAAATATTGCACTCGGAGCTGAAAGCTATCTATGCCTTTATTAAAGGTACGGAACCTCTCAAAGCGACTTTAAGATCTGCTCATAACTCTGAAGGTAGGCAAGAGAGTACAGCTGAGCATACCTGGCGTATCATGCTGATCGCTTTTGCACTTGAGAAGTATTACCCAACCATTAATATGATTCGATTGCTGAAAATGCTGATCATACATGATCTGGGCGAGCTCGTTAATGGAGATATACCTGCTATAGAGCAATCTCCTCATGAAGATAAGAATTTTGCAGAGCGCAACGATTTTATAGAGGTGATCAGTCCATTACCTGAGGCCCAGAGAACTGAAATGCTCGAGCTACTCGATGAATATAATGCTGTCAAAACCCCTGAGGCTAAACTGGCAAAAGCCTTAGATAAGTTGGAGACTCTTATCCAGCATGTACAGGGAAAGAACCCTCATGATTTTGATTATGCCTTTAACCTCACCTACGGGAAACAGCATACCTCCTCAGATACCATTACCAGTTTTCTTAGGTCTCTAGTAGATGCTGAGACCAAAAAGAATATCCGATGAGGTCTAACCTATTTGTGGTTTTTGATAGCCAGAAAAGAAGGAAAGCCAAGGGAAATAAAGCTTTTTTATCGACGGTCATTCTTTTGGTACTGATATTCTGTATTACCCATCAATTTAGGCTGTTGTATTGGATGATCATCTTATAATGATAATCCGAGCAGTAGCAGGGGGCTCCCCATCTATACTGATTTGACAGATATAGATACCAGTAGGCACTGAAGCGCCATTTTCGTCGGTTCCATCCCAGTGCACTGATCTTACGTCCTTGTTCAGATGTATGTGCTGGATCACTCTACCCTGTAGGCCTAAGATCCGTAGTTCAGCTGATGTCTGTGTAAGCTCGGATAGCTCTATTACTATATTTCCATCACTCGGGTTGGGATAGATTTTGATCAATTCACTACGCTCATTGTCGAGACCATTTACTATCACCCATAGAAAGTCCTGGTTAGTAAGATCGCTATCAATATCCGTATAGACTATCTGAGGTGGTATGAATTGTGACTCTTCCTTTTCCGGTATAACGGTACCAGACCATCCTGCTGATACGCCAGTACTATATTCACCGGAAGCATCAGTGATTACTTCTTCAGGGAAACCTGATAGTACTACTCCAACCGCCGGCTCTCCTGAGCCATCTACTATGATACCGGAGATAGCATAGTCACCTATGTAAGTTGCCACAAAACTCTGGTTAGACTTGTCGGATGAGACATCATCCAGAACAACAGAAGCAGGTTCAAAAGTATAATCAGAAAGCATCGGCGTGATAGTACCATTCCATTGAGCGGGTATCTCAGCCTTGTATAGGCCTAGCTCATCTGTGACAACATCTTCCGGAAGACCAGCGAGAGATACACCTACCAGAGGTTCTCCGGATTGATCAGAGATCTGTCCTGAAACCTCGTAGGTGCCGATATAGGTCCCTTCAAAGTCCAGATCATCTCGATCACTATCCAGTGATGTAATGGCAATGTTTGATGGTGAAAACTCATAATTCTCCAACCGAGGAGTGATCAAGCCTGTCCATCCAGCTGCTATATCAATAGAAAACTTACCTTCTGTGTTTGTCATTACTTCCTGGTCAAACCCTTCAAGTACTACCTCACTTAAGGGCTCACCTGACTGACTCAGTACTGTTCCGGATAGCGTGAAGTCACCCACATAGGTTCCGGTAAAACTGTTACCTGATTGGTCGGATCCAACATCATCAAAGACAATCCGAGATGGCTCAAAAGCATAATCTGCAAATGAAGGCGTGAGTGTCCCGTTCCAACCAGCGGGTACATCTACACGGTACTCTCCTATGGCACTCGTAGTGATTGTTTCCGATAGGCCGGCTATCTGTACCTGAGCCATAGGAGCTCCGCTCTGATCAAGTACCAGTCCGCTGATCTCGTAGGTCCCTGTGTAGGTAGCCTCAAACCTGAGATCAGTGATGTTGCCATCTAGTTTGTCAATAGAGAAATCTGCAGGACTAAATTCATAATCGCTCAATACGGGTGTAATAGTACCCGACCAATCAGCCTTGATTTCAACTGAGAAGCGACCTTCCATGTCAGTCATTATCTCTTGGCCAAATCCATTGAGACTCACCTGGGCTAGTGGTGCTCCACTACCATTCAGTATTTGACCTGCTAGGAGATAGTTGCCAACGTAGGTAGCAGCAAAATTCTGTTCGGCTTTGCTAGATCGAACATTGGTCAAGGCTATTTGCGAGGGGGCAAAAGTATAATCCACAAGCTGTGGTCGCATGGTACCACTCCATCCGGCAGGCACCTCAGATTTGAATTCGCCATTTTCGTCAGTAGTGGTAGCCTTAGGAAGCCCAGTAATTGCTACTTGCGCTAAGGCTGCATTGGATTGATCCAAGACCTTTCCGCTGATCTCGTAGTTGCCGGTGTACGTGCCCTTGAAGTCTAACTGGCTCCTGTCGGCTTGCAAGTTGGTAATGCTCTGGCTGGCCGGGCTGAACTCATAATCTTCTAAAGCTGCCGTAAGCGTACCCGTAGCTCCTGCATCTAATCTCATGGAAAACTCACCTGTTGCACTTGTGCGCACCGTCTGATTAAATCCTTCTATTACCACATCAGACAGTGGGTCATCGTTCGTATCAGTGACCTTTCCTGATATGGTATATCTTACCAGCAATGTAGCAGTGAAGTCTTGATTGATTTGGTTTTCTGTTACATTGCTAAGTACAATCTGTGTAGGTTGGAAAGAATAGTCGGATAGTTGGGGTCTGATCGTACCGCTCCATCTGTGAGGAACCACTGCTGAAAACTCACCTTGCGCATTTGTTTTAGTGGCTTGAGGGAATCCTGAAAGTGATACCTGTGGAACGGGTGCTCCTGATCCGTCTTTTATGATCCCACTTACTTCGTAAAACACATTGACGGTACCTGCGAAATCAAGGTTACTCCGATTCTTATCCAAAGAGGTGATGTCGATTTTTACAGGATCGAATTCGTAATTCGCGAGTTCAGGAGTGATCGATCCAGACCATCCGGCTGCCTCATCTGTTGAGAATTCACCATTAGCATTGGTAGTTACTGTCTGACTGAAGCCATTCATGTGCACATTCCCTAACGGGTTGCTATTAGCATCGAGTACTTTTCCCGATAGGATATAGTCTCCAGTATACCTGCCGGTAAAATCCTGGTTAGCCAGGTTGCTGGTCAGGCCATTTACTTGTATCTCGGTTGGGTTGAAAGAATAGTCCGTCAGCGATGGAGTGATCGTACCATTCCATCCTCTCGGCAACTGTGCAGTATAGTTACCCTGGGCATTGGTCTTGACTGATTGAGGGAGCCCTTGTAGTGTCACATCGGCTAAACTGTTGTTGGCAGCATCTTGAATAGTACCGGAGATTGTAAAATGCTCAATTACCTGGTTAGCTGTGGTGAATTGCCATGATGGACTCTCATTTTGATTTCCTTTTTCGTCTACAGCAACTACCTGCCAGATGTAGGTTCTGCCAACAGCCAGATGAGAAAGGTCAAATGTTGTGGTGGTGACCGTTGAGATCAGCGCCTGGTTGATGTAGAGCCTGTAGCTTACATTATCGCCCTCCGGGTCGGTACTTACATCCCAACTCAGGGAGATGCTATTGGCTACATCTTGTGTCCGATCTGCTGGTAACAATAGGTTAGGGGCAGTAGGTTTTTGGTTTTGCGCCGCACTTTGATAGGTGAAGGATTGTACACCAGTGCTGGCCGTGCCTCCCTCACCATCATCGGCTATCACCTTCCAGTAGTAGGGTGTGTTTTCCGCTAGGTCCGATACTGTATAGGAAGTGGCCTGCAATACAGTAGCCGCTTTCTCCAACTGATTAGAGTCAGTAGACATGTGTACCTCATATTTGATATCCTCGTCACTATTGTCACTGTCTATGCTCGGCTGCCATTGTAAAGTGATGGTCGAACTACCTACGATTGCTCCTGACACAGGACTGTCAATTACTGGTGCAAGCGGCGCTTCGTTTTGCCCGCTGAAGCTCCAGATTTCACTGGAAGATGCTCCTCCCTGGGGATCCCTGGCTACTACTTTCCAGTAGTACTTCGCATTGTTTTGCAAAGTGTTAGTGGTGTAGTTGAGATCTGTTGATCCGGTGCTTACTTGAGTGGTGGGGTTGGGTGCTTGGTCCAGATAGACATCATAGGTCACCACTTCGCCATCGGCATCTGAGGCAGCAGCCCAAGTGAGAGTAGTGCTGGTACCTGTTAGCTTTCCTACGTTGGTCGGACCGGTGAGCACAGGTGATTCCGGTAGGGTATTCTTGATATTGAACAACCAGGTGTCACTGCTGGTAGCCGCACTCTGGTCATCTTTGGCCACTACTTTCCAATAGTAAGGAGTATTGGCCAATAGGCCTGTTGCGGAGTATTCAGCGTCTGTCAGTCCACTTACCAGTAATGTGCTTGGTACAGGATGGCTATCCATATACACATCATAAGTGATCGGGTCAGCATCTATGTCCCTGGAAGGATGCCAGGTGAGCAGTGTGGTAGCTGACTGCTGTCCATCGAAGTTGCTGGGACTGATAAGGTCAGGAGCGGATGGTGCTGAGTTGACTGTGTTATTCTGAATCGTGAAACTCCTGATCTCACTTGATGTTTTTCCTTCGTAAGGGTCTGTCGCAACTACCTTCCAGTAGTAAGTAGCGTTAGGAGTGAGCCAATTGGCTGTATAAGTAGTGTCTTGTCCGGAGGCAACAAGTGTCGATGGGTTCGGATTATTGTCAAGGTACAGGTCATAGGTCACCAATATGCTCCCATCAGGGTCTATAGCATTATGCCAGGTGAGCGTAGGGTCGTAGGCTACATCCTGGGCGTTGGCTGCCGGACTAATAAGGACTGCTGGTGTAGGTGGTGCGTTGACAGTAGTAAACCGCCATTCCTTTGGTTCGGGTTCGCCAATGGCACCATGGACATTTTTGGCAATAACCGTCCAGGTATACGTCTTGTGAGGGCTTAGTCCTGATCGATCTAAAAACGTGTTGATAGTATATGAATCTGTAGTTAGATCATTGGCGATAAGTATATCATCTACATACACATCATACGTGAATGAGGTATTGGGTGCCTTCTCCCATTCAAGAGTAGGGTTGAGGCTGACATTCGTAGAGAGATTAGCAGGACTTTTCAGTGCTGGTTTTATTGACCCGGAGAAATCGTGGGTCTTATATGTCCAGAGCTCGCTTGATGTCTCTCCGCCTTTACCATCTGTAGCGACCACTTTCCAGTAGAAAGTCGTGTTATTGGGAATGGCATTGCCAAAAATGTATCTGCTACGACCATTGATGATCCCATAATTCAAAAAATTATCAGGAGACTGCCCGATAAAAAGCCGGTAAGATACAGGATCACCATCAGGGTCGGTGGATCGACCCCAGCTGAGTGTCTGTTCGATCAGGTTGCCTTCATTACCATTAATAGGTGCTAGTAGCTGAGGTGCAGTAGGAGGCCTGTTGAACGTAGTGAAAGATCGGACGTCACTCTCTGATAAACCACCACGACCATCTTTGGCAACTACTTTCCAATAATAAGTAGTGCCGGATTCCAACTCGCTTATTTCAAAACTTGTACCGACAATATCTTTGGCTATCTGTGTTTGAAACTCCGGACGAATACCAAGGTGGAAGTTGTAAGTCACAGGATCATTTTGAGGGTCACTAGCGGCCTGCCAAGTAAACAAGGTGGGTTGAATAGGGACATCTTGACCACTTGCCACAGGTACAAGGAGGGTAGGTGATTCAGGTGGTGCGTTAGATGCATCAGGATTCGTCGTGAAAGACCACACTTCACTATCGCCAAAGTCACCATAGTGGTCTTTAGCTCTGACCTTCCAGTAGTAGGTAGTGTTTGGACTTAACTCGTCCATTTCGTAGAAAGTGTTGCGGATGTTTTGTCCCGGCTTGTACTTAGGTACTGCGACCGTATCAACGTAAACTTCATAAAGGATATCATTACCATCAGCGTCTGTAGCTTGGGTCCATTCAAAGCGAACAGGTAGGCTTAAAGCGCTCTGTTGGAAACCTGGAGATTGTAATACAGGTGAGGTCGGTGCATTGTTGTCAGCACTGATTTTGACACAGCGTACGGCAGCAGAAGCTACGTTACTTCCCGTACTCACCCACATTCTACTGGAGCTTGGGAGATATTGGTACAAAATAGAGCGCTGGGTCCGATCTCCCTCTGTGTACCAAAACTGCATGTTGTTCCCAGACTCAAAAGGTGTCTGAGCAAACCTCAACCTAGATCCAGAAGGCAGTAAGCTCAACCCACTTTTATTAAGCCATTCGTTTTGCTTTCCGCCAACAAACCAGGTACTGTGATGTAGGGTGGTCGTAAAGTCCAGCGGGTAGAAGGTGTTCCAGGCCTCACGAGGAGCTACCTGCCAGCCACTTGGACACACCCCCTGCATGTATGTGCTAGTATCACTTAGAGCATCGGGGTTGATGGCAGCATTCCAATCATATAGGTAGCCGTACCTTTCTTTGTGTTGATCTTGATGTAGTAGTAGTGAATAACTTTTCTTCGATGCGTCTTTGTTGGTGTGCCAATACTCGTAACCGTAGTAACCATCGCTTTCCGATGGCTCATAGGCAAGATTATGTGTCATCCATTTATATCCGTTGATGTTGGCCCATTGATAAACCTGTCCATCCCGGTCATCAACCATAATCCCTGTTTCATTCCCGTCCATCGGCTTGGTGGTGAACTGCCTTACCTCAGTGGACTCGACGACTCCTTGATCATTATGAGACACTACCTTCCAATAATACT
>DIYH01000034.1:0-499 GCA_002435755.1 Flammeovirgaceae bacterium UBA6059
TAACTGCTGTTATCCTTTTTGGCTGTATCTCAGCCTTTCCTAATTATTAAACAAGCTTCTGCGAAGCCAGATAAGTGTTCCAGAGTAATGATGCGATGGTCATCGGCCCTACACCACCCGGTACCGGAGTAATGTAAGAGCATTTGGGTGCCACTTCATCAAAAAGCACGTCTCCTTTAAGCTTAAACCCTGATTTGGTTTTATCCGAAGGAACCCTGTGAATTCCCACATCAATTACCACAGCTCCTTCTTTTACCATATCGGCAGATACAAAGCCTTCACGACCTATGGCCACAATGAGAATATCTGCCTGGCGGGTAATAGATGCCAGATCTTTGGTTCTGGAATGACACAGGGTAACGGTGGCATTGCCGGGGTTTGAGTTTCTGGACATCAATATACTAATAGGTGTACCTACCGTATGACTTCGCCCGATGACCACACAGTTCTTCCCGCTGGTTTCAATACCATTGCGCTCCATTAAAAGCATCATGCCTTT
>DIYH01000034.1:553-162123 GCA_002435755.1 Flammeovirgaceae bacterium UBA6059
TCCATTAAAAGCATCATGCCTTTAGGCGTAGCAGGTAAGAGCGTAGGCAAATCCAGTAGCATCTTGCCCAGATTAGCAGGATGAAACCCATCTACATCTTTCTCCGGTAAGATGGCCTCCACTACTTTTTGCTCATCGATATGTTTCGGCAAAGGCACCTGAACGATAAAGCCGTCTATCTCAGGATCGTTATTGAGCTTATCCACTGTAGCGAGTAGCTCCTCCTCTGAGGCCGTTTCCGGCATGCGGATAAGTGTAGAGCCAAACCCGATCAGGTCACAGGCCTTTACTTTGGCATTGACATACGTGATACTGGCCCCATCATCTCCCACCAGCACAGCTGCCAGATGAGGCACCTTTCCGTTTTGAGATTTGATTTCTTCTACCTTCTCCGCCAGCTCTTGTTTGATAGCCTTGGAGGTAGCTCTTCCGTCCAGTAATTGATATGCCATAGTTTAATCCAGTTTAAGCACCGCCATAAAGGCTTCCTGTGGAATCTCCACATTTCCTACCTGGCGCATACGTTTCTTTCCTTTTTTCTGTTTTTCCAGCAGTTTACGCTTACGGGTGATATCTCCCCCATAACACTTGGCCAGTACGTTCTTTCTCAGCGCACGTACCGTTTCTCTGGCTATAATTTTAGTACCAATCGATGCCTGAATAGCGATCTCAAACATCTGTCTCGGCACCAGCTCGCGAAGCTTCTCGCAAAGTCGTTTACCCCAGTCATAGGCTTTATCTCTATGAACAATGGCAGACAGTGCGTCCACCTTGTCTCCATTAAGCTGAATATCCAGCTTGACCATGGTAGACTGACGAAACCCGATGAGTTCGTAATCCAGTGAAGCGTAACCTCTCGAAATAGTCTTGAGTTTATCGAAGAAATCAAACACGATTTCCGCAAGCGGCATCTCAAAGGTCAACTCTACCCTGTCGCTGGTAAGATATACCTGATTTTTGATCACCCCCCGCTTATCCATACAGAGCGAGATAATAGGCCCGATATATTCAGCCTTTGAAATAATCTGCGCCCTGATAAAAGGTTCTTCAATATGAGAGATGGTATTAGCCTCCGGCATTTCAGAAGGTGCATTGATCTCCTGAATAGATCCATCGGTTCTGATAGCCCGGAACTGCACGGAAGGAACCGTGGTAATCACCGTCATATTGAATTCACGCTCCAGGCGCTCCTGCACGATCTCCAGGTGCAACATCCCCAGGAAACCACAGCGAAAACCAAAACCAAGAGCCGCAGAGGTTTCAGGTTCCCAAACGAGAGAAGCATCATTGAGCTGAAGCTTTTCCATAGAAGCCCTCAGCTCTTCATATTCTGTTGTATCTACCGGATAGATACCGGCAAACACCATGGGTTTTACATCCTCAAAACCCTTAATGACTTTTTGAGTAGGGCGCTCTACATGGGTAATGGTGTCACCCACCTTCACTTCCTTGGCTACCTTGATTCCTGAAATGAGGTAACCTACATTACCTGCTCCGATTTCTTTTTGAGGTGCCTGCTTTAATTCAAGGATACCAATCTCATCCGCATCATAGGTCTTCCCTGTATTGACGAACTTGACCTTATCTCCTTTTTTAATAGTACCGTTAAAAACCCTGAAGATTACCTCGATACCTCTGAACGAATTGAAGACAGAATCGAAGATCATGGCCTGCAGTGGCTCATGGGGATCGCCTTCCGGAGCCGGAATTTTTTCTATGATGGCATTGAGGATATCATCAATACCCAGACCTTCTTTGCCACTAGCACGGATCACATCTTCAGGATCGCAGCCCAACAGCTCTACTACCTGATCGGTCATTTCATCCGGCATGGCCCCCGGCAGGTCAATTTTATTCAGCACCGGAATGATCTCGAGATCATGCTCAAGGGCCAGGTAAAGATTAGAAATGGTCTGAGCCTCTACACCCTGTGAAGCATCTACAATGAGCAGCGCCCCTTCACAGGCGGCTATAGAACGGGAGACCTCATAAGAGAAGTCTACGTGTCCCGGGGTGTCGATCAGGTTGAGCGTATACTCTTCTCCCTGATAATTGTATTTCATCTGAATCGCGTGACTCTTGATGGTGATACCACGTTCACGCTCCAGATCCATATCATCCAACAGTTGATTCTGCATATCCCTGTCGGCTACCGTTCCGGTAAATTGCAGCAGTCTATCAGCCAGGGTACTCTTACCGTGGTCAATATGCGCAATGATGCAGAAATTCCTTAATCGCTCCATAATCTGAAAAAGAAGTGCAAAAATAGAAAATTATGAGGCATTTGCTTTCTGCCGGGAATCAATAATTTTTGCACCATAATTGTCGCTTAAGGCAAATAAGCCAACTGACCTAATAAAGACTGTGAAAAGAACATCGTTTATCGCTACTCCATTACTACTCAAACTCTCCGAACCATACTATTTATTCACCCTTTTACTTATATGGGTTTTCTCCACCGGCTGTGACTCAGGCGGCAAGAAAACCGTAACAACTCCAGAAAATGAAGCCCCTTATACCATTCGTCTTGCAGAGGCAGAAGACAACAAAGGAGAGGTGTTTTTAAGCGACTTTGCCAAAAGCATTACCTACATTGAACTGGAGAGCAGTACGGAGCACCTGATTGCCGGTAATCCACGTTTCTATCTGGCAGGAGATCATGTATTCTCTACAGCCTTCAGGCAGATATATGTTTTTGACAAAGCCAGCGGCCGGTTCGTAAGGGAGGTAAGGCGCTTTGGTGAGGGACCTGATGAATACCGGAACACTTCACCCTGGATACACATAAACGAAAACAAGCAGGCCGTATATGCCAGAAACCCAAGAAACAAACGCATAGCACTGGATATTGACGGGCAGGAGCAGCTTATTTTTGCAACACCTGCTGATGACAGCACCTTTACGAGCAATGTTTTCCCACTTGCCGAAAATCTCTACGTAGGGTATCATGCCAATTATGACTGCAATCAGAAACTCAAACTGATACTGTTTGACGAGAACGGAAATGTGGTAAAAACCTACAAAAACGGATTAACCTGCATCAATGAACACCCCAATAGAATTTCTTTCAACACCAGAGAGGGGCTCTTTTATGACTGGGAAGACCAGGTGTTTTTTAAAGAATCATTCAACGATACACTTTACCGGGTAAGCGAGACATCTCTGGATTTTCATGCCGTATTTGTAAATGAGGATTTTTCATTGCCTTACGAACAAAAGACTTCACTCATCACTCCTGAAGACACTGCACCCTATTTTGAAATCGGAGATCTGGACGAGACCACTGATTTTATCTTCTTCAGCCTGATGCATAAGGGGGAACAACACAGCGCCTACTACAACAAACAGAAGAACGAAACCAGGGTAGCCTACAATGAAACCACAGAGCTGAATCAGTTTACCAACGACCTGGACGACTTCATACCATTCAGTCCTCAATATGCTACTGCCGATGGTAAGTTAGTAGGCTATCTGGAGGCGCCATATGTCATTGAGTGGTTTGAAATGAACCCTGAAAAAGCCGCAAAGCTACCGGAGTCATTGAAGCGTTTCGAAAACATGGATGAAGATGACAATCCCATTCTGATGATCGTGGATACAAAAAATTGATATCATAACCTTTTCACCTAGTTTTGCAGCCATGGTACTGGCGGAAAAGAAAAAGCAGGAGAACATATCAGAGTACATAATATATATGTACCAGACAGAATTGCTCATCAGATCAGTGGATCTGGATTTTGACAAGATGAAAACCGGAGTGGTAGACAGTATTCCGGAGGGCAGTGCCGACAAAGAAGAACTGGCAACCTGGTATGCCGATGTGATTGCGCAAATGAAAGCAGAAGGCCTTGAAAAGGAAGGCCACCTCTCATATGTACAGGATGAAGTTCAGAAGCTGTCTGACCTGAGTGTAAAACTTCTGGGAGAAAACAGCGGTTACCGCGAAGTCTTCAATGCAGCACGACCTGCCATCAGAGAATCCATTATGAGTTCTGAAGGACTCATTAATGACCCGGTTCAGGCTTGTATCAATGGTGTTTTCGGATTATTGCTGAGCCGCATGGAGGGCCTTCATGTGGATCAGGAGCAGATGGATAAGGTAGAACATTTTGGTAATGTTTTATCGTATCTTAGTTATCACCATGGAAATACAAAGTAGCTACGTCAGTTACCTTTTTGCCATAGGCCTCGGCCAAACAGCCATTCTCTTCACCGCTCTGCTCAAAAGCAGACAGCAGAAGTCTAAATCCCGGATTTTCTTTCTGATGATTCTGGTTATCATGGCCATAGAGATTTTTTATGGCTTACTATACCAGACACAGGGTATTTTTCAGACGCCCCACCTGCTCAGGATCAATACCCCTATTGTATTGCTTGTCGCTCCTACAATATACCTGACCATCCTTTACATTTTTGACTCAAACCGTCCCTGGACTATAAAACAATACTGGCACTTTGCACCCTTTCTGCTAGCCATTGGCTACTTCGCACCCCTGTATTTCTCATCTGCCTCAACAAAGATCGGTTACCTCGAAGTGATGTTCAACGAAACACATCCCGACTCCTTTATCTTCGGAGCCATCAGACGTATCCAGCAGGGTGTTTACCTGATTGCCGCAGGTTATATTTTATGGAAGAATAAGACCTCCCTGCCTGCATTTCGTAAAGTCAACTTTTTCAGAGCGGTATTTGCCATCTTCTGCCTGTTCTCCTTTATGTGGCTACTGGACATCTATCGCTACTTTTTCGCCTTTGATCTCTATACCGGTATGGTAAATACCATACTTATGAGCAGCATGCTCCTGTACTTCACTTTTAAAATTGTGTCAGATCAACCCTTATTTGACAGCGACCGCACTCCTGAAAAGTATAATTCATCAGGGCTTGACTCAGAACGGGAAGTGCAAATAGCCAATGACATCAACAGCATTTTAAAGCGTAAAAAACTCTACCTTGACCCCGACCTTAAGCTGTCAAAAGTTTCAACAGAGCTATCAATCCCCACCGCTTACCTCTCGCAAAGCATCAACAATCAGCTTAACAAAGGTTTTTCTGAGCTGATCAATGAATGGAGAGTAAATGAAGCGAAGCACCTGCTTGAAGACAGCAAAAACCACAAGCTCAAGCTATCATATGTCGGTACCCAGGCAGGGTTCAAATCAACATCTCGTTTCAACGCTTCCTTCAAAAAAAACACCGGGTTTACTCCCAGCCAATACCGTAAAAAATTCCGTTAAATTCTGCCCATATAATAATCCGGGGAACCAACAAGCTCAATCCGGAAGACAAACCAGCGTCAAAGCCGTAGTCTTGAAAAAAGAAACCCATGATAATAAGACGCTGCTTTACTTACCTTCTCTTTTTGATTCTCATCGGCCATTCTGCCTTCTCTTATCAAGATAACAGCACCATAACAGATCAGAACATTGCTGCCTTTATTGACTCCCTGTTCCATGATGGTATAAAAAAGAAGCTCATCCCCGGAGGAGTTATCGATCTTTTTCATAACGGGCATTTTGTACATCAGCAAGCCTATGGTATAGCAGATATGAAGGCCCGGATTCCTGCCAGCCATGACAGCACGCTGTACCAGCTGGGCTCTGTTGGAAAACTCCTGACCGCCATAGCAGTCTTACAATTAACAGAACAGGGCCGGTTACACCTGGACGACAATGTAAACAACTACCTGACTACTTTCCGGGTAAATACACCTTCGCCACGTCCTCTTACACTCAGAGATCTGCTTAGCCATTCTGGTGGCCTCAACGACCGGGTGATAGGCTACGCCACCAAAACAGAAGGCGATACAGAACCGCTGGGAGAGCACCTTAGAAAGCGTATGCCCCGCTTCTATACCGAGCCGGGAACAGAAATCAGCTATTCTAATTACGGCTACGGACTGGCTGGATACCTGGTAGAATTACGATCAGGCATGGACTTCAAAACCTACATTCAGCAGAACATCTTTGATCGGCTGGACATGGCAACTGCTACTTATAGTACCCGGAACCGTACTCCAGGTATACACTATGCTAAAGGCTATGAATCGAATGACTCATTCGAACCCAAAGCTACGATTTACCGACACCTCACCCCTGCCGGGAGCCTCATTGCCACAGGAGCGGATATGGCGAAACTCACACTCGCCCTCATAGAAGAAGACAGCAGCCTTCTGAGCACAACCTCTTACAAACTCCTTAAAACACAGCATATCTCTGACGGTGCTCAGCTGATGGGCTATACCCTGGGTATGGAGGTACAAAATATCAACGGGAATTCAGGATTTGGGAAAGCCGGTAATATTCCCGGTTTCCTTTCTTACCTCCTCTTTTTGCCTGATCGTGACATGGCTATGTATCTGGCCGTAAGTACAGAAACAGATAACTTTTTACAGCAGTTTACCGAAAGCTTTTCCAAACAATTTCTCCCTCCTGAATCAGCCATTAGTCCTTCTGTGTTTAAGGGAGAAAACCTCTCACTGTTTACCGGAGAGTATCGTAACAATCGCTATAACAGGAATACCGTTGAAGATCTCTTCGGGAATATTCTCGGAAATTTCCGGCTCTATCAACAGGGCGACAGTCTGCTCACCTGCTACCACAGCGGAGCCTGGCAGACCTACCGCCCTGTGTCTCCGCTGGTTTTTCAGCATACACTACAGCCGGACCTGTATTTATACTTCGAAAAAGACACGAAGGGCAAGGTCCGGAAGCTATATCGCAATTATGAGCTTGGCGGGTACTTTGTACCGGCAGGTTATGAGAAACTGGCCTGGTATGACACCATAAACTTCATCAATGAATATCTGGGCTACTTCCCCATATTCATTTTAAGTTTTCTCCTGCTTCCTGCGGGCTGGGCGATCATCTGGCTCATTCGCCTCAGAAAAAAAGAGTGTTTCAAAACAGCAGCTTATTCACCCCAGACCAAGATAGCCGGTGTCGCTTTTTCTCTGGTCACAGGGGTTCACATTTTCATGGTATTGGTAAAACTTATCCGGGCAGGAGAAGACCTGCTGTTTGGCATTCCAGACCAGGTAGCATTGATTCAGAATTTTAGTTTTCTCATCCCGGCCCTGCTGCTCATTGTGGTTTATCGTCTGTTCAAGGTCTGGCAAAATGAAGAAGGATTTCTGATCAACCGTATTTACTTCTCTCTGTATTCACTTTCCGGCATAGTCTACACACTTGCGCTGTGGCGCTGGCACTTTATCGGGGTTCACTTTTAAATATAAAAGCCCTCTGAAACCTGTTTTCAGAGGGCTTTATGTGAGTGTCAGACAAAAGCTCAGTCTTTATAAACCTGACCGTCTTTCATAACGAAGGTGACGTTTTCCATGACAGAAATATCTTTGACAGGGTCTCCGTCCACCGCCACAATATCTGCCATTTTACCCGCAGACAGAGAGCCATAGTCATCCGTGATTCTCAGCAGCTCAGCCGCCATCATAGTGGCTGATTTGATCGCCTCCATGGGTGTCATACCTGCTTCCACCATATAACCAAACTCTTTGCCATTATCTCCATGCGGAAAAACACCGGCATCTGTACCGAATACAATCTTCACCCCTTTTTGATAAGCCTTCGCAAAAGTCTCCTGAATCTGAGGTCCCACTTCAAGGGCTTTGGGCACTACCACCGCGGGAAAGAAACCCGGAATCTGTGCCTTTTCCACCACAAATTTCCCGGCTGATATTGTTGGCACGTAATAGGTCCCTTTTTCAATCATCAGATCCATGGTAGATTCAGACATAAAAGTGCCATGCTCTATGCTATTGATACCCGCTTCTACCGCTCTGCGCATTCCTTCATCACCATGCGCATGAGCTGCCGTCACAAAACCATACTCCCTGGCGGTTTCCACAAGTCCCTTTAATTCATCCATTTTAAACTGTGGCCCCTGACCATCTTTGGCCACACTGAGTACACCTCCCGTGGCAGTTATTTTAATCACATCGGCCCCGTTCTTATAGCGCTGACGCACGGCTTTTCTGGCTTCTTCCTCGCTGTTAATTACACCTTCTGCCGCTCCGGGATCTCCCATAAGCGCCATTTTGGCCCCGTTGGTAGGGTCACCGTGGCCACCTGTGGTAGCAATGGTCTTTTCAGCCGTATAAATTCTGGGCCCCTGGACTTTACCTGCATTAATGGCTTTTCTGAGTGCCACATTCACTCCGGTACCACCCAGGTCGCGAACGGTTGTAAAACCCGCCATAAGGGTGCGTCCCGCATACACCTGGGCATTGTAAGCAATATCAGCAGGGTTAAGTGTATAGGTCTGGAGCTGTCTTGCCGGGCTACTTTCACCCTCAATATGCACATGCATATCCATAAGACCGGGCATCACAGTTTTCCCCTTCAAGTCTATAACGGTATCCTCCTTTTTAGCCCGGGTGTAGCCCTTTTCAACCGCCACAATTTTGTTTCCCTCCACAATCACACTCATTTGGGTCATCACATTGTCAGAAACTCCGTCAATCAGTTTGCCACAATGGATAATTGTGCGTTGTGCTACTGCCTGGCTGAGGGAAAAACACATAGCCAGCAGCAAAAAATACTTCAGTCTGTTCATTAGAATAAGGTTGTATAAGCCCAGAATATACAAAAAGCTCCGGCTATTGAGGAATCATTCTGACCAGATACTGATCGTGCTCATCTGAATGCAGGAAATAAACAAACCAACCCAGCTCATCGGCCAGAGAAGTGAGCTTTTGCCGGTCAATGTACACCCAGTCAAACCAGTCACCTCTCTTTCCCTTGTATTCGTATTGAAACCGCACTTCTCCATAGTAGTGCGACTCTGGCAGATCCTTCCCTTCGTAGAGGTACTTCACATCACTGCTATCAAAAATAAGCTGTCCGCCCGGGTTTAGCAGTTTTTTGCTTTGATCCAGAAAAGTAGCAAAACGATCTATTGTACCTATGATACCAATACCATTCATCAGTGAAAGAATGGTATCATAACTCCCGGAGTGCCTGAAAAAGTCGGCCTCGACCACCTGCTTTACATTACTCTTGCGCATAAGCTCCACCGCCAGCCGGGAAGTATCAATGGCGGTTACATCATAGCCGAAGTGCTGTAAAATCAGACTATGGCTTCCGGTTCCGGCCCCCACATCCAATACTTTCCCTTCACAAATGGAAAGTGCCATTTTCTCCAGCTCCGGCATCTCATCATACTCTCTGAAAAAATACCAAAGCGGCATCTCTTCCGGTTCTCCGTAAGAGTTATGCAAGATGAGCTCTGCCTGCTCATCGCCATTGCCAAAATCTGTCAGTGCCTTTCCGTAAACGTCCATCCGGCTGCAAATTTAGAAAAGTGTAACCGCCCGTGAAACAATGCGCTTACTCACTTGATTTTTATTTTGAAATGCCGGGTTTTACCGAATTATCATTTGCAACAGCATTGAAGTACAAGTGAAAATTTCGCACTAATCACTACTGTCAGTAAACTGACGTATTTTATTGTAAATCAATAGCTTATACGAACGGTAACCACTCATCATTGAAAACGGAGTTTTGAATAAAAAATCTTCGGCATGTATTCAACAATGGTCACATTTGTGAGTTAGAAAATTAGCAATGTTCACGGTTTTGAGGAGGTCGATCTGTTTAATATTACTTTCACTTGGCTGCGCCTTCAGCTTAAGTGCTCAACTGGAAAAGAAATCTTTCGAAGCAAAGAGAACCAGTTCGAGGATTAAAATCGATGGTGTAATTGATGAAAGTGAATGGGCCAATGCTCCCATGGTCACTGATTTCGTTCAGCGCAGACCTACTCCCGGTGAAGCATCCCGGAGAAGGACGGAGGTTTTCTTCCTGTATGATGACGATGCCGTTTACATAGCGGCAAAGCTTTATGAAGAGAAGAAGGATATCTTCAACCTGCTTACCAACCGGGACAACATTGGTAATTCAGATTACTTTGGAGTAAGCTTTGATCCCTACCAGGCCGGGCTCAACGGTGTAGGGCTTTTTGTTACCGTAGCCGGTGTTCAAAATGATGTTCGTTATTCAAACGGTGGTAATGAACGTATCTGGAGAAATGATAGAAACTGGAACGCAGTATGGAATTCTGCCACGAAGATATATGATGACCACTGGGTAGTTGAATACAAAATACCCTATGCGGTGCTTCGCTTCAATTCTAAGAATGTGCAAGACTGGGGGATCAACTTTGTGCGAATCAACAACTCATTAAATGAAACCTCCTTCTGGAACCCCATCGACCCTGAAATTAATGGTTTCCTTAACCAGGCAGGAATTGTCAAAGGTATCCGGGATGTAAAACCTCCTACCCGATTATTCTTTTACCCCTATGTATCTACCGTAGTCAGTCGCTCTACCAATGATGGTGTAGGGACACCACAACTCAATGGAGGGATGGATATCAAATACGGTATCAACGATGCCTTTACGCTGGACATGACCCTGATACCTGACTTTAGCGGAGTCCGGTCTGACAACCAGGTGCTGAACCTGAGCCCATTTGAGGTACGCTTTGATGAAAACAGACAATTTTTCACTGAAGGTGTAGAGTTGTTCAATAAAGCAGGCCTGTTTTATTCACGCAGGATAGGAGAAACTTCTGTCAGTGTTTCCAACCTGCTGGGTGATAACGAATCCATCGTTTCAAGACCTGCAGCCGCTCAGCTGATCAACGCTTCAAAAATCACCGGCAGAACCAATTCAGGTTTAGGCATAGGCTTTTTCAATGCCGTTACCGATAAAACCGTTGTTACAGTAGAAGACTCAGAAACCGGAGAACTCAGAGATATTGAGGCCGATCCACTGACCAACTTTAATGTGTTGGTTCTGGATCAAAACCTCAAAAACAACTCCAGCATCACACTGACTAATACCAATGTATTGCGCGCAAACAATGACGCCATTGAACAGGGCGGGAATACTGAAATACGCACAGGCGGTGATGAGACGTATACTCGTGGAAGGAATGTTGATGATGCCAATGTGACAGCGGTTAATTTCACACTCAACAACCCCACTCTCACCTGGCGGGTAAGAGGTTCTTTCGGTTACAGCCAGTTATTTGCTTATGAAGAATCTTTCATCAATGATGAGCAGGTGTATAACAGAGAAAACCTGACAGGATTCCGATACAACCTGTCGATAGATAAAGTACGTGGCAACTGGCGCTATGGAGCCAGCCGCAGAGTAGAATCAGACACCTACAACTTCAACGCACTGGGTTTTCAGAGAAGACCCAACCGCATAGAACACCAGGCGAACCTGTCCTACAATCAATTCAAACCCAGGGGAGTGTTCAACAACTGGAGTGTTCGCCTGAATGGTAATTACAACGAATTGTATGAGCCCAAATCATTCGGCTCCTGGAGAACAAACCTGAATTTCAACGCCCAACTGAGAAATTTCTGGGGTTTTTCTGCTGAAGTTGGCGGTAGTCCGCAGTCTAGCTACGATTTCTTTGAGTCTCGTGTAAGTGGCTATGTATTTAAAAGACCGGCCAGCTATACCACCAATTTTTCACTGAGAACGGACAGCAGAAAGATGCTTAGGCTAAGCGGTAGAGTCAGGTTATGGTCCAGACCAGAGTGGGACCAGAACGACAGTTTCATCAATGTTTCAGCCCGTGTAAGAATCGGTGAAAGAGCAGAAGTCAGCCATAACCTGGACCTTCAGACGCGACTCAACGAAAGAGGCTATGCCACGCGGCTTTACGATGACAATGGCGACCTGGATCAGGTGATTCTGGGCCAGAGAGATGTACGCAATGTCACGAATACCGTCAATGGCCGCTATATTTTCACCAACCGAATGGGAGTAACCCTGAGAGTAAGGCATTACTGGAGTCGGGTGGTTTATAAAGACTTCTATCAGCTTACCGAAAACGATCAGCTGACCAACACAGACTATACCGGCATCGACAGTGAGACAGGCATAAAAAGACATGACCGCAACTTCAACACCTTTAATGTTGACATGGAGTACAATTGGCAGTTCGGTCCGGGCTCAGAAATAAGAGCCATCTGGAAACGATCTATAGGCACTGACAATAAGGACACAGATCTGGGCTTCTTTAATAACTTTGGCGATACTTTCAGCTCACCCAATTTCGATACCATCACCATCAGACTGGTGTATTTTATCGACTACCTGAATGTAAAAAAGATTTTTACCCGCAGCTGATCCGGTACAACCCCTGATTCCGCATAACATAGAATTATCTCAAGTTTTAGCTACACAAAAGCCATATTGCAGCAGCTTTTGTTAACGGTAACCATTCATCACAAAAAGCAGTCCTCACACCACACAATCTTCGTGTTAATGTTCAATAATGCACACTTTTGTGATTTCGAAATCAGGAACAACAAAGGCATTGAGGAGACTACTTTTTTTAACAACACTTTCTCTAGGCCTGCTTTTTCACAGCTACGCGCAGTTTGACCGAAAATCTTTCGAGGCAGAACGGACTACCTCCCGGTTTAAAATTGACGGGGTACTCGATGAAGCTGACTGGCAGACTGCCACACCTATCCGCGACTTTGTACAGCGAAGACCCGAGCCCGGAACCGCTGCCTCCAAACGCACAGAAGTCTGGTTCCGCTATGATGATGAGGCCATTTATATAGCTGCCAGACTCTACGAAAACAAAGAAGACCTTTTCAACCTGCTCACAAACAGAGATGAAGGAGGCAATGCTGACTACTTTGGCGTAATTATAGACCCTTATAATGCAGGACTCAATGGAGTGGGATTGTTTGTCACCTCTGCGGGTGTACAGAGAGACGTACTCTACGCAGGAGGTGGCGGAGGCCGTGGTGGTCGTGGCGACAGCAACTGGAATGCCGTCTGGCTATCAAATACCCGCATATATGACGACCACTGGACGGTAGAAATGAAAATACCTTATGCGGTCTTGCGTTTCAAATCATCCGCTGTACAGGACTGGGGCATCAACTTTGAGCGATCAAGCCGGGTCATCAATGAGACCGACTACTGGAGTGGCATTGATCCATCCATTACAGGTTTTTTGAATCAGGCCGGGCAGATCACCAATATCCGTGATGTGAAAGCCCCCACTCGCTTATTCTTCTACCCATACATGTCTACAGTCGTCAGTCGCTCTACCGCTGAAGGAATAGGCAACCCTCAACTCAACGGAGGTATGGATGTAAAGTACGGCATCAATGATGCCTTTACCCTTGATATGACGCTGATTCCTGATTTCTCAGGAGTTCGGTCAGATAATCAGGTACTGAACCTCAGCCCTTTTGAGGTACGCTTCGATGAAAACAGACAGTTTTTCACAGAAGGTGTTCAACTCTTTAACAAAGCGGGACTATTCTATTCCCGCAGAATTGGCGGCACACGTGCCAGCGTATCCAACCTGCTGGAAGAGAGTGAATCCACGACCTCAAGCCCTCTGGCCGCTCAGCTTATCAATGCCTCAAAAATCACAGGTCGCACAAACTCAGGTTTGGGTATTGGCTTTTTTAATGCCATTACAGACAGGACTACTGTAGATATAGAAAACGATGAAACCGGGGAAAGCAGAGTAGTTGAAGCCGACCCATTGACAAATTTCAACGTGCTGGTACTCGACCAGAACCTGGCAAACAACTCAAGTGTAACGCTTACCAACACGAGTGTTCTCAGAGGAAATAATGATGCCATCACGCATGGAGGCAACACAGATGTACGTACCGGAGGAGACACTTATACACGTGGCAGAAACATTGACGATGCCATGGTAACAGCACTGAACTTTACAGTGAACGACCCCAGTCTTACCTGGCGTGTGAGAGGCTCTGTAGGCTATAGCCAACTCTTCTCCTTTCTGGAGTCAGAAGAAGACAACACCCCTGTTTACAATAGAATTAATACCACAGGCTTTCAATATAGCCTGGCACTGAACAAGGTGAGCGGTAAATGGCGTTATGGCCTTAGTCGCAGGGTTGAATCTGACAGATACAGCTACAATGAACTGGGTTTTCAACGCAGACCCAATAACATCCAGAACCAAATGAACCTGGAATACCAGCAGTTCAGACCTAAAGGTTGGTTTAATAACTACCGCTTTCGTATCAATATGAATCATAACCAACTGTACAAACCACAGCAATTCGGTGACTATAATGTACGATTCAACGCCAATGGACAGTTCAAGAACTTTTGGTTTGCCTTTGCCGATTTTGGTATTAGCCCCAAAGCCTCAAGTGACTTCTTTGAATCAAGGGTAGATGGCTATGTTTTTAAAAGACCCACCCGGCACAACTACAGTGTCAACCTGTTTACCGATGGTCGTAAACCTTTCAGACTCATCGCGCGCCTCCGTGGCTCAGCCAGACCAGACTGGAACCAGAAAGATCGCTCCTATGAATTTGAGGGACGTATACGGGTTGGTCAAAGACTCGAGGTTTCTCATCAGGTAGAAATGTCCAACCGAAATAATGAACGAGGGTACGCCAGGCGACTCTTTACAGATGAAGGTGATCTGGATGCCGTAGTTTTTGGCACCCGCGACCGGAAAGACCTGACCAATACACTGGAAGGCAGCTACATTTTCACTAACCGCATGGGGCTGACTTTAAGGGTAAGACACTACTGGAGCCGCGTGGAGTATAGTAAGTTTTGGGAATTGACAGATCAAAGCGAACTCATTGATATAGACTATACCGGCATTGACGCGGACAGCGGAGAGCGAATTCACGACAGAAACTTCAACTCATTCAACATAGATATGGAGTACAACTGGCAGATCTCTCCCGGATCAGAAATCCGAGCAGTGTGGAAGCGCAGCATTGGCACAGATAATAAGAACACAAACCTCGATTTCTTTTCGAATTTCGGAGACACCTTTGGCGCACCCAACTTAGATTCATTCACCCTCCGTTTCGTTTATTTTCTCGACTATCTGAATGTGAAGAAAATCTTCAGTCGTAAGTAATTGGCTTTGGCTAATCAACTCACTACCTTGAAGAAAAGCCTTCAAATATCAATTTCTTAGCACACCTTTATTTATCAGGAGAACATGACCAAATAGCCATTGGCAATTTTCTGGGTGATTTTGTTAAAGGAAAAAAGCACCTGGAATACCCTTCCTTAATAGCCAAAGGCGTGGTGCTTCATCGGGAAATTGATCGCTATACAGATGCCCACAGCATTGTGGGGCAAAGCAAAGACCGCCTCAGGGAAAAATACAGACATTACTCAGGTGTGATTGTAGATATGTTCTATGACCACTTCCTCTCCAGAAACTTCTCCGATTACCACACTGAACCTTTAACGGACTTCACTCAAAGACATTACGCCAACCTGATGGAGTTTCTGCCACAAATGCCCGAGAGGGCTCAACAAATGCTCCCCTATATGGTAAGAGGCAACTGGCTGGCGGGCTATGCCAAAATGGAGGGACTGCATCGCGCCCTTACCGGCATGACCAGAAGAACCCGGTACAACTCAAGAATGAATGAATCCATTCAGGACCTCACCACACATTACACAGAGTTCGAAGCAGAGTTCAGAGCCTTTTTTTCAGAATTGGAAACCCACATTTCACAATTCAGAGAAGATTTAATTACTTCGTAGCGCATGATTATTTCCAGACCCAAAAGGCAGACTATATTCTCTCTAGGCATATTCACTATGGTAATTCTGGTAGGCCTGGTGTACTTCTGGAAACAGGTACTTACCATGGAAGAAGTAGCCATCTGGCGCTATGTGGTAGCAGGCATTTTACTGATCAGTGCCACACTGCTCCTGCATAAACTCATCTTCAATTACAAAGTGATCAAGATCAGTCATGACCAGGTGCACATCTACTACCCCTTTCGCTTTTATAAGAGTGTTCAGGATATCAAAAGCCTGGGGGCCTGGCAGGAAATAGTGATTGACACCAGTCGCAAAAAAGACAATCAAAAGACGGAGTATAAGCAACTAAAGCTGGTATTCGTCAATAAGGGCTTTGTCAAAATATCCAACCAGGAAAACAGTGACTACGACAAGGTGTACAAATACATTAAGCGCAAAGCACCGAAAAAGGAGGTAAAAGACTGATGCTCAGAAACCTGCTCTTTGTAGCCACAGGAGGTGCCATTGGCAGTGTATTACGCTACCTTATTTCTACCAATCTGCACAAAGCTTACCCTAACTTCTCCCCCTACGGCACCTTTACCGTAAACATGCTGGGCTGCCTGCTTATTGGCATTTTGATGGGCTGGATCAACGCTCAAAAACTAATGAATCCGCAGCTTCAACTCCTGCTGGTGGCAGGATTCTGCGGTAGCTTTACCACCTTCTCTACTTTTGCCCATGAGGCCAACCTGATGCTTTTAGAGCAAAAACCACTACAATCAATCCTCTACCTCGGACTGAGCGTCACCGTAGGCCTGGGCCTGGCTTATCTTGGCTACAGACTCACCAGAGGCTAGTGGCTCCAGTCGTAAGTATGGAGATTTTCAAGACAGGCCTGCAAGAGATCAATTGAAGCCTGGATATCATCTTTATGCGCCATTTCTATCACCTGATGCAAATGTCGCGTAGGTATGCTCACAGCTCCTGAAATAGCTCCGTTCTTACCCATGCGTTGCACTCCGGCAGTATCAGTCCCCCCAGCAGTCAGGATTTCGGGCTGCCAGCTGATTTCTTTTTCATTGGCCACTTTTTTCATAAAGGCCACCATGCGGTAGTCACAGATAGTTGAAGCATCCATGATTTTAATGGCCGTCCCTTTTCCTAATGCTGTCACTTTTTCATGTGGCTGTGCTCCCGGCAGGTCAAATGCGATGGTGGTATCCAGGCCAAAACCAAAATCAGGATTGATAGTATGTGCGGAAACATTAGCACCCCTGAGACCAACCTCTTCCTGCACTGTAAACACACCATAAACGTCATAAGGCGCATCTTTGAGATTGCGCAGTGTCTCTATCAGAATGAATACAGATACCCTGTTATCAATAGACTTACAGTTCACGCAATCGCCCATTTCAATCAACTCGCGCTCCCGTGTAATAGGATCCCCCACAGAGACAAGTTTCTCCACCTCTTCTTTACCCATACCCAGATCTATAAAGTAGTCTGAGATCTTAGCCACTTTGTTGCGCTCTTCAGGAGACATAACATGAATAGGCTTACTGCCCATTACACCTACCACATCTTCTTTGCCATGAATAATCACACGCTGAGCAGTCAGGGTCTTGGGATCAAAACCTCCAAGGGTATGAAATCGCACGAAGCCGTTGTCATCGATGTGAGTTACAATAAAACCTATCTCATCCATATGAGCAGCCACCATAGCCTTCTTGCCATCGGGGTTATTACTCCCCTTCTTGATGGTGATTACATTCCCCATATTGTCTACCCTCAGCTCGTCCACCAAAGGAGTAACTTCCCTGATCACGAGATCACGGATACGTTTTTCAAAACCCGGTGCTCCGGCTATTTCACAGATATTTTTAAGTAGGGATACGTTGATACTCATAGATTCACAGCTTTATCTGCGAATATAGAGCTAAAGAGAAATGAGAGAAAATGAGCGACTATAAATCTTCAGCGATTGTGAAGAGAACAGTCATAGTATAGATACCGGGAGAATAGGTAAAACCGGGTGAAAGCTTATAGCTGATCCGGAATCGATGGGTAAAGGGGTCTGCAGTTCCATCACCGGGATCATTGGTACCAATACCCGTACCGATAGAAGGGTCATTACCATTGGAGCCTATAAGAAAAACAGGCGTCCCAATATCCTGTAACTGAAAAAATGCCGCTTCCTGCGAGGTGAGCCCCGGACTGTTAGCCCGTACCTCCATAATACCTACCGGAATGTTGTCATCACCTGCATCTGAGTAAGACTGCACCAGATCCCAAAAACCGGGAACGTTGGTTTCTGTACCGATATAAAGGTCCCATTCCACTGTGGACTCCACAGTAACCTCAGAAGCATTTCCAAGCACCGCCCCTGTGGTGTAGGAGCGAATAGTATTAAAGGTAAATACAAGGTCTGAGCCCTTGGTAATCGCCAAATCAAGCGTCTGACCAGAGCTGGAAAAGAATATAAATTGAAAAAACAATATGACAACCAGTGGTCGGATCATATATAAAGTTATCAATAATTAAAGGAGGTAACAACAAAGTTACCTCCTTTACCAATCAACATAAATCGAACTAACTTATTTACTACGTCTTAGTAAACTAAATGTCATTTCTAAAGATCCTCAGCGAGGGTATAAATCAGGTTGATACCGTAGTATCCAGCAGTGTACGTATCCAATCCAGGAGACAGTCTGTAGTCAATTCTGAACTGGTGCGTATCTGGAGTACTCAGGTAAGAACCTGGAGCTCCCGGAGCATCACCTGCATCTACCGTACCAGTCACATCACCGATAATCGGCAACTGGTCAGTACCTGTAAGAGAGAAGTAAGTGTTAGCAACACCACCACCATCGATCAAAGAGTTACCAGCTGCGTCAATCGCTCTGATACCAATGATGTCAGACAGGATGGCTGTTGAACCTGCAGAAGAATACGTTTCGAAGTTCTCCCAGGTAGCAGTTTCAGCATTTACTGCCAAATCCCATGCTACAGTTGACTCAACTCTCAATTCAGTAGCATTCGTCTTGGTAATACCATTTTGGTACTGAGGAATGGTGCTGAACACGAAATCCAGGTTAGGATCTGTTACAAGGGTGAGGTCTAACACACCCTGAAGTTCCAACGAGATGTACACGTTCTCGTTATCTGTTGGAAGCTGTGCAAATGCTCTTGTCGTAAGAGCGAAGGATACGATTGCCATCAGGGCAAGTGTCCTCATCTTAAATACATTTTTCATGAGTATAAATGTTTAGGTTAAAAGTTTCGACAAGTGAATATATACTGTTATGATCATATTTACAAGCTTTCATTTTAAAATATTTCAACTTTTTGAAAGCCTGTAAATCAATTAGATAGAGCTTATATATTGAATTAAAGCTTTACCTATTTTCACAGCACTAATTTCCCCTTTCAGGTATAAGAATCTCCATTTCAGCCGCTTCTACCTCTTCCCGGTTTCCGTAGTCCATCACGGCCAGTACTGAGTATCTTCCGGCAGGAGTATCTTCAGGAATTTTGAATACAGTATTTCTGCTTAAAGCAGGCAGCATAGTAAAGCCACGGGTAGTAATTCTCTCAGTGGCACCGGTTGCCAGGTTGGTCAGCTCAATATATGAGTTACATCTCAGGAAAGTCTCCCCGGCATTTTTCATATTGATAGTGAAAACGTGGTTTTCATAGTTAAGTCCACTGATCTCACCCTTTGCCTCAGTAGCACTTGGAGGTGTTTGAAAAATATAAACTCCGAAGCGATAACTCTGATTTACTTTTACATTCAGTCCGTCACCTGCTCCTTTTTTTGCCAGCTCAGGCTCTCTCAGTCTCACATAAGCTACCGCCCAGCGGGCCATCAATGCGGCAGAATCTGATGGAACATCCATAATCAATGACACCTCCTGGCTTTCACCTGCTTCGAGTTCGAAAACTGCAGGCGTAGCCGTCAACCAGTCCGCACAACTTCTGCTCTCAACACCTTTTTCAGAAAACTGGCTTTTACCTGTTACGGAAGCACTGAAATCTCCAAAGTTTACTGAAAAACCCTGCTTGGTAGTTGAGTTGTTTGATACAGTAATTCTACTTCTGCCCGATGCACCCGGCTCAACTTTAAAGTTAATTCTGGTTGGAGAAGTAGAAATTTTCTGGGCATAGCTATCCCAAACGAGCACGGATAATAGAAGAATCACCATCGTGACGATTCTGCCCATTTTGCTGAGGTTAATTGTGATTGTCATTGCTTTCGTATTTTCTTAGTTGAATTTCTTAATATTTAATTTTCTTCTCTTCTCTATCAGATAATAAGTGAGCTGATAGTTAGAGTCGGCATTATCAATTCCCAGCTCATAAGTATCCTGAGCAAACTGGAACTGATCATCAATGGTTGATCCGCTCGCTTTGATCACATATTGACCAAAAGGAACAAACATCCTGAACTGGCCGGATCGGTCGGTCAGTCCTGAATACACTTTACCATCTTTTCCGATCGCAGTAATACGAATCCCGGAAAGATTCAGCTCATTGACAAATCTTGAGTAAGTGGCTTTCTGAGCCAGGACATTTCCTGAAATCTGCACACCTCTTGTCAATGGAATATAAATGGTTTTTGATTTTTCTACGAAAATGCTGTTGTCATCCGACTTAAACCAGCCTTCGGTATCTCCTAATACATCTGATTCCATCAGGTACTGGCCATAAATCAGATCCTTAAACTCCGCCTGACCCGCACTATTGGTGATCACTGCCTTGTCGTTGATTTTGATTAGTACATTCTCAACCAGCTCTTCTCCCTTTCCCTGTACACCGTTGCCATCAGCATCTTTGAACACGATCACCTTCACGTCATAAGACTTCCCGCCAGGTCTTTTGAAACCAAACTGCTTCTTCACACCGATTCTCAAAAAGAAATTTGACTGCTGAAACTCCTGCAGCGCACCATCAAACCCATTCTGAGTCGTTCTGTCTGCCAGAGGGCTTTCGCCCTGGTTAATTTTCAGCAGCTCAGTACCAATCGTGAATACATAACCACTGTTGGCGTAGTACAGAAATTCGTTTGACAGGTTAGTCCTCCAACGGGCAAAAACAGACTCATACCTGGAGTTGAGCCTGGGTCTCAGCAAAAAACGCTGCTTACGGAAATACAAAGAAGCATAAGCTGAGAGAAACAGAGACTGTGGCGTGATTCTGTCATTGATCACCCTGAAATTTTCAGTAATGGAGGCCGGACCATAGTTATACCGGGCCATCAGATTCAGGTTTTTATAGCGCAGGCGGTTCTCCCACTTGGCTACCGGGTAAGCACTGATATCAAAATCAGGAGCCTGAGATACTCCCGCAAAGAACCTCGAGAAAAGACGGAAGGTCTTTCCCTTGGTCTTGCTAAAACCGACCCCAACACCGCTGGTATGTACCCGCAGCCCTAAAAGCTCATCATAGATATGTTTCGGGCTCAGGGTCATGGTAGCTCCATTGGCCCTCCACTCATAACGGAGTTCGTAGCTATCTCTTCTGTTCAACTCACTGTTGAAAGTTCTGCCTCTGCGAATACGAATAGGGTTGATTATACTCATACCCCCTCTGAAACTCACGCTTCTTCCTCCGCCAAGAGGGTATCTTAAATTCAGAGCAGCCTGCTTTCTACCACTATTCTGTGCTAAAAACAGCTCAGAGTAATAAGCTCCGTTGAATGATACATTGAGCTTTTTAAAGCCCCCCGCATACCTCAGTTCACCACCGAATCCGGTATAACGAAACAGACTATCGGGGTTAAAACTGTCATTCTGTATGCTGTATCCGGCCACCAGACCGACACGGTGTCTCTTGGAGATTCTGTGATTGGCCTGAACGCGAATAACGTCACCATCAATAGAACTGAAGTTGTCAATCTGATTGATGTATTGCAGCTCAATATCACTCCCCTTCTTGGCTTCATACTTCAGGCGACCTGCATAAAAGGTAAGGTCATTAGGAGCCAGAATTCCACCGCGGCTCGCATTTCTGGCATGAATAGCCCCCACTTCAAACTTCTTATACTTAACAGAAGCCTTACCACCCACACCGCTGATAAAGACCCCCATATTCTCTCCTATATTACCCAACGCCACAGAATAATCAGGCGTAGTGTACTGCAGGAATCGGTTGGCTGTGGAGAAACGAGTACCACCCGCAACACTGGAGGTAATAATGGACTGATAGTTATACTGCAGGTAACGGTTTCTACCCAGATCTGTAGACCCTCTGAAATCGAGAGAGAAGTTGGTAAACTCAGATAATACATTGAAAGACCTGAGTTCTACAGTAAGTGGAATCACCGTGCTGCCAAAACCCGAATCAAAGCGAGCCTGGCTGGTAAGTTTCGTAAAATTAACCCTCCTGCCTTTGGCGCGACTCTTATCATCAGTACTGGCCGCCTGTATTTGCAGCCTGTACTTTTTACTATCCAGCCTGTCCTGATCATCATCCGGGCGATCGGTAAAGAAGTACCCTTTCGTTAAATCACTGGCAATCTTTACATGCATCACAAAAGAGGTATCAGCCCCTACAGGAAGCTCCATATACAGAGCGTTGTCCTGAATGGGCTTCCAGTCAGGATCAAGCACTCTTAGTCTTTGATCAGGGAAAAAACTCACACGCAACTTCTCAACAGAATTACCTTCGTTGGTCATGCGTATGTGTATGTCGGTACTGTCAGAATCGTTGGTGAAGTATACCTGCCGCTCCTCAACCAGGATATTCCATTTGGTAATTTTCTTTACCGCTACAGACCAGGGAGTGGAGGCGAGCGCATTGCCAAATTCAGAATAAGCCGTGGCACTGATGAAGTAATTCACATTACCGGCAGACTCTTTAGAAGGAATCATACGTACCGGGATGAAGAGAGAATCCCCGGCACGCACGGTATAAAGTTTTGTAAGATTATTGATAACCTTCCAGCCCTGTGGAGAGGCCAGATCAAGATTAAAGCGGATAGGTCGGGCAGTGCGGTTGACCGCCTTGACCACATTTGTGACGACATCATCAACAGATGCCACCCCATCGGACTTGACAAAGTCGAGGGTGAAGCCGTTGCTCAAAGCATTCGTCTGGGCATCCGCAAGGGTGCTTAGGTTCCAAAAGAGCGCAGTGATCACAGCCAAGGAGATAACTCTCCATCGTCTGGGAAGACACTTAGTCACAATAAGTTAGTTTCTGGTGTTAGGTAACGGCTCAAATATATAGAAAAACAATCCGGTTCTGGAAATCCGGACTTTTCAGAATTCAGCCTTTAAACGCCATTTTGAAGCCATTTGAAATTTTACTGGATGTGAACGACATTTTAATCACTAAAATCTACAGCAAAATTTTTTCGACTTTTTACACAATTTTTGGAAACGATTGCCGCCAGCCCGGACAACTCATGAGTTGACAAGAAAGTATATCAATTTATAAAATATACAATTACAGTATTTTTTATGATTTATCTAAACTCAGACTTATCAATAATTCACTCAGGAAATTCAGATATTATTCTTCTCACGAAACGGACGCAATAAATAAGCTGATTTTGATAATAACCGTGTATTTTATTCACATCAGAAAATTCTCAGCCGCCCTCCGTTGCCAACATACTGACAGCATGTGACTTACATAACCCTGCCATATTTACGAAAGAACTGCATAGACATTAGCCACTCCCTGGCTCAGTCCTTTTACCCGGGAGAATAGGTATAGACAAAATCTCTCACCTGCCTCTCTCCGTAAATGGACTCCAGCGTAATCACTACTTTGAGTTCTTTATCCCCGAAGTCCACAGGTGTTATTTTAATAAGCATGAGCTTCTCAGACGGTGTAATGATCTCATCATCGTTTATCCAGGCCATCTTGAGTATATCAACATCTTCTGAAATTGCCTTGAGGGCAGATTCCCAGCCTTGATATGCTCTCCCGTCTACCAATACCTCCATGTCCTTAATAATAGCCACTCCCTGTCCCGCATTTCTGATACTTATTGATAAGCCTTCGGCATTGTTGGTGAAGTCATACTTGAGATAGGGCCTTAACGAGAGCTTATTAAAGTTGCGATTCTCTATGCCCTGCCATATAGAAATAAACAGTGCTGAAACCGCAATGACCAGCAGCGCAATAGAATTAATACGATCAAACTTTCTTTTCCTTCCCTTTCCCGCCATATGATTCTTATAGGTCAGGTAGAAATTTAGAAAGAACAGGAGCCAAATACCAGTGGAGATCTTAGACGGAATAGTCAACTGGTATTACCGTTGAGCGAATTAGCCCGTAAAAGTGTAAAACGAAAAAAGCCCTGATTTCTCAGAGCTTTTCAGTGCGCACGAGAGGAGTCGAACCTCCACGACCTTAAGGTCACCAGCCCCTCAAGCTGGCGCGTCTACCAATTCCGCCACGTGCGCGATTGAGGACGGCAAAAATAGAGTGAATCTCAATCCCAAACAATAGCAGCTACCGAACCTCCCAAAATGAATCAACAAAAAACTGTCGGTCGTCCATGAGTTGCTTCTTAACACGGAAGCCAGACGACTCAGCCAGCCGCTCAATCTCTTGCAAACTATACTTTTTGGAGATCTCCATATGGATCTCTTCCCAGGCACTAAAGTGAATTTGGGTACTCACTGCCTCTAGCGTCACAGTCTGCTCCTTCTTACTCATTAGATAGCTTCTACATTCACCATTCTGAGGGTTGTAGGAGGCGTAGTGCTTAAAGCTATCAAGATCAAAGTCTGCTGCTAACTCATTGTTGATCCTACTCAGCAAGTTGAGGTTGAATCGAGCCGTGACACCTTCGGGATCGTCGTAGGCTTCCAGTATCACTTTGGGGTCCTTTTTCAAGTCAATACCTATGAGCAGCAAATCACCAGAATGGAGATTGCCTGACATAGCATTCAAAAAATCCTGGGCCTTTTCATAGCTGAAATTCCCAATGTTCGAGCCAAGAAACATGATCACTTTCCTTTGATCACTTTTCATATTCAGCGCGTTCAGCACCTGGAAGTAATCACCATGGAGACCTTCTACTTTCAAGTCAGGCAGCTCGTTATGAAGGCTTTCGGTCAAACCCTTAAGTACATTATCCGAGATATCTATCGGACAGTATCTAAAATCGAGACCAGCTTCGAGAAACGACCTAAGCAATACCTTCGTCTTGGTGCCATCTCCGGCTCCAAATTCAAGCAATTGAAAGGACTCCAGTCGCTCACTGAGCAACTTGATTATTTCAGCCGACCGTTTTTCAAAGATGTCAAACTCCGCCCGTGTCAGGTAATAGCTATCTAATCCCATGATCTCCTGGAAGAGCTGGTCTCCCACTTCGTCATAGAAGTATTTGGATGACAAAAACTTCTTATCTGCGGTCAACCCCGCGACCACATCCTTCGCGAACTCAGCGGCAGGCAAAGCGAATATCTTTTCTGAGACCTGCTCAGAACCATTAAATTGAAGTTTAACGCTCATTTAATCGATCCTTAGATGTGTTTTGCCAGACGGATACCGTTGCACGACCAACGAAGCTGTGGATGAAAAAAATTGCGGTAGGTAGGCCTGATGTGGTTGCTCGATGTAGCATACGAACCACCGCGTAGCACCATTTGATTTACCATGAACTTACCGTTGTACTCACCTATAGCGCCTTCGGCCGTCTTGAAGTACGGGTAGGCCTGATAGCTGCTACTTGTCCACTGCCATAGGTTCCCCATAAACTGATGTTGCCTGGTTTCCATGGTAGGCTGAAACCTTCTGTGGTCTACAAAATTGGCAGTAGTCTGAGTTCCAGGTTCATATTGATTGCAGGCCACCTCCCACTCAAACTCTGTAGGTAGTCGAAAACCCTTCCACCGTGCGTAAGCATCCGCTTCAAAATAGCTGATATGAGCTACCGGAAGGTTCGGATCAACAGGCTTAAAGCCCCCTAGCGTGTAATGATGCCATATACCATCTACCTGATGCCAGTAGTGTGGGGCTTTGGTCTCCAATGACTTGGCAAAGTCCCAACCCTCCGAAAGCCAGTGTCGAAAATCAGTGTAGCCTCCATTGTTGATAAACTCGAGGTATTCACCATTAGTGACCAGGCGGTTAGCTATCGCAAAATCATGCAGAAATACTTTATGGACACCTTCTTCATTATCAAAATGAAAGTCTTCACCATTGTAACCTATCGAGTAGACCCCTTCTCCTACTGGGAGAAAATTTAGCGCTGCTGGTTCATTATCTCGATCACTAACCCCAGAGGTCTGGTACACCGGAAAAAGCGGGTTGTGTCCGAGGATGTACTTGATATCATAGACTAGGAGTTCCTGGTGCTGCTGCTCATGCTGTAAACCTAGTTCAATCACAGGTAGCAGTTCATCAGATAATTCGCCTGAGGTTACAAACACTTCCATATGACGATCTACATATTCACGGTAGTCCATCACCTCGTTTACAGTAGGGCGTGTCATTAGTCCACGATTGACCCTGAGCACCCTCTTGCCAACCGTCTCGTAATAACTGTTAAAGAGGTAGCCATAGTCATCGTTAAACAGCCGATATCCTTCAAAATGTGACAATACAAATGTCTCAAAAAACCATGTCGTGTGGCCAAGATGCCACTTCGGCGGGCTTACGTCTATCACGGGCTGTACCACATGATCCTCAGGTGTCAAAGGTCGGCACAGTTCTGTAGACAGCTGGCGAATTGATTGATAGCGAGCGCTTAAGCTCTTATTGGTAATCACATCGTGGCTTGCGGGAGGATTTGTCGAAATATCGATAGTACCGGGCGTTTAGTAGTTCTCTTAAAGTTGTAGAATTGACTCCTCTCATACAACGGAATCAGAGCTTAATTGGATCAGAACTTTGTTTTTTGTACCAAGCCGGACAGTGACCGAATTTCACCTGTAACACTACCAATAAATCAGTATCAACTAATCAGGTCTACCTGTAACTAGCTTAGTCCTTACCAGAAATGGAACGGTGCAAAGCCACACTACAACTTGATAAACTCCTCTCATCAAGGAGGGTTAGGGTATTACTTTTCGACGATGTTACTTAATCAATGAAAAGGGTAAACCTTATTTTTCTGGTTACTGGGTTGGTATTCACTGTCTCGTGTCAGGATGATGATTCGACCGTTGCTGACGTTGATCCTGCGTTCGGCCCTTATCTGGAGGAATTCATAGAAGAGGCAGCTATGAGAGGTGTAGATGTCACTGAAAGGCTGGAACAAATTAGCATTGTCTTTGGTCCTACCCAATTTCTCTTTTGGGATGGCCAATGCAACCAGGAAGAGAACCGGATCACTATCAATCCGCTCAGCTGGCAAAATAATGATCCGGCTCAAAACAAACTGACACTGTTCCATGAGCTTGGGCACTGTCTGCTCGGAAGAGATCACATCAATGACGTCTTACCTAACGGCGAATGGTCAAGCATCATGCGAGGAGGTCAGGCCGTTCCTGGTCGCTCTTTTTTGACGAATTTCAGTGGTTTTCGGGAGCGATACTATATCGATGAATTGTTCGGGCTCATTGAAGAATTACCAGACTGGGTTTCAGAAGACTTTCGACTTGATCAAAGTGTCAAAAGAGAGTTTCAAGATGATTTTGAAGAACGTAACGCAGGATGGAATACCTCCGATGGTCCGGCTCCAATGTATACCAGTGATCTTACCAGGCTGGTTACAGTAGACGAGATCTCTAATTTTAACCAAGAGGCTGTAATTCTAAATGCCGATCAGAATTTTCGAATAGACTTTAGCCTTGAAATACTTGAAGGCTCCAACTTTGCCGGGATTACCTGGGGCAATAATCTAAGCGAGGACGGGAATTATCTGCTCATTAACCGTTCAAAGCAGGTGGTCATTGGTAGCAGAACAAACAAGCAACCTACAATACAACTTGAGTCGTCACTCTTGAATGTAGTGGGTGGCAACACCATCACCATGGAGAAGCGGGACAACTACTATTTTGCTTTCGCTAATGGTGGATTTGTATACCGCTGGGAAGCTAATAGCACTCCAAGCCAATCCTTCGGCATTACAGTCAATCCTGCCATGAACATAAGGCTCAATCAGTTGAGCGTATTTACGTTAAGATAGTAAGCTTACACGTAGTTGTTGAGCATGACGGGCATGACGAGCATGAGCAGGTCCTCATTGTCATCCTTCTCTTCGGGGATGATCAAACCAGCCTTATTGGCCGCTTGAAGCTTCATCATCAACTTATCAGACTCAAGGTTGCTCAACATCTCAATGAGGAATTTAGCATTGAAGCCAATCTCGATATCCTCGCCTTCATGCTCACATGACAATCGCTCGTTTGCCTCATTGGAGAAATCAAGGTCTTCAGCCGAGATCATTAACTCACTTCCAGTGATTTTCAGCCTTACCTGGTGTGTGGTTTTATTGGCGTAGATCGCGATCCGTTTGAGTGAGCTAAGGAATTCCTGACGGTCAATGACCATATTGTTCTCATTATCCACAGGGATAACGTTCTCATAGTCAGGGAAGCGCTCATCTATAAGACGACAGATCATTTTGATGTTACCAAAGCTAAAGAATGCATTAGCTGCATTGAACTCTACACTTACATTGGTATTCTCAGAAGGAATGGTAGATCGAAGCAACGTTAGCGCTTTGCGAGGTATGATCATCGAGTGGTCCATATCACCTGCGATATCCACTCTTCTGTATCTGATCAGGCGGTGACCATCCGTAGCTACAAATGTCGCGCTCTTATCATCCAACTTGAGGTATACACCCGTCATGGCTGGTCTTAACTCATCGTTGCTTGTAGCGAAGATGCTGTTCGCGATTGCGGTAGCAAGCACATCAGAAGACATGTCTACAGAGTAGCCATCTGCCACTGCCGGCACTTTAGGAAAATCCGTAGCATTTTCGCCCGAAAGCTTGTAGCGACCATTGTCAGAGCTGATCTCGATGCTGTAAGATTCTTCATCTATCGAGAATGTCACCGGCTGCTCTGGAAGATTTTTCAGCGTCTCAAGAAGGATCTTGGCGGGAACCGCTATGCTGCCATTGTCTTTCGCCTCCACCTGAAGCTCCGTGATCATAGAAGTCTGCAGATCAGAAGCCGTCACGGTTAGGTTACCCTCATTGATCTCGAAAAGGAAGTTTTCGAGGATAGGCACCACAGGATTGGTAGTGATCACCCCGTTGATAGCACTAAGTTGCTTGAGTAAATATGAAGACGAAACAATAAATTTCATGTGGTGGTACGTTGTGTGTTATTAGCAAAAATGCGAGTGCAAATTTATAAATAAAAATCTGAATTGAGGTATGTGACCTTGGTTGTCTAGAAGGGCCTCTCCACCCTTAAAAAGGAGTTTTTGGAAGGTAAAAGTGCTTGCACTCTTCGTCTTTCTATCACTGACCAATTACCCCTACTATCTAAGGTAAGATGTACCCGATCCTGCGGAAGTCTTGCCCATATGGTCAGCTCATTACTCATTGATGGATCCAGGTCCGTAAGCTTGATTTTTCCGATAGGTGGTGTACGAGACAAGCTATCGAACTGATCGAACCTGGAGATATCAACATGTTCATTGGTTTCAAAATAAGCAAACTGCTCAAGGTAGTTGATCATCCTGGCGGTATCAACCTTGTTCATATTTAGCTGATCTATTCCAGGAAAACTGTTTTTATAAGAGAAGGAAATGTCATCCTCCGGTGTTGAAGGACGCTCAATAGTCAAGCTTTGGATGCTCTGCCATGGTGACTCAAATAGCTTGCGGTCCTTCCACTGTAGCTCCGTAAGGTTGAAGATGGCCGAAATATAGTTGGTGTAACCCGGGATATCGATGATATAAGCCCGCTCATCGTCAGGTCGATAAAAATAGGTGATCTTCTGAGAAGCAACTCCACCAGCAAAAAAAGAAATCAAAGGGCTACCTCCGCCCAAGAGCATAACATGTGCACCCTGCTCCCGCAGTTCTTTGATAATCTCCTGGTTGTTTGTCTTGGATACAGGTCTTTTCACCTGCCACTGCTCTACCATACTAAGAAGCACCTGCCTTAGCGACTTGTCTAGTTCGTACTTCTCATTCACCTTGCCTCCATCAGTAGTAATACCGAGTGTTACTTTTCCGGCCGGTCCTTCTATCAAGATCTGATCAATTTGTTGTGCATCAGCGACAGTAAACAGTCCCGGATCAAAATCCAGGCTTGCCTCCTGTCCATCCCAAAGTGAAAGCCCTGCAATGACGAAAACCTGTACAATGATCAGTATGAGAAAGATCCTGGAACGTTCCATGATTAGTGTCGGGTATATTTACGTTTTCTCAGATATGATCTCAGTAAACCAAAAAGGACAAGTACCACCAAAGGCAATACGAGGTTGACGATCTGCCAATAGTTGCGATCATTCTCTACTTTCACCTTATCAAGCGGCCTGATCTTGATCTCTTTCAGTCGGGTGTTGATGATACCATCGTCATCAAGCATGAACTCAAGTGCATTACTCACAAAGTCCTTGTTAGCGTAGTTTACCTTCTGGAGTGGATCGTAACCCAAGTCCTGGGGTTGGTCCCTATCAAAATCATTCCGGATATAGTCTCCATCGCTGACTATCAGAATACGAGAGGGTTCTCCACGCCCTTTGAATCTAGTATTATCCGCACCTCCTGGTAATAATCGATTGCGGTAGAGTGAGGTAAAACTACCTTCCAACAAATAAGCCACTGGCTGTGGCCCCTGATTGTATAGATCAGGATTGAGTTCATTGCGTAAGTCATTGAACTTCACGCTTACGGGACTTGATAAAACGCGCGTGTAGGGTGAGGTAAGCATCAAAGGTGTCTTCTTTATTCCTGCCGCCTTGACGGTATCAATGGTCGATGCAAACTTCATGATCGATGCATCAAGATTACGCACGATCTGATGATCTCCATAAGCATTGATCAAAGGGAAAAATGGCCATGGTAGCATTCGGATCTGTGCCTGGTCTCCCATGTTGCCAGCCACTACCGGGAAGAAACCACAGTTGATGTCCTGGACATAGTTGCCATTGATCCTGACACCATACCTGAATAATAGATCATTGAGATTGGTGTTATAGGGAAATGCGAAAGTACCCTCACCACTCGCACTATCCATGTTCACACTGAGCGCATCGAGGAACATCATCATTCGTCCACCATTCATGACATACTGGTCAATCAAATACTTCTCCCTTTCGGCAAATGCTGTAGTTGGCTTTGCCAGTATGATCAGTTCATAATCGTCCAGAGGTGTTGTGCGCTGTGGTAGGTTGATCTGGTATACGTCATACTTATCCATCAACAAGCTTGTAAATCCAGCAATCTGCAATGAGTCGAGCTCTCCATGTCCTTTGATCAGGCCGATACGCTGACGATCATCATTAGACAACTGCTTTATGGCAGAGATCAATTCAAACTCCAGGTTCTCAATAGACTGGTTAAGTATCTGATCAGGGGTAGCTCCTCGGTTACCCTTCAGTAGCATCACACCTTGCTCTTCACCGAAATAGGAAATTATCGCTCCAGGGAAGATCAGCTTCTCTGTCTTACCACCCTCACCCTCATAGGACAGGTTGGTGGGTTGAATGCCTTTTTCTGCTAAGTAACGATAGTACTCGTTCTTGCTGCGTTCACTTCGCGCCAGGTCAGGGTCGACAAAAGTGAACTGGACATTGCCGTCAGAATAGTAAGCAAACTGCTCTAGTTGCTCACGGATAGATTTTTGAAGTCGCTTAAAGCCGCTGGGCAATTCCCCCTCCAGAAATACTTCTACGTAAACAACGTCTTCCAGGCTCTCTAACTGACGCTGAGTGGCCTCTGATATGCTGTAGCGCTTCTCTTCGGTAAGGTCTAGTCGCAACGGAAAACGATCGACCAACTGTGAGATCAGTACGATTGTCACCAGTACCCACACGAGCCTCAGTATATCCTCCAGCCGATTGCTTTTCCAGTTTACCATTTTCTACTTCGGATCATTGTATAGGTACTTACCAGAAAAAAGACCATCACACTCAGGAAGTATACCATGTCCCTCAAGTCAAGCAATCCCTTGCTCAACGTATTGTAGTGGTAGACAATCCCTAACTGAGATATGGCCAGGGAGAACATACCCCAGACATCAATGTTGGCAATAGCCTCGAACCCATCGAAGAAGATAAAGCAGAAAAAGACTGCCAAAATGAATGACACGATCTGGTTGTCAGTCAATGAACTGGCAAACATACCAATAGCTGCAAAAAGGCCCCCCAACAGTATCAAACCGATATAAGATCCTATGATGCCGGGTGTATCGATGTTCCCGACAGGGTTGCCAAGCTGATAAACGGAAAAGTAATAAATGAGCGTAGGTAAGATGGATAAGGTGACCAGTACCCATGAGGCGAGAAACTTACCAAAGACTATATCCCAGTCGGTCAAGGGTCTTGTTAGCAATAGCTCTATGGTACCTGTTTTGTGCTCTTCGGCCAATGTACGCATGGTGATCGCAGGGATCAAAAACATAAGCACATAAGGTCCGAGATCAAACAGGGTATCAAGAGAAGCATAGCCATAGTCAAGAACATTGGTGTCGGGAAAAATCCAGGTGAGCAGACCTATTCCCGTTAAGAACACACCGATGACAATGTACGCGATGAGCGAATTGAGAAAGAGGCTGATTTCTTTTTGGAATACGGCTAACATCTAGGTTTTTGTGGCAGTAAGTTCCCTAAATACATTTTCGAGTGAGTGCTCTTCTACTGTAAGTCCCATCAAATCCCAGTTTTGCTCGGCAGACAAGCTGACAATTTGCTTTCGCAAGTCGCTGGATTGACTACCACTGATCTTCCACTTGCCTCCACTAACCTGCTCCACTCTATCTACTCCTGACAAGCTCTCAAGCTTTTGTTGATCAATATCTCCTGACCACTCGACCAATAGGCTTATGCCTTCAGCAGCTCCTGCCTTAAGGCTCTCTACAGACTGATCAGCGACGATCTTACCACGATTGATAATCACAGCACGACTGCAAATGGCCTGAACTTCCTGCATGATATGCGTCGAGAAGACCACTGTTTTTTCATGCGCTATTTGTTGGATGAGGTTCCTGATCTCTATGATCTGGTTAGGGTCGAGCCCTGTTGTAGGTTCGTCAAGGATCAAGACCTTAGGGTCATGGAGCAATGCTTGCGCCAGGCCTACTCGCTGACGGTAGCCTTTTGACAAACTGCCAATCAACTTGTTTTGCTCCCGCTCTAAACCCGCCATGTGTATGATGTCAGTGATCCTGGTCTTGAGTTGTGAAGAGAGCATTTTGTGCACCCGGCCTATAAATCCGAGATACTCATGCACGTACATGTCTAGATAGAGCGGATTATGCTCCGGTAGGTAGCCTACAAGCTTCCGCACCTCTAGCGACTCCTCAGTTACATCATAACCATCAACGATCACCGTTCCGGAAGTCGGCGGTATATAGCCCGTAGCTATTTTCATAGTCGTAGACTTACCTGCGCCATTGGGGCCAAGGAAGCCTAATATCTCACCTGGTCGTACCTCAAATGAGATATGGTCAACAGCGTGCTGAAGGCCATAGGACTTTACCAAATCTTTAACGATGATCGACATAATCGTGGCGCAAGTTACATGGAGTTCCTCTCCTCCCAAAGTTTATGGCGAGTAGGCATGAGACAATTAAACAAAATGTTGATCCGGATTCAACCGCACCAGAAAATAGCACCCTTTCCAAATTAGACCTGATAGTGAATGGACTCTATTGTTATCAGAATAGTATCCTACATCGAAGAGAGCAGCTCTTTGATGATAGTGGTCATACCTGGTTCAGCTTTCATAGCCGCAGCTATGATCTCTGGCACAGATACTTCCTTGATCTCACCGTAGCATACATCTGTGATCACAGAAACGGCAAAAGCGGGTACATTCATATGTCGTGCGACAATTATTTCGGGTACGGTAGACATGCCCACTGCATCAGCACCTATGATCGATAGGTATTTGTATTCAGCAGGCGTCTCAAGATTAGGCCCGGTGACGGCCGCATATACTCCGGTATGTGCGGGGATGTTTCGCTCCCTGGCTATCGCCAATGCCTGACTTACCCAGTCCTTGCGGTAGGGTTCACTCATATCAGGAAACCTACCACCAAGCTCATCAATATTAGGCCCGGTGAGCGGATTAGCAGGTTGTAGATTGATATGATCATTGAGGATCATCAGGTCACTGATTTGATACGAAGGGTTAAGCCCACCTGCCGCATTACTAACCATCAACGCTTCTATACCTAGCATTTTCATCACGCGAACAGGGAAAGTGACTTCTCGCATGGTATAACCCTCGTAGTAATGAAACCGACCCTGCATCACCACTACTCTCCTTCCAGAAAGCTGTCCTAAGATCAGCTTACCGTGGTGGGTTTCCACAGTTGAGACCGGGAAGTGCGGGATATCATCGTACGACAGCTCATTACTAATGTCTATATCATTGACCAACGCGCCCAGACCAGTCCCCAAAATGATACCAGCTTGTGGTCGGAAATCAGAAGTATTGGCACGGACATAGTCGGCCGCTTCTTTGATTTGATTGAAGTATTCCAAAGTTTTTCTCTCCTTTGTGATGTAAAATATCGACGGCAAATTAAATAAAAGGATATCCCCGGTACCCATAAACTTTATCAAAGGGTAGGTCGTTATCATGACTTGAGTCGAATAAAAACAGATGAAACTGATCCATACACTAGGCATTTGTCTGTCCCTTCTTGTAGGGACAATTGATCAAACAAGTGCGCAGACCTATCAGGTAGATACCAATACCAGCCGTCTGGAATGGAAAGGCAGAAAGGTTACCGGTAGCCACAACGGGATATTGCTGATCAAGTCAGGTGAGCTCAATTTCGAAGATGGTAAGCTTACGGGTGGTAAGTTTGAGATCGATATGACCGCCATCAGGGTACTAGACCTTACCAACCGCAGCATGAACCAGAAACTGCTGAATCATCTAAAGAGTGATGACTTTTTTGCGGTGGAGGAGTTCCCGACATCTACCTTTACGATTACAGAAATAGCACCCAAAAAGGGGGAAAACTACACCGTCACAGGTGATCTTACCATCAAAGGCACCTCGGCACCTGTGACATTTGAAGCTCAAATTGATATGATCTCACAGGGGGTAGAGGCCTCAGCAGTAATAGCCTACGACCGTACGGTATATGATATCAAATATGGCTCCGGATCATTTTTCAGCAATCTTGGTGACAACATGATCAATGATGAGATCGAAATGACCGTCAACTTGAAGGCTACACAACAATGAGTTATTTGATTATTTGTGGCACTAATCGCGAGAGCTCAGTTTCGCGAGTGCTTAGCGGTATCTATCAAGAACTACTGGCTGCCCGTGGCATCAAAGCAGAAATTATTGACCTTGCTGAGTTGCCACAGGATTTCATTGCTTCAGCACTGTACGAAAACTCAGGTAAAAATGCTTCTTTCAATGTCTACCGTCAAAAAATGCTACAAGCGCAGAAGTATGTCTTCATCGTACCCGAATATAATGGCTCCTTTCCGGGTGTACTCAAAGCTTTCATAGACGGGTTGAAGTTCCCCGATACTTTTCCAGATAAGAAATGTGCCCTCGTGGGTCTGTCATCAGGGGTACAGGGAGCAGGACTTGCCTTAAGTCACCTCACTGATATCTTCAACTACTGTGGCATGAACGTACTGGCGCTGAAACCAAAACTGGCCCGGATAGAGGACAACATGACAGCCGAAGAAATTGATAACGATCTCTACAAAGAACTGCTTGAGCAGCAGGTGGAGAAGTTGATTAAGTTTTAGATAGATTTTTATTTTTATACATCCTTATTAGCAGTCGCTAACTACCGTTTTTAGCCCTTAGAATGACTAGAGAGCAGTCTTAAGAAAATGAAAACTTTTACAATCATATTCCTACTCCTATTCATTTTTATTGCTCCCATGTCCCAAGCCCAAGAAAAGGTCAATGACATGCAATCAGAAATCTGTTTATCTGTTGTGTGCAAAGAACTAGGGTTTACTATGAGATTTAACTCAAATGAGGAAATGACTAAATTTCTTTTCAGCACTTTACTTCTTGAAAACGATCCAGGAGTAGAAACAACCAAAGTCTACAGAGAAATGGAAGTGCAAACAGACTATCCAACTATTGACAAGTATTGTCAATATCTCGTTGTGGTAAAAATCGAAGATAATGGTTTCGAAAAACTAGTTACCGAAATAAAACAGAAGTTATCAGGGCTTTGAAATAAGACTTTGGCTTGTAAGTAACTCGATACTAACTACTTAAGATTATGGGTTTGATAGGTATATGAAGATAAATGAAGAACGCTTTTCTTTACGCAAAAGGATCAAAAGCTTCAAATACGCCTTCGAAGGATTAGGCGTACTATTTAAAGAAGAGCATAATGCGCGAATTCATTTAGTGCAGCAATAACTGCGGTAAGCCTCGGCTTCTATTTTAACATTAATGCTATTGAGTGGAGTGCTATAATTTTCTCTATTGGACTGGTTTTATGTTTAGAGTCGGTCAATTCAGCAATCGAAAACTTATCTGACTTTGTCTCAAAGGACAAACATGATCTCATCAAAAAAACAAAAGACTTAGCCGCTGGAGCAGTTTTGGTAGGATCAATTGTAGCTTTAATTACAGGTAGCTTCATATTCATTCCAAGAATTCTTCAGCTAGTCAATAGGTTCTGGATAGCATAGCCTATTCCGATGCTAGTTCTATTTTGGAATGTCTGTTTTAATAAGTCAGACTAGCTGCGAGTGGTCCATCATATTAGACCCAAAATGTCTCGGGTATTCCTCACTGTCAATAAACTTCCAGTCGGTATCATGTTTTGCCAGACCCAGTTGTAATGGTCAATAACCATTTTAGCAGATAGATGAGGACGCTCTCCCGTCGTATGTCCATCTTCCACCACTGTGACATCATAATCCCTGGCTATAGCTGATTGTACCGTGGACTCAACACAAAAATCTGTCGCACACCCGGTAATGACAAGATGTTTAACCCCGAGCTCATTAAGCTTGACTTCCAGGTCAGACTTGTAGAAGGCATCATTAGCGTACTTATCAATCCTGATATCAGAAGGCGTCATTACCAGTTCATCCAAATTCTCCCAGTCCTTCGCATGCTTCTCAAACTCACCTGTTCCGGTACCATCATGCTGAATAAAGACAACAGACAATTCTTGCTCACGGAATGCGGTCCCAAGTTGGTTGATCCTGTCTACAACACCTTGGGTATCATAGCGAGGGGTTAGTGCTGTAAAAGAGCCTTTTTGCATATCGATAATAAGAAGTACGCTTTTTTGCATTACTCGCAGAGCTAATCAATTCTCAAAGAAACTCAATTTGTCCGAAGTACTGACAATCGCAGAGATCGCAAGGAGAATACCTTAGGAATTTGTGGTAGCCCTAAATACCTTCTTACTCGGATAGCATCATTATTCGACTCATTCAAACTTTGACACAAACATTATGAGTCATGAATAAAAAGATGTTAGCCCTATTGTTCCTGTTATCAGTACTGGTCTCCTGTGGAGAAGACGATGAGTCGTGCTCAGAGTTTGACAATGCAGTTATAGGAGGAGTTTGCTTGCAAGGACATATCGCAGATTACGATATAGTTGGTGAGTGGTCAGATGAAGGGCTATTGACAGGTGTAGTCTCCGAATTGATTGTGATCGAATTTAGAGGAGCCGGACCGACCTACAAACTCTTTATCAATGGTGCCACTCAGCACTTTGATGAGACAACCCAGGAGTGGTCTGATGAATATGGATTACTTGAAACGGGTAAGACTTACACAACTGAAGCCAATAGAAGTACAGGGCTATTAGAGAATGACTTTGGTGGAGGCAGTACTTCCGCTACACTCACTAAAGTAGATCGTGAGAACAAATTGATCAGCGGTTTTTTCAGAACTGTGGTTAACCGGCAAGCTCCTGAGACGTTGGAGTGGCTAGAGGTCATTATCGAAGGCACTTTTGATGATGTTCCTGCAGAAAGGTTAGAATCGATCATTTAAAACCAATTCTATGCTTTAGTCCCCTTCTGGGTTGTCACTAATGACCAATGTTTCTATATGTCAATGCAAAAATCGACATGAACGAAAGTCACCAATGAGCTCTCAGGCCACTCCTCACTCATACCGCAAGCTTTTCACTGGGTTTTGTGAAGTAGCTTTTGTCGTTTGAAAGATCACACTAAGCAACCCTATGATCATAGACACAATTAGCGGTAGCACAAAAAACAGTATATCCAAAGCAACCCGACTGGCATAATTGGCTAGCCAGCTGTCTGCCACAAAGTACAACACGGGTACCGATATGATATAGGCCACAGCAATGAGCACAAGATATTCTGACAGGATCATCCGCGATATCCGGTTCGCGCTAGCTCCAAGGACCTTGCGTATACCTATCTCCTTGGTACGCTGAAGTATGGAGAATGAAGAAAGACCAAATAGTCCCAACCCGGCAATAATCAAAGAGATCACCGCAAAAGCATTGACCACCCGGGTGAACTGAATCTCATTGATAAATTTTTGATTGAACTCTTCATCAAGAAAACTGTAGTTGAATGGATCATTGGGGAAGAGCTCCAACCAAAGTGACTGCAACCGGTCCAACTCTGCCTGTATCAATACTGTGCTGTTTTCACCCTGTACTGACAACTTGGTAAGGTAGTAGTTGAATGCAAAGCGCGCTGGGGTGTAGCGTCGAAGCGCAAAGATCATCGGCACCTCCTCAGCGGCAAATGCCTCCTGGACATGGTTGCTCACTACTCCGACCACACGTCGATCAAAATAGGGAATAGTAGGAGAATAACTCCAGCGAAAGGTCTTCCCTATGATTTCCTCAGGACTGTAACCCCACATTCTGGCTGCTGCCTCATTGATCACCAAACTGGAGCTATCCGCAAAAGCAGGATCAAGTGTTCGCCCTGAGACCAACTCAAGGTCAACCACCTGTTCAAAATCATACTCCACAAGATTGATATTCATGTATTGCGCCGCTATGGTATCTCCCTGCAATTGAAACCACGAATACCAGCCAATATCGTCTCCGGGGAGCAACATCATCGAGGAGGTGTGCTGGACCTGACCTGATTGCGTAGACTGTTCCACAAAGTATTCATAGCGATTGGTCATGTCCGCATATTCCACTTTTGGTGCTTTGATGACCAGGACCTGGTCAATGTCAACACCCAAATCTCGGTTGAGCATGTGGTTGGTCTGCGTATATATCAGATAAGTCCCACCCACCAGCAAGGGAGTAATGACAAACTGTAAGTAAACCAGTGTCTTACGGACCATCAAGCCTTTAGGTGAATTTCGAAACTTCCCCTTAAGCACTATTGATGGAGAAAAACTACTCAATACCAACGCCGGATATACTGCCGATAACAGACCCCCAAGCAAAACCACTCCCAGCGGGATCAATATGCCCGGACCAAATTCGAAAGAATAGATAAGCTCTAACCATTCCGCGATAGCATCATGCGATAAAACTAACATGATACTGGCAGCTACAACGGCCATCAGGTTGACCAAAGCCGCTTCTATAATGAACTGGATAGAGAGATGAAACCGGCTAGCGCCAATGGTTTTTCTCACGCCTACTTCTCTGGCCCGCTCTATTGATCTGGCTGTAGAGAGATTGATGTAGTTGATCCAGGCGACTACCAATATCAAAATGGAAATGACTCTGAGCCAGTTGAGTATTTCGCCATCGATGTTTTTCTCAAATTCATGGAAGATGTTGGAAGTATAATGGATCTGCTCAATTGGCTGGAGATAAAAATCAAAATTGACCTCTCGCTCCTCATAAAGATGTCCCCATGTTTGCTGAGCCAGGTCATTGATCCGCTGCTCAATTTGCGCAGGATCGCTATCGTTGATCCTGAAGTAGGTGTAAAAATCATTCCATATCCAGTTGGTACGCACAGGCCAGTCAGGATGCACAACGTCGAGATAAGTAATAAATGAAAAGACCAACTCTGGCTTAAAATGGGAGTTGGCCTGTGCATCCGCAAACACGGCACTAACAGTGTAAGTCACCTCCCTCTGATTGGTAGCTTTGAGTGTTTCGCCAATTACATCCGTTTTTCCAAAATAGCGTATGGCAGCAGACTCGCTCAGTGCCACCTGGCGCACATCTTCAAGTGCGTTGACAGGGTTGCCGGCAAGTATTTCAAAGCCAAATACACTGAAGAAGTCCGGATCGGCATAGTAAGCGCGATCCTCTTCAAACACCAGCTTATCAGTTGCTTCCGGATTTTCAACCACAAACAACCCGTCATCATATACGCGCACGACATCTGAGACTTGAGGAATGTTGTCTTCAATCACAGGCTTCAGTGGCGGCATAGCAGTAGCATTCTCTCCTATTACTTCGCCCCGGAGGTAACGTTTGGTGCATACCCGGAAGATGGATCCGCTATTTTCGTGAAACTGATCGTAGCTGTATTCGAACTGTAAAAACTGATCGATGAAAACGAAAATGCCAATACCCAGTGCCAGTCCCAGCACATTGATCAATGAAAAAACAGAATGTTTTCGAAGGTTGCGGATGGAGATGATTAGGTAGTTTTTGAGCATAAGTCAGGTCTTGAGGTTTTGATCCTCTTACCTGAACGGCGCTGATCAAATCTAATCACCTACTCAGAACAAACAGTCAATATAGCACGACGAACGCTGGTTGATTGTATGTCGTCCATGGTCAATTGCTTAAGTATCAAAGCCGGACTAAATCATTGAGAATAATGCAAGAACGCAGCGATCTCGCTGGGGACTGCTTTGTTGAAAATGCAATGACGATGATACTCAAATGCACCCTTCCAAGTACCATCATGCTGAATAAAAACGACTGGCAGGTTTCGCCCGCGAAAGACCATTGCTAGCTGATTGAGCCGGCCTACCAGACCTTCTGTATCATATCGAGGTGTTTGCTCTGTAAATGAGCCTTTTTGCATATCAATGATGAGGAGGGCTACCTTTAACATAAAAAGAACAATCTGTCGATAAGTGAAAAGTACGAGCTTGACTTTCTAAAGTGTCAAACAATAGGCTCACAGAGTGATAAAAATCTATTTCAAACTGTTGCTCTCAACCCTGGTTTTGTACAAATAATATGAATGAAAGACAAGTCATAGTGGTATAGTATTTGGTTTTACTCAAGTTTTTTAGATATATTCAAAGTTAACATTAAGTTAATTTCAATAATATAAGTTAAATATTATGGCTTGTGCAATATGCAATAACGATGGACCGAGGCTTCATACTTGCAAAAAATGTGGCTTCCAAATATGTAAACCTTGTGGCGATAGAAATGCCAGAAAAGATCTCTTTGGAAATTGGCATTGTTCGCGATGCGGCACAGTAGGTAAATGGTACAAGAACTAGAATTGACAATTTCATATCAACTATGTCAATAATCGATTCGAATTTTGGCTATAAATCAAGACATAAAGTCCATTTTAATCTGAAAAAAGCAAACGGTTACTTTGAATTTTGGACCGGATATAGTTCTAGTGTATTGCTTGGAGGTACAAATCATCATATCATCACAAAATTTGGTAGTGAAAACGATTTAATCTCTATGTTGACTGCTGTTAACATTGCCAAGACAGGAATCGAACATGGCTTTTCAAATGAATTAGGCAAATATATATTTATAAAGCCGACCCCTGACGGGTACACAATAACAGTTGAAGGTGATTCCTCATCCGGTAAATTGGAAAATGACGAACTTAATAAGTTAGAGTTAATTGTTCGTGATCTACTTATGAAGCTTGGAGTTTCATATAGCATTCTTGATAAACAGGTCAGAAGAACGAATTAAACAATTGCTCGTAACCTCAAATCATTATTCTTGAATTCTCATATCCAAGTCAGTATCAGAAACCAAAAGCGGGAGCCCCTTAGAGCTCCCGCATACATCTGACAGAAGATGTAGTTTATCGCTATGTTTCCCCGCAGCGCGAGGAAGCTGGTTATCAGTCTACATTGTCATGCAGAAACTTGTTATTACCTAACAGCTCGTTGTTTTCATTGAGATGAAAGCGTGAGACGTTAGGTTCTGAACTATGAGGCACCTTTTGTAGGTTCACCTTCTTGCGCTGGTAGGCCGGTACTTCAAGTTTTTCTTTGAGATTGCTCTCGCTTGTAGGCTCAGTATTGGATAGTCCCTGCAACCTGCGCACCCGCTCGCGAGCTGCTTCCATCAATGCCATTTTCTTAGACGGAGGATGAGCAGCACCTTCTAGTTCTTCCAAGGCCGGGTCCTCTTCTTCGTCCTGGTTATTTACATCATCGATGATCTCAAAATCATCTTCCAGTCCTAACTGCATGGACATCTCCTGACGCTCTTCTTCGAAAGTTTTCTCAATCTGTGGCTCTTCTTCATCATCACGGGTCACCTTGGGACTCCAGTCAGCCATAAACTCACGATCTTCAATCTCCTCTTCCTCTTCTATGAAATTAGGTTTCTTCGGTTCTGGCTTTTGTTTTTCCTCCCAAAGACCGATCTGCTGATTTGACTCAAGATCAAACCGACGTACGAGTGGTTTACTGCTACTCTTAACGGGCGCACTCAGTGGCTCACCCTGGTCAAACCCAGTGGCAATGATCGTCACCCGAATGCTCTCATCAAGCTCAGGATCAACTCCGTGACCGAAGATCACTTCAGCCTCATCGCCAGCTGTCTCCTGCATAAAGTCCGTGATCTCTGTAAGCTCATCCATCTGTAGTTCGGCTTCCTCTCCTGAGATGATCGAAAGCAATATCTTCTGAGCTCCATGGATGTTTTTGTTGTTAAGTAGCGGTGAGTTAATGGCTAACTCAGCAGCCCTTGACGCGCGATTTTCTCCGGTTGTAACGGCTGAACCCATCACAGCTGAGCCAGAATCTTTCATTACTGTCTTAACATCCTCAAAGTCAACATTGACATATCCCGGAACGGTGATGATCTCCGCAATGCCCTTCGCCGCAGTGGTCAAGACATTATCCGCCTGGTTAAATGCTTCGCTGATCGAAAGATTACCATAGATCATCCTGAGCTTATCATTGAGAATGATCAGTACGGTATCACAGTTTTCCTTTAGCTCCTGCAGCCCGGCTTCAGCCTGGGCCATTTTCTTTTTACCCTCAAATGAGAACGGTATGGTCACAATACCCACAGTCAGGATGTCCATGCCTTTTGCGATCTCAGCGATCACAGGGGCAGCACCCGTACCAGTACCACCCCCCATGCCTGCTGTGATGAATACCATCTTGGTATCCGAACCCAACAGGTCCCTTATCTCATCACGGCTTTCGAGTGCAGCATTTCTTCCCTTCTCGGGGTTGGCACCTGCCCCAAGTCCACTGGTGAGATTAATTCCTATTTGAAGTTTGTTGGTGACCGGGCTGCTATGAAGCGCCTGGGCATCAGTGTTGCAAACCACGAACTCCACATCGCGGATGCCCTGATTGAACATGTGGTTGACAGCATTGCTGCCACCACCACCAACTCCGATCACCTTGATGATCGACTTATGGTGTTGGGGTAAGTCAAACTTGTACATATCTTCTGTCATTTTATGTGTAGTAATTTGTATTCGTTTTTTATTCCACTTTGACGCCTTGCAGCACCATATTTGGATTGGTCAGGTTGAGCCCGTCGAAACCTTGGTTGTTACATTTCGACAAGCTCAATGTGACATAAGTGTCAAAGTAGTAGTGTCTCATTGCTAGTATCCTTCTTTCTCATCAAAATCATCGATGAGCAAATTCTTAGTTCGATCGAGCATCTTCTTGAAAAAATTGTCCCCGGCATTCGCTCTCTCCTTGCGCTTGGAATTGAAGCCACCTTTGGAAGCCTTGACTTCCTGGTATCTGTTTTCCCGCTCATCTAGTGCCCTGTACCCGGATAGCACCAATCCAACCGAAGTAGCATACATGGGGCTCTTTACAATTTCCATTTTGCTCTTACCAAGGTGCTCATTGGGGTAGCCTATGCGTGCGTCCATCCCCGTCATGTACTCGACCAATTGCTGTAAATTGCTAAGCTGGGAGCCACCACCAGTGAGCACAATGCCACCGGCCAGCTTGCTGTCAAAACCACTGGTAATGATCTCAGTATGCACGGTCTCAATGATCTCCTCCATCCTTGCCTCTATAATGTTGGCCAGGTTCTGGACAGATATCTCTTTTGGAGGTCTGTTACGCAAGCCCGGGATTGATACGATCTCATTAGGGCTGGCCTCTTCGGCAATAGCTCTACCAAATCTTGTCTTGAGTAACTCTGCCTGATGCTCCATCACCATACATCCCTGCTTGATGTCAGAGGTCAGGATATTACCTCCAAAAGGGATCACGGCAGTATGACGAATGATGTTGTCATAGAAGATGGCAATATCAGTCGTACCACCACCTATATCTACCAGGCAGACACCAGCTTCTTTCTCTTCTTCACTCAGGACAGCTAGGGATGAAGCTAATGGCTCCAGGATGAGATTTTCGATATCCAACCCTGCACGACGGACACATTTGTTGATATTATTGATGGCGTTTGTCTGCGCTGTGATGATATGGAAGTCAGCCTCCAGCTTCACGCCGGACATACCCACCGGGTCTTTGATGCCGTCTTCATAGTCCACCGTGTAGTCCTGGGGCATCACATGGATGATCTCGCTACCAGGTGGGATCACGATGCGGTACATATCATTGGTAAGGCGATTGACATCCTCTACCGTAATCTCGTCCTCATTGGAGTTGCGGGTAATAGAACCATGATGCACGCTACTCTTGATATGCTGACCTGCAATACCCACGTTGACCACCCTGATGTTGATCCCGGACTGCTCTTCTGCCTCGGCCACAGCCTTCTCAATAGCATGAATGGTTTTGTCGATATTGGTGACAATCCCCCGTATCACACCATCTGAGACCGCTTTGCCCATGCCTAGGACTTCAAGCTTGCCATACTCATTTTTGCGGCCCACGATAGCGCAGATTTTCGTGGTGCCGATATCCAGGCCGACAATGATTTTATCCTGTTCCATATTGTCTCTATTGTTATTCACAAACGATCTGATTCTCAAATTTTAAACTCACGGTATTGTATTTATTCCAGCCTTTGACTGGCAATATCTCCTTGTAGAAGACCATCAGCTTACGAAGCTTCTGGTCTATCTGATCAGGTAATCCAAATTCGACTACCTGCTTTGTCACTTGCGGAAACAACTGTAGTTCCGCATTCTTTTTCACATAGATCTGAGCGATCTGTGCCTTCCAAAACTCATCTTCATCAATGGTCTGAATGAGTTCAAAAAGCCGGGCTCCCAACTCGGTATTATTGAGATTACCCTTCAACAATGAAGTAGGGTCCTCAAGCTCAATGAGCATCACACGAGCGGTATATCTTTCGGATACGGGAAGTATATCTCCCTCCTCATCGATATAAAAGTCCTGACCTGATGGGTCGAAAATCCTGGCAATCGGACGGCTCTGCTCTACAGTCACGATCAGGTTGCCGCGATGATCTAGATAAGCTTCTGCATCCGCCACAAACTTGTTGGACATGATGCGCGTCTCGAGCAACTTGAGGTCAAGTGCTGCCAGATCGGTCGCCAGCAGATAGTTCTCATCTTCGGCGTTGATCAGTCCCTTTACATCCTCCGCATCTATGAAGTGGTTCTGGTATTGGTTATCAATATTGATGATCAGGTCGTTGATCTCCCGATCTCCGTGACGCTTACCAGAAAAGGCTATGCTGACGACCATCACAAACCCAAGCACACACCATATAATCAATTTGACAAGTCTACCCTTCCACATGCCGCCTCCTTTCTTTCAATCGTTGCGCGATAGGCTGTACCAAGCGATCTATATCTCCCGCTCCTACCGTTAACAATACATCAGAATCACTAGTGCCTACCCAGTCTACCAATTCCGACTTACTCAACAGCCGTTTATCAGTCAATGATATTCGATCCAATAGCAAGGCTGAATCAATGCCCTCAATCGGCTGCTCACGTGCCGGATAGATGTCAAGAAGTACCACCTCATCCGATTTGCTAAGCTCCTCTCCAAAACCATCGAGGAAGTCGCGGGTCCGCGAGTATAAATGCGGTTGAAAGATTGTGGTGACTTTCTTATCCGGGTAAAGCGCTCGTACCGATTTGATCAGCAAAGCTATCTCAGTTGGATGGTGCGCATAGTCGTCTATGAATACTATGTCCTGGTCTTTAATAATGTATTCGAATCTGCGCTTAACACCTCGGTAAGCAGCTAACCCTGCCTGGATCGCCTCAGACGAATAGCCAAGATGACCCAATACACCAATGGCAGCCAGGGCGTTCTCCACGTTGTGGTAGCCAGGCAGAGACAACTCCAGGCCTTCAACCTTTACATTACCTTCCACATCAAATTTGAAGAGTCCGTCACCTGTTGTCAGATTAACGGCCCTTATATCTCCATGCTCAAGCCCATAGGTCGTAGTAGTGATCCTTTCCGGTAGGTCCAGTGAGCCGGCGACATTTTCATGCACGAAAAGTTGGCCATCCTCAGGAAGCTTATCAATGAATGCATTGAAGGAATTCTTCATAGCAGAATGGTCACCATAGATATCCAGGTGATCAGCATCTATAGCCGTAACAATAGCCACGTCAGGGCTCAGTTGCAAGAAGGACCTGTCATACTCATCAGCCTCCACCACAGCCCAGGCACCCTGGTCACCAATAATAAGATTTGCACCGTAGTTCGTCATCATCCCACCTACAAATGCATTGACAGGATGTCCCGCTTGCTTGAGTAAGTGTGCAACCATAGAGCTGGTTGTAGTCTTGCCATGCGTACCCGCTACCGCAATAGATGGATGACTCTGAGTGATCAACCCAAGCACCTGGGAACGTTTGAAGACTGTGTAGTCAAGATCGATCAGATAGTTATATTGCTTGTGATCTTTCGGGATCGCTGGTGTATAAATAATGAGGGTATGCTCCTTGTTATCGATCACTTCTGCAGGAATAGCTGACGTAGTGTCTTCATAGCTTATTGCTATTCCATCTTTCTCCAAGGATATTGTTAGCTCAGATGGTGTGAGGTCATATCCGCTGACTTGTTTACCAGCATGCTGAAACCACCTGGCAAGTGCACTCATACCTATGCCTCCGATACCAAGAAAATGGACGATATGTAGGTCTTCCATTCTCATGCGATCATTTTCTTGATTTCCAGAGCTATTTCATTAGCCGCCTCAGGCTTAGCGAGCTTGCCTATGTTTTCCGATAGGACCTTTTGCTGAGGCTGGTCTTCCAACAGCTCCAGCGCTTTAGGAATCAGATCATCCTTGGCCTCAATATCACTGATCATAAGAGCAGCTTCGTCCTCTACAAGAGCCATCGCATTTTTGGTCTGATGATCTTCAGCCACATTAGGTGATGGCACAAAGATGACCGGCTTTTTTACCAGGCACAGCTCGGAAATAGAAAGAGCACCCGCACGGCTGACGACTAGGTCAGCAGCAGCATAAGCAAGGTCCATCTCCTTCAAAAATGGCAGCACCTTGATCAGGGAGGTGTCGAAACCGGCAGACCGTCGTTCCATTTCTTCGAAATAGAACTGACCAGTCTGCCAGATCAACTGTACATCACACTTGACTAGCTGGTGAAGCCCATTAATCATACTCTCATTGAGGGAACGAGCGCCTAAACTCCCCCCAATGAGCAGTATGGTCTTTTTGTCCGTTGACAAGTCAAAGTGGGCCAAAGCCTTGTCTCGTTCCTTGTCAAGGTCCAGAATATCTTTTCTTACAGGATTACCTGTGAAGACAATTTTTTGCAGAGGAAAGAAGCGATCCATCCGCTTGTGCGCTACACATATCTTGTTGACCCTGTTGGCAAGCCACTTGTTGGTAAGCCCTGCATAGGAGTTTTGCTCCTGGATCAGCGAGGGTATCTTTTTGGCGGTAGCTGCATAAAGCAATGGACCGCTGGCATAGCCACCTACGCCTACTACCGCATCTGGCCGAAACCGCTTCAATATCCCAAATGACTTGAAAATTGAAGAGATCACCTTAAAGGGGAAAGACAGATTATCTAGAGTTAACCTGCGTTGAATGCCACTGATCCATAGCCCCTCAATTGGAAAACCGGCTTCAGGCACTTTGGTCATCTCCATCTTGCCTTTAGCTCCCACAAAGAGGATCTCCACATCGTCGAGCAGTTGCTGTAGCGCTTGACCGATAGCAATAGCGGGGTAGATATGGCCTCCTGTGCCACCACCGCTAATAATGATCCGATATGGTCTGCTCGTTTCGATAACTATTTTCTAGGCAGCATCTGCCATTTGATTTCTGTATTCATTGCCAGAGTTCGTCGATACTTCATCGATTTCACCACGACTTACGCTTAATATGATCCCAAGTGCAATTCCGGTAAATAGCTGGGATGTACCTCCCATACTTACTAGTGGTAGTGTCAATCCAGTAATTGGCCCAAGCCCTACGGCAACAGCCATGTTAACCATCGCCTGGATCACCAGAGCGAAACTCAAGCCCGCACTGAGCAGCCCCCCGTAGGCTCTGTCGCTGTTCATCACGGTCTTTGTCCCTCGGTACAGCAGTGCCAGGTATAAGAACAGCACTACCGCTCCACCTATCATGCCATACTCTTCAATAATGATTGCATAGATGAAGTCAGAGTAAGATTGCGGCAGGAAGTTGCGCTGATCACTTTGTCCTGGTCCCTTACCGGAGACCCCTCCCGTAGCAATGGCGATATATGCCTGCTTCGCCTGAAAAGGAATATTCTCTTCATCAAAAAAGCTCTCAATACGACTGATTGCTGTATCAGCTCTTTGCCCAACATATAGCGCAACACTCCCTGTCACAGCGCCAATGACTACCAGCAGAGCCAAATAACGAAGTGGCACTCTACCGATAAAGAGCAAAAGCATACATGTAGCAAAAATGAGAACGCTCGTAGACAGGTCTGTCATAGCAATCAATCCACAGATCACACCTACCCAAAGCAGAATCGGTATAAGCGATTCCTTAATGTTCTCTATGCTCTGCTGGCGTTTGGCCAGCATGCTTGCAATGGTGACAATCAATGCTAGTTTAGCAAGGTCAGAGGGCTGAAACGCCTGGTTGATCACCGGGATTTGTATCCAGCGAGAGGCATCATTGACATTCATACCAAACTTCCAGGTGATCAATAACAGCGGTACGGACAGCCAAAGTGCCAGCCAACTAAGCTTAGCATAGTATCTATAGTCAATCTTATGCGCTACCCACATCGCAAAAAGACTGAGTACAACCAGCAGTGAGTGTTTGATAAGGTAGTACTCCGTATCTCCCTGCATTTTCTGGTAAGCCAATGAACCGGTAGCACTATACACTACCAGGATCGACATGATGGACAATGAGATCACAATGAACCAGATGATCGGATCTCCTTGCAGATTACGTTTTATCCAGCTCTCATTCATGTGATGTCTTGTTTTTGGATTCCACTTTGTCCCTCAACTCCAGTACTTCCGCACGGAATTGATCCCCACGATCTTCATAGTTCTTGAAAAGATCGAAACTGGCACATGCAGGCGATAACAAAACGATATCTCCTGGTTCTGCCATATCGTAAGCTTCCCTAATGGCTTTCTTCAATTTTGAAGTACTGATGGCCCGTACTTCTTTGCCATAATGATCCATCAGTTTTTTATTGTCCTTGCCAAGGCAGATGAGACCCTTGACTTTGCGCTTTACGAGCTTGTCCAAGGCAGTATAGTCATTGCCTTTGTCTACACCACCAGCAACCCAGATGATGGGCTGATCAATACCATCCAATGCATAGTAAACAGCATCTACATTGGTGGCCTTGGAGTCATTGACAAACCTCACGCCCTTGATCCTGGCGACCTCCTCCAGGCGATGTGGTGCATTGACAAAGCTTTTCAATCCTTTGATGATGCGCTGTAGTGGAGCGCCGATATGCATCAGACTCAATACTGAAGCGATCGTATTGATCATATTGTGCTTGCCAATCAATGTGACTTCTGAAGTAGGTACCCTTCGGGTATCTTGACGGAAATTAAAAACCAGGTGGTCCTGGTCAAGATGCCCACCCTGCTGCTGAGGCTGAAGAAGTGAGATGGCAAACAGACTTGCCTCTACATTGCGTCGGTTGAGCTCCTGCACAATGGGCTGGTTATCGCTGAAGTAGATGAATACTTCTTCCTTACCCATGTTCCGGATGATCCTGAACTTAGAGGAGACATACTTCTCAAATTGATAGTCGTATCTGTCTAAATGATCTGGGGTGATATTCAGAAGTATGGCAATATCCGGCTTGAAGTTTTCTATACCATCTAACTGAAAGCTACTGACTTCCAGTACGTAGTAGTCATATGAATCGTCTACCGCAAGTCTGGCAAAGCTATGACCGATATTGCCTCCTAACGCTACATTGTAGCCACATGTCTTAAATAGGTGATGTGTTAATAAGGTAGTAGTCGTCTTGCCATTAGTGCCAGTGATGGCTATTATCTTCTTTGATTGATCGATATGGCGATACCCAAACTCTATCTCAGAGATGACGGGTATACCCTGGTCGACCGCTTTTTTGACGAGAAGGGCCTTATCAGGAATTCCAGGGCTCTTGACGATCAAGTCGGCAGATAGTATCTCGGATTCCGTATGCCCTTCCTGCTCGTAAGTAAGCTCGTGCTCCCGAATTTCCTTCTGGAACCTGAGTGGAATTTTCCCAGCATCAGACAATAGATAGTCATACCCTCTGGCCTTTGCCAGGAGCGCAGCTCCAACACCGCTCTCACCTGCACCCAATATGACTACCTTCTTACTCATTGGCTGTCCTTATATTTCGTTTTGATACTCTTTTCGATCAGCATATTGTATGCGATCACATAATGAGATAGCAGCTCTTCTCCCTCTGATATGAGATCCACATATAGACTCTTGTTGTCCTGTCTTAGCAGGTCAAGCAGGTATATAGCCTCATCACACTCCTCCTCTAATGCATCGATACACTTGAAGAATTGATCTTTCTGCTTAGACAGAAAGGCATTGTTGAGGTGCTCCTTGACCAATCGGATCGAGCGACTGACCCCCATCATGGCCTGGAAAGCCGTAGGTGAGGGGTTCGTCTCAGAATGGTCTAGTACCCTCCCCAGGAAATCATCGCTCATTCGATATAGTTGTGATAATCTCATTATCTAAGTTTTAGTGTTGCTAGTGATATGATGGCCAATAGAATACCGATCGTCCAAAATCGGGTGACTATTTTCGTTTCGTGTAATCCTTTTTTTTGGTAATGATGATGTAGCGGAGACATCAGGAATATTCTCTTCCCTTCACCATACTTTTTCTTTGTGTACTTGAAGTAGGTGACCTGTAGCACCACAGATAGATTCTCTACCAGAAAGATCCCGCAGAAGATCGGTATCAGAAGCTCCTTGCGAATAGCGAACGCCAGAACTGCAATGATACCTCCTAACGAGAGGCTCCCGGTATCCCCCATAAAAACCTGCGCTGGGTAAGAGTTGTACCAAAGGAAACCGATGCATGCACCGACAAAAGCTGTACAGAAGATCACCAGCTCACCCGAATTGGGGATGTACATGATGTTCAAATACTCAGAAAATATCATGTTTCCCGATAGGTAGGCGAAAATCGCTAATGTCAAACCTACAATGGCAGAGGTACCGGCTGCCAGACCATCTAGTCCATCAGTCAGATTAGCCCCATTAGATACACTCGTGATGATGAAGATCACAATCAGGACAAACAGGACCCAGGAATATGGATCGAGTATTTGCGGTAGCAACCAATCGTACTGAAACTCATTGTTCTTTACGAAAGGGATAGTAGTGACGAGCGCCTTATGATCCTGATATGAGATACCATTGGCAATGTTCTCAGTAGTGACTGGTTCCATAAACTCCCTGACCACAACCCCTTCATTAAATACCAGCACAATACCAACAATCAGCCCAAGCACCACCTGTCCAACTATCTTAAACTTGCCGGACAGACCATCTTTATTCTTTTTCTTGATCTTCAGATAATCATCCAAAAAGCCGATCAATCCAAGCCACAGAGTGGTAAGCAACATCAGTATGATGTAGATATTATCAAGCTTGCAGAATAGCAGACAGGGAACCACAATGGCCAGAATGATCATGATACCACCCATAGTTGGCGTACCCTTCTTCTCCAGCTGACCTTGCAGGCCCAGATCACGGACTGACTCGCCTAGTTGATTGATCTGAAGTGCTCGTATGATGTACTTACCGAAAGTTATCGTAATGATCAGTGACAGAAGTGCAGACATACCTGCCCTAAATGAGATAAACTGGAAAACACCAGCCCCCATGAGGCTAAATTCTTTTTCGAGATAGTCAAATAAATAATATAGCATGGCTACCTACTCGTCGAATAATTCAAACATCTCTGTTACTACCTGCATGTCGTCAAAATCATGTTTGACGCCTGCCACCTCCTGGTAAGTCTCGTGTCCCTTACCAGCAATCAAAATGATATCATTAGGTTGGGCCATCTTGCAAGCTGCTTTGATGGCTTCTCTCCGATCTGCATTGATCATTACCTTTCTCACTTGTGACTTTGGCACCCCTTCTTCCATATCGTGAATGATGCCCAGTGGCTCTTCATCACGAGGGTTGTCAGATGTCAAAATCACCAAGTCGCTATATTTTGCACTCACAGCAGCCATCAATGGACGCTTCGTCCTGTCCCTGTTGCCTCCGGCACCTACTACTGTGATGACCTGCTCTACTCCAGTTCGGAATTCCTTGATGGTCTTCAAGACATTTTCCAGTGCATCGGGAGTATGTGCGTAATCAATAATTCCAATAACTCCTTTTTTGGACTTGGTCACCTGAAACCTGCCTCTCGCAGGAACGACCTGACTCAACTGCATCAGTACCTCTTCGGCATCTTCTCCAAGTAGGCATGCTACCGCAAATGAGGCTAGCAGATTGTAAGCGTTGAAATTGCCAATCAGCTTAAACCAGACCTGCTTACCATCCAGATCAAGTTCGAGACCTTCCATACTGTTCGAAAGTACTTTGGCCTTGAAGTCAGCCATATTTTTCAAGCCATAGGTATACTTCTTAGCTGAAGTATTCTGAAGCATCACACTACCGCGCTTATCATCACTGTTGACTAATGAGAATGCTGACTTTGGAAGGTCATCAAAGAGCAGTTTCTTCGCTTTGATATAATCATGAAAGGTGTGATGATAGTCGAGATGATCATGTGAGATATTGGTGAATACTGCACCTGAAAAGCTTAATCCGTAAGTTCTGCGCTGATGTATCGCATGGGAGCTGGCCTCCATAAAGCAATGCGTACACCCTTTTTCCAACATGTCACTCAGCAGTGCATTGATCTGAATAGCATCTGGGGTGGTATGTGTAGCAGGTATTACTTCATCATTGAGCTTATTCTCAACTGTAGAGAGCAAACCTGTATTGAATCCTAACCTTCTAAATAATTGATAGAGCAGAGTCACCGATGTGGTTTTACCATTGGTGCCTGTCACCGCCACCAGTTTCATTTTCGAAGATGGATCGCCATAAAAATTAGAGGCAATAGTGCCTAGTGCCTCGGCAGAATTGTCCGCTAGTATATAGGTAACGTCTTTTAGTTGCTTATTGGGCATGGTCTCACAGACCACTGCTACAGCACCTGCATCAACGGCTGCCTCGATATATTCGTGCCCGTTGACATTAGTACCCTTGACGGCAACAAATAAGTAGCCTTGCTTCGACTCTCTCGAATCAAAGCAAATACCACTTACCTCTCTATTCATATCACCTGATGTAGAGACTAATGCCACTTTGTACAATATGTCTTTAAGGACCCTCATTAACCCAGTGTCAGTATTATCGTGCTTTGGTTTTCAATACTACTTCCTGGCCAGATCGACTGATCCTTGACCCTACCCTTGCCTTCTATGGTCACCTCAAGCCCCCTGTTTTCGAGCAGGTATACTGCGTCACGAAGGGTCATACCCCGGACGTCAGGCATAGTCTTGCTCTTGGCATTATTAGGCTTCCATTGGATGGCATTGTTGTCGATGCGGGCCTTCACCCAATCCGAACGCGATGTGGAGTGATTAGAAATTCCAAATTCATGTAGGATCATGCTCAGATCATCCTGTTGTCCTGAGCGTACGACGGGGAATATCCCAGCCTGATAGACGCCATCCAGTTCCTCGTCCTGAAGCTCTAGATCCAGGGTATAGATCTTATCAGCTATAGCTTTGAAGACAGGGGCCGCTACATCACTACCGTAAATCTGATAACCCTTAGGATCGTCTATCACTACAATGCAACTGTACTTGGGAGCCTCAGCTGGGAAGTATCCTGCGAAAGAGGTATAGTAACTATTGGTATAGCGCCCGTTGACCACTTTCTTAGCGGTCCCAGTCTTGCCAGCGATCCGATAGTAGCTATCGTTTATATTTTTTGCAGTGCCACGCTCCACTACTCCTTCCAGCAGCAGCTTTACTTCACGTAGCGTTTCTTTAGAGCAAATACGATCATTGAGGATTTTGGCCTCAAACTCCTCTACCCTCTTATCAGCGCGCTGAACACTTTTGACAATGATAGGCTGTATCATAGTACCATTGTTTGCGACAGCATTGAACAACGTGAGTGTGTGAAGAGGCGTTAGTTTGAGCTCATAGCCGTGTGACATCCAAGGAAGCGTAATACCACTCCAGGTAGAATCTTGAGGTGTCTTGATGTAAGGCTTCCCCTCACCGATCATCTGGAAGCCTAGTGGATCTGCAAGCCCGAGCTTGTTAATGTAGTTGACAAAACGATTGGGGTCTGCACCAAACTCTTCAGTGACTAATTTGGCAATACCGATGTTAGAGGACTTTTCAAATACTTCCTTTACAGTGATCTTACCATAGCCACCAGGTTTATGGTCTTTCATGACCTGATCATAGAAGTTAAAAGAACCACTTCCAGTGTCTATGGTATCCGTGAGTTTGATATCGCTATTCTCCAGCAATGCTATTATACTGGCCAACTTAAATGTGGATCCCGGCTCTCGTGAGCCCTGGCTACCCACTGCATAGTTGTATAGCTCCCAATACTGGCCCTTCTCATTTTTGCTGAGATTGGAAATCGCCTTGATCTCTCCTGTCGCTACCTCCATGACCACCACAGTACCATAGTCAGCCTGATGTTTCTCAAGAGCACCTAGCAGTGCTGATTCTGCTACATCCTGTAGGTTGATGTCTATCGTAGTTACTATATCCAGGCCGTCCTCTGGTCTGATCTCAGTACCATCGTAGACGGGGCGCCATCCTCCCCCTGACATCTTCTGAAATAGTGATTCACCATTGCGACCTGCGAGGTACTTATTGAATGAGTATTCCAATCCTACTACTCCCCTGTTATTATCATTGACCATACCAATGGTCCTGTACCCCAGGTATGAAAATGGTCTGAAACGCTTATTCACTTTTTCGAAGATCACGCCCCCTTTCATTCTTCCCTCACGGAAGATGGGCCATTCGATCATCTCCTTTTTGGTTTGATAATCGATCTCTTCTCTGTTGAGTACCATGTATCTCCTACCGGAAACTCTGGCATCAGTAATCTTACGTTTGTATTCTCTTGCTGACCTGTCTCTAAAATGGCCGGATAGCATTTGCGCTAGCGAGTCAATCCCTGACTGAAATAGACGGTCATTGGCGATAGACGGATCAAATGCCACATTGTAAAACGGCAAAGAGGTGGCTAGTAAACTACCGTTATCCGAGTAGATATTACCCCTTGTGGCCTTCACAGTCATGTATTTGAGACCGATCTTGTCAGCCATATCACGCCACTTTTCTCCCTGATTTACCTGTAAATCAAAAATTCGATACAGGACTACTGCACCGAATATGGCAATGAAAAGAAATGCCAGCCGAACACGTATCAATATGGCTTTTTTGACACTCATTCCTTTGGCACGATAATTTTAGTGGGCGGTTCTTTGAGTACGTGCAATCCTAATCGATCCACTTGCTTGGCTACTTCTGATTGTTTGGTAGCGTACATGTATTCTGACTTTAAGGTGGTGAAGTCAGCGCGCAGGTCTTCTACCTGCACCTCAAGTGCATTGATCTTACGTATGGTTTTTTCAGTATAGTGACGGTTGCCGATGTAAAAAATTCCGAGAGCGGTCAGGAAGATAATATGAGGCAAAATGTGTACCGGCACACCTTCTTTGAATAGCGTATTGAGGCTGATAAGATTATCAAGTAAGCCAAAAAGGCCCCCTCGTCTGACATCAGAAGCGTTCTTTAGTTTATAAGTGTTAGCTGCCATACTTATATCCGTTCTGCTATTCTCAGTTTTGCGCTTCGGGCTCGATTGTTTTCTTTGATCTCTTCCTCAGTCGCGGTAATCGGTTTTCTTGTGAGCTGCTGCACAGGTCGGATCAAATTGCCGTAGATATCCTTCTCTACTTCTCCATGCAGCTTCCCTTTATTCATGAAATTCTTAACCATCCTATCTTCCAAAGAATGGTATGACATCACTACCAAACGCCCTCCTACCGTCAATACCTCTGCGGTTTGAAGGAGCATTTCTTCAAGTGCTTTCATCTCTTCGTTGACTTCTATCCTGATGGCCTGAAAGACCTGAGCATAGTATTTAAACTCACGTCCTCTCGGTGCAAGAGGCTTAAGCAACGAAATCAGCTCACTTACCTTAGTTAATGGCTGATTGACACGCTTGCTCACTATAGCGGCTGCAAGCGTTCGAGCGTTTTTAACTTCACCATAAATACCAAACATTCGATGCAAGGCATCCTGATCATAATCGTTGATGACATCCCTCGCCGAGCTATCAGCTTCGCGATTCATCCTCATGTCGAGTTTCGCATCAAACCGGGTAGAGAAGCCCCTCTCAGCCGCATCAATCTGATGCGAAGACACCCCGAGATCAGCTAATATGCCATTCACGGTAGTTATACCATGAAGCCTCAAGTACTTCTTAAGATGTCTGAAGTTGGCAGCTATGAAAGTAAAAGAACGCGTCGGAAACCCTTCCGCATTGATCACTGCATCCGCATCTTGATCAAAGCCGAATAATCTCCCATTATTAAGTCTTTCCACTATAGCCTGGCTGTGACCCCCACCTCCGAAAGTGAGATCCACATAGATACCCCTCTCATCGATATTCAGTCCCTCCAAACATTCGCTGAGCATCACTGGTCGGTGGTAGCTCATCGCTATGAATCGAGGTACTTTTGCGCTAAGGCCGAATATTCCTCCTGATCATTGATCAGGTAGTCTTTATAGACTTCAGGGTTCCAAATCTCTATGATGTTACCCATGCCTATCACAATAGCTGTCCTCTCGAGCTGGCTATGCATGATCATCGGCTTGGGTATCAAAAATCTACCGGTACCATCCAAATCCGCCTGAGCAATGTCGCGAAAGAAGTTTCGCTTGAGCATCCGCTGCTGGGGATTGAATTCACTGAGTGCAGAGATCTTGCTATGGATTTTCTTGTACTCAGTCAGCGGATATACGATCAAGTGAGGCTCAAATCCCTTACGAAGAACCAGCCCGTTAGCAGAAGCCTCGGGCAGATTGGCCTTAATCTTAGAAGGTAAGACCAACCTACCCTTGGCATCTAGCTTACACTCATACTCGCTTGTAAAAAAAGCCATATTGAGCCTTGAAAAATATAAACCACCTTCACAAATCTATGAAAAAGAATGACATTTCCTACCACTCTCTTCCACATAACCACACTTTTTACTAAAAATTGCATTTTTTGTATTCAAACTAAAAAGTTGATACACAGAAAAGGTCATTACATACTCCATTTAGATATAAAAAAGGCCTTTTGTCCAGATAGAGCAAGGGTGGTAGAAAGTGGGGGAAAAATTACCTATATACAATAAGTGTGTCATGAATTTGACTATTTGATGGATAGTCTAACCATTTAAACCTTAGCTCGTTATCCCTACTATGCTTATCAATACCACCTATTTTAAAGGCTTAGCAGGTGTTCTTCTTGCCATTGTTTATGGCTGCAGCAATCCTCAAACCGAGAGCGCCAACAGTGACGATTTTCTCAAGTCCGGTGTATGGAGAGGAGTCATTTATGAACAAGGTGAGGAGATGCCCTTCAATTTTGAACTTAGTGGGGATAGCACTTCTCTTAAAATGGAAATCATCAATGCAAGCGAGCGCATAGCCGTCGATGAAATCGACTTTTTTGGAGATAGCATCCGGTTCAATATGCACATTTTTGATACTGAAATAGTAGTGAAACCATCTGGCGATAGCCTTATCGGTTACTACAACAAGCGGTATGCTGATAATTTCATATTACCATTTAAGGCCAGGTACGGACAGGCGTTTCGCTTCGAAGAGTCGACAGGCGAGCCTGCCATAGATATGAGTGGTAGATGGGAAGTTACTTTCACTTCTACTAAAGGCGAACCTTATCCAGCGGTGGGAGAGTTCGAACAAGATGGAGATATTGTAACAGGAACGTTTTTGACTGAGACAGGGGACTACCGCTTTATTGAGGGTCGGCTAAATGGAGATATGCTTGCCATGAGCGCATTTGATGGCAATCATTTGTTCTTGTTTAAGGGTATGCTCAAGCATGACAGCATTGTCAACGGCCATTTTTGGAATGGGAAGCATACACATGAGACATGGGTCGCCAGTAAGAACCCTGACGCTCAGCTCACCAATGCTAATGAGCTAACCTATATCAAAGATGGATATGATGGGCTGTCTTTCAACTTCCCGGATATGAATGGTGATCTGGTATCCCTTGATGATGAAAAGTATGGAGGGAAGGTAGTCCTTGTACAGATTTTTGGCACTTGGTGCCCCAATTGTATGGATGAGTCCAAATACCTTGTCGATTGGTTTAGCAAAAACAAGAGCAAGGGTGTAGAGATCATAGGCCTTTCGTATGAAGTGAAAGATGATTTCGCTTATGCTGTCAAACGCCTTGAGAAAGTAAAAAGTCGGCTTGGAATTGAATACGACCTACTGGTAGCGGGCACTTCTGATAAGGAAGAAGCTGCCAAGACTCTACCGATGCTCAATCACGTATTATCCTACCCTACCTTGATTTTCATTGACCGGCAAGGTGAAGTGCGTAAAATACATACTGGCTTTAGTGGCCCAGGCACTGGCAGATACTATGATGCATTCGTCAAGGAATTTGAGTCGTTCACACAAGAACTTATCAACGAGGGTGTAAGTGCTGATTAAACATGTAGAGATCACTTAGTCCTATCGATGGTGAACCGTACCAGGTCGCCAAGTGAGTTTTTGTATCCAGTATCCGGGAATGAATTGAGGATTGTCATGGCATCTTGATAGTACCGCTCCATCACTGTTTTTGCATACTCCAGTCCACCCGCACCTTTCACAAAGGCTATGACCTCAGCTACTTTCTTTGGATCGTCCGAATCACGCTTGATCGTCCGAAGTATACGCTTACGATCAGATCTCGTGGCGTTGTTGAGCACGTAGATCAAGGGTAAGGTGAGTTTCTTTTCTTTGATGTCGATCCCAAGCGGTTTGCCGATCTCTGCATCTCCATAGTCGAACAGATCATCTTTGATCTGAAAGGCCATACCAATGTTATGACCAAACTCTCCCATTTTGTCAACCACCTCTTTTTCACAACCTACGCTAGCCGCTCCTATCTTACAGCATGAAGCTATAAGACTAGCTGTCTTTTGCCATATAATATTGTAATATACCTCCTCTGTAATATCCAGCTTGCGTGCTTTCTCCATTTGCAGTAGCTCACCTTCGCTCATCTCTTTCATTGCTTCTGAGACGATACCTAGCATTTCGAAATCACTATGCTCTACTGACAATAGCAAGCCCCTGGAAAGTAGGAAATCCCCTACCAGGACAGCTATTTTATTTTTCCATAGGGCATTGATCGAGAAAAAACCTCGACGATATGAAGCGTCATCTACCACATCATCGTGTACTAAGCTAGCGGTATGCAGAAGTTCGATCAATGCAGCACCTCTATGGGTGGCTTCCGATATTTCACCACATGTTCCCGCGCTCAAAAAGACAAACATAGGTCGCATCTGTTTGCCCTTGCGCTTTACGATATAGCTCATAATGGTATCCAGAAGTAGCACCTTGCTTTTCATGGATTGGCGAAACTTCTTCTCGAATTCCACCATCTCTTTGGCGATAGGCGCCTTTATATCATCTATGCTTCTGGACATTCCCGCGCGATTGCAATATTACTACGGATACTTAGCATTACAAACCTGCTTACCTTTAGGTATCCTTCAAATTCTGATGCTTCAACGTAGTGTTTCATGAAAATGATTAGAAATATTGAGATTAATAGTAAAGTGCATGATAAGCAGATACTTGCTGATCTTTTTTTCACCGAAAATGATGAAGTACAGCCGTTGATCATTTTTAGTCATGGATTCAAAGGCTTTAAAGATTGGGGACACTGGGACATGATAGCTGCGTATTTTGCAGAAGCCGGATTTTGCTTTCTGAAGTTTAACTTTTCTCATAATGGCACTACTGTAAATGCCCCTGACAGCTTCGGCGACCTTGAAGCATTTAGCCAAAACAATTACACTCTCGAAATCTCTGATCTGGGAGAAGTATTGGATACTGTACTGGCAGATAGCTTTGAACATGCCGACCACATTGATTTGACACGAGTAGCTCTCATTGGGCATAGTCGTGGCGGGGCTGTCAGCCTACTCAAAGGAAACCAGGATGATCGTGTTAGCGCAGTGATCGGCTGGGCTCCAATCTATGATATAGGAAGCCGATGGTCTGCCGAGATGAGAAACAAATGGAAAGCGGATGACATACATTATATAAGTAACAGACGGACGAGACAGCAAATGCCGATGGACTACCAGATAGTACAAAACTACGTGGATAATCAGGACATCCTGGATGTACCAAGGGCCATCCGTACTATGAAAAAGCCACTTTTGATCATTCACGGAGATCAGGATGAAGCTATTGATCACGAAGAGGGTATGAAGGCGAGCCTTTGGAATCGCTCTATGAGTTTTGAGACCATCAAAGGTGCTGGACATACTTTTGGCGGCACACATCCCATGAATACCAGTGTCTTACCTGTTCATAGCCAGATCCTGGTAAATAAAACTCGCGTGTTTCTGGCTGACCTTTTTGCCAAATAGCCAAATGAGGCTATTTTAAAGCTATTATTCAGAACTACTTTTTAGACTTTAATGAGAAGAGCCAATTATTTTTTGGTGGACGTATTCACCGAGACGAAGCATGGCGGCAATCAGTTAGCAGTATTTCCAGATGCACAGGGTATCCCCGAAGAACTAATGTTGCCTATTGCCAATGAGTTTAACCTATCAGAAACAACATTTGTACTACCTCCTACTGACAAGAAAAATGATTTTAAAGTAAGGATATTCACTCCTGCACAGGAATTACCGATGGCGGGGCATCCGACTATAGGTACAGCCTTCATCATGGCACGCCGAATACCATTTGACGAATCTGCAAGTCAATTTGAGATGCGATTGGAAGAGAAGGTGGGACTGATCCCAGTCAATCTGCAAATCAAAGATAGCGTCCCGACAAGAGTGACCATGACCCAGCCAACCCCCTCCTTTTCTCCACAGATCGGTACCCGACAGTTGTGGGCGGAACTTCTAAACCTATCTGTGGAGGATATTGATGATAAAAGTCCCATTCAAACGGTAAGCTGCGGAGTGCCATATCTGATCATTCCTGTTAAGACACTGGAAGCAGTCCAGACTATTGACTTCAGGCTTGATGTGTGGAAACGAATCAGACAGGATATGGATCCAGGCTTTGTATATGCCTATACACTTGAGACAGTAGACAATCATGATGTGCATGGCCGTATGTTTGCTCCTGATACAGGTATATTAGAAGATGCAGCTACAGGTTCAGCAAATGGACCTTTAGGAGCCTATCTTGTGAAGCATGGTATTATCACTAATGGCCGTATGACATCCATTGTGAGCGAACAAGGTTATGAAATGGGTCGAAAGAGCCTGCTATATCTAGGAATAGAAAAGCAGGGCGATGATATTACCAGAGTAGATGTCGGCGGTCACTGTGTCATTGTAGGTAAAGGAGAGATATATTTGGACTAAAAAATCTTCTTGATTGCAGAGTGCTACCTCCACCGACTGAATGACTCATTAAACAAAGTCTACTTTGACCATCGTGCGCTTGTTGTCGTCTACAAAGGAGCCATTCACAGGACACTGCTAAGATATCCTACCAGAATCACCCTGGAGCACAAAAAGTACATCGGGATGATCATCACCGGCGGAATGATCAGTGCGTTTTGCTTGCTTATGATCTGGAACAATCTATACAAACCCTGGCCTGTTTTAATTGGTTTATTAGGTTCAGGATTGACATTTTATTATGGTTGGATGGGCTCATGGATGTTGATCGTACATCAAAATAGTAATACACTTTCCTTTCCTATTCCTGCTAAGGGAGGGAACCTAGTGAGCTTTAGCCAATTTTTCAACCAACATCAGAAAGGTTTGAAACGGAAAATGATCTACCATATATCAACGGCCAGTGCCTGGAAAGCTCAGCAAGAGAATGCTCAATACAGAGATCCATCTTTAGAGGCTGAAGGCTTTATTCACACTAGTGAGACAGAGCAAATCCACGGAGTACTCGATCGGTACTTTAAAGACCAATCTGGGTTGGTAGTGTTAATGATTGACGCACTTTTACTGGGAAGTCCCCTCAAATACGAAGCTAGCCCGATCAATGGCGAACTCTATCCGCATGTTTATGGTCCCATCAACAAATCCAGCATTATTGGTGTTTTACCATTGGGCCGTGCTAGTGACTTCACCCTCGAAAACCTTGGAAAAAAGCTCAGAACTGTTGTCTAAACGTTGTTTTCATCAGTTAATCTTACGAAAAATGTATTAATGACCTTTTTGGGTATTTTTGCAGCCGTTCTGATCGCCTCGCGTGAATGAAGCTACAAGACCTCAACCCTAACCCCAAACCAAAGTTCCCTCCGATCCTCCCTCGCACCAAACATTGGCCGATTGTACAATTGGCAAAAAACAGGAAGGAGTTTATCGCTGATGTGACCAGAGAGAGCATTGAACGCCTGGGCAGCCTCACGACTAAGCGATCACTCAAGGAAGAACTTGAAACTACCGTCTATCGCGAAAAAATGAGGATCAAGCGCAATCCCTGGCGCGTGGACCCTAAAGACGAAAAATCGTTTTGGGACAGTGTGCAGCAGCGCTTGATTGAGGTCGAGGCACTTCCAGATAGTGAGTCCAAAGATGTGCATGATAAGATCCTTGCTGAAATAGTTAATCGCTATTCCAACGAGATTGCTGGTAACTTCCGCCCAAGTAGCTACCGTTTTGCAAGACGGGTAGTGACACTTGGTTTTGCCAGACTGCTAAATGCAGCAAGGTTCAAAGGGCCATGGGCCGTCTTCCGGGGTAACCTTGATCTTGACGACAAAATTCATATCACAGGCTATACCGAGCATTTGCGAAAGCTTGCCCAGAAAGGGACTATCGTAATGGTGCCGACGCACTTTAGCAATCTGGACTCAGTGCTGATTGGTTGGGTCATTCAGTTTTTGGGACTCCCTCCGTTTATTTATGGAGCAGGGCTCAATCTCTTCAATATGAAGATTTTTGCCTATTTCATGAACAGTTTGGGTGCATACAAGGTAGACCGACGAAAAAAGAACCTGATCTATCTGGAAACCCTCAAAGTGTATAGTAAGATGGCACTTTCGAGAGGTTGTCACAGCCTGTTTTTCCCTGGAGGCACAAGATCAAGATCAGGAAACATAGAGAAAAGTCTCAAGCTGGGTCTCCTGAGTACGACAATAGAGTCCCAACGCTTTTTGTATCAACAGGCCGAAAAAGAGAAAAGTGATCCCCAAAAAATATTTATCGTTCCGGTAGTACTCAACTACAACTTTGTACTGGAGGCCCCCGGATTGATCTCTGACTATCTGAAGGCCCAGGGACAAGAGCGGTACTATATGGAAAATGATGAGTACACGAGTTCCTACAAAGTCTTCACTTTCTTACTCAAGTTCTTCACTAAAGGCTCTGATATCTCTGTTTCCATAGGCAAACCTATAGACATACTAGGTAATCCTGTCGATGAGGAAGGCAATAGCCTGGATAAGAATAATCAAGTCCTGGATACACGCGATTACTTCATCTCCAATGGTAAAGTGACTGTGGACCATCAGCGCGAAGAGGAATATGTGCGCATACTTGGCAAGCGCATTGTCGAGGAGTATCACATTCATAATCGCGTGTTTGCCAGCCATCTGGTTGCATTTACGGCCTTTGAATTGCTACGAGCGAAAAACAGTAAGCTTGATCTTTATACACTACTCCGCTTACCGGAAGAAGACCTTGTGCTGGACTATGATGAGTTCCTCAAGACCTTCATGAAATTGCGGAAAAAGATCTTTAAATTAAACAAGAAAGGCAAGGTTGCTATCGCTGAGCATCTGCAAGGTGATATCGACAAAGTCATCAAGCATGGTCTCGACAATGTAGGCCTTTATCACGCTACCAGACCACTGATCCGACGCAAAGATGGAAAAATCGCCATCCAGGATATGAACAAGATGTACTACTACCGCAATAGACTTAACGGATATGGCCTTGAAAAGCACGTCAAATAGTCCTGTAGGAGTAGTTGGAGCAGGTAGCTTTGGTACAGCTATCGCCAATATCCTAGCGGAAAACAATCAGGTGCTTCTCTACTCCCGTAAGCCTGAAGTCGTCGAAAAAATTGCTAAGACCCGAAAAAACGTAGGGCAAGACATTCATGATCATGTGACTGCTGTGGCTGATCTGGAGGAGATTGGCAAGCGATGCAACGTGATATTTCCGATAGTACCATCTGCTAACTTTCGGGATATGGTTCGCAATCTTGCACCATACTTGCGACCTTATCATGTGCTCATTCATGGCACCAAGGGTCTTGACATCAACTTACCCAAAGGACATAAGATCAGCCCAAGATCTCCGCTTACCCGCGAGCATGTCAGAACAATGAGCGAAGTGATCGCCGAGGAGAGTTCTGTCGTTCGGGTTGGTGCTTTAGCGGGACCTAATTTAGCAAGGGAAATGGCGGCTCAGCAGCCTGCCGCCTCAGTAGTGGCTAGCCACTTCGATGAAGTCATCAATACTGGCCAGAAGCTTCTGAAAAATGACAGATTCCTTATTTACGGTAGTAATGACCTAATCGGTATCGAACTCTGTGGTGTGCTTAAGAATATCATTGCGATTGGTGCAGGAATGATAGCAGGGCTCGGGCTTGGTGAAAACTCTAAGGCATTGCTGATCAGCAGAGGAATGGTTGAAATGATCCATATCGGAAAGGTGCTTGGTGGCAATGTTCATGCCTTCCTGGGGTTGGCTGGCGTAGGCGATCTGATTGCCACTTGTTCAAGCCCATTGAGTCGCAACTATACAGTAGGATATAGACTCGCCAAGGGTGAAACCATGAAAGAAATAATGGAGAACCTGGAAGAAACTGCCGAAGGGGTCAATACTATCGAAATCATTAGAAACCTGGGTGCCTACTATAAGATAAGAGTGCCTATTACGGAAACACTTCACAAGATCATCCATGGTGAAATGACTGTACAGGACGCTGCAGCCTACTTTATGAAGTTTCCTTTCAGAGCGGAAATCGATTTTATCTAGCAGCCGCGTTGCTTGGGAACAACCTCCTCAATGCCTTGCTCGCCTACTTCGATATGGCAGCAGGCAAGGAACTCTTCTCTGAGCATTTTTCTTCCACGTTGTATCCTTGACTTCATACCTGACTCACTCATACCATACTGCTGGGCAAGCACCTTCTGAGGTATACCCTTCAACTCGTGCTTTATTAAGGGCTCACTGTAGATTTCAGGTAAGCGCCTGATCATGGGTTCAACACATTCTGCCAGTGACTTATCTAATGATTCGGTATAAGCACTGGGACTGTCTTCAATCGCTACGAGCTCAGCCACCTTCGCCTCTGACCGAAAATGGTCTATCACCGCATTTCGAGCTATGGTCACCATCCAGGCTTTGGAGTTTTTGACCTCCTTAATTTTATGGCAATTATCGTAGACCTTGAGCATGACCTGGCTAAGTATTTCCTCAGCCAGCTCCTGATCACGCACCTTGCTCAGGACAAACTTGAGCAAGTGCTGCTTGTAATCAAGATATATAGGGGCTACCCGAGCGCAATCCGGCTTCACGAGACACAGCAGTCAGGTGCACAACAGACCTCCTCTTCGGTCACCTCGACTTTATTCACCTCAGAAGTACCATAAGTATGAAATGCTTCCCAGAGTACACCTTGAGGGTCTTCCACCCAACTCTTCTCAGATTGTGAATAGCAACAAACAGTATGTCCCTCTTCTATCACTTTACCCTTAGATCGTTCTATGTTATCATAGACCTGATGCAGCTCTTCTGAAGTATCGACTTGAATACCCAGGTGATTCAAACCCTCCATTTCACCACTTTTAGAAAGAGAGAAATTGACTCTTGGCTCCTCCAACTGCCACTTGGCATAATCAGGCTTGACAGTAGTAGGCTGTGCACCAAATAACTCATTGTAAAACTGGATTGATCTCTCCAGTTCTTTTACCCTAAGATTGATGTGTATCGTTTTCATAATTCGTCTTGTTTTGGTTAATGACGAGGGAGTCTACCAAAGACGCAAACAAAGTGGCATTTTTTCATGAAAAAAGGAAAACCACATCGCTACAAGTTCAAGACCTTCTATGTAAATACCTGATAATCAATGCCTAAAATAGATCCAATGTTAAGTTTTTTCATTGGATCAAAAACTTAACATACATCATATTAATTTATTGTTAAGCCAATATTAGTTTAGCGTAAACTGATAAGCGTGAAATTTAGCATTTGGAAAGGTGTAAACCTTCTTGACATTCTCATTTTACTTCTATTGATTGTTGGGATTGCAATGTCTATCATTTCGTGATCGGTATCCCTGTGTAGGATCGGGGATACCTTTTTTGTTCTAGCCCTCCCTCCACTTTAAAGCACAATGGCTATATTGGTCACTGATCTAAGCTACAAGTGTCCTTTACCAACAAGCTCATAATCCTTGTCTTTTCATCTGCCATATCATTTGGGTTTACGGCTTGCACTGAAAAAACAGATCCCACTGCTAAAGAGCTATCGAAAAGTGATTCGCTTAAGCAGACACTCAATGAAAACCAGCGAGCTTTAGTTTTTCCTCTCAATGCGCCTCTCGAGGAGTTGCCTTTAGATTTCTCACAGTTGCATGGCGAGTTCTTTGACGAGAGGGCCCATTTCTACATTCTCAAGAAGCCTAACATGAACCTATTCGGTTCTCCGGTCGAGCAGATCACACTTTATTTTATCGATAGTGTGTTAGCCAAGAGCAGCTATCGTTTGGAGCAAAACATCAGTAATCGCCTCATTAACTCCCTGGGGAAATTCAGCATCAAAGCTCTCAACGATTCCAACAGCGTCAAAATGAAAAGAGCACAGGTCGTCACCAAAGAAAATGGCTGGTATAGACTCAACCCGGAATTAGATCAATATCAGTTGAGTTGGAAACGGCGTGAATACAATATCTATATGAAGGTGCATAAGCCCTCCGTCAAAGAAGAGGCCATTGACTTCATAGAAGAGGTCAACTACTACAAAGACGCGTTGAGGTATATCGAGGACTACTCTATGTAGAGAATGTCGACAGATAAGTAAGTATATGGCCGTCCGACACGGTCATTCTTTGCCGCGATTTTCACCATATCTATTTTTACAGAGTCCTGAACCACAAGGCTCACCAAAGCTCAAACGTTTTATCCATGATGGCGTCATCTGTCAAGCCAATACTTGCAACTATCCTCTTGCTTGTTTCAATAGGAACACAAGCACAGGTTGTAACTATTACTGACCAGGTAGATGGCCATTCTCTTACGTACGTTAGCGTTTTTGCCTCTCCAGAGCCATCCATGGTTCTTGTGAGTGACACCAAAGGTCAGGTAGACATTAGTCCACTAGCGGGTAATGATCTGATCGTTTTTAGGCTGACAGGTTACAAAGACCTGATGCTGTCTTATGCCGATATTGAATCTGCCAACTTCCAAGTGATCATGGAAGAAACATTAATCTCCTTAGACGAAATGGTCATCTCCGCCAACAGATGGGAGCAAGATAGCCGAGAAATCCCTGTACACATCACCAAGATCAAGCCAGCTGAGGTATTACTACAGAATCCCCAGACCGCCGCGGATATGCTCGGCATCAGCGGGGAAGTTTTCATTCAGAAAAGTCAGCTCGGTGGTGGGAGCCCAATGATCCGTGGTTTCTCTACCAACCGTCTGCTCATTGCCATTGACGGTGTACGTATGAACAACGCCATTTTCCGTAGTGGCAATCTGCAAAATATTATCTCTATTGATCCATTCACGGTTGAAGAAACAGAAGTGCTTTTTGGGCCGGGATCTGTCATGTACGGCAGTGATGCTATCGGAGGAGTGATGGACTTTCACCTGTTGACGCCTAGGATTGCTAAGGAAGACAATTCTTACTTGTCAGGAAATGCAGTGACAAGGTACGCTACTGCGAATAATGAACAGACGGCACATGTCGATCTGTCCTATGGAAAAGGTAAGTGGGGTTTTGTCACCAGTGCAACTTACTCTGACTTTGATGATATGATGATGGGTACAAATGGCTTGGAGGATTACTTGCGACCTGAGTATGTCACGACAATCGATGGAGAAGACCAGGTGATTACCAATGAAGACCCTGAGAAACAGATCTCTACAGGGTATCACCAGGCTAGCTTGATGCAAAAGATCAGGTTCCAGCCCAATGATGCCTGGGACTTTCAATATGGATTTTACTACTCAGCCACAGGAGATGTGCCACGCTATGATCGCCTTATCGAGTACAGGGATGGTGATCTCCGGTTTGCCGAGTGGTACTATGGTCCGCAAGTCTGGATGATGAACAATCTCAAAATAACTCATGAATCTACAGGTGGCTTGTATGACAATGCCAGGCTGATCATTGCTCAACAGTATTTTCAGGAAAGCCGCAATGACCGAAGGTTCGGAAGTTCACAACTCAGAATGAGAGAAGAACAAGTCAATGCCCTGACATTCAACCTTGACCTTGACAAAGAGCTAGATAGCAAACAATCCATCTTTTATGGAGCGGAATTAGTAACTAATCAAATTGGATCAACCGGACTTATCAGAAATACAGAAACGAGAGAGGAAGAACTCACCAGTACGCGCTACCCTGATGGCTCGGACTGGAACTCCTATGCTGCTTATGTTAATTACCGCTATCGTGCATCCAGCAAAGCAACATTCCAGGCGGGATTACGCTACAGTCATATCAATTCGACAAGTACCTTCAACAGGACATTCTTCCCTTTGCCGTTCTCAACAGCTGAGATCAACACTGGAGCACTCAATGGTAGTCTGGGGCTAGCCTACCGTCCGGCGGACACCTGGCAAATCAACGTCAATTTCTCCACAGGTTTCAGAGCACCCAATATCGATGACATAGGTAAGATCTTCGACTCAGAGCCAGGTGCAGTAATAGTTCCCAACCCAGACCTGGACCCTGAATACGCTTATAACTATGAAGTTGGACTAAGTAAAATAATTGGTGGTAAGCTTAAACTCGAAGGAGCTGCCTACTACACCCAACTGGTGGATGCCATGGTCAGAAGAGACTTTAGTTTGGCAGGGCAAGATAGCATCATCTATGATGGCGAGCTTAGCCAGGTATTGGCGATTCAAAATGCCGCCAGGGCTTACGTATATGGCTTTCAGCTAGGTCTGGATTGGCAACCTTTCGCTAAATGGACGCTGACGTCAAAACTCAACATCCAAAAAGGAGAAGAAGAAAGTGAAGAAACCGGTGACCTTGTACCTCTACGTCACGCAGCTCCTACTTTCGGGGTGAGTAGGTTGGTTTACACTGGCAAGAATTTTAGGATCGAAGGTAACGTTCAGTATAACTCGGCTTTGTCTTTTGATGAACTTGCCCTATCGGAAAGACGCAAGACAAGCATCTATGCCACTGACGAGCAAGGACGGCCTTTCGTACCTTCCTGGTATGCTATCAATATTAAGGCTACTTACCAACTACTCGAGCAGCTTCAACTTAACCTTGGTGTCGAGAATTTGACAAATCAACGATATAGACCATATTCTTCGGGTATTTCGGCTGCTGGCCTTAATTTTATCATTTCTGCCCGTGCTCGTTTCTAACAGCACAAACAATTGAGTGGGTAGCAGCTTCTATATGAGTATGAAATACCTCATCTATGGTGCTTACGGTTATACTGGTAAGCTCATTTCAAAACTTGCCGTTGACAAGGGGCATGAAATCATCATTGCCGGTAGGGACCCTGGTAGTATCAAGCAACTCGGAGAACATCTCAATGTACCCTACCTGTCTTACGAACTAGACGATAATGAAGCTCTTGATAACTCGCTCAGAGATGTGGAAGCAGTGCTACACTGTGCGGGCCCATACAGCAAGACAGCACTTCCCATGATAGAGGCATGTTTGAGGTGTGGAATTCACTACCTGGACATCACCGGAGAGCTCGATGTATTCGAATTAGCAGTCACTAAAAATGAAGCTGCTAAAAAAGCAGGGATCGTGCTATTGCCAGGTGTAGGATTTGATGTGGTGCCTACGGATTGTCTTGCTTCCTATCTGAAATCAAAAATGCCAGACGCAACACATCTGGAAATGGGTTTCAAGGGTGTCTCAAAACTATCTCGGGGCACAGCGCTGACCATGGCCGAAAACATGCATAAAGGAGGCATGATCCGCGAAAATGGCATGCTCAAGCAAGTACCTTCCGCTTTTAAGACCAGAGAAACTACCGTCAACGGTAAGCTTCAGACCTTTGTATCAATCCCTTGGGGTGATGTGTCCACGGCCTTCCACAGTACTGATATTCCTAATATAGTACTCTACACTGGTGTTCATCCAAAACAAGTAAGTACTATGAAACGATTGTATGGCCTTAGGGGCTTATTGAAGCTTGGGTTCATACAAAACATGATCCGGAAAAGGATCAAAAAAACAGTGATCGGCCCCAGTGATCAACTCCGCAATGAAGGTAGAAGCTACATCTGGGGCGAGGTGAAGAATTCAAGTGGAGCAACTTTCTTTGCACGATTAGAAACTATGGAAGGCTATAAACTGACCTCCATTACCGCTGTGGCAGCTATGGAGAAGCTCCTAAAGGGAAACGTCTTCCCCGGATTCAAAACTCCAAGTCTTGCTTTCGGACCTGACTTTATCCTTGAAGCCGGTGACACAAGTCGCACAGATGGCGAATGAATTTACACACGTGCATTTGGCCAAAGGAGTAGATTACTTCATCATCATTGCATGTTTCCTATGGTCCTGTGAGAGACCGGCTCAAAAAAAAGTTAACATACCATCATTCGCTTATGAAGAGGGATCGCCGGATAACCCGTGGGCAAGACAAGAGTATGAATCACGGCAAATTGCAGACCCAAAGACGGGCAGGATTCCGGTAGGTATACTTCGAAAAGAACGTGCTTATCTCCAAAAAGACCAAAACAGCCTGTCAACCTATACCAAGCGGACCAAAAATCTCGAATATAGGTTTATCGGGCCAAGCAATGTAGGTGGTCGTACGCGCGCGTTTGCGATAGACATCACAAATGAAGATGTACTTGTAGCTGGTGGTGTATCAGGTGGCATGTGGCGATCAAACGATGCAGGTCAAAGTTGGGAACGCACCACTCATCCTGCCTCGTTGTTCAATGCTTCTTGTTTGATTCAGGACACACGACCTGGCAAAGAGCATATCTGGTATCACGGTACCGGGGAACTACGTGGCAACAGTGCTTCGAACAGTGGAGCACCGTACCGCGGTGATGGGATATTCAAAAGCAGCGATGGTGCCCTGACCTGGGAGTTGATCCCTTCGACTACATTGGGAAGTAGCAATCAATTCAACAGTCCATTTCAGTACATCTGGAATATTGTAGTAAATACATCTCGATTTGATAGAGACGAAGTATATGCAGCTGCATTTGGAGGTATTCTCAGGTCTATCGATGGTGGGGATACCTGGAAAACGGTGCTAGGTGATGACCTCATCGAGCTGACCACTGATACTACGGACTTCAATGAAAGCCCATATGCGCGTTATTCAGATATAGCCATTTCGGAGGCTGGTGTGTTCTACGGTGCTTTAGGAACACATACCGGAGAAGGGTTCATTCGCTCAAAAGGAGGGATTTTCAGATCTACCGATGGTGAAAACTGGGATGAGATCAGCCCTGATGGATTCCCAAATGAAGTACGTAGGATAGTGTTCGACCTTTCTCCAAGCGACAATGGAGTTATGTACTTCGCCATGGATGCCGAGCCTTATCGACTATTCAGGTATGACGAAAACACCAGCTTAGAAGGGATAGGTGTGTGGACTGATCTTAGTGAGAACATACCTGATTTTGAAGGGGAAAATGGGCCCTATGATTCTCAAAACAGTTACAATATGGTCATAGCAGTTCACCCACAATCAGATAATGTGGTATATCTAGGTGGCACGAATCTTTATGTGTCCTCTGATGGATTCAGGTCTGATAACAATACCCACTGGATAGGCGGATATGATCCTGAGGGTGGTAATGGTCTATATCCCGAGCATCACCCCGACCAGCATGTCGTTACATTTATACCCTCAGACCCTAATCAAATGTATGTTGCTAACGATGGTGGCATATACTTCACGGAGAACAACCTTAATACGCAACCAATTTGGATTGATCGTAACATGGGTTACATTTCTTCGCAGTTTTATGCCATTGGCATAGAAAAAAGCCCTGGCAATAGCGTAATGGGTGGCCTGCAAGACAATGGAACATATATCGGTAACAGTGCAGGCGACACTCGCTGGGAGGATTTACAAGGTGGAGATGGTGGCTATAGCTACTTTACCAAAAATGGTATCTATAGATACTTCTCCATTCAGAATGGTAGGATCTTTCGCCTAAGATACAGCGGCGGTACGTTAGTCGGCGTAAGTCGCGTAGATCCATTAGGTGGAGGGCAGACACCTGGTCGGGAGTATTTATTTGTCAACCCTTTTGTACTTGACCCGCACAACAACAATGTAATGTATATGGCTGGGGGTGATGCTATATGGCGTAATAATAATATGAGTCAAATGCCCGATGATGATTTCAAACCCAAGTCGATTGGTTGGACAAGGCTAAGCAGTACTGTTCCCGATGAGAGCATCATCACTGCACTCGAGATCAGTACCACACCTGCGAATCGCCTCTACTATGGCACACTTATCGGAGAGCTTTACCGCGTTGATAATGTTAATACTGCGGTTGAGGTATCCCAGATAAGTGGGCCGATCCTACCTAAAAATGGGTATGTAGTGTGCATCGCTATTGATCCGACTGATGCTGATCACATATTGGTGATCTATGCCAATTACAACATCAGGAGCATCTTCAGGTCAGTGGATGGTGGGTTCAGCTTTGAGGACATTAGTGACAATCTTGAAGAAAATCCTGACGGTAGCGGAAGTGGACCAAGTATCCGCTGGGCAGAAATTGTCCCACTTAATGATGGTACGTACCAATACTTTGTTGGGACAAGCAGCGGGTTATTTGCTTCTAACTCATCTGCAACAGATATGTCTCCCTGGGTGCAACAAGCGCCTGAAATTATTGGGAACGCTGTTGTTCGGATGTTGGATTACAGGACTGATGATGGTTGGTTAGTCGCTGCGACTCATGGCAATGGGGTCTATGAGACCTTTGTTGATGATGCACTTTTTTACCAACCTGAGCCTCCAGAACCCTCTGAAAACTCACTTCTGGCTTTCCCTAATCCTTTCAGCGACCAGGTCATCATTAGGTTTGATATAGCTAGAGATGGTAACGGAGCTGTAGCTATTCTTGACTCAAGTGGAAAATTGATCAGCATACCACTGAGCGGCTATTTGTATGAGGGAGAGAATGCGGCAAGCTGGGACGGCACAAATGACAGTGGGCTTCCTGTGGCGGATGGCATGTATTACTATCAGATCAGGGCTGGTAACCAGTTTCTGACAGGAAAACTGATCCTGGATCGCTAATCGATGAGTTCTGCAGGACTTTTGCCAAATCTCTTCTCATAGTTCTTGTTGAACTGCGTAACATTCTTCATGCCTATCTCACGGGCTGCCTGAGAAGCAGACCTCACCTTACCCTGCCTTATCAACTGATCAGCAAATTGTAACCGTACTTCTTTGATGTATTCGAGGGGTGTCTTGTCAGTAATCTTTTTGATCAATCTGTATACCTGCCGCTCACTTGCTGCCATCGTATCCGCCATTTGGGCCACATTGAGATTGGAATCATCGATCTTCTCTAAAATGAGCTGGTCTACCTTTCGCAGTAGCGTTTGCTCAATAGAATCTACTTGCTTAGCACGTTGCTGGACAAGTGTTGCCCCGTTGGTTTCCCATTTTGTCCTTTGACCCAGCAGGTTCTGAACTCTAAGCTTAAGCTCATTTTTGTTAAAGGGCTTCTGTAAGAAATCATTGATGCCATGAAATAGCACACGTTCACGATCTTCTTCAGAAGTTCTCGCACTGACTACCAAGACAGGTATTGACTTGTAGTCATCATCTTTAGCCAAAGCTTCCAAAAGCTCAAAGCCATCCATCCATGGCATCATTAGATCGGTAATAATTAGATCTACTGGTTCCCTTTCAAGCACTTCCAGTGCTTCCTGACCATGGGCAGCCTCCACGACCTTAAAATCTTCTGCTATCAAATCTCGAATGTACGACCTGATCTCCACATGATCCTCAACTATAAGAACACTCGCTTTCTTTTTATCCTCCTCAAAGGTTTTGAGCTTGTTTTTAGCATTGAACTCCTCTTGCTCAAGTGTGAGCAGCAACTCGCCTCGCTTGGATAGTTCGTCACTCAACAGTGGAGCGAGACCTACATCTGAAGTGCTTTCTGGTAAGGAAACAATGAAAGTAGTACCCACACCCAGTTCACTCTCTACTGTGATATGTCCATCATGTAACTCAACCAGCTCTCTGACGAGGGCAAGCCCAATACCTAAACCTTCACGTGCCTGGTACTTATTATCAGGAGATTGGTAAAACCGATCAAAAATATAAGGCAAGCTCTGACTGTTAATACCTTCACCTGTATCGCTAATTCGGAGTTCTATGGTATCTTTTATATTATCCAGGTCTACTGTAATAGTATCTCCATCTTTAGTATGCTTGATAGCGTTTCCAACAATGTTAAAGACAATTTTTTCAAATTGTCTTGAATCTATATCTACCAGGAAATCATTGTCATGAGACGCTGTAAGCTTAAGCTCAACCGACCTTAGTGCCAGGGTCGTCTCAAACATACCTAGAAGGGAATCCAGATAAGGTCGTAACGAAACTGCCTGTTTGTTGAGCTTCAACTTGCCATCTTCTAACTGAGTAAGATCGTTGATCTCGTCAGTCATATTGAGGAGCCTTTGACCATTGCGTTCAATGACGTCCAGGTTCTGTTTTGCAATGGGAGTAAAATAATTCTCCTGATTAAGCCTTACATTTTCAAGATTGCCAAGGATCAGGCTCACAGGACTTCTGAGATCATGACTGATATTTGCAAAGAAGCGAGACTTTGCTCGATCTAACTCTTCTAGTTTACTCGCCTGGTTTTCAATTACATTTTTGTCCTCTTCTATCTGCTGCTTTTGCCGCATGATCTTATAAGAGAGCTTATGTTTCGTATTGTAAGCATAGATTGAAATGAAGGCCGCCACAAGTAACAAGCCTATGCCCACACCTGTAAGGAGAATAATAGTCTCCTGCCGGGAAATAATCTGTTCATTGAGCTCTGCCTGCTGCTTAAGAAACTGGTTTTCGGCTTCCTGCCGCTCACTTTCGTATTGAGCCCTCAGGCGTTCTATTTTTCTGGTATTCTCTTCACTAAATATTTCCTGGTTGAGATCATGATAATCCTGATGATACTTTAACGCTGTTGGATAATCCTGATTGATTTCACTTATCTGGCTTATTGATAACAAAGCCTTTCTTACATCATTTTGAAGGCCATGTTCCTTAGCCATGGCAAGACTTCTCAATGCATACTCTTCTGCTTTTTTCGAATCATTAAGGTCTATATAGATCAAAGCCAGGTTGTTCAAACTATATACAACTGCTCCCAGGTTACCTACACTGTTTGCCCTATCCATTGCGCTCTCAAAAGACGAAATGGCAGCTGAATAATCCTTTTTTAATCTATACACTTCACCCAAATCGGCTTCAGCAGTAATGACACCCGGGGTATCACCAAGTTGCTCGCGCAGTTGACGGGTCTTAATAAACTGTTGTTCAGACTCATTTAATCTATCTAAACCTCTGTATGTCCTTCCAAGATTGAGATAACAGTAACCAATCATTGTAGAGTCACCCAGTTGCTCGGCTGTATTAAGTGCGTTGAGGAAATATGGTAAAGCTCCTTCAAAATCGGACTGATAAATACTCAGATTACCAAGGTTGATCAATGAATAGCCCTGCTGTTCAAGGACATTGGCCTCTTGTGAGGCACTATAGGCGGTCATGTAGTATTCGAAGGCTCGGCTATAGTTACCAAGATTTCTATGAGCAATACCCAGATAATTGTTCGATTGGATTTGTCGCTCAACAAACGAACCCTGCCTCGCAAGATCAAGGGCACGGCTGACATAAAAAATGGTTGAATCAGGATAGCTATTGCGATAGCTCCATCCAAGATCATTAATAGAATCAATCAATCCAGTAGAAATCTCATGATCCTCAAGTCCTCTGACCTGACCTCCATGAGTCTCAAAGCAAAGAAGGGTTATGATAACCAGAAGACCTGATCTCATCCGTATGCTGATTGGTTGCAATATCTAAAGTAACAAATCCAAATGAATAGAACTTGCTGTTATACATTAGCTATAAACAAAAAAACCCCGAAGTACTCTTCGGGGCTCAACCAGCTATGGAAAGATTGGCCTTCTGCCAAAATTATCTTCGCGCCTTCTTTATGAATAATCAGCCATATTCAGGCGTCTTGTTATTTTGAATAAAAGTGACTCGCTCACTTGAGGAAGCTTTGTCAACAATGTGAATCTTTCGGGTGAATTGCTGTTGGACCTGGACTTTCTATAGCTTCCCAGATCTCCAAACTGATACTTTTCTACTTCAGGGTTATACCAAATAAAACTCATCAGGCTTTTCAATTCGTTAGTCAACAATTCAAATAGAAGAAATCTTTTGATTAGGATTCTGACAAAAGACTTTATAATCCTGCCAAATAAATATTTGAGTTATTCCTCCTCTTATGTTCATACTAATTCGGCTTAAAATTATATCAATATGCTATTAAAACAATTCAATATTGAAATTATTATATAATTGTTGGATTTTAAATAAACACGACATCCACCGTGTACAAATCCGCCAATGGCGTCACATATCTGCCATTGACATAAACATTTCTGCTATCTTATCACCAGAGCTGATTGATGCTAAGGCGATTCACTGGATGCGATAGTAAAGCCGACAATAAACAAACTAGAGCACTTGATTATGTCATTGAACATTAGCTTTTGACATAAAAAATCGAGAAAACAATAAATAAGTTAACCTAATGCTCTACTCTAAAAAGAAAAACCTCAGCTATGCTGAGGTTTTAGAGTGATTCGACTGGGGCTCGAACCCAGGACCCTATCCTTAAAAGGGATATGCTCTACCAACTGAGCTATCGAATCAATTGTGTTTAGAACAACGTTCTTTTAAATTGCGGTTGCAAAACTAGGAAGATAGCTTTCAAATCCAAAGACATGATTGGCAAAATTTACGTGATGTTTGGGGTGTTCTTGTTGTCGGCTTCTTTGATTGGAGCTGCCTTTGGGCAGGAATATAAACTGCAACAGGCAGATTCGCTTTTTGCGCAGGGCAAATACACAGAATCCTATGAGCTATACGACCAATTGTTTTTCAATGACAATGTATACTCTCCTCAAATGCTTCTTAAGCTAGCATACATCACGGAAGGGCTTGGAGAGTATGAACGTGCACTATTTTTTCTACAGACCTATTATCGAAAAACGTATGATGATCTTGCTTTGAATAAGATTCAAAAGATTTCAGAGACCTACGGCCTGTCAGGATATTCCATGAACGACCTGACGTACGCTCTTGATAAAGTTGGCAGGTTCAGGGTAGAGATCATTTACAGTTTATTGATCCTTCAAGCCATCTTGCTACTCCTTGTTGCATACAAGAAGTACAAGCTCCGCGCAAAACCTTTGTACAGCGTGATCTCGGCTGCCATAGTTGGGGTCCTACTGATAGTAATGATCAACTTTGTGAGCATTCAATCATCTGCGATCATCGCAAGTAACAAAACCTATCTAATGAAGGGCCCTTCCGCTGGTGCCGACCTCCTAACAATCATAGATAAGGGTCATAACGTAGAATTACTTGATCAGGGAGAGGTGTGGAGTAAGATCAAACTTGACGAAAATGTCGTCTACATTAGATCTAATCGATTAATGCCGCTTTAGTGCTTCCCTGACACACTATTACGCATCTTCATGATTATATTTAACTATGTTTCACCGCATAGTTTGCTTCATCCTCTTTCTATCGACACAAGCTCAGGCCCAAGACAACTCCAGGGTTCTCGATAGTCTCCGGCAGGTCATGAGCAGCTCAGAGGATGATAGTATCAGGTTTGAAGCGATGATATCCTTTTCTGACGACACCCCCTCTGACTCACTGGCGTTGAAAGCTGTGTTAGATGCACTTAGTCTGGCAGAATCTCTCTCTAACGAGTACATGTTGGCTGAGGCAGAATACAGCCTGGGGTTTGTCTACAACCTTAGGCTGAATCAATTGGATTCTTCGGCCAAATACTATTTAAACGCGGTAAAAGGTTATCAGTCTCTTAACGACCCCAAGGGTGAGTTTAAAGCAAGATATGGCTATGCCCGGACATTGGATGATCAAGGTCTTATGAAAGACGCTATCGACGAATTATTGATTGCGTTGGACCTGGCAGAGCTACATCAGGACACTGCAGCTATGACAAAGGCTAACAATGTCATCGCTAACATTAATAACTATTTGGGATACCATGATATAGCGCTGAAGTACTACAACAGAAGCTCCGACCTGGCGAGGGCTGTACAGGATAAACTGAGTGAAGCCATTGTTCTATATAACAAAGCAATCATATTAGGAGAAGAGACTCAGTTCGACGAGCAGTTGAGCACATTGCAGCGCGCACTCTTACTCACTAGTCAACTTGAAGACTATGAATTCTTCGCCTCGGTTATGAACAGTGTTGGTGGTGCTTATCAGGACCTGGACCAAATGGACAGTGCCAAGTTCTATCTCAGCGAGGCTGAACAGATACTAGACAGTTTGGTGTCCGCGGATGTGCCAGAAGCGAGAAGAGGGCAGGCCTTTAATTATCAGTCACTCGGCTTCTATTATGAAAAACAGGAAATGCCTGGTACGGCCATCAGTTATTTTACAAAGGCACTTTCCATAGGCGAAGAACTAAAAAACTTCCAATTGATCATGAACAACTCGGACTACCTGTCTCGAGTGTATGAATCGCAAGGTCGGTATAAGGAAGCCCTCAGCTACTACAGAAAAAGTACTGACCTGAACGACTCTATTTTCACGGAAGAAAACACATTGAAGCTCAATGAGGTCCAGGCTAAGTATGAAAATGCCAAACAATCTGCAGAAAACGAAAGACTAAAAAGTGCTGCTAACGAACAAGCTACCGTGATCCAAAAGCAGCAGCTCTACAACATATTCTTTGGCGTGATCAGCCTCATTGTTTTTGTATCAGGTGGGGTACTCTTACTTGCCTACAGGAAAATACTACGGCAGAAAAAAGCCGCAGAGGATGACCGCACAATAATCAAAAAACAATCGATACAACTAGAGCATAACGCGAGACTGAAATCCCAGTTCTTCAGCAATATTGCTCATGAGCTTCGCACCCCACTGACTATACTGCTAGGCATGGTAGACAGCTTGGTAAAGAAGAGTCCACAACAGTTTGAAGAGAGTGACTTTAACAAACTCAAACTCGCCAAGTCGAATGGTGTGAAAATTCAAAACCTGATCGATGAGATATTCGAGTTGACTAAAAGTGAAGCCCACAAACTAAAGTTGAATGCTAAACCAACTGAGATCCTTCCGTTAATGGAAAGGCTGGTTTTTTCTTTTCATTCATTGGCCGAAGATAAAAGTATAGACCTCAACATCAGCTACAACCAGGTTCATGGCACCTATGTCAATCTCGATCCTCCCAAGTTTGAAAAGATCATCAACAACCTGATCATTAATGCACTAAAGTTTACAGAAGAAGAAGGAAACGTTACAGTCAAGTTAGGTTTAAAAGATGACGGTGCTACCATAGTAATAAAGGTAGAGGATACAGGAGTTGGTATACCGGCTGACGAGTTAGAGTTTGTCTTTGACCGTTTCTATCAGGTGAGTACAAGCGACAATGCAGCTAAGCCAGGTACCGGTTTAGGATTGGCCATGGCGAAAGAACTAACACAACTTCACGAAGGTCAGATCAGCGTACAAAGTGAATTGGGAAATGGAACTACATTCTCGGTAGAGCTGCCAATCGTTGAAGCACTGCCAGATCTACTGGAGACCGCTGAAGGCGAAGCTACTGATAAGCAAAACGAACAATTGCTTGATAGCATAATCCATGACATCAAAAAAATTGATAATGGACGTGTATTGATTGTCGAAGACAACCACGATATGCGTAAATATCTCGTCTCCATTTTCGAGGAGTTCTTCAATGTCGCTACAGCTCGCAACGGTAAAGAGGCCTTACGCTCGTTAGAAACTCAGAAGGTCAACCTGATCATCTCCGATCTGATGATGCCTGAGATGAACGGAAGCGAACTATTGATCGAACTCAAAAAAGACAATCGATATCGACATATCCCTGTCATCATGCTTACCGCCAAACTCGACGAGCATCAAAAACTGGATGCTCTCAAGCTGGGCGTGGACGACTACCTCACTAAGCCTTTCAATGCAGATGAAGTCCTGGCTCGCGCCAACAACCTGATTAGGAATCAAATTCAGCGTAGTGAGTACATTGATCAAAATCAATCCAGTGAGACCATTTCGATAGATGACAATCTCATTAAACGGATTACTGTGCACGTGAAAAAGCACATTGGTAACTACAACATCACCGTCAGCGAGATCGCACATGAAATGGCAATGAGTGAGCGGCAGCTATACCGCAAGGTCAACGAGCTCACCGGCCTTACGCCTAACCAGTTGATCAGAGAGGTCAAGCTACGTGAGGCTATGGATAAGCTCAACGCAAGATCAGTCAGCAAAGTAAGCGTACTGGCCAAAGAGGTAGGGTTTGAAAGCAGTGCCTACTTTTCCAAACTATTTTACCAACGCTTTGGCAAAAGACCACAGGAAATCATTTGAAAGGACTGTCTGGTTCTTTTGCCATGACATTGTAGACGATCTTATCCATCCTACCAGGAATCCATTTGTTAAGCCAGACTGCTAGTTTACCCTGGGTCGTAAGGATGAGATCACGCTTTTTGTTCCGGTAGGCACTGTACGTCTTCTGCGCCACGGTCTCGGCCGTCATCATCTTGTTCTCATCCCTCGGGGATTCTCCCTGTACTCTTCCATCTGCAGTCAGCGCAGTATTGCGGATGTTTGTACCTGTGAAACCAGGACACACTACAAGAACATGGACACCACGTTTCATCACTTCAGTTCTTAGGGCCTCAAAAAAACCCTGCATCGCATATTTCGAAGTGGTGTAGGCTGTGCGGGCTGGAGTACCACGATATCCGTTGATTGACGAAATCGCAATAATAGACCCCTCCGATTTCAAAATATGAGGCAAAGCGTACTTAGTAGCATAGAGAGTACCATAAAAATTGATGTCCATTACTTGCTTAAATACATCCAACTCTACCTCCTCAAATAAAGCACGCATCGAAATACCGGCATTGCAAACGAGTACATCAATCCGGCCATATTTGGTGATCGCCTGATCGATCATCGACTGGTTATCCGTCTCACTCGCCGAGTCAAGTGTCAGAGCCAGATGGTCTATCTCTTTTGCCGTCAGCTCTGATGACACTTCATCCATTCTACTTTGATTACGACCGGTAAAAACAATTTTCGCACCATGACTTCCAAAGGTGTGCGCTAATGCCTTCCCAATACCTGACGAGCCGCCTGTGATTACGACCACTTTACCGTTCATACTTCCCATAAGCCACGAAAATAGGACTAATTGTGGTGTCTCGAAAATAGCACACCGCAGCACGCCATGTAGTCAGGTCACAGTATCTTCGTTATATGAATGCATCAGACATCTATTACCATCTTGGTGAGCATCGTGAGGAGTACTATGGCGCAGGTGTCCCACCTATCGTCCCTGCCAACAACTATTGTTTTTCTTCGGTAGATGATATGCGTCAAACACTCGCGCAAGAGAGTCAGCTCCCCTTCTACACCAGAGGTGTTAATCCTACCACCAAGATACTACAAGAGAAGCTGGCTGCCCTGGAGCGAACTGAGGACTGCCTGGTGTTTGCTAGCGGCAGTGCAGCTATATCCGCGGCGGTTTCTTCTTTGGTTAGTCACGGGGATCATGTTATCTGCGTTCAGAAGCCTTACAGCTGGACTTACAAACTGCTCAACCACTTGCTGGCAAAGTTTGGAGTTGAGACATCATGGATAGATGGTACCCGATTGGAGAACTTTAAGAGGGAGATTCGTCCGACAACCAAATTGATCTTTTTAGAAAGTCCCAACTCTTGGACATTCGAAATGCAGGACATTGCAGCAGTAGCAAACCTTGCAAAGGAACATAACATATGTACCATGATGGACAATAGCTATGCGTCTCCTGAAAACTGCAATCCAGCCATTTATGGTATTGACCTGATCGCCCACTCTGCCTCAAAGTACATTGGCGGCCATGGAGATGCGCTAGCAGGCATCCTTTGCGGCTCAAAAGCATTGATCAAGCAGGTATTTGAAAATGAGTTTATGACATATGGAGGAGTGATTTCACCGTTTACGTCTTGGTTACAGATCCGTGGGTTACGGACATTACCTCTGCGTATGGATCGGGTTGCAAAATCAACTCCATCCGTAGTGGATCACCTCGCCGGTCATCCTAAAGTACAAAAGGTGTACTACCCTCATCATGCCTCCAACCCACAACTTGATCTTGCCACTAAGTATCTCAAGAAGCCTTGTGGTCAGTTCTCGATAGAGCTAAAAACGACCAAACCGTATAAAATAGAAGCCTTCTGCAATCATCTGAAGCGCTTCTTAATGGCTTGCTCCTGGGGAGGATATGAGTCTCTGATATTTCCGGCGGTCACACTTTACGACTCACAAAACTACAGTCAGACCACACTACCGATCAACCTGATTCGTTTTTATGTGGGCCTGGAAGACCCGGAAGACCTGATCACAGACCTTGACCAAGCTTTGGTACATGCATAAGCTACTACTAGCATCTGTTTTATTCATTCTCTCTTTTTCTTCGCTAGCGCAAACGATTCGTGGCAAAATCAGTGATGAAAACGGTCAACCACTACCGTTTACCACCATCTATGAGAAAGGAACTACCGATGGCACCTCCTCCAATATACAGGGTGCTTACTTCTTAGAACTCAAACCCGGACAGCACCAGATCATCTACCAGTACATTGGCTACAAAACGCAGATCTACGAGGTAGATCTTGATAAAGATGAAATCCTTGATCTCAACATCACGCTATCTCCAGAGTCGATTCAGCTTAAAGAATTGGTGGTAACCGGAGACGGTCGTGATCCGGCCTACTACATCATGTCGCGCGCCATAGCGAAACGCAAATATCACCTCAACGAGGTTCGCGCCTATCAATGTGATGTGTACGTCAAGGGCATGCAAACCCTCGAAAAAAAACCAGATAAGATACTCGGGTTTGCAGTGACTGTAGACACTGGTATCGTTTACTTATCAGAATCGGTCTCTGTACTCAGCTATCTACAACCCAACAAGATCCATGAGCGCATGATCTCCTCAAAGGTCAGCGGCAACAATCAGGCATTTAGCTATAATCAAGCCTCTGAAATGCTTGTTAACTTTTATCAGAATATACTCACCGCCGAAGGGCTGTCTGAGAGGGGGTTTATCTCACCATTAGCTAATAGTGCCTTCAGCTATTATAACTTCAGGCTGGTAGGTATCATCGAAGAAGAGGGCCAGACCATCAACAAAATAGAAGTACTCCCAAGACGTAAGAATGATCCGGTCTTCACTGGTCATATCTATATACTCGAAGGGTCTTGGCGCATACACAGTGTCGACCTTAATCTCACCAAAGACAATCAAATTGAATTCCTAGATAATCTATCGATCAAACAAGTCTATGCACCTGTAGACCATGGCATTTGGATGATGCTATCACAAAAGTTCACCTTTGATCTGAAGGTATTTGGCTTTGAAGGACGTGGCAATTTCGTAGGCGTACACTCTAACTACAAGATCGAGCCTGCTTATGATATCAAAGCACAACAAGTAAACAAACAAGTGGAAACTGAAGATGTGAAAGTCTTCAAAGTACCTAAGAGGAAAAAACGAAAACGAAATGCTACAGAGACCAGCATCTTCGAAAATGAGAAGAAGCTTTTCAAAAATGAAATTCTGACTGTAGAGGAAGGTTCCAACGAACGAGACAGTGCTTATTGGGAAGAGATCAGGCCCATTCCACTTACCAGAATAGAGCAAAAGGACTATCTCTTCAAAGACAGCATCAAAGTCGTCATTGATAGTAAGCCTTATAAAGACTCAGTCGACCAAAAAGCCAATAAGATCAATCCTGAGAATGTGATCTTCAGCGGATATGTGCATCGTAATACCTTCAAAGGTCGCTACCTGAGTTTCGACCCGCTGCACCAGATGATCCAGTTTAACACCGTAGAGGGCCCTACAATCAATCTAAGAGTGCTGTACACGCAACTAAAAGATGAGCAACCCTGGTGGCGCATCATTCCTCAGGTGCGCTATGGTTTTGCCAGTGAACAAGCTTACGCCAAACTGAGAGCTGTACACATTTACAATGTTAAGCGGTTTGCTCAGGTCGAGATGTCCGGAGGCCGGTTCGTCTATCAAATCAATGAGAGAAACCCCATAGCCAACTGGGTCAACAGCTTTTATTCGCTCTTTTTAAGAGAAAACTATATGAAGCTCTATGACAAGAGCTTTGGTAGGTTCCGCCACCAAATAGAGCTTACCAATGGATTTTTCGTCACGTCCACTGTTGAGTACGCTCAGCGGAGATCACTCGAGAACAGTACGGATTATTCTTTTTTCAGGGAAGGGCAGACCAACTACACATCAAACGCTCCTACAAACGCAAATCTGAATGATACGTCATTTCCTACACACAATGCTTTGACACTCGACTTTTTACTCAGGATCCGGTTTGCTCAGACGTACATCAACCGACCGGACAGAAAGTTCATACTGGACTCAAAATACCCTAAACTCAACATCCGCTATCGCTGGGGTGCCAACACGCTAGGAAGTGATGTGGACTACCATCTACTCGAAGCAGAGGTGAGACATGACCTGGACATGGGGCTACTAGGAGATGCTAAGCTATCGGCAATCTATGGCAACTTTGTCCAAGCCAATAGCACCTTCTTCCCTGATTTTCGACATTTCGATGGTAACCAAACACTCTTTGCCAGATTTGACCAGGTTTCACTCCAACTCCTGGACTATTACCTCTACAGTACCAATGAGAGCTATCTCCAGGGTCAGTATGAGCATCACTTCAATGGCTTTGTCTTCAACAAGCTACCCTTGCTGAGAAAGCTCAGGACCCAACTCGTCACTACCGTGAATTATCTCAATACTCCGGTATTGGACAACTATTTGGAACTGGGGATTGGGATCGAGCATATCTTCAAAATCGGAAGGATTGATTACTTCCATTCCTTCAACCGGCAGGACAATGCTCGGCAGGGCGTTAGGTTGGGGATTGGGTTTTAGGCAGAGAATGAGATTCTGACATTTCAAGGTCACAAACACAATCGGACCCTACTATCATATGCCGAGTGATGTATGAATGCCTATCGGAAATGACTTCTGAGTTAGGAGCACTCCTGGTTCTGCTAGGTTTACCGCTTCGCAAGCTATCCATTCAGGAGTCTATCATTTTGGTAGGATGAAAGCTGGCACAAGTCTCCAAAGCACTTCACTTAATGCAATGGCGAATGCATTTCTCCTTAAAGGTTTTGAGCCAAATGGTACAGTGAGAAGAAAGGGTTAGCAACTCTCTCCTAGTAAACCATCGTTACATAGCCTTTGTACTCTGTAGAAGTATACTTGATCCAGTAGAAGTAGGTGCCACTCGTCAGCCCACCACCATTCCAACTAAAGCTACGATCGCTGGAAGAGTACACTTCCTTACCTGTTCTGTCAAAGATCCGTATCGACTCAAAGATGTTTTCGCAGAGGTCCGGAGGAAGGTTACGCTCCTGCACATCTAATCCGGTAAGCGTAAATACTTCATTGACGCCATCTCCGTTGGGGGAGAAGGCGTTGGCCGGGAGAAAGGGCACCTCACCTGCTAATGGTTCTCGCAAACTAAAGGTAATGTCCAGCGTATCTGCCTCACCGTTTGGACATCTCAGGTCTTGTGCCAGAAAGGAGACGTTGTAATCCCTTGGAGAAAAGTTGGTTCCTAAAAGTGAACAGGATGGAGTCCACCTAATCGTTCCGGTAGCCTCTCCCTGTCCTTCACCATTTACAAATTCGAAATTGTCAAAAAACACATTGCGAAAGAGGCTAACCGTCAGGAAATCATTGTCAGGATCGATGGCCCTGATATCCAACTCAAATGGTTGGTTGACCAACAGCTCTATGGGGCCGTACTCATCAAAGACTGGCGGCTCATTAGGAGTTATGATAATATTGACACTCACTTCCAGGGTATCAGCATTTTGCTCCTGACATTGATCAAAATCCTCAGCGATGAAGTAGAAAAGATACTCTCGCTCTTCGTCGATGTTTAATGTTGCACAATCCAGGTCCCAGTTGAAGGTACCCGAGGCGCTTCCAACTCCTGCACTTGTGTTGAACTCTGCTCCGACTTGTGATAGTGCAAAGTCTGCACCTACGGCCTGCAACACAATCGTATCTCCATCGGCATCCGTCGCATTGACAGTAAACCCTAATGACCCATTCAACTCAGTTGTAACTATCGTACTGCTTATATCACTTGTGATCTCCGGGGAGGTATTGGGTGGTAACGCCACACTAAAATCAAGGAAGGACTCCACTCCTGAATCAAAGGCACATTCATCTGCATCCTCAAGTTTCAGGCCTACCGAAAAATTGGTCCTTTCACCAAAATCTACCTGACGACAATTTGTATTCCACACAAGGCGTTTCTCTATTCGTCCCAGTTCATCGACCACATCAATCAGCGAAAAACCAAACTCCTCCGGGTCAAAACCTACACCAAACAACTCTAGTTCAAGAGAGTCCAAATCGGTATCCTCTCCAACGATCCTGTAATTACCGAGCTCATTCTCAGTTAACCTTAGCCCTTCTCCAGCCGGTAAAATGGTAAAAAACGGATCTTCGTTGGGTGGAGGCTCAACATTGATCGTCAACCGTACTGTATCTTGCTGTGGTAGCGGACAAGCGTCATCTGCAGCAATCAGGTCAAGGATGTATGGACCATCAGCAACGTATGGACATTCACCAACACAGACTTCTACACGAAGCGTATCCTGGAAAGGTGAAATAAAGCCTGTCGTAATATCAAATATATCATCTAGTTCCGCATCGAAATTGACACCTTCGGCACGAAGCGTAATGCGCTCCAGTTCATTGCCGATGGTCTGGTCGGTCACCAAAAACTCAAAGCAACGCTCTTCAGCTCCAACAAAATACTCCAGTATTTGAGAATCCGGATCAAAGTCCGGATCACCCGGTACTTTGACGCTGGCCTCTGGTGGATCAGGTGGATCACACCCATCTACAACTAATAGCTGAAAGTCGCGTCGAACTTCTCCTATCTTGACACCATCTCTAAATTCATCAGCTCTAACCGAAAAGACATAAAGCCCAACAGTTTCGGGTGTTACAGTCAAAAACCCTTCTGTATTGATGGAGAGAGAAGGGTTACCCGGTACGCTGTTCTCAACACCAATGCCAGGAATAAACCTAACTTCAGGATGAGGCCGGGGTGTTGGAATGGGTACGGCAACTAAGGCACTACTGTTGAGCGGTACATCGAGGCTATAAACAATCGAGTCACCATCTATATCGGTACCGGCAAAGTCCACATAGTAGAACTGATTGATGCAGGCGTAATCGCTCAAGGGAGGAAAAAGTTGGGGTGAAGAATTGATAAAAGGATTTCCTTCCTGGTCTACCACAGGGGGAAAATCCAGGTAGTAGGTCATTCCCGTACCACCAGGGTTTTGAATATTAGTAATTGCAAAATTACGGCAGCAACGTTCCCACACGATATAGTAACCATCAGGGTCGTTGTACCGGTCCGGATCCAGAAAAATGTCAGCGGTAAACAGTGCTCTGAGTGTCCTGAGCTCATCGATCACACAGGCTATGTTGGTGTAAGGAACTAACTCCTGATCTGACAGTGGCAAGGTAAATATGTCCATGACCACATCATCCTTCTTCCTGAAAATGTAAGCGTCCAATGAAGCTTCAGGGCCTGGATTTCCTGTTTGAGCGAGATCAAAATACTGAATGAGATTGAGTCTATAGTTGAATCCATCAAGATGTATAAGCTCAAGTTCACCGCCAACGATATGATTCGCGCTAGCGTAGTATCCCCACAGCATTAAAAACCCAACCGCCAGCAGTTTTTTCATTTAGCTCTCCAGATTTCTCTCTCAACAATAATAGCTGGGATTTCCCTCACTTTCCAAGCCGAACTGTACCTGATTAATTTAATTTTGCCGTCCATGGCCAGAAAAAAAGCACCTCTCATACTAGAACAAGTTGAAGTACTCAGCATGGCGGCTGAAGGCAAATGCGTGGCTAAACCGGATGGCAAGGTTGTTTTTATTAAGGACACAGCTCCCGGTGATATCGTTGACGTAAGGATCAACAAAAAAAAGAAAAGCTTCCTTGAAGGCTATCCCGTTAAATTCCACAAGGAAGCTAATGTCAGGGTTGAACCATTTTGCAATCATTTTAATATCTGTGGTGGTTGTAAATGGCAACATATCAACTACAAGGAGCAGCTCAAGTACAAGCAGCAACAGGTCGTAGATGCCTTAGAAAGAATTGGCAAAGTAGACTGTAGCAATATCTCTCCAATTATTGGATCTTCGGAGACCACTTACTATCGCAATAAGCTAGAATTCACTTTTTCCAATAGTCGCTGGTTTACCACCGAAGAGATCAATAGTGGAGTAGAGCTGAATGGCAATGCGCTAGGTTATCATATTCCCGGTAGGTTCGATAAAGTCCTACAGATAGACCACTGCCATCTTCAGGGTGGTGAGTCCAATGCAATACGTAACTGGATATACGACTATGCTCAATCCAATGACTTAGCCTTCTACGACCTGTATAAGCATGAAGGTTTTCTTAGAACAGTGATGATCCGAACGACTACCACTGGTGAGACCATGGTGTTGATCCAGTTTGCTCATGATGATCGAGAAATAATCCAGCAGTTGCTGGATGCTCTGAAGTCTAACTTCCCGCACCTGACCTCAATCAACTATGTCATTAACAAAAAAAAGAATGATACTTTCAATAATCTTGAGGTAGTCAATTATTACGGTAGGGATCATGTAATAGAGCAAATGGGTGCTCTTCGGTTTATCATCGGCCCTAAGTCGTTTTATCAAACTAATCCAGTTCAGGCCCATCAATTGTATGACGTTACTGTCGATTTCGCTGGATTAACCGGCGATGAGTTGGTCTATGACCTATACACTGGCACAGGTACGATTGCCAACTATTTGGCCAGAAGCGCCGGAAAGGTGATCGGAGTAGAATACGTACCGGAGGCTATAGAGGATGCCAAGCAAAACTCTGAGGTTAACAGCATCACGAATACGGCCTTTTTTGCAGGCGATATGAAAGACCTGCTCAATGAGACATTCTTGGATGAACACGGACAACCTGAGGTGATCATCACAGATCCTCCTCGCGCTGGTATGCATCCGGATGTGGTCGCCATGCTAAGACGTGTTGCTGCTCCGAAGATCGTCTATGTCAGTTGCAATCCCGCCACGCAAGCAAGAGACTTAGAAATGCTCTCCAGGCAATATGAGGTAACACGAATCCAGCCAGTCGATATGTTCCCTCATACGCATCATGTGGAGAATGTATGTCTCTTGGAATTGAAATGAGAAATTTCTCAGAAAAGTAGCCTATTTCGCCTCAAAAGGCCATTTTCATTCATATATCTTCTCATCTCTTCCTAGCATTTCTCATTGAATTGGAAGCATTTCTCAGCATATTTTTGTCCGAATTTTGTCCGCGCTGTCCAAAAATACAAACATATCATGCGGACAAAATAGCTGGAATTTCGTATATTTATATATGAAAACACGGGTGAAAAAGCAGACGAACATTGAACTAAAAGGCAATCGTATCGTCATTCGATACAAGTCCAAAAGATGGGCTACTGGTTACACACTTCACTCCAAAAGGAAAACACTTCACGCTCAACAATTCAGCAATGGTCGCCTGAAAGCTGCATGGAATAGAGAGGAGTTTGAAACGGCTAATCTCTCTATTCTTAAGAAAAAGCAAAACATAGATCAACTTATCACAGAAGCCTATGAAAAGAATGTGGATGAGATTAGCTATGTCGAGGCTTATCTTGATGAAAACAATGATAAGATTAGGCAGCTTGGTGTAACAAAGAACACTTTGCTTGTTGATGCTTTTTCAAACTATATCCATAGTGTAAAAGCTAAATCCAAAAAGCTGACTGAGGATAGAAGTCTAGATCATTACTATTCACAGTTACGCAGGATTGAAAGCTATAAGCCTAAAACAACACTAGGTGAAGTGAATATTAACTGGATTGAGGCATTCACAGAGTTTTTATCAAAGCCAAAAGCGGAAACACGAGAGGTGTATGACAGAAGAAAGAACAGCACGTACACGGTAACTAAGATCGTTTCACAAACTGACACGACAATTATCAGGTTTTTAAAAGACCTTAAATCCTTCTTTGGACATATTCAGAAGTCTTCCGAGATCGAGCTACCGATTGATGAGATCCAAGAATACATTGAAATCCTCTCCAGTAAAAAGCCCTCTCAAAATGAGATTATTGCTCTAACCGTTGATCAGTGGAATGAGTATAAGAACTTTGAACCAAATCCCTATAATCCTGCGGAAATCAAAACCTATGATGCTTTTAAATTTAGTGTGCTGACTGGTCTGAGATGGAGTGATTTAACACGCCTTGAAGATTTTCATGTGATTGATGGCAAAATCAAGATGCATGCTGAAAAGACCAATGCCTATTTTGAGGTTCCTTTAAAATCAGAGGCGGAAGCCATATTTGACAAATATGGTCGATCATTTGTTGGTAAGTTTTCTAAGAATCAGCAGCAGAACAAAAACCTGCGAAAAATACTAATGAGGCTACCGAGTTTCCAGCATACTGTGCAGAAGACTACATTCAGGCTGGGCAAACCACACAGAGAATTACTCAAGGCATATGAGCAAATCACCTTTCACTCAAGTCGAAGAACATTTGCAAGCTTTTGCGTTCGTCATGGATGCACTTTAGATCAAATCCAGTTGTTTTTGGGCTGGACCGACATAAGAACCCTAAAACGCTATCTATCTGCTTTTGCCAGGGAAAATACGCCAGATGATCTACCTAATTTTTGACCTGGTATGTTTTGTGTAGTTCTTAGTAAAGACTTGATATTCTAATGGTTTGAATTCCTTCAAGTAAGATGCAAAGCTTAAGACGTTTAAGCCTCCATTAATCTGATTGTCGAATTGGTCTTTATGATCACCTTTTTGAAGCCATGATTCAGACCGCCCACAAAACAAGGCAGCTTCACGTTTTTTGATGATGGCTCTGGGGTCTATCGTATCCAGAAAGTCTATTTTGGTTTCTTCTTTGTGTGTAGCCCTTCTAAGCCCTTCGATCTGCTCAATACAGTAGTCGCTTATGATCACATTGAGTTGATGCATGGCTTCTTTAACGGCCACCAGTTGATCAATCTTTTTGTGTGCGTTTTGAAATTCAGAACACGAAAAAGCAACTGAACTCCTGATGAAGTCCTCTTGAGTAGTCAGATTCTTCATATCTGCCACAATAAGGGACACAAAATCTCTTGTCAGTCTTCGCCTTGTACTATCAAGCTTCATCAGCACAAGAGTTTAGTTCCGTTGATCAAATTCTACCAAAGCGTAATTCGCTTTCTTCTTGCCCCAAGTTTTCCCCGCCTTGAAGACCACCGTCTCGACTTTGTATTTGTTCGCCTTTCTTCCTGTTTTAAGAGTCGTAAATAGATCCGGCTGAATACGATTCATGAGTTGCTGATTTTTAGTCTTGCTAAACTCCATGTCCTTACTGACGGAAAGATTATCTAGATCAACCAACTCCTTACCGATCATTTCAGCAGCCCAATGATTGGTTTCATAATCGGAATTGCTGGCAAAGAATTTCAAGTTCAAATTGCCTAGTAAGCTCTTGGTTCTTGCTTGGGGCTGGTTATTCCCCATTAATGGATAGAGGCCGTTCAGGTTCTGGGTAATCATTACTGTAGATACCCAGGATGATCTTGCAGTCGCTTGAAATAGGGCATCCACCTGCGGGTTGATATAATTCTGTGCCTCATCGATCCAAAGACATACAGGTTTAGGGTCGGCTTCTTCTTCTATTTTTCGCCGCTCCATGGCACCTTGAAATACACTTTTAATAATGATAGATGCGAATATTCCGGCAAGCCCATACTCCTTGATCGGAAAATCACAGAGCACTACGCTTTTTTTAGCGATGATATTTTCAGGTAGGAGTTCTGGGCTGAGGCCGCTTGCAAACTGTCTCTTCAAAATACCCCTATTCATGAAGGGTGCTATGATACCCATAAAGGAAGCCACCACGATACTTCTGCTACGCTCTGAGAGTCCTGCAAATTCATTGAGCCAGTAATCCTCTAACAGCTCTACATCCTCAATGTCTTCTTCATTTTTGAATTCAGTGCCTTGCACCCTGGATAGGATTCGCAAGAAGTAGTTACTTTCCTGCATCTCCTCTTGTTCTTCGACTGCCTGTTCTCTTTCATCATCATCTATATTCTCCTCCGTTGAAATGGTGTTAATTAAAGAGATGTAGTAGTCGGCTTCCTCCTTACTAAAGGAATTGGCAACGAGCTTTCGCATATTGAAAATGCTCACCTCCTCCCCAGCCATTGTAAGTAAAAGGATGGTCATGCTAATCAGGTAGCGCAGGGCATTATCCCAAAATCTTTCTTCATTGTTATTGCTACCGCCTGATTGATACTGCCTGTTCTGCTCATTGAGGTTCATTAAGGCATTGTTCGCATTAAAGACATCACCCGCTCCATCTCCGTATCGCTCCAGTTCGTATTTTAGGAAATTGAATTGCAAGCCACTCGCCTTGTCAAAAATGACCATGTCTTTTTCTCTTCCAGCGGCTTTAATGTAGCCTTCCCATTTTCTTCGCTCATCTGGCTTGGCGCACAGGACTAAAAACCCGAAGTTGGCTTTCAACATGGCTAACGCAGTAGTCCGTCCTACACCAGATGACTTCCCTGACCCTGTTGCTCCGTTTACTAAAATACCTTCGACGCAATCAGCCCACGTAATAGTGGTGTCTGTTCCAGGCACTGTGTAAAGTGACTGATCTAATAAGGCTTCATGATTTTCATGCCTTGACTTTCGATTAAATACACTCATTCTCAATTTGCGTTTTGTCTCTCTACTTCATTTTCTTTTGATCTGGCAGAAAAGCCAGCAATAGCAAGCCTCCGCTTCCCCCCGCCTACTCTTCCTTTCCCTATTGTCTATCGATCCTTGTCCATGCCCTTGTCCATATCCTTGTTGCGATATTTGTTATGCGCATGATTGAAGACATGACGCTTACCTAATTTTTTATGCTGCCTGGCAAAATCCTTTTTCAGCCCTTCTTTGTCATATTCCTTCTTTTGTTCACTCATGAATTGATCCCGCTTCTTTTGATCCATCCAGTTTCGATCATCTTTGATTACTTCATGTGGTGATTGCTGTAATCCGGCACGTTCTCCCTTCGCGTAATAGACATCTTGCTTGATGCGATTATCATTGGCTTTTTGTCTGTCTGCCTTGAACTTCTGTATGTTCTTTTGGAAGGTGAAGAACCGTTCCATTTTGCCTCCTACGCGGCTATAGACTTCAGCTTTATCCTGTATCTCTTTATCAGAAAGGCCCTTGATGTCAGCTGGCGCTGTGACAGGTTTTTGATCTTCGGGATTTGTTGGTTCTAAATGATCATGATTTTGATCTTTTCGCTTGTTGGTTGCTCCCTTCATTCTTCATCATGTTTTAGTGATCCTATTAATTCATGTATCGATCCTTTGACTTGTATTTCATCGATAAAAACATCCGATTGACCGTCATCTTTGCCGCTTGGTGATGCTTTCACCCAACGCAATCCACAGGCTGCAATATGCTGTTCAATGACATGCAAACAGCGACCAGTAATTAGCACTTGAACATCTGGCATGATGATCATCAATTCAGACCCTTCCAGGACGACATGTGGCAAATGAGCATACTTAATGGTGTATGATCTGCCAAATGGGGTAAGCACCTTAAAGTGGTCTGTGATCTCACCATGAGAAACCACAGCAAAGAACTGCGGAGAGGTTCTTCGCCTGCTCGCACAATCCATGCCCTGCTGGTTGCCTTTATCGTGTATGGTGGTCTTTGGAAATGCTCCGCGTAGGAGTTTTTTCCCGCCCTTGAAGTCTTTCATGGCTTCTCATTTTCTGTTGTAGTTCTTTTTGATAACCGCGCTGTTGGCGTTTCCGTAATCGCTGCTGATCCTCAGCAATATCTATCGCACTCAATCGATCTGCTGAACGTGTAATTGACTTTTTGAGAAAGTCCTTATCAGAGGTGTAGACACGAACCGCTCTGGTTCCTCGCGACACGCCCACCAGAAACGATTTTTGATTGATACCACCTTGTGATAGGTCGCTCATTGATAATAAGACTGTGTGCGCGTCTTTTCCCTGACTGGAGAAGCTGGTATCAGTGTAGCCGTAGCGAAGGTGATAAAGATTGTTTGGAATCGTTTTCCCATTAGTGAGCTCTACACCGCGTTGATTGAATCCCTTCACTTGGTATGATGTTCCATTAGCCATTCTGGTGCCTTCTAACGACATGGCATTATTGGTCAAGCGAATGCGATCTCCAACACACAGCATTACAGTTTGCTTACTATGCACACTATAATGGACTGGGTGCTCATAGGGTAGGTTCGACACTGCACCAGTGGAAAGGTCACGCACCTGCACCTTTTGATCCTTGGTTACATTGATTACTTCATGATGTGAACCAGCACGATACCCTCCCTTCTGGTTCTTAATGAAGCGCACCACATGCCCTTTTTGATAGCTTAAGTGATCCTTCTTTTCAGCTACTGTTAAAGAGATATCCTTTAAAGTCTCAAAGGCTTTTTCAGCACCTTGAGTGACGTTCTTGGCTTTCATCTCTTTGCGAACTGCCTGATTGATGAGATCACCTTCATTGTGGGTTGGTGAAACAATCAACGTTGAGCGCTTCTTAGCAAGGCTATCCACGTAATCCTGAGCGATTTTTTCAATCCGCTCTTCATAATGCGGTATTTCAATAACATGCCCTTGCCTATTCAGCTTCTGGTAGCCTTGGAGTATCCTACCTTTATAGATATCAGTGACCGCAGATTGATATTCAGGAGCAGCCTTTTGGCGCATGATCTTATCAACCGTTGAGACTTGTAACCGGCTTTGTTTCTCTAAAATGGCAAGCGAGTCGCCATATTGTGCAGGTGCCTGATTCTGGGCTGAATCACCGCTCAAGATTGTACGACACTTGTATTTTTCGCTGATTTCTAGCAGTGCGGACATATTCTTTACGCCCACCATCCCCGCTTCATCAATGAGTAGGACATTATTGCGAAGGTTAGCCTGCCGTTGCGGACTACTGAGCAATCCTGCAATCGTATCACTCTCAAAACCTTTCTCTGCCAGAACTTGAGCCGCTTGCGATGAAGGGGCAATCGCGTAGAAGGATTTGCCATTTTGCAGCACTCCGTCTCTAACTTCTGTAAGCAATGAAGTTTTGCCCACGCCAGGTGCACCGCGTAAGATCATGGTCTGATCGTAAGAACTGAGTATGTCTTGAATGGCACGTCGTTGCTGGTCATTGAGAAAATCAAGCTTGGGTTGATAATCTTTATTGAGGGCGGCAAACTTGCCTTTGCCCGATGTAGCCATTTCGATCATCCGGTTTTCTTCATGCACCAACTCGCGTGTGGTAACATATTCAATAGTGTCACGCTCTGATTTAAGGAGATTGCCTCTGCTCTGAAGCTCTTTTGCTACCTCATGGACATTAAATTGGCCGTATCCCAATTTGGTACCATAGGCGATGATCTTTTTCTCATTTTCTACTGAATTACGTTCAAAGGCGTATTCTAGTGAGCGATCAACTGCCTGCTTGACAGTGATCGGCGGAAGCCGCGAGAAGGTTTGACCTTGCAAGCTTTGTAGCTTCTTTAGTTCTGCCTCGCTCAATCTTGTGAGCCAATGCTCATAGAGCTGCTGCTCACTCATTGACATTCGGCTTTTGGCTTTTCTCGTAAGCTTACCCAACTCTCCTTTCTGCTTTGCCGTCAATCCTTTTTCAGCTGCGATTCTGTTGATCTCAAGACTTCTCTCTGCAAAGCGTTCTATCAAATCACGACTAACCCCAGCCAGCTTGATGAAATTACCGTCGCGCTCGGTCTGATACCCTGCTGCTTCTAGCTCAAGGGCAAGATGATTATGGTATACAGTGCGCAGATAATCACTGTTCTTATGGAGATTGTAAATCTCGCAGGCCTGATAGCGTCCGGCTTCTTCATTAAAAGTGGTGTTCCCTACGAAGCAATGGGTATGCAAATTCGGTGATGCGATTTGTAGGGTTTGATTGCCAAGCTCTACATCAACAGGACGGCTTAAAAAATGGTCAAAAGCCGCATAAATCAAATTGCCTGTACGTATGTAGCCTCGTGCATAGCGTGTGTTCTTCTGCGTATGCATCATCTTTTCTGCTTCAAGCATAGCCGCCTGATAGCTTCTGCGATGCATGTCCAGTATGTCGGAATTTTGGGTCAGTGAATGTAGCAGCGTCACACACTTTGGCGCGCTAAAGGTAAGGTCAACCCCTGCTCTCGCATCATCATTATCGCGAACACCCAGTTTTTCACCCTCAATCTCAGGATGCAGTCTATGCGCTAATCTGGCAAAGCTTTCTTCCGTAACTTCCTTCCCTTCAATGCCAAGATATTTGCTGGTCTTACCTGCCCAATACGCTTTGATCTGCGTATCCATGTAGTAGTTACCTTCTTTGGATAAGGCAGCCTTCTGATATTCAATGGCATGAGCCGCTTTATGTGAGACTGTTATAGTTAACATTGACCTAACCTTTTGAAGCATGTGAGATGGAGAACTGATCAGAAATGCAGCCAGAAGAAGACCAATAAGGATCGCGATACCATACTTATACTTCCAGCAAGCAGACCTGACCTGATGCGTGAAAAACCATGTAAAGCGACTAGACTGTTTCATAGCTCCAAAAGGGGTTCGGCAGTCAATTGTGCAGTCTTGTCTCTCAGGAGAGTCATCAGCTCGTTTACAGAAATGGAGACTAACAGCCAACCAAAATGCATATCCCAAGCATAATGAATGAAGGCTATACCTAATCCGAGGATAAGTGCTGTCTCAAGAAAGTTGATGAAGAATTCTCCAATTGTGAGCCATTTGGCAAAGCATCGGTCAAGCAGCTTATAAAAGTGGCTGGTTCCGCGCTTTGTGAGTTGATTGGTGCCAAAACCTGACCAATTTTTGAGCGTGTGAAACAGTGAGCTACCAAAGAACAAAGCATTAAAGCATAGAACGGGTAAAGAGATGATATTATCTATGGCAACATCATAGAATACCTCGTACCATTTCATTCCTTGCCAATGAGGTGGCTCTGGCATGGAAAATGACGACAGAGCATCCCACACAGTCCAGACATAATGACTGTTGTAAGCGATCATCATAGTGCTACAGGCCAAAGTCAAGAACAGACCACAGACCAATACGCCGTGATTGCCGTTTTTTGTGGCTGTCAGCATGTAGGCTTGCATCGCTGAATTCACTCTGACAAGGCGAAGCATTATCCACAGTAGAGCTTTGCCAAATTCTGTGATCAGCATCTTGTAGATCGGTGAATTGCAAGCGCCCTCAATCAGAGCGGGTTCACCCAATTTCAGGGCTTTTCTGATCCGTACAGACCGATTGGAACTTGTCTTTTTCATCACTATTGATTGATTCTTAATGACCGCATAGCCAATGGATCAAAGCGGCTCAAAGAGCCGCCTTGATCACAACCTCTTTTGCTCCAAAGTGCAGCAAGGCTTTTTTCCACCATCTGGCAGACCACACAGCGAGCTCGATATCGCCTTGGGTTACAACGAGTATAAATTCGGCTCCTGAAAAGTTGGGCAGCTTTCCATTATCCGCCTCAAAGGCATCAATGATCTTCTCAAAATCATCCATTAATGCTGGTGGCTTATTCGCGTAGTTCAAAAATTCTGCGACATATCCAGATTCGACAAAATCACTTTCTAGGATAATCAGAGTACGTTCACTTCCACTGGCTAACTGACTTTCAAGGGCGCATAGGCTACGAAAAATCTCAGTGCGCTGATCATCTGTTGGCTGCGCCAATTCTTCGAAGTCAGCTAAGCCCTTGGTAAGGAAACTAGAAAGGTCACGCCGACGATCAAGCACCGAACCTTCGGCCTGGGGCAACGTGGCTACATTAACTCTCACAATGGATGGCTCCCCAATGACACTGGTCTAGAGATTAACCCCAGCCTTGGAGTTCGGTAAATCCAGGAGATGAATAACCTTCTTGAAGGTTACTTTGGGCTGGAAAGCTTCAATACCTGCACTGACCGAAATATCCTTCAAATAGGCAGCATTGATTTGTTGGGCATAGCTCGCAAGACACACAAGGCTTGCGAAAATGGTAGTGCCAACCTTGTTGGCCACCACCACGAATAGATGTTGAATTTTCATTTGAATAGATTTTTAAAGAATGATGGTTTTTTGTTATTGTAGACTGCTTCAATGATCGTTACTTGCAGACGATGCATAAGAACAATGAGGTGCAATTGATATTGCAGCTGTGACTTTAACTCCTGCTCTTTTCGCTCATATGCTGCTGTATCTTTCTCAAGCTTCTCAATTCTGGCATTCACACGCTCTTTGGCAATGTTTTCAGGATTAGCCAAGGCACGTTTATAGATACCCTCCAGAACCACGACCTTCGACTGGAACCATCTGAGGAGTCCAGACATTTGTAAGGACTTTTTAGTAGGCTTCATTTCTTCAGAACTTCTTGCTACTAGATATTCGATGAAGGTCGCACAGGAAAAAAGCACAATGGTTAACCCGACGGCAATCCAGTGACGGTAGGATGCTGCGGAGCTTTCCTCTTGCTTGATTTCACCATCATTTAGAAAATCGGCAAATGGGTCATTATCCATTAATTCCATAGCTGCGTGTTGACCGAATAAGGCACATACATTCAATGCCAAAAAGATGCTGACAGCAATTCCGAAATCTTGCTTAAGATCTCTAGCTAGCAATCTCCCCGACACAACCGCCAGAATGAGATAGATAACGGCCATACCTCTTGAAAGCCAAGTGGCAAGATCGTCTGGCATTTCAAAAACGTAGAGGTACAATGCTTCGGTGATTGAAGAATCAACACCGAAGAATGTAAGCCCGATTACCAGCAAGGCACTCCAATGCACCACCGGCTTTTTCACAATCGAAAAGAGTCTCTTTTGATCCATAACTATTTCGTTTTGGTTCTCGTATATTTTTTAGCTTCTGTTAAGCGTGATTTCAGATCGTTGAGCTTAGCTAGCAGCTTGTCGATCTTAACAAAAAATCTGTCTGGCAGAGTGATCTTTTCACAAGCGACGTAGTGATCATAGCGCTCATTGATATCATCGATTTCCGCTTTAGCCTGCTTGAGCTTAAAAGCGTAATCCTCCAACTGCTCATAATAATGAGCGTTCGTTGCAAGCTTCAATTGATTACTCTCGAATTCCTTAAGCTTCAAAGGAACTGAGATCAGGAACCGGGCCTTCTTAAGTTTCTGCGCCTCTTTTATGTGCGCCCAAACAAAGGCCTTCTGGTCATTTTGGAATTGCTCTAAGTGTGACATACCAATTATTTTTTCTGTGTAATTTTCTATTCCCAATGTTACGAGAAGGGTTCAGGAGCACAGGTGAAATGAGATGACAATGTATTAACAATGTAATTGCACCGAAATGAAATTGAATAGCAGAAAGCTCAACAAGGAGGATCAGAAGATATGCGAAGCCCTTTTTGATAAGGCCACTGTGAAGTATGGAATTACCGACCGAAAGTTTGTGGAGTTATCGGATTTTGAGATCAAACGCCTTCAGCTTGCACTTTCTATGTGGATAAATGACTACCAGAAGGAAAATGGTAAACAGCAGGACAAATATTTCTCAAATGTTGATGACAGTAGGACCTTTAATAATTATCAGGAACGGCTGCTGAAAAATGCCAATGAAATCGGCTGCTCTGAATCAGTGCTAAACTCACTTACCCTGTACGCCACCGATGGAGAATACCTTGAATGGCCGCTTTACAGGTCTCATGTGAAAGAGCAAAAGGATAGAGAGGAGAAAGAAATTGAGGTTAAGGATTCTAAGCAGGAAATTGTTGAAGAACATAGGGCTTTCGCTGAACACGAGAGTAGTTCTGATGAAGATGACAACCCTGAAAGCAGCGCCCCATCAAAGGACGGCAAGAAAGAAGAAACTTATTTAAAGAGACTGCAAGAATTAATTCGGGAATTTCAAACGTCTACAATTGGTATAATAATCGCTTTTTTACTGACGATCTTAGGGATATTCAATGAGCAATTCGGAATCTCGATTTCCGGTGTTTTGGAGGAGAGAGAATATCTGGAGGAGAGAAAGCAAAGAGTAATTACAGGAAACATCGTGAACCAAAAAAACGACCCGATATCCTCTGCTCAAGTCAGTTGGGATGGTGGTTTTGTAGTGTCAGATTCAACTGGATATTTCGAAGTTCCTTTAGGTCTAATTACAAAGGAAGATACCCTGCGACTCGTTATCAATTTAGCAGGCTATCAGATAGATGAATTTCTCTATCGAGAAGGGAATAACGATGTGATTCTAATAGCTCAATGACCAAATGTTATAGTTTGAAGAACTGACGCAGAATCCCATAATTAATTAAAACTTCCGAACCATTAACTATTTAATAACTCTCTACAGTTACAATAATGTGTAGCTAAGGAGTCCTTAATGGGTAGTGACCAAAAAGATACTGTAAGTAAACTCGACTCATTGTCACTTAACGGCAAGTTTAATTCTGCCTCTGGTGTCGACCGAGATACAGTTTACAGCAATATTGAATATGAAGACGTGTTGAAAGCCATTTTTTCACAGGAAAAGCTAAGGATCTTACACTTAGCGGACGGACATCATTATGATTTTGGAGTGCAATACCTTGTACGAGGTCCAGAATTGATTGAATTAATGGAACAAAACGGCTTTGATAAGTTTCTTATCGAGCAACACCCTAAAGATCTTGAATATAGCTACACAGTTATCGACAAATATGAATACCAAAATGAACTAATTGAAGATGAGGTAGAGTTCTTTCGCTCAGCCTATTGGTATGCAGATGACGAACAGAGAGAAGCAATACTGTCTGAATTTTATAGCACTCTGCCCCTAAGAGAAGGTATTGAATCTAGGGAAGAAAATATAAATAAGTTCATGGTTGAACTTGTGAATGAATTGCAGCTCATTAAAACGCGTGAATCTAATATTGCTGTAATAGGTATTGATCATGAAACAAATCAGCAGAAAAGTGCTATCGAAGAAAAACCTAATGCTGAGCAATATGACAGATGGCTTGCAAGATTTGCCTATGATAATGTGATTGCCGCCAAACTCGACTCTATCATTGATAAGACCACATCGAAAGTAGCAATTGCATATGGTGCAAGTCACCAGTTCGACCCAAAATCCAATGAGCATGAGCCGCATGCAATCCAAAGGATTGAAGTTTTCCCAGATAAGGCATCCCACACTAATCGGCAAACGCGAATTGCGCGATTATTAGAATCAGAAATGGCGCCAATAAACTGGAATGATACCAATGATAAGACCTGCATAGGACAGTATTTCGAGAAAGAGAAGGTATTTATACTCAATAAAGACGCTCCGATTGAATTACGAGATAAATTAGATCGAATTGTTGATAGTCTTTCAAAACTAAATATTGAGTCCACGTTAGATACACTTGGTCACAACCCGAAATAGACCTTACTTGTACTCTTTTACAAATTTTGAAGGCATATTTCTTTATCTCCTTTATAAAACAGAAAAGAAGAAATGTACCTCACAAGAAAATTTATTTTGTGGTATTAAATCATCTATAACGAGCGGTACCACGCGATTTTGAAAACATAGAAAACATATTTCTAAATACAGTCTTAAAGGTTTTCCTACGTACTTTTCTTTTTTTACTATAAAAAAAGAGTCTCTCATTCGAGGCGAGTCGTTCTGCAAGGTCTCCGTGACCTAAATCATTTGCGTTAAGAATCATCTCTGTTCTACTTTGCTTTCTGATCTTTACCGACTTGATGCGGTACCTATATCTTTGAAGATCTTGTATTGATTGTAGTCTTGGGTATCGGGGATGATTTTGTAGGTATTCGAGATTCCCGAGTGCATGCGTGTACGCTGCTATTGCATAGCGTTTAGAATGGCGACTTTGAATTACTTCATGCATTTCTTCTCTGGCCCATAACCTTGAGTTATGTATCCATTCGAACTCTCCATGCCAGGTCGTATTGGAATCATTTGTAGATATCTCATTTAAGTGATATAAAAGGAATTGGCATGTCTCATCGGTTCTTAAGATTTTCTTATTCGTATTGCCTCTATAGAGCTCAAAATAGTAAATATCTGAGTACTTAGTATAACTAAAGTTTGGTAGACTCTCGATGTAGTCGGTAACCCTATCTAGGTGATATGAGTAATCATCGATTATGGTTCCGGATCGAAGTAATTGACGCCCAGCTATATGAAGCTGCAGCTTCCAATAACTATAATCAAAATTGCTAAATGCTGGGTATCGGCTATTTATTTTTTCAATGACATGGTCCGCTTCAAGCAAAATTTTTCGGCGTTTTTTATTTCTCCAGAAATCTCCATCAAGTCTAGCCAGTGCTAGCGAACAATGAATGAATTTATCAATCATCCAAGGGCGATCAAAAACCAATACCTTGAGAAGACTGACGTCTGACTCTAAAATGGAGAACCCTTCTTGATCAGAGTAAGGTGAATCTCGCTCAGTAGCTAAGATACGGTGCAAATCGTAAAGGACAACATCCCTGTGAGGATCAAGCTGGAACTCATCCAGTATCGCCTTTACCTGCTGAATATCTTCGAAGTGTTCTTCCCTACTCTGACGTGAAAACGAAAATCTTCTATATTCGAAAGCGTCCGAGAGACTAATTTCATTTGCTATACAAGAGAGATATTCTGAAATATACGATTGCGGATCAAGAACCCTCAATTCTCGATAGAGGCGTTTCGCTTCTGAATATTTCGCCTTAGCATTACTTATATGAGATAGGTTATGGTAAGCCATGCCTATGATCAGTGTTGTATGAGCTATACTCTCTCTTGCTTTTAGTCCGATTCCTGCTTGTTTAATTCGTAACTGCAAAATATCATTTGAAAACCTCAGGTTTTTATCGGCTGCACCAAACAGTCCTATTTCAACATGGACACGAGCTAGATATGCATGGGCCTTAGCTGATTCCAGTAAATATTTGTTTGCCCTGGTAAGATTCAACTTTTCGAATTCACTTGAAGCCCTCTCTAGGTGGGATTTCGCCTTATCGAAACTTCCCATTTCTACATATGCATATCCATAGAGAGCATCAACCTTTGCAGCATTTAAGCTATTGTCTAAGAACATGTCATCATTATCAAGTACCTTCAGTTGCTTGATTACTTTATCGTACAGTTTTTTCTCAAACAAAAATGAAAGCAGAGAAAGTCGTCTTTCAAAATCCACTTCAGTTAATGAAAAAAGTAGCTTGAGAATACGATCAGCATCTAAGTATCTGTTTGTAAGTACGTAGGATCTTGCCAACAAACTGTTTGCCACGATTAGGTTCTCAGCTGCTTGATATTCATTTTTCTCAAGGTTACTAATAGATGTTGCCAATTCAATTTCTACTTTCTCATCTTCGAGTAATGTGATAACCGCATGATAATTGTTGTTGTCAAAGTTGGACTGTGCAATTCCTATAATCTTATTTCTTTTGATCATATTCTCCATTGAGACACGATCACTACTCATCTTACCGAAAAATCGACGGGCAATTTCACTATTATCCCTTATCTGACCTGCTTCTATTTTTACTTCCTGTATTTCATCGAGAACCTGATCAAATTTGTCTTTCCCATCTCTTTTTTTAATTACTATCCAATCAATGATGTTGTCTGTCTTAAATGAGAATGTTTGCACAGCAACAGTATTTCCTTCGTATCGAGCAAGTTTCAAAGTATCAGGCAACTCGAAAGACAAATCCACATTACCAGACTGTAAAGAATTGAATTGGAAAACCCCATGATGATCGGTACTTGTCCTGCTACCAGAGGTTTTAATAATAATTCCTTTGAGAGGCCTTCGGCTAATATTATCATCCTGAAATGAGAGTTTTCCCGAATAGTAGTACTTTGGTTGAGCAATTAAAACATTTAGAGATGTGATGGAAAAAATCACAAACAAACAGGTGAAAAGTGAACCCTTAGCTTTCAATTTTTCTATTAGATTTCGTCCAAAAGTAAATATTATCTCTTGTAGACTTATGCAGTCTGAGTCAGAAATAAAGACCTCATCCGCCAACTAGCGACATTTCTAAAGGTCACAAAAATTCCTTCAATTACAACAAGGCGATGTAGAAATAGGCAAAAAGTTCGGCAGTCAAAAGTGAAATGGATAGAGAAAAATAAATGACTTTGTCGGCATGTTAAGGTGGCTTAATCTATCCCTGAGCCATTACTAGCTGCAAGCAATTTCCAGTGTGCATTGAAAAGAATTCGGTGCGCCCTTCTGCACATCCTATAGGAGCAGGTTCAAACTTTGTAGGCGATTTGTTTTAGAATTTGGAATTTAGTTTCGATTCGGTGACCCCTCCCATATTTTGGCCCACTTTTCTTATGCCCCATTAGGTCATCAATTATTTCTTCGGGTGCCAGGGAATCTCTAAGTCTATCTTTAAATGTATGCCTTAATGAATAAATAGTGTGTTGCGGTGTAGGTCTAAGCCTTTCTTTACTTAAAAATTTATTAATGCTCGTGGAAAAGGAATCAGGATTCCCAATATTCTTAAATCCCATTGGAAATTCTTTAAAGGCAATCAGTGAACTACCTACCAATGGAATTTGACGTTCAGAGGTCTTTGTCTTCAATGAATATCCCTCCCTAGCGCGTATCCAAATGAATGGAATTTCTTCATCCAAACGTATATCCTCTGGGGCCAAACCAAATATTTCTGATACTCTTGCGCCTGTATCAGCGATGGCCCAAATGACCATACGATCTTCTACACCCAGATCATGTAATCGCAGTAATAACTCATTTTGCACATAAGAAGCCTCAAATGGCGGTCTGGATCGCTTTTCATCTCTGAAATTTGTCTTTACGAAAAGTGCTTCAGTATCTACGTCAATCTCATTGTTTAGAGAAACTGTGTGAATCATATCCTTCACAAAGTGGATTTGCTTATTCGCAGTGTTTGCGCTTCTGCCATTTCGTAACCTCTCTGCCCACCATCCTCTAAAAGAGAGAATATCATTTCTACTTACTTGATTTATGCATTTGTCACCAATGACCTCAATAAAGTTGGTCATCGCTGCTTTTCTTGGGTTCTTCCATTTTCGAACTTGATGCTCACTCTTGTTTTTAAGCCTCTCAGGTACCAAGTCCCAGAAAAGATCAGAACAGTCAGATAATCTAAGAGTGCTATCCCCCGCGCCCCCTAAAAGGGCTTCAGCTTTTCCTTTTTCATCTAAGTCTATGGAAAGTCGCTCTACGATCTCTTCTAAAGAAGATGCTGCAACTTGATCCGTAGTTTTGTAAGCAAAACCATACGCTTGAGCAAGCTTAACTGCGGCTTGATACCTGGCATTAAAGCTTGTTTGGTTACCTGATTGGATCAAACTTATCCAAAATGCCTCCATTTGTTGATCATAAATCGCTGCTCTGAGTGTAGCTACCTTATAATCATCGGTCTTCAGAGAAATCTTTACCTCTTTTCTATTATCCAGGTGTTGGACTTGAGTAGGAACCCTTCTCCGATAAACATATTTATTCCCTCTTTTGTAAACATGATTACTCGACATTCAATCCTCAACTGTGTACCAAATTGTGCCTCTATTTGTGTACCACATCTCTTGGATCAAAGTCAATCCATCGAATAATGAAATTGATAGAACTCTTTTAAATCAATCACTTGGGGAGGAAATTAGGGGTCACTTGAAATAACTTGGTGGTGCAGGGGGTAAGCATCGATTGCATTTCCTGAAATTCACAAGCAATTGAATTCATTTGATAATTTGGTATCAATAAAATTGGGAGTCTTCAAATGTGTACCAAAATGTGTCCCGTTCTGTGTACCAATTTGTATTGCTCGATTAAGGGATTCGACCCTCTTTTTTCGCAGCTCGATTTCCTCTTCTAGTCTTTCAAAAATGGGTAAGAACTGCTCTCCATGAGTTGCAATAATTTTAGCACACTCATTTCGTGCGGTAATAATCTCATCAAGCGTCGGCTCTTGCATTGAGGACTCCCCTACTACATAATGAATTCTAATCCAGTGTCAGGACTCTAATTGGCATACATCTCTAAGTGGTTTGATCCACTTAGACGTAATGTCTGATAGAAAAAAGGCGACTATGATGAATAACTATTGTAGTGCTTCCAGCAGTGACCAACCAGCGAAATTAAGCTGCTCAACAACACCTCAAAGATGAGATGGCAAAGGCCCTGAATGACACAATCAAAATGCCACTCAAAGCTTTGATGCGTTTAATTGAGATTACAGATATGATTAACTGAAAAGCTTAATCAAGATGACAGATGTGCTTCTCTGATCTCTTCCAGAGAGGGAATATCAGAAAGGATGGCTTGATTTTGTTGATCATGCTCTGCCAGCCAAAGATCATACTTTGCTTGCATATTCATCCATAGCTCCGGGCTGTTACCAGCAAGCTTGCCAACTTTGAGACATAGAAGCGGTGTGAGTGCTTTTTTAGCGTTGAGTATGTCGCTCATATATTGTCTGGAGATTTTAAGATAGCCAGCCATTTTGGTGGCATTGAGCTTTAAGGCAGGTAATAAGTCCTCTTTCAGTATTTCTCCCGGGTGTGTTGGCTGTCGTTCCATTGCTTTTATCCTTCAATGATATTGTTCGTAATTTACATTTTCCGGCCCATCTCCCCATTCGAAGGTGATACACCATGGGCCATTGATATGCACGGTGTAACGCTTTGGTATATGACCTTGCAAGCCGTGATAATCAAAACCTGGAATATTCATATCCTCTGGTTTTGTCGCAGCGGCCAAAGCATCCAAGCGCCTTAAGATGCGCTTATGCATCATCTGATCAATTCGCTTCGTTTTACCTGTTTGAAAAAGCTCCTTGAGCCCCTTATTCTTAAAGGAATAGATCATTCTTTAAGTATACGCTAAACAGATGCAATTGTCAACTAAATAGCGGCGCCTCGTTATGTCTAGAAGAGCGAAAGCTGATGCGATGGTTGCTCGTTGTGACTTTTTACTTTATCGATAGGTCTTGGCTTTGGCATTTTTGGAGCTTCACCCCATATCTGCGATTGTTCTTTATTGATAGGGATAATGCCAATGCCTTTTGTGTTAATGTGCCAACCGCCGTACCATTCCATTGACAAGCTGTTCATCCAGGCCACCTCACCACTCAATCCATTTAAAAAGAAATTGAGAGTTGCCATCTTAGCGCATGTTTCGCTGTTATCGGCACCAAAGAAATAGTTCTTATGGTTTTGCTTTGCGGCACTCAGGAGCATACGGCCAGATCCACATGCCGGATCGAATATGCGGTTTCGTTCACTTTGATCATTTCCGCATTGAATCAATGCCATCATGTCACATACATGCTCAGGGGTAAAATACTGCCCGTTTTGACCTTTAGTAATGTGCTGCATGAAGAATTCGCCAAGAATATCTGAATAGGGATTGTCCAGTACATTGAGCTGAAGAACACCCAAAGCCTCTGCCAAGATGTTAAGGTCATCGCGCTTGTAGGATTTGATTGTATTCATATACAGTGTTTCATTGGCTTCGTCCTGTTCCTGTAGCTGAGTTTGGATATTCGTTCTGTGAAAGCTGCAAATGCCAACTGTCAAAAGATCGTTGAAAGCTTTTGATAGATCGTGTTTGTATTCAAGCTTATGGAGTGTTTTGACAAATTGATCATAATGGTTGGTCATGCTGGCTCTCCCAGCTGAGCCTGATCATTTAACGCGTTTAAATACTCTTGTGCTTTGGCCGCTTGTGCCGCTGCTTTAAAGATCAGGGTCTTATCTTCACGCAATCCTTGCAGCCAGCTTTTAATGTAGAGGGCATGACCTTTGGGTTGCGTTTGCTCTATGCCCAGTTGAGCACACAGGAAGGCTGAGCCGAGCTCTGCGATCAGTTCTTCTTTCGCAATGATCGTATCGCTTTTGCGGTTGGTAATGCCCTCACGATTCAGCCGCCTTAAAGCGCCGGTCCAATGTGTAAGCTCATGTAGAAGAGTAGCATAGTAATTTTCTGTTGCGCTGCGTCCATTGCTATCAACAAACAATTGTGTTGGTGGCATATTGATATAATCGCCATTGACAAGAAAATACGCTTCGGGTTCATCATGCCGGATATCTGCGCGAGTGTTTGTGCAGAATTCCTCAATAAGTGCGATCCGCTCGACTTTATCGTCTGTGGGTGTATCCGGTATTTGAACCTCATACCCTTCGACTTGCGCCACATTAAAGACGGTATAGAGCTTAAGCATGGGGATTTTGATCTCTTCTATGTCCCCTTGGCTGTTTGTTTTGTCCTTAAGCAAAGTTTTGTAGAAGACAACACGACTACCTTTTTCACCTTTTTTGACGTGCGCGCCCATGTCTTTCCATTGCTTAAAAGTCGCCCATTCATTAGATGGCAACTGTCTGCTATGTTGGGCTGACCACAGGTTCAGAATGTTGATACCCTGATAGGTAAGATTGGTCGCGGGGTTATATGGTAAGCCTTGCGTGGTGAAGCCTGCAAAGGGTGGTTGATAGTCGTTTATATCGACCTTCTCAAGCAGATCGATGATTGTATTGGTGAGGTCTTGATGAATGTCGGGTTTTGGTTTCCGGATCTTTTCATGGGGCATTGATGGCTTCCTTATCCTTAAAATTCAGGGACGGGCAGTGTTGCCCGTCCCTGTGATTGATGATTCAGTCTTTTCTGATTGATGGGAGATAGTCAGACAAAAGACTCTTTTCAGATAGTCTTTGATTATTGAGCATTTCAATCGCTTCATCGATCAAGGTTGGAGCGATCATGAGATCAATAAACTGATTGGTAGGATCATCAATTGAATAGCTTTTGATCGTGTGTTTTGCGTGCTCTAAAACCTTGAGAATAAGATCTTGCTGTTCTCTTTTCGAAACCTTGAGCGGGTGTTTTGAGCTCTTGGCCAATATGGATTTTAGGATTTTCATGAAATTCACCTTTTGTTAAAGTCTTGAGGAAGGCAGGGGCTTTGAGGCCCCTGCTCCATATTTATTGGTTTTCTTCGTAGTTGATGTCGAAGGTTATGAGCTTGATCTTACCATCAATATCAGGTGTGATTTGAACGGTTGTGATCGCCCATGAGATATAGGGATTGCCGCTTTCACGGCCTATTTGATCCCAGCCTCTGGTTATTTCTACAGTGTCGATATCTCGCACCTGCCGACCTTGTGCATCAGTCTTGTAGTATGCCTTTTCCTGCACAAGCCTCTTGGTTGGGCGGTTTTTGGTTTCAGTCGTTTTGTTTGTATCAGTCATTGATATTTCCTTTCTTAACTGAAGTTGATTTAAGGGATTTCTCCCCATTGCATGAACCCTTGCCTAGCGGCGAGCGTCACTTTTATAACCGCGTCCTTGACGCGGTAAGTGACCGAGCATAAAAGCCTGTATTTGAAATGGACCGGAATGTTAGAACGCCACGACAGCTATGCTGACGATGGGGTGCTTATGTTTCGAAGCTGTTTTAAATTCAGGATTTTATGATATGCTGCTCTTAGGGTTCCATGCATCGGGGCCCCGATGCATATTTGGATAAGCGTTCGGCGGTGCAACCGCCAGAACTCATTAAAAGTCCTAACTTTTCGATCAGAATATCATTCCAGTCTTTCCCGATCTCGGAGGGGCTGTGTCTTTGAATTGCTCCCTTAAAATTCATAGTTTCAAGAACCTGAATCACTTTATTAGCAATCCGATGTCCTCCCTGATCGTGATCAGTGATGACGGTTATTGAATAAGTATTAGACAACTGTTTGATAAACTCTTCCAATATCAGTTGCTGCTTTTTAGAAAACCCGCCGCAAGTAGCCAGATAAAAACCATTCTTGGGAGCAAACAACACTTCATAGCTCATCGCATCTATTGGACTTTCCGCTATGAATAATGTGGTATCATCTTTAAAAACATTGGATCGCCAAAAGCTCTTCTCACTCCCTTTGATAAAAAGATCTATGTCCTGGTTGCGTAACTCAAGACCGCACACCAAGCGCTGCTTGAAATGCGGAAACACGGCATTTCCGAAATCATCTTGAAATATACGACCGAAAAAACGTGAAGACTTCAAAAATGATGGCTGGATTCCGCGTTTCTGCAAATAGCGATGGCGGATCAGTGTAGCGCAACGATTAAAAATCCTATGAATTCTGAGGGGCTCATAGGAGCTTTTGTTATCACATGATACTCTTCGAATTTTATTTATCACACTTGGTTCCCCTGACCAATCGTGCAACGTTTGAGCAATCTCCAGATAAGACTGATCTGTTCTGTTTTTGACAAAGTCGATTATGGTTCCATTGTCGTTATCATCGTAAACAGAAAAATATATCCAGATGCCATTGCGTCTGGAAACAATGATCTTATCTACTCTATCAAGGTGCATGACCGTCTGATGCACCGTGCTTTTCTTTTGATCGAGATCGTAACCAAAAGAGGCGGCATATTGGATGAGGTCTATGAATTCCTTGAAATCTCTGAAGTCATGCTTATATGCCTTGCTAGCGTTGAGCAATGTGCTCTCCCCTACTTTCGCTTAATATGCCATAATAGCCTTCGTCCGTGATGATAAAATGATCCTGAAGATCAATACGTAGCATTTTACCAATCCTTTTAAGGTTTTCTGTGAGTTGAATATCCATACGGCTTGGAGCAAGTGTTCCACTTGGATGATTATGACCCAAAATCAGTTGGTGCGACCTGCGTTTTAATGCCAGGGTGAACACCATTCGTGGGTCGACAAGGGTTTCGGTCATGCCTCCAAAAGAGACGTTAGCAATCGACATTAGCCGCATTTGACGATCAAGCAAAAGAAGCTTGCTTGACTCCGCCAGATTGATTTGCCCTTTGTCCCAGTGTTGGTAGAGGATCTTAGCGGCATCTTCGGGGTTGCTGATCCTTGGCCGGTCTTTAGCTCTGACTTTATTGTGATAGACAAGTTTAACCTCTTCAAAACACGGTCTAATAGACATATTTTTCCTTTCCGAAACCATAACATGAGGATAAGAAAGCTCAGACCTGTTAAGCTTGAGCTTTCTAGGGTTGAATAAGTCACCAAATATTAGAGGTGATCAATAATCAAAAAAATGCTTAGGCCGCATCCAAGGTAGCAGAATTAGCTGTATTACTGGCTTTGTCGATTTCGTTAACCTTGGCTTGTTTTTTCAAGACAACATGATAAGCAAAAATGGTACTTGCTGTTTGCTTGTAGCCCTCGGGTGTGTCAAAAGACTTGGTACTATCTTCACCCTTGAGATAAACCCAGTCGCCTTTTTTGAAACTTGTGGTTTTCTCAAAGGCTTCTTCCAGATTGCTTGATACCAACGCATTGAAGTAATTCGTGTTGGTCTTGATTTTACCGTCAGCCGTTTGATACTCCTTATTACTCGCGATCCGTATCTTGGCATATTTTCCATCACCAACGATGACAGGGTCTTTCACGAGATGGCCGGATTTCATAGTAATGTTGGTATCAGCGAAGAGCTTTTCTTCTTCAGCTGTTACTGGAGCCACCTTTTCAGCTAGGTTTGTATCTTTTTCTGCGAAAGACTTTTTGGTTAATGAGTTTTCCTTTTTGGTGGGTGGTTGATGTGCTTGAGCGTTCATAGGTCAAGTCCTTTCGTTTAGGGTTGGGGTTGAAAATGGGATGGAATTTTATGGTTAGTGAATTGCCTGAATGCTTTGCGTCACCATATTGAGGAAGTCTATGGTCTTTGGCCGATGACCCATCAAGAGTGTATCAATTATGTGGTCTGCATATCGTTCAGCTGCTTTCATCCAGATCAGAGGTTCGTCATCGAACAAATCCTGAACTGTGGCAAATATGTGTGCTGATTTTCCAATGAGGGAAAAGAGCGTTTCATCTTGGGTCTCATTTAAATCTATGGTTCGATCCAGTTGCATAAAATGCTCATATTGATAAATACGATCAGAAATGAGGTGTACGACCTCGCCATAGTGAAGGCTTGGATGCATAGGCACTGCTCCTTTAATGTGGGGTAGATGTTGGGTTTTGTGGTATAAAGCCTAGGAAGCTATTAGAGCGAATGCATGCCAGTAACAGCCAACTTTAAAGACTTTTTCAGTTTTTGAATGCGCCTACATTACCATAATACAGAAGAAAAGTCAAGAAAAAACAATATGCTATACGATAGTATGCAAAGGGCAAGCATGCCCTTTGCATCTTGAGTATTGGGTTAATGAATAGTTTGCTCTCTTTTGATCCTCGCCAAATCAATCAAATCCAGTGCGTCCAAATGATGATCTATTTCCAGGTCCTCATATACACCATCTATGTAGTTACATAGGACGTTGAGGTGGCTCTGTTCACGACCATTGAATGATGATCTATTGCGATCCATTTGAACCATCGCCTTTTCTTTTTTCAAGTGCTTTAGTACCTGGTTTTTAATAATGTAGTCCACGAGAATTGGCTCGTGTTTATAATCATTCATGATATATCTCCTTATTGAAAATGAATGAAATCGAGGCGAAGACCTCGTCTTGATCTGTTCATAGTAAGGGTCGATATCTTAACAAAATGTAATATTTGAGCTTTTACTTACAATCGTATGACTGCGCAATTCAATGGAGATTGTATTTGAAATTCACTCTGAAATCGTTCGCTGGTCTTTTACGACTTTGACCTTTTGCATAAGATAATTTTTGGAGTGACTCTGAAATACACTGGTCTTTAAACTCGCGCTACTGGGACATATTGAGGTTGAAATGTTCCACATTGTCTTAGCCTTCTTAACCCGATGGTTTTTCCACTTCAAAAAAATTTCATAAGTTGTTGAATTGTTAACATCTATTTATCGGTAATCAATCTACCAATAATGCTTAGGAATCTATTATTCTTCCTCTTAACAGTTCTGGTGATTGCCTGTGGGACAGACCAATCGCAGAACTTTGAAGTCCTGCAAAAAAGATTCGAAGAGAAACCTGGGTGTAATTGTGCCAAAGGTGGATATAGCCTAGCAGAAGGGCAAGATGTTAACGGGAATGGAACACTGGACAATGTTGAAATAGAGACAGTAACTTATAAATGCATTAAGAGCAAAGAGAAAGAGGAGGTTTTAGCATTCCTTCCTTCTGGCTTGATAATATTCGGAGTTCTCTTTTTAGTTCTTGCCGTTTATTCGACCGTTGACCACTTAAGGCCGCGGAATAAAAACCAGGATCAAGACTTGATTGATGACGCAAATTGCCTGATTAATTGGGGATTGAAGCGGCATGTAACCATTAAAGATGAGGATGTTAAAAAAGTATTGGCCTTCGAGTCATTGAAAGGAGACTCCAACCATAAAAATTACCTCACATTCAAAGAAGAATTTCTAAAGGCCTTAAGGAACATTAGTGATCAACTAAGAGCCATTGAATTTGACGGAGAACCCGTTAACGTTCCAAGTATAATAGATATTCAGAAAAAATCTCCAGTAAGAATCTTCTTTTATCTGAAGCTCCCATTGCTAAGAGTATCTAAGGCCATTCGTACATTAATCCATTTTCAAATTTGGCTATTTGTAGTTTTGATACTTGCACTTAGCATTCAATTCTACTGGTTTAACGGAACAAGCTATTATAGTGATTATGTCCGCCTCGTTGAGAAAATTGCTTCAACTAAAAATGGCCTAGCGCTTAACCCCTCCGACTCATTGCAAAAGGTTCTGTTCAAGGAAAATATCGATCAGTATAAATCACAAAAAGATGATGTGTTGCGTGGTTTGTGCAAATGGGAAGCTGCTGCCAGCTATGATCCAGATGATAAGCAACGCTTCAATTTCGCCAATTTATCTTGCTGCGAGCATAATGAAGGGGGTATTGACAAGATTGAAGATAGACTCATTAGAAGTGTTAAGATCAAACTGAGTCTTTGTGATAGTTACCTATTGCCTCTTCTCTATGGTTTACTCGGTGCTATCGTCTTTTCGCTTAGAAATATCACTTATGAAATTGCTCATTACAAATTAAGGTCAACGTCTAAGAACAGGTATTTAACTCGATTGTATTTAGGAGCATTCGCAGGTATTGCAATTGGATGGTTTGGGGATAGCTTTTCATCAGAAATATTGACTTTTGAAGAGTCCCTGACACCGATAGTTTTGTCTTTCATAGCTGGCTATAGCATTGAAGTATTCTTTAATCTGATAGACCGGAACATCAAATCAGACAAAAAGATATCAGAAGAATAAGCTCTTGTTTTGAAACGCGTCTTTGATTTATGTACAAAAACTAAATGAGATAACTTATGCGACTAATTGATTGGGTGCTTTGGTAGACGATTTCGATATGTCTTTTTAAGCATTATCAAAAGGAATAAATGCTTAAAAAGTTTCGCAGTAAATGGAGGACGCTCAGTAGCATTACCTTAAGCTCTTATACTTTGTCAAAAATGATAATTGGATGATACTAGTATTGATTTGGATAACTTATATTAAAGGTCATTTGCACTTGACATGCTTTTGCTGTATTTCTGCGACTTGACTAAGGTTTGGATTTCAACTCCTTCAGTAAGGTATCAAATGATACTTGGTAAATGTTCAGCTGCCCATCTTTGCCTCTTGTGAAATAAAGAGTTTTCTCATCTCTCGAAACGAACGGTAGGGATTCAAAACCATCATTGTTGACGCGAGGACCTAAGTTTTTTGCTTGTCCCCAGCCCCCATTTTCTCTGAAACTGATATAGAGGTCACCACGCCCATATCCACCGTCTTTAGTTGAGTAGAATATCAAATATTCTTCTTCAGGTGATACAAAGGCATGACCTTCCCAGGCATCAGTGTTGATATTGGAGCATAGCTTTACTGGAGTATCAAATCCCCCGCCTACTTTTTTCGAATACCAAATATCAGGTTCCGAAAACCCAGGCTTATTAGCTCGAAAAAAATACAATGTCTCATCAGAGGTGGTACTTGGAAAGCCTTCATTAAAACTGGAATTAATGAAATCTGGCAATTGATAAGGACGACCCCACCCATTCTCTTCTAAATCAACAACCCAAATGTCATAGTCTTCCTTCCAACCATCTTGCATGGCGTTTCGATTCGACATGAAATACATTTTATTTCCATCTGGAGTTAACAGTGGATCTGGATCTGAAAATATCCCGGAAAATTCCACCTTTGTGGGTTCACTCCATTGTGAGTTGACGAGCATGGATTTCATAATTTGATCTCTATCGTTTTCGAATTTCCTGGCAAAATATAGTGTCTTGCCATCGGGTGATAGGGTGGTGCAATAATCATCACCTGTAGATATAATCCCAGGGGCTACAATTTCAGCCATATCCTGTGAATAGGACTTTATTATTAGAAAATACAATAATACGGCTAGAAGAGCTCTCCAAATTGTTCTGTTTTCCATCTTTGAATAGGTTTATTGTGATTGATTATTAGGATAATCACAATGTTAAACGAGGAGGCTCGATCACGTGAATTGTAAAAAACGGCTAAAATCGGATCACTGAGACCTATAATCGAATATCAGTAGTATGAAACCAGGGCATCTAGAACGAATGGCATGGCGTGCTACTTATTGATTTATTTGTATTTCCTATTTGAAAGCCAACTCTTTCCTCAATTGATCCCTGTAATATTTCTCTTATGAACAGTGCCTTGGCATCATATAAGGCATTGCAGGTGGGTGCTAGTCGGAAACCTAGTTTTGCCCTACGGGGAAGATGACGGTTGTGCTTGAATTGTCGTCCTTTTCCCAAAAATGGTTCTGACGTATGGAATTGTCTTTAGCCTTATTCTTGGTTTGGGCAGCGGTTATAGTTGCCATAATACAATCTAAGGTGAGGAAACAAGCCACTTACTTTTCATCATTATTCGGTTTTTTGATATACCTCACTAAATGTATAGGTAAACGAGGTTGAGTTTGGATATGATGAACCTTCAAGGAGTTATTTTGTCCGGTTTCTACAAGACCCCGATTCAATTTATAAGACCTGTCAGGCCTTCAAATGATTGACCTCTATATTAACTGTTAGATGTTGGCCGATTATTACAACTCATTGGTAAAGATACCCGCGTAATTAGGGATAACCAATTAGACAGATATGAACCGTTTGTTTTGCTTCTCAATTGTACTATTCACTTTCACAGCATGTCAGCAGGGCTTCCAACAACCAAGTGATACAGACCTTGATAGTCGTACAGATTCACTTTTGACAGAGCTGATGGATCTCGAAGGTGTTTGGAAGGGAAACTACAGATGGTCGGGTGCAAAGGAAGGTAGTGGCAATATTTCCGTGCGCTATGCGCCCATTGGCAATATGGCCATTAGCGAAAATCACATCTATGATAACGATCAGATCGCCATGTCAAGTGTATATCATTTGGACGGAAGCGATCTTAAAATGACACATTATTGTTGGCTCAACCAGCCAGAATTAATTCTTGATCAATGCGATCTAGAGAATAAATCGATCTACTTCAAGACCACCAAGGTGGGTAACTTTGATCGAAGTTCCGGACATGTCACTCAAATCAATCTGTGGCGATTAGAGACCGACAGCCTTCATATTGTATTCACTTTTGAAGAAGAGGACGCTACAAGTGTAGAACGGATTGAGTTACGTCGCACTGGATACGGCAATCGAGGGGCTAAGCGGTTCTCGGAGAATATAAATTCAAGTGGACACGCCTATGGTATTTCCTTTACCAATGATATGCAAAAAGCCTATTATACGTTTAAACAACTTGGAGCGGACAAGTCTTTTATCTATACTTCTGACTATAGCAACGGTGCTTGGAGCGACCCAGTGATTACCAACTTTTCTGGTCAATACGAGGAGTTTGACCCTAATATATCTCCAGATAACACCGTAATGTTCATTATGACAAGTCGACCTGAAGCCGGCCATATACCCAATGATAACTTTGACATCTGGTATTTAAGAAACGAGCATGGTGAATGGGTCGACCCTAAACCACTAAATGCGGAGGTCAATACAGATAGGACAGAAGGTGTTGTAGGTATATCCAGCAATAACCAGATGTACTTTTTCTCCTCTCGGGAAGGAGGCTTTGGTTCATCTGACGTCTACGAAGCTGAGTTTAATGAAGGTGAACCAACAAATGTTAAAAATCTTGGTGACCTAATTAACACGGAATATTGGGATGGGCATCCAACCGTTAGCCCCGATGGGAAATTATTGATTTATTATTCTAACAAACCGTGGGATACATATGGCAACGGAGACTTGTACGCCTCTATCAATATTGACGGAGCGTGGTCAAAACCGAAAAACCTAGGCCCTAAAGTCAATTCGGCGGAATGCGAGATTACCCCTTCTTTTAGCCCGGACATGAAATTACTATTCTTCGGTAGGGTACACACCACAGAAAGCTCAAAAATCGGTGTCGCTAATAGGAGCATTTGGTATGTCCCCTTGGATGAGTTGGGCCTGGACTATAGTGTCAGTCAGTAAAACTTATCATCTTAATCTCATTCTACTGCCATACATTTTTTTCATCCTGATACTAAATGGTACTCAATCAAGCTAAAACCCGCCAAACAGCATAAAAAGAAACGTGCAATTTTTGATGCTCCTTATATCATATCGATATGTGACGGGTTAGTTTCCTCCGGGGATGAGGTTCTGGAGGATTTTCAGATTTAGTTGGTATTGACCTCTGATTGTAAGACTAACCCTATTATTTAACTAAGATTGATACAGCTAAAAAATTGGAATTGAGGGATTGTTCGATCTGTGCGAAAAAATTGTCCGTTTTTTACAATCGTATCTCGCCGAATGACCGTTAGCCTATGTGTTAAATCTTACACCTGTAGATAAAAGTGTTTATGGAATTCGTAATAGAACATGCAAAAGTATTATTGTCCAAAACCCCTACAATACTAGATACTTGGTTACGTGACTTACCGCAAGAATGGTTAGTCAATAATGAGGGTCAGGATACATGGAGTCCATATGATGTCGTAGGTCACCTTATACATGGAGAATTAAACGATTGGATTGTAAGGACTAAGATCATACTTGATCGTCATGAGGGTCAATTTAAGCCTTTTGATCGGCTTGCTCAATTTGAGAATAGCCAAGGAAAGACAATAGGTGATCTACTTGATGAATTTGGAAATCTTCGCGTAGATAACTTGAAGACGTTGGATAAATTAGAGATTACAGAGGAAGAGCTTAAGCTTGTAGGTATTCATCCAGAGTTCGGACGGGTCACACTGAAACAATTACTTTCAACTTGGGTAGCACACGATTTGGGCCATATTTTGCAGATATCTCGAACGATGGTTAAGAACTATCGCACAGAAATAGGTCCTTGGACTAAATATCTCTCTGTTTTTCATACTTAAGCATCAATAACAAACCTGCCTTTGCGATTAATCATCCAATGGGTAGAAAAAGTCTATATTGAGGAGTATTGATTGAATAATGTCACTCAAAAAATTTCGTCCACGGGTACTCACCAAAGCCATTAAATCTATCTATTTCCTCCGAACAGATAGAGTATCTGACGAATTGGAGCTTCATCGGCATCTTCCCGATGGTACGTTTGATCTTATCCTAAACTTGGGAGATCCTATTTATCATATTAATGCCCAGAGCGAGATGAGGAGGCCAGATAATATCTTGATAGGCGGTGTGTCGGAAGCATTTTATCTAAAGTATCCCAAAAGGACGTGGCTAGCATGCGTGGTTTTTCAACCTGGCTATGCCTCTCTTTTCTTAAAAGATCGCTTAGATAGTGTTACTGCACAGACCATTGAATCTTCTTTGATTTACGGAAAGGATGTGCATCAATTGGAACAGGAGTTAAGGGCTAACATCGAAGATGAACAACGCGCGTGGTTACTGGAACAGTTCTTGATCAGAAAAGCCGATTCAAAGCCTTCTTACTATCATGAACGAATGGCTTATACATGCGATCTGATTTCCAGATGTGATAAAATGAGCATGTCCAACCTTTCTAGCGAGGTGTGCATGAGTGAGCGTAATTTTAGAAGAATATTCAAAGAACTGGTCGGCTATACGCCTAAACAGTTTGCGAAGATTCGCAGGATCAAAAAAGTGATGTATCTGCTGAAGGACAAGAGGAGGATTCTTGAGTGTGCTATACAGTTAGGCTTCTACGACACGGCCCACTTGATCCATGACTTTCAGTCGATCGCTGGAACTTCACCGGTAACATTTTCAGAGAAGTTTGACAGGTTAGACGAGATCTTCATGAGCTTTAATAACTAGAGTATGTATCTCTCGGGTTTGGCCAATTTGTACAATTCCTGACACAATCGTTTTAGTATCATTGAGAAAAAGTGATACCAATGAAAACCTTACTTTGCCTACTGACATTATTAATTAGTGTGTATCAGTTGTTCGCCCAAGAGTTCGTCCCTTATCCAACACAGATTGAGATGGCTGTGATGGCCTGCCCTGAAGGTCTTAGGGAAGAAGCGAGGGTATACGGGTACAATAAGACCGGAGAATTGATTGTGCTTAGAGAAGGAAGTAATGAACTAGTCTGTCTTTCTGACAATCCTGGTCGGGAGGGATTTGAAGTAGATTGTTACCATAAAAGCTTAGAGCCATTTATGGCCCGAGGAAGAGCTTTGAGAAGTGAAGGAAAAACGTTCAATGAGATCTACGATATACGAGAAAAAGAAGCAATAGCTGGAACATTGGATATGCCTGATAACCCAAGTACATTATGGGTCTACTATGGAAAGAATGCTTCGTTTGACTTTGATCATGGAGAGTTGACAGGAGGTAAATTCAGATATGTGGTATATGTACCGTTTGCCACCCAGAATACAACGGGATTACCTCTGAAGCCCAATGGTGCTGGTCATCCGTGGCTTATGGATCCAGGAAAGCATAACGCGCATATCATGATTTCTCCAACGAATTAGTTAAGAAAGGTTCCAAAATAAGCCTGATGTACACGACACATTCCTCTCAGGGTGTTTCATATGGGTGAGCACCAGAGTGCAGTAGTCATTTATTGCTAATCAATTCTGATTTACCAGGATGTTCATCGCTTCAAGTAATTGATGGTCAATACCTGAATGAGCGTCTGTTGAGTCTTGTGAAACATAAATGTCAGGAGGAACCCCATTCCATTCAATAGGAATACTGTCTCGGCGAAATATGGCTGATAAATTAAGATCAATTCCTTTCCCACTTGGTAGTAAAAAAAGTCCATCAGCATTAGTGGACATACCTGCTCCTGCAGTGGTATCTCCTAACAATGTGATATGATCTTGACCACGTAATCGATCGGCGAATACCTCAGCGGCACTAAAGCAGGTACCATTGATTAGGAGTATTATGGGTTTGGTAAAATTCAAGCTTGAATTCCTTTTTATAGTACCTGGAGGTATGACCTCTCTTACACTTATTTGGTAACCGCTTAAGATGTCTTGAGAAATCAAATAACCGGTTATATGATCATATACCCGACTGCTTCCTCCATCGTTTTCGCGAATGTCAATGATTATACCCTCTGCACTACTCAGGTAATTCAAACACTCGGCGAACTCGTGTTGTCGCCCATCCAAAAGGCTTCCGAAGGTTGAAAGACGAATGTATCCAATATCATTGTCGATGAACTCATATGCAATTGTGTTGTTTCCCGTGAGTAGCAACTTTTTATCGAAATAAGTTCTTATCACTTCTGGATCAAATGCACCGCTTGACTTGGCTACTCTAGGCGGTAGAAATGTTCTTATTTTGGTTCCTCCTAGTGTTACAACCGAGGCATGACCATCTTGTAATTCACCCACCATATCAAAAAGGATTTGGTAGATGCCGTCACCAACTACATTTTCTGAACGAGCCTTGTATTTCATGTAGACATTAACCCAATCAATATCTTTATAATCTATTAATGGGTAATTCTGGTTGATATATTCCCATGCAGTCTCAAAATCCAATGCATTAAGCTGAGATGAAGTTTCGTCAACAATAAGATGGTGACATCCTATCATGAATATCAGTGAAATCAGATATGGAGAGAGTGATTTCATCATCTCCGGGAGAAGTTATAAGCTAGCCCCATTTCTACACCAGATTGGCCTGCCTGGAAGTTTTGATTCCAACCTGTATTTCTGGTGAACCGGTTTCTAATCGTAAGGAAGGGACTTAGGCGAGGTAGAATGGAGTAGTACAATGTAGCATCAAGAGCCACGTCAAGGTTCTGATAAGATGCAAGTACGTATGCACTGAATTCATCAGATAAATCGGACCTCAGACTCGCTGCTAAGAGGCTAAAACTAAAGTCTAATTGAAGTATCAGTCGAGTAGACATTTGATGGAATAGCTGAGCATTTAGCCGCAAAGGGATTTCTTCAAAGATGGAAACCACCTCTTGCTCTAGCCGGCCACCCTGCGCAACATCCTGTGTTCTAACGTAAAGTCGAATACCGTAGCCAGGTCCGATATTCAATGTAGATGCTTTTCCTAGTATGTCAAACTTCAGAATGCGGTACCAATGATCTATCATAATCTCAAACTGCAAAACGCTGGCCGTGAGATTTGGTAAGCCTTCGGTCTGTAGGGATGAAATATTTGAAACATCAGTGCTGATTCGAAATCCTTTAGTCTCATGAGTTTTATGCCAATATATTGAGATCGGAGTGAAGCTACCGGAGTAACGACTTTCGGATAAGAACTCATCTCTGTTGGAATACCAATGATGCCCACTACTAAACCCGAGAATTGAAGAGTTGCCTGGTGCAGCAGAGGCTGAGTCTTGGCTAAGACTGATTTGGGAAGAAAATAGACTGAATTGGAGTAACAGAATTATTCTTAACAGAAATTGTTGGCTATACATATTCTTTACTTGCCTTATCGCCTTTTTTGCAACAACGAGTTCAGCAGGATTGATAGGAGTTGAGATTTTGAAACGATGGCCATGTTTTTTTGAACGCTCAACACAACAAGAAGCCTTGTATATTTCGGCCAATATCAGATACCTACAGACAGGTGCTTATAGGAATTTCTCATCTCAAAGGGAACAAGCCTTCTCCACATGATATGTTTGTTATGAAGGAAATCGGCCTTTAATTGACGTATAAGGTCAGTTCTTATCTGAAAAAAATTGCGCAGACAAAAGACGGACAAGAATATGTTGGCTTCTCATCTTTTTCCCATTCTTAATGAGAAAATGGTGAGCCATGCTTCCTGTTTGCTGAATAACTTGGAAATTCACGTGAAAATCATGTCAATCACGATTGTCGTATAAAACTAGGGAAGGAATTACACCTTCAGAATGTAGAAATCTGTTTGTGAATGGAAACGCGAAATAGTTTTCATTGGATTTGAGAATCTGTCACTCGTCCCTTAATACTTTAGCCGGATTAGTGAGCGCAGCACTGATTGTTTGATGACCAGTAGTAAGTATGGCAATTGAAAGAAGTATAATTCCCGAAGAAGCGTACGCCCACCATGACATATCAATTCGATAGGCGAAATTATCCAACCACATGTTACCAAAAAGATAAATAAGAGGCCAGGAGATCAGGTTAGCTATTACAATTAGCAGGACAAACTTTTTGGAAAGAATCACCAATAACTGCGCTACACTAGCTCCAAAGACTTTTCTGATACTAACCTCTTTTAATTTGGATCGAATAGAAAAGGATATTAACCCGTAAAGACCCAGACAGGTGAGGATAACCGCCAAAGCTGAAAACAAGTAAATCAAATCGGATAGTTTTTCTTCTTGTAGATACATCTGCTGAATGCCGTCATCAAGAAAAGTAGCATCAAATGGCGAGTCTCCAACAATATCATTCCACTCGGCATTCAATACTGCTAAAGTTTCAGCGATATTTCTAGGTGCTATTTTCACAAGCATTAATTCAGTATTTGTAAATGGTCTGATAATAGCCATTGGTGCTATTTGCATATGTAAGGAATTGAAATGGAAATCCTTTACTACACCTATTAGGGTACGTTCTGCATCTGCAAAAATTATTTTTGCCCCGATCGGATTTTCGAGCTCCATGATATTTACAGCTGCCTCATTCATGATCATAGCAGACGAATCAGTTGAAAAATCTTTTGAAAAAAAGCGTCCTTCAACCAGTTCTATACCCATAAGATCCATAAAATCTTCATCCACCTGATAATAGGCTAACTGATAGGACTCATCCTCCGAAGCGCCTAATAATCGAGCTGGACCAGAAGAGCTTCCACCATCTAAACTGTGGCTGCTCATAGAAACATTTACTATCTGAGTATACTGCTCAAACCTGTTTTTTAAGGATATGTAATGTTGTGCCATATCTTCATTCAATACCTTTATTTTGAGAATATGCTCTTTGTTAAATCCCAACGACCTGTTTCTTATATAATCCATTTGGGAAACGATTACCATACTGCCAGCCATAAGCAGCAGCGAAATGATAGATTGGAAAACGATCATTCCGTTCCTAAATGCCACTCCACTTTTCCCGGTTTTTAGATTTCCCCTCAAAGCGACAATTGGCCCGAAAGATGAAAAAGCAATTGATGGATAGGAGCCAGCCAACAGACCGATAGTCAGCGCAGCCAGTATGAATACAGGTAGGAGTTTGGCGTATTCCCAAAATGTAGGTAATTGAATGCCTAACTTCTCTTCAAAATAAAGTTGACTTAATGAGATAAAAAGTAACGCCACAAAAAGGCTGATAAAACTGATGATAACAGACTCTACTAAAAACTGATATGCAATTTTTTCCTTCGGGGCTCCCATCACTTTACGGATACCTATCTCTTTACCTCGGCCTAGTGATAACGCTGTAGAAAGGTTGATAAAATTAAAACTGGCAATTACCAGAATTAATACAGCAACCACCGATAAGCTGTAGATTGTTGATTTATTTCCAATTCGAATGGATTCACCCACGTTGGTGTATTTGTTTGATTCAAGGTAGATAGAGCTAAGGGGCTGTAATTCTGTTTCGGCTGATATATTAGCCCTGTTAAAGTTCTCATTGTATAGTCTGATGATTTGATCATTAATGGACTTAGGGTCTGCATTGGGACGCAGTAATGCGTAGGTGTGAAAACCCGCCCAGGACCAGCCATTCAAGTCAGATAAATATCCTTCTGGGACACTGAAGGTTTCGAAAGAGATTAACATATCGAAAGTGATGTGGGAAGTAGCGGGTACTGTTTCTAGTACTCCTGTCACCATGAGTGAAAGATTATTGTCAAATGTTATTGCTTTACCTAAAGGGTCTTCATCTCCGAAATATTTGATGGCCATTTCCTCCGTGATAACAATTGTATTGGGACTACTTAGCACGGTAGTTCGGTTGCCTGATTTGAGTTGGAAATCAAATAGTTGCAGGAACATGGAGTCAGCGTAAAAAACATTACCCTGATTAAATATCTTTTCACCAACAGAATATACATGGTCATCGGCATAACGCATGCGAGTTACTGCATCTATACCTGAAATATTGTTCCTAATACCTGGTGCAAGTGCAGGTGGGGTCCTCGCCCAGAATATAGATCCTGAAGATCTTTCGAACGTGTTGGTTACGCGATATATCCGATCATGCTTTTCATGAAATTGATCAAAGGATATCTCGTTTCTTAAATACAAAAAAATAATCAGACAACTAGCCAGTCCTACAGACAAGCCAAATACATTAATGGCCGTGTGGCTTTTATTTTTTATCAGATGTCTGATGGTAGTTATAATGTAATTTTTAATCATCGTTCTCCTTGTGATGTGAAATATTGCTTCCTACAATTGAAAGCTCAAGAAAAAGAAAGGAATCAATATGATCGTCTCATTAATAATATGAGGCATGTTTTCATACTTTTTCAGCAATCAGTCTTAAATGATGTTAGAAGTTATCTTGGCACTGCGATATCGCAATGACCAATTCATAAGATGAGGATAAATAAACAGAATTATAGATAGGTTGGTATCGTCTTAAATTATGATTGAGACATCTTAATTCATGTTTTTTCCGTAATCAGTTGTCGAACAGATGAATGAAGCAGATTTTTTCTTCGGTGCAGCGATTCTACTAATTGCACAGTGTCTTATTGCGGGCAGCATTAATTTGATCAACCCTAAAGTCTCTAACAAATTATTGGGAGTATTGATAATTCTCTTCTTAGACTATTACAGATATATACTATATGGTTTTTGCATCAATCAGGAGCTATTAAACGCTTTGCTCCTTTCAAAATTCTCCTTGGCGCAATTCTATGGACCCGTAATTTTCTTGTTCCTTGTTTCTATAGTTCGTCCAGTTAGTTCAAAACAATTTAGATATCATCTTAGTGCACCTGGATTATTTACGATCTATCTGATAGTTTTAATAGGACTAAAGTACCTATACGGGATATCCATATACGATCCCTTCATAGCCGTCTCATTCTTGTTTACCGTGATATATGTTTGGTTGAGCTTCAAGCTTATTAATTCAGATGCGTGGGAAAATATTAAAATTGCCAAGCGTTACAAGCTGTTTTTTTATGTGGTGGGTGGGTATTTATTGTTTAACCAGGTAATTCATGTTCTTAAACCAATTACTTCATACTTTGAACTTAATGAGTCACTAAAGCCTGTTTATGGTTTCTTGGAAAAAGGTGCATTCATAGTAGCAAACAATTACCTTTTCTTTTTTGGCTTAACAGAGGTTAATGCGCTCAAGAGACTATTTGTACCTTATAATTCGGAATCTGGAATCGCGAAACTCAATGGAAACAGAAGTAGGATACTAGAGAAAATCGAATCGAGTGTACAAGAAGGTATATATAGGGATCCTAATCTGAATCTTGAGTTCTTTGCCGGGCGAATTGGAATAACTAAATCGCAGCTATCTGATTTTTTTAGGAGCCATTACAAAGTAGGTTTTACAGAGAAACTAAATCAGTGGAGGTTGGAAGAGTTTAAAAAGAACCTCACGGATCAAAAACTGTCACACCTTGATCTCCTTGGTTTGGCTCATGAAGCGGGGTTCAATTCCAAAGCTACATTCAATAGGTATTTCAAAAAGAGCGAAGGTATCACGCCTTCAGAATATAGGAGATTACGACTCAAAGAGCAAGAGGATGATCTGTCTAAAAAGAGTATAAATCGATCTGCTTGAGTGTTTCAACCTACACTTGATCGAAGAAAGATAGTTAGGTTAGAATAGAAAAAGTGAAGACAATCGTTAAGCAAGCGGTTTACTACCTACTGAAATTTCATGTCTCACCTAATTCTTGAGACGAATCCTATGACTGTATAGTCTTTTTTCGTTCGTTCATTGTCAAGAGAAATTCCAAATGAACCCTACATGAAAACATCTTTCATTTACTTCATACCTCACAATTTCGATCTCAGTCATCAAGCTTCCAAAATAGTATGATTAGAAAATGCTTACTGTATTCTGTCAGATACCCAACCAGGTACAAAGGAAAATTTGCTATAAATGTTTTTTTCCTATCCGTTCTCCTTAGCTGTTGCTTGCTATTCTTTTCTCTAGTCTGAGCTAAACGTTTTGTGATCAGTTCCACGCCAATGCGCTTCTCTTTCCCATATCACGAACGTTTATACAAGCGGTTCTGAAACTCAAATTGCTTATGATGCATCTTCATACAAACAATGTACGTCGACCATATCAGGTACAAGAGGTAGTGCTTCTAAAAGCAAGCATACTTGCAGGGCTAATGCTTAACTTCTCAGGTCGGCTAGTCAATACTTTAGTGCTAAAGTCCTTTTGGAGAAGCAAAGAACATGTTGCTCCGGTCTTCATCTGGACAGATAACATTATAAAGGACGTTTTTTCTTTCATACCTGACTTTATATATGGTTTTGGGATAGCATGGTTACTGTTCAGATTGAGAAGGAAAGGCGATCAGAAATATGCAAAGGCTGTAACGGTTGGATTTTATGTAAGCATGGTCGGCGGAGTAAATCTCTACTTTGCTATGGCAAATTCAGGCTTTCTAAGCTGGCAACTTGCCTTTGCTTCATTTGGCTTAGTACTGCTAACCACAGTGGGGACCTCCGTTTATCTTGAATGGGCCTATAGGAGAGGTCTGGTTTTCAAATCGATTGTTTCACTTCTTTCGATTGAAGCCATATTGATAGGACTCTTACTAACCAGGTATTTATAGCAACTCTACTTGAAAATGGACATAAAAAAAGGTATTTCATTATTAGTAATCACCACAGGCTTCAGTAAAGCTTTTGCGCAAGTTGATGAAGGCATTCAAAAAGCATCGGCCATTATAACTCCCTACATAGAAACTTACCCAGGTATTTCTGTCGCAAAAGGTAGAGTAGATGAAATCATTTGGTCCGAAGGCTTGTCAAACGAAGTGGTAAAGATCCAAGTGATGTCAATGGATTCTATTCATGAATGGAGAAATCATATTTAAAGAGGGGTACAAAAGTTATACCTGGAAAGGTCAAAACAAATATGGAGACCCGGATAAACCCAGCATCTGGAAATATGTAGAGGATAGAACCAAGCTCAACTAGATTTAATCTACACTTATTTAAAACACACTCTCAATTCAGCATATTATGATCAAAAGTAACCTCATCAGTTCTCTACGTTTTTTAAGCAGAAACAAAGGATTTGCCTTTATAAACATATTTGGATTGACACTTGGGTTTACCAGCTTCCTCCTTATCACATGTTTTGTTCATTATGAAAGCTCATTTGATCAATTCCATACCAATAGTGATGATGTTTATCGGGTAAATTTCTCATTCACGGATAATGCAGGAAATGTCACAACCTTGGTGAATTCACCTCCTGCTCTTGCTACAGGAATTTGGGGAAAATTCCCTGAGATGGAGAAAATATCAAGAATGCGATATATGATGAATTGTCTGCTGTCAAAAGGAGACATTAGATTTTATGAAGATCATGGATATTATGCTGACTCACTTTTTCTGGAAATACTCCAGTTTGAAATGTTGCAAGGTGATCCCAATACCGCGTTGGATGAACCCAATTCTATTGTGATCACTGAAGACATGGCACTCAAATATTTTGATAAGCCTGACCCCTTGGGAGAAACCTTATTGTTCAATAATTCAATTCCTTTAAAAGTCACGGGTGTACTCTCACCAATACCGACCAACTCTCACCTGAATTTTAACTATTTGATCTCGTTTCAAAATTACATTGTTCCTGATGGATATGCTTCCGACCTGACCAGCTGGGGCTGGTTAGGATTTCTGACTTATGTAGAGCTGGCACCCAATTCCGATCCAGCCTCGTTTGAACAAAAGTTGGCTCAGTTTTTTAGGGATCGTAATCCTGAAAACAGAAATCCCACATTACCCTCAGTCCAAAATCTAGCTGATGTTTATTTAGGATCAGATGGGATGGCCGATGATCTCGCAAGTCACATTCGATCAGGTAATCGATCTAATGTGAATGTTCTAATAATGGTAGCCATTCTGGTTTTAGTCATAGCAGGATTCAATTTTGCCAACCTCACTAATGCTTTATCCATCAACCGTAGCAAGTCCACTGGCGTAAGGAAAGTACTTGGAGCTGGCAAGAAAATTATCATTGCTCAATTGCTAATGGAATCCTTGGTAATCACATTTTTTTGTATAAGTCTTTCTATAGGAATCACCTTATTTTTCTTTCATTCGATTGCGACTTCAATAGGTTGGGAATTCAATCCAGAATTTATGGAAATCATGAGGCTCGTACCCTTGATGATTCTTGCTGGTATTCTTGTCGGATTTCTTTCGGGTATTTTCCCGGCATTGACGCTTGCTAAGTTTGATGTAATTAAATCACTAAAAGGGTCACTAAGCATAGGAACAAGGAGTCCATTTCAATTAAAAAATGTCCTTGTGTTAATGCAATTAGCTATATCAATAGGATTCATTTCTGCAACGGTTGTAATGACTCAGCAACTCAATTACTTGGAAAGTAAGGAGACAGGTTATGATGCTGAAAACATAGTTTTGATCAAGATGCTGCCAGAAGATATTTCCCAACATTACGATGTGTTTAAAGAGCAGTTGACTAATCACGCGTCAGTGGTAAGTGTAAGCCGTAGTGAGCGTGTTGTTGGTGATCCATGGCCTTTTACTGCGATCAGAAAGGTTGGTGATGATCCGGAAAATAGAAAAAGAGTTTTTTTTAACCTCGCGGATTACGATTTCTTTAAGACCATGGGAATCTCGATGCATAGTGGGCGCCCATTTTCAAAGGAATATGCAAATGACTCAACTCGCTCTATTATTATTAATCAGAAAGCTGCCGACTACATTGGCCTGGATGACCCAGTCGGTGAACAAGTACATTTTTTTCAGTTGGATGGTCCCCGTACTATTGTTGGAGTAGTTCAGGATTTTAGCTACACCACTCTGCATGAGGAAATTGGCCCGGCAGTGATGATACTTCCCTTTATTGATCTGGAGTTTATGTACGTTAGACTTGCTCCTGGCAATATTGCTTTGCAAATTGAATTGTTAGAGGATACATGGAGTAGTTTATCGCCGGAGACTCCTCTTGCATGGAGGTTTTTAGATGATAATCTTGATCGGTTGTACCATTCTGAGGAGAAATTATCTTCTATGATTCGGATATTTTCAGTCTTAGCTATTTCATTGGCCTGCCTAGGTTTGTATGGAATTGTAACATTCATGATCAACAACAGGATCAAAGAATTTGGGATCAGAAAAGTATTGGGGGCTTCTATTCAATCCCTTTATAAACTATTTGTGGCCAAGTATGTATATCAAACAATTTTAGCAATGGTGATGGTATTGCCGCTGATACACTACTTATTAAATTCCTGGCTGGAAGATTTTGCCTATCACATTCAAATCAATTGGTTGATCTATCCTCTAGCTACTTTAGTATTACTAATAATGATATTGATAACGATATCATTCCAGGTAGTTAAGGCAGCTCAAGCGAATCCAACGAGATTGTTGATTGATGAATAAGAAAACGAAAATGGTCAAATGAGTAGGTCTAAAACTGTGAATATGTTATAAGTCAACATATAATTCTTGTTGAGTTTTACCATTTAATCCACGTAACATCCTAATCCCCTATGTGTAGGTAAAAGCCACTCAATCCAGAATACCATGACTTTGTGATTGAAAAGGCTAAAAACCATTTACTAAACTCTACAGAGTCCGTCAGTCAAATCACATACGGATTAGGATTTGAGTCTCCACAACACTTTTCCAAGATATCTAAAGTGAAAACAGGCCAGAGCCCAGGTGAGTATAGAAGCTTAAATTAGTTGGCTTGACCTCGTATTTTGTCGAGTCCGACCTATTAAACCTGATTAATACACAACCTTATGATTAATTTTGAAGACTGCGAAGGGTGGATGGATAAGAAGCGGTAACAAGCTGAAAACTCTTAGAATCAGCATAGATTTATCCTAATGTTTCTAGCATTTTGGTCATGTAATTACAAGGTCTTAGTGGTTCACCTCATTACAAACTTGATTATCCAAATACTCAGTTTTTCAGCTTCTTTAAATCAATCTCCCAAGCTCACTTTCCGATGAGCAAATTTAGCCACGCGCCGAACACCCCAAAAGGGACGGCATAAAGCCTTCGCCCTACCCTTCCTTTTATTTATTCCGTTTCCTTTTGGCTTTGTTCTTGGTGCTTTGCTCTTTGCGGCCTAACGGAAAATGGGGCACGTGATTATAGGTCGATGGCTGGTGTGCTGGTCAAATGGCTTACACTTGGAAATGCGGATGTACATCATATCTAATTGACGACACTTCAATTGAAAAAGGTCGCACCGTGTGATGCGACCCACCAACCTAATTTAGCTCAGGCTTCTTATCTCAATTGATTTAACGTTGAAAATGAAAAATAATCAACACTGTTTACACTTATTTTATTCGGTCAGTGTCTGCCAGTGCCCATAAAAGGCGTGTTCCAGCTTTCTAAGCTGGTGATCAATCGCATTGGTTGTGCAGACAATCGCGCTATTATCAGTTTCTATCACTTGTAAGGCCTTGATCAAACCTGCCAATTGGATCAGTTCTTCTTCAATCTCATGTAAATGTTTATTGATAATTGTCATTCGCTGGCTCATTACACCATACCCTTCTTTTGCTATCGTCCTCAGATAATTCCCACACCTTCTTTGCAAGCTCTAATTCTTCGGCACCTACAATGTTTAGATAAATCCCTGTGGTTTCTAAGTCGGTATGCCCGAGCCACTTTCCGACCGTTGTCAACGGCACTTTGGTTACTGCATGTACAGCAAATCCGTGTCGCAAGCCTTTTGCACTACTTCTAATCCCATCAATACTTGCGCGTGTCATGACCGATTTGATCTTTCTGGATGCCGTACGTAGAGAAAAAGGCCAAATTGGTTCTGTCGGTTTCTTCCAATTTTGGCGAATAAAACAGTCTAAATCAAAGAGTACAAAGTAAGGTGCTGGTACTTCGCGAAAGACTCCGCGTCTTCTCTGCTTAAGGGTTTCAATAACGATCTTCTGATTGAGTACGTCAATATGTACTGGCTTTAAATTATAAATCTCTGCTATCCGCGCACCTGTGTAGTAAATGAGCTGGCAAAAGGTACGGACTTCGACAGGTAGACTTCTTGTAATTCCTAGAAAACGCAGTCTTTCTTGTTCGTTTAGGTATTTGCGTTGTCCCTCTGTATCGTAGAGTGAAATCGGATTGTTAAACATGACAGTTCCTTTCAAAAAGTAACTGTCCGAGTATTAGGTATTCTCGGACAATAAATCAAGAGGAAATAGGACAGATTTGATGGCTATTTGAAATACTTTAATAAGACCCCAGCAACATCAGCATCTTACAGCAACAACTAGATGAGTAATCTGTAGTCTTTGAAAGAAGTTGGTAGAAAATTGCTATTTTAACAGACAACCAAAACCACATTTAAAACTGGGAACCATGAGCGATGCGAATGAAAGTGACTTTCTACAATCAACTCTAAGGTCTGGACTATTTGATATTGGGGACAGTGACGACAGGCTAAAATGGTTACAACAATCTGTAACAGCCCTAGTGAGGTATTTAAAAAAGAATTACTCCCTTTTACCAAAGTATTCTTTGGTGGCATTGGACCCAAATATTTCGGACAAAGAACCAATTCTAAATGATGTTGAACAAATAATAACTAAATACTGGAAAGCCCTTAGGGGAAAATACCCTGATATGCCCAGGAATATCCACAGAGGTGTTATCCTAAATGCGTTGATGAAATTGGGAAGTGAAGATCCTGTTGCTGCGAGAATTATCTACTTAACATCCTCCAATTTCTACCCATATTCAAAACTCAGCAAGGAAAAGAAAATTGTTCAAACCCTTTTAAGTGAATTGGGAGAAATCGCAGAAAACCATGCAGCTGAAGAGTGGTCATTAATTGAAGAAGAGCCTAAGCTAAAACTCAGTCCATTAAAAATTAATCAATCAAAGTTTGGGAAAATTGAAATAGACGATGAAAGATTAAGTGAAGGACTTATGGAAGCAATGTCACAGACTCCAAGTGGATATGGCCCTCAACATGGATTAAATCAACCTCAATATCAAGCGCACTTTATAGAAAAGACAAGCGAGGCAATAAGTGAATCTTTCAACTCTGCATTTGGCGATCTGAACAAGGCTCTAAATCTTTCTGCTATTCAAGATCCTATAAACAGGTTTTTCACCTCATTTAAGAAGTCCCTTGATGAAAACTTAAAATCCTCGTTTGCTTCTATTGTCGCTGTTGAGCGAAGAAGTAAGTTGCTTTGGTGGAAAGAAACCCTTTATTCTCCATCATTAATGAAAAGCTACCGGGAAGTTTCAAATCCTGTTCTTCCAATTTTGATGGGAAGTGATCTTAGCAAGCAGGTTGCTGAAGTAACTCCAATAAGTGTAGACTATCTATTAAGAGATACCTTATTAATTCTGAATGAAAAGAAAGGTGAAAAAATAACGTACAAAGACTTCTTTGACTCTTTAGTAAAAGATCCATCCAAATCCGAGATTATAAACCTTTTGCCCGAAATGAATGAATCAGATGGAAGAATTAGCGTTACTGATTTTATCGTACTGTTCCTAAATGATAAGGTTAAACTCAAAGACTTCACTCAAAGAACAGGGATTAACCAAGATGATGAAGTTTCTAAAGAAGATTTAGCCGTCTCAATTTTCCATGATTTACTCTCCATAAGACTAAGCTCGAAGTAATATGGCTGGGAATTGCTCACAATCCAAATGTTTCCCCGAGGATAGCGGATGCAATATTGAAGGATGTATAAATCTTTCAGATTGTAAATACTATGGCAAGAAGGATGCTTCTAAAAAGGAAGATAAACAAGAACTGGATAATGAAGGTCATAGAGTCTCTTGGACAGGAAACACAATGGGACTCTCCGATCTCAATTTCTTAACAGCATCAAGAAAGCCAATTTTTATAGGAGTTACAGGGGTTGCAAGTGCTGGAAAAACTACGTTCTTAGCCACACTGTACTGTCTTATCAGACAGGGTGCTAAAATAGGTGAATATAGTTTTGCTGGTTCTCTTACTCTTAACGGATGGGAGGATATTGCATGGTACCTCAGTTGGAAAGACAATGCAGAAATTCAGTTCCCAGACCATACTACAAACAACTCAGGGAGAGTTCCAGGATTACTCCATTTAGCTTTAAAAAATAAGCTAGGTAAAAATATCGACCTGATTTTTACCGATGCGCCAGGTGAATGGTTTGATCACTGGAGCAATAATATAAATAGCGAAAATGCTATTGGTGCTCAATGGATATATGAAAACTGTGACGGTTTTTTGCTTTTTGCAGACAGTGACATGCTGTCTGGTAGCCAAAGAGGAGATGCAAAGCGACAGATTAAACAAGTAGCAGATCGGCTAATTGAAAACATCACTGATCGACCAATTGGCCTAATATGGTCGAAATCAGATTTGGAGTTAAAACATGAGACTAAAGAACGAATTGTTGCACACATGGAAGCTACTCCATTTAAACATTTCAACCAATTTGAAACTAGCGTTCAAGAAGGAATCGGGGGGATATTTCATACCGCAATTTTGGAATCAGTTAACTGGATTATTGAATCATTAAACCGAAACTGTAGACCTCTTCCAAAGATTTCAGTCGCCAAACCCAAGGATATGTTTCTTTCAAAGCGCTCTATAAATGAATGACCTGAAGAAACATAATATTTTGATTATTGGAGGTCCAAATACTGGGAAAACTCATTTTGGCATTCAATTGTATGAACGTATTAACAGTCGTCAGTTTGAATTTAAAATTGATCCTAAAAACCGACCCTCTGATTTGTCAATTTTTGACGACGGATTAAAGAACATATACAATGGTAAAAGGGCTGCACATACAGAAACAGGAGCTAACCGAAGTATTGAACTTGTAATCACGGATGAAAAGAAATCAGAGGTTAAATTGGCATTTCCAGACTATGCTGGTGAGCAAATCACCTCAATTGTAGAAAATAGACAGGTAAATGATTTGTGGCGAAACTACATTGACAATAGTACATCATGGGTATTGTTCATTCGCCTAAATGAACTAACTCCATTAGAAGATATCGTTAACAAAGGAATTCCAAGTGCCGAAGAAATTCAAAAAAGGAATAGTCAACCGCCTCCTGTAAAGGTATCAGAAGCGGCCTTCTTTATAGAATTACTTCAAACATTAGCATATATAAAAGGACTTTCAACATTCTCTCCAATTGGTCAGCCTAACTTAACTGTGGTTTTATCTTGTTGGGATGAACTAGAAACATCTGAAGATCAAGTTCCATCAACTTTACTTCAAGAAATGTTACCCATGTTATTTAATTTCTTAAATAACAACTGGAAAAAAGAATCTCTTTCAATTCTAGGCTTATCATCCACAGAGAGATCACTTACCGATGAACCTGATGAGGACTTCATTGAAAGGGAACCTATCAATTTTGGTTACTTCATAGATAAATCTGGGAAACGTCAACAGGATTTAACTCTTTCAATTAGGGATTTTATAGGGCATGAGTAAAATTGTCATCCATCAAGCATATTATGGAGAAGTCAATAACGCTCATTCCAAAATTCATCAAACTATTGATGATCCTGAGCTGACCTCATTCCTAATCAGATTCTCAGACAGACCGGGTTCACTAGCACCAGGAGTTGTGCTTAAACCATATCTCTCAGGTTCATCTTTTAATAATTATTACGTTTTCTCTAAAACCTTTCCAGATCCAAAGGCTAGCCGTTCGGGAATGGTAATAACACATGTTTTGATAGCGGATATATCAACACTAGAAAACCTTAATGACTTAAAAGGTATCCTAAGTCTATTTACATCTGTAGCTCCGGTTGAAAGGACATATTTAGAACCAATTGAACTTGACATTGAGCATTCCGGCTTTTCCTATGAAAAGAAACAGCCAATTTTTGTCCAAAAAACCCTTTCAACATTTATTAAAGGGGATTTACCGATTCTATTTACTGGTGACTTAGTCTCTTTTGAAGAGATCCTTCAAAAACTGTGGAATGCTCCTATCAATGGTTTTAGAGAACAACTTAAGTTTAGAGCCAGTTTTTCACCAAGTGATATAGAAGGTTCAGATGATTTAAGCTTAGTGTTTATTCAAAATGAATTATTGTCAAGGTGGAATACGTATAAACTGATCGATGCAGAGGAAAATGATATAATTGAGATCACATCCCCCACTGAAGCCTTGTTTTTAGGAAGGCAAAAAGAAAACCTATTATATGATTTTCTCAAAACCATTGGTGCTAATCTTGACGATCTGACAACATATACACAAGGTGATGCATTATTTGAAGACTATGTGGATTTAAGCAACCTGAATGATCCAGACCTTTTAAGACGTGACTTAAGGATTCTTTCAAACCTATCACCAAATAAGAACATAGGTTCTTCCGTTAAAAGAGAGTTTGTTGAAAAGTATAATAGCCTTATCTACAATGGCTTAGAGTCGAATGTAAAAGGGCTTAGAAACATCTCATGGGACTCCTACATTGGTGGAGAAGAAAAGGGCAGAGACCTTGTAAATGCAATTATTGATAAGACGATTAGAGATTCAAAGTTTAAGCATATTGAAATGCTTTCAGAAGTTTTCTCAATTGCTGAAAACGAAACGAGCAAAACGTGGTGGCATAAAACCATCGTTGATTCACTAAAAAAAAACGTAGCAAGTGCAGAAGAGACCATTCAAAAATCAATTTGGAAACTCTTACTTCTCTCAAAAGACAGCTCCAAATCTATCTTTTCATCTCTACCTTCACGCAAAGACTCAGAATCGCTCTTGATTCGCCATTTGCCTCAAGAAGTTCCAACTGAAATTGGAAAGACTGTCTTACTTGAGCTAAAAAAAAGAAAATGGTATTTATTGCATGCGGAAGTATTATTAAAACTCTACAGACCAGTAGAAGCAGTTGAAAAGCAATTGTCTTTTGAGGATTCGCTAAGTTATGATGAGTCAATAGGGTTGAAATTGATTCTCAAAAAACTTTCAGATAATGAGGTCTTAGCAACAGCCTTAAAATTGTGCAACGACAAATTGATTCAAGAATTAATCAAAAGAGTAGTAGAAAATGAGTCAATTCTTAAGACCATTGATCTTCAAGTTTCCTGTTGGTTGAAAATTTGGACAGCCTTACTCAATGAAGAAAAACCTTTTAATTACGGGATCAAAGGCAAAGAGCAATCCCTTGTTTTTAGTGTTTTTGATTTCGCAATACAGGGTAAGCAAATTGATATTCTAATATTTGAAAAAATTGCCGACACCACATACTCAGACATCTCTGGTTATAAAAACCGTCAGAAAGTTTGGGCCTATATTCCTGCTAGCTATCAAGCTAAGTACATTGAATCAACAACAGACTCAGTAGTAGAGAAGTTAGTGAACGAAGAAATTGAAGTCTCGTCAATTGAAGAAATACTAATTGATCATATTACCTCAAAAGCTTACATGACGTCATTTCTAAGTAAATACAGAAGTAATATTGAACCTGTATTAATGATATTTGAAAGTTTCTCTTCACTGTCAGATAAGTTTCTTAGTGATTATATCTACTACTATCCATCACAAATCACTGAAAATCAATCGAGACGATTAGGTGCGATTATCATGATGAGCAATTATGACGGCTCTGCGAGGACAGTTTATAACAAATCAAAATACAACAATACATTCGCTTTAGCGTCCGACGTGAGTGAATCACTAGTTACTCTTACTTGGTGGCAAAGATTTAGTGCCGATCTTCAAAAATCCAAGCCAAGATATATCTCATCACAAAAGAGGGAGGAAAAAGTTGATAATCTACCGTTAGTCGTCATTCTGACTGCGATACAGGAGGAATATAATGCAGTCAGACTTCACCTAGAGGAAATAGAGGAAATAACAATAGATGACTCATCTTACGAGGGTGGGGTTTTTTCGCTAAGGAATAACATTGCCAGAGTCATTATCAGAGAATGCGGTCCTAGAAACACAATTGCAGCTCTGGAAACGGAAAGAGCAATCAGTAGCTTCCAACCTCAAGTGATTTTTTTTGTAGGTATTGCAGGATCCAGAAAGCCTAAAGATTTTTGTGTAGGTGATGTAATCTTCCCAGAAAAGATCTATTCATATGAGGGCGGTAAATCTGAAGAAAATGCATTCAGTGCAAGGCCAGATTTAGCTGAGACAACCTACACTCTTTTAGAAATTGCAAAAAAGGAGAGAAGGAAAGATGAGTGGAAGACTCTAATAAAGAGTAATCAAAAAAATAGCAACGTTAAGGCCGATCTAGGAATTATTGCCTCAGGTGAAAAACTAATAGAGCATTATGAGTCGGACATAGGAAGAATATTAACCAAACATTATAACGACACTTCTGCTGTTGAAATGGAGGGGTTTGGATTCGCCAAAGCCGCCGTAAAGCAAGGAAGAAGTAAAAGTCAAATGATGATTGGAGTTGTAAGAGGAATTTCGGATATAATTGAGCAACCAGATAAAATGAAAAAGGAGTCAATTATCGACCGACGACCTGATGATGCTAAAAAGTTAGCTGCTGATACAGCCGCAGCCTTTACATACTGGTTGGTTTTTAAACTATTTGAATACCCTTAGCATTTAATTTATCCGGGAAATGACTGCAGAGATGGAGTAATTCGCGTTAAAATCGCAAGTCATACGTACTCGCCTGAAAACAGCCTAAAGAGAATCGGTTCTAACGAAGTTCTAGAAAATTCTTAAGTAAAAACTCGTTGGCATACTATACCTAATTTTCGGACAAATCCGAAGATTTCATACTCTTGAGACGCTTAGCACGGTTATTCCTCGCACAATTTATGCTCTACTTGGGGTTCACCAGCCATGCCCAAACGATCACCAATGATAAGATTATCACCGTCCCGCAGGATTCCGAAAAAACGGTCTATCGTCTAGCTGGTGATTATTCAGAAGAACATGACGTAGTGGCTATTGCGATGTTAAGAGGCACGGCCTACAAGGAAGATTATGACCGCTTCATTCCATTTTACAGTAAGAAGCTGGACTCACTGAATATACCGCACAAGTTCTTTCAGTATTTCATTGATAAGCCTGGTACGATTTATCATTACTTCATTGAGAATGATGCGAACGGTCACTTTACTTACGATGAGTTAATTGCGCTCCTACCGCGCATCAAAAGGCGATACCAAGCGGCATACGACGAATAACGCCTTATTTATCCAAGTAGTTTAACTAAAAGCCATAGTTTAACCAAGTGTAAACCAATCATCCAGAGAATAATTTCGAGTTTTGCTTGTACTACTTTACTTTCCAATTCAAGCTTGGTCATGCATCCACTAGATCAAGACGCTTTTCGATTTGGTGTAATCGGTCATCCACCCGGTCAAACCTAGTTGTGTGGTGCGATGCGGTATCCTCAACCTGCCTTAAACGAAACTTGATATCTCCGATATCATGTTCAATACGCTCTAAACGAGTATCAAAGCGTTTGAGGTATTCCAAGGTCAAATTTGCTATTTCTTCTTGATCCATAAGAATATTATATCATCTTCTGTGCCGATTATCCATCAAAAAGCAGGTTTTACAGACATATTCGCATTTGATGCTTCACTATGTAGAAATACAGCATCTGCTTTCTGACTTACATCAGTATCATGAATTTGTGTTGAAAGAGCATGCAAGGTTTTTGTGCCAATTTCGTCACCTAATACATTGATCGCGCTTAGTTTTTCATCCTGGCTCATATCTGAATTCGAGATGTCTTTTAGTCTTGTTTTAGCTTCCAGTACTTGAGCCTTACGCTCCTTAAGAAGCCCTTGATCGCGTTCCATATCCTGAAACTGTGTATCCAAGAATTCATTATTCTCAAGGGTTTGCGTCCTAAGCCCCTCAATCAGTGTTATGATCTCTGCATCGGTGAAGTCATCAAGCATGGCATGGTCATCCAAGACAGTACCTGCTTTTAGACGATCTAGCTTTCCACCATCCTCAAAATCAGTTATAAGATCATCAATATCGTTGAGCGTTTGACCGTTCTTCTGCCACTGAGCGCGGTTCTCATCAATTTTGGTTTGGAGTACCTGAAGGCCGTGTTGAAGGGTCTCGAGTTCTCTGTCGAACTGTTCCATCAAACGATTTTGTGCTTCCATTACCATTTGCAAGGTAGCACGCATAAATGCGTCCTTTAAACGCTTCTTTTTATTAAAACTTTCTGAATTGGGATTATACTCCGCTGCGTCATGAGATTTCGGAATCAAACCAATATCCTCAGCAATCCCCTTAATTGCAATATTGTGAAGACGCCGCTCCTTCTCTTGATCCAGCTCCTCAACGGCTCTCAGTTCTTTGTCGGATAACCCTGTATCGGACATGCATACCTCAATCTATTACCTTGTCACGCCCTTTATTATGCCAAAAAGGGGTTAACATATATTTAACCGTGCTATAGAAATACCATCAAAAACGTTTCCTGAGACCTGAGCACTGATATAGACTAAACATAAATTCTACCTTGCTTTAACCTACCAGATTCTGCGGTACACTTGGGATTTCCCATCAACACCAATAAATTGTTAGAAATCAGTCAAAGCAGAATCGGCTCTTACGACTTTCATCCAATCATTACCGTACAATCAAAAGGCATCCAAAATGAATCGGCTCCAAATTCTAACTAAACATCGCAAAAAACTGAAAGAAAGGTATTTGGATCTGTTAAACATTGAAATCAATCGGCTAAACTCATATCACCACCAGAAGGAGAACAAAATATTCACATTGATCATTTTTCAATCGGCTATTTTTGGAGCTTTGTATTCGAGATCGACCGATGTACTTGATGATTTTTTACCACCTGAAGTAGCCATACTCCTATTTCTTATTGCGTGGGTCTTCATTCATTATATCGTCAGTTCAATGCAACAAATGAAGGAACTTGCTGTGCTAAAATCATACTCCTTTCAGGTACTGCGACTTAAGTTGTTAGATAATACAGTTATTGATAATTCGAAATCGGATTTACAGCCAAATTTGCCAAGGGAAAATTGGATTAAAATAGCTCTGTTACATTTTATTCCAATAAAGAAAATCTTCAAACCACCAATTAATGGCCTTGAAACATATCCTAATTTTATGGGAAATGAAGTGTTAAACAATTTGGATAACAAAAAATTCAAGAAACCCACAACCCAGCAGATCGCGTACTCGATATCTAGTTTTACCATGTTGATCCTAATTATCTTAAAATCCTTATATGGTAGCTAAGGGCATTGTTGGCTTTTGCATTTTAGTGTCTTTGGTTATTTCAGTTAGACTATTCCAAGTGTTTCGCATATCGATTATCTGAAATTGACTTTAAAAAATCGTCAGCTTACATAGTCTCCTACTATGGTACATAAAACTGATAGTTTTAATGAATCCTATTTGCAGTCTTTTACCAGCAAGTGTTCCAATTAATTTCCCAAATCAGTTAGGAAAACGATGAGAAAGCAACCTAGTCTTGTCCTATTGTTGTCCGAAGTATGAAGATTATGGCAGATAAACTGCACTCAAGAGCTATGAAAGGCATTTTTAGACCAAATACACACTTCATACATGGACTCAAGTAGATAGAAAGTGCTTGGTTAATAGATAGCATCTGTCTGGCAAAGATGCAAAATAGGAGCATGGAGCGAATTGGGTACACTTTTGTATTGTCACTGTACATGTTCTCCATGTTCGAGTTTTGATATTTCAAAAACACACCTCCTTAAATCAAACAGCGATCTTGAGTTACACGAACATCAGACATAAAATTTCGCTATCTGTTAGAACTACGGCTGATACAAACTAGGTTATTTTTGTTTATTGTTCAGTTTTTGCAGAGGCTCGGAAAAGTTCTCTAAAATCTGAATAGCAGAACCCTATTTCGCTAATCCTTGTTGCCACTTCCATGCGTCTCGCATCATATCTGTCAAGCCGAGTTCAGCTTTCCAGCGGAGTTTCTTGTAAGCCATCGATGGATCTCCATAGATTTCCGGTAGGTCACCGACTCTTCGATCAACGATGCTGTAGTTCAACTTCATGTCAGCGACTTCTTCGAATGCTTTGATCACCTCAAGCACAGAATAACCTCGACCTGTCCCTAGATTGAGGGCTGTGTAAGGACCCAGGTCAACCTTGAGTGCTTTAACATGAGCGCTGGCAAGATCTACCACGTGGATATAATCCCGTATAGCCGTGCCATCAGGTGTGTCATAGTCTCCGCCAAACACTTTTAGCTGATCTCTTAGGCCCGCGCCGGTTTGGGTGATGAAGGGAACCAGGTTGTTAGGCACTCCCTTGGGCAGCTCTCCGATCTTACTAGAATGATGTGCCCCGACAGGATTGAAGTAGCGGAGTGATACAACCTCATACCTGGCAACTTTGGCGACTGACCCTAGTATCTGCTCGCACATTTGCTTGGTCTTACCATAAGGCGATGGTGTATCACCAAATGGTGTGGACTCGGTAACCGGTAGGAACTCCGGCTGACCATATACTGTGCAAGATGAGGAGAAAACGAACTTCTTGGCTTGATGATCTTCCAGTACTTTGAGGAGATTGATGAGACCACTAACATTGATATCATAGTAATGGAGTGGCTTGTTGACAGACTCCCCTACCGCCTTTTTAGCAGCGAGATGTATGACGTTTTCGATCTCGTATCTCTGAAAGACACCTTTCAGGAAGTCAATATCGCGAACATCACCCAATTCAAAATAGATCTCAGTGCCAGTAAGCTCCGACAGCCGACCCAATACAGTGTACTCGCTATTGGAAAGATCATCGATGATCACGATATCATGGCCTTGCTTTATGAGTTCCACAGCTACATGGGAGCCTATGTATCCCAAACCGCCTGTTAATAATACTTTCTTCATGTTACCAGAATAATGCATAGAGTACGGCGCAAATGATCGTCACCGCAAACGCTGAAATATTGAATGTCGCATTAGTATCAAATATTCCTTTCGGCAGTGGTATGCCTTTTTCATCATCTTGTCCTTTACCTTGAAGTAAGCTAAGCACTGCAATTATACCCATGGTCATGAGTGCTGTTAGTCCCATTTGATGCATCCAGGGTAGATATGTCATCAACTTCAACCCAAGTGCCACTGGGATCGACAGTACGGTCCCAATGATCGCGCCTTGATTCGTGGCTTTCTTCCAAAATAGTCCTAGTAAAAAGACGGCTAATATGCCCGGACTCACTACGCCTGTATACTCCTGGATAAACTGAAACGCCTGATCAATACCTCCCAGTAGTGGTGCCATAACACATGCAATTGACAGGGCAATACCTGCTGTGATCCGGCCAGTATTGACCGTCTGCTTATCATTCGCATTTTTGTTGATGTAGGTCTTGTAGATGTCCATGGTAAAGATCGTAGAGGTAGAATTGAGCATTGACGCTAGTGAAGAGACAATGGCGGCTGTTAATGCGGCAAAGGCAATGCCCTTCATGCCTGAAGGCAGCAACTGAAGGAGCCACGGATAGGCCTTATCTGAAGCGCCGGGTTCCGGCATATTCATTAGGGCGCTTTCTCCAAGTCTTGACAATATCTGGGGATCATTTACAATCACAAAAGCGGCAATGCCGGGTACCACTACAATAAATGGGATCAACAGTTTCAAAAAGGCCGCCATGACAATTCCCTTCTGTGCTTCTCGCAACGACTTAGCTGCCAAGGTCCTTTGTATGATGTATTGATTGAAGCCCCAGTAGTAAAGGTTAGCTACCCATAGTCCACCGATCAATACCCAGATCCCTGGTAGGTTGGAGTACTCAGGATTTGATCTGTCCAGGATCATATGAAACCGATCAGGAGCGGCTTCTAACAGTTGGTTAAATCCTGCGAGCCACCCAGCATCTTCGGAAAGAACATTTAATGCTAAGTAAGTCGTGAAAAGACCGCCCAATACAAGAAAAAATACCTGGATCACATCTGTCCAGGCCACTGCACTTAGCCCTCCATAGAGTGAATATGCAGCTGCGAAAATCGCAAGCCCTATCACTCCATACACCATAGGTATGCCCATGATACCTTCTAATGCCAGTGCTCCGAGATATAATACTGAGGATAGATTGACAAAAACGAAAAGGGCTATCCAGAATACGGCGAGAATGGTCTTGAGTTGTGTGCTGTATCTCTTCTCTACAAACTCAGGGATCGTGTAAATTCCTTTTTCTATGAAAATTGGTAGAAAGTATTTGCCGACGATGATCAGGGTAATAGCTGCCATCCACTCGTAAGAGGCAATCGCCAAACCGGAAGCAAAGCCGGAACCTGACATCCCTATAAACTGCTCTGCTGAAATGTTGGCTGCAATAAGTGAAGCGCCAATGGCCCACCATGGCAAAGACTTGCTTGCCAAAAAGTAGTCTTCAGCGTTTTTTTGATGGCCCTTTTTATCCCTGGAGACGAGAAGTCCTACACTTAGGATCAGTGCGCAATACGCACCGAAAATGATAGTATCAAGGGTAGAGAAGTTCATTCGTGGTTAGATAGGTTAGTTTGATCTTACTTCTTTTTGTAGTGGACATTGGATAATGACTTTAATGTAGCAGCGGCTTGTTCCGGGGTAATATCTCGTTGTGGGCTGGCAAACATCTCGTATCCCACCATAAACTTCTTAACCGTAGCAGACCTTAACAGTGGCGGATAAAAGGCATAATGAAAATGCCAACCACTGCAGTCGCCACCATCCGTTGGACGCTGTTGCATACCTGCGGAGTAAGGAAAGGAAGTGCTAAATAGGTTATCATACCGAATGGTGATCTCCAGCATCATCTCCGCAAAGGCAATTACTTCATATTGAGCCATGTCGGTCACAGCCTGAAAATGCCTCCGAGGTATGATCATGGTCTCGTATGGCCAGGTTGCCCAGAAAGGCACCAAACACACAAAATGATCATTTTGAGTTATGATACGCGCCTCTTCTTCAAGCTCTTGCTTTAGGTAATCTGACAGCATACTTCGACCCTTCTCGGCAAAGTACTTTTGCTGGGTGGTCGTTCGCTTTTGAATCTCATTCGGTATTGAGCTTTGCGCCCATATCTGACCATGTGGGTGTGGATTACTACACCCCATGATCGCTCCCTTATTTTCGAAGATCTGCACGTTGGAGATCGTTGGGTTACCCCCCAACGCATCAAACTCCGACTGCCAAACCTTGATCACATTGATCAAATCCTCCGGCTCCATCTCAGCCATGGTCAGGGAATGATCAGGCGAAAAGCATATCACTTTGCAGATGCCTCGCTCCTCCTTGATGCTTAACAGACCATCACTTATTTCGGCTGTACCACCTTCATCGATCAAGGCCGCAAAGTCATTCTGGAAAACAAATGTTGATGGATACATAGGGTTCCTTTCCCCACCTGCGCGTTCGTTTCCTGGACATAAGTAGCAACTTGGATCGTAGCTTGGTCGATCCGCTACCGCAATATCCTCGGTCTTGCCTTGCCAGGGACGCTTCGTCCTATGCGGCGATACAAGCACCCACTCTTCTGTAAGCGGATTGTATCTTTTATGAGGCTGGTCTTTGAGTTCCATGCTTATCCGATTAATGAAACCCCGTCCGCCACCCTGACTTCAATCGGAGTGATCTCTTTGCCAAATTCCATTAGGTAGGCCACTTTGAGTCCCGATATCAGGGCCTCTTCACTTCCTTCACGCACCAGGTTAAGGGTGCAACCCCCAAAGCCACCTCCCATCATCCTTGCACCAAGTACATCTGAGTGCTTGTTGGCATAGTCCGCCATAAAGTCGATCTCAGGGCAGGTAATTTCATACTCGTAACGCATGGCATGCTGCGCTTCCCTGAGGACTTGACCCGCTTCATACCAATTTGACTCAGACAATGCCCCAGTAAATCGCATTACACGCTGATTCTCTTCTATGATATACTTACATCTCTTAGCTACCGCAATGGGTAACTTATCAACTACTTTGTCCAACTGCTCTTTCGACACATCTCTAAGGCTGGTTATGCCATCAAATTCTTTTTGAAGTACTTCTACGCCTTGCTGACATTGCTGCCTTCTGATATTATACTCTGAGTCCGCCAGGCTATGCGTCACATTGGAGTTAAGCAGTAGTAGGGAATACCCATTCAGTCCTACCGGAAAATACTGGTGCTGCAAAGAGCGGCAGTCCAGAAGTAGTGCATGGCCTTCCTTGCCCATAAGGCTGGCAAACTGATCCATGATACCGCATTGCACACCTGCATAATGATGTTCCGCCATTTGCGATAGCTCGGCCATCTTCGTCCTTGACAGTCCAAGGTTGAAGAGCTCATTGAGTCCATAGCAGGTACCGCACTCCAGAGCTGCCGATGACGACATTCCTGAGCCTCGCGGTACATCCCCTGCGAAGACAAGGTTAAATCCATAAAGTTCCTTACCATCGTTGATTAGCTCCGCCGCTACTCCCATCACGTAGTTTTGCCAGCTACCCTCAGGCAATGGGGCCATATCAGTCAGGTCAAAATCAAAGCGCTCGTCAAAGTCGAGTGAGACGATACAAGATTGGGTGGCATGATCAGACTTTCCTATCGCAAAGTAAATCAAATGCGAGACAGCAGCCGGAAGTACAAAGCCATCGTTATAGTCGGTATGTTCTCCAATAAGGTTGATGCGGCCTGGCGCACGGACGAGTGTGGTTGGGAGATGACCGAAGGTGCCACGAAATCGATCATTTAATCGTTCTAAATATTTTAGGTTGGTAACGCCCATTTTTAGAAATCAACCTGAGAACAATCACTTTAATGAAGCCGACTGCAATCCGTTTGCTTCAGCTTTGAGATCTAACTCTACAGGGTTCCCTTTATACAATACGGATGCTATCCCAGCCTCTGCCCTGACAGGATTAGCTCCGATGAGTTCTCCAGAAGTTGTACTAAAGGTAACTAACGTAGAGTCATATGGTAAGATGGTACCATTTTTATCAACTACTGCTGCATACACAAAAAAGATATCTTCATCTGAACTCACACTATTCTCCAGCCTATCAACAGACAACTTAAGCGAAGCAGCCTTCCCTGGTGTGATCACAGTATCAGAGGCTACTGTGTCACCATTGATCAGACCGAGCGCCAAAAGCTCACCTGCTTCAAATGCTTCTAACGTGAACTTGAAAGAAGGATGTGCCAGGTGGTCAGAAAAGTCATCTCTAGATGGCCTTTTTCGCTCAATTAAACGTCCATTGAGAAACAATGCCACCTCCTCGCAATTGCTGAATACAGTAACGGGGATTTCAGATTTCTCAGTCCAGTAAGAAGTGATTTTCACCATTGGCCCGTCATCAACTAAAGGATGGCTGACAAGCTCCTCAGGTGGTCGCTGGCTTCTGTAGAAATGATACGCAAATTTTGGAATGCGAAAAATATCAGCGATCCCCGAAGCTTCAAGATCATCAGCATATCCGCGGTTGTAGTCGAACATCACCCAGTTGGCATGGCCGATAGTTCCAGAGTTTTGACCTTTTCGATTAGAGTTGGCCGCCTCCTGGAAGTTGAAAGCTTGCTGAAGTAGCCTCTTCTCTCCTGCGCCTCTCAGCTGTCGGCTGTTACGTTCTTCATCGGTAAGGTCTGCATATGCAGTCTGATTGAAACCAGCGTTTTGTGCATAGTATTCCCAATCTCCATATTCAGCTATGAAAATGTTTCTTTCACCATTCTTATAGTCATTCCAGTAGTTAGGTGGCTTGGCATGCTGTCGTGCAGGTATAAAGAGATCGTAAGATGGGTGATCAATCCAACCGGCAGTGTAGGTATCTTTATATGGGAGCTCTTCTTTCAGGATTCGGTTGGCTTCAATCATATAGCTCTCTGACATATTAGACTCATTGACTGACACTTCCCAAAAAACGACCGATGGATGATTCCGGTCTCTACGAACCATATCTCTGACATCTTGTAGGGAGTTCTCTGCAAAAGTACCTTCCTCAAAATGCTGCCAGCCCGGGATGGCATTCATGACCAGGATCCCCAGTTCGTCACATGCATCCAGAAATGCTTCATCCTGCGGATAGTGACTTAATCTGACAAAGTCAAACCCTGCGTTTTTGATCTTCAGCGCATCTCTATAGTTAGCTTCATTGGAGATGGCATACCCTACATAAGGGTACTCCTGATGGCGATTGGTGCCTCTTAAATACTGCTTTTCGTTGTTCAGATAGAAGCCATCATCTTTGAGTTCGATCTTCCTAATGCCCACCTTGTCATTGAACTGATCGACTATTGCATCATCCGCATACACATCAATCTTAAGATCATACAGAAAGGGGTCGAGGGTAGACCAGAGATTAGGGTTTTCAACTTCTACCAGTAACTTTACAGTCACTTCCGATTGTGGATTGATGAAAAACTCTCTTTCCGGTAGGACTAACTCATCTGACAGGCTGCCCATAAGCAGGATCGATTGTTTCTGATCAGTGTCATTCCTGAGATGCACTCTAATATGGCCTTTGGCTAATGACGGAGATATATCATCAAAATGAATTAACACACCACTCTCCGGAATGTCTTCAATGAATGGGTCTGAGATATAGATATCGTTCTTTCTGACGAGCCAGACATCCCTGTAGATACCACCGTAAAAGTTGAAGTCCAGTCCCGAAAGTGGTTTTCCTGGCGGCACGGTCGGATCATCCAGATTGCTAACTTCCACGCGTATTTCATTTTCTCCAATCTCCAAGTAGTCACTTACATCAATGCTAAACGGCAGGTAGCCCCCGTAGTGCTTCTTCGCTAACTGATCATTGACATAGACCTTAGAAGTATGCATCACGCCCTCGAAATGAAGGTGAGTCTTACCTTGATCAGGTTGATCAACACTGATCATTTTGGTATAAGTCATTTCCCCCTGCCACTGATCATTGACTATGAGAGGTTCTATTTGTGGTGTATGGGGTAGGCTTACCGTTTGAGCTTCATGATCGTCAGACGAAAAAGTCCACTGATCATTTAACTTGATTTTTTGATGCTCTATGGTCTCTCCAGTACAACTTCCTAAGATCAGCGTAGCAAGAAGCGGCATTAAAAGCTTGCTCATTCGGCTTGATAATTAGCCTGATCAAAAAAATCAAAAACTGGCAATGCTTCATTGTCGTTTGTTGCATCGAAAAAAGTGGCATTGTCCCAGTGAGAGCCATCACCCCATCGAGTACCACAGTCCGTGGAAATCCATGCGGGCTCCCAGTAAATGACACCTTCGCCACCTCCCTCAAGTAAGGTCTGGGTGAGGGTGATCATGTAGTCTTTTTGTCCTTGCGGTGTAGCTCCAAATCCTTCTATCAATGCGTCCTGGCCCAGCAGGTTATTGGCAGGATCAGCATTATGAAACGTACTTGGATAGGCGGTCTCCACAATCATGATTCGTTTTTGAAATCTGCTTTTAAGAGATACTATGACAGATGATAATTCCGATAGCGAATACTCCGACCACTTAGGGTAGTAGGACAAACCTATCCAGTCAAAATCACCTATACCATTGGCCTGTGCCTCGGGAAACCACCATTCGGCATTCTCTGGTTGGGCTATGTGAAGCATAGTTTCAACAGAGGTTCCGTATTCTTCATTGAAGTTGTCCACGGCACTTAGCCCCTGATTGAGTAGATAGGTGTTTCTCTCCCAATTAATCCGGTCATAGTTCTCGGCAGGTAGTGGCATCATGACCTCAACATTGGTCTCGTTCCCAATTTGTACCATTTCCGGTAGCAAATCCATGTTTTTAAGTTTAAGCAGGGTACCGAAGGTGTACTGATACACTGAGTCTCCCAGTATCTCCATCGACTCGATATCTCGCCATGCCGCCGGGATCAATTGCTTTTCGGGATCGGCCCAGTCATCAGAGTAATGGAAATCAAGAAGTACGGCCATCCCAAGCGCTTTTGATTTTGCGATAGACTTTTGTATGTCATCAAAATCAGAATATGCTGTCCAATCTGGTGTATGCCAAAGCCTGAGTCTCACGAGGTTGTTGCCTTTGTCGGCAAAAAACTGATAAGGATCTACTTCCTCGCCTTCGGATCGGTAGGTGCCCCCACAATCAAGCATCTCATTGACATAAGAAAGATCTGAGCCCAGGTAAGGCGCTGATACTCTCACTTCACCATTATCTATGATCGGCAATTCTTGATTACCAGCATTGCCAGTCTCTTCCTGACCACAACCAAGCATGATCAACAATACAAGGATCGAAAGTGATGCTGTTTTTACGTATCTCGTAATATTGGTCGAATCAATCATAACCTGGGTTTTGTATCAAGTTGGGGTTTCTGTCAATTTCAGATTGGTGGATCGGGTAAAGCACGTGGAAGTGCTGTGCAGCCAAGCCCCTCTCCCTCGCTCTTTCGATCAACTTGCCATGCCTGATCAAGTCTTCGCGACGGTAGCCTTCAGCATAAAGCTCCCAGCCACGCTCTTGCAATATATAGTCTCTCAAAGCCTCTTTGGTATTGAACTCAGCCAATTGAATGAGCTTGTCCGAGTCTCCCGGAAATGCCCTTGTCCTCAATTGATTAATTAGATCAATCGACTCCTGGTTAGGACCGTTCAGTTCATTCAAAGCTTCAGCAAGAGTGAGTAGTACCTCCGCATACCGCAGTAATACGATATCATTACCTGCCCATGGCCCGTTGTGTCCCTCGTCAAAGCCATACTTCATGATCATTGCACCGTTATTGACGGTCTTTATAGAACCATCAAAAGCTTCGTATTCCTTGACGAGCAGTTCACGACGAATGTCAGAAGGATCGAAGGTCTCGTAAAAAGCCTGTCTAATCCTTGTACCTCCCCATGACGATGCGATGAAGTCAGGCTCTGCTGTAGCAGCAAGAAAAGTATTGCCCAATAAAGCCTGATTGATACAAGGTAATGAAAGGATAATCTCAGGATTGCCAGCGTTATCCACATCGAAGATATCGCTATACTGCTCAGATAGCGAATACATGCCTAGCACCTGTCTTGCAGTTTCAGCAGCTTCAGACCACATTTTCTGATTGAGATAAAATCGGGACAACAGTGCCAACGCCGCTCCGCTCGTAAACCTACCATAATCAGGGCCACTATGAAATTGCGGTAGCAGCTCAGAAGCTCTTGTAAAATCACTTACGATGCTATTGATAACATCCGCCTGAGGTGCCTGGCTGGGCAGTAGAAACGGATCGCTACTTGACTCTAATATTAGCGGTATATTACCATAAAGACTGAAGAGGTGGTAATAAAAGAGCGCCCGTCCAAAATAGGCCTCACCAAGTACGCGATCCCTGATTTCTTCTGAGACGTTAGGATTATCAGTAACATTTTCGATCACCACATTGGCTAGGTTGACACCTTCATACAGATCAGAGAAGAAAAAGAAAAACCCACTGCCGGAATTAGGTATGAAAATGAAATTCTCAAGGACACCAAATGGTCCTGCAGGGAAGGTAATAGCCCAGGTAGTGAACACTTCGTCGGTCACCAATTCGGCATGGTTAAACAGCGATTCGTTTCCGAATACAAACAAACCCCACTCACTGTTTCCGGCTCCCCTCATTCTTGAATAAATGGAGTTAACCGCCGTAATAGCATCTCCGTCCGAACGAAAGAAGTTATTAGAGGCCACCTCGTCGAATACTTCCTCCTCCAATGAGGTATCACAGGAGAAAACTAAAAGGCTTAAAAGGACAATGACAAATTTCAGATTATTCATCGCTGTGCTTAGTTAAAGGTTACGTTGAGTCCTAAAGAATAAGTTTGAGCATTCGGGTATTCTTCCCCAGTCTCAGGATCCAGGCCTGTCCAGTTGGTGATGGTAATCAGGTTTTGAACATCGAAATAAACCCTGCATGACCTGAATACTTTATTGATCTTGGGCGTGTAGCCAAGCGTCAGGTTGCGCAACCGGATAAAAGAAGCATCTTCTATAAATAGTGAGTTGAAGAAGTCGTCCCCCACCGTATTGACAATACCCGAGGAGATCGTATTGCTTGGATTTGTCGGTGACCATCGGTCAAGCACTTCTCGCGATTTGTTTCGTCCAAACAGGATATCGTTGACATTGTTAAGATTGGCACGGGCTTGATTGTACTTTCTGATATCAAATACACCCTGAAAGAAGAAGTTGAGATCAAAACCTTTATAGGTCAGTCGATTGTTGAGGCCGGCCGTATAGCTCGGGATTTCACTGCCAATTAGGGTACGATCATCTGGGGTGATATCCCCATCACCATTGACATCCCTAAACTTGAATTGCCCTGGTTCAGATTCAGGTTGAGCACTACCCTCTATATCCTCATCAAGCTGCCAGATGCCATCGACTACAAAGGCATAAAGACCTTGTACAGGTCCAAACTCCAGCTCAAACGACTCAAAAGGCAGACCTGCCCTGTCACGCCATCTATTACGATTATAAGCAAAGTTGACCGTGCTATTCCAGGTCAGTGCTCCCTGGACGTTGACCGTACTCAACTTTAGCTCCACACCATGGTTCTGTAATGCACCGGCATTGGTGGTAACATTTTCAAAACCTGAAGTCCCAGGTAACGGAAACTCTAATAGTACATCGTTAGTGATCTTGCGGTAAAGATCCAGAGAACTTTGTATGCGCCCTTCCTGCAATGAGAGATCAAAACCGAGGTTGAGCTGCGTAGTAGTTTCCCACTTCAGGTCATCATTGGCAGGCCTTGAAGGTGCTAATCCTGTGTTAAGCTGACCATCAGCCCCCAGGATAAAAGGTTTGGTAGAGCTATACAGCGACTGAGATAGTTTGTTGGCAATTTCCTGGTTGCCCGTCTGACCCCAACTCAGACGCATTTTAAATTCTTCTATAAGCTCAGATTGAAAGAACTGTTCATTGTGGATTTTCCAGCCCAAGGCCGCCGATGGGAAGTAACCCCATTTGTTGTTCTCACCAAACTTGGTGGAGCCATCAGCCCTAAATGTAGAGGTGATCAAGAAGCGATCGTTGAGGTCAAGGTTCACCCTGGCGATATAAGAAAGTAGCTTGGAATTGTACTTGTAGGAGTAACTAGGTAGAAATATTGATGCACCGCTAAGGTCGTTGATATTGGTTGTTTGAGAGGCAAACCCTGTGGCACGTGTACCAAACCCTTCCCCACTGAATCGCTGGTAAGTATACCCTGCCAGGGCTGAAAGCGTATTATTCCCAATAACTTTATTGTAGGAGAGCGTCAGTTCTGTTAATAGGTTTTGATTCTCATTTTGGCTGATCTCACCCTCTCCATCGACCTGTTCACCTCGCAATACTGTGGTAGGGATGTATCCGCTTCGCTTGGATACCACATCATCCAGACCGAAGTTGATCTTTGCCGATAGGTTGCTGGTAATATCATAGATACCATAGACAGAGGTAAGTAACCTCCGAGTACTAATGTTGTCCGAAATCTCAAGTAGAGAGACTGGATTGGGTGCCTGAGTGGGTATGACGGGATGGACCGAGTAATTACCATTGTCATCTCTTACAGAGACATTGGAAGGCCATGACTGGGTAATATCGAAGAGACCATTGGTCTCAGGGCCGCCAGAAGCTCCAAAGTGCACTTGTGCATCGTCGGTCTGGCTGATGGTGGTGTTGGTGCCGAGTTTTAGTTGGGGCTTCAGTGTAGCCTCAAGATTGACCCTACCGGAATACCGTTTCAGCTCGGTGTTGTCGATCACTCCGTTATGCTCGAAGTAGTTCCCTGAGATGTAGTAATTGATGGCTTCATTATTACCATTGAATGATAACTGGTGCCTCATGATCGTACCTGTGCGCGTAAACTCTTCATTCCAGTCGGTACCTTCACCAAAGGCATTGACCTCAGCTGCAGAGTAGATAAGTGGCTGACCCAGCAGTTGGGAAAATTCATTGGACACCCTCGCATATTCATCACCTTGAAGCAATTCATAATTATTAATGATCTCCTGGACGCTGTAGGAAGTACCGTAGCTGATCTCATTGCCTGCACTACCCCGCTTCGTAGTGATCAGCACTACACCATTGGCACCCCTGGCACCATAGATCGCTGCTGCAGAGGCATCTTTGAGCACTTCTATGGATACTATATCTTCGGGATTGATGCTATTCAATGGATTCTTCTCAGGTGAACTTCGGAAATCTGAGTTGGATTCGGGGCTTACATCGTCATTGGAGATCGGGAAGCCATCCACCACGTAAAGCGGTTCATTGCCGCCAAGAATAGAAGTCTGCCCACGCACCTGCACACTGAAGTTACCGCCGGGCTGAGCACTCGTCTGGGTCATCAACACCCCGGGCGCTGTATTTTGTAGTTGATTACTTACGGACACTACCGGACCGGGGTTAAACTCATCTTTGCGGACGGAAGCTACTGAGCCGGTGATATCACTCTTCTTGACTGTGCCATAGCCAATCACGACGATTTCCTGAAGGGCCTCCACATCCAGGTCAAGCTTTATATCGAGGTAGGTCTCTTCTGTTACCCTTACTTCAGCAGTAGCATAGCCTATATATGATATCAACAGCGTCTTAGGGCCTTCCGGGACTATCATTGAAAAGTCTCCATTGATATCAGTCACAGTACCCGTGGAGGGATCGTCGGACAATTGTATGGTAGCACCGATCAAAGGCTCTCCACTCTCCGCATCAACCACATTTCCCTTTAGCGAATAGCTCTGCGCCAACAGTGTTGAACTTGTGAACAAAAGAAGCGAAAGCAAAAAATATCTTAACATATCGGTCAATACTGCAGAATGAACAGGAAGTAAACAAAGAGGCATAACAGGCCGATACCTGTTAATACCAATTTCACGATTATCTTTTTACGCAAATAAGCAAAGTGAGAGGGCTGATTAGCCCTCCCTTTTGAACTATTATTGCGCATCTATGATTCTTAAGTTTTTGAAGTAGACCACATTGCCATCCTCTCCGGTGTAGCCACCAGCTGGCAAAAACTTTATACAGTCTACCTCCTCAGCTGGTACTGAGGTTTCCTTGGTTGGAAAAAATGCACCAGTTCTTCCTGATCCCACTACGTCGAAAGTCAATGTTTGCCACTCGTTGGGGGCGGTGATATAGGCTTCATATTCTATGTAGTAGCCATCGCCATCATGCCCTCCAAAAGCTATTGAGTCATACTTGCCAAGCGTGAGGTCTACCTTGTACCCTTGCGAAGGGTCAGCGTTAAAAACATCAGTGATGGCTGTCAGATCACTAAATGAAAAATCAGGATCTATCGTGTCATCGTAGTAGGCATCTACCTGGAAAACCTTAGTACCGCTCGTCTGCTGAGCGTTTTCAGCGTCCCATTGCGGTAGCGCTTCCACCATGGATGCATCGAGTGCCTCACCGAGGTTAAAGATCACGTGGGACCAGCCCCCCCAATTATCAAACCCTTCAGGTGGGATCTTTTGTATTTGTAGTACCTTGGTCTCATCCTCACTGTCAGGGTTGTCCTGGGCAAAGGCCATTGCCGCCTGAGAGTTGACTGATTGCACCGTGGCACTGGATACAAAACTGCCAGTCACCGCAAAATCGAAAATAGTACGCACGTCCCATGACTCACGGGCAAACTCTTCTGATCCAGTGCTTGCACCAGCAAAATCGAGCACCACAAAGCCAAGATCTATACCTTCGTTGATAGTAATGGTCGCACTGGCTGAGGCTGTTGCCGCCTGGGCGTCTTCTACGGTAAATTCAAGCGTCACCGTACCTGCCTCCTCTGCTAGAAAGGTGTAAGTGAGTTGATCCGTGTTAGTAGTGCCATCATACGTTTTGATACTTTCTGTTCCGACAGTTACTTCACTGAGGCCTGCGTCTGCCTCCATATTAACGGTTATGGACACTGTTTCACCCTGATCAGTCTCAAGGGTCGTGGGATCTACCGTAATGGTCGGAGGGTCGAAAGTTGGATCAGGATCGGGAGTAGGATCACCGGGAGAATCATCATCTCCACATGAAATCATCACGCCAAAGCACATCATAGCAAGGCATGCGATACTTAAGTTTTTCAATAGGTCTTTCATCATTTTTTTAATTCTTGAGATTAAGCTTCTATCAAAAGTGTCCATTGCCCTGCTAGATTTAGGTGTACATTATCGTCGATAATAGGGGCGAGATTCTTAAATCGCCTATCTGATCAGTCTCACCATACAACCCGACCAATGTGCCCTACCGCAATAATGAAATCGCCTAACTGGTCTTGCGATATTTTGATGGATTGACCCCAAACTTCTTCTTGAACATCTTGCTGAAGTACTTAGTATCCGAAAAACCTACTGAGTAAGTCGCCTCACTAATCGAATATCCCAACTCAGAGATCAGCTCTGCCGCTTTCTTCAATCGATAATCGCGGATAAATTCGATCAAGGATAGACCAGTCAAAGCTTTGACCTTCTTATAAACCACCGAATGACTCATCGACAATGCTTCTACAATGAAGCTGGCATTGAGCTTGTCTTCGATCAGATTGGTGTCGATCAGATCGATCAGCTCTTTTAAAAACTCCTGGTCCTTAGAGTTAATCGGCAATCGCTTAGGCTCAGTAATCAGGTCAGTCTGGACTTTCTTGGCTAATATTTCCCTAGACTGAAGCAGGTTTTTGACTCGTGATATGAGCAGCGTCTTATTAAATGGCTTGGTGATATAGTCGTCTGCGCCTGTTTCATATCCCTCGTACTTATAAATCAGGGAGGACCTGGCAGTGAGTAGTACTATCGGAATATGACTTGTACGCCGGTCACCCTTGAGGCTTTTAGTCAACTGAATGCCATCCATCTCCGGCATCATGATATCGCTGATGACAAGATCCGGCAGTTTTTCATAGGTGATCACTAACCCCTGCTTACCATCAGCGGCCTCCAGCACCCTAAAATAATTCGTAAACATAGACACCAGATAATGACGCAGCTCCTCGTTATCCTCTACAACAAGGAGCGTCCGATTGTCAAGATTTGCCCCTTCAAGCAAGTCATCAACCGCACTGTTTTCAGAGACGTCATTGATGATCAAGTCCTCCGACTCAGCGTTGATTTGATCTGCGGGCAAATGGCTGCTACCCAAGGGAAGCTTGATCATAAATGTACTTCCTATCCCGACTTCACTTTCTAAAAGCACTTCACCAGCGTGCCGCTCTACGATATCCTTCAATATAGATAGTCCGAGACCAAAGCCTTTAGTAGCTTGACCCCCACCACCCTGCACAAATGGTTTGAATATCATTTGCTGATCCTCAGCACTGATACCCCGTCCATTATCGGTTACGTTTAGATATAAAAACTGATCATTAGCTGTAATATCAATCACCACTTTGCCATGATCTCCGGTAAACTTCAGTGCATTAGAGATCAGATTGTAAATGACCTTTTCCATCTGGATTCTGTCAAAGTACAGATCAAGACCTTCTAATTGAGTAACCAGTTCTAGAGATTGGTTTTTGCGGTCTGCAGTATCCTGAAAAGACAGATATATCTCTCGCACAAATGACAGGAAATCATTTTTTGTAAAGTTTAAGTCTTTTTTGCCTTCATCTATTCTCCTTAGATCAAGCATCTCACCTGCTAGCTGGGTAAGACGATTGGCATTCTTTCGAATGCTAAAGAAAGAGGCCTGTTCTTCTTTGGTCAACATGCTCTTTTGGGTCAGTTGGTCGAGCGAGTTGATGATCAAAGTGATGGGCGTACGTACTTCGTGCGAAAGATTGGTAAAAAACCGTTGTTTAAGTTCTGCAAGCTCGTGTTCTTTCCTTCTCAGTAGGCGCTCTGTCTTTAGTTTGGATTGAACACGCGCCCAACGGGTTGAGTAATTAAAAAATAAATAGAGCAGCACCACAAACAGCATGGAATACAGGATGAATGCCCATATTGATGTCCACCAAGGCCCACGCACATTGATAGCAAGCACATCAGAATAGTAATAGTCTTCGAAATTGCCGAAATGCGCGCGCACCTGTAGCTTGTAGCCGCCAGGATTAAGGCTGGTGAAAGTGGCTACAGGGAGTCTGCCCAGCGGGCGCCAATTTTCATCCAGGCCATCGAGCTTTACTTCATAGTAGATATCTCTTGTTGGATAGACCGGGATAGAGAGGTCAAATGAGATAGCGTTGTGGTAGTATGCAAGCTGGAGTACGTCATCAGCTTGATAGTAGATGAGTGGTTTGTCGAGCAGGTCACTCTCGGGCGTCAAGACTTCACCTAGTATTGATACAGCTGTGATCAATACATCAAAATCTCGTAAGCCATTTTTTGCCTTCGCAGCGTCGTTGATTTTGACATAGCCAAATTCTCCGCTGAAGTATATGTTTCCGTTATTGTCACTTGCAGAATGTCCTATCTCAAATGACCCAGTACTTGCACCGAATGCACTTGGATATGCGAGTACGATATCTCGTGACATATCGTACTTTGCGATACCCGATTTTGAGCTAAAAAGGATGTTACCAGCCTTGTCCTCCTCTATTGCCGTGATGATACTATTGGGTATACCATACACCTGAGAAAAGCGCTCTACCATAAAGTCGCTCACACTTACCCTGTCAACACCATGCCCCCAGTGCCCGACCCATAAATAGCCCCTGGAATCCAAAAAAAGGTCAATCACATCATTGCTACTGATGGTATTCGCATCAAAGGGAACACTCAGAAAACTGGTGAATTCGGCCGTGAGGGTATTGAACCTATTGAGCCCACCACCGTAGGTAGCGAGCCAGAGGATTGAGTCGTTTTGCTGCACTATCGCTATGACATCATCGTCTGTCAGTGAACGAGGATCTTCGCTGGTGTGCCTGTAGTGATCAAACTGTCTATTCTGTATATGATAGACGTTAAGGCCTCCTCCCCAGGTAGCCAGATAGATCACCGAATCTGCAATCAGGGCGTCCCGTATATGATCATGGGAAATGGTACTACCCGGGTCGTTGGTACTATACCGTCTAACTTCACCGTTATCCCTATTAATTATCGCCAGACCATTGCGATAAGAACCAAGTACGACATATAGTTCGTCCAGGGCCAGCACATTGTCATAGTCTGCTAGGAGTGACCTGACAATATTTGCTGTAGCTGCTAAAAGTGGCTTCCCTGATTTCAGCTCTATTTGACTGGTCAGTGGATCTTGACCAGGGGTAGTGAAATATGGTCCAATTTCACTATTCTGAGGGGTAAGGATACCCAAGCCATCTTCTGGTGAACCAAACCACATATTGCCATCACGATCAGCAAATGCACAGCTCACGCCCGGCCCACTCAACGAGTAAGGCTGGTCAGATGGCTGGTAGTAGTTGTCAACGCTAAATGAGGGATAGGACAACTTCAACAACCCGTCAGAAAGGCCCACCCACAATTGATCACCGGTCTTGTCAAGGCTATTAATGATAGCCTTACTGATGTCATAACTATCCAGAATCACCTTCTGTAGTTGTTCATTTTGATCTGTCATATATAGACCTCTCCTCCATGTGCCTATTACCAACTGATCTTCCAGCACGGCCATTGTTCTGACATTGAGGGTACGGTCTTCTTCTGTGCCAAGCGGCACGAGGGCCTCCTCGTCCAAAGTGTAACTCCATACCCCCTGATCCTTGGTGCCCAGGTAAAGTGTATGGCTATCAGGCTGATAGGCAACAGCTTTGATCGATGTATCCAGCAAGCCATCAAGTGTAACATCAATGATCGTATCATTTTCGACCCTGTAAAGGCCATCTTCTGCTGCCAACCACAGCATGCCCTCCACGTCCATCAGTATATCGTTGATCTGGATCACCGCAGACCTTACCGCGCTATTCTGATAAGTGATCAGCTGAAATCGCTCACGGAGCGGCTCATATCGATATAAACCATTGTAGGTGCCCACCCACATGCGCTGATGGCTGTCAAAAAAGATCTTGGAGATGCCGTTACCTAGTAGTTGACTATTGCGGTTGTGATACACCTCAAAAGAACGTCCATCATATCTATTCAGGCCATTTTTTGTGCCTATCCAAATAAAACCGAGTGTATCCTGGGCAATGGTCGACACAGCACCGTATGACAGCCCGTCATTGGTACCGATGTTTTTAAAATAATCAGAATATTGGGCCTCAGCGCAATAGAAAAGGCCAAGCTGTAAAATACTCAGTAGATAGCATCTTATCGTGTACCCCGGTTTCACCTTCGATTATTCACTTCCAAATAGTCGATGAGCAGTCGGGGGCGATCGGTCTGTATCAATGTAGCGCCCATGTCCAAGAGCCAACCATAGCTTCCTTCGGGATCGTACACTGCCCTATCATCGTGATGACCGGCATTAAACTCAGGCCATAGTGAGTTGATCCATATGCGGGCGTTGATATCATTGATCATGGCGCATGCCGTTTGTTGGTCTCCTTCTCTTTTGAATAGAATTTCAAAAGCCACAGGTGGCTGGTCTTTATAGGTCTCGATCACATTATCCCAGCCTTCCTCGTTCAAAGATACAATAGGCATAAATAGCACACTATCCAGCGGCATGTCCAAATCATGGAGCACAGAGGTGTAATCTTTCATCCAACCTTTAAAAACGATCTGATCGAGCATCCCCTCTCGCTTCAAATATGCACAAAGCGGCCGAATATGATCATAACCTTTGTCAAGATTGACAAGTATGCGATCCTGCGTCAACGCTAATGCCTGCTCAAGTGTAGGTATCTTATGTCTGGTGAAGGAGCCCAGGCCATCTCTCAGCTTGAGGTCTTGTAGCTCTGACCATGTGAGCTGATCAACACGACCGGTTCCATTGGTGGTCCTGTCGATAGTGTCGTCGTGCATTAGGACGAAGACACTATCTTTCGTCAAGCGCACATCGATCTCCACCATATCGGCTCCCATGTCAATACTATTTTGAATGGCTTGGAGGGAGTTTTCCGGGGCATGGCGCCAATCGCCTCTGTGCGCTACCACAAACACGTAATCTGAGGAAGGCTGTCGCAGCAAATCGACCAACTGGTCTGTCCTTGTCTGACCATCAGCAATGTGGCTTATATAGCTCAGCACAAATGCCAGCCATAGCATTTTATACTTATAAAATTTAAAATTTATCATCATGCAAGTTCTCTGGAAGTGGATGTAGTAGGGTGAATGTATTCGTTGATGAAGGGGGGTAGTTTCATAGGTATGGCGCGGCGGTGGGCAACAAACCCCATGGTAGCTGCATAATAGACATCCGATATTTTGAAAATATCGGATGT
>DIYH01000037.1 GCA_002435755.1 Flammeovirgaceae bacterium UBA6059
CAGATTCTCCATCAGTCCCATTATTTCCGTCCGCCCCTTCTAGAGACGCCAACCATTGTGCTTCAGTTCCTATGAAGCCATTATTAATGGCTACTTGGTAAGCTGATTCTCCATCCGGGCCTTCTAGCGAGGCCAACCACTCTGTTTCACTGCCTATGAAACCATTCTTAACAGCTATTTGATAAGCATCAAGCCCCACCAGTGAGGCCAACCACTGAGTTTCGGTTCCTGGGAAACCATTTTCGACGGCCGTTTGATAAGTTGATTCCCCTACATTCCCATCGAGCGATGCCAACCACTCTTTTTCAGTTCCTGTGAAGCCATTGTTAATGGCCACTTGGTAAGCAGATTCTCCATCAGTTCCATCAGTCCCCTTTAGTGATGTCAACCACTGTGCTTCTGTTCCTGTAAAGCCATTATTAACTGCAGCTTGATACGCAGATTCCCCCTCTTTCCCATCAGTTCCTTGAAGTGAGGCTAACCACTCTTCTTCTGTTCCTGTAAAGCCATTATTGACAGATATTTCGTAGGCAGATTTACCGGCTATTCCAGGGTCACCTTGCGGACCTATCTCAACTGAACCTGCCTTTTTAGCATACAGTGCATAAGGAACACTGAGTAGTTGGCCTGAGCTTGCAATAATGTAATTGTTATTTCCAGTAGGATCCACCTCTGTCTTAACGAAGTAAGGTCCTTGCGACCAATCTATACTAGAAAAATCATCAGTCGTGGTGCCCGTACCTATTTCAATACTAATGAGTCCAAATGAGTTGGTCAGTGTACTCATAGTTTCTGAGTAAACAATTTGACCATTGGTGCTTCCTCTCAATACATTAATTCGAATACCGATATTCTGATCTTCAATAGGGTAATTATTCTCATCCCTAATCACCGATTGATAGCTGAGTTTTTCGGGTACTTGTCCTATAGCTACAGTTGCTAAAGTCGTGAACACAATGAGTAAACACTTTTTCATAATCTCGACCTTTTTAATTACATAATTTTACTTTTTCAATACTTTGAAAACCTTCATTAATACCTCATTATCTAAAATCATCAATTGATAAAGGTTGGGATCTAAATAACTCACGTCAATTAGCATATTACCTTGACTTAGAGCTCCTTTGGCTAATTCCTTCCCTTTCAAATCAAACAATTTATAATGTAGCCCTTGATATTCGTTGTGAAAATCAATTCTGAGCTTCTGTTCTACCGGATTTGGGTATACCTCTAATTCAGTAGACTGATTGTTTACTTCTAGTACAACATCAGATTCTTCGAATACATTTAAAAGACCGGAAGATAAGTGTTGATCTTCTACAATTGCCATTTGGCCTATGACAAATGAGATATGCCAACTATCGTCCGAACTAAATCCTCCTCCTGCAGAGAAAACTTCTTGACCATATGCATTCAATGAAACAATAAATAAGATTATGAATGCGTATTTCCAATTCAGCATATCACTTTATAGTTTCGGTTTAATATTTGAAAGGATCAATAATTAATACGTTTTTCTTCAGGTGTTAGTTCTTAGTTATTCTTTTATTTTGAGAAATTTAAGACTGATTTAACGTATATAAGCTAAGCATTTCTCTTTAATTATCTTCAAAATTAATGGTGTAACAAGGATTAGTTTGTGCCTTCTACACTAATCAGATTTAATTTAAACAGAGAGAAATTGAATAAAGTATTGTGCAAACGAATCCTACTTAATAAATAGGTAATATGATCGCTGTGATAGCGCGGTGGCTGAAAGTCAATTCAGGATGCAGAAATCAGAAATGAACAATCGCAACGATTTTCACTACCTACTTCAAACCTGGGCTAGTATTTTGTATTTATTGAGATACAGTTCCGGTAATTATCAAGCCCAATCAAGTGATCTAGCCTTGTGCTAGCTAAGTAACATTTTGATCATCACTGATTCGACCAATATACACCGCTCGATGCATTTACAATTTACATAATAAAATAAATTGATTTTGAAGTACTTACATACGGAGACTCAGGTTCTAAAAGAAGACGCCTAATAAACTCAGGTTTGAAAAATTCAGTTGTCTACAAAAACTCAGATTTAAGAATAACTGCATCACGATTCTATCGCTCGGCCGTTCCCTGACCAAACGGCTATTAATAGTTTTGCCACCGCGCCTTTGAGCTAAGGCTCAATGACCAACCCTGAGCCAAGAGATTTCCAGGCAAAGCTTGTCTTTCAGAATTTCGCTATTCGGTTAATTGTTAAGATCGTTTTCAAATACGCGATTCTCAGCTATGCGGACGAACGGCTAGTCTTGCAGCCAAAACACTTTGTTGCGACCGGCTAGGTTGGCTCACAACACGGGGCATTACAACCACGGTTCATTCTGAGGAATCAGTCAGCTATTAAGCCGGGAAACACTCTTTTGGCTAAGCTTATATCTCTATTATATCTGCCCATACCCTCTACCTTGTTAAGCAGTGCTGGAGGCTCTATTTCTTCCAGTACCACAAATGAACTACTCAGATACTCAAGAATATTCCACTCTAGTTGACTATTCCAATACTCTTCTGCCAGTTTGTTTTGTACCACTTCTTCTATTTGCTCATTCGATTGAATCAACCCAATGATGACCATGGGGCATGCAATCACATCAACAGACGTTTCGACTTTATGGTAATAAACTTGGCCATATAGCCAGTCACCGTAATAGGCTAAATCTTCGACTTCCTTAAATGAGTAAACGCAATCCAACCTCCGAGGGGATTCGACTGGTCGTTTTTTCTCTAATATTGACTCTACCCACTCATTATTGCGTTTTTTGGTCACACTCTCATAGTACGTGCTACCATTGATTTGAGTTCCGACAGGTATTTTCTTTGAGCTAACATAGAAATTGATCATATCAAGTGTGCTTTTTTGGTGGAAGAGTTATCGCGTAATATAGACTCCTCTACTCGATTTATTACCTTGAAATACGCTCCTCTGGGATTCAGATAGCTCTGTATTATAACATGATGATTCTCAGATAACAAGAATGCAGGCTTCATTATGGTCTTAGCTAGTTGATCTAGCTTAGAAAGTGGACGGAGTTGAGGCCAAATGCCACTCATATTACAGCATTAATGCTCATTGTTTACGAAATCTTCTCATAAGGGTATACGTTTTTGAAATTTCTATGCAAGTAAGATCCAATGGACGGTGCATACAGTAGTCCTTCGTATTCCATTTCTGGAACATCCTTATATATGTAGAGTCCGCCCTTTAAATATTGAATGTATACCGTTCGGTTTTGACTATCATACCCAATGCTTTCTACATTAGATGATTCTACTAAGGTCATCTCAGGTTGTGCCATATTCTTATTTATTTAAAGCTTTGGTTTCTCCATGATGTAATTAGTTGCTTGTATTCCATCTCCGGATTTTCAATTTTCATACCCCATTGTTTCGATGCGAGAGGGTCTGAACTCTTAGGAGCATCAGTAATTTTGAAGAATTTTATGCGTGATGGAATTTTAACAGCTTCTCCTGACAGAATTCCTTCTCCAGTTCTTAGGCTTGTTAATAAATCTATCATCGTTGACAGCTCATCCTGTATTGCAGCTTTGATATGAGACCTGTCCTTTGAGTTATTCATTCTTAATGCTACCATTGTCCCACATTGACTTAGTACGGTTTCATCTAATTCTGATGGTCTTTGAGTTACTAGCATTAACCCAGCTCCATATTTTCGACCTTCTTTTGCAATACTTCGTACTGTCCTAGAGGATATTGACTCCTCTCCTGCACCCAAATAACTGTGTGCTTCCTCCAGAACAATCAGCAGAGGTTGCTGCTTACCTCCCACTTTCGTATCTAAGCCCCAAAACAACGAATCATATGTAATTTTTAGAAGTGTCCCAGATATTGAAGACATTATTTCGTTTGGGATACCAGACAAATCAAGAATTGTGATTGGTTTTTTATCACCTAACCAGCTTAATAGCAATGAATCTAGATCTTTAGTTACCTTTCCTTCTGAGCTTGGTGAATAGCCTCCTGGATTGAAAAGGAACGAATACCGACTATCCTTCATTCGATTTCTCATAGAGTCTAAAAACGATAGAATTCCTTTTGCCCTATTATTCAAAAAAGGTGCACCTCCACCTGCACTCGCAGGCTGGTATTCATTGGAAATCAATTTTTCTGAATCTCCTTCGACAGTCCTATCTGTTATTGTATTAGGGTCTGCTCTTGAGTTATAAGTTTGTCTTTCAAAATCATCCAAGTGAAACCACAAACTTTTAATACTAAATGGTATTGGACTATCGGCTGTAATGGACTCAGGATTAATACCTAGCTTGTTGGTTAAATTACTGTCAATTTTTGCTTCAACAACTGCCTCTCTGATATATTCCTTGTTAGGGTCCGTTAGAGTCCCAGAAAATATATTCATCATTTCGTTGAATGGAAGTGCCCAGAAGGGTATGAACAGTTTTTGATCTGCTTGAGGACTGTTTATTTTAAAAACTTTGGAGTATTTCTTTAACGTGTCATCATATTCTCCATGCGGATCAATTACTAAAATTCGCGAGCTCTCAAACTCTTTGGATGCTATCGCTCTTAAGAGGACCGAAACAGAGTTTGATTTTCCACTTCCAGTTGAACCAACTATAGCGCAATGACGCGCTATTAGTCTATCAAGATCAAGTTTTGCCTCTAAGCTTTCAGTTGCGCTAATCGTTCCTACAGTAACTGAATTAGTGTCAACAAATCCTCCATATACGATTTTCAGGTCGTCGTTCGTAACCAGGTGAACTTTGTCTCCTGTAACTGGGTATTGTGTAACCCCTCTCTCAAATTTATTCCCCACTTGTTCCCCCACAAGAGTGATTAAAATCCAACCTATATTCTTTAGTTCATCGTAATCATGCAAAATGACATCCTTTAAGTATTCAGGCATAGCGCCAGAACCTATTACCGTTACAATCCCATACAAATTTGCATAGCCAAGGGGGATTTTCACAAAGGAACCAATTTGACCAACACGGTACACAACACCATTGATTATCGGCATTCTTGATTTTATATTATCATTTAGCCGCACGGAAATTACGTTTCCGTTGATGCTATCTATCAACCCTATTTCTGTTAGCCTATTTTCTTGCATTTCTCCCTAAGGTTCCAATCTCATTTTCGTTTATCAAAGACTTCAAAAAGGAGACAAGCTTAGAAAAATCAGGAAGAAAAAACTCACCTTTTCCTGACCATATTTCTTTTCCGATTTTTTCACCCTCACCTACGCTCATTGTTGGAGCATCTTCATCAAAATATTGATTGATTTGTGGTGTATCATCTTTATCTGGCTCACTTCCCAGTGTCCATTCTCCATACCTGCAGCCAATAATGGCACTTCGATACCCATAAACCGAAATTTTCATATTTTCTATTCCAATCTTTCCCATTCCACTTTCAGGTGTCAAACTGTAATTGAACACTCCATCCTCACCTCGCGTCTTGTCGTGATATAAGGCAATGACGTGAGATGTTGTATTAGTTTTCAGAGCGGATATTATTCGGTCGTTTATATGCTCGTCTCCCCATGAATATCCAGACGTGAAAAGAATTGAGTCGTCTTGTTTCAAAAAGTTGCTTAGCCTATCCATTAGGCTCTCGTAAGGTTGTTTCTTGGAATCTTGGTATTTAAGAATGGATGGATAGATTAGAATATCTTCTTCATCTGGAGGGGTACGAATTATTCTGTCAGATTTAGGATCATAGTGCCAGCCAAGAGATCCATGTATTTTCCAAACCTTGGTTTGATTAGGTAGAAAGGAATGATCTTCTACGGACTCGGAGTTAAAGAACGGACGAAAACTACCACTAAATCCATCGTAATATGGTATTCTCTTTCTCTCCAAACCCAGTTCAAATAAGTAGTCATAATTAAAGGTGAATATCTCAATCGGGAATCTTCTTTCAGCCTGCCCAATCCACTCAGCAAAATCTGTCTGAATCAGATCATCAATGATTTCCTCTCCTACTACAGCATCTTCTACTTTATGGACACTTACTTTTGACCTTACCTTGTTCTTGATAACCTTAGATAGGCGCTCGAATCCATTTTTGTCCAAGTTGTTGAGCCGACCACTTCCAATGATTTTCGATTTCTGTTCAATACTAGAAAGTAAATGCTCAATGGTCTTTTCAGAATTATTCAACTCTTCCATCATCTCGGATAAAGCGTCTCCTAAATCAGAAAACTCGGATTTCACTTCTTCAAGGATGTCTGATGTCATTTGAATCACTCCTGGCACAGTAAGGGATTGATCACTTTTTTTTGCCATCGACGTTCCAGCTCCGAAAAGAAAGCCGATTCTCTTTTTATCAGAGATTAATATCTGCTGTATTCCTCTTACATACTCAGAAGGATCGTGCCTTGAATTCTCCATATTAGGTTAGTTTTCATCTAAATTTTTTGCACCCCTATAATACATGCCGCAATTCTGTTATCAATGCTGCTTGTAGTCTCACATTTGGTCAATATTCTTTTCAACATTTGATCATCAAGTTTCACCAATTTCCAATGTTCTCTCAGAACATTTAAATTCAAAGCTCTCCTCCTATTATTTCTCTTCGCTCTGAGACTATCTAAAGGTGGTTGCAATATTTCTAACCATAGTTTTGCCAAAGAGCTATAATCAACTATGTCTTCAGATATCGATATATCAAATAGCCTAATGTTTTGATCAACAAGTGCCTTCAGTTTCTTTGAAATTGTTTTTCGTTCTGTATACCTAAGGAGCAAGTAATGGGCCACATCTAAACACCTTTTGAGCTTTTCTGATAGCACCACTTTTTCATTTCGACGAAATTCCTTTAGAAAAACATCCAAGATTCCTTGATCCCATTCCAGTCTTTGCTTTTCAATGAATGGCAATTTTTCGCTAAGTGCATTCGCAACACTTATGAAGTCGCTTAATAGTTTCCCATTTTTTTCAAGGTAAATCCATTTGGGAGATGTATTCATGCTCCCCCGAGTGCAGATGAAACACCAAGTACTCGATGATTCATAGAACGATACTCTAGTTTTTATCTGTGCGTGAACATCGCATATGTGCTCGTAAACCTCCTTTGGAATAAACTTTTCTTTTAACCGTTCAATCGGCTTAAAAAAGTTATGAGAACCTTCCCATCCTGTATCTCCTTTATGCTCGCTTAGTTCACGTTGAATATCTTCTATCGATTCGACTTCCGCAAAGTGTTTACCTCTTAGATCTGCCGGTATAGTGAAGTTTCCACCAAGGGTTGCATCGACAAAGGCTGAAGTCTCAATTAACCTTTGATCACCTTTCAAGGAGTATTGTTCTGAATCATTGGGCCATAGAACCTCTATGCTTTCATGATCAGTGTCCATTCTATCGATTCTTCCTATCCTTTGTTCAACAAGCCTTATAACCGATGGCAAATCAAGGAGAATCAAGGAGGACGCCCCTTGCAGATTCACTCCTTCCGACATCATATCTGAGCAAAAAATCACTGTGTTTGTATGCTTTGTTTCATGAGCACAGACTTTCAGGACTTTCTCCACAATTGAGGAATTTGAGCCAGTAGCTAGATAGGCATGTATCGTGTTATCCTCTTCCCTAACCATTTTAGCAAAGAGATCGAGCGTTATGAGGTTTGAATCAAATGCTATTACAATGTTGTGGGATAACAATAATTGAAGAACTTCATTAATTTTTCCTTTTTCCCTTCGAAGGGAAAGTTGATTTGTCAAATTAGTTATCTGATCGTAAATATCAATTTCCTCCTCACAGGCTTGATCATATCGTTTTTGATCGGTTAACCAGTCTGGAAAGAACTCATCATTCAGATCTTTTCTTCCTGGAAGATCACCCATCAGCGATTGCACAGTTTCTATCACATTACCGGTGGCATTCTTGCTGGATTCAATATTGAATTCTTCTTTAACATATGAAGTCCCTTTTATATACTCGAGAAGCGCTAGCTTGGAAGACCTAAGACGAGACCGTATCATATAAATTGACAAACTCTTACTTCCTGTCAACCTTTGCTTGATATATGTTTGTTGATCCTTTTCGTTTCTTATTAAGTATACTGGAGGCTCAAAACTCTTGAGAAAATTTAGCCCACGAAGTTTAGAAGCTAGTTTGTTGATTTTGTCAACAAGAGCTCTGTCCTCCTTGGTTTCTTTAGTTTGATATGATACGTCTTTAACTTTCGGAAATCTGCAGGTGTTTCCCGTCTTATTTCTATACTTATCAGGTTCCTTATCAATTAGATTATTCAAATCTTCCTTCGTTCTTCGAACAAGGAATTGATCAATAAAACCCTTGAGTCGTTCAATATCTTCTTTAGTAGCCTTCTTGTTTTCCTTTATTGCTTTAAAATGGTGAAAGTCATTATCGTTTAAATTATCAATATCTAGCAGTTCAATGATTCTGACAAGATCCTCTAATCGTTTATTAACTGGAGTAGCAGTGATCAAAATATTATAGCTTGCTTCGTTTTTAGAGATTTTTTTACTTCGATTTGAAAGTGGATTTAGAAGGTTATGAGCTTCATCGACAGCTAGCACATCAGCAATTTCAAGCTCCTTAAGAATATCTTTTAGGTTGCTATCACTTGTGTTGCTTAGAATTCCTAGTGATCTCAATGTGCAGTTCAAAAAGCTGAGATCAGCGAATTCCTGCTTCCAATTATTCGAAACAACGGGTGGAGAGAAAAGAAGCAAATTCGATCTATATTTCTCTCCTTTTTGCCACAGCCAATAAATGAATGATACCATCACTGCAGCGCACATCTTAGTCTTTCCAGAACCGGTTGGGTCAGCAATTAGAACATTTCCTTTCTCTATAAGAATGTTTATTGCTTCAATTAATCCAGAGTACTGGGATGGCCAAAATTTTTTGTTTTCTAAACTTTGAAAAAAGTCATTCTGATCCGCAAACCATCGTCCTTCTAGTACCTCTGAAATTGCTCTGGCCAAGGATTCTTCCCATGTCACATCTGCTAACAATTCTTTAAGTAGGCTTATGAGCTGTTCTTTATAATCTATGCCTTCATAGTAAAAGAGATTCGCCAGCTGCTTAAGGCTGTCGTACTGACCATCTTTTGATTCTCGAATATTAGCTTCAAGCTGTTGCTCTAAACCTGACTTACTAAAGTTCGATGAACCTAATATGGCATGGTGATCTCCGACATATATTTTGGCATGTGCTCTATCTTTAAATCTAATAGTCACCCTTCCCGATTGAAGTTTGTCAATAATATTTAGAACCGAAGAACCTAGGTAGAGAGAGATTCGCTTGTTGAGCCAATATTCTTTTAGGTCTAATTCCATAAAACTATATGGATATTTAGCTCTCTTTCGTAGTATTGGGTCATTTCCTAAGAGAATTCGAGCACTTCTTAAATTTTGAAACTTGTCTGTTCCAAACCATTCTACAATTCTGGCCAAAGAAGTAAACCCTGTAATTATTGTGCACTCACCTGAATTCTTTAAATCTTGTTCGAGGATGTCTCCGACTTTTCTATTTAGATCTGGAATGTTTAAAGGAAATATTTCCTGATTAGGCCATTTAGGGTTCTCAAATTCTAAACTGCTTTGAACGCATATTTGATCAGGAATGACTTTCATATATCCAAAATAACGGATATAGATCTAACTATCAACATATTATATCCTTATAATAACATAATAAATTTAATTCAGTATCGTACACATTTGCCACTCTCCTTCCTTCCTGCCAAAGTTCCCTTCCAGATCGGCTCACTGCGGCATGGTGATTGCTCACACGTGATACGTGACAAAAGAGTCGTTGTGGAACAGTGGACTAGCCGTCCGCCTCGTTTCTGTTAAGAAATGAAGTGATCGTTTTTACCGGGTAAACGCTTTGTTGATATCAGAAGGCCATGACTGGCCGTCCCGTCCGCCTATTCCATGACAGCCCCAAACTATTCCTGTTTTCCGACAGGCAGGAATCCCGCTCCTAAGGCTAGCCGCCCGCACCCAAGCTATATTGACGGGACGCCTAGTCGGGGGCGCCCAGTCATAAGATAGGACATTATCGGTCCGACAGTTCGATAACAAAGCTGTTATCAAATGTGGAAGATGACCCCTGTGAAAATTTGGAGCAGATTGGGTTCAACATCCAATCTTTGTAGTCCAGCGCTGGTGGCTACACTTCCGAAATCAGTGCGATCCAGGTCATGACCTCTCATATGTTTGAATGAACCACGGATCGATAAGCGTTGCGTTACAGCTATTTCCAGGCCAAGCCCTAACAATATACGGCCAAATCGTTCCGGATCAGATCCACCCGAAAACTGATCTAAAGGAACACCGTCGATCAGGACCGTCTGCTTATGGCGTGCGTATCCTAAACTACCGTAAAGCAATAACCGCTTATGCAGGTAACCACCTCTTAGGTCAAAGCCTAAACTAGCGCTACGTTTTAACTCCAGGTCGGAAAAACCAGTCACCGCCGGGTCAAATGTATAGGGGTCCGGTTCCTTCTCGCCAGTGATATGGCATTCACCTCCGACCAAGAGCTTATTAAACAACTTACTATAGCCGAAGAATGCGCTGTACCCAAATCCGCCTCTGCCAGCCGGGTCATCCACGCCATCAAAAGTAATTTGAGTATTGTAGCTGACCGGGCCTATTTCCACACCCAGATAGGCCCCTGAAAAAGTATCTGAAAAATCGGATTGGGCCTTCACCTCCAAACTGAGTAGCACTGTGACTAACAAAACCCATTTGTATTGATTCTTTAGCATGGTGTTCATTTGTTTAGTAAGATGGTCAGCTAATTATCGTAAACCACCTTTTTAGTGGCTGACATTTATTGTTTAACGTAACATATAGCGGCCAGTTCATATGTGTAAATATGGATTTTGCCCTGCAACAAGATTCGTATAATTTAACTGGCGGGATTAATTCTGCCGCTCACCTGCCTCAGCAAGGATAAAACTACCAGCTTAGTAAGGCCTTTTGTAGTTTCTTCTCAATCAAGGTCTTTTGATTTTCTTTCTTTGCCAATTTCAGCGCTTTGTTGAGGTACAAAACCTCTTGGTGAGAGTCGTCAGCCATTTTATATAATTCAGCCACTAAACAGCAATAATGAACATTATCGGCTAAATCTAGGTTTAGTGCTGCCTCAATAGCCACCTGAGGTGATTGGGCTTTGGCTAAGGCATAGCAACGATTCATGGCTATGACCGGAGAATATTCTATAGTCAGGAGCTTATTGTACAGCATTAGAATCCGCTCCCATTTTCCTTCATCTTCCTGCGTATGCCAAAAGGCAATTGTTGCCTCTATATGATATTTGGAAACTTGCTCATCCTTAGATGCATACTTTAGATACTCAAGTCCTTTTTTGATAAGCGCCTGATCCCATAATGACTTGTCTTGTTCCTCGTATAATAGATTTCCAGATGAGCTAGACAGTCTTGCTTTGAACCTTGAGGCATGAAAACACATTAAGGAAACAAGCGCCTGAACATGAGCTACTTGAAAGCGTTGTTGGTTGGATAAGAACACGCCTAAACGCATCGCCTCCCAGCATAGATCATGCCGTATCTCTTCTTCAATGGTACTGCTATAGTAGCCTTCATTGAAGAGTAAATAAATCACTCTTAACACATTATCAAGCCTCTTATGATAATCTTCTTCAGTCAACTCATCCTGTAAGCTTAATTGGCCTTTAAGTGTCTTTTTAGCTCTGTATAATTTCTTGTTGACCGATTCCTTGTTGGAGAGCAAAGCTTTGGATATTTCTTCTGTGCTAAAGCCACAGAGAATGCGAAGTGCAATACATAGTTGAGACTCACGATTAAGTCGAGGATCACAGAGCACAAACATCATTCTGAGCTGGCTATCTTCAATAAGTTTTTCTGTAATATCAATGGTATCAAACGCCTCATGATCTTCGTGCAGATCTTTTCTAACTCTATCATCAAACGTTTTCTGTCGACGAATTCCTTCAAAATAAAGGTTCTGAGCAACCTTCCTTAGCCATGCTCTTGGGTATTGAGGTATTCCTTTGTGAGACCAAGATCTCATGGCTCTGACAAAAGTTTCTGAGACTATGTCTTCAGCTAGCTGAAGATCATTGACTACATAAAAGTGACTGAGTACAGCTATCAAATTACTGTACTCAGTTTTAAAAATCTCAGAAAGCTTCTGATTGTCAACCATTGGGAAGATCCTCGGTAGGCATAATTTCCCTTACCTCTACTTTACCCCCATTAGATAATGCCGGACATCCCTTGGTCAGTGCGACAGCTTCATCAAGATGATCAGCAGTCACGATAGTAAAACCACCTACAAATTCTTTGACTTCAGCATATGGGCCATCAGTTATAGATCCATCTGAATGAACCGTTTTACCTTCAAAACCCAGTGCCTCTCCAGGGTTTTTTAGCTTTCCCTGTGCTCCTATTCCTCCGATCCAGTCCATCCATTCTTTGATCTCAGCCTCAATCTCAGCTGGCGTAGGTTCCATATTAGGGTCAGGCTCACTGTGGAAAATCATCATAAAATCTTTCATGTTTTTTTGTTTTAGGTGTTAATAAATATGATTTCAATTCTTTAATGATTGAAGTCTGATAAATAGGACAAGCATTGAAGATTTTATTTAAAAATAATTTTGAAATGGTGAAATATACCTTCTTTGAGCACTTTCTTCGCTGGTATTACCTCTGTAGTCCTGTGAACCTAGTCATAAACCCCTGTGACGAATGGCCAATGATCCGCCTTTAAACATTGAACTAGGCGTCCCCAACTAGCCGTTCACCTCGTTACCACAAAGGTTTTGTACGATGGTTTTTACAGGGCAAACGTTTTGTGGATTTTAGAGGCTATAGCTCCTGTCCTTTTATAAGCCATTAATGCCACCCTTTCCATTAGGCAGCCATCAGGACTCATGCTATTAACAGGTAGGCCTAGACCTAAACACGGCACTGCAAGCCCAGTTTAGCCTATGCTTTCCAACTAATTATCGACAAATCAGAACTTAATTAGATTTGCTCCGTACTATAAAATTGACAAATCAGAATTAAATGATATGGAGCGAGAGAATATTGGAGAACTCGAAGAGCTGGTAATGCTTATCGCAGGTTGGCTACATCCTGAGGCTTATGCAGTCTCTATCAGGAAAGAACTGCTGAGCAAAATGGACAGAAAGGTGGTGCTCAGCTCGGTGCATACCGTATTGAATCGACTGGAAAAGAAAGGCTACCTATCCAGTACCTTCGGCGAATCCACTCCTGAGCGCGGGGGCAAGCGTAAGCGGTGTTTTACCATCACCCAGGCAGGCTATGAAGCACTGAAGTCAGTGCACGCCAGGCGTGAGCAGCTCTATGCTAACTTCTTAAACACCAACTTCAATTTTAACTGATGCACAGCCCTCCCTCCTGGTTTCAGAAAATGTTATCGTGGTTTATAAGTCAAGAACTACAGGAAGAAATATCCGGTGATCTCAACGAAACCTATCACGAACTACGTCAGCGAAAAGGAAAACTGGCAGCCAACGTCTACTTCCTTATAGAAGTGATAAGCTTCAGTCGCATGTATCATAGAGGTCGACAATATCAATCTTCAAACACCCTTAGTATGATTCAAAACTACATCAAGGTGGCATTGCGCAACTTGCTCAACAACCGCCTCACCTCATCCATCAACATCGCCGGTTTGGGTGTTGGGTTGGCTTGCGTGATTGTCATCTTTCTTTATCTCACCGTCGAGACCAGTTATGACAAGTTTCACGAGGACGGTAAAAACATCTATCGCTTGCAGCACGCTTACGGGTTTATCAATGCCCAAGCAGCTCCCGTATATGAGCGGGAGTATGCCGATGTAGTTAGTTCATTGCGTATCAACCCCTTCATACGCAACCGTCGTATTCATATCAGCGAGACAGAAGCGTACACAGAAGATATTCTGATGGCCGAAGACAACTTTTTCACCTTCTTCTCTTTTCCTATAGTGTCCGGCGATCCCGCCAATTGCCTTTCTGATAAGTACTCGCTGGTTATCTCTCAGACTATGGCGCGCAAGTATTACGGTAGTGACTCCCCTATCGGGAAAACAGTGGAAATCGATGATCCGAGAGGAGATCGTACGACGCTGACGATCACGGGTGTTTTTGAAGATGTTCCATATCATTCGCATTTGCAATTCGATCTCGTTATGCCATTCGCGCTAGCGGAAGATGACCCACGAATGGCAGGTATGCTCAAGAGTTGGCCTAACGACTGGATTGGCACTTACCTGAAACTGGAAGAAGGCGCTGATGCTGAAACACTTGCAGGTGAGTACCTGAACATATGGCAAAAATATGTGGATCCGTCTGACTCAGCACTCATCGAATTCATGCCGCTAGAGGACCTCTATCTGGAATCCAGTCATCTGGTGAGCGACTATGCGGATCACGGGGACAAAGACCAGGTACGTATGATTATGGCGATTGCCATCGTCATTCTATTGATAGCTTGTGTCAACTTTATCAACCTGTCTACTGCCGGGGCAAATAAACGAAGTAAAGAAGTAGGCCTTAGAAAGACATTGGGTGCACAACGCAAGCAATTGATCCGGCAGTTTTTAATCGAATCTACCCTACTGACATTCATTGCATTTGTGGTTGCCCTATGCCTGGTGGTTGTTTCTATTCCTTACATCAATAGGGCGGCAGATATCAACCTATACCATGCATTGTCAAAGCTGGATGTAATCATCATATCGATTTGTGGGATCCTCTTTCTGACTACATTGGGAACGAGCATCTACCCAGCCTTGGTGCTTTCCTCTTTTAAACCGGCGCGGGCATTGAGGCCAGGTAGCCACAGCAATAGTACGTCCGGCTTGCTCCGCAGAGGGTTAGTGGTGGGTCAGTTTGCTATTTCGGTAGCCCTAATCATAGCTGCTCTGATTATCTACGACCAGATGAACTTCATTCAGAGCAAGGAGCTTGGGTTCGATGTGGACAAAGTCGTGAAATTTCAGTTTGGCAGTACCAACCAGTTGCAAAACAACTGGAACATGGTAAAAAACCAGCTCGCTCAACAACCTGGCGTTCAACTGGTGGCTAACACTCGCCATTTACCAGGGGATAATGCCTATTACTGGGGTTACAAATTTGATGGTGTCGAGCATGCTGAACACTATGGCGATTCATGGAGAGGTTTCTACTTAGGAGAGAACATGATGGAGACCATTGGGCTGGAAGTAACCATGGGAAGACCTTTTGATGCGTCGAAACCAATGGATTCTGCGGCCTTCGTCCTAAACGAATCAGGATGGAAACGTGCTATCGACGAATATGGTGAGGACTGGAAGGAGCCGATTGGTAAAACCATAGAATACTGGACCGCCAGTAGTGGCGAATGGGCCATGGTGAAACGTGGTGTGGTGATCGGCGTGGTAAAGGATTTTCATCATCATTCACTACAGCGCCCCATTGAACCTATTATTATGCACCTGGTAAAGAGTAGCAACATCGTGGTAAAAACAACAGGTGCATCAGCAATAGATGTCATAAGGTTTGCCGAAAGCAACTGGAGTCAATGGGGCTCACCTGTTGACTTTAATTATGAGTTTGTTCAAGACACTTTTGATGCGCACTACACGACCGAGCGGCGCTTCAATACCTTCATATTGGTGTTTTGCATGATCGCCATTGGGATTGCTTGTCTCGGTCTATATGGACTTTCCGTTTATGCAACCCAACAGCGGATCAAAGAGATAGGTGTTCGTAAGACGCTAGGAGCTTCCGTACCGACATTGCTAAAGATGCTTTCGTTCGACTTTTTGAAATTGGTAGGTATTGCTATTATCACGGCCATCCCGGTAGCTACATACTTCATGGATCAATGGCTTGATAACTTCGCTTATCGAATTGAGCTGTCGGTTTGGCATGTATTTATCAGTGCTTTGGCAGCAGTCGTTATAGCACAGATTACAATCAGCTACAATACACTCAAAGCAGCCATGGCCAATCCCACAAAGGTGCTTAGAAGTGAGTGATACTAATCAATGAGGTCTTACTGTCCCATAAAAGTGCCTCAAAAATGAATCCTCCTATCGGAATAGATATGACAGAGATCTTGTTCTGGAATGGTAGGCTGGCGCTTTCCTTTCTGTTAAAAATGATTGTCATATTTGGCGATCCGCCTATTCCATGACGGCCCTAAACTATTAATCCTGCCACTGAACCTCTAGCTGGGTGTCAAAGCTATATTGGCGTGGACGCCAGGTCATAACGTACGATATTCTCGGTCCGACGACTCGGTAACAAAACTGTTATTTAGTACTGCTGCGCTGTTTGCCGATTATCGCTCAACTAAGATTATATTTTTGATTCTTACAAGATGATTTGTCATTAATCCTTCGGTCTAAGGAGCTCTATAACCTGAGCATCTACCCAATAGCTTTTCCCTACCCAGTTTTCAGTTCCATCAGCTTTCGTCTCCCATTGGCCTCTTGAGAAAAATAGATACTTACCATCATAAGTGATATGCCCACTACTTTCTGAGCCCTCGGTGTTGATCCCATCTCCCATATTGATGGCCGGCCCCCAGTAACCATCTTTCGCCCTGAAACTTATATAGAGGTCAGAATCGCCATACCCCTCTTCTCGTTCAGCATCCCATATCAAGTAGGATTCATCAGGAGCGATGTACGGGTGCGCTATATATGTCCCTTTGTTAATGTCAGCATTCATCGCTATCGGGTCTTCATATCTGCCATCGATCAGGTGTGAATACCGGATAGCACCAACGATACGGTCATCTTCCGTATAGTAACCAAAGTAGTAGGTGCCATTCGCTGCAAGAGTAATGCCATGTGCTTGGTCTTTGAGGAAATCCCCCTGGCTTTTGGGTTCAGACCAACCTGTGTCGGTTCGTTCCCGAAAGTATTTCCCACTGTAGATCTTGTTGCCATCAGCGGTGAATTTTGGCCATCTGATATCCGTCTCAACTTCTTTTCCCCAGCTTCCATTTTCAAAGCGTATGACAAAGAATGTTCGTTGCTCATACCTTCCATTTTTTCTGGTGAAATAGAACTCCTTCCCATCGGGTGAGAAACTACCACTTTCAAAAAGGCCTTCTGGAGACACTATTTTGGGGTCAAATCGTTTGGGAGCTAACCCTGGTGGCTCTTCCCCAAAATAGCGCTCGGCCACCGGTGATCCACTATGATCATTGCCAACTTGCGCTAGCCATTTTACACCCTGCACACCCGTCGTAGGAAAAGCGGTCTGGTGGTTGCCATCCATTACCTCGTAAGAGATGTTTAACGAAACGTCGTTTCTATTCTTTAACAGCTCCACAAACTCCCTAACATAACTACCGGTCTCTTCTTCTTGATCTCCATGGGAAATGAACACATTAGCATTGATACCACCTTCATTCAAGTCTGACCCCACTTGCTTCAGTGTAGCCATGTCTCCTTTGAGTGATGGGCTGCCTAGTAGGTAGTGCTTAAATGTTTCCGGTTGTGCCATCAATATGTAAGCACCAAACAATCCGCTTGCTGAGTACCCAAAATAGGAACGATTGCCAGGGTCGGCACGATAATTAGCTTCTACATATGGAATCACATCATTGCGGATAAACGCAAGATGCTCGTCCGCCTTTCCAAACTGGTATTTAGCCTGATAATCAGGATTGCCAGATGCCTTGACAGTATAGTCCCTATATCGACTCACATGAGCCCCGTGTTCTTCGATCAGCTCCCTATTGATGTCCGTCTGCCATGAGATACCTACCAGAATGGCTTCAGTGAGCACGTATTCTGCGCAGGCCGACAGTACCTCCATATGCCATATTGCATCGGTATAGTACAGTACCGGATACTGCTTATCTGGGTTTTCAGTATAACCTTCTGGCAGCTCGATATAGAGTTCATACTGCCTATTGGCTTGTGTATCACCTACCGGAATGACTTGTATCTGTGGCAGCACCAATGGTGAGCCCTTGGGAGCATTCTGAGCGAAGGTCACCTTGAACGGTAGAAGTATTATTAGGATCAAAAAAAATGGAATTTTCATTTCTATGAATGTTTTATAATAGATGTTGAGTGATTGACGATGGCCACTACTGTGGTTGTCGTTGAACAGCGTTGTACCATGCAGGTTGCCAACCGCTGGAGATAACCTGCCTTATTGAGGAACCATCGCTATTCATGATATAGAGATTGCTCTTACCATCGGCTGCAGACCCCTCTCCTTTGGATTGAAACAGTATTTGAGTGCCATCAGGAGACCATGTGGGACCGTAATCGTCTAAATCATTGTTCGTTAGCCTTCTTTGGTTAGAACCATCCAGGTTCATTGTGTAGACCTCATGATTGCCATCCCGATCAGACGTGAAGACAATTTGCTGGCCATCTGGTGATACTTTCGGATCCCACTCTTCCGCCTCATTATTGGTTAGATGCACCAAGTTACTACCGTCAATATCTGCTATGCTGATTTCACTTTCTTTACTAGCATACTCCGAATGAAAGACCAATCTCCCATCTGGTAGAAAGGATGGCCCACCACCCCGAATGTTAAGTTGAGTCTGTTCGCTACCATCTGTGTTCATACTCCAGATCTCGAATTTCCTGTCCTCATTTTCATCAACATACTCGCGCGCATACACGATCTTATGACCATCTGGAGACCAGGTCGGCATGTTGTCCCATTTATACTTGGCATGGGTTAAGCGCTTATAACCCGTGCCATCACGATTTACAGTATGTATAGACCAGGTTTTTCTTTCATCGTGATAGCCATAAAACGCCAACCGGGTTCCATCAGGCGACCAGGCTGGATATCCATGCTTTCCATTAGTCAATCGCTTCATAGAAGTTCCTTCAGCATTTGTTAGGCAAATGCCGTTGGAGCCATAAGCAATATTGTAAGGTGATGCGGTACTTTCCGTAACAGGTTGAGGCCGCAAAGTCTCTATTATTTTGGCGTCTACCCAGTATATGTCTGTATTGTCATTGGCAGGATCTACTCCGCGGTTGAAAAGCATGTACTTCCCATCAGAGGTGACACTCGCATAGGCTTCCCATCTATCAGTATTAACCGCTTCACCCATATTGATGGCTGATCCCCAAGAGTCATCCTGTTCTTTGAAACGAATGTATAGGTCTGAGTCACCAAAACCATCTTTTCGTTCGCTATCCCATATCAGATAGCTTTCATCCGGTGCAATGAAGGGATGTGCCGTGTAATCACCTGAGTTGACTTCTCCATCCATCAATACCGGAGGCTGTCGAATGCCATCTTTAAGTCTTGACATGCGGATGACATCATTACTCTTATAGTCATCGAATACGTAGGTGCCATAGGATGAGGCTGTCAGTCGCATTATACCCCAATCCTCTCGATTGAAAAGCGGGCCAAAGCTTTGTCTCTCTGTCCATCCTCCACCCTTGCGGTCTTTATAACCATCGGCCATAAGCATTCGGGAGCCGTCTGGAGTAAATGCAGGTTCTCCGTTTCGCTTAAATTCAATATACTTTCTCCACGTATTGCCCTCCCTGCGAAATCCAACAATTGTCGCCCTATGAGGCTCGACTTTTGAAGTAGTATAATAAAACTCATTCATCCCAGGTGAAAATAGCCCCTCTACCTCCCAGCCCTCTGTAGAGATGATCCCAGGGGCAAATGGTTCTGCCACCATACCCGGAGGTGTTTGTCCCATATATGGCCCCTGCAACTCCGGATAAGTAAACTTATCGTCTGACTTTTCTTTACTCATTTTCAACCATACTGCTTGAGAACCATCCTTGATGATTGGCGTAATGCCCGAGCCGTCTGCATCCATGCGATAGGTATATCTTTCACCATTGGTGTTAGCTGAAAAGATGAGTGCTGCACCGTCTGGAGACCATGACGGGTACCAGTCGTCTACTTCGTTGTAGGTCAGCCTTCTTTGGTCAGCACCATCAATGTTCATCACATAGATCTCATGGTTGCCGTCTCGATTAGACATGAAAGCAATCTCCTCTCCATTAGCCGAGACTTCCGGATGCCAATCTTCAGTATCATCGTCAGTCAACGGAAGGTTATTGCTGCCATCCACATTGGCTATGTAGATTTCACTTGGTGCCGGTTGTGAGTGGTATACAATGCGTCCATCAGGAGCAAAATGAGGCCCACCTCCTACCAGCCCCTCAATTTGTTGCTGATCGGTACCATCTGCGTTCATGATCCATAGTTCATATTGCCAGACTTCCTCAGGATTCCGGTAGGCGCGTGCAAAGGCTATTTTTCGGCCATCGGGTGACCAGGTGGGCGAATTATCCCATGCATTCGCCATATGTGTTAAACGCCTTCTGTCACTCCCATCGGCATTCATGATGTGTATAGACCAGGTTTTTCGATCGTCGTATTTGGCATAAAAGGCAAGTTTGCTTCCATCAGGCGACCATGCTGAGTAGCCATTACCTCCTGGGAAATCAGTGATTTTGGTTGTTGATTTACCATGTCCATCCGATATGAAAATATCTCGATGTGTCTTACCAGAATCAATCATAGAGAAGGCAATCTGGTATTGTTCTTCACGCTGGTCAAGGGCTGGTTCTCGGGTAAAAGCAGGTATGATAATGTCCGACACCTGAGTCATAATAGTGTCTTCCCTATCATGCCCAGTGATGGCAATCACCAAATCAAGTTCTTCTATAATGATCACATATTGACCGCCACCACCCCAGGCCATGTTAACGGCATAGTCAGAGTCGCCAACCGGCACGTTCATATGGTACCAATAATAGCCGTAGCTATAGTTGTCTGGCATCCAATCCTCGGTAGGTTTTACAAGGCCACTTGTCGCCTTATCAAGGAATTCCTGAGATATCAATTGTTTTCCTTTCCACTTACCCTGGTTCAAGACGAGCTGCCCCCATTTGAGCATATCCCTTGATGTCATCTTGACGCGCCAGCCCGCTTCCGGCAATCCTGTGATATCATTTTCCCAAGTGTAATTGGTAATGCCTAGTTTATCGAGCAGTTCATTTTTGATAAAATCCTCCAGTTTTCCGGGGACGACAGCATCTAGTACAGGCATCACCAAATCAGGATCATTGCCATACAGATAAGACTGTGACTCATCGGTGATGGGCTCGCTGTTTTCGAGCCAGACTTGCACTAAACCCTGTCCGACCAAGTTTTCTGGGCTGGCCTCAATTCCCTTTCTTTTGTCTTCACCTATACGGATGCCAGAATGCATGGTCATTGCTTTGTGGAGCGTGATCTTTTCCGCTCCATCTACCCATTTTGATGAATCTAAGTCCTTTAGAAAGCTGACTAATGGTTTATCAAGATCGGCCATTGACAGGTAACCCAGCGCTATAGCACGACCTACCAAAAGTGATGTATATCCCTTCGTTGCTGAAGCTTGTCCATGAGCCAGGTTGATGCGACCTTTTTTATAATAGGATTCAAACACCAACTGGCCTTTGTGCGAAATGAGTAAGCCATCGTAATTGCCATGTTGATCATTGGCTATCTCTTGAGCCAGCCTTACAATCTTGTCCTTGTCAGTAATATCCAAGCGTCCGACATCAATTTTGTCTTTGCCATACTTTGGTTCGGTTGATATGTAGGCTTCTTCGAGGTGCTCCATGTCCCAGAAAGAAATGGTGTCCTCACCTGCCCTGGCCTCAGGAGATATCGCGGGTTCAGCTGTCTGGCCGTTAGAATTACCCAGCATGAAGAAGTTGAGCAGTATTAAATGAATAAATCTAGATACCATCGATTGCTGAGTGGCAATGAACGTTCGTTTGAGCATACTTTTAGTTGAGTTTTTGAGCCTACACGCCAAACTTCTGATGAGTGTTTTGGATTGTAGGCTCATTTATTGCCAACTGCTCTGAGCGATTGCGAACTACTCAAAAAGTCATACAATAATGGCTAGCTTACACGGCCATGAGATGGAAAAGCCTTCTTATTTCTATTGTTATTTCGACGCTGTTGACCTCCTGCGAACAACAGCCTGTGTTCGAAAGAAACCAGACGGTATATAAAATAGGTGATCAGGAAGCGTGGGCGACCAAAGACTATGATGACAGTGAATGGACAGATCGACCTCAAGATGTACCTGATGGCCAGGTTTACTGGTTTCGTACCAATATTGATATACTGGAGTCACCTGCCTCGCTCAAACCTTATGGACTACAAATAGAAGTGTATGGCGAGTATGAAGTTTTTTGGGATGGAGTACTGATTGGCAAAAACGGAAATCCTGGAAAGGAAGCAGAACTTGGTCCAAAAGGAGAATTGTGGGTTACTTACATCATACCTGCGGAGCTAACTACACAAGGAGAACATACACTAGCGGTACGAGCCAGTCTCTACTACTTTTCTAACCATACTGGGATATTTGATTTGAAGATCGATGACTATGATGATCTATTGACAGGTCGACTTATCGAATCATCCTACATCCACATCTTCGCAGGCTCATTTTTGATAGCCTCTGTTTATTTCCTCTTCTTATTTCTAGTTAATAAGAGGGACTACCCCACACTCATTTTCAGTGTGAGTTGCTTCTTTGTTTTCACACTTTCGTTAATTCAATTCTTAGGCATTACCATACCTATACATTACAGCCAGCATCACCAGCGGTTTGCGCTCATCAACACCCTTACCTTTGGGGTTGCGATATTGATCCCTCTGTATTTTTCATTGCAGTTCCCTTTATCAAGAAGAAAGCTGCTATTGACTCTTGGTGCCGTCCCGACTGTACTTCTGTTTCTATTGACTGGGCATAGTTTCAGCTTCACGAACTATGGATTGGTGATAAGCATGTGGGTTTTTACTACCGCAATAGTCGTATATGGTGTTTTTAGGCAGTATAAAGGAGCACCACTGGTATTGGCAGTACTTGTCCTCTGTGTGCTTATTCGGTGGTTAGCATCACTTGATCTAAGTCTATTCATTGGCTTTAGCTTGATTCTGTTAAGTATGCTTTACCTGCTTTCAATTAAATCCAAAGAACAGCGTCTTGCCTATGAAGAGTCTCTTTTAGAATCCACCAGGTTGCAGTTAGAATTAATCAAAAAGAATATACAACCCCATTTCTTGTTAAATACTTTGACATCACTGATAGATTGGGTTGAGGAGTCACCCAAGAAAGGTGTCCAATTTATTGAAGCACTCGCCAAAGAGTTTGATCTATTCAATCAAATCCAAAATGAAAAGCTGATCCCAATTACTCAAGAGATTGAGCTTTGCCGAACGCATATGGAGATCATGGAGTACCGCAAGGAAATCCAATATCATTGGGAACAAGAGGGCATTGATCCTGAAGAGAAAATACCTCCGGCGATCATTCATACACTTCTGGAAAACGGCATTACCCATAGTCTGCCGCTGGACGATAATAGCATTCGATTTAAGTTGAGCTATAAGGCTAATAAAGAAACTAAGCGCTATACCTTCATGACCTTCGCAAAGGGTATAAACCAGCAATCAACTATTAAAGAAGGAACTGGTTTAAAGTACATAAAGGCTCGTCTATCAGAGAGTTATGAATCCAATTGGGAGTTAATTTCCGAACCATCGGATCACGGATGGAAAAGCATTATCAAAATATATTAACATTAGTTCGATTTAAGATTGTAAATGAATTTCTTTAAAACCCTCCCAATGCTATTAAGTTAAGGATTGAACTTAATTCTGATGTCATTCTGAACTCGTTTCAGAATCTGTTGTCAAGTGGGTAATTGGTAAAATAGATACTGTAATAAATTCAGCATGACCTTAACTTATTAGCATTGCTGCCCCTCCGAGGAGGGGATTTGAGGTGTTTTCTCTTTATCCTTAAATCGAACTCTGGTTCAATTAATGAAGACATGAATATTCTGATGGTTGAGGATGAGACTAGAATAGCCAAGCGCATTGAGCGATTGACCAGAGCCATTCTTGGTGACATCTTGCAGTCCTTAACGCATATCAATACCCTAACGGAAGCTATTGAATACATGGATTCAAATACACCTGATTTGGTGCTGCTGGATTTGAATCTCAATGGCCAGGATGGTTTCGACTTGCTTAAACAGGTCGTTTCAAAGTCATTTCATACTATAATCATCTCCGCCTACAAGGATCAAGCGATCAAAGCTTTTGAATATGGCGTGCTGGACTTTGTACCCAAACCTTTTAATCAGAAGCGACTTGAGCAAGCCTTCAATCGAGCCTTAGCCCAAGAACCACCTAGGGACAATCCTATCAAGTATCTCGCTGTTAAAAAGCGTCAACAAGTTCAGTTAGTGCCCATTGAGGAGCTACGGTATATCAAAGGCGCAGGGTCTTATACAGAACTCTTCTTATTGGACGGCTCCAAGGAACTACATGACAAATCATTAGATAAGCTGGAACAACTACTCTCTCCTACTTTTGAGCGCATACACAAGTCCTACCTCGTCAAAATGTCTGAGATCAAAGGCATCACCGTTAAATCTGGAAGCAAGTATTGGGCAGAGCTTAAAAGCGGGGATCAGCTTCCTGTGGGCAGAACTAAATATAAGGACCTAAAGGCAAAATGGGCATGACCATTGACGCTGGTAAGTTCTATTTTTGATTGCGAAAGTTTTCATTAAATGATCATTGATTATGAGACGAAAAATTCCAGAATCAACCCTACCAAAACTCAATCGCTCGCAAATGATTACTCCTGAAGGAATGGAGAGCCTTAAGCAGGAATTAGATCACTTATGGCGCGTGGAGAGAACGGAGACTACTGCCAAAGTTTCGTGGGCGGCTAGTCTTGGAGATCGCTCTGAAAATGCTGATTACCATTACAACAAAAGACGTCTTCGGGAGATCGATCGAAGACTACTATATCTCCGTAAATGTGTTGACAACTTCAAAGTGATTGAATATCACCCTCATATGGATGGTACAGTCAACTTCGGGGCTTGGGTAGAGATTGAGAACGTTGAGAAAAAACTGAAGAAGCGCTTGAGGATAGTCGGTTATGAAGAGCTTATCGGTAATAAGGACTATATCTCTATGGACTCCCCGATGGCACAAGCGCTATTGAATAAGAAAGTTGGTGACCAGGCAGTGGTGGAAACCAAAGTAGCTAAGTTCATTTGGCACATACGCAGTATCGAGTATCAGAAGGGTTAGTAACTGGGCCATTCATCTTGTTTCCAGGATTCGATCTTAAAACGATACGTCATACCGGAAAAATCCCTTTTATATTTTTCGAAAAGGGATTTAATCCGGTATCTCATCAAGAGAATATTATGAGATTGCTGATATTTTTATCCTGAATAAAAAACTCAGGATAAAAATTCTGCAATGACGGTTTTGTTTTCTTCTATACGGCTATTCATCCTTTAAGCTCTCCGCAGGATTGAGTGTTGCAGCGCGATAAGATTTCATTACGGCGACCGAACTTCCCAGAATGAAGGTGATCACACCACCAGCTACAAACATCCAAAGGGATAAATTGATCCGATAAGTAAAGGAATCCAACCATTGATTCATAGCATACCAGACTAAAGGTACCGCTGTTACGAATGCCAGCAGAATCAGGAATGAAAACTGTTTGTTGAACAGCACCAAGATCTCAGCAATACTGGCTCCCAATACCCTACGAATACCTATTTCTTTGCGCTTTTGCAGTGTCAAAAATGAAATCAATCCAAATATTCCCAACGCGGCGATCAAAATAACCAATGCTGAAAAGAACTTGAATCCAGTGTAGATCATCTGCTCAATCACATATTCTTTCGCTATAGAATCATCCACGAAGCTATAACTAAAGATCTGCTCAGGATACTGCTGTGCCCATTTTTCTTCTATCCCAATCAGGTTGTCAAATGCACTCACTTTGATCATTGCTCTCCATTGGAAGGCACGCCAATTGAGCAGCACTACAGGCGTCTTTTCATTCTGTAGTGAGTGATTGTGAAAATCATCGATGACACCAACGATGGTGGCTTCTCCCTCATTGATGGTTAGCCGCTCTCCTATTGCTTCTTCTGGAGTCCAACCGAGTGATGTTACAAGGCTTTTGCTGACGACAAACTCATCAAATCGATCTTTATTTATTCTAATGTTTCTCCCCGCTACTAATGGGATGTGAAACAGTTCCAGGTAGGTGGAATCAACGATCTTCATTTCAGCACCCAAACCATCATTTTTGCCCTGATGAGGTAGTCGAAATCGCGTGCCTAGTGCAAAATTCTCCACAGCCATAGGTGGCCCAGAACCAATGGACACCTCTCCCACTCCGTTAAGCGTTTTTAACTCATTCATGAATACGTCCATCCCCTCGGGATATGGTATAGGAATGGAGACGACTTTATCTGAGTCAAACCCAAGCGACTTAGTGTTGAAGTACTGCAGCTGCATGCCAACCACAATAGCAGCTATCACAAAGACCTGCACTATGGTGAATTGAAAGAACGTTAGCCCTTTTCTTAAGCCAACTCCTTTGCTTTCTCCAGCCTCACGGTTGTATAAAGCTTTAGTAGGATTGAATGAGGATAGAATAAAGGAGGGGTAAACAGTGGTCAACAATATGACCAACACACAAAACGCTAATGCAATGGCAATGTCCGACGGTTGGAAGCTAAGCTCGAGATTGATGATCTGCAGAAAGTCATTTAAGTAATTCAATGAGAAATACGCAATACCAATCGCCAAGATGAAAGACAACCCTACCAGCAGCGCATTTTCTGTTACAAACTGACCAATGATGATCGACTTACCCCCGCCTAGAGCTTTTCTCACGCCTACTTCCTTAGCTCGGATCGTAGCGTTGGCTGTGACAAGATTAACGAAGTTGATAATGGCGATAACCAAGATGAAGAACGCCACCATCAGCGAGACATCCAGCGTGCTTTTGGCAATTTGATAGCCTCCCGGTGTAGCACCGTACTTCGTTTCTGTATGGATTTCCGGTAGGGGTTGAAGCCCATAACTGATGATCTCGTCATCATCCTGGTTGAGATATTTCTTTTTCCAATCGTTGATCTTGCGGCCAATTTCACTGCTTTGAGCAAGGTTGTTAACCACCACAAACGTGGTACCCTGATAGTTGCCAGACCAATTTCCTGTAGGATATGGGTTATGCTTCTTGAAAAACTCATAACTCACAATCATATTGGCCTTTAGATTGATATTGGGTCGATTATTCTCAATGATGCCTTTGACGATCAACTGATCTTTGTTGTTGAGGAGTAAGACCTCTCCGATAGCAGTCGAAGGATCGAAATGTTCACCAAACGATTTTTGGGCTACTTTCTCAGTGATAATGACAGCATTAGGTTCGTTGAGTGCAGTTGCTGGATCACCTGCGATCCAATCAAAATCGAAGACCTGAGGATAGTACTCATCTGCAAACAGCACATGCCCTTCCTCAAAAAGCACCTTACCGCTGTTGCTGTTTTTATAGCCGAAAAGTCGCTGCATTGGGCCAGCCGTCTGGGTAACAAATTCGAAATCAGGAAAATCACTTCTCAATGCAGCCGCCAAAGGATAGGCAGTCGTACCCCAATAGAGTTCCGCGTCCGGTCGCTGGGTCGTTTGTACTACCCGGTAAGTATGCTCAGACAGCTCATGGTGATGATCGAAGCTAGTTTCGTACCGATAGAATATCACCGTCAACAAGCAAACCGCAGCAGCTGTCGACAACCCAACGATATTGATCGTAGAAGTCGACTTTTTCCTAAGGATGTTTCTCCATCCTATTTTTAAGTTGTGTTTGAACATACCGAAGTAATTGAGTTTTCTTGATCCTTCAAATTTTCTAATGATGCCCGGCCTGAAGAACCTGATGACATTCCAAGTAAATCGCCACCTCGCTTTCCTAACGCCTAGAGCTGCTGAGTCTTCATCAAACTGCTCCTCAAGATCCCCTAGTATTTGCTCGACTAGGAGCGGGTCACAATACCATTGAAATAGACGATTCGGTATGCCAGGCAACTTGCTCACTTAGATTATTGCTATTTTTGGCCTATCAGAATATTTGACCGTTAGGTATAGAAATAACTATTCCTAGTTAGTCTACTCATTTCTTAGGTATTCTGAAGGATTGATCAATGCGGCTTTAAATGTTTGCCAGCCTATCACCACCCACGCTAGTATGAGCACCAAACCACCAATGACTACAAAAAGCCACCACTCGGGCTGAATGCGATAGGCAAATCCCTGAAGCCAGTTTTGAGTGACCAGATAGCTCAATGGAAGTGCAATGAGGATGGCCAAACCAACAATTCGAGTAAAGTCAACGGTGAGCAAACGAACTATGCCTAGAAGACTTGAGCCTAGTATTTTCCTGATACCAATTTCTTTAGCCCGTCTTTCGGCTGAAAAAGCAGCTAATCCAAAAAGGCCAAGACATGATATGAGAATGGCAATCGCGGCAAAATACCTAGACAGTGTGGATACCTTTTGCTCACTCTTGTATTGCGCCTGATAATCATCGCTTAGGAACTTTGCTTCTAAGCCATAGCCAGGGTTGTATTCATTGTGAAATTCCTGGATGACCGCCATGGTCTCGATCTCTCTATCCTTTTCAATCCGGAGCACCACATCATCAGCTTCTTCAGGATCAAAAACAAAAATCATCGGCTTGATGCCTTGCCTTAGTGATTCGAAATGAAAGTCCTTCACCACTCCAACGATCTCCATTTCCTCTTCTCCCCACAGAGAGAACTGTTTTCCGATAGGGTCTGCCTTCATACCCATAGCTGCTATAGCTTTCTCATTACAGACTACTTTGGAATGCTCAGCACCGAAATCTTTTGAAAAGCTCCTTCCTGACTCAAACTCCAATTCGAGTGTTTCAAATAACCCATAGGTGACTTCTGCAATTTCAAATCTCACCGGTGTATTTGGATCTTTACCCTCCCAGTCAATAGCATAGGTGTGAAAACCTGAAGTAACAAGGCTATGGCCAATCGCAGAAGCATTCTGAACACCAGGGACATTCTTAACTTCATTGATAAAGGTTTCCAGGTTTTCAGCAGCCTTTCCATTAGGGACAATTTGAACTATCCCATCTTTATCGTATCCCAGGCTTCTGTTTTGTACAAAGTCAACCTGTTTATGGATAATCACCACAGCCGCAATCAAAATAATGGAAATGGTAAACTGTGTCAGCACCAATCCCTTCCGTGCCCATACCTCGCCAAAGGAGGTAATACGCTTCCCTTTTAGTACCAATATCGGATTGAACTTGGAGAGGTATAAGGCAGGATATGTTCCAGCCAATAGACCCGCGAGGGTTGTAATGCCTAGAAAAGCCAATAAGACATTCAGGTCAAACGATATTTCGATGGCTTTACCTGTAATATCATTGAATATGGGAAGGGCGCCTACAATGAGAAACAGCGCCAATACAAGAGAAATAAACGACATGGCGATTGATTCAGTAAAATACTGCCACATGAGCGTGTTTCGACTTGCACCTAATGTTTTTTTAACACCTACCTCTTTCATGCGAGTAGAAGCTCTTGCAGTAGAAAGATTCATAAAATTGATGCAAGCGATCACCAAAAGGATGATGGCGATTAACGCGAATAATCGAACATACTCTATTCTTCCACCAGCAAGCCTTCCATTTTCATAGCGGCCATAGAGGTAATTGTCTGAGTACTTCTTTAGAAACAACCTACGGCCTTCAAATCCTTTGGTAGCTATGTATCCCTCTATCTTCTTGTTAAGCTGGTCAGCATCCGCTCCTTCTTGAAGTAGGACAAACGCATAAGGCCCATAATTCCCCCATTCGTGAAAAGTGTCATCTTGACCTAAGAAATGTTCGTAGGACAACAAGAAGTCAAACTGGGATGAAGAACTGGTAGGAACATCCTCAAAAATGCCAGTTATCATGACCGTCTCCGTCATTTCCTCTGATTCCCACTGAATTTGCTTGCCAACTATGTCATCCACACTTCCAAAAACTTTCAGTGCCATTGACTCGGACAATACAATTGAATTTCTGTCTGATAAGACATGTTTTGGATTACCTTCAACCAAGGGATAAGTGAAAGCATTGAAGAAGTCCTTTCCTACGAATTGGCCTATCCCTTTGAATACACTCTCCTCATTGGTCAACACCATATCGTCGATGAGAAATGGTGGGGCGATGCTCACGGCACTCTCAATTTCCGGGAATTCCTTGGCCAGGTTTTTGGCCAGCAGTCCTGAAGTGGATTTGCTCGTCTGAGTAGCCTCCGAATAATGCAGGTTCTCCATTACCTGGTAGAGACGATCATCGTTATCATGAAATTTATCAACGGACAACTCGTCGTTAACCCACAGGTAAATGAGTAGTGTACAAGCCAGTCCAGTTGCCAAACCAGTCAGGTTGATAAGAAACATGTTGGAGTGCTTCTTAAAGTTTCTGAACGCTAGAAGTAAGTTGAGTTTTAACATGCCGTAATAATTGAGTTTTGTTGATCCTCCTAAGTCTTTGATGATGCCAGGCCTAAAAAACCGGATGACATTCCAGGTAAACCGCCATTTCGCCTTTGTTCGTCCAAAAGACTCTACATCCTCTTCGAATTGCTCTTGGAGATCTCCAAGGATTTGCTCCTCCAAAAGAGGGTTACAATACCATTGAAACAGACGTTGGGGTATTTTTGGTAATCCGGCCACTTATACTGTTTTGAATTGAAGTTGTGGTGTGAGCTTCCAAAGACTCGTTCTCGCATCCTTCATTTCTTGAAGCAGTGCTTTTCCGGTGTTGGTGATTTTGAAGTATCGCTTTTTTCGTCCTCCCCTTTCTTTGGTAGCACCGCCCATGCTTGATTCCAGGTATCCCTTTTCTTCAAGCCTGTAAAGCGTGATATGGACAGAGCTTAAGTTTACCTCTCGGTGCTGATGCCCCTTAATCGCTTTCACGATAGTGTTGCCGTAGGCCTCATCTCCTACTACCAAGACCATGGTCAAAATCAGCTCTTCGAATTCACCTAAATAGTTTGTTCTACTCATAACTATTGAATTTGTAAAACAAATATACGGAGCATTTCTATTTAAGTTGTAAAAGAAATAATTTTAGACATGTGGAGTATCTTGAGCTACTCCATACCAGGAGGCACAAGACACTGTCCACCTCCTAGTGAAGAACCAGACAAATAGCGTTAGGATGTACTGTTGAGGGGCTAAAAGTCTAATCCAATTCTTAGGTCGTTTGGATCACGGTCTGCATAACTTAGATTAGACAATTTATCGGCAAAACCACAGATAGAACTTCGTTTGCCAAAGTACAGTTTTACCTATATCATAACGCAAAAGTTACTATCCCATATCCATATGAAACTCGTCTTCCAAGGTCTTGCAGTAGTGATTCTCCTATCGAGTCACGATATGTTTTTAAAGCTCGATAAGTATAAGCTCGAATCATATTCAAATGTTGTCATTCATCTGTTTAACGGCACCTTTGATCGGAGCGATAACGTGATCACAAGAGATCGTATGATTGATGTAAGCATTGTAGCTAATGGGAAAAGGTCTAGTGTTGACACAACTGATTGGTATGAAGAAGACAAAACCACTTATCTCAATTTTAGAACAGACTCTCCCGGTACATATGTCGCCGGTGTATCCACAAAAGCCAGATCACTAGGTATGTCGGCAGATTCCTTTCATGATTACTTGGAGCATGATGGTGTGCTAGACATGCTAGCGTTGAGGAAACAGAATGGTACATTGAATGATACGGCAATAGAGCGTTATTCAAAACATGTGAAAACCATATTTCAGGTAGGCAATAAACTTACCGATGATTATAGTACCGAACTGGGTTATTCCATCGAATTCATACTTATGGAAAACCCATATGATATGCACCCAGGCCATGACCTACCGGTAAAACTACTTTTCAATCAGGAGCCACTGGCCGATCAACTGGTTTACGTAGGCTCAGCTGCAGCTCATAGTCACTCTCACGAAGATGATAGACATTCTCATGATGAAGAAGGTGATCACACCCATGACGATTTGGTACAACTTAGAACAGATGAAAAAGGGTTGTTGAACGTACCAATCTCATCAGAGGGGGTTTGGTATTTGAAAACCATTCATTTGGTGGAGATTGAAGAACAGGGACTTACCCATGAATCAAACTGGGCTACTGTGACTTTTGCTGTAGGTGATGAAGGTTCGCATGATCATTCTCACGATCACGACCACTCTGGCGACCATGATCATTCACACAGTGAGCACGACCATGAACATGACCATTCAGGCGACCATGAAGAAGGAATCCCATTCTACATTTGGGCTATCATAAGTGTACTCGTCATCTGCGTGCTGTATTTCGTGTTCAACAGACAAAATAATGTTTAACATGAACCAGCGAGGTACTATTCTTGGCATTGGGATACTGTTGCTGCCATTAATTGCGCTAGGGCATGATGTATCTGGTGGTGATCGTGCACTACTTGAAAATGGTGGTTTATGGGCTTATATCTATGTCGGTGCAACACACATGCTTACAGGGTATGATCACCTACTCTTTCTGGTCGGTGTGATATTCTTCTTACGTGAGTTCAAAGAGATCGTAAAGTTCATCACCGCCTTTACCATAGGCCATAGTATCACATTGATTTCAGCTACTTATTTATCATTCTCTGTGAACGAGTATTTGATCGATGCGATTATAGGCCTAAGCGTATTGTATAAAGGCTTTGAGAACATGGGCTTATTCCAAAAATGGCTGAAAGTGAATCCACCACATTTACTAAACATGGTTTTTGTTTTCGGACTTATCCATGGTCTGGGTTTATCAGCAAGACTTCAATCGTTCACAGTCGATCAAGAAGGCATTCTATTCAAAATATTATGCTTCAATTTGGGAGTAGAACTTGGGCAGGTATTGGCGCTGATTCCAATTGTGTATGTGATCAATCTCTGGCGACAAATGAGTAGCTATGAGCCATTCTTCAAGGCTACCAACACTTATTTGATAATAGCAGGAATTGGCCTAACGGGCTATCAGCTTTGGCATTTCTTCGGACTATCCTGATGTTTTAGCAGAACTCTGCTACTTCATAATTCTGAAAATTGGGTAGCGCATATATTCAGGTTCACGGTGCTCTGAACGCTGAAAGATAAACTCGAGTTGCATGTTGGCACTTTCAGCCAGTTTAGGATCGTTGGCTTTGGCCTCAGCCAATGCTCGTCTTAATTCAGGGTTCTGTTCAAGTATCTTAAGGGCATGATCTTCAAACACATATGATGAGAAATGTTCTTTCTGCTGAAGTAAAGCATCAAAGAAATTCCAGGCGAAAAATGAATCTGGAGCTTCTGGCTCTAGGGTTTCTACAATGTAGCGATTACGCCATTGATTGACTGGAATTAGGACATCACCCTTCCTAAATTTGATTGCTGCTCTTGTAGCTTCGACTTCCACACCATAATGCCGATAGTGACCTTCATAGGGATTTCTAACAGTTTTGAAGTCTGTAATCTCATAGGTCTCCACTTCAATGATACTATCGCATTGTAAAGGAGACATTTCGATCTGGTTAGTTGATAGCAACTCAAGAACACGCCTCCATTGCTGTGGAACTATGTAGAACTTTGGCGCTTCGATGGTTTTGTCAGCTCGATAATCATCCATAAACTTCACCTCTTTAGTGAAGGGTTGGCCTTGATCGTACTTTAACCGCTGCAAACCTGAAATCCCACTTTCTACATATACCGGCTCATAACCGCTGAATAGTATAGATTTATAGCCTGTCGTGTCAACTGACCAGGATATTTCGAAGTTGCTTTGATTCACGATCTTGCTTTTGGTAGCTTCTCTTAACCTTACCAATTCTTCTCCATTGTCTTCAAGCATGTCAAGCATCGTCCACATCAATTCATATGTCGATTTCACCCGTTGTTCAAAAGACTTTAGCATATGAGTCTCGCTCATATAGCCAGGGGTATGAAACAAAGCTGCATAGCCAGTTGAGTATCTCGGAAGTTCCAAGAATTGCGTCCAGCCATGATCTGGTGTCTTTCCCCAGGAATTGACGTAGGGTATAGCTTCAAACTTCCTTTCTTTCATGCCTGCATAAGTTTGCGGCAACAACACTTCATCTAGAAACTTACCCAGCTCACCACCTAGTTTGTCCTTTTGAGAATAAACTAACGTCATTACATGTTGATAATCCGAGCCATTACTGGTGTGCGTGTCTAGCAGGAAATCAGGGTCATAGCGCTGAAAGATCTCATGAAACGATTTCGTATTTCTGGTGTCAGATTTGATAAAATCCCTATTCAGATCATAATGCCTGGAATTGCCTCGAAAACCATATTCCTCAGGCCCATTTTGATTGACACGAGTTGTTGAATTTCTGTTGAGTGTACCTCCAATATTGTAAAATGGGATAATGGCAATGGCGACTTTATCGAGTGCCGATCCATTGCTTTCCATATTTTGCAGTAGGTCTCTGGCGAACATTTGACATGCACTAACGCCATCCGGCTCTCCTGGATGTATTGCATTGTTGATCAACCAGATGGCCTTTCCAGCATTTTGCAATGCTTCAGGAGTCCTTTCTGCTCCAGTGTTGATTAATACCACATGCAGTGGAATACCTATGTCCGTCTGACCGTGTTCAAGTATCGATACTTCGTCATAAGTATCCGCAAGGGTTTGATAAAATGTCATTGCCTCTTCATAGGTCGCCGTTTCGGTATAATTGGATGCTTCGCATCGGGTTGTCAGCTGACCATAAACAGGTGCTATCAATAAGAGAGAAGCGCAAAGTAGAAGATATTTCATTCTGATCGTGTTTGATTTAAAAGGTGCAATTTCTCCGCCCTAGTGGGCTACTGATTGGTTAAAAATTAAAAATGGTTGCTACTAGAATGAAGTCAAACGCAGCAATCATACCTTGCACATACTTTATAATAACTCAGTCCTGGCCAATAATCAATGGGCCGATCTGATTCTCCTTCATGACATCTAGTAGCGCCTTCACCTCTCCACTTTTAGCCTCTTTCCAGGACTTTTCAACTTCCAGCCATTCTGTATGGAGCTTGTCATAAACCTCGACATATTGGTCTGCTGGTTTAAAGTCAGCGATTGCAACAGTCATAGCAAGGTAGCTCAGCTTTTCCATGAGCATTCCCGGTAGGCGTATAACGTCTTGCCCCTTACCTGTATGTTTAAGCTGAATGATCTGATTTTCGATTTCAGTAGCAATGCTATCTGTGGTTTGCATTTCAGCAAGTACATCTCCTGATACCAAAGGCATCAAATCTGTTAGTTGCCTGCGCAGTTTTTCCATCTCATTAACGGTAGTAGACATGGCTTCAAAGTCGACACGAATCTTATCCAGCAGTTGTTTTTGTTGATTAATGTCTTCCAAAGTCCCCTCTGAATTAGGATCCTTAATCAATTCAAAGCTTTGCTTTTGCTCAACATCCCCAGACTTCAGGGTGACTGTGTATGTTCCAGGACTTGCCATTACAGCAATTGGAGGTACTAATGAATTTCGAGTGTTATTATCATCGAGTTCAAACCATGAAGCATAACGCGGTTTAGTGCGCATGACCACTTTGGTTGTTGGGTCTTCTTTGTAATCCCACCATATTCTGTTGATGCCAGGTTTCCCTTTATGCTTAATGGTACGAACCGTCTCTCCAGCTTCATTGGCAATCATGAGGGTGACACTATCTGTCATGCCTTCTGCCATCCAGTAATGAAGCGAGGTACCCGCCGGTGGATCGTCACCGAATGAGGCCTCTTTGAAAAACTGCATAACCATTGATATTGGCTGCAGTCTGAAAGCATCTTTAGGATCAAAAAGGTGTAATGAAGACTGTGCTACCTCTTGGCTGAACTGCTGTATTGGCGTCAGGTCATCTAAGATCCAAATACCTCTACCATAAGTACCTACGACAAGATCATTGAAATGCTCTGGTATGTCCATCCAATACATAGGACTGGATGGAAGATTAGTCATCAACGACTGCCAAGTTGAACCCTTATTTAATGAAAAGTAAAGTGCGTTCTCCGTTCCCAAATAGACTAGGTTAGGGTTTACAGGATCTTCTTTGACCATTCTACAATAGCTCAAAGGGCTATCTTCAATACCGCTCGTGATCTTCTTCCACGAACTACCGTAATTGGTGGTAACATAGACATAGGGCTTAAAATCCCCCATTTCATGGGCATCTACCGTCATGTAGGCCGTACCCTCATCATGTTTAGAAGCTTCAATATTACGTACAGCGCCATAAGTCGGCATATCAGGAACTTTGGAGGTAACATTCGTCCATGTGGCACCATTATCCTGGCTGATATGTACCAGGCCATCATTGGTACCTGCCCAAAGCAAGCCTTTCTTCAATGGTGACTCGTCTAATGCATAAACTACATTGGCGTATTCCACACCAATGTTGTCACCGGTCAATCCACCCGAAAACTGTTGCTTTGAAGCGTCATTGAGACTTAAGTCAGGACTCACAATCTCCCAGGTCTGGCCTCCGTTGGTTGTGCGATGTACATATTGGCTAGCAACATATACCGTATTATTATCATGCGGTGAGATAAGCAACGGGAAGGTCCATTGGAATCTATACTTCACATCTGCGGCAGGTGTTCCTGCTGTCAACTCAGGCCATACTTCCACTTGTCGAAACTGCCCTGTTTCTTCATTGTATCGAACTACTACACCACCCAATGCACCAAAGCCGGATGCACTCGACCATACGATGTTGGGGTCAGTTGGATCAGCAGTCGCAAATCCACTTTCCCCGCCTCCTACATCGTGCCACATTCCGGTAGGTATAAAACCTCCGAAAAAGCTCTGCATACGGCTCCTACTGGGGCCTTTCATTGATGGCCCGTCTTGTCTGTTAGTCAGTACATTGTAAGGTACCTCTGTGTCAGTAGTGACATGGTAGAGTTGAGCGACGGGTATCTGTACGCGATACCATGACTTGCCGCGATTTTGGCTAATGGACAGTCCACCGTCTCCGACAACTATCTGACGGTCTCCATTCGTAGGATCTACCCACATATCGTGATGATCCCAGTTAGGTGCAGTACCCGGTGCTGCAAGCGTTGCAGTGGTACCCCCATCGATACTTGTGGCGTATGCCGCAGAAAAGAAATAAATCTCATTGGCATTGTCAGGTGATGCGGTGCATCGCGTGTAGTATGCTCCCCTTCCCGATAAGTCCCTATCGGAATTGACCAGTTGAAATGACGCACCTCGATTTTCCGATCGCCACAGTTCTCCAGTATTTGTCGGCCTTCCATCCAATGGAATACCATCCCCGGTTTCAATAAGCGCATACAAGCGGCCTTGCTGGGCAGCTGTCATCGCCAAAGCTATTTTTCCAACTTCTCCTTCAGGCAAACCTGGACTTTCTAACTTGTCCCATGTCTCTCCTCCATCCAGCGAGCGATAAATACCTCCGCCTGCCCCCCCACTCTTGCGAACCCATGGCCTGATTTCCAATGACCACATTCCTGCAAACAATATTCTCGGATTAAATGGATCCATCACCAAATCAGAAGCTCCTGTCTTGCTATCGACAAACAAGACCTGTGTCCACGTTTTGCCTCCATCAGTAGTTTTGTAAATACCACGCTCCTGCTGAGGTGTATAGCCATGGCCTAATGCGGCTACATAGACGACATCAGGATTAGTGGGGTGCACCACTATTCGGCTAATCCTACCTGTATTCTTTAAACCAAGATGTGTCCAATTGGTACCACCATCAGTTGATCGCCAAACACCATTACCAATGGATACATTTGAGCGGATGAATGATTCACCAGTACCTGCGTAAATGACTTCAGGTTCACTTGGTGCTAACGCTAATGCCCCAATGGAATGAACCCGCTGCTTGTCAAAAACAGGTGCCCAATTCAGACCACCATCTGTTGTTTTCCACACACCACCAGAAGCAGCCCCTACATAATAGGTGGAAGGGTCTCCAGCGATACCTGCTACGGAAATGACCCTATTGCCGACAGGGCCAATATGTCGAAACTTGAGCTGATCCATTTGTGCGGTAGAAAGAGACTGAGATAATGCCGCACTAGATACGAATAAGAAAATGAATGAAAGCGAATGAAAAAGTAGATAACGCATGGATTTACAGTTTAGATTATGATCGCTAAGTCAATCTATTTAAAACTTAGGTCAAACTGAAGTGATGCGGAATGGAAATTCATAATACCAGACAGTGTATTTCAAATGCTATCTCGCATCTAACTGAGACTGGATTGAGGAGTGGTTATGATATGGTATGTAACGACACTCCTATGCCAGTTCTAGCCAGACCAAATCATAGTTAACTATGGTACGACAGTTATTCTACAGGTTCTACAGGTTTTATTTAGCCTTCATAATATATTGATAAGGCAATAGACTCACTTCTACTTCAAAAGAGTTGTAACCCGCTTCTTTTAATTCTGCAATCACCTGGTCGATAGACAGTTTATGCTTGATTGGTGGCCCAACAGGAGTCTCCACTTTGAAAAAATCTACTATGATCAATTCTCCGTTTGTCTTTAGCCCGTTTCTCACCTCGCTAAAGTAGTCCGGTCTGTTTTCAATATGATGATAAGTATTCACGATGAGCGCCATATCCACTTCGTGTTCATTGAGCGCCGGGCTATCATAAGGAATCATTCTTAACTCGATGTTTTCAAGTTTGTCCTTTTCAATCCTCAGCTTGATGTAGTCTTGAAATTCTTCGCTTACGTCTGCAGCAATAACTTCTGCACCTCTTGCAGCGAGTTTAACAGAGAAATAACCAGATCCAGCACCAATATCGATTATCTTCTTTCCTTCCATGTTACCTAGATAATCGAGGACTTTTTCAGGCTGTTGATATTCGTCACGTTCCTTCGATTCAAACCGTTGGATCAACTCTTCAACAGAAGACTTGTGCATATGTTCATTAGCTCCACCATTGTGATGTTGTGCCGCAAGGTCTGCCATTCCAATCATTAGGGAAGTCAATAGGATTAAGGTTTTCATAGATTATTCTTTGATGGATTAGTTCAAAATTCTGACCTCAGATTCCTAAGGTCGAGTCAGTCAAACCCGGTAGAGTTTCTATCGGTAACATAGATATATACTCATGCTCTCGTTTGACTCCATTCATCAATAGGCCGGTAAGTGATTCGCTATGAAAAATTAGTGTATTTACTGTAGTCCCAAGAATGATGTGATAACTATTGGCGAGATAACTAAAAACAAGTGCTATCGCTATACTCTGAAATTAAATACTGGTCTGTAGTCGATTTTCACTCAGAGGCTGCATTAAGTTTTTTGGTCGCCCTTCCACTCAGTTTAGTTGGCCTCTACGAGATTTCATCGTCATTTTCTGAAGAACGATTGATGGCTTCCTTGCCATTATAGACCAGCCTTGTAGACCATGGAATAGGGTTTCGTAAGGCGTAATGGGCCATACAGCCATTTTCAGCCTCATTCAAAAGGTCCTTAATGTTTTTTTCAGGCTCAGGGCTTTCAATGATTACATGCGTTTCGACCATATCACAACCTCCATTGGTCATATAGCCATGCTCCCGCATGTGTCCAAGATTGGTTCTGAAGATGATTCTTTGCTCCAATTTCAAACTATCCACCTGGATCTTTCGGGCGGTCAGAATATCCGTCAAGTGTGTCATCAAACAGAATCCTATACCAGCAGAAAAGAATGCTAATGGTGGCGGGGCGGTATCCTCTCCCACAGGTGGCTGTTCATCGCAGTAGAGCTTCACAGGACTGAACCCTGGTATGTTCACCGAAACGACACCCGTCTTACTCTGCATCTTACCTGATTCAGCACTCAGGTTCACTTCGAAGCGATACGGTTCCGGATGTCGAGCTTTGGTAAATTTCTTAGACTCATATTGTGTTTTGGTTGGTTGTTCGATACTCAGCTCACCGACGTGATAGAATTTGTCTTCTGACATGGTCCTCATTTTTGATGTTCGACAAATATCCATGCTATCAATAAGAATCTAAACTCTTCTATAAGATTAAACATGGAATTGTTTTAACCCATATCACAATTCTTCAGGCTTCATTCTCTTCGACTTAAAAATCAAGGCGCTATAGCTTTAATGTTGTTCTAACTCTGCTTGATGATCTTGCTATGATAAATAATGTCGTTGGGTAGCCATGTACCACAATCTTCCTAAATTCCTGCTGCCCATTCGTCCCGAGTAATTATAGAATACAAACATTACCTATTTGAATACCATCGAAGCAGGTGAGTATATTCATTCAATCATCGGTGCTTATTCGAATCAGATCATAGATTATGATCTGAAAAGGCCATCAACGTTCAAAGCATCAAAACCAACCAACCTCTTTCGCAACGGATCAATTTTCCACCTCACTAATTGGAGAACTATGAGTGGCGATAGCACGAACTACTCCGTCTTTTTTCTCATAAACATCTGTAAAGCGTAGATACATTTTGCTCGTATCGGCATCCTCTACAAACACTAGCTCTTCCCAACCTCTAATGATGGCGACATCATTGTAAAGCCAGACGACCGTATCCATTAGCGTCACCTTCTTCAAGGTAGTTTCTCCTGGACTCATTTCACTGAGAGCCTGTGACTTGTTGACGGTAGTACCATCTCCTGCCCCCGAGTAGACCCAACTATCATCCAATACCCGATCGATTTTTTGAGGGTTGTTTTCTAACAAACCATCAACCCAAACTTCGAGTGTATGATGAACTTCAGCCTCAGTGATGGTTTCTGGGGTTGTCTGATTGCTATTGGTGCAGGATACCAAACCTAATCCGACACAGATAAATAATATTCTAACCATAGCTGCTATTCAGGAAAAAGTGTTTTTACTGACCTACTGCTAAATATTTTGCTGACGATCTGCCATTCCCCATCGATCTTTAGCAAGTTCATATAGTCTACGATGACAAAATCTGGAAAGACAATTTCTAACCTGGCGTTGGCAGCTGTATTCATAATATTGATTTGGGTTACATACGTCTTCCTATTGGCCTTAGGTCCGGGCTTCATTCTTTCCTCAAAGAATTCTAGCGCGTTGACTGATTTATATCCTTCTTCCTCAGAAATGAACTCCATCACAGCATCTTTATGAAAAGCCTTCTTTAAAGTACTGAAGTCATTATTGGTGCCTCCTTCCAGATAATAGTTTAGAGTAGTGGTAATCGCTGCGTATTCCTTTCCATCTGTTTGTCCAAAGGCAGAAAATGCTGTGATAGCCGATAGAAAGAGGATAAGTAATTTTTGAATGGTTCTCATATTATTTGGTTTAAGTCCATATTGATTTTGCAACTTCTATGAATCGTTGCATAGTTTCTTTTTTACCTATTGTTACCCTCATCCAGGTGCTTCCAGCTACTTCACTCGCGCCTACTATAAGGTTGTTTTGAGCGTACGTATTCCTTAGAGGCAGAACTCCAATTTCACCGCAGTTGAACCAGATGAAATTCCCATATGGCTCTGCACAGTACAGGCCAAGCCCTCTTAATTCGCCAAGCGTGAAGTCCCTACTTTCTGAATTGAGATTGCGAACAGTAGCAAGAAAAGTATCGTCCTCTAAACTGGCTTTAGCAGCAGCCAGGCCGAGCGTATTCAGATTTGAACCTGACCAAACCTGATACTTCCTTAAGGTTTGAATGAAGCCAGCAGCAGCAATTAGATAACCTACTCTCATTCCCGCCAGGCCGTAGATCTTTGAGAATGTTCTGAGAACGATTATTCGGCTATTACTTTCAACTAGTTGTATAACACTTTCATTATCAGCTATATACTCAATGTAAGCTTCATCGACGATGATATAAGAATGTCGACTGACCCGATCACAAAAGGCCAGAAGATCATTATATGAGAGTTTTGATCCAGTCGGGTTGTTTGGATTGACTAAGTAGACCACTCCCGTCTTTTTGTTCGATGATTCTTCGATAGCATCTAAGTCAAAACCTTTGTCGTTGGTTAGATCAGTAGCAATTACTTCACCTCCAAAGCGCTCTACGCACTTAGGTAAGACATCAAAGGTGACTTTAGAAGTGATGACCGTTTTCTTCTCATGTATACACCAAAATGATAGCAGCTGCAGCAAATCGGAAGAACCGGCACCAAGCAGTATAGATTGATTGTCTACCCCAAAACGAAGCGCCAGTTGATTGATTAATTGCTGACGCAGTTCATTGGGGTACCTATTGCCCTGAACAATGTACTCCTCTATGGCTTCCATTGCCTTTTTTGAAGGACCGAAGGGATTTTCATTCGAACTGAGCTTTATACTGTCCTGATCTTGATCAAGGTCAGTAATACTATGACTCAATGCCTTAGCTGGTTGAAAAAGAAGTGTCGAGCCTAAAAGTGCTGTAGAAGAAATCCAATTCCTTCGGTCCATATCCATTACTTATGATCTGCCTGTAAAGCAATAGTCCATTAGGTGCAATCGGTGGGACTTATTTCTAATCAGTCAAATAACCTTCGGAACAGTTATTACACTGTCAGTTTCTCGATGATTTCTTTTCTCGCGCTACGACTAACAGGTATTCTGCTACCGCAATTAAGTAACGCATCGTAAGTATTAGAGGCTCGTTTTTCCAACGACGCTATATCATCGATTCGGGTAACATAAGATTTATGGGTTCTAATGAAGTTGGAGGGCAGTAACTTCAAGAGTTGATTCAGTGGCTTGTTGTAAAGGCTTGTGGAATCATCCACGAGAAAAAGTTCGGAATAAATACCTGAAGCCTTGATATATCTGATTCGCTCGATGGAGACGAATTCTAGCCCCTTATGCGTCTGAATTGCCAGGTACTTCAGTTGACCGGAGCTGGTGTTGGTTCCCTGGTGATACCTATCTAGTGCCTTACGCACGCGCTGCTGGGTAAAAGGCTTTGCAATGAAGTCGAGTACGCCGATTTCGAATGCTTCGATCGCCCTATCGGAATGTGCTGATACCACAATCGTATGAAAGGCATTCGAGGTTAGTTGTTTTAGAATATCAAAGCCATCTCTTCCGTGAAGATTCAGATCTAGAAATAAGAGATCGATATGCTTGCTGGCCAGCGTTTCAAAAGCATTGGATTGTGTATGTGCTAGATCAATCTCATAGGGAAAGGTCACCGATTCTTGAATGAAGCGCATGAGTCTCTTCGCGATCAAGGGTTCGTCTTCGCAAACCAATATTCTAGTCATTTCCACAATGTAATTGTTGAGAGCCAACCATTGCTATCCGGGTAAGACTGAAAATCAAATCTATCAGCGTACGACTCTTTGAGTCTGGAAATGACATAATTGATACCTGTACCATTATTGCTTGCGCCGCTCGAAGCTTTCCCATCATTGAACACAGAATACGTCAAAGTCGAATCATCTTCCTTTCGAGCGATTGAAAACCGACCCTCTTCTCTATCCTCATAGCCATGAGTTAAGCCATTTTCAACCAAGGTCAAAAGAACTCCTGGGGGTATGGCGTCATCTTCTGTCAGATCAATTCTCTCTAATTGGAATGAGATGTTCTTACGTACTCCCATGATTTCCAGATAGGCGGAAATCAAATCCAACTCATCATTAATAGGGATCAGTTTCCTATCGCTAATCTTGGCGAAAAGCTCGAAGACCCTTGATAGTTCAAGTACAAATTTTGATGCCTTAGATGGTTCCTGCTCGATCAACTCTTGTAGTGAGGTAAGCGAGTTCATAATGAAATGAGGCTGAATAGTGGACTTGAGCAACTGGTTTTCGAGGCGCGAAGCTCTTATGATGGTCTCATTGTATTCTCTATTCTGGCGAGCTAACTCTATGCTTGACGAAAGTACCATGCAAAGAATTAGGAAAATCGCACCGACAAAATAGCCATAGTTTAGCGCGCCCTGCCAACCCAACCAGACACAAAACGCAAATCCTAAGATTCCTAAGAGGACCAAATAACCTTTGCTATACTTGACCACCACATATATACTTTGTGCCAGCGCAATGATCAGACTAAACTTGATGAACTCTAACTCATGCAGAAAGAAGAAATACAGTACGGCACTGGCGAGATAAAAGGCAACAAATTGTCTGCGGTACGGGATAGTGAAGTAGTAAGCCAGGAAGACGCTAAGAGAGAGCATCCCAAGAATGACTGATATGTATACAAGCTCATATCCGTTGAGGCTCAGAAACGGTATTAATTCCTGTTCTTCAGGATAAGTCTTTAGGTAAATTTTAAAACAATGAAATAGGCAATAGAAAGCAAAAAACAGGTAAGCCACCTTTTTGCCATAGCCAAAATAAAGCGCCACATTAAAGGCAGTTGCCGTCAATAGTACTGAGACGATAACTAGTACGCTTTCTTGTAGACTTAAATCCATTTTATGTTAAGGCGAAGTACAAATCTATCAATCTCGATCTTAATTCTAACAAATACACCGTTGGTGAACCTTGACGCTATCTGCTTCGAAATGAAATCTCAAGTATTCGATTGCCAAAGAAATAATGTAGGATCAAGTTGGGTTTGTTTTCTTGCTTATGATTCTTTGCTCTATCATATCTAAAACAGAATAATCATGGCTTCAGGCTTTTTCGCAATACTTGATGATGTCGCTACACTGCTGGATGATGTTGCTATGATCAGTAAAGTCGCGGGTAAGAAGACGGCTGGAATATTAGGTGATGACCTAGCGGTAAATGCTGAGAAGGCCTCAGGTTTTGCCTCTTCCAGAGAATTGCCAGTACTCTGGGCCATTTCAAAGGGTTCATTACTTAACAAACTGATCATTCTGCCGATAGCGTTTCTCTTGAGCGCTTTCCTTCCGACTGTTATTACGGTAGTGCTTTTACTCGGCGGTTTCTATCTGGCATACGAGGGGGCCGAAAAAATATATGAGTATTTCGTACCTCACAAGGAGAAAAAGAAATCCGCGGTAGTAGAAGCATTGAAAGAAGGTGATCTACTCGAACTGGAGAAGAAAAAGGTACGAGCAGCTATAATCACGGACTTCATACTGTCTGTAGAAATTGTGATCATCGCGCTAAGCACTGTGGCTGATCAGCCGCTAAATATCCAGGTTGTTGTAGTGAGCATTATAGCATTGGTGGCCACCATTGGTGTTTATGGTATCGTAGCTTTAATCGTGAGAATGGATGAATTTGGATACGCACTCATCAATCTCAATGAAGAGGACAACACCCTATCAGACAAAATCGGAATGTTCCTTGTCCGTGCTTTACCCTCTGTGATTAAAGGTTTGACAGTTATTGGGACTATAGCGTTGATGCTGGTATCCGGAGGCATCTTCGTTCACAACTTGCCTTTTGTACATCATCTCGCCGAAGGACTAAACATCCCATCCATGTTGTTTGAGTTTCTCACGGGATTGATTTTTGGTGCTGTAGTCTTATTAGTAATGAAAGTTGGAAAGTCATCTTTTGGCAAAAAAGACAATAAAAAAACCTTACCTGAAGACAAGTAAGGTTTTTCGAAATGACGCAATAAACTTGGTTGAATCAAGCACCTCTAAGCTGCTATCGCATAATGCTTTAATGCAGATCTTTTCTGCAGGTCCAGGGTTCTCAATTCGTTTGTATATGCATCAGATTGTTTCATGTATTCATTCTTGTCCAAATCTCCCCTCAAAAAGAGTTTTGTAGAGAGATTGAACTGTCCTTTGACAGTCGACTTTCGGCCATCAATCATTGATAGCGTATTCATCAGTTTAACATACTTAATTAGTTTCATCACTAAATCATTTTCTGTTTTTCGCTGATCTCAACGCGAGGGTTTTTAAAAGGTTGAGAAAAATTTGAAAAAAAATTCAGCTAGCCTGCTGAAGAATTATAAAGCTTTGATTATCAACACTTAAGAAATCAAAGCTAATATCTTTCCAAACCGGATCAGTTGGCTAATAGACTCATCATCATCAGCTTTATCGAAGCGATATAGGATAATGGCTTCTCCATTGCTTTCCATGTGGAAATGGGGATATTCTTCTATTTTACGGATGATACCAGGGTGGAAAAAGTTTCTAACCGCTTCTTCATCTGGCCCTTTCAACAAGAACTTGTCTGAAAAAACCGGATGAGCTTCAAAATCAATGTCTTCTCTGTAAGCCAGATCAGTTACCTTCTCGAAGAACCCTTCTCGTTCCAATAAAAAAACAGGTATATCCTTAGGAGGCTTTATAATTAGGGCAGACAATTGCGAGTCTGGCGATAATGTTTCAGGCGTTTGATCATAAATGATTTCGGAATAGATCAAGCGAACACCTTCATATTTACCAGATACAATATTCTGAGCATGGACTATTCTGCTATTCACTCCAAAATTAAATCCCACAAAATTGTCAAATGATATGGTCTTAGCTGGAAGAAATTTCCAGTGGTTTTGAGCAGCAATGGCCTTCAGATGCTGCTGATGATCTGTGAGTTTCTGATCTAGTACCGGAAGTGCATCCTTTTTGACTTGTGTGGCTAGTGGATGATCTGAAACAGGAATAAGATGTTCTGCATTGGCAAGGATAAGCTGCTTGCCTTCCGCCTCCCATTCCCTGATCAATCCCTGTAAGTGCGTTCGAAACGTATGGTCAATCAGGTTGACGTGAGTAAAATCAATCACCAGTCTACCTTGTTCCCTGCAACTTTCAATCTCTGATTTTAATGAGATATAGTTGGAGAATATTGCCGAATGCTGAAGATAGATGACATCCTGATCATGATCCTTGGTGTAATCAAAACGAGACTTGAATAAGTACTTGAGAGGAGCTCCATAGTACAAGTGAATGACCACCTGCATAAGTATTCCTGCCAGTACACCAATAATCAAATCGGTGGCAAGCACAGTAACAAGCGTGGTTAGAAAAATGAGGAGTTGCTCCTTCCCTATTTCATAAACATGTTTGAACTCTGAGGGCGATGCTAATCGAAAGCCCACATGGATTAGCATTGCCGCTAATGCAGCTAACGGTATCTGTTCGATAATTGGCCTACCTATTAGTAAGAAGATCAAAAGAAACCCTCCATGAAAGAAGTTAGCCCATTGGGTTCGTCCTCCGTTACTAATGTTTGCTGAACTTCGAACAATCTCTGAGATCATCGGCAATCCACCAACCAGGCCGGAAAGAGCACTCCCCGCACCCATTGCGGATACGTCTTTATTGAGATTAGACTTACGATGATAGGGATCTAGTGTGTCTACTGCTTGAGCACTCAATAGCGATTCTAAACTTGCCACCAATGTGATACTGATTACCGCTATCCAAAAGGTACCTGTCATGGTCATACCAAAGTCGGGCAGTACGATCCCCTCAATTACTTTTTCCGGTAGGTGAACCAGGTTTTTTGGACCAAGGTGATACACCTGACCTATCAGCTTATAGTCATGTTCATGAAACAGATCAAAAATATGGGAGAAAGGTATCGAACAAATGATCACCAACATAGGTGCCGGGATCAGTTTGATTGGTTTGAACTTGATCTGCGGATGAATGACCAATATGAATATGCTTATGAGTGCAATAAATGCGATCTCAGGGTTCATATTGATAAAAGCATCAGGTATCTGGATCATCGACCCAATGATACCATGCCCTTTACCAGTCTCAGGCGTGTAGTCTAAAGCCACAAAAAGTTGCTTAACGATAATGATGACCCCTATGGCAGCAAGCATGCCGTGGACCGCAGCTGACGGGAAGAAATCACCAAACTTGCCCACCTTGAGAAAACCTAAGATCATCTGTAAAATTCCAGCGATCAGGAATACAGCTAAAGCGTACTTATACCCAGCCAACATATCCCCCTGCCCGAGAGACTCCACTGCCCCTAGATTAACCACTATGAGCCCAGCAGCAGGCCCGCTTATAGTCACATAAGAACCAGTGACCCGTGACATGAACAGCCCGCCTACTATTGCCGCAATCAGACCTGACATGGGTGGTACTCCTGATGCTACCGCAATACCTAAGCAAAGGGGTAAAGCGATCAATGACACCATAAAACCGGAAACAAGGTCTTTCTTCCAGTATTCCTTTAAACTCATTAATCCGTTACTGTATAATGCTGATGCCATATGAGAACGATATGTCTCTAATTTTTCAGCAAGAAAGATGAATTAAGATACTCGATCAAGAATAATCTTGGTTCTTTGATCATGAAATGATGGTAGGGTCACTATAAGAGATTACACTTCGAAACCAAGTGTTCTATTGAGTACTTGGCGGCTTAGAGATTGATCTTATGAGTTACATAAGATACATCTTGTCTTAGCTCTCCAGCATACGTTAAGAAGAAATCCCATTCTAAATGACCTTTTTAGCTACCAATTTGGAAGATAAGAAGCCGCCTCTCGCTGGTCATACCTTACTCTGAATGCTCCATATGAACAACCTTCGCTAATTCAGAACCAAACACTGTACATTGTCATGAAGCCATAGAAAAGAAGCGGGGCAGTGAGTAGATATCTTCCCAGTCATTATGAATTCTTTGGGTTGTTGCTTCCCCTCACCGGAGATGATCAGAATAATTTTTCTGGAGTGAAGTAGGTCGCTCATGCCAAGAGTCAACCCATATTCCGGGCTTGAAGACACACTGGCCACCATTCCATGCTGCTGCGAGGTGTCTGTGAGCTTTTCAATGTGACAATGAGGGTTTAGTTCATCAGCAGGCTCATTGAAACCGATATGGCCGTTTTGTCCTAATCCAAGAATGCTAATATCAATCGGGCCATTTTCGTTAAGTTTTATCTGAACAGCTTCACATTCATTGTCGAGATTTTCCGCATGTGGATCAAATGAAATATATCGCTGCTTTGATATAGAGAGTGGTTCGATAAGTCGTTGTTGAAGGTAATGTTCACAACTCCCAGGGTCATCCAACGGTAACCCTACCCATTCGTCAAGTTTTATGACCTTGAGTCTGCTAAATAGCTCGGGGGAATCAGCAAAAGTATCTTGAAGATTACTATACAAACCTTTTGGAGAACCTCCTGTAGCTGCACATAAGAGTAGATCGGGTTTGATTTTTAATTCAGCCAAAATGAGATCAGAACCATGTTGACTGAGCTCATCATAATCATCAAAGTACTTGATCTTCATCCCCCAGAAGTTTCGGCTGATTCTACAAATTTTAGTGTTAACCAACCAGTTATTAACCCAACAGCTAATAGAGTGATAGCCAACAAATAACTGCCCAAGACGGCATGCCCAACACTAAAGAGTATACTATTGAGGAAAATCACGCCAAGGGCAAATCCGATCCAACTATTCTTCAAACTCTCTTCGGTCATAACTTCAGGGGCTTGAATAGCAATGGGCCCCCACCAGCCCTTGGGTCGTACTTTGCAGTAGAAACGTAGCAGAGTTTCATTATCTACAGGCTTGGTCAAGAGCGTCACAACTATACTCGCTACCGTGCATAGTACCAGAATGACAGTAGCTCGGATCAAAGCATGATCATCGTTGTACCAGATTTCTACCTGGGCATACGCACTGTCACTGATCCATCCCAATGCATACAGACCTTTACCTATCAAATGACCATTGGCCAAGACCAGTGCAGCAGCCATGGTCGTGATCTCGGACCAGGCGTTGATACGCCACCAAAACCATCTCAACATGACAATAACTGCTATCCCTGACATGATCTCTATAACGTATATCCATGCCCCGGAAATACTATCCATTTGCCATGCTGCCATAGCAGAAAGCAGGAGAAGCACGACAATACTTATCCTTGATGCTAACAGGTAGTGCTGAGGGGATCCGTCTTTTTTGATAAAGCGCTGATAGATATCGTTGACCATATATGAACCGCCCCAACATAAGTGGGTATCGATAGTACTCATAAAGGCGGCCATAAAAGCGGCTACCAGCAGCCCTTTGAGACCTACCGGCAAGACTTCAATGATCATCATAGGATAGGCCAACTCCGGATCCTCAATGAGGGCTATTGAAGAATCTGAGATAGGCAAAATCATGATTGATCCCAGGCCTACCACAATCCAGGGCCATGTGAGTATGACAATTCCTGCTACCGCAAACCACAGGGAAGCTTTGATCGCATGCTGCTCAGACTTAGCGGAAAAAAGTCGTTGTACAATATAGCCGTCACCCTGGGCCTGTCCTAACCAGAGAACACCAATGAGGCATAAAAAGGCAACCATTTCGGTAGCACCAACATTTACCAGGTTAGGCCACATATCCACCACCCCGGCGGGTGCACCAGTCGATGAAGCTATTTGGCTTGATAGCTCTGTAGGCCCTCCCACTTCGATCAGCACAAGTATGGCTAGCAGGACTGTACTCACCATACCAGCAGTAAAGTGAAGCATATCAAGTACAACAACACCCTTAATACCTGAAACTAATGTGTGTACAAGCGCGAAGGTTGTTGTTACGATGAGTGCAAACTCCGCACTCCATCCAAGCATCACATTAGAAAACTTGAGCATGGCAAGTATGACCCATCCCATACCTATACAATTCTTAAAAACACCAAAAAAAGTTGCCGTAAAGCCGCGAAGTATCGACGCAGATCGACCACTGTACCTTAGCTCTATCAGTTCAGCATCCGTTAGAATTTCCGATCTTCTCCAGTACTTCGCATAGAAGAAGACCATCATCATGACGCCTGTGCCTAAGTACCACCATAGCCAGTTACCATAAATACCCTTGGTCCGTACCAGGGCGGTCACAGCTAAAGGTGCATCTGCAGCAAACCAGGTTGCCGCAATGGAGGTGCCAAGGAGCCACCATGGCAAGCTCCTGCCTGCTACAAAGAAATCGGCTACATCCGTTGATTGATGCCTGGCAATCACAAAACCAATCAGTCCGGCCAACAGCAGATAACCGCCAATGACAAACCAATCTAGTGTTTCAAGCGCCATAGTTGGCTTTTCCGGTAAGGGTAGTTCTCTCTTTCAATTTATGGGAGGCAATACCTCTTGTTGAAGTTTAAGCATTTCGTTGCACATTTCTACTGCATTCCGGTAGGAATTGACGTTAGGCTCGATCAATATCGCCTGCAGCAGCTTGTCTTTGGACTGCTCATCATAGGCTTCTACTATGAGCTTATGGATACTAGCGTGTAACCTGATGATCGCTGCTATTGCCTCGGGCATTGCTTCCATCTGTACTGGTTGAATACCAGACTTGTTGCAGTGGGCTGGCACTTCCACAACCAGCTCATCCGGAAGATTGGGGATAGCACCGTTGTTGGGAACATTGACAGCCTCTAGCCATATTTTTTCATCACTCAAAGACGCTTCCATGATCAAAGTGGCTATCTCGATAGAGCTTTTCAGTGATCCATCTTCGTTCTCCAATACTTGTTCTTCCATCTCACCTACCGGAAACAGGATCTTGTTTTTATCCTTGATCCAAGGCCTTTGATAGTCTACCCGGTCAATAGTGTAGACTCCTTCAGGGATTTCATCATTGTCCCATGGGTGCCCTTCATAGGGATCGTAAAAGAATTGTAGCTGCGGTATGACAAATTCCTCTGCCCATCTCAAATACTCACCATAGTGATTAGAGGCTGGAGAAGGCCATTGTCCGAACCTTCTTAATAGAATTCTTCCTAAGGCAAGTTCGTGCCATTTCGCCAGCATATCACCCTCCAGTTCGGTGGCTTTTAGTTTAGGATAAAGGTCTTCCCCTGACTTTGCATCCTGGATCTGCTGAAACCAAGTAAAATGATTGATACCACATGCCTTTGTTCGCAAACGATCTAAAGGAACATTGATCATTTCAGAGATTTGGTCGCGACCCATAAATACACCATGACATAAGCCGACTGCTCTTATATTCGTCAGTCGGGTAACAGCTTCGCAAATCTTGTGTTCAGGATTAGAGAAATTGAGTAACAGGGCATTAGGACACAGTCGCTCCATAGTTCGAGCAAGCTCCATGATGGGCTTGATGTTTCTTAAGGCGTGAAATATGGACCCTACGCCACCATTCTCACCATACACTTGTTTAAAACCATATTTTCTGGGAATGTGAAAATCCTGGGACCAATAGACATTTCGGTCTTTCTCAAGCGCGCATACTACAAAATCAGCGTCGCGTACAGCATCTTCGAGATTGGTAGTTGTGTAGAAATTGGCACTTCTATTGAGTTTCTTTTTGACATATTCGCAATGCTCCAGCGTGTGATCGAGATGGTTGGCATTGATATCCATCAGATGTATTTCAAGGCCATCCTTAGCAATGATGTTACTCATCAGGATGTCCTGGATGATCTTCGGACCAAACTCAAGGCTACCTGCACCGATGTAACCTATTTTTATCATAATCCAGGTTTAAGTGGTTAAGAGATAATCTACAGCAAAATCTTGAGGATTGTTCGTGCGGAACCAGATTTGATTGGTGAATGTCGTGAGCGTCTCAGAGTTATTGTAATGAAATTGTAAAACGCTTAAGTGTATTCGGATACCAAGGGCTTAGCCAGTGGTTCAATCAAATGCCAATTGGTGACATTCGAACTTTTTCTTGATTGGATGTCTCTTGATTGATAGAACTTGCACTCATGAACAGTCAACCAAAGTACATCATCGTTGGAGCGGGTCTTGCCGGACTTACCTGTGCTTATGAGTTGCTGAAGCGTGGGGAAAAGGATTTCTTAATCTTAGAATCTCGGGATCGCGTAGGTGGCCGTATTCTTACCAGAAATGGAATTGACTTTGGTGCGACCTGGTTTCAAGGGCATCATCAGCATGTGCATCGTCTTTGTAGAGAACTTGGTATTGCGCAGTTTCCTCAATATAGCCAGGGTCAAAGTATTTTAGTGTACAGCAGCATGGCCCCAGCTCACCATTTTGAAAATGATCCTTCAGCAACACCTGCCAGCCGCATTACTGATGGCACTTCTGCCTTGATCAAGGCGCTTGCTGATCAACTAACTGACCATATCACTTTGAACACCAAAGTAGCATCAGTTCATGAAGTTCAGGGTAAACTCAAGGTTGCTACGAACCAAGGGAACTATTCCTCAGATAAGATGGTCATTACCGTACCCCCGCTCATCGCAACCATAATCCACTATGAGCCAGCGCTTCCAGCAGCAGTGGTTACTGCCATGGAAAATACTCACACCTGGATGAGCAACGCCATCAAACTGGGAATGACTTTTAGGAAGCCTTTTTGGAGGGATAGTGGCTTATCCGGAATGATCATAGGCCAAAATGGTCCTGTCACAGAACTGTATGATCACTCAAATGCTGAAGATTCAAAGTATGCACTGATGGGATTTGTTAATGAGGCGCTACGAGACTTTTCTGAAGAGGATAGAAAGCGACGGATTCTTGACTATTTATCTAAACATTTAGGTCAGGAGGTGCTCGAATATCTTAGTTATGAAGTAAAGGACTGGTCTGAGGATTGGCACACCTCGTGTGAGTCCATCAAGTCATTCTATATGAGTCCACAATACGGCGATCCGGTGTTTCATGAAACGTATCTTGACAACACTCTTATCTTCTCAGGTGCAGAAACCTCTCCGACTTATGGTGGCTACATGGACGGAGCTATCCATAGTGGAATGATAGCAGCAAGCAAGCTGACCGACTAGGTGGTTTGTTTTCTAGCCTGAAAGATGCGGATGAACATCATATGAGACATGTTTCTTGCCCTTTCTTTAGCGAGGTGTTGTTTAGGCCCTTCGAACAGTTCGTCCAATATCTCAAACCAAAGCTGGATCCATTGACCAAAATGCGTTTGCTCTATAGTTCCTCCAAAATGCCGATCGACATCCAGGTGGGCCTTCACTGGGTTCCCTTTGTAATGAGGCTCAAATAGCAGGTTGGTCTGCCAAAAATCAACCAGTTTGACCAGGTGTTCTTCCCAGTCGGTAATCACACTGTTGAAAATAGGCCCAAGTGAATCATGGGCCCTTATTTTCTTGTAAAAAGTTCGCACGAGCAAATCAATGTCTTCCCGTGTAGCTATATCCGATTTGGTCATTGTGCAATATTATGTCCAAATCCTCAGTGACATTATGATTGAGATCATCAAAGCGACACTGGACTCTCCATCATTGCTCATTCTATTTTGACAATCACATTACCCTTCTTCTCTCCTGCTTCTACATATTGATGGGCAGTTACGATATCGTCAAGAGCATAGCTGCGGTCCATGACCACCTCTATCTCTTCATCAACTAAGAGTTGTAGAATAGCATCAAAGCCTTCCTGTGTATAGTCAGCCAGGGAGAAGAAAGCCTTCTGTCCGGTTTTTTTAGGTGACCATATGGCCTTGATCATACTAGTCAATGTTGGGTTACCAATCATAAGCCGTCCTGCTGGTCGCAATAGGTCCATACAAAGCCCATAAGCTGATCCAACAATATCAATGATCACATCATAGTCCTCATGCAAGTCCCGAAGATTGGTTTTAAGATAGTTGATGGTGTGGTCAGCACCAATATCAGATAGCATCGACAGTTTATCACCACTATCCATTGCAGTCACATTAGCACCTCTCAGTTTGCATAGCTGAATGGCATAAGTGCCTATGCTGCCACCGGCCCCAATGATAAGCACTTGGTCATCTGTGCTCACCTTTGAGGTACGTACAAAATGCAGTGCATTGATTCCCCCCGTAGGAATGGTCGCTGCTTGTTCAAAGGAAATAGTATCCGGTATCAGCGAAATAGCACCACTTTCTTTGATACATACGTATTCTGCATAGCCACCCATTTTCATTGCGGTAGCTAGTACCCTATCGCCTGTCTTAAACTTGGAGACCTTCTCTCCTACAGCTTCAACTCGGCCCGAGAACTCCTGGCCTAACACTTTGATCCTCGGCTTGAAAATACCCATGAACAAACGAACGGGTAGCCATATCCAGTTAGCAATATCAAACCTCCGGAGTTCACAATCACCAGCGGTTACAGTGGCAGCTACAGTTTTGATCAGCACTTCATTGACTAGAGGTACTGGCTTGGGTAGCTCACCCGACTTCAGTACCTCAGGAGGTCCATAAGCAGTCCAAATTGCAGCCTTCATATTGATCTTCTTATGGTCACTCTGCTCTCAGTCCTGTAACAGGATTGGACTTGAGGACATTTCTTATCTGCGTTGAAACGACAAGTAGCACTACAAAAATCATAATCACTACAGCCAACACTAGCCCTGAAACTGTCATAGGCATAGGGTAAGCGAAGAGCATCTCCATTGCAGCTACGCCTATCCAATAGCTGAACGGTACCCCAATGATCAATGATACCAGGAATAGAACCAAATACTGATTGCCTACACTGCTCGCAAGATGTCCAACCCCTGCACCAAGTACTTTGCGAATGCTAAACTCTCTGACCCGTGAGGTCACGTTAAGGGTTACCAAACCATAAAGTCCCATACCGGCCAACATGATGGCGATGATAGCGAGCGCTTTATAAAACCGCTCTGCACTGTAGAGCTGATCGAAAAAGCCAGTCCAGGTATCTTCCTGATACGCACCTTGAAATGGCGTTTCCGGAAAAAGCTCTAGCCAATGATCCTGCAGTTCTTCATACACACTCGCTCTATTGATTGCATTGGTCTTTAGTGTAACGAACTGCATCGTTTCTGGAGCGGCAAGGGCGATCATCATGGGTTCTATACCATAGAAAAAATTGTAACTATGAAAATCTTCCATCACTCCAATGATCTTGTACTTCGTGCCATTCATTTCAAACTGCGTCGCAAGTGCATCATTGAGTGCAAGCCGGTCCACCATTGTTTCGTTGACAATAACTGATTGGCGTTCTGAGGCTACATCGGGTAAGAAATCACGGCCGGACTTCAACGATATCCCCATTACCGATAAGTATTGATCGTCTACTTCGAGTAGTTCCACTTCATACTCCCTATCGGGAAAATGAATGATGGCATTTTCATAACTGGTCCCTATATGATTTTTAGATAGTGTTGTGTTAGTGACACCTGCTGACTGTAACATTGCCGTTTGCAGTTGCCTGGCCCCTTTAGCATCAGGTGCTTGTGCGTAAACTGCCAGTTCCTGATCATAACCCCAGGGACGCGAATGTTGGAATTCGTTGTTCTGCGTGAAGATAATTGCACATGTGATACTACTGCAGGTGATGATCAGTTGAAGTCCAAGGAACAACTTGGTCACAAGACTTTTCTTACCAAACCGTAATCGCCCATCAAATATCTGCACGCTTTGATAGCGGCTGATATAGATAGCGGGATAAAGGCCTGACACAATACCAGTCAACAATACAATTGCAGCAGAAAACAACCACAGGTAAGGGTCCAGTAAATTCAGTTTCAAGGGGTCCCCTGATAGATCAATAAACCATGGAATGAAGATAGCCATAGCCAGAATAAGACCCAGAGCGAGCGCAAACAATGTCATCACCACGTTTTCCGATAGGAACTGTAAGACCAACTGCCCACGATTGGCGCCAATCACTTTTCTAAGACCTATCTCCTTCAACCGTTTTACCGCGCTGGTCATTGCAATATTGATATAGTTGAGGCAAGCGAGGATCATCATAAGGCCTGCAATGATCGGCATACCTAAGCGCGCTTCAGCATTATAATCATGGCTAATGTCCTTTTCAATAAATCCCGATCTCTGATGCAGCTCAGCAAGTGACACAAAGTTGAATGCCTCTACAGGCCAATCGGGATTTGCTTGCCGCTGTGCTTCCTGATAACCGGATAGTAGTTGACTCATATCATTGATCTCACTTGGGTCAGATAAATGAATGAAAGTGGCTGCTACTTCAATACCCCAATCATCTACATTAAAATCAGGAGCTACGGTAACGATATTTTCAAAATTGATGAGAAAATCGAAAGATATGGTCCGTTCTAAAGGGAACTCTTCTGCTATCCCTCCGACTTGAAATGTTTTACTAGTACCACTGCTAAATATCACTTTCAATTCCTGTCCTATTGGATCCACATGCGCAAAGTATTTCTCTGCCATATCAGCACTGATGATGATGGTATTGGGATCTCGTAGTGATTTACGGTCTCCTCTGCTAAGCGGAAAGGTGAACATTTCCAAAAAATCCGGGTCTACAAGTCGAACTGATTCATGATAAACCTCTTCATCGGACTTTACCACCGCCCTATCATCCAACACCCTTGTCATCGAATATACACCAGGAAAATCATTGGTAAATCGTTCACCAATGGGGGCTGGTGATGTACCATATTGCGCTAGCGTACCGTCACGATTCACGTAATTGGTCACAAGGAATACCTCATGCTTATGCTCATGAAACTGGTCAATCCTTTGATCATATTCATAGAATGAATAGACTACCATAGTGCTTCCGATAGCGACTGCAAGTCCAAAAACATTGATGAATGTGGTCAGCGGGTTGCGCAGCATGGTACGAAGCGATGTGCGATAGTAGTTTTTCAACATGGCAGCAAACAGCCATTTGCGAATACTTGGACCTCTCTCATGGTTCCAATACTCTTCCCTGGCTACCTTGTCCGATTCACCAAAAGAAGCTGTGGCCTTTCTGAAAGCATCTTCCGGATTGTAACCATCCGCCGTGAGATCATCAATATGGTCTCTCAAGTGAACTTCCATCTCCTGAAGATGACCATCATCAAATGCCCTGTGCTTTCTAAAACCCTTTAACCAGGACTGTATGGATTTTTCTAATTCAAACTTTCCCATTGCCTGATCATTTAGTAGTTGGTTGAACATTCCAAAGGCTATCAAGCACTGAGGTTACCTTAGCCCACTGTAGCTGCTCTTCATTCAAAGCTGCTTTACCCAGTTCAGTAATAGCGTAGTATTTTCTGGGCCGGGTTTCATTTGTCATGGTCCAATTGGAGGTGATCAAACCTTCCTTCTCCAGTCGATGTAATACCGGGTAAAGCATACCATCAGTATACTGCATCTGTCCATCAGATAGCTCCTTTATCTTCTTGATGATCAGGTAGCCATAGCTATTACCTTGCTTCAGAATAGCAAGGATAATAGGCTTGGTAGATGCTGCTGTTAGATTCTTTGATATCATTACTTTGAGTTTTTAATACATAGAAACACAAAGTATAGCGAAAAAGCAAACCAAGGGTTCGAATTTCTTACGACAAGTATTGAAACGTAATCGTCATTCTGGTTTTCGAGGAACGAGAAAGACCGGAATCTGTACCTCAAAATGAACGCATGGCCCTTATGTGTACAGGCACTAAGTTTCATGAGGACAGGAAACTCGACGGTTTGAGATCCCCGATAAATAATGGCCTGTTTTGAATCTAAGGCCATTATTTTCGAGAATGACGAGATTGTTTGACTAAGCAAATAGAGATATTACTCCACCCTCAAACCCTTCACTGGATTCATCCCTCCAATTTTCCTGATTTGGATGATAAAGACGAATGCTAATATCCCCATCAATAATAGTGAAGCAAGTATAACTGCAGGCCACACACTGGGGATGCGATAGTAAAACAGCATTTCCAGCTGGGCATCACTGACGATGTAGCTTACCCAACTTCCTCCTGTGAGCGCCACCAATATGATGATGACATATTGCTTAGACAGTAACCTTATCATATTGCTCCACCCCGCTCCGAGCACCAGGCGAATACTCAATTCGCGAATGCGATTAGATATGTTTAATGCAATTAAGCCATAGAGTCCGAGGCATACCATCAGCACTGTGATAAATGAAACTGACTTGTTGAAAAAGGCAAAGTTCTCTATCGCATGGAAATAGTCTCCCCATACATCCATCTGATAGTCACCATCAAATGGTTTTTCAGGTATGACACTCGCCCATTGGGCCTTGAGTTCATCCAGCACTTCTCCTGAAGCACCTTCCGCCGTGCGTATAGCCATGAATCTATAGTCAATATCCTTTGCTACCGTGAATATGGTCGGCTTGATGTTATTGTAGAAGTTGTAAAAGTGAAAGTCATCCACTACACCAACTATAGTATAGTTCGTGGAATCCAATCTAAACTGCGACCCAATGGTATTCGTAAAATCGAGTGTATTGGCCATTTTCTGATTAATGATCACACTTTGCTGATCGCTAGTCTGGCCGGGATTAAAATGGCGTCCTTCAAGAAGCTTAAAATTCATTGTAGCTAAGTAGTCGGGTGCGACGTTGAGCTGATTGACTTCCAGATCACGATCCACAGTATGTACAATGGTTTTACTCTGATCCACACCAACATGATTCTCACCACTGGTTATGTCAATCACATCGGAGTGGTTGGACATTGCACTTCTCAAAGCTTCATAATCCTTGTCATTGGCAACTGCTGCGTAAACCATGTTCTTAGGGTTATAACCCCAGTCGATATCGTTCTGGTAAGCATTGTTTTGTACAAATGTGATGGCATTAGTGATTGTCACGCACGCCAGGATCAATTGTATGCCGAGCAGTACTTTGGTTAATGGATTCTTCGTTTTGAACTTGACCACACCTTTGAATATAGTAATGGTCTGGAACCTTGAGATAAATAAGGCTGGATAAATCCCTGATACCAGTGATGTGCTCACCATGATAAGTAGTGAGACAACCCATAAGTATGGATCTGTGAAATCAAGGCTATAGTTGATCTCAGCAATGTGGCTAAATCCCGGAATAAAAATTAACCACGCAAGAAACCAGCCAAGTAACGTGGCAAAACCTGTTGTGATCAGATTTTCGAAAAGGAACTGAATAATTACTCCTTTTCTTACAGCTCCCATCATTTTACGTACACCGATCTCCTTCAATCTTTTGCTGGCAAGGACTACAGCAAGGTTGATATAGTTGGCGCATGCCAACAGTAGCATTAAGGCGCCTAAGAGCGGCAGGGTGATACGTCCAGGTTGTCTGCCATCGTAGGAGATACCATCTCTGATGTAATGTGAGTCATGATGCAACGTCGCAATTGGCGAGAACCCATATGAGGTAATCGGCCAATCGGAATCAATCTCATTTTGCAATTGCACGTAGCTTGACATCTGTTCACTAACAGAAGCAATGGAGGCAGGCTCATCCACTTGTATCAAGGTAGCATCTATAAAACCAGTCCAATCATTTTCAGCATATGTTGGATCGAACAGTTTTATGTTTTCAATATTGATGAGAAATTCGAAATCAATGATGTGCGCGTCAGGAAACGGTTCTGCTACACCTGCTACCGCAAACGTCTTCTGCTCTTGATCGTTTACGATGAGTTTTAGATCCTTGCCCACAACATTGATATCGCCAAAATACTTGATGGCTGTGTTGTGACTAATGATGACGCTATTGAGGTCTTTGAGACTATTGGCATTGCCAACGGACAATGGGAATGTCATCATCTGCAAAAATGATGGGTCGACCAGGCGGATGCGTTCATGGAAGACGTTATCGCCGTGCTTCATAACGCCATTATGGTCAGCGACTCGACTGAAGTCAATCACCTGAGGTATTTCGTTGAGCATGGCTTCACCCAGTGGTCTAGGAGTGAATCCATATTGGAGCAAGTCTCCTTCCCTGTCAACATATGACGTAGTTAAGAATACCACATCTTTGTTCTCATGATGTGTATCAATACTGTAATCATACTCCATGAATGCATAAGTGACCATACATATTGCTATGGCTACAGACAGCCCTGATATATTGATAAAGGAACTCAAAGCTGCTCGTCGCATACTTCGGATCCCGGTTTTGAAGTAATTTTTAAACATGATTATTTCTGAGTTTTGACTTTCTAAATCTTTCCAGGCGTATGGTTGAAAACACTTGATCACATCCAGCCAATACATGAATCTGGCCTTCGAAAGACCCTGTTGCTCTACTCTTTCGTAAAAGAACTCCTCAAGGTCTCCGTGTAGCTCTTCATACAACTCCTTCTTACAGTACCACCTGAAGAGCGTAAACGGTAGTTTCGGTAGCTTAGGTATTGGATTCAATTTTAGCTTTTGTTATGCTATTCTGATCTAAGACCAACGACTGGATTGTTGCGAGAGACTCTTCGCACTTGTGAACTGAGAATAGCGAGCAGCACAAGGAGCATGATCACCAGCGAATATCCGAAAAAGTGAAAGTTCATTGGCATGTGATAGGGAAAGAACAGGTCAAAGATCATCCTGGTTAAGAAATAGCTTATAGGCGCTCCCAATGACAAGGCCACCACAAAAACCAGTGTATACTGTTTCCCAATAGCTCGAGCCACGCTTCCCCATTCGGCTCCAAGCACTTTTCGTATGCTAAACTCTTTGTTTCTTCCTGAAACGTTGAGTGCGACAAGACCATAAAGACCAAGACCTGCAATGAGCATCACTATACTTGCCAATGCACGCCAAAACCGGTCCCCGTCCTTAATATTCTCATAATAGTTGCCCCAAACGGTATTTTGAAATCCACCATTAAATGGAATCTCCGGAAAAAGAGTGGCCCAGGTAGCTTCCAGCTCATTCTTGATATCGGCAGTTGTTCCGGGGCTGGTTCGCAATGTTAGATAAACCGATTCATCTTCAAGACCAGGTTGGATGATCAGAGGCTTGATCTTTGTGTAGAAGTTGTAAGAATGAAAGTCCTTTAGAACTCCTGTAATGTGATAGTTCCCTCCTCCATATTTTATGGCATGACCAATGGGCTGCTTTAGGTCAAGATGATCTACAAATGTCTGGTTAACCATTATGCCCTTAATATCACCATTCTTCCCAAGCGCTAAAGGACCTCTACGGTCTATGGGGAACTGCATGGTCTCCAGATAATTGTCCCCTACCTTTACCAACTGTACTTCATAATTACGGTCTGGCATGTCCACTTCGATCATCTCATGCTCTTTACCAATGTGGTGCCGCGAGTCTGCAAGTGCCTCTATGTCTTTGTGACTGACAAAAACGTTTCTCATTTTCCTAAGGTCTTTGGCATTTTCAAACTTGACGTAGACCAGACGATCGATATCATAGCCCCAGCTACGTTGACTCTGGTAAATTGTGTTTTGAGTAAATAGGACAGCTATTGAAACAAGTATACAGCCCAGTGATAACTGAAACCCCAGAAACACCCTGGTCAATATACTCTTCGATCCAATTTTGAACTTGCCACTGAAAATAGAAGCTGTTTGGAATCTTGCTATGTACAAAGCCGGATAAACTCCTGAAAGCAACGAAGTGAACAGAAGAACCACCAACAAAAACAGAAAGAGATATGGGTCATTCAGCGTGAAGTCCATTTTGAAATTCATCGTCTGTTCCATCCATTGAATAAAAAGTGTCGTGCCCAGAAGTAGCCCAACAAACATAGCTATTGTCATAATACAGATGTTCTCTAACAAAAACTGGATCACAATCATTCTCCTGTTGGCCCCAATGGCTTTTCTTAATCCAATCTCTTTGAGTCGCTTGGATGCAGAGACTATCGCAATGTTTATGTAATTGGTAGACCCTAGGATAAGCACGAACAACCCTATGATGACAAAGCTAATCGCAGAATTTTGAAGGACATGATATTCGTTGCTTGCAATATCACCACTTATACTGCCGCTGTTTCTATACAGGCTTGATAATGGCTGTAATGAGAAACGGTTGATCTTCCAGTCAGCAGAACTCTTATTGAACTGGTCTGCATATTTATCCATAGAGGATGCTATGTATTCGTGCTGTTGAGGTTCATCTAACTGTATAAAAGTGGCATCTATCAACTGATTCCAGTCCTGAGTATCCAATCCTTGATCAAGATCGGTGAGATTGTCGAAATGAACCAGTGCTTTGAAGCTAAATGACCTTGCTCCCGGGAACTCCTCAGCTACCCCTACCACCTTAAAAAGCTTCTTTTGGTCTTTCCCAATAATCACTAACATCATCTCCCCCAATGGTACTTGTTTACCAAAATACTTCTCTGATAAAGATGAACTGAGTATAATGCTGTTGGGGTCATTAAGTTCATGAGCATTTCCCCATTTCAAAGGGAAAGTCATCATCTGTAGAAAGTCCGGATCAACGAAGCTGATCCGCTCATGAAACACATTGGATCCACTCTTAACTACCACAGCCCTATTCTGCAATCTGGCAGTGGTCTTCACACTGGCAAAATCTTGTTGGACTAATGACGCAAGAGGCAATGGCGACTTTCCATTTTGCTGTTCCTTTCCGTCCCTATCGGCAAAGAATGTTGATAAATAGACATTATTCCTATTCTCATGGAACTGGTCGACTTTGTTTTTGTATTGGTTAAAAGCATATGCCAATACACAAATCCCTATGGCAGTCGAGAGTCCCAGGAGATTTATCATTGTACTCAAGGGATGTCTCATCATGCTTCTAAATGAGGTTTTAAAGTAATTCTTAAACATAATTATATCTGAGTTTTGACTTTCAAGGTCTTTCCAGGCATACGGTTGGCAGCACTTGATCACATCCAGCCAATACATCCACTGAGCAAATCTCAAACTCCTGGCCTCTACCCTTTCGTAGAAGAATTCCTCCAGATCTCCATGTAGCTCTTCATACAGCTCTTTCTTACAATACCACTGAAAGAAAGCTTTAGGAAATGAAGGCACTTCAAAGTATCCGGACATTTTTATTCCTGTCTTAGTGACTCTACGGGATTGCGCATTGATGCTTTCACCGTATGAAAACTAATAACCAATCCTACAATTGCACCGACGATAAGTACCGAGATAATGTAAAACCAAAAACTAATAGCTACTCTATTGGCGAAATCCTGTAACCAGTATTCGGTAGCCAGATAAGCAATAGGCCATGCGATAAGTGTCGCAATGCTCAGAAGTATTACAGTGTCTTTGGTAAGCATCTGGATAAGCAGCATCAGCTTGGCCCCCAAGATTTTACGTATACCTATCTCCTTGCGCCTGATCAATGTTGTGAACGCTATCAGTCCAATTAATCCTATAGATGCAACGAAAATGGAAAGCGTGGAGAACACAAGTAGAATTCGGCCTGTCGTCACTTCTGATTGATACAATCTTTCATATTCTTGATCCAGAAAAAAGTACTGGAATGGTTTTTCATTTGAATGCTTGAGCCATGCGTCTTGTATCTGCCCCAGTGTTACAGGAATATTAGGGTCACTATTGATTCTTATGCTCAAAAAATCATTACTCTCTAAGTCTAACTCAATTGAGATGGGAGAGACAGACTTATGAAGAGATTCTACATTATAATCTTTTACAACTCCAATCACCTTCAAAGGCCTTCCTTTTTTAAATGACGAGCTTAATGGTTCTCCGATAGGGTCATCAAAATCAAACGCCCTGACGGCTGACTCGTTGAGGACCACAGCATTAGAATCAGCGCCATATGACCGAGAGAAGAAACGGCCAGCTACCAACTCTAAGCCCATCATTTCGAGGTAATCGTAGTTAACTTGGTTATTTAGGAAAAGGTAGGTCTCAGGATTATCTGGTCTCCTATATGATCGCAGGTCATACCTTTTACCCGGAATTGTCTTAGAGCTGGATACCGCGCTAACATTCGAAAGACTCAACAGGTCATTTTTGAATGGCTCTAAATTATCAGCTAGCCAACCTGCTCTTTTGATCACGAGTACCTGGTCCTTGCTGTAACCCAAGTTCTTTGATAACATGAAATCAATTTGTCGATAGACGGTCAAAGTACTGATGATGATGACTATCGAGGCTATAAACTGCAATGCCACCAGGGTATTTCTTAACCATCCAGATTTATGACCTTTAAAAAGGCCCGACTTAAGCACTTGAATAGGCTTGTAAGAAGCCATGACCAAGGAGGGGTACAAACCTGATAATAAACCAATGAAAATGGTCATACCAGCCAATACGGGCCATACCAAATAGCTCGAATCAATTCCAAAGGCAAGCTCTTTGCCAACCAGCTGGGTGAAAAATGGAGTAAATGTTATGACTACAAAAGCGGCTAGTATAGTTCCTAGTAGCACTACCATCGTCGATTCCAGCAGAAACTGATAGATCAATGCATTTTTTGTCGACCCAATTACCTTTCTGACACCTACCTCTCTGGCTCTGTTGGCAGAATGAGCAATAGCCAGGTTAATGAAGTTAAATATCGCCATGAAGAGGACGATCAAACCTATCAATCCAAAAACATAAATGTGGTTCAGATTGCCTAATGGTTCCAACTCACCCTGGGCTTCAGAATGAAGATGGATATCTTTAATAGCCGTCAACTTGAAGCTAACAGAGTTACCTGAGGCTTCCCATTCTGAAATTGGCATTCCGGTATAGTACGAAATCTCAGGAGCCATGTACTTGTAGAAGATCTCATGCATCTTTTGGGAAAGCATATCAGGACTGCTACCATCCTCCAAAACAACATAGGTATGTAGGCTCCTACCTATCCATCGGTCGGTATTGGCAAAGTCTTTTGTGCTCAATGAAACCAACATATCATACTGAATATGCGAGTTAGCTGGCGCAGATTCAACAACCCCGGTGACCAGGTAATGCGTTGTATCTTCCTCCACCGTAATAAATTGCCCCACTGGATTTCTCTCCCCAAAGTATTTTTGAGCATAAGCTTCAGTCAGGACAACAGATTTGGGTTGCTTCAAAGCATTTAGGGGATTTCCTTTTAGCAATCTGAAATCAAATACGTCCAAGAATGCTTGATCAGCAAACAGAATATTCTCCTCACTAAATTTATAATCCCCTTGCCCAATCAACAGGGGACCGCTTTTCATGAGTCTCGTAGCTTTCTTCACTTCAGGATAGCTCTCCTCCATCACTTTACCCATGGGAGCACCCGTAGTAGCCTGTTCGTTGGGCTCACCTCTGATAATGGCCTTATTACTTACCCTGTAAATGTTTTCGTGATGAGTATGGAACCGATCGTAGCTCAATTCATTAACAATGTATAATGAGATGAAAATGAAGCTTGATATTCCGATGGTCAAACCCAATATGCTTATTAGAGAATAGCTTTTGTTTTTAACAAGATTCCGAACAGCGCTTAAATAGAAATTTCTTACCATTCCAATATTCGAGTTAGATTGACTTTCTAAATTCTTCCAGGCATATGGCTGACAGCAGCGCAGAACATTGTAGCAATACCATAAGTCCGCTCGAAACTTGCCTTGTACCTTCAACCTGTCGATGTAGAACTCTTCCAGGTCACCATGCATCTCCTCGTACAGTTCTCTCTTACAATACCAGCGAAAAAACCATTTCGGTATTTTGGGTATGTTTTCTACACCAGACATCAGTTGGTCTTCCATTGAAAAGCCATATCAGGGATCTGCTGACGTAGCTGCATACGCAGCTCCATCATATCATCGATAGCCTTTTTACCGAACGGTGTAATGGCAAAAAGCCGTTTTCGCTTGCCGCCTCGCTTCGATTCGGGATCACTCAACCTTGATGAGAGCATGCCTTTTTCTTCAAGTCGATAGAGTGATTTGTGCACTGCACTCACATTGACCTTGCGGCCTGACTGCTTACTGATCTCCTTAGTGATAGCGACGGCATAGGCATCATCATACAACACCCCTACCATAAGTAGCACCAGCTCTTCAAACTCACCTATATGTGATCTTCCCATATAATTAAATTTACTTTTGCCTGTAATATACGACAAGGAAATTATAAAGTTTACCTTTGTCTGTATTATTAATCTACCGTACGTTGAGTTAGGTGTATTCTGCTCCTCAACAGTTTCAAGTGTATTACAATAGGACCTAGTTATTCTCAATAAGCTTTGGCCATGGAACCATCATTTGATTTTTGGACGGTAGCCTTGACAGTTGCGGCCTCTCAAGGTGTTTTTCTGTCAGTGATGATCTTATTGAGGCGCTCAAAAGCCAACAATCTCCTTGCTACCTTGATCCTCTCATTTAGCATCTGCCTTTATTTCTATATTCTCTATTGGACCGGTTACCTTGTCTATTTTCCTTTTTCTACCCGACTACTTGGCGGCATGACATTCTTGATGGGACCTCTCATGTTCTTTTACCTCAAATCAGACAGGCGAAACCTATACTTTCGGTCATTGCATTTTATCCCGTTCGTGGTGTATGCGAGTCTATTTTTCATCGTAGACGTACGCTCAATAGCATCTGTGCTTGACATAGTGCAGAATCTACACCTGCTCACCTACTCTGCCATTATACTTCTGACAATAAGCGACAATCGCACATCTATTCATTCTTCCAAAAAACTTTTCAAATGGAAACAGCAGCTGGCATGGTCGTTTCTTGGATATAGTCTGACCTTTCTACTCTATTATATACTTGTCTGGACCAACCAGTTACAATTGGCATATGATTATGCAGTATCAGCTGCATCCAGCATATTCATCTATTATATTGGCGTCCGAGGTTTTCACAAGGGTGAAGTGCTTAGGCATTATGAGTCAGGCCGGTATCATCAGGCATTGTTGCCCAAAAAAGTCGGCGTATCTCTTCTTTCGAAAATCAAAGAACATATTCAGACGTATAAGCCCTACCTCAATAGCTCACTAAAACTAAGAGACCTGGCTGATGAACTCGGGCATTCACATCATGATGTATCTCAAGTCATCAATGATCTTGAAGGTCAGAGTTTTACAGACTTCATTAACTCATATCGAATTGAGGCTGCCAAGTATGACTTGATCCATTCAGAAGGAAAGAAAATCATCCATATTGCCTACGATGCTGGTTTCAACAATAAGGTGACTTTCAATACTGCATTCAAAAAGCATACAGGACTATCTCCGAGTCAATTCCGCGCGTCATTAACAAAAGTCGCCTAAGAAATGGGGTAAAGAATTATAGGATTTACCCTCTTGCATGTACTAAAGCATAATTATTACCACTGCTATCGGATAGTAGAATCAAATTGGATCGCCCGACCCGCTAACAGGTAAGAAGTGCATTGATCTACTATTTGGATAGATTTTTAGGTAATCACTCAAAAGACAAATACGCATGCTTATGAAACAAACTGTTGTGGTGCTACTTAGTTTTTTATTGCTCTGTTGTGGCTCAGACAATGAGGATAGTCCGGTTCTGACCAATATTGAGATAACTTCCATAGCTGGTGACCTGATTGATCTTAACACCTCCATTGAGTTGACTTTGGAGGGTTTTGATCAGTCAGGTAATATCTTGGAGATCAATGGTCCAATCAACTGGTCGACAGATAATGCTAACGCTAGTGTAGATCAAAATGGTGTAGTAACCGGAGTATCTGTTGGTGTTACTGAAATCACGGCAACTGTAGAAGGGATCTCGGAAAGTTTTAAGGTCACAGTTTGGGATAGCAGCGCACCTCGAAGCGAGGTATACGTCAGCGACGCAGGGAGCAACGCTAGTCCACCTTTTCAGATTCTAAAGTTTGATACTAACGGCAACAATCCCGAGGTATTCATCGATCAAAACCTAGCTTGGCCGCAGGATATTGTATTCATAGAAGATCAGTCCGTGGTGCTCATCTCCAACCTCAACAGTGGAACAATCACCAGGCATGATATTAACACTGGTAACTACATTAATGATTTTGCATCCAACATCGGAGGGCCTACTAGAATGCGTATCGGATCCGATGGCCTGCTATACGTACTACAATGGACAGGTAACGGCCTGGTAAGACGTTACCAACTAGACGGTACTTTCGTCGATCAGTTCACAGATCGAGGAGTTTACCAAAGTATCGGATTAGCCTGGGACGATCAAGGGAATCTGTATGTCTCTTCTTACAATGATGGCTCCAATGGATCAGTCAGGAAGTTTGACGCGAATGGACGAGATCAGGGGTTATTGATCAACAATGGGCTCCAAGGGCCAACTGATATCTGGTTTAATGAGGACAGCAGGCTTATGATCAATGATTGGACAGCAGGGGCAATCCTGGAATATGACCTCTCTTCATCTACACTCTCCCGAGTGGTCAACGGTCTCAATAAACCTGAGGGTGTTGCCTTGTTATCCGAAGGTAACTATCTGATTGGGAATGGTGGTACCAGTTCAGTGAAGATGTACAACAGTGATAATGAATTTGTACAGGACTTCATAAGGAGTGGAGATGGTGGTTTACTAACGCCTAATGCTGTAGTTGTAAGGATAATTGAGTGACAATAGATTTGGTTTAAGTCCCTTCTCAAGTGAGAAGGGACTACATTATCTAATTGATCTGACTCTCTGGTCTAAACAAGTTCAAATCATTGATCGCATCCGATATTTCATAACCTAGACGCAGGCCTTCAGCACAGTCCATATCCATATGCACGCCTAGCGGAACCCTCGAGAAGGCATTTTCTTCAGCCATCTGCTCGAACGTCGAGAAAGACCGGGGTGCTCCTAAGAATTCAGTTCTACCCTCGTGTGACCTATCGGTAAAATTGGTCTCATTACCGAAATAGTCAATAAAGATACCCGCAGCTGCAGATGCAAAGGTCGAGTGTCCCGAAGGATAGCCTGGAAAACTCGGATTGGGCCAGTCTACCAAACGATAAAGGTTAGTCTGATAATTTGGATCAATAAACTCATGGATGTAGACATTGGGTCGCATTACCATGAAATCATATTTGTATTTCCAGGCTGCCACTGCTGCGTCATTGAGAGCAAATCCGACTTTAAGCATCATGACCAATGATTCCTGAAGCGTCAATCCATATTGCTCGATCAGCTGATTCGCGATAGATACTTGTCTGGCCGGGGGACTAAACATCAAACCTTCTACGTCATCGCTCCAGAATTCTGCAATCCATAATGCTTCACCATTTTCTGCGCGTGCCGCATTATTGTCGAGATATACATCCATCATTTGTTGGAAATACTCGCTATTCGGGTCTTCACTATACTCAACCGGAGGTACAGCGCTTGTGCGACGTGGTGAGATCACAAATGTTCTCGCTTCTTCCCAATAAGGAAACAACGCTCTCTCAGGATCTGCCGAGTACGTCCAGTACCCCTCACCTACAGGAGGCTCGTAAGATAGAGGCTGTGGATCAAGTATTTGAGCCTCTGCTTCATCGTCAGTTTGACTGTAAGCAATCACCTGATCAGCAACGTATTCGCCCCATGAAATGGAGTTTTGGATGATTTCCTGAGACAGCCCTGCCGAAAATTGTTGTTCCAGTTCGGCTCGCCGTGTAGCAATAGCTGCATAGTCACTTTGCGGTAGCTCAAGGAGAAAATGGTCCAATGCTGTGCCCATGGCTGCATTGATCGCCAACTCCCAATGAATGACTTCAGCCAACTCGTCATTGCTGATACGCAATCTCCTGAATCGATCATCCATAGAAACATAGCCGTCCATCGCCGGAACAGCTGTCTCATAAGCAGTGAGATAGATATAGGCAATAGCTCTTGCTGAAGCATTAGGTCTACCGGCAGCATATCGCTCCAGTCCAAGAAACAAATCAGTCCAATCATGAACCAGATTGTTGTCCATCAAAGCGACATCATTAGTCGCTTCGCTTCCTGTAAAATCAGTTACTTCCTGTAGAAATTCTTCTTCTTGCCCACAACTAGTTGCAAAAAACACTGTGGAATAAAACATACATAACACATTCAATCGTACCTTTTTCATACTGTTCATTTTAGTGAATATTGGGTTTTAGAATTGAGGTACTCAAAGAAGAAATGTAAATTTGACTCGGCAGGTCAATTACTATATTCACATTTAATATTTGAATAACCATATTTTAAAATATGACTACATACCGTATTGGGCTACCAGATACCCTACCCTCAGATGAAAAAAATATCACAGAATAGAAAAGCCCACAATGGTAATGCAGGCTGAAATGCGCTAAAGCTATTTGATTATCAGATGGTTGACTACTCAGCCAACCCCTTCATCACATAGGCTCCCTGAGGTTGATCAAAATATGATTGCCTGGTGTCAGGCCTGTACTCCACGTCGGAAAGAGTAATATCCGTTACATAATCTCCGATCGTACCATCTGCCTCCCACATAAACGTGCGATGAACTTGAGGAAAGGTAATGCCTTCTACTTTTTGCTCTCCTTCATACGTCATGAGTTTCTCTTGAGAATGCCCGCCATCCTTGAAGTAAGCTGGATAAGAAACGATGTATCGAATAGCTGCCAAGCGAGAAGTGGTTTGATTGATGTATAAGACGTAATAGTCATCCGGAGCATCACCGACATCATTGCCAAAAGTGACGCGCACGACATGGTACGCACTACCTTCATATTCAATATCTTCCTCTTTGGTAAGATTAATACCCTCATCAGCGAAGACAAATGGCATACCCGCAAAATAGTAAGGTGTCAAAGCCCAAAATCTTGTATTGTAAGGAAATTCGGCACTATCTGGAGCATACCAAAAGTCTTGCCCGTCAAATCCATATTGTTCACTTGAATTGGCTACTCTCTGGTGCTTGGTACGTGAAGACCAATAATCAGCCAACTCATATGTATCCCTTACTACACCAGTCCCTGGCTTTGGTTGATAGTTGAATCGAAAATAGACTGGTCCGTTTGACCACCACTTTTCCAGGCCTCCATGATACTCCATGGACTTCCAGACAATCTGACCTCCCTCTGTTTGTGATAACCTTGTTGAAGCTTCCTGCACCCTTCTCGCAACCCATTCAGCTTTTGGTTTAACCAGGTCATAGGGTGGTTCTGGTGTCTGCTCTACGTTAGTTTCTTGTTTTGCTGTGCAACTAACCAATAAGGCTAGTACTATCGCTAAGTATTGTGTTTTCATCCTCTATATAAAGTTTATTTAAGAACTCCTATCATTACATGCAGTCAAGTACCAGGAAGCAGTCTATTGTATAATTGTCGCATGGACTCCATGTAAGTTGATTATGCCGAAATGTACGATTCAATTGGGTTCAGGACGAGCAAATATCAACGAGCGGCACTATGAATAACAATAGATGTCGTGGGGTTGGCATTAACTTGCCGCTTTGATTTCTGTTGTGCCCGGCACATTCTTCATTTGCTTCCTCAGACTATCCATGAAGCACTCATAATAATCTGGTAACTGGTCTTGTTTGAGCATGGCCAAATACCAGGTTCGATGAAGCCCCTTTTCGGTTACAGGTAATGCTACAATTGGCTGTGTTTTGAGGTAAGGCTCTACTGCCCATTTAGCAATGACTTTGACACCAAAACCGGCCTTGACCATCTCGATCTGTGCTTCTGTCAACTGTATTTCAGTTACCTTCTTAGGAGTGACTCCTTTAGGTATCAATAGCATGGTGAACAGCGAAACCGTCTCAACAGGCCCATGATAAATGATTACGTTTTCGGTTCTAAAATCTTCAGCCTCCACAAATTCCTTTGTCGCCCAGGTGTGATCTTCAGACACTACTGCAAGCTGCTGATCTCTAAAAAGCTCAACGTATTGGAGGTTTGGATTATCTTCAGGGATGCTTGTAATTATTGCATCTACTTTGCCTTCTAAAAGCGGCCCGATCGGACTACCGGTATATTCCGGATGGATAGAAATGTTGACATTCGGGTATGTCTCAGAAAAGGAACTCGCAACACCAGGCAACCAATGATAGCAGGTATAGCACTCGGTAGCTATTCTGATCTCCCCATAGTGGCCATCCTTCAAATGTTGTAAATCGACTTCTGCCTTGTCTAATTCCCTAAGTACCGCCTTCGCTGATTTCAACAAGACTCTACCCGCATCAGTGAGTATCAGCTTTTTATTAACTCTGTGAAATAGGGCCAGCCCTATTTCCTTCTCAACTTCCTTCAGCTGATGACTCAATGCAGAAGCAGATACATGTAGTTGATCTACCACTTTTGCTAGACTTCCATTTTCAGCAACCGCTTCTAATAACCTCAAGTGCCTTAATTCCATGCCTGAACAAATTTCATCATCTCATCAATATCATTTCATCTCATTCATCATCTTCTCCAATCGATGAATCGTAAAATCGAGCAAAAAGTTGCGATATGTTTAAAAACTACTTCATCCACGCACTCAGGAATCTTCGCAAAGAGCGTTTCTACACTTTCATTAATGTACTCGGCCTGTCTATTTCGGTTTTCAGTGCACTAGTACTTGGGCTTTACGTCATGGACGAGTGGTCATATGATAAGCTCCACTTGAAGAGCGACAGGATCTACCGGATCTATGGGGAAAACTCAGGTAGGCAGTTTGCAGTCACGCCTTATGCATGGAGAGATCCTCTGATCGACGAGTTTCCCGAGATAGACGATCTCGTCCGGATTGCCACTGTATCCACCATATTTAAGATTGATGGTCAGATCCATTCTGAACCTACCGGAATAGCTGCAGACACTTCTTTATTCAACATCTTCAGCTTCCCATGGATCTCGGGTGATGAATCAAAGGCCCTGGAAGACCCAAACAGTGTGTTACTCACCCCAAGACTAGCAGATAAGTACTTTAGCGATAGTGACCCTATCGGAAAATTGATCGAGATCGACCTCTTTGGTCATACCGAATTATTCAAGGTAGAAGGGATCATAGCGTGTCCGATACAGTCGCACATACAGTTCGATTATGTGCTACCGCACGAGCGTGTCATCGCCAACAACGGCAATCCACAGGCTTATGAGAACTGGTCTGTACATTTCATCTACAGCTATCTATTGGCTAATCAGCCGCTCGACCGTAGTGATATCAAAGCAAAGCTGAATGCGTTTCTACATCGTCATCATGGTGAGTGGCTTTCTGCCAAGTACAACCCGCAGGTGGAGCCTTTAACAGACATCTACCTCATTTCTGAGAAAGAGTTTGAGTGGCCTACGCGAGGGAGTAAGACCAATCTCCAAATACTCTCAGCAGTCGGGCTTTCGATACTGCTCATTGGCATTATCAACTTTATCAATATGACTACCTCTAGGGCATTTACCAAAATGAAAGGAGTAAGCATACGTCGTGTTTTCGGTTCTACTAAGCGACAGATCGTACTACAGTTTCTGATCGAGGGTTATCTAATGTTGTTGGCTGGTTTTGTTATTGCATTAGTCCTGATCCAGTTAGGTGCCGATCATATACTGGCGCTGACAGACAAGGATTTGAGCTGGCACCAATGGATGCATATAAATGCATTCTTCTCTTTAGTACTTGCGTGGTTAGGACTCGGTCTGGTCATTGGAGTATACCCCGGTCTATTGATTTCAGGCTTTCATCCCAAAATGCTCTTATCGACCAAGAGCAAGCAATCCAGGTCTCAGATACTGGCCAAGAAAATACTCGTATCAATCCAGATAGGTGCTTCAGGTATTCTTATCGTGAGTACGCTCGTGATGTGGTCTCAGGTAGATTTTATGGGTAATAAACCTCTCGGTTTTGAAAAAGACCAACTGCTCATTCTTAATGATGCCGGTCTCGTATCCGCAAATGAGGTGAAGTTTAATGCACTCAAGAGCAGACTCCAAAATAAACCCTATTTCAAAGAATTGAGTAGTATGTCTAGCTACCCGGGCACCTCAGCACACTGGAGTTCAAGGTACTTTTTAGAAGGTGACACTGATGAAAGCAGCATGTCGATTGTCACTTTCTTTAGTGATTTTAAGTTTGTTGAGGCCCTGGGTCTGAAAATAGTATCAGGAAGGGACTTTGACCCTGCAAGACCTGCTGACTCAATCAATTTCATTATCAATGAGGCCTGTTGGAAATTCTTCTCGGAAAAAGACAGTGCCTGGGCCAGCGATCCTTTTGCGCAGACATTGGATTGGCGGTTCAACAAGCAAAAGGGTAAAGTCATTGGGATTGTGAAAGACTTCCATTTTGAGTCATTGAAGAATGAGATCAAGCCCATGATCATCACAGAGTACCTGCCCTTTACCGGATTTACAGGTGTAAAACTGGTTGGGGGTAACTATCAGGCAGCTGTAAGTGATATCGAAGAGATCTGGGCAGGACTCTTTGGTGACATTCCATTTGGTTACACTTTCGCAGATACCACTTTCAGAGACTCCTTTGCATCGGAACTTAAACTGGGGCAGATCTTCATAGTATTTGCAAGCTTGTCGATTTTCATTGCTATACTGGGATTACTAGGGCTCGCTGCTTCATTGTCTCATGAAAAATCCAGGGAAATCAGTATCAGGAAGATCATTGGCGCTTCAAGGCCTAGTATAGTTGGCCTGTTGGTGGGGCAGTTTGCTTTGATCGTATTGATTGCCAATATTGCTTCACTACCCCTGGCATATTGGTTGACTAATGGTTGGCTCGAAAGTTTTTCCTATCGCATAGAATGGCCCTATCAATGGGTGCTGGTTGGTTTCACGATTACTATGGCTATTACGGTTCTTACCATATTGTATCATGTACTTCGGGTGTCAAATTTGAATCCGACACAAGTTCTGGCAAGAGAGTAATATAAGGGCTGGGATTCCATTGATTGTCAATACAACATGACCATTAAATGTATCCCAGCCCAACTCCTGATCCTTATAGTAATTTCGACGGTTACTTCATGCGAACAGGAATCATCAACGACCGAAGCAACCACATATGCCTACTCCCCACCGGATTTTCTTAACGATGGGTGGCTTACCGGAACGCTTGAAGAGGCCAGGATTGAAGTTGAACCCATCGAAGAACTGACACAATCCATACTAGATGATCAGTTTAGCGGTATCCACAGCATGCTCATTGTGAGAGATGGAAAGCTTGTCTATGAAAACTACTTCAACGAATGGACCGCCGACCAACTCCACCCTATGTTCTCAGTTACCAAGAGCTTTTCATCAACGTTGATTGGTACCGCCATCCAGAGAGATTTAATAGAAAATGATGGGCTACCTCTCACTCATTTCTTTCCAGACATTCAAGTAGACCAAGAGGTTAAATCGACCATTCAGCTAAGGCATATCTTAACGATGACCGCCGGTCTTAAATGGGATGAATGGAGTTTGTCTTATGTCACGCCTGGAAATAGTCATTGGGAAATGATGGCGAGCCCCTCACAAATAGATTATGTGATCAATCTACCGGTAGTTGCCAATCCGGGAGATCAATTTGCTTACAGTACTGGCCTTTCCAACTTGTTTGCTCCGATATTGGAATCATCAAGCCAGACGCCCTTGATTGAATATGCGGAAGAAGCCTTATTTGACCCACTACAAATCACTTACTATGAATGGCCTGCATACATCGATTCCTACCCGAGTACCGGAGGGTCTGATGGTGCGCTCAAGCTAAGGCCTAGAGATATGGCAAAACTTGGTCAGCTCTATTTGAATGAAGGCATTTGGAATGAGCAAAGGCTCTTATCAGAAAACTGGGTGGAAACGAGTATCGCTTCGCACGTATCTGTCAGTACGAGTATTGATTATGGATACCAGTGGTGGTCACGGTCCTACTTCCATCTGAATGGAGAACCTTTGACGGAATTCGATGCAGTGGGTGATGGAGGGCAGTTCATTTTCGTCTTCGCGGAACTCAATCTGGTCATTGCATTTACAGGCGGCAACAACACATGGCTAGTTGAGAGCGATCGGATGTTTCAACCGATCACCATCGTTCGTGATTATATATTACCAGCAGTGGAAAGATGATTTTGGAGAGCTCCTCTAGCTGACAAGTATTTGGATGTAAGCATTGGTCACGAGCTGTTTGACCTCCATATTTATCATGATTGCAAACGTGTATTTCACAGTATAAACACTTACATCACCACTCCCGCTATTTGAGATTGTACTTGTATAGATAAAGTAATAGTATCAGCTATTAAATGTAACGCAGGACCAAGCAGTCAGATTGTATAGCAGGTATAGCCATGAGAACCATTGCGCTCATTTTTTCTGTAAACATCTTTTGCCTCAACTCTTGTCCCGGACAGCAAAGAGAAAACAATGATTTTATCCTTTCGTCAGCTGGAGCTTACTTCGATCAAGAAGCACCGGTCGACGTGGCGGGGTTATTCATGAATGAAGTTATTTCGAAGTATTCGGAGGCTGAAATGTGTGGAACTTTTTCGGAGAACGGTACTGCCTTTTACTACAATGCTGAACTCAACGGAAACTGGACCATCTTTTTGACGAGTATGATCGATGGTAAATGGTGTACCCCAAAGCCAATTGGTTTTACAGATGGCTTCACAGATAGAGATTTCACCATTTCTCCTGACGGCCGTTATCTGTACTTCGGTTCAAATCGTCCTCGTACTAAGGGAGAAGTAAAGCAGCAAAAACTCGATCTTTTTGTTTCGAAGAAGATGGCGACCGGTGACTGGAGTGAACCAACCAACCTTGGAAGCACTATCAATACAGAGTATTCGGAGAATTATCCATCTATTGATTCTGCTGGCAACCTGTACTTTTTCTCTAATCGAAATGAGGGTTTAGGCAAATGCGAGATCTACATGTCGGTACGACGCAATGGTCAATTTGAAGAACCCAAACTCTTAGATGACAATATAAACAGCGACAAGAATGATTGGGATTCATTCATTGCTAAAGACAACAGTTACATCATTTTCAGTTCTCAGAATCGAGATGATACCATGGGACTTCAGGACCTTTATATCTCATTCAAGGATAAGAATGGGAAATGGACAGAGGCTCTGAATATGGGTTCCCGTGTCAATTCTACAGCCGATGAAATATGTCCAAACGTTTCTTCTGATGGCAAGTATTTCTTCTTTACGTCAAGGCGTAGAGGTTTGGCAGATATTTTTTGGATCGATGCAGGCATCATAGAGGATTTGAGAATCAAGCGAATGAGCAAGTAACTATTAGAGCATTGGTGAAGTCTTTGGTATCATTCCCTTAACATTTTTCATTATGATAAGAGTTGTTGCATTCACGGTTATCTTGACCTCCTCACTACCGAACATTGTTATCTCACAAGAAAAAGACATTGACTATCTGGGTCAACAACCTCCGGGAGCAAAGGCTGAATTATTTTTCAATGGAGCACTGGTCAAGCATCCACAAGGTGAACGAAGAAGCTTCAATGTAGTATTCTCACCAAAGGGAGACGAAATGTTTTTCTCTTATTACAAAGCCACGACAGAGCGTCCATCACCAGAATATGAAATCAAAACCTATAAGCGAATAAGCGATGAATGGGTTGGTCCGGAAACAGCCAGTTTTTCAGGACATTTCTGGGATGTAGATATCAGTTTTTCGCCAGATGGTAACTACATTTTCTTTTCTTCTGACAGGCCCCAACCAAATTCAGCCAACAGTGACATATACTATTGCATCAGGCTTGCTGATGGTTGGTCAGATCCCATTTATGCTGGTGTAGAAGTAAACTCATCATTCGGAGAAGTATATCCTTCCATTTCGGAAAAGAATAGTCTCTTCTTTCGTTCCTCAAGACCGGGAGGCTATGGCGATGATGACTTGTACAGAGCTGACTGGGTAAATGGAAATTTTGTCAATGTGAAAAACCTCGGACCAAACATCAACACTTCTTATGGAGAAAGTAATGCGGTAATAGCAACGGATGAGAGTTATATTGTGTTTTGCTCTTCAAGGCCTGATGGTAATCATAGGCAACAGATATATGTGTCATTTCAAACAGGCGACAACATTTGGACAAAAGCCGTTCCATTAGGAGCAGAGGTCAACACAATGGCGGAAGCTGGAGCCCCATCACTTACACCCGATGGAAAATACCTCATTTTCAAGAAGTCCAGAGTACCTGATAGAGGACTCTATTGGGTAAGTACTACAGTGATCGAAGAGCTACGGCCTGATTGAGATCACTAAAGTGAGTTACTACACTTTGGCCATCAAGGCTGTTCTATTTGTCCAACAACACAGAACAATGGGTTTGCTTATCTGTCTAGCCAGCTTTTAAAATCTTGCACACGCTCTCTGCTAACAATGACTTGTTCTTCGTCAAATCCGTCAATCTTAATTTCCAGTCTTGAATTGGTATATGCTATTATATCCTTGATAAAACCTACCTGAACCAAAAACTTACGACTTATTCGGAAAAACTGGTCTGGATTGAGCATGTCCTCAAGCTTGTCCAGGGTATAATCGACCAAAAACTTTTTCCCCTGATTATCAAACAAATAGGTACCCTTGTGTTGACTGTAGACCATCTGGATATGAGAGGTCTCAACAGTCTTAAGATGATCACCCACCTTTACAACAAACCGCTCCTTGCCTTTAGGTTGCAGGGACTTCATCAACTGCTCTATCTCATTATCACCTTTCACCGCCTGCTTTTCAAACTTATCTAATGCTCGTGCCAGTTCAACCGGATCGATTGGCTTCAAGAGATAATCGACACTATTGGTTTTGAAGGCGGTCAGTGCATACTCATCATAGGCCGTTGTAAAAATGATCGGTACATCAAACCTGATTTGGTCGAAAATGTCAAACGAGATCCCATCAGCAAGCTGTACATCCATGAATACCAGGTCGACCTTTAATGCCGGCAAAGAGATCACGGCCGATTCCACCGAGTCTAGCACTACCACACATTTGTAGTCTGGCTTCATATCGGTAATGAGTTTCTTAAGTCGGTTTGAGGCTAGTTTCTCATCTTCCAGTATGGCGTATCTCATTGATCAATGTTTAGTAATGGTAAAGTGACTGCAAATGTGCTTCCATCATTGTGTATCTCAACCTTCTTATCTGAAAGGTAACGGTACCGTTCCTCGATATTTTTAAGACCAATCCCTGTTGAGTCTTTAGACAGTTTTTCTCGGATATTGTTTTTAACAACCAATGTTGAGCTTCCAATCACTATTTCGACTGTCAAAGGATAAGCTTCAGAAACAGTATTATGTTTTATAGCATTCTCTACGAGCAGTTGTATTACAAGGGGGGGCACCCACCCTTTTACGTCTTCATCCTTTTTGACGTTCACCACAAGATTGTCATCAAACCTTATTCTCTGCAAGTAGGTATAGTTCTCAAGAAATTTGAGCTCTTCTTCGATAGGGATCAACTCCTGCTCTTTATGGACCAGTACATATCGATAAACGTCAGATAGCTTCCTGATAAAGGAGACGGCCTTCTCCTGATCTTCATAAACCAGGCTCGTCAGTACATTTAAGCTGTTGAAAAGAAAATGCGGATTGACCTGGTTTTTTAGTGATTCAAATTTCGTCGAGATATTCTCTTTTTTGAGTTTCTCAGCATTTATGGCTGTCTGACGCCAAGACTCTAAAAACGCTCGACTTTGTGCAAAAGTCAATATTACAGAGGTAATTCCTATAGGCCACATAACGAAATCAAAAAAATTAGAGGTGAGTTGGTCCATAAAGTTTCTTCCAAGGACAAGGCCGAAAAAAAAACTATAAATCGCTATACTTATAAAAACCGTATAGAGCAGCATGATAATAGTACCAACAATGAATCTTCGAGCAGGATGGTGGATCCAAGAGTAATAATGGTCTACGATCCTTACCATATACTCATTACCCTTCCAAAGAAAGAGCCAGTTACACCCTGACCAGGTAAAGACTAAAAAATCTCCAGAATAATTTCCGTCAGTAAGGAAGCCATCCTGTACGAGCAAGCTCTGAAAAAAACCTCCTAAAAAAGTGATCATGAGAATTTGCTTGATCTGTTCTCTAGGCGTAGACTTATGCAAGAATATCGCTCGTGCCGTTGGAAAATTCATATAGTGAAAATGGACTAAGAATAGCTAAACTTCCACTGATATCAGACAAACTGTTCTGCAGAAGGTATGAGTTGTCAATAATAGACATTAAAAACTGTTAGAAAATCCCAATTTGTTATGCATGCATACTAATTTTCTTTATCTTTGAAATTGTATGCATGCATACCATTCTTTCGATTTTTATTGATAACAAGACATATTAATTCGTTCTAACCATGGAAGCAGTAGCAAAAAAAGAAGCAATCAAAGGTGGCGAGTTTCTCATTCGAGAATCTGAGGCGCAGGACGTTTTTATTCCTGAGGAGTTTTCAGAAGAACAGCAAATGATGGCACAAGCCTGCCGTGATTTTATTGAAAAAGAGATCGATCCGCACCGTGATCGAATAGACACTCTCGAAGAAGGGCTCATGCCAGATCTGCTAAAAAAGGCTGGAGAACTAGGTCTTCTGGGCATTTCGATTCCTGAGGCCTATGGAGGACTGGGTATGGATTTCAATACCGGTATGCTCATGGCAGATGTTATCGGTGCTTCAGGTTCGTTTTCCACCGCTTATGGTGCTCATACGGGTATCGGTACCCTCCCTATTCTTTACTACGGCAGTGAAGAACAAAAGCAGAAGTACTTACCTAAGCTTGCTTCCGGAGAATGGGCGTCAGCCTACTGCCTCACTGAACCTGATGCTGGTTCTGATGCGAATTCCGGTAAGACCAAAGCCACACTTAGCGAAGATGGACAGCACTACTTGATCAATGGTCAGAAAATGTGGATCTCCAATGCCGGTTTTGCGGATCTCTTTATCGTTTTTGCTAAAATTGATGATGACAAAAACCTTAGTGCGTTCATCGTGGAGAAGACCTTCGGTGGTATTACCATGAATGACGAGGAACACAAGCTGGGCATCAAAGGCTCCTCTACCCGTCAGGTTTTTTTCAATGACTGCAAGGTGCCCGTTGAGAACGTGCTTTCTGATCGTCAGAACGGTTTCAAGATCGCTGTTAATATCTTAAACATAGGGCGTATCAAGTTAGGAGCCGGTGTGATCGGAGGTTGTAAAGAGATTGCCTCAGAGGCCACCAACTATGCTAATGAAAGAAAGCAGTTTGGTGTTTCGATCTCATCATTCGGTGCGATCAAACACAAATTGGCGGAAATGGCTATCAAGACTTATGCCACTGAGTCTACTAGCTACAGGGCAGGCCAGGACGTGGATGATAAAATAGCAGCTTTGATATCAGATGGAATGCCAGAAGCCGAAGCTAAGCTCAAAGGTGTTGAGCAGTTCGCCATAGAATGTGCGATCATAAAAGTCCTTGGATCAGAGGCTTTAGACTATATTGTCGATCAAGGCGTACAGGTATATGGAGGTATGGGTTTCTCCGAGGAGGCACCTATGGCACGAGCTTACAGAGATGCCAGAATTACCCGCATATATGAAGGCACTAATGAAATCAACCGCATGTTGCTGGTAGGCATGATCCTAAGACGGGCAATGAAAGGTGAGCTTAACTTCATGGGCCCTGCGATGGAGGTTGGCAAAGAGCTGACAGCCGTACCAAGTTTTGCAACACCTGACCTATCGGAATTCTTTGCTGAGGAAAAAGAATTGCTGGTACGGTTGAAGAAGTCAATCCTCATGGTCGCTGGAAGAGCAGCGCAGACTTTCGGTCCTAAGCTCAACGATGAGCAGGAGATCTTGATGAATATTGCGGACATGATCATTGAAGTCTATGCCATTGAGTCTACCCTACTCCGCGTTGAGAAGCTTGTGGGCATCAAAGGCGAGGAAGCTTGCAAACTCCAGATCAACATTGCAAAAGCTTATCTCTATGAGGCTGTAGATCGTATCAACCTTGCTGGTAAAGAAGCGATTGCGAGTTTTACAACAGGAGATGAACTGAAAGTAATGCTGATGGGCTTGAAGCGGTTCACAAAGATGAATCCAGTCAACACCAAAGAATTACGTCGTGAGATCGCAGACCATATGATATCAAAAAATGGTTATGATTTTTAAATAGGATCAGACGAGGTTTAAAAGTAAGAGCCACTTTTTGCTGTAAAGTGGCTCTTTTTTATTGCCTATATCGCTTGACTTAACTGGTTAAAGCCATAATTTTAGGCAAAAGGAGCCAACATATGCTAGCATCGAGAACCCTCACTACCAAGGAAAAGGCATTGAGCCTAAATCTTGATGACAAGATCTATGGTACACTGGCAGAAATTGGCGGTGGTCAGGAAGTTGCAGCTCATTTTTTCAAAGCAGGAGGAGCTTCGGGCACCATTGCCAAAACCATGTCAGCCTATGACATGACTTTCAGTGATGCTATATATGGTCACACTGAGCGATATGTATGTGAGGAGAAACTACTCTTGATGCTCAATAAAGAGTATAACCTACTTTCCAAACGTCTGGGATTTCGAGCAAAACGTACTAGTTTCTTCGCTTTCGCAAATACCGTGGAAACCATCAACTTCCAAAAGACTAACAAGGGGCATGGATGGCTTGGCTTACGATACCAACTTCATCCTAACTCACAGCCCAACAGTTGCGTCATTCACGTAAGGCTCAAAGATAATGACTCGCTATGGCAGCAGCAGGCATTAGGTGACCTAGGTGTTAATCTGATCTACGGATGCTATCACTTCTCCGACCCGGAAGAGCTGATCAACTCGCTGATAGATGGTATTAGTTCAGATCGTGTTGAAATAGATATGTTCAGGCTTGAGGGACCCGACTATCATCATGTCGACAATCGTCTGATGAGCCTCAAGCTTGTCAAAAATGGCCTTACAGAAGCGGCCATGTTCAATCAGAACGGCGAGGTGCTACAGCCATCAGCTACTATTTACAAGAAAAATGTACTTGTACTGAGGGGGCGGTTTAGACCGGTCACCTATGTCAACG
>DIYH01000009.1:0-62432 GCA_002435755.1 Flammeovirgaceae bacterium UBA6059
TATTGCTATATCAATGCTTACCGTGATATTTCATGCCCTGCGTACGGCCCGCTCCAATCCGGCTTATGCTTTAAGAAACGAGTAGGTCTCAAACAAAAAGGGCTTCTTGTTCTAAGGACAAGAAGCCCGCTAAGAGATCTTCAGCATGTATTACTCTTCGGATTCGTCGAATGATCTTACATCATCGATGTGCAGCTTGTGGACATGTTTATCAATATGTTCCAGTCTGGAGTCGATATGCTTGATGTATTTTCTCAAATCAGTTTCTAGTAACAGTATCTGGCCGTCGTAGGAGTTAGCCCCGATATCATTTTTCGAATACTTCTTATCGTGCTCTATTTCTCTTCTGAACTTGCATTCTTCTTTGAGTTTGATCATGAAGGCTGTGGTGCTGTACTCGCTTTCAAACTTTTCGATTTCTTTTTTTGTGGCTTGCTGCTCTTTACTATCCAGTTTTGCCATTTCGGTAGGATCAGTAATGATCTCTAGAACCAAAGAATCGTAGTGATGAACGGTCCCTAGCAGATTGATAACATTTGCTCTATACTCATCGATTGTGCAGTAGGACTTGAGGCCACCATAAGTACTAAGGTCTGATGATGCTGCCTCCCATCTCTCCACAAGGTCATCGAATTCCTGCTCTAGTGTCATCTTCTGACCACCGGATGTGTCCTGGGCCTGGAGAGTGGCTCCTACAAGGAATGGGGCAAGGAAAACTATCAACTTATTCATACTGTGTGTTTTATTTCAAAGTTAGACTAAAATTTCTTAGGCATCAGTACAACATTGATGCCAATAATTTATTATAAGTTTTTCCAAATTTAGCAAACATTATGGTCAAGCTATCGTTAATGATAGCAATACTATTATTATATTAGTAGAGATGTTATGAGCAATATGTTCAACTATTGTAAGGTAATATTGGATAAAGTCAGCTTTGATCGGTCTCTATTCAGAAAAGAATACAGAAAGTCGCTGAGAGTTCTCAGTGATGACGAAGGGAGGGCATTGAGGTCCTGGGTCAGAGATCAGCAAAATTTGGCTTAGTCCAAGCTTATTGAAGTTTACCATTTAGTTGGTAGTTATCTCGTTTAGCTAGTGGGCCTGCCTGTTTTCAGGCAGGTCTTTTTTATATTTACCCCTATGGGGTTAACTAAACTAGTCTCCTGGAACGTCAACGGAATCCGGGCTATTACCAAAAAAGATTTTTTTAAAGATGTAAGTGCCATGGACCCTGATGTGCTATGCCTTCAGGAAACAAAAGCCACTGTACAGGCCACTCAGGATGCTCTATCTTCGCTGGAGGGATACCATATTTATGGTAACGAGTCCAAAGCAAGAAAAGGGTATTCCGGTACGGCTATCATTTCTAAAAGTGAGCCAGTTAACGTCTCCTATGATATAGGGCAACCTGAGCACGACCAGGAGGGCAGGGTGATCACAGCAGAATACGATGACTACTTCCTGATCGTGGTATATGTTCCTAATTCAGGAGAAGGCTTAAAGCGACTAGACTATCGTGAATCATGGGATCGTGCTTTCTTTGACTATTGCAAGGGTCTGGAAGTGCAAAAGCCAGTGATTGTTAATGGAGACCTAAATGTTGCCCATTCAGAAATGGACATTGCACGACCAAAACAGAATTACAACAAGTCGGCAGGGTATACCCAACGTGAGATCGATGGGCTTGACCATTTTCTGAACAATGGCTTTACAGATAGTTTCCGTCATTTTTACCCTGAGGAGGTCAAGTATAGTTGGTGGAACTACCGGTTCAAAGCTCGTGAGCGTAATGTAGGCTGGAGGATAGACTATTTCTTATTTACTGAAGGCATCAAGGCCAAAGTGAAGGACGCTCATATCTACAATGAGTACTATGGATCTGATCATTGTCCGATAGGATTGATTTTGGAATAGCAAGACATCTAACGTCCTCTTCTGAACGGAGGTCCATGCCCTTCAATGATGTGCTTTACCATGCGTTGTTTCATTTCGTCCATTTTGGCCTGTTGCTCTTCCGTACAGATCTCGCGAACTGCAGTAAAATGCTCGAAAGTAAGCAAGTCTATTTCTCCTTCAAGTTGCCCGATTTGCTCTGTTAGTTTTTGTGCTATTGAATGATCCAGGGTATTGATCAGTTGTCGCTTGAGGTTACCGATCATTTTCATTTTTGGTTCCACTGCATCAAAGTGCTTAGTCCTTAGCAGCTCGAATTGCTCCTCTTGCAGCTCGGTAAAGTCGAGATGATGCTTCAGCATACGAGAGGGGCCATTGCCCCGGCCATAGTGTCTACCGGAATGAAATACCATCATTGCAATCAGAATGATGTTGATGATCACCATTACTATTAATCCTATGGTTAATGCCTTCTTGCTCATGGTCTTGTCAGTTATTCGTCGAGATAGGTGTAAGTCGACTGATAATCCAATTGATATTCTTCTATAATTTTTTCTGCAGTAGCATTTTTCCCGAAAGTCAACCCCTGACTGTCGAAATAATACAACAGAACCGAAGCATTTAGTACGAGTATTGCAGCCATCACAGCCAAGCTCCACTTTCCATTCCAAAACCAAGCTAAGAATGTCGGTTCTTGCTCATAATCATGTGATTGGGACAGCCTGGCCTTGACACGTGCGTGTAGGTAGGGTTGAGGGTGAGCTGACTTGATCTCATCTAAGCTCGAGAGTAGCTTCTCTACATATTGATTAGCATCCCCCCTGTCCCTGCTGGAGTTGTGATCATGCTTTAGTGACATAATAGTAGTTTTTTAAGCGTTTCTTTAGGTTGGTTTTGGCTCGGTGCATCAATGACTCCACAGAGGAAATAGAGGTTTTCATGACTTGAGATATTTCCTGATAGCTCAATCCCTCCAACTTGTGTAGAGTAAAGGCAGCTTGCTGCTTCTCAGGCAACTTGCTAATAGCAGCAAATACAACACTGGCATTTTCCTGTTGTTCCAGCTTGACCCCTGGATGTGCGAAATCGGCAGGGTCCACCATCTGTTCTCCATCACTATTGAACAGACTGATTATTGGTGCAAACCTCTTTTTCCTCTTCTTGTAGCGCATCAACTCCAGAGCTTTAGTGACAGTTATTCGGTAAATCCAGGTTGATAGTTTTGATTCACCTTTAAACCTCGCTATCGATTGATATACTTCAATGAACACCTCCTGACTAATGTCATCTGCCTCTTCCGGAGACCTTAACAGCCCGATGGCGGTGTTGTAAACCTGACGCTGGTATAATTCCACCAAAGCCTTGAAGGCCTCTTCAGAGCCTTGTTTCAAATCCTCTACCAGCAGGTGGTCTTCCAAAAGAGCTTGCATTTAGTGATTAGAGACCATTAGTTGGATAAACTTGCGCTTAGGTTCAAAAATTAGTCTGATCACATGATCGGGCTCTGATCTATAGGTAGGGTTAGACGAATGATGCCCTCAGAATACGGTGCTATTTCGTAAGGATTGTAGACAAATGTGATGCTGTCTTTAGTCAGAAGAAAATTACTATTAGGTGCTATTGTTTCTGTCAACAAAGTGATCTCCGGGTTTATAGATATTGTCATGATCGTACCCATACGATCAATTTCTTCTTGTGAGTACAAGTCTGATAGCGCCAGTGGTTTGCCGGTGGACTTATTGAGATTGTGAAAGCTGATGGTATAATTGCTATGCGCTCCACCACCATATTCATCTATAGCGGCTGATAGGACTACCAACGTATCGGATTCTTGCTCTACTTTGATAGTATGCTTCATGTACCAGACCTGACGGCTTTCAGGGAACTCAGACTTGAACTGCACATAGTTACCTATAAAATCAGAAGCCAGACTATCAAGTGGTAGTGATCTTTGATCTGGGTCAAAAGCCGGAGATTTAATGCTATTGACAAATCTGTTGAGGGCTTCAAAACTCGATTCAAATTGTGGATACGTCACTTCAAAATAGGTGCAGTGATCAGCATCGCTATTGCAACCTTCATATGAAGCATAAAAGCGCTTAGTCGTAAACTGTACCTCCTCTGCATTGGCTTCATCCTGTTCAAGCTCCTTAGCCGGAGGATCACAAGCTAACAACATGGTACATAGAAGTGGTATATAAGCGCAAGACTTCATATCTAAAAGTTTCAAGATTTAAATTACTGAAAAATACCATCGCAAATAGATAAGATGAAAGACATTGTAAAGCCTACTTTGGTTTTGGATACGAAGAAGATGTTTGCCAACCTCACCAACATGCAAGCAAAGGCTAACAGTAACAACCTTATTTTTCGTCCCCATTTTAAGACCCATCAATCGACAGGCATAGCTGAATATTATCGCCAAAGAGGAATCGATAGAATTACGGTCAGTTCTCTTGATATGGCCAGATATTTTGTAGAGGAGGGATGGCGAGATATAACTGTGGCTTTTCCTACCAATCTATTGCAACGTGATCTCATAGCAGAACTTCATAGTAAAGCTCAGATCAACTTGATTTCTGATGATTGCAAGGTAATTGAGGCATTAGATAACCTGAAACTTGAGGGGCTTGGTATATTGATCGAAGTAGATGCTGGTTATCATCGTACCGGTGTGGATATCAACAATCATCAAAAACTAGAAGAGTTGGTCGGTATAACTAGCACTACGAGTTTCATTGATTGGAAGGGTTTTTTAGTACATAACGGACACAGCTATCAATGCCGTACCAAAGAGGAAATAGTTGGGAACCATCAACAATCAATGAAGCTACTCAAAGGATTGGCCCCATTTAGAGAGAAGTATTCTGGCTGCATTGTAAGCCTTGGTGATACCCCTAGTTTCAGTATTATGGATCAATTTGAAGGATTTGATGAAATGCGCCCTGGCAACTTTGTCTTTTATGATTTAGCACAGTGGCAAATAGGTTCTTGTGATCTATCTGATATCGCAGTGTGTATGGCTTGCCCTGTGGTTGCCAAATATCCGGAAAGGGGGGAGCTAGTTGTGTATGGAGGAGGGGTCCACTTCTCTAAAGATCGAATCAACTGGTGTGACAGAGACATCTATGGTTTTCCTGTAGGACTGACCGAATCAGGTTGGAGTATGCCTGATTTGGAGGGCTATGTTAGTTCTTTGAGCCAGGAACATGGGATCATCAAACTACCAGCAGATCAATTAGATATATACCAGATTGGTGATCTGATTGGGGTACTGCCGATCCATTCGTGTTTGACAGCTGACGCAATGGGTGGATATCGATCATTAGATGGTGAGATATTCGACCATTTTTGAAAGCGCAAGGCATCTGATTAGACAGTGATACCTTGGCATTCAAATCTGGATTATTTCTTCTTCATGAAGAAGTAAACGATGGCGGTGATAATGCTAAAAAGGAGAGCACATATTGACCAAATGATCTTTGATCCTGTAGACATTCCTTTTTGTTGTGTCCATACCTCATAAAGTACCCACACGGCGGCCACCAAAGCCACGATATACATGATGTTGCTCATACAAATAGTTTTAGGTTATGGCATCAAGATAGGAAAATTTTCAGCGCATGCTATTCTTAGATGTCGTTATTAGACTAAGCCGTTGTTAACCGGTGCGAGCCTACTGAAAGCCTCGATTAAATGATCATGCTAAGGAGCAAGCATCCTGCAAGACCAATCAGAGAAACTATGGTTTCCATTAGTGTCCAAGTCCTGAACGTCTGCCAGATAGAGAGGTTGAAATACTCTTTGAACATCCAGAAGCCCGTATCATTCACTTGTGAGAAGGTGAGACTTCCTGCGCCAGTAGCTAATACCAGCAATTCGGGACTCACGCTGGTACTGGCAATCAAGGGTGAGGCTATACCTGCAGCCGTAAGCGCAGCTACGGTGGCAGACCCTAAGGCTATTCGAAGAGTTGCTGCGATCAACCATGCTAATACTATAGGTGACATATCCGTACCCTGAAGGGAATTGATGATAGTATCACTAGTGCCACTGTCAATCAAGATTTGTTTGAACCCACCTCCGGCACCTATAATCAAAAGGATCATAGCAATACCTTTTACTGATTTGAGACATATGTCTGCAATGCTACTCATCTCCTTACCTTGTCTTAGACCAAGTGTATAAATTGATACAAGAAGTGCAATCAAGAGGGCCATCACCGGCTCACCTATAAATGATATAAAGGGGAGTATGACATGACCTTCCGGTAGGTTGAGCTTAAACATAGCAGCAAGCGCCATCAGCAGTACCGGGATCAAAGCAGTGATGAGACTACTTGCAAATGAAGGTGTTTGATCATCGACTTCTTTGAGTTCGAAAAGATTTTCTGGCAGTTGTACATTGATACTTTTTAAAGTACTGCCGAGTATAGGACCTGCAATGACAATGGTGGGTACGGCAAGAATGAGTCCGTAGAGGAAAGTGATGGTCATATCTGCTCCGTAAATGACCGCAAGTGCTGTAGGGGCCGGGTGAGGAGGTAAGAAGCCATGCGTGACAGATAGAGCTGCAACCATTGGAATGGCCAGATAAAGTATCGGCAGCTTTGATGTTTTTGCGATTGCAAAAACGAGCGGTATGAGCATGACAAAACCAACTGAGTAGAACATTGGGATACCCACGATAAAGCCAGTGAGGACCATGGCCCATTGTATTCGGGACGTCCCAAATGCTGAAACCAGCCGTTGTGTGATTTGCTGTGCTGCTCCGGTTTCAGCTAGTATTCCACCAAGCATCGCCCCAAAACCAAGCACTAAAGCGAGGTAACCTAGAGTGCCTCCTGTTCCAGACTGAAGAGATTTTAGTACTTCATCGGCTGACATTCCCTGTGCCAGTCCTACGCCTATGGCCACAATGATCAATGCTATGAAAGCGGGAATTTTGAAACGAATGATAAGTACGAGCAGAGCGGCTATACCAAGACCGATGATAATGAAGGGCATTGAATCTAATTTAGCTGAGATTTGATCCCCGCAAAGTAAGCATTTCTGAATTCTTTGTGATTCTCATTATTCTTTGATGATTATGAGAATTCAGGTATGCTTGTATCTGTACTGGCCGTTTGAGTTTGCTACCTGATTTATGGCGAGCGATTGCTGCTTTGTAACCTAAAGTCTCATGATCTAAGGGTATGCTCCGTAGTATGGGTGTGGTCAAAAGTTGATTGAGTGATCAGAGCATTTGCAGATCAAAAACGAAAAAAGCAGGGCATAAGCCCTGCTTCGTATCGTCCATTATCAACCAGCTATGGATAAGTATGAACACAACAAATTTAGATAATAATCTCAAACTCTCATCATAAGTCGATGGATTGAGAGAAATATCAGTTGAATGGAAGTAATGTGGAGTTTAGCGGCTGAGTCTGAACCGAAAGTGGCTATGCAGTCCTATTTTGATAGCCCTGTTGGTGCTCTGCTTTTTTGATTACCTTATCCCTTATCTTGTCGTAATTGGATGTGGTAATTATATGCAATGGCAGGACCAGTGCTAACAACAAAACCACACCGAACATTAAGAAGGCATGATTATTAGTAAACCCGAGATAGTTTCCGACGATGCTCACGGCGATCAGCAATAAACCAATCGTCGCTGCGATGTTTTTTGTAGTTTTCATTTTTCTTTCCAATAGCTATTAGTAAAGATAATGAAATTAGAGCCATAAGGTTTTCTGACGGGTTGAATTTTATCAGTAAAATCGGTTCTCTCTGGTCAATACTTCCAGGCAGAAGATATTAGGTAAATGCATATAGGATCAAGAAAGGAAAGATGATACCCAATAAGGCAAGTTTCCAGCCCCGTTGAGCGAAGCTGAATTTCCCTTTTGAAATGAACATACCAGTAACCGCTATGGTCAACATTGCCAATCCGAATATGTCAGAATACCATATCCACATAGGCTCGGTAGTGATGTGTAGGAAGCTCATATGCCCTAGTACAGGAATTCTTCGCAATAGCTCATGTTGCCCCTTACCCGCTGCTACATTGATGGTCACAACGTCGTATTCGTAAAATACCTTAAACTCCCCATCCGTGATCGACGAGCGCCGAACTTTCTGATCAACCCCGATAGCTTGAGAAAACTCAGCCAGCCAGGCGTCATCAACCTGTTCATCGTTAGAGGGTACATTGTATTGGATATCCCGCTTCTCGTAAGTATATTTTTGGGGGTTCCAACTTCTTCTGTGGTTGAGTGCAATTCCGGATATAGAAAAGGAGATGATCAAGCCTAAATAGAAGTAGGCTATATCTCTGTGTAGCCCTCTTTCGTTGATTTTCATGTTGTAGGTTTTAGGAAATCAATTCTAATTTAGATTAATTAAAAATAATGTCCCTGTTACGTTGGTGGTCAAAAAATCAGACGGAAGGTAGTACCGACTCCTTCCTGAGATAACAGCTCCAGTCGGCCAGCATGCGCGCGCATGATCTGCTTACAGAGACTAAGACCAATTCCGCTCCCACTGTCTTTGGTGCTAAAAAAAGGTATGAACACCTGGTCTATCAGCTCATCTGGTATACCCGGTCCATTATCCTCTATTTCAATTATATAGATGTTTTCATCTGACTTTCCCTGTATGCTGATCTTAGGATTTATGGTCCCTTCGAGTGCTTCAATAGCGTTCTTTATCAGGTTGATCAGCACTTGTTCGATCATCTGGCGATCACACATTACTTCCGCTTTGGGCTCTGCCTTATACGTTAAAGAGACTTTCTTTTCTATCAGCTTTGGATGAAGTAGCGTTTCCACATCCTGTAGTAAGTCGCTGATATTATGAGGTTGAAGTTCCGGCTTGCCTACCTGGGTCAATGATCTGTAAGCTTCGGTAAACCGGACTAGTCCTTTGCTCCTGTTCTCGATAGTGGATAATCCGCCGACCACATCTTCAATGATCTCAGAGGTGAGGGATTGTGTTGAGAGTTGAACTCCTTTTTCATCCAGGAGCATTTTTCTTATGACAGATGTCAAAGTAGATATGGGTATTGCAGAGTTCATGATCTCATGAGTGAGTACACGAATTAGCTTCTGCCATGCGTCCAGTTGGCTTTCTTCCAATTCGTTTTTGATATCCTGGAATGAGACTATGGTGTAGCCAACACCGTTAAGTTGGAATGCCGAACTCAGAATAGATAAGTTCATGAGCGTACCGTCTTTGATGTGCTTGTAAAGAATCGATCTGCCCGGTACCGCTTCAAGTACTTTTTGATGCAATTCGGGATACTTGTCAAATAAGCGATAGAGATACTTGAAACTCCTGTGCCCAAAGAGTTCAGAAGTGGCTTTGTTGGTCACAATGACCTGCTGTTTTTCATCAAAAACAACAATGGCGATAGATATATGCTCCAGGATGGTCTGAAGTAGATGGTGATTAGATTCTTTTTCTGAACTGAGCCTCTTGAAGACTGCCATGATCCGCTCATATACACCTCGAAGCTTGTTTTCCCTACCGGGAATGCTTGAAGCATAGCTAAAGTCGCCTTGTTCGATAGCCAGCAGAAAGTTGGTGAGGTCACGTTCCTGTCGTTCTAAGAAGCGTATGAAGTAGACTATAGCGATCACGGTAAATAGTCCGAGCCAGACACCTACTAACCAAAAATAGGTCTGTGTTACAACATAGGCTGCACAATAGCCGAGGATCAAAATGACCATGATCCGTAATACTATTTGTACCCTGAACCTAGACAATACCGTACTTCTTCATTTTTCTGTATAGCGTCGACCTACCCATCGCCATATCTTCAGAGGCTTTTGTCAGATTGCCATTGTGTTTTTTAATGGCCTTGAGGATCATTTGTTTCTCGACTTCATTCTTGTTGACTGTAGTAGATTGTGTATGAGTCGAAACCGCCGTGCTATCGATAGGAAAATCACTTGCTGTGATGGTGTTACCATCTGAGAGGATCACGATGCGCTCAATGGCATGTTGAAGTTCGCGCACATTGCCAGGCCAGCTGTGTTGCTTAAGTCTTTGAATGGCAGAAGAGGAGAGTGACATGCTCGACTTTCTATATTTAGCGATGTACTTTTTCAAGTAGTGTTCCGCTATCGCAATGATGTCTTCAGAACGCTCCCTGAGCGGTGGCACAACTATTTCGACAGTGTTGATCCTGTAGAGGAGGTCTTGTCTGAAATCGCCATGTTGGATCATTGTCCTAATGTCGGCATTTGTAGCACAAATGAGCCGTGCATCGAAGGGCAGAGGGCTGCTGCTTCCAATCTTATAATACTGACGGTTTTGTAGTACGCTTAGTAGCTTTGTTTGTAACTCAATGGGTAAGTTGCCAATTTCATCCAGAAACAATGTGCCGTCACCGGCTGCTTCCAGTCTTCCTGCCCTATCGGATTTGGCGTCAGTGAAGGCGCCTTTGACATGACCAAACAACTCTGACTCGAATAGTTTTTCTGGTAAGGAACCAAGGTCTACCTTGATGAGTGCAGATCTGCTGTAAGCAGATCTATTGTGTATCGCACGTGCTACAAGCTCTTTACCTGTTCCATTTTCGCCGAGTATCAGTATGTTAGCGTCTGTTATGGCCACCTTGTCAATGGTCTCCATTACAGATTGCATAGCCGGGCTATCGCAAATGAAGTCTTCAAGACCTGCATTGAGGTCTCCTGCCAACATCTCCTCTCTATTCTGAAGGTGATTGACCTCTTTTTTGGACTTAGCTAGTTTATAGACATTGACTAATGTGGTAAGTAGTTTTTCCTCCTCCCATGGCTTGACTATAAAGTCTATGGCACCTTCTTTCATGGCTTCAACAGCCACTTTGATGTCACCATAGGCTGTATTCATGATAATATGCTGGTCAGGATAGTTTTTGAGTACTTCTCTAAGCCAAAAAATGCCTTCATTACCGGAGGTCCTTCCTTGTCCAAAGTTCATATCGAGCAGTATGATATCGACTACAGACTTTTTGAGAGTTTTAAGAATGTCTTCGGGCGAAGATGCCAGCAGAACAGTTTCAAATTTGCGTTTTAGGATAAGTTTAGCCGTATAGAGGACGTCTTGATCGTCATCTACTACCATTACGGTTCCCTTAAGTCTTGACATGCTCCTAAGATCGTTTTTTGGACTAGAACATCAAAGTAGTTGTTTCATTTTGAAACAATGGGAATAGAATGTCAATAAATGGGGGAGGCTTAAGACTACTAGATATCGATGGGCAGCACCATTTTTTTCCTAACGGGATTGCCCTGGTACATGGCAGGTTTCCATTTTGGCATATTGTTGATCAACTCAAGCACTTTGCCATCAACCTCTTCGCTTACACCTTTCACTATACTGGCTTCTGTGATTTCACCATCAGGTTCCACGAAGAAGGTAACAAATACTTTACCTGCCCCTTCGATATTGTTATTTTTCCTGATGTACACAAAAAACTGTTCCATGCCTCCAGGATATTCCGGATTACTTTCAATGATCTCACCAAGCACCTTGCCACTGGCACTTTCTTGTGCCAGGCTCATCGATGAGCACATCAATATGATTACGATTGGCAGTAAGAACTTCATTTGAAAATGAAACTACTCATAACTATGGAATAATACATCATTTTTTCTCAGAAGGTATACTCTTTAGCTCGCCCTAAAGCTGAAAAAGAATTTGCTGCCGTGATTTAACTGACTCTCTGCCCAAATACGGCCCCCATGCTTATCCATGATAGATTTGGTAATTGACAATCCAATGCCAGTGCCTTCAAATTCTGAATCTCCATGAAGACGCTTAAATGGAGTAAATAGTTTGTCATAAAAGTCCATATCAAAACCGACACCATTGTCAGCAACCGTATATGTGTTTTGGCCGAACTTCTGCAGTTTGATATAGGGTTCATGCCGCCCCCGCGTATACTTCCAGGCGTTTTCCAAGAGATTCTTTAATAAGATTTGCATCATGGCCTGGTCTGCCTCAACGATCAGGTCTTTGTCAATGTCAACCTGGACTTCACGATCAGGTTCACTTACCCTGAAACCTTCAATAACTTCATGCGCCAGCTCATCCAGACTTACAGTTCCTACTTTAAGGTCAGCCTGAGAGACACGGGAAAAGTCAAGCAGGTCGGTGATGATGTTTTGCATTTTTCTGAGATTGCCATCTATACCTTGTAGATGTTCGCGGATATCCTCATCGTTAAGCTGATGCCACTCTGACTTTAGAATACTAGTATAGTAGCTAATGACTCTGATCGGAGCTTTGAGATCATGTGACACCATGTAAGAGAATGATTTGTTCTCCTCATTTCTTGTCGCGAGTCGCTGCAATGCCAGTTCCAGGTCTCTGGCCTTATTGACCAACTCCTCCCGCTGTTGCCCCACTGTTGTATTGACGATCTTGAGTCGTATAGTAAATAGTGTAGCTAAAACCAGTCCTACACTTATCAGAATGATGATTATCCTGTTCATTCTAATTTGTGAAGCACTGAGATCGCGTTCGTAGATCAATGTCTGATTTTCGTTAGCAGTTTTCTCAGTCTCATAATTCGTAAGAAGTTGATTGATTTGATAACTCTTGTCCAGACTGTAAAGACTATCTTTTAAAAAATAATGCCTTTGGAAATAATTGATAGCTGTCAAATAGTCACCACGGATTGAGTCAATCTTAGCCAATAGTAGATAGTTGTCAACCTCAAGGTCCTTGGCGCCTATCCTATCTATCAAGGCCTCAGAAGAGTCTGCAAATGCTTTGGCGGTTGGGATGTCATTTCCCATTTTGATATACACTCTGGCCAAATTCATGAAGGAACTTGCTATACCTCTCTGGTCGTTCGCGAGCTTGCGCAGTTGGAGGGCCTCCTTAAAGAAATACACGGCTGTTGCTGTTTGGCCATCGTGATCGTGTACACGTCCAAGCCCTGAATAGGCATAAGCAACGGGCCGAAAATCCTGATCAAAATCGGCTTGATCTAATAACTGCTGATAGAAAACCCTTGCCGTATCCGGATTACCTTGTAGTTCATAGAGCTCTCCCAGATTGTAGTATGACATTAAGGGTGGTATGTCAAGATGTGCCTTTTTGGTAGCCAAGGACTTGGCATGGAACTCCAGAGCTTTATCAAAATCATTCAACTTCTTGTGTACCTCACCCAAGTTGTTGTAAATCATCGATACACCTAGGTAGTTGCCGAGAGTATCATACAAAGGAAGTGCTCTTAAATAGTATTCAAGAGCATTTTGATAGCTTGCTTCTAACCAGTAGGTGTTGCCAAGTTGACGATCAATCTCGGCCATCAGTGCCATGTTGTCAAGGCTATCAGCCAGGGCCTCTGCTTTGACAAGATAGTATCGTGTTGAGTCAAGGTTGGAGTTGAAAAAAGCCTTGGCCCTCCTTAGGTTAATCTCAATAGTGCCAGTGAGGTTGTTTACAGATGGCTGACGAAGGCTGTCCGCGGAGCAATGCCACGTCATGGCGCATAGTATACCTGTAATAAAGCAGAGGAAGAAGTGGCTGGTTTTCACTGAAACTTGCTTTGGTTGCAAAGCTCATTAAAATTCTGATAAGAAACAGTCTAACTTACCGCAGTATAGTTTCAAGACCGCCGTAATCAGTGAAACAGCTTGGCACAACATACTGTATCAGTATGAAACACTTTATTCTTGCTCCTTGAGTTAATATTCTGTTTTTCAGACAGTTATTATGTTGGCACAGGCTTTGGTCTTTACTGAGGAAAGAGATAAACAATGAAAAACGATATCAAAACCGTATTGCGAGTACTTAAGAAGGACAAGTCTTTTTTTCTGATCAACCTGACAGGATTGGCCATAGGGATTGCTTCCTTTCTTGTGATCATTCATTTTGTTGTTTACCATTCCACTTTCGATAAAGACCTAGCGGCAGGAGACCGACTGGTAAGGTTGGTCGGTGAGTATACTCAGAATGGGGAGGATCGTGGAACAGGTACTTTACTGCCTGCACTGCTTGCTCCGACACTACAGGACGAACAAGCTTACATTGAACATGCAGCGCGTTTTTATAACATTAGCTACAATAACAATAGCATTGTCTACAAGAATGATGCGTCCATTGTAAGCTATGATGAGTCCCGGGTCTATCTCGTAGACCAATCGATTTTTGACCTTTTCAATTGGGAGTTCAAGTTTGGCAGTGCGGCAAACTTTAATGAACCTATGAAGATGGTGCTGACCGAGTCAACAGCGCGAAAGTATTTTAAGGACCAGGATCCTGTCGGCAAGCAAGTGGATCTCTCAGGTAATACGGGAGCCAAGCGCTATGAGATCGTTGGTATCATGAGTGACCTACCGGAAAAGTCTCACCTCGCGTTTGATGTACTGGTTTCTTACCCTAGCCGTGATGAATACTTTGCTGTAGATGATGATTCCTGGGCTATCAATACCGATATCAATTACTTTTTGTTGGATGAACCAGCAAAAATCGAACAATTGGTCATTGATGCTCAGAAGCTGATGAATACTAAAACTGCCGAGGTGGAGGCCAGTACTGGATATCATGCTGAGATTATTGGAGAGAAGGTTGCTGATGTTCATTTGCATACAACAGCTACCATAGAGGTTTTTAAGTCTTCAATGGATTACCGATTGATTTATGGACTTGCCATCATCGCGTTGATCATAGTGCTGATAGCATGGATCAACTACCTGAACATGGCCATGGTAAAAACTCTTGAGCGCACCCGTGAGGTAGGGGTCAGGAAGGTGCTGGGAGCAGGAGCAGGCCAGATCTCAAAACTATTTATACTTGAGGCCATCACTGTTGCATTGTCAGCTTTTGTCATCGCTTTGACCGCTGTGCAGTACAGTGCGCCCTTTCTGGACCAAATTACCGCTATACGATTTAACGTTTTCGACAACCTTGGCCTTGTTGGCCTTGTATTTCTCGGTTTGATCAGTTCGGCTTGTTTGGTGGGGCTTTACCCTTCATTGTTGCTCAGAGGCCAGAAGAGCTTTGAAGCATTGCGAGGAAAGAATAGGGCTGTTTCTGGTGGTATCAGTTTGAGGAAACTCCTCATAACTATTCAGTTTTTGGTAAGCTTTTTATTGATTGGTGCTACACTCACCGTGTATTATCAGCTGACCTACATGAAGTCCGCTGACTTGGGGCTGGATATTAAAGACATTATGGTAATAAAGGCCCCACCTTCCGCCATCCAGGGACTGGGAGAGTCTAAACGAGCCAACTACAATGCGTTTAAAAACGATCTGGCACAACATCCTACTATTGCCAAATTTACCAATGCTGGTGAGATTCCTGGTAAGGCGATAGACTGGCGGTCTAATACAATCAGACTGAAGTCACAATCGGAAGATAAAGCTGTGATGACCAACTTCTTTTCAATGGGGAGGGAGCTCCATGACTTTTTCGGGATCGGCCTTATAGCGGGCAGGTATTATGAGAACAATGACAATCCTTTCAGGACCGGCGAAATAGTGATCAACGAAAAGATGTCGGAAAGCCTTGGGTTTAGCGATCCAGAAGATGCCATTGGCCAGGAGTTGGCTGGTTTCTTTACTGACCTACATGTAATAGGAGTGGTAGCAAATCATCACCATGGTTCCCTGCACTCTGATTATTTGCCGATCATTTACATGTTGAGTTCGTGGACGGAATACTACTTCATCAAATTCGATTTGGGTGAAGAAGAGGAAACAAGATACAGTAATCTGAAAGGAGCAGTTCAGTTAATAGAGACTTCCTGGGGTGAGTTTTTTCCGTCAGATAATCTTGATTACTTTTTCCTGGATGCAAAATTCAACGAGCAATACTTTGAGGATGAACGATACGGCAAGATATTTACCCTTTTTGCCGTGTTAGCTATCATTATTGCGAGCCTTGGACTCTTTGGAGTATTCTCTTATACGGTAAAGCAGAGGACCAAAGAAATCGGTATCCGTAAAGTGCTCGGTGCTACGGCTGGAGACTTGTTGATGCTATTATCTAAAGGATACTATGTGATCATATTGATAGCCTACCTCATAGCTATGCCGATAGCATGGTATCTCTCAGGGGTTTGGTTAGATAACTACAGTTTTAGGATCAATGTTGGTCACTGGTTGTTCAGCTACCCTTTTGCTATTGTATTGCTCTTAGCTACCGCAACAATCATGATACAGCTCCGAAATTCGTTGAAGGACAATCCCGTTGATTCATTGAGATATGAGTAGAATCTTGATCAGTTTAGAACTATCATGGACTGATTAGAGTTACTCTAAAAAATCTCATTTATGGCTACAGTTACACTTGGCGGTACTCCCGTCAATACACACAGCGACCTACCGGAAATAGGTAGTACAGCACCTGGATTTACACTCACTAAAAACGATCTCACGCAGGTCAGCCTGTCGGACTTTGCTGGTAAGAAAGTGATACTTAACATCTTCCCCAGTATTGATACGGGCATCTGTGCAACTTCTACACGAACTTTCAATACGAGGGTAGCGAATCTGGACAATACAGTTGTCCTATGTGTATCGGCTGACTTACCATTTGCACACAGTCGATTCTGTGGAGCAGAAGGCATAGAAAACGCTATTACGCTTTCGAGCTTCCGTGATGGTGGTGCTTTCTCAAAAGCCTATGGTACGTTGTTGATAGATGGTGGCTTTGCTGGGTTAAACGCAAGGGCCGTTGTAGTGATCGGTGCAGATGACAAAGTGACCTATACAGAGCTGGTTCCTGAAATTGGACAAGAGCCAAATTACGATAGTGCACTCGCAGCGCTGTAATTAATAAAAACACGATTTATTCAAAGTCTGTTTCAAAGCCATATTCGAGTGAGGATTGCGCAGTGAGCTGATGGAAGTGTTGCTCTAAGCAAATTATATTAGGTTTCGACTTACTCAATCGCGTATTCCCCCGGCCGCAGAGACAGACTTTTTGTTGGACAGAGCTTATCTTCTGATTCACCGTTTACATAGATTAGAATAGGTGGTGAAAAGACTTCTGTTATTTTCGCAACATAATCATAGAACATGCTCTCAACTGTCAATGAACTTGGGCTTACCGGAGACGGAAATACCAAATACTCCGGTTGGATACCTGTAGAAGGTACACCTATGAAAATGCCTGCTACTGTGATCAAGGGTTCGAACGATGGGCCTAACATATTGATCACCGGAGGAGTGCATGGTGGAGAATATCCTTGTATTGAAACAGCGATACAACTGGCAAATGAGATCCAGTCCGAATCTCTTAGCGGCAATATCGTTGTGATCCACCCTGTAAACACCGCTGCTTTCCTTGCGCGTATGCAGTATTATGGTCCATATGATGGCAAAAACCTCAACAGGGTTTTTCCTGGTAAGGCTTCAGGTACGGTGAGTGAAAGGATCGCCTACACTGTCAATCAGATTCAAAAAGAGGCGGACTTTTTTATCGACCTCCATGGTGGTGATATCCACGAGTCGCTGGTTCCTTTTGTGATTTACTCCAAGAATGGCGGTGAAGAGCTAGCTGAAAAATCTCGGTTAGTAGCTGAGTCTGTTGGATTTCCTTACGTGGTAGGCTCAGTTTCTGAAGGTGGTAGCATATCAGGAGCGGCTTCTGTTGGGACACCTGGTTTTTTGGCAGAGTTAGGTCAATGCGGCCAATGGTCTCACGGAGAAGTAGCAGAATATAAAGCGGGAATTTACAATGCCTTGAAGCATCTGGGCTCCATCGCAGGTGATCCTGACCAGCATCAAGTGACCCAACTGCAAAAGATGACGGTAGTTAAGTCATTGGATGAGGGGTGTTGGTACCCCAATGTTCGACTTAATGAAGAGGTGAATAAAGGTGATAAGCTCGGTGAGATCAGAGATTACTTTGGCAATACATTGAGTGAATATACAGCAGAGGCAAGTGGTGTGTTACTTTACCTGGTCACTTCCCTTGCAATCATAAAAGATGATCCTCTCGCCGCAATAGGTGTAGCTTAAGACTATGGTGCGACTGTCTACTTAGTCTTTGGTTGGTGTAATCATAATATGTGCCCGATGGGTCCCCGGATCCATGATCCATGGCATACCCGGAGCTTCCGGAGTAAGTGGTAGTCCAGTTGAGGCGACAGTCGCATAAGGTATGTAGATGACGTACCTAAGGTAGGTATCCGTCACATTGCCAGTATTGATATCATAATTTTCCTTCGAGGCGGTTAGCACATAGAGTGTTGCCGGGTCTTCGGGCATAATCAAACTACCTGCTTTTACTTCTTCTTCTCGTTTATCAAAGATCTGTTGTGTTGTCATGCCCTGCGCCTTGAGTACCCTTCCTCTCGCCATGAAAGATTCTAAGTCTTTGTGGTAACAGGATACACTAAACCCATCTTTATTGGGATCGTCCGTCAGACAAATCATCTCTCCTGTTCCTTTTCTTATCACCTGTAGTTTGCCGTTGAGTGAAGAATAGCCCATAACGGTAGCTATTGATTTTTCTGCTTCGGGAGCAGCGAGTACAGCAGTTTTAATCTGTAGTTCTGAACTTGGAAGTGACTGGCTCAAGCTGAGATGAGAAACGAACAAGAGTAGGATGAGTAGATATTTCATGGATAACAGTTTTTACTACTCACAAATTACAGATATATCAGGCCAATATCAATTCGTTCGTTCAAGCTATCTTGCCATTATGGAATTCGTAGCTAAGACCCTATTTGGTCTGGAGGAGGTGCTTGCGCAGGAATTGAAAGACCTGGGCGCTCAAAATGTTCAGCCCCTGAAACGGGCTGTAAGTTTTGAGGGTGATTTGAAAGTGATGTACACGGCTAACCTCTATTGTAGATTGGCAATCAAGATACTCACCCCCATCTATGAGTTTCAGGCGAGTGATGAACGCCAGCTCTATGATCAAGTCAAAGCATTTGACTGGACCAAATGGATTGCGGTAGATCAGACTTTTGCCATTGACGGGACGGTCAATTCCGATTTTTTCAGTCATTCGAAGTATGTAGCACTAAAGATGAAGGATGCTGTGGTAGACCAGATTAGAGACCGGAAGGGTAGGAGGCCATCTGTAGATACCACACACCCTGATATCATGCTCAACCTTCGGGTCTTCAAAGACCAGTGTACCGTTTCCTTTGATACTTCCGGTGAGCTTCTCAATCGCAGGGGCTACCGGGGACGAGGGCATCTTGCTCCACTCAATGAGGTGCTAGCTGCTGGCATGCTCAAACTCAGTGGGTGGACTCCCGAGCGCCCCCTGCATGATCTTATGTGCGGTACGGGTACATTTCTTTTGGAAGCAGCCATGATGGCCGCCAACATGCCTGCCGGAGTTTTTAGAAGGAAGTTCGGATTTGTATCCTGGCAACATCATGATCCCGTAATGTGGAATGATATACGAAAGCAGTCAAGTGCCAGTATTAACTATGATCCTAAGGTTAATCTCTACGGTGGAGATAAAGACAATCGATCTGTCAATGCTGCGCTGGCTTCTGCGAGGCTTCTGCGACTTGAGAAGAAGGTGAAAATCGAGCGGAAGCTTTTTGACCAGCAAGAGCCTCAAGCTTTTTCAGGCATGATCATCAGTAATCCACCTTATGGTGAGCGAATGCCCAAGACAGATATTGAAGCCTTCTATTCTCTCGTTGGTGATACGTTAAAAAAGAAATTTAGTGGATATGAAGCATGGCTGATCTCAAGTAATGTTTCAGCTATGAAACATATTGGGTTGAGACCCTCCCGTAAGATCACCCTCTACAACGGTGCTTTAGAGTGTAAATTCCAGAAGTACGAACTTTATTCCGGAACAAAGAAGGCACGGTCGGCACAATAGGACTTATTGCTCTTTATTGGTGATTGCATACTGGTCTACATAATACCCTAAGTTTCCTAGTCCATCAGTACCCTGAATGATGATAGTAGCTGTTTTAGGTGCCTGGTCATTGAAGTAAGTAATAGTAGCCTTACCAAAATCATCAGTATTGAAGCTTGGAAGCCAATGCAGCGTTTTGCGATATTCGGTGATACCTTTATCCTCCAAAACGCCGTTGCTGTCATATTTGGGGATATAAAATTCTTTGTTGATTTTCAAAGTGACACGCTCCGGCTGTACGGGCATAGGATTGACACTATTGATCTGTCCCTTTTTGGTGGTCACGAGCACAGCGCCATTAGCAGCTACCGAACCATAGTAGATCGCCATGGCGCTTGTCTTGATCACTTCAATTTTTTCTATGTTTTCAGAGCGCAGGTGATCCAGTACTCTGAAGTCTTTGCCCATCAGAGAGCCGTTCAAAACTGCCACTGATCCCCAGCGCTCTGGATAAAGCATGGTCTGGGGTGGTCGAAGCAAAAGTTGACCCGTCATGCCATTGTAAGAATAGATATTTGTGACCTGCTTAACCAGGTCTACGAACCCCCCTTGTTGTCCACTAGCCGAAGAGATCATGGGTACATCTGCAAACAACTCCTCAGTGGTCCGGGTCTCTACGAAATAGTGCGATTTGACACTCATTTGATTGGTCAACTCATACCTATCGGTAACGTGTGTGGGTGCTTTAGATAGTTTAGAACCACTTATCACCACAGCATCCAATATCTCATAATCCTCACCGAGATATATATCTTCTGACCGTTCAACACTTCCCTGATAATACGACTCCCAGGGCTCCACATTGCTAAGATTTGAGGCTAGGTATCCTGAAGATTGAGCGACTGCCACTTCCATATCATCAGATGGTGGTTTGAAATAGATATTCTCTAACTCAGGCACAAGGTGAGGAGCAAGGATGAAGCTACCCTGAGCGTTTGTCGTAGCGGTTTCTGCGCTGAAGTTAGTAGTGTTGACGATTTGAACTTCAACGTTGGGTACTGAATTGCCTTTTTTATCGGTGACCGTTGCTACGACCTGACCTCCCTGATTCCGGACTGCTTCTTCATTGATCTTATCAGAAAAAATATAATCCCAGCTGTACCTGCGCCATCCGCTGGTGAGCATTAATAGATCGAGTGCTGTAGTGGTGTAGCTGGAAACATTGCTGAAATAATAGTTGGGGGTAGGTATCTTTCCCAGGAGCTCACTACCCAGTAGCATTTGGGATACCAAAGACGCCTGATATTCACCTCCGATCCTAGCGAAATATTCGTCCGCTACCGATAATGAGAAATTACCTTTGATGGGCTTGCCGTTCTCATCTGTGACCTGGATTTGGAAACTCATCTGAGATTTAGTCTCATGCTCCTGTTCTTCAATGGATGAGCTGATTTTCAACGACTTATGCTTATTGACAAAGACAAGTCGCTCCGATATGGGCTGCTCCTCAGCAAAGAGTGTGAACTGGGCGATTCCTTGCGGGTAGCTCTCAATCGGTACCTTGATCGAAGATGCCTCTGGTGAAAGCAGGATGGAAGTGTAGAGGGCGTTGTTGAGCACTCCGGATAGATAGAGCGACATTCCGGTAGGGTAATCTCCAAGAACACTAAACTCTAAAGTGTCCTTTCCAGCCGAAAACAAATGCAGTCCTATCGATGTAACTGCGGGTGGTAAGTCCTTTTCAACTTCAATTGGCGCGCTAGCGACCAGCTTGTAAGAGCGGTCTTCTAAGGGGTTGAGTTGAAACTTTCCCATACCTCCGTAGAAGGATTGTATCTGGGTGATCTCATCACCCTGATCACTGATCAATCGACCAGTGATATCGACAGGATCACCGAAAAAATTGACTGCTTTGAAAGCCACAGTATTCGTTTGACCATTGATAAGATGGCCCCCTTCGGGCATGAACTGGATGTCAACTTTTTCATACTCAGTCATTGGTATGACTTCCTGGCCCACTACTCCGAGCGTCTCATTGGAAACGGACACTCTAAGTACGCTCTCAACCTTATCAGGTAGTGTAAGGTGAAGGTCAAAACCTCCGTCTTTGTCAGTCTTAAGCTCTTCCTGGAAGTAAGTTTTGTTGAGGTCTGAAACCTTGGCATTGAAAACCTGCTTTTTGATCACTGTTTCATCATTGTCCGATACCTTAATCGATATGTTTGCAGGTTCTCCAGGACTATATTGCTCTTTATCCATGGATATGACCGCATTGAGTGAATTGGCGTTGCGGTTTTCCACTTGTAATTGAGTATAGAAGACAGCACTTTCTTCGTCCTTTTTCATCCAACCTGAGTACGCATAGAGCACATAATTGCCTGTTGTGAGATCGTCAGGTAAGTTGATGCCGCCACTGGCCCGGCCACCTTTGACCGCAAAGGAAGTTTCCACAATAGATTCTTCCGCTTCATTGAGCAGGCCTACCGTCAATATCTTGCTGAGAAAAGATAGTTTGTGATCATAGTTACTGAAGATGTAGGCCTTGAACCAGAGCTGCTCTCCCGATTGGTAGCTTCTTCGGTCTATGTGGAGATACACCTTTTCATTGATCTTTTTACTTTGGATTTTGGTGAGCTGGCTATTGATCTTCTCGCTCAGTTCTTCAGTAGTTTGGGCGCTGATGCTGAATGAACAAACCAGTAGAAGAAATGAAAATATTAGACTACAACGGGGCATATACATTAACAGGTTTTAGGTGATTTACCCTCATAATGATATAAATTCTATTTAATCACAAATCAAGTGTTGTCTATTGATTGAATAGGTCTAATTGTTGAGGGCCCTTCCTCTTCCGATCATCAAACACTGTACGACCACCCCAGAGTTTGCTATTTCTATGTTCTCGCTCCATCACTTTTTCGAAGGCATTGGGGTCCGGTACAAAGTCTTTCTCGATGCGTTTGGCAGCTTCCGACAACTTCTTGATTGCCTTCAGCTTGTCTGATTGATCTATTTTGGCTTTGTCTACAGCTTTTCGAAGAACATCAATACTCTGATCATATACTTTTAGAGGTACCGGAAAGGGGTGACCATCTTTACCGCCATGGGCAAATGAAAATCGGGCGGGATCGGAGAACCTGCTTGGTGTACCATAGATCACTTCACTAATTAATGTCAATGACTGTAGCGTTCTGGGGCCTAATCCTTGGGTCAACAGCAGGTCCTCAAAACCCGAGACTCCACTGTCATGTGCTACCGCCAATACACTTCCAAGCCGCTTGATATCTACATCCCTAAATGTCACCTCATGATGTCCGGGTAGCCTAATTTGACGGGCCTCTTTCATTACACGATCTGGTGTCTCGGCTGACAGTTTGAGGATACCGGCTTGACTTTTTTTTGCTTCCTTGGCTACCAGGTTGAGGATTTCACCCTGGTTTACACCGCACACCATGGTATGCGGTTCATCTATGAAAGACCGGAGTTGCTCGGAATGCCAGTGATAACGGCGGGCATACCCTGTTATGCCATTCATACCTTGCTGCACGACACTCCATTGTCCCTTGTCTGTGACAATAAAGTTGTGAAGATATATCTGGAATCCATCCTGAATGGCCGTGTTGTCGACTTTAGCGCTAAGACGGCTATACTCTGACATCAGCGCTCCGTCGATACCTGTTCGGTCACCGATTTGCAATAATTCCTCTGGTGTTTTTCTTGAGTGTTTGCCTCTTCCGCCACATATGTAGATACCTAATTCGTTAGCCATTGGGTTGACGGACCGTTTTAGTGCACCCATTACAGAGGTAGTGATCCCAGACGAATGCCAATCCATACCCATTACACTCCCCAAAGACTGAAACCAAAGCGGGTCGCTGATCCTTTGAAGCACTTCCTCCTGTCCAAATTCCAGAATTATAGCTTCTACAATCGCTCCACCGATCTTTGCCATGCGGGTGGCCAACCACGGCGGAACCCGACCATTATGCAATGGTAAATCAGCATGACCTGAGCGTTTCATGATAATAAAATTACTTGATCTATCGGATACTTATGGGACTTGTACACCATCAATCATGCATATAGTCATTCGAAAGCATGATGGCGATCAACCAAGAGATCAGATGAATGAATTATTTTCTCGGTGATTAAAAAGGGTTGTTATGAAAACAATATTAATTCCTACGGATTTTTCGACCTGCGCCGATCACGCTGCGCAGATGGCCATTAACATCGCTAAGAGGGGTGGTTATCAACTTCATTTTCTCCATTTGCTTGCAACACCTCTCAACTGGCTTCAACTGAGTGATGAGCAACAATTGATGTACAAGGATGTTCACGACAAGGTAAAAGCCGCTAACGAAAAGCTAACGGTTATGGTACAGAAGGCTGAAGGTGAAGGAGTGGCAGCTAAAATGTTCTTGAAATATGATGAGAGTGATCAAATCATTCTAGACCATATCACTAGTCATAGCATCGACATGGTTGTGATGGGGTCCCATGGCGCGAAAGGGGTCAAGGAATTCTTCCTTGGTACGAATGCGCAACGGATTGTGCGGCAATCTGCTGTACCAGTGCTTATCACAAAGCACACCGATCATATAGGACCAGTGAGGTCAATTGCTTTTGTTTCTGACTTTGACGCTGAAATGGTTGATCACTTTAGGTCTACGCTTTCTCTAGCCAGAATGCTGGGAGTGAAGATTAGATTAGTATTTATCAACGTGCCATTGAACTTCACAGATACACCTACGGTAGAGGCACGAATGAGACTTTATGCTGAGCAAGAACCAGAATTGATTGAGGCTAAAGACATCTACAATTTTGGAGATTTTGAGGATGCCATTAAGTATTATTCAGCCGAGCATGAGATTGGACTGTTGTCGATGCTGACCCATGGTCGGAAGGGACTTGACAGGTTTTTTGCCGGTAGCTTAACAGAAAGTGTAATTAATCATGTGAACCTACCGGTGCTTAGCAAAAATGCAAATGTGAAACTCTAGGACGTAGGTATTGCTAATAAGGGAACAGGTAAGTGCATGGCCATTTTACGTGTTACGCTTGTTCCTAGGATCCTCTCCAAGAGCGTACGGTCACGATGAATTGTAACCAGCAGGTCCACTTCTTTCGAAGCGATAAACCGCTCAATTCCTTTAATAGTGTTTTCATCATTAAGGAAGTGATAGCTATGCTTGTATCCATCAAAGATATGGTGAAGATTCAATGCCTCAGCCGACTTCTCTACATCAATAGTGCCCGTTTCTGACTGGATATGCATGATCTCAATCTCTGCATTGAACAATGTAGCCAGTTGCTTGACCAGGTCCAGAGATGTCTGCTCGATGTGTTTGAAATCTGTTGCTAAGGCAATTTTTCGAGGATGCAGTTCTGTAATTCCGAGCGACGTACATAGTACAGGGCAGGGAGCTTCGGTCACAGTATCCGCTGCGTTAGTCCCTATAAAGATCTCGCTTAAGCCATGTGCTCCCATAGTGCCCATGACGATAAGATCAGCGTCCAGCTGCTTGGCTTTTGAAGAAATAGCACGAACAGGATAACTACAATCCAGCTCAAACATTACTTCTATGCTATCAAGGGCAGAGATCTGAGTTTTTAGCTCTTCTAGTTTATACCTCGCTTCTGTCTCTAAGGAGCGGTATTGGGTAGCATCGGTGGCAAAGGCGATATCGGAGGCTGGAATGGGTACACTGTATACATGAAGTATGGTAATTTTTGCGTTAGACATGCCTGCCAGTTGCGCAGCTACCTGTAGAGCATCTGTAGAGCATTGTGAAAAATCTACAGGGGTCAGAATGTGATTGATATTCATAATCGAGCCTTTGCTCAAATATGAAGGCTATTCGAAAGTCATAGCATGAGTACAATCAAGAGATGAACTGACAAAGGTCAATCCGGAAATGTAATAAGGAACAAGATTAGTGAGAGTAGACTAAGGCACCAATACCACTTTGCCTTTGATCTTTCTGGATTTCATGTCGTTTAAAGCATCACTAGCTTGTTCAAGAGGATAAGTTGCATAGATCTGTGGTTTGAGCTCCCCTGACTGAAGCCACTTGCCTATCTGCATGAAGTTCTTCATGTTGGCTTGAGGTTCATTGCGGTAGAAACCTCCCCAGAAGACACCTACGATCTGACAACCTTTGAGCAAGGTAAGATTAAGGGGTATTTTAGGTATTTCGCCAGCAGCAAATCCTACTACCAGATACCTTCCTTTCCAGGTGATAGCTCTAAGCGCTTGTTCGGCATATTTGTCTCCTATCGGGTCATAGATAACATCTGCACCATTACCGGCAGTCAAGGCCTTGATTTGAGCTTTTAGGTCCTCCGTGTTATAGTTAATCACGGCATCAGCACCTATAGAGCAGCAGTAGTCCAACTTTTCGTCGGTAGACGCGGCAGCAATCACCCTTGCCCCGAGGAGTTTTCCGATCTGGACAGCTGCTGTACCTACTCCGCCAGCTGCTCCAAGTACTACAAGCGTCTCACCCTCTTTGATCCTTGCGCGATCAACCAGTGCATGATAAGAAGTGCCGTATGTCATCATAGATGAAGCTGCATGCACCATATCCCAATCAGCAGGTATTGGTACGACATTGTTTGCAGGACCAATGACTTCTTCTGCGAATCCACCCCAACCTGTCCCTGCCATTACCGGCATTCCAGGCTTGAGATGTGTAACACCTTCACCAATAGACTTAATTACCCCGGCTACCTCACCGCCGGGTGAGAATGGCATATCAGGCTGGAACTGGTATTTACCTTCAATGATCAGAGTATCCGGAAAATTGACGCCACAAGCCTTCACGGAGATAACTACCTGGCCTTTACCTGGTTTGAGCTCAGAAATATCCTCAACTACCAGGTTTTCTGGCGGCCCGTAGCTTTTGCAGAGTACTGCTTTCATAATTGTTGATTAATAATTGGGATACCAATATAGTCAGGATATGTCGCTCTCGTTTTCCTGAAAGGAGACAGCATGAACATTAACGACTAATGAATCGAATTCTCTTATTGCTAAATAGCGTATTGAGGACTCCTGTGAACAGGCTTTCTCCGAAATCCCGAGCCCCATATGGGTTGAGGCTATCTCTTCCCCTTGATTGTATCAGACCCATATTGATAGGCGCTGTAGGTGCATATGAGCGGTAGAGCGTATTACCATCCTGATCAATATAGTAAACAAGATCTTGCTGCACTTCAGGTTGATGCGTTGAGATTACCTGCAGTCCATTGATCTTGTAGTCGTTGTAGAAAAAGCTATTATATCGAGATTGGTTATCAAGATTCAAGACCAGACCTCCCATACCATCCAGGTATGTAAAAGTGGGGTTTTTAAGGAAATTGATACTTGTAGTGTTTTGAGAATATGATGCCCACGAAAGACTCATAAATGCCAAAACAAGGGTTTGAATTTTCATATATCACCAACCTTCTGTAATAAAGATATGCATTGTAGAGGCTATTATCGTGCTGGTAGCAACTTTTTGGCAAATAGTTATTCCTACAACTATCTGAAAGAATGGAAAGATGAGTAGTCGCAACAGCATGTTATTGACCGCTAGCGGTCAATTTGGACAATGTTGAGATAAGAGTGTGGTCCTTAACTAACTTATAATCAATATTATATGGCTTGGCACTATGATTGGGATCGGAAGAATAATGAAATACCTGACGGAGCTGTCGTAAACAAAAAGACATTATGATAAAGACCCATCTTAAAGTAGCGCTGAGGAACATTGCAAGAGACAAGAACTACACTTTGATCAACATAATCGGCTTAAGCACCAGTATGGCTATTGGGCTGCTTATTATACTGTTTCTCATAGATCATGGAAGCCTGGACAGTCACATGTCTGATCTGGATAAATCCTATCGGGTAATGACGGACATAGAAAGTACCACTAAGAAGCGCTCCAGGCTTCATGCTTATGCTCCTCACCAGATCAAGGACCTGGTAAAAGGTCAGGGGTATGAAGTGGAAGGAGAGACCACCCTGAAAAAGGTGGCGGGCACTGTGTCTTTAGATGAGAAGGTGCTGGGCTTTAACGGTCTGGCTGTTTCATCGACATTCCTTGATTTTTTTGAGTTTAGTGGAGGGGAAGACTGGTTGTCCGAACCGAGACAGGTGGTGTTAACTCAGGAGTTAGCCGAAAAGCTTTTTGGTAAGAGCACGGGACTTCTTGGAGAGTCTATTGAGATATCAGGAGTAGGCCCTTGTATTGTAAGTGGGATAATTGAGTCGATACCCAGAAGTCATATCGATTTTGAGTTGTTGATTTCTATGACGTCCTATCCAATACCCTCTGCTACAGCCTCTTGGCTTTCGACTGACAACAGGTACGTACACTACCTGAAACTGCCCGACAATCAAACTGTGGAGCAGGTAAATAGCTACCTCTCCACACTTAACGAGCAGCTACCCGAAGAAGCAAGAATGCTCAACAATTACACGCTTCAGGCTGTTAAAGAAATCAATCTAGGAGAGATTGTCAATGATGAGCTATCAACTACGATACCATGGTTTGTGGCGATCTTTTTAGAAGTACTGGGCCTGATTGTTATTGTCTCAGCCGGCTTCAACTTTATTGGCTTATCTCTTGCCAGATCACTTAAGCGAGCCAGAGAAGTGGGCGTGAGGAAGATCCTTGGCAGCCCCAAACGCCAGATCATTATCCAATTTTTAATTGAAACGCAGTTGCTGTCGCTTCTATCATTGGTCGTTGCATCAGCCATCTTGAGCTTTTTGCTACCTGCCTTCAATAGTCTCAAGATACTGAACGATATCGATGGGCAGATCACTATGGACTTCACTACTAATGTCCATGTGTATATCGCGTTCATCGGGTTTGCGGTAGTCATAGGTCTCATTGCGGGGCTGTACCCAGCTTACTATATGTCAAAATTCGATGCTCGTACAGCTATCAAAGGAGCGAAAGAGGGGGGCAGACGGCCTTTTCACTTGGTCAGAAATGGGTTGCTGCTTGTGCAATTTACTTTTTCGATTCTCTTCGTCATGACCACATTGGTCCTTTCTAAACAAGCTGATCAATTCGTCCAAACAGAATACGGCTATGACCACAAAGAGTTGGCGTTTGTTTCTCTTGATGGATATGAAAAGGGGCAAATGACTTCTGAGCTCTATGGTCAGTCCTGGGTTGGCTCTCATGCATATTCATCTGCTTTACCCTCTTTGACAGGCTTACGTAAGGTACGTGCTAGTAGGGACGAAGTGAGTGACGACCAACCCTTTGAGCTGATCTCGGGAGACGAGTTATTCTTAAACACACTTGGTGTTAAAATGGTGGCTGGAAGCGACTTCTCTGATTTAGGAGTTCAGAGCAAGTCGGATGGCGTTATCATCAATGAAACTACGCTCAATGATCTCAAGTTCGATGCACCCGAACAGGCTATTGGACAAAGGATCAGTGTAAAGCTGGAGCGCGCCACAGAAGAGGCCAAAGAACTGAAGATCATTGGTGTCTGTCAGGACTTTAGGCACGGATTTGCGATGAGCGATATCAAAGGCCTTCTGCTTACTTATCAGCCAGAAGACTGGCAATTTGTAGTGATCAACCTCGGCAATAGTGATCGCGCATCAGTCGAGAAACAATTAGGTCAGGTACTTTCTAGCGTCAACCCAAATATTCCTATTGACATACAGTGGTTTGACCTGACACTGTCAGACGCGTATGATGAGTTTTATGATATAGCGTACATTTTTAGTATGGTGTCTCTGCTAGCCATCATTATCGCTAATCTTGGTCAGTATGGAGCGATCGTTCAGGTGATTGCTAATCGTGTCAAAGAGATCGGTATCCGAAAAGTACTTGGCTCGTCTTATCTCGGCTTAATGCTATTGCTTTCCAGAAGTTTCGTGGTGATCATGAGCGTGGCACTGTTAATAGGTGGGACTGCAGGAGTATGGATGAACCAACTCTGGTTGAGCAAAATCGGAGAACCCATAGAGATCGATAGTAGCCTGATCGTTTCCGCAGTGTTGATTACAGCATTGAGTGCCATATTCACGGTAGGGTGGAACGTATACAAAGCTTCAATGATGAACCCGGTGGAATCAATAAGGGCAGACTAATAGCCTGCCCTTTGTATTTATTGAACTTGAAAACCGTCTAATCGATCCGCACCATATAGACACTAGCATCATCATCAGCTTTATGCCTTCCGTCTCGATCGTAAGCTATTAGCAGGCCATCTTCCATAAGCCATACCGTATCGTCATTATCATCCCAGTGTTCGGTATCACCGATTTCCAACTCGCCACGCGAGTTGATGTACCAATCTGAATAATCCACATCCTCCTCTCCAAAGACTTCAGTAGAGATACGTACTTCATTGTCCTTTAGAAATTCGAACCGTACATCAATCTCATCCAGAATACCATCTACAAAACCAGAAACTCCACGGATTATGGCTCTTGCCACAGCATTGTCCTCTTCTTCCAATTCTTGTTTCCAGGTGTCTTCATTGATTTCGATGCGCAGCATCCATGTGCCGTAGATATCCTTTTCTTTGATTTTGGATTGCGCGTGAGCCGTTGTTACCACAATGAGCGAGAGCATTGTTAGTGTTGTAGCGATTTTTTTCATGATTGTCTATTTTGAGTTGTTTGTATTGCAAGGTACTTAATATAAATAGATACTGAAAATGAAAAAGAAGGTTACGTCAAGAGATGAATTGATTGGCTATCAATCGTCTTCAGGAATATTATCTACCAATGGAATTGTTAGCTTTGCGATCCGAATTTCGTTCTAAGAGATTTGAAAGAATCAGAGAGATATGTTTGATAATTTAAGTTATAAACTAGACCAGGCTTTCAAGAACCTGAAAGGCCAGGGAAGAATCACAGAAATCAATGTAGCATCGACGGTTAAGGAGATCAGGAGAGCCCTTATTGATGCTGATGTTAATTATAAGGTAGCCAAAGAAGTCACGGACTCAATCAAGGAAAAGGCACTAGGTCGTGACGTACTCATTTCAGTATCTCCAGGTCAGCTACTGACCAAGATCACATCTGAAGAGCTTGGTATGCTCATGGGAGGGACCCAGTCGGAGATTAATCTCGCGGGTAATCCAAATACCATTCTTATCTCCGGACTTCAAGGTTCTGGTAAGACTACTTTTTCTGGTAAGCTAGCGAGCTATCTCAAGAAAAAGGGCCGTACCGTTTTGTTGGTGGCCTGTGATATTTATCGACCCGCGGCGATAGATCAATTGAAGGTATTGGGAGAACAGATTGGTGTAGAGGTCTACGCCGAGCCTGAGAATAAGAATGCTGTCGAAATTGCCAATAACGCACTCAAGCATGCTAAGTCAAGAGGCAAGAGTTCTGTCATCATAGATACTGCGGGGCGTTTGGCTGTGGACGAACAGATGATGCAGGAGATCGAAGGGCTTAAAAAGGCGGTTGATCCTTCAGAGACATTGTTCGTAGTTGATTCTATGACTGGTCAGGATGCTGTTAATACAGCAAAGACTTTCAACGAGCGGTTGGATTTTGATGGTGTAGTCCTAACCAAGCTCGATGGTGATACCCGTGGTGGTGCTGCACTATCGATCCGTACTGTTGTAAGCAAGCCGATCAAGTTCATCAGTACAGGAGAGAAGATGGAGGCCATCGATGTATTCCACCCTGACAGGATGGCCAACCGAATTCTCGGTATGGGTGATGTGGTCTCTCTTGTGGAGAAGGCGCAACAGACTTTCGACCAGGAAGAAGCCCAGCGCCTTCAAAAGAAGATGCGCAAAAACCAGTTTGGATTTGATGATTTCCTATCTCAGCTGGAGCAGATAAAAAAGATGGGTAATATCAAAGACCTGATGGGTATGATCCCTGGTGTGGGTAAGGCCATTAAGGATATTGATATTGATGATGAAAGCTTCAAACCTATTGAAGCGATCATCAAATCGATGACATTAGAAGAGCGTACTAACCCGGATATCATTAATGGTTCACGTAGGTCGCGTATTGCGAAAGGAAGTGGCACCTCCGTACAGCAAGTCAATCAACTCCTCAAGCAATTTAATGAGATGCGTAAGATGATGAAGATGATGAACAAAATGGGGGGATCAAAGCGCATGCTTTCCGGAATGAACTTACCGGGGAGATGATCAATTAGGAGTATGGATCTACAAGTAAAAAGGGGCGTTGATCTCAAGATCAACGCCCCTTTTTTATTCCTTAGTTCCTGGCTCGTTAGGCGTACATGACTGATTTTAATGCCTTAACCGTTCGCTCCACATTAGGAAGCACGAACTCAATTAAAGTAGGTGCGTAGGGCAGAGGCAAATCTTTACTGTTCACACGGTGTACAGGTGCGTCCAGATGGTCAAATGCATTGCGCTGAACAACATGACTCAAGTCCGTTGCGATTGAAGATAGCGGCCATGCTTCCTCAACAATAACTAAACGGTTGGTCTTCTTTACGGAATCAATAACAGTCTTGTAGTCAATAGGACGAACCGACATCAAATCAATTACCTCGATGTTATGACCTTCCTTCGCCATTTCATCAGCAGCAGCATTAGCCACCTTCATCATCTTACCAAAAGATATCAACGTCGCTGAAGTTCCCTCACGGACTATTTTGGCTTGTCCAATTGGCGTAATGTACTCGCCTTCCGGCACCTGACCCTTATCACCATACATGAGTTCAGATTCCATGAAGATCACAGGATCATTATCACGAATAGATGCTTTCAATAGACCTTTGGCATCTGCTGGATTACTTGGTACTACTACCTTTAATCCTGGAGTATTAGCATACCAGTTTTCGAAGTTTTGAGAGTGTTGAGAACTCAGCTGTCCGGCATTTCCGGTAGGTCCTCTAAACACAATGGGTACACTTGCCTGACCGCCGGACATTGACATCATTTTGGCAGCACCGTTGATGATCTGGTCAATAGCTACCAACGAGAAGTTGAAAGTCATGAACTCGACGATAGGTCTGAGGCCGTTCATTGCAGCGCCAATGCCGATACCTGTAAAGCCCAACTCAGTGATCGGCGTATCAATTACTCGCTTTGCACCAAACTCGTCAAGCATACCCTGACTTACTTTGTAAGCACCATTGTACTCTGCCACTTCTTCGCCCATGAGCATGATGTTTTCATCCCTTCTCATCTCTTCACTCATGGCTTCTCTGAGTGCTTCCCTAAACTGAATTTCTCTCATAATGGTAGGCGTTGCTTGATTGATTTTTGCGAGCGCTAAAATAAAGTATCGACCTCCAATTTCCAACCGGAGCAGAAGGCATAAAAAAGCCCCGATAGTGATCGGGGCTTGCATTTTGGAATGAAAATATCTTTATCTCAAAGCAGAGCTCAGTGCTCCGGCAAACCTTGTGAATTCAAGGTCATTGAGGGCCATTTCTTTCAACTCAGGATCTACACCAATCGCTTTGTTTAGATTGTTGATGACACCACTTTCGTTGTTCTTTCTCGCAGAAACGATGGCTTTGCCATAGTGGGCTAAAGCGTAATCATTTTGTGCATCGATCACATCATCAAAGGCATTGTCAGCGGAATCAAATTCCCTTTTCAATAAGTATGCTAGCGCTCTATCGAACACCACGTCAACATCATCTTCATCGGCGGAAGATAAAGAAGTAACCGCATTGTCATACTGACCATTCTTGATCTCAATCGCACCTTTAGCTCCATTGATGATGGTTTTTACTTCACCAGAACCACCTGCTTTCTCAGCTTCAAGCAGTGAACTGTACGCTTGAGCATAGTCGCCTTGCATGGCCTGTGCTGAAGCCATATTGGCCCAGACTTCAGCAGCTTGCATTTTGTTAGCAGCTATTTCGATTTGGGTCATCGCATCTTCTATGTATTTGTTTTGATCAGCACCAGATGACTGCTTTGCCATAGCCAGGTAAACAGCACCTAGATTATTGTGTGCTTGCCACGCTCCACCCTTCTTGGTAGCTGCTTTAAAAATGGCCTCTTTCTCGTTAAGAGATGGAGTTAAAGATGCAGAAAACATCAACTCTTCAAACGAAAGCGTGTCAGCACTGATCTGACCGTCAACGATCTGCTTGGAGAGTACTGCAATCTCTGCATTAGACTTTTTCTCTTTTACTGTTAGGATCTCGGTTTTAGCTACGCGGAGTGGAGGATATACTTCATCAAGGAGCACATCGTAGAAATCAAGGTCCTGTAGTGATTCTTCTTTTTCTTCAAAGTTGCCTGTACCATTCACGATCCTGGTCACTTGAGACTTTTGATCGTTTGTCAGTCCGTCAAAAGTTTTTAATGCCTCTTTCAGGCTGGTCCAGTCTTCTACGACAGGCTTCAGCACGAAGTTGATAGAGTCAGCAAGGCCCTTATAGTCATACTTTCTCATCAACTGACGGTAGAATCTTTCGATGACATCTGCCCTGTCGCGAGCAAGGTTAGCGTTGTTTCTTTCTGAACCTTCAGGAGAGTGTGCACCCGTAATAGTTACAGTACGAGTTACATTTTTCTCCGCAATAAAGGCAGCAAATTTATCACCGCGCTCTGATGTTCTTTCAGAGTTTTTAAGATTGGATCTTCCCTGATCGAAGAAAAAGTCTACTCTGGTTGGGATCAACTCTTCCTGATCATTGTATCCATGATCCGCAAATGCAACGGGAAAGATGTCCTTTACAAGTTGGGAAGTTAAAATCAAGCCTTCTCCACCTTCTACGGGCATTTTAGGAGTGCTTTTCGAAGAACCGTTTTTAGGATTGGAAGCTACACCCTGGATCACAAGGTTACCTGGATTCATGCCTTCCATATAGTCGAAAGTGAAGTCCTGAGACAACTTGCTCGTAGTTGAGCTGCTCTGAGGAAATTGGTCTGCATTGAATACAACCGAACCTACATTGACTTCCTGGTCTCCGTATTTATAAAAAGTGTTGATAGTATACACTTTACCTTTAGGTAGCATTTTGGCAGGAAGAACAGCTGACATTTCAAAGGCAACTCTATCGCCATGTACTTCGAGCGGACTAGGAGCCACTTCGAGCTGCTGCTGTTTGGCCAGGTTAATCATCTTTTGCAGCGTACATGATGACATCAGCACCGATGTAGCTACAATCGCGACTATGTAATTCAAACTTCTCATCTTATTGATTCTTAAGTTATTAGGTTATAAACGATTGTATGGAAACTATACTCTTCAGAAAATGCAATAATACATTAAAAAATCGTGAACCTGGATCATAGAATAAACAAAATACGGCTTAATTCGTTACTTTTGCGCCATATGGAAGTGATTCAGAAATACTTCGAAAAACATTTTTTTGGTGTATGTGCCAGACTCGGAGAAAAGATGAAAATCCCAACTTCGAGCATTAGGTTATTTTTTATCTACTCGTCATTCCTGACTTTCGGATCTCCAATCATAGTATACCTGGGATTGGCTTTCATTATGGAGTTCAGAAAACATTTAAGACGAAGAAACAATCCACTCTGGTATTATTAATTCTTAAGGTTAGTAAACTTTTTCCTCCCCATTAAATAATACTGTATGACTATCAACCTTGGATTGACAGTAGTAGGAAGCTGATTGCCTCTGACTATTTGTTCATACTTGGTAATACGCTTACCTCCTAAATCTCTAAAGAAATGGATGTAGGCCAATACAACAGCCTTAAAATGATCAAAGGTATTGTCTTTCCAGAATTTGAATGCAGCTACTAAATCAAGGAGCATCTTTAAAGAAAACTTCCAGTAGATGCTGCTTCCGTAGGTGTTTTTGTACAACATCGTGGCACTATTTCTAAAATTGAAATAGGTCTTTCTTGGGTTTTCTCGAGATAGTGTTTCACCTCCGACGTGATATACGATACTCGCAGGGTTGCACATCACCTTGTAGCCACTACTCTGTATCCTCCAGCACAGGTCGATTTCTTCCATATGGGCGAAGAAGCTAAGGTCAAATCCACCGACCTCTTCGAAGACATCCTTGCGGACGACCATACAGGCACCACTGGCCCAAAAGATCTGAGTCGCCTGGTCATACTGACCTTTGTCAGCCTCAATGGTTTCGAATATCCTCCCTCTGCAATATGGATAACCAAGCCAGTCGATATAGCCTCCGCAGGCTCCTGCATATTCGAAAAGCTCCTTTTGACGCTGAGCCAGGATTTTGGGTTGACAAGCAGCGACCTTTTCATCCTCGAAGCTGGTGATCAGTGGTTTAAGCCAACCTTCAGTTACCTCTACATCTGAGTTGAGCAGTACGATCAGTTCCTCATTGACAGACTTCAGACCATGATTGTACCCGCCTGTAAAGCCATAATTGTCATCATTGATGATCAAACATGTTTCCGCGAACTCATTCCTTAGCAATTCACAACTGTCATCTGTAGACTGGTTGTCAATGATGTAGACCTTAGCCTGAGGACTGAACTGAATTACTGAGGGTAAAAATTGGCGTAAGAGTTGTGCACCATTGTAGTTAAGGATGCACACAGCGATGCTTTTTGTCATCCCATCATATTGCCAAAATCCATCCCTGGTATGTTTGGCATCACACCAGCGGTGCTCTTGCGGAGATGTTCCTTAGCTTTTTCATCTACATTAGTGATTGCCATGTTGATAGCCGCTACGATCAGGTCCTGCATGAGTTGTTTGTCCTCACTGTTGACAATACTAGGATCAACATCAATGCTAATGACTTCTTTCTTCCCGTTTACCACCGCAGTGACCATGCCCGCGCCGGATTCTCCGGTCTCAGTGATGTCAGCCAAAGTCTCTTGCGCCTCCTTGATCTTTTCCTGGACTTCTTTGACCTTGCCCATCATTTTCATCATATCAAACATAGCATTGTCTTTAGTTTCTTAACAGCACAAAAGTACCTGTTTGACTAGATAATTGTGCTTCGTCATTGCCAAATTCTACCTTGTAGGTATATGCTCCGGGGGGCGCCTTTCGTCCTTGATACACGCCATTCCAGCCTACGTCTAACTGGTCTGAGTGAAAAATGATCTCACCCCAGCGATTGAAGATCATTAGACTATACTGAGATATGTTTTTTCCTATCGGAATGAATACATCATTGAGCCCGTCTCCGTCGGGAGTGAACGCATTTGGGAAAAAGAGGTTGGGTTTTGTTGTGATGATGATGCTGTTGGAGTAGCTGTATCTTGGAGTTGTCTCCAGCGAGAGCGCCTCTATGCGGTAGATTGTGGTTTGATCTGGCTCTACTTCCAGGGACCTTCCGCTGAAGACAAGTTGCTCTTCTATCCATTGACTGCCATCCCAGTATTGCAAAAAATAGTGTTTTATGCCTTCTGGCCAACCTTCATAACGATTCCATTCCAATACACTGCTTACAGACTGATCATCTAGATTGAGAAATATGGGTGTGGTCACATTAGATTCCCCGGATCGATTAGCACACTCATCCTCATAGCTAAGTGTAAAGTTGAGAGTGGGCACTGTTGAACTAAACTTTATCTCAGTAGTATTCATGGTGGTTTCGAAAGTAGATACGTTTCCATTCTCCGATAGGAGATACTGTGCAACCGGCGGCATGTTGTCAAAAGCCCAGGTAAGCGTTATACTTTGGTCGGTAATGGTTGATTGAAGGTCCAATGGAGGAGGTAGGTTGTCTATTGGGCCGGGGACAAGACACATAGTCTGAGATATCGAAACACCCTGAATTAGTCTATAGCAATTCTCCATATTGCAAATGAGATTGGGATCCACCAGCTCCTGAAAAAAGCCCTCGTTGAGTAGGCTATCATCTTTGTAAATCTCAACTGTCGAGCTGGATAGAGGGCTTGTGGTCCATGATAGTGTATTTCCGATAGGCGAGTTGGATACTTGAAGATGCAGAGTGCATATGGTATCGCTACTGATAATGGAGCCATCGCAATTGTCATTAGTCACAATTCGAAAACATGGGGAGGCTGGTATATCACCTACTGAGAAATCAATAAAACTATCGCCAGGATCAAGCCTGGTGACATCTACGAAAGAAACTCCATCATTGCTTGTTTGGAGCGTGTAAGGAGCATTGTCACCTACATCAAACGAGACTGTCATCAATGTATCATTGACCACCCGTAACTCGGAAATGGAAGCTGACAGCACTTCAGCTTCCGGTTCAAATGATTTGGTATTGCTGAGACAGTTCGGTGATCCACCCTCAAAAAAACCCTGGACAGTGATTTCGTTAGGATGGCCAGAGGGAAAAGTTATAAAGTCAGATTGCTCGCCGGATAGAAGGTCAAACGAGTCGGAGGGAGTGAGGTAGGTGCGATAAAAATCATAATGGTTATCATTGATCTCTACTGCAATACGATTGTTGGCACAAGTAAAAATGCTGAATTCAGGTAGGACCTGGGGGTTAAGAGTGATCTGTAAGCTGTCTATCTTCCCATCTGGCAGGTTGTCTTCCTGGATCACCTGATAGATGATGAACTGGCCGGCGGTATCATAAGTGAATGACGTGGTGCTTACCAGCGAATCACCAAAATCATAAAAGGTTTCTTCAAAGGGTATTTCTTCAGTGATCTGGACTGTGAACGGGACACAACCTCTGTCGAAAGCAATTGAAAATCTGCCAAGTGCACTTTGTATCTGCTGTCCACTTAACTTGACCGGCACCATCATAAGGCATAACCAAAAGACTTGTAAGTAGGGCTTGTGTAGTAAGAAACTTGCCTGCATGCTTCATTGATAAACAACTAACGCGTTGCGTCGGCCCTAAATTATCGCCCTATTTCTTTAAAATTTCTAATAGTTCGGACAGATCGTATTGTTGTTGCTGACCGGATTGAAGATTTTTGAGTGAATACACCTTATTAGAAAGCTCCTCACTTCCGATGATCACAACGTGCGGTATACGTTTTTTATCAGCATATTGGAAGTGCTTTTTCATCTTACCAAATTCTGGATACAGCTCTGTATTGATCCCTTCTGATCTCAGTGTGCTCATCAGTTGAAGACCGACGACCCTGGATTCATCATCAAAGGTAGATATAAGCACTTTCGTACTGAGCATTTGGTCATCAGGGAAAAGATTGAGTTCTTCCATCACGTCATAGATGCGATCAACACCAAACGAAATTCCCACACCGCTCATGCCTTCCATACCAAATACACTCGTGAGATTGTCATAGCGACCACCCCCTGAGACACTGCCCATCACCACGTTGTTGATCTTCACTTCAAAGATGGTCCCTGTGTAATAAGAGAGACCTCTTGCAAGAGTCGGGTCAAAAACTGCATTCAGTTCTTTAGAAAGGTGTTGGGTTAAGTGGGTCAGCTCGGCAATTTCGGCCAGCCCTTCTTTACCTATTTCTGAATTTTCGAGTAATTCACTCAGATAATCTAAAGTATCTGTTTCATTAAATATAGGCTTCAGTCTGTCGAGTTCGTCAGTGTCAAACCCTGTAGCAGAAAGTTCTTCAAGCACTTTATCCAGACCAATTTTATCGAGCTTGTCGATGGCTACACAAAGAGGCCCCTCAGCTTCTAGCTTACCTAGAGCTTGAGCAACACCTGATAATATTTTTCTGTTGTTGAATTTAATTGTGAATTCAGTTAGTCCAAGACGAGCAAAAACATCATTGATCATGGAAATGATGTCTACCTCGCTAACCAGGGATTCAGTCCCAATGACGTCCGCATCGCATTGATAGAATTCCCTGTACCGTCCCCGTTGTGGACGGTCTGCCCGCCACACTGGCTGCATTTGATACCGTTTGAAAGGTAAGGTGATATCATTCCTGTTCATAACGACATACCTTGCGAAAGGTACGGTTAGGTCATACTTCAAGCCCTTCTCGGAAATTAGTGGTAGCAGATGCTTTTCACCTTGATTATAGTCTGATGTCTCAGTTTTTTTAAGGTATTGACCGCTGTTAAGTATTTTGAAGAGCAACTGATCACCCTCATCACCGTACTTACCGGTCAGGACACTCAGGTTCTCCATTGCGGGAGTCTCTAATGGTAAGAAACCGTATAGTTGAAATACTTCTCTGATGTGGGAGAAAATGTAGTTTCGCTTTTGCATTTTCTCAGGGCCAAAATCACGTGTGCCTTTCGGTAAACTCGGTTTCATAGCTTCTCTAATTGGAGCGCAAAAATATGGAAAGCAGTCGGGCTTTGTGAATATTGTTTTGTTCAATGAGGGTCATAATGGGATTTTTTCTATTTTTGCCGCTCATTTGATAAAAGCAATCCAAAATGGCAGTTACCAGACTCGAGAGAAAAGGAAGAAAAAACAAGCTTGTTGCTAAGCAAAGACAGAGTACCATCAAGAATTTGACTGCAAAGCCGGTCATCAAAAACATAGACGTAGAGGAAATCAAGGCACAGTTTGCGGAGGATGCAAAGGCCAAGAAGGTGAAAAAAGCAGAACCTAAAGCGAAGGCTGAAGAGACAGCTCCTGCTGAAGTAGCCGCTCCGGTAGTTGAAGAGGTGGCGGAAAAGAAAGAGGCTAAGAAGAAACCAGCTGCTAAAAAGGAAGAAGGAGAGGAGAAAAAGAAAGCAGCTCCCAAAGCAAAGAAGGAAGAGGCACCAGCTGATAAGAAGGCTACTCCAAAGAAAGAAGCTAAAGCTAAGAAAGAAGATAAAGAAGGCGAGTAGAGCCTGAACGGATTGGATAATATAAAGCTTCGTATTAACTGCGAAGCTTTTTTTGTGCCCTGGGGCCAAGTTCTATGGCCTGCATTTGTGATATTTTCCCCTCATTGATTTCAAACCTTACAATAGTTTTTACTTTATGAAAGCCTGCTTTCCCTACAGCTCCGGGATTGAGATAGAGTAACTCGGGGCGCTTGGGATCATGGGTGATTCTCAAGATGTGACTGTGTCCACAAATGAAGACATCCGGTTCATGCTCCTCTATCAGTGTGATTGCTTGTTTGGTATAGCCAGGCGGTTTGCCCCCAATATGTAGAATCAGTATGTTGAGCCCCTCTGCTTTAAAGCACTGGTACTCCGGCGCTCGTTCTCTGATTTTGTGACCGTCAATATTACCAAATACAAATCGTGTTGGTTTGAAGGCTTCCAGCTCATCCATAACCGCTGGCGTACCTATGTCTCCGGCATGCCATAATTCGTCCGTATTCTCGAAGTATTTGTATATTTTGGGATCAAGGTAGCCGTGAGTATCTGATAATAATCCAATTTTCATAATAGCCCAAAAGTCCTATTTCATGTCTCGCAATCTAATACCAATTCTCGCTCTAGTTTATGTCTTCACATCCTTTTCAGCAATTGCGCAGAAAATCAAAGATGAGGAATTGGATGAGCTCTCATTACAATATGCGAAAGCTTCTTTTGACGAAATGTATGAGTTCTACAATATGCCCAATGACGCAGTATACCCTAAGGATATTGAGGTTAATGTCAAATGGTGTGAAGAAGCATTCGCTAATCGAGGATTTGATACACAAAGACTAGAAGCGGCAACTGTACCACTTCTTCTTGCCACGCGTGAGGTCAGTCCAAAGGCAAAGACAGTCTTGATTTATCTCCAAATCGATGGGCAACCTGTAGATCACAGGTTCTGGGACCAGGAGGACCCATGGACACCAACTTTGAAAGCCAGAAATGATGATGGAGAATGGGAAGCCCGAGACTGGTCGCTGCTCAATGGGGAAATAGATCGCGAATGGAGGGTTTTTGTTAGGTCGGCATCTGATGCCAAAGGGCCAGCCATGGCGTTTCTCAAAGCAATGGACATTCTCAATGATCGAAAGGTGAAGCCCAATTTCAATATGAAAGTCATTATGGATTTTGAAGAAGAATTGGGTTCTCCACATCTACCAAATGCTGTGAAAGAATATAGTGAAGCTTTGGCAGCAGATATGTTGATCATCTTTGATGGACCAAGACACCCTTCTAATGAACCAACACTAACATTTGGTGCTCGGGGTATTGCAACTATCTCGCTGGAGGTATTTGGACCCAGAGTTCCACAGCACAGCGGTCATTATGGCAACTATGCTCCGAACCCAGCTTTACGCTTATCTCAACTTTTATCTAGTATGAAAGATGAGGGTGGCAGAGTCACTATTCCTACCTGGTATGATGGCATTACCCTTTCTGATGATGTGAAAGATATACTAAAGCAGGTGCCTGATGATGAGTCGGCCATAAAGGCCAAATTGGGTATTAGTGAGATTGATAAGGTGGCTGCTAACTATCAGGAATCTATCCAATACCCATCACTCAACATTCGCGGTATGCGATCCGGCTGGGTCGGGGAGGAGGCTCGTACAATTGTACCTTCATCGGCTATTGCGGAAATAGATGTGAGATTGGTGAAAGAAACAGAAGGTGAGCGAATGGTTAATCTGGTGAGACAGCATGTAGTTGATCAGGGATATTACCTCGTTGACAAACGACCTACTCAGGAGGAGCGCATGCAATATGGTAAGATTGCAAGGTTTAACTACGGGATCTCTTACGGTGCATTCCGAACGGAATTTGATACTGAAGTTGGTCGATGGCTCAGAAAAGGAATCGTTAGAGGTTTCGGCAAGCAGCCAATTCAAAAGCGGACAAGCGGTGGTTCCATCCCCATTTCACCTTTTGTCATTACGCTGGGCATACCTGCTGTGACAGTGCCTACCGTCAACCCTGACAATAACCAACACAGCCCCAATGAGAATATCAGGCTTGGCAATTATATTGATGGTATCAAAACGATAACCGCCATTCTGAGTACTCCTCTCTAGTCTTAAGGAGAGTTCTAAATAGTATTTTTTAAAGAAATAGTGTATTCCGAGAGACTTGTCTGGTATATGGCTATTACCTCTCTAAAGGCTATACAAACGGCCTATGCTCTATTTTTATGAATTGAAGATATTAGCAACTATTAATATTTTAAGAAATAACCTTCTTCTTATTGTGATTTATTAGCTTTGAGCACAGCTAATAACATTATGATATGGAAGAGATAAGAAAAATTATCAAGATCATAACAAATCGAGCCGATAAAAACGGTTTTGGACTTGATCTTGACTTGGCAACCGAACACCCAAGCCTGGAAGAACAGCTCTATATTGGAGCACGTGAAGGACAGTACCTTACCGACGAGGAAGCTGCCCAGGGCTTGTATGAAGCAGAGCCGACGGATCATCGGTTTAGAATGCTCAAATCACGACTGAAGGCCAAGGTGATGAACCTGTTGCCACTCGTCGACTTCAAAGACTCTGATGATAATCTGGTATGGCAACAGGAGCACGAGAGTGAGAACCACATTAGCAGAGCCAAGGCACTTCTTCGTCATGGAGAATACGACCTGGCAGAGAAGCAACTGAACAAAGCCTATGCGATCTCTCAGGAGTGTGAGTTTACTAACCTGAGCTACGAGTCTTTGCGCTTGCTAAGAATGATTTACAGTGAGCGTTGCAAACCGACGGATTATTACACTACGGTAGAGGCTCTTGAGGAATTGGGGAAAACCATGGCACTTGAAGAACAAACTGAAAACTTGTTTACCAAGGTCAGCATGAATTTGCGTAAGTCGCTGCACAGCCGTCGAAATACTATCGAAGAGGCTGCTAAAGCTGTTAAAGTACTGGAAGGGTTGACTAAGAAAAGCGATAGTTTTCAGGTCCTCGACAGGTATTATCGACTCAAAATGTTTCATTGCGAACTGACGGGTCAGTTTTCTACAATTGTAGAGATGACTGATAGTATGTCAGAGAAGCTTGAAAATGGTGAGATCAATGAGATCCGCTTTGATGTCAAGTACAATTACTTCATGAAGACGTATGCACTACTTCGGCTGAAGCAGTATGATGAAGGACTAAAAACAGCCAGCCACGGCATGTTGCACTTCAACCGTATGACCAACAACTGGTTTAGTCATATGGAAAACTACATGCTCCTGGCCATGCATAGCAAGTCTTACAAGCTCGCCAGTGATCTGATGCAACGTGTGGTGCGCAACCCTCACTTAACAAGTCTCTCTAAAAGAGCACAAGACCGCTGGCAGCTATTCAACGCCTACCTCAACTTTGTCATCCCAGGAGAGAAAGCCGGTAAAGTGATCAACTTCGATCAATTCTTTGTCACCATGAGCAAGGATGGTAAAGATAAACGTGGGTACAACACCTCAGTGCTTATTCTGGAATTGCTTGACCACCTCAAAGAAGGTAACGTAGATCGTATAGTGGACCGTGTAGACGGGTTACTTGAGTATATGAGATTACACTACTCCGACCCTGGTCAGTATGCCCGTGAAAAACAATTCATCAAGATCATTAAGTGCTTGCCATCGACCGAATATGATGTAAAAAAGGCAGAGAAAAAGGGTAAGAAGTACTATGAAAAACTCAAGGAGCTGGAAGAGCTTGAGGGCACTTTCGCTGAGATTGAGATCCTTCCTTACTACCATGTATGGGAGTTTATCATAGAGATAATGAAGAGAGACAGCATCAGGGTACCCTTAGCTTAACCAGCTAACTCACGAGTACTTTACTTTGATTAGATAGAAAGTTGATTTTAATTCACCGCCATGGAGGAGTTTCAGGTAAGAGCATATGAGACTGATCCGGGTGGTGAATTAAGACTCGTTAGTCTTATCAACTATATGGAGGAAGCCGCATGGCGCAATTCGCATGCGCTTGGCTACTCCGTCAATCACCTACTAGAAAGAGGTGTTTCATGGGTCATGCAACGCATGAAGCTTGATGTGATGCGATGGCCCCATCACAACGATACAGTGTATGTCGATACATGGCCTTCAGGACTAGACAGATTATTGACCTACCGCGATTTTAAGTTGTATGGTGCGTCCAAAGAATTGATCGCTACCGCAAAAACCAACTGGATCGTACTGGACATGGCAAGTCGGAAGATGATTCGTATTCCGGAGTTTATCAAAGAAGCGCGATTTTCGATAGAAAAGGACAACCTACCTCTAATGACCAATAAGATAGTCAGACAAGATGCACTCGATGAGATCATGAAGTATCAGGTCATGGAGCGAGACATTGACCGAAATGAACACGTCAATAACGCCTATTATCTACAGTGGTGCCTCGCAGGCCAGTCTGATGAAATGAGGAAAAGTAGATTGTCGTCCATAGATGTAACCTTTAAATCAGAATCCCTACTTGGAGATCAGCTCACATTCTATCGAAAAAGTCTTGGAGAACATCGCTATCAACACCTCATTTCCAATTCGGTGAATGGGAAGGATGTGATCATTGCCGAAACCACTTTTGGTTCCACCGTTTAACAAATTTTAACAACTGCCTTGGCTACTGACTTGAAAAAAAAATAGTCAGACATTAGTATTGCGCAGTTTTTAATAATCTCTTTTTCAGAGATTAGTTATTCTGTTATTTAACAAACTGAAGTTATGTCGATTGTAGTTGACGGACTCACCAAAAAATACGGCGAGCAAAAAGCAGTTAACAACATATCCTTCAAGGTGGAGACAGGCGAGGTGGTTGGATTTCTTGGCCCTAATGGGGCAGGTAAAAGTACCACCATGAAGATGATCACCTGCTACATGGCACCCTCGAGTGGTGACATCCAACTGGAGGGTATGTCTATTCATTCGCATCCTGATGAGATCAAGAAGCGAATTGGATACCTACCGGAGAATAATCCGCTTTACCTGGACATGCCCATCATCGATTACCTCAGATTTTCAGCTGAGATACAAGGTGTTCCAGGTAGCAAGATACCCCAACGGATAGCTGATATGATAGATACCTGTGGGCTGGAGGTAGAGAAGCACAAAAAAATAGGAGAGCTCTCAAAAGGCTACCGACAAAGAGTAGGGTTAGCGCAGGCCATGATCCATAATCCGGACGTACTCATTCTTGATGAGCCTACAACAGGTCTTGACCCTAACCAGATCATTGAGATCAGGAAGCTGATCAAAAAGCTTGGTAAGGAAAAAACAGTTATTCTGAGCTCACATATCCTGTCAGAAGTAGAGGCGACATGCGACAGGATACTTATTATCAATCGTGGCAGGATAGCTGCTGATGGCACTTCAGCTACTTTGCGTCAGCAGGCCCAGGGGCAAGAACTGCTGACTGTACAAATAGAATCAGGTGATGCCGAAGCTGCAAAGAAAGCACTGCTAGGGCTGGCTACAGTAGAGAAAGTTGATGAAGTGGATGGTAAGGCCGACTTCTTCACTGTACAGTCCAAACCGGACCAGTCTAGTCGCAAGGCGGTGTTCGACCTTTGCGTGAAAAACAAATGGTATTTATTGGAGATGACGGGTATTGAAACCCGATTAGAAGATGTGTTTAGAGAATTAACAAACTAAGAGATCGATCATGGATAAAATATGGATTATAGCTAAGCGAGAGCTAGCGTCGTTTTTCGACTCATTGATTGCCTATGTGATGATCATACTTTTTTTAGGCATGAGTGGGTTTTTTACCTGGCTTTTTGGAAACAACATTTTCCTGATCAACCAAGCCAGCCTTCAAGTGTTCTTCGGAATTGGTTTCTGGACATTGTTCTTCTTTATTCCTGCCATTACGATGAGAATGCTGGCTGAGGAGACCCGGTCTGGTACCATTGAATTATTGTCTACTAAAGCAATCACGGACTGGCAGATCGTTGGTGGAAAGTTTCTGGCATGTTTGCTTCTTGTCGTGATTGCACTGTTTTGTACCCTACCGTACTACATTACAGTCAGTCAGCTGGGATCAGTAGATCATGGAGGTATCCTTGGAGGCTATCTAGGCTTGATCTTGTTGTCAGCAGGATATATCAGCATTGGTCTGTTTGCGAGCAGTATCACCAACAATCAGATTGTTGCATTTCTATTTGCACTTTTCATTGGCATTTTCTTCCAAATCCTGTTTGACGTGATGGGCTCGACCTTCAGAGGTGGATTGGGCAGTACCCTGAATTATCTGAGTATGCGTGCCCACTTCGAATCACTGAGTAGAGGTGTCATTGATTCCCGGGACATAGTCTACTTCCTATCTATTACGCTAGTAGGACTTTTGTTTTCTCAATCTATGCTTTCACGTCGCAACTGGCAAAGCTAAAATCTGGTACTACGATGAAAAGAAATAGCATATTTGTAAGACTGACCATCATACTGGGTATTATGGTGTTGGTCAACCTCATTTCCAATAGACTTTACTTTCGGCTTGATTTTACAGCTGATAGCAGATATACCTTAAGTGAAGCTACAAAAAATATACTTGAGGAGCTTGATGATGTCGTTACCGTGAAGGCGTACTTCTCTGAAGACCTTCCGCCACAGCTATTGGGCAACAGGCAAGATTTTGAAGATCAACTTGTAGAGTATGAAAATCGCTCGGGGGGTAATGTCGTTTACGAGTTTATCAACCCCAACGAAAGCGAGGAAGTAGAGCTTGAAGCACAGCAGAGCGGCATCAGTCCAGTGATCATTAATGTGACGGAGAAAGATCAGGTACAACAGTTGAAGGCCTACATGGGTGCTGTTATCACAATGGCTGATCGGCAGGAAGTGATCCCGTTAGTCCAGCCAGGGGCCGGTATGGAGTACTCGCTCACTACTTCTATCAAGAAGATATCCATTGCCGATAAGCCTAAGATCGCGTTGCTTCAAGGGCATGGTGAGTTACCACTCAACTCATTGCTTCAGCTGCAGCAACAACTTTCAGTACTCTATGATGTGGAGCCATTCACGATAGGGACTGATCCCATCCCGACTTTTTACAAGGCGGTGGCCATAATCAACCCAACTGATACCATATCATCAAGCGATCTTGCAAAGCTGGACGACTTCATGGCCTTAGGTGGCAATATATTTGTTGCGAAAAGTACTGTACAAGGAGATTTGACAACTGCTTCTTTGAGTAGGGCACCAGACATTGGCATTAATGCCTGGCTCAGAGACAAGGGTATTAGCATGGGCAACAGTTTTGTAATTGATGTCAATTGTGCTTCGGTATCAGTACGCCAGCAGCAAGGTTACTTCACGATCAATTCTCAAGTCACCTTCCCATACTTTCCAAGGGCTAACAATTTTGGAGACCACCCAATAGCACAAGGTCTGGAAGATATTCTTCTTCCATTTGTCAACAATATTCAGGTCACCAGAGCAGATTCGGCTATTAACGTTACTCCGTTAATTTTGTCAAGCGAACAGTCTGGGCTTGTCAATCCTCCTGCCTATGTAGATATTAACAAGAAGTGGGCGACCTCTGATTTTCCTTTGCAAGAGCAGATATTGGCAGTAGCCGTTGAGGGTAATATTATGCCTAATGCAAGCTCTAAGCTTGTGGTAGTGGCCAACGGTGAGTTTGTGAGCAATGGTGAGAATGGTCAGCAGCAACAAGCCGAAGATAATGTGAACTTTGCGTCCAATGCGATCGATTGGTTATCAGATGATACGGGCTTGATTGATTTGAGGACCAAAGGGATTACATCACGTCCTCTAGATCAAACCGAGGAAGAGACCAAGGCCTTGCTCAAGTATGGTAATGTCTTTATTCCGATTCTATTGTTGTTGATCTATGCTTTCGTGCGTAAGCAGGCCAATCTCCGTCGTAAGCAGAAATGGATGGAGGGAGTTTTTTGATTGTTCATAATAGTTAAGAAAAGCGATGTTGAAGAATCTATCAAACATAAAATTGCTCCTACTATTAGGAGGCCTGGTAGTAGTCTACCTTATAGTGGAATGGACGAGTACCAGTAGTAGAAGTACATCTTACAGGGAGGTGCTCGTAGAAATAGATACGGCTAAAGTCACAAGGCTATTGGTCAAGGCGCCTGACAAAACCAGCGATATCTCCAAGGTAAGCGCTGATTGGCAACTTACCTTATCAGGAGGTAAAAAGGTTGCGGCCTCAGAAGGTTCGGTAAAATCAAGTCTTGGAGCTTTGCTGACAATAAAGCCGTCCAGGTTAGTAGCAAAGAAACAAGATAAGTGGCCGGACTACCAGGTTGACTCAACAGGGACAACCGTTGAAGTCTATGAAGGAGATACGAAAACACTGGATCTGATTCTGGGTCGGTTCAATATGGAGGGACAAAACGCCTATTCCACCTATGTACGCCTTAATGGAGAAGATGAAGTTTATTCTGCTAAGAACTTTATGGCGTTTTCGGTGAGTGCCGACCCGAGCTCCTACCGGAATAGTGTATTGATGAGAACTAACAAGGACAGCATTCAGCAGGTAACCTTTAATTATCCGGATTCAGCTTTTGTGTTGACAAAGGAAATCAGTGGATGGAACAAAAATGGTCAGGCGGCAGACTCAGCTGCTGTAGCAGGATTTATCAACGGATTGAGCTTTGTTTCGAGTCGTCAGTTTTTTGATGACAGTGATCAGTTAATTACCCCCGCATTGTCGGTGACGATTGAAAGCGCTGCTGGAGAAATAGAAATCAGAGGTTATGATGTCAATGGCGAATGGGTACTTAATAGCTCAGACAACCCTGAGAGTTACTTCAATGATCAAGCTTTGACTGATAAGCTGATCAAACCAAGTAGTGGATTCTGAAGAGCGAGCCAAACGAAACTAAAAAGCCGGTATCACCGGCTTTTTTCGTTTTAACTGTAGAGATTGACGAGTTTCATCTTCAATAATCGGCCATTGATCCAATTTGACTGGAAATGGTTAAGTTTTTGACTTATTTCACCTAACGACAGAATGTTATGAAAGGAATCGTATTTACCGAATTGCTTGAAATGGTTGAGGACGCTTATGGTGATGAAGTACTTGATCGCGTCATCACAATGAGTGAGTTGCCTAACAATGGCAGTTACTCTGCGGTGGGCACTTACGACCATGCTGAGCTTGTTAGATTAGTGTTGTCTTTGTCAAAAGAGGTTAACGAAGAAGTACCTACTTTGCTCAAGGCATACGGTCATCGTATTTTTAAGGTTTTTGAACGCAATTATGCTCAGTTTTTTGAAGGTGTAGATGATGCCTTCAGCTTCCTTGAGTCTATCGAAAATCATATCCATGTTGAGGTCCGAAAGCTTTATCCTGAGGCCGAGCTGCCTACGTTTGATTCTCAGCGCATTGATGATCATGAATTGAGGCTGACCTATGTTTCATCAAGAAAGATGGGTGATTTTGCTCATGGTCTTATTGAAGAATGTATGACACATTTCGGTGACAAAGCCACAGTGAAGATAGCATCAATGGAAGACGAAGGTGCAAAAGTTAATTTTGTGATTACCCGATAATCAATGCAAGTTGTCAATCAGGAGTTAGAAGTTCTTAAGAGGAAGATAGAACGCGAGCGTCGTGCGCGAAAGGAGGCGGAGCAGTTTCTCGAGAAGAAATCTCTTGAACTGTATAAGGCCAATAAGAAGCTCAAGGAGCATGCCCGCCAGAAGGAAGTGATCCTTGAGAAGACCGAACGAAAATTCGAATCGATCATCGAAAATGCTCAGGACCTTATCTACCGAATGGACCCCAATGGTGTGATCTTGTATGCCAACAAGATGTGCCGACGTAAAATGGGCTACTCAGGAGCAGAGGCTATTGGCCGGCCCTTCACAGATTTTATTCATCCTGATTTCAGAGAACTGATCGTCAATTTTTATGGCATCCAGCGTAAGGATAAAGTTGAAACCACTTATCAGGAGTTTCCAGCTATTACTAAAGAAGGCAGCAGCCTATGGGTCGGTCAAAATGTCCAGTTCATTTATGAAGAAGACAAATTGATCGAGATCATTGCGATAGCGCGTGACCTGAGTGAGCAGCGGACTGTACAGAAGCAACTCTATGCTACAACGCTCAGATTAAGCACACTTATCAAAACAACACACTCAGGCATTCTGGTGGAGGATGACAACAGAGACATCATTCTCGTTAATGAGCAGTTCTGTACTTTTTTTGAAATACCCGTTCCGGCGGATCAGTTAGTAGGGGTCAATTGCGCTGATTCGGCGGAGAATTCCAAGCACCTGTTTGAAGACCCTGATCATTTCGTCAAGCGTATAGATGACATCCTAATCGAAAGAAAGCGTGTGGTAGATGAAGAGCTTGTGATGTCATCTGGAAAAGTCATGGAGCGGGACTACATCCCTCTTTTTGATAACGATGAGTACAAAGGTCACGTGTGGCAGTATAGGGATATTACTGAGCGCAAACAAAGTGAGATGTTGCTCCGTGCCAATGAGGAAAAATACAGGTCTATCATTGAGAACATGGAACTCGGCTTGATGGAAGTAAGTCCGGATGGGATCATATTAAGAGCCTATGACAGGTTTTGTGAGATGGTAGGTTACACGCAGGAGGAACTTCTGGGTAAGCGCGCGCATGATGTATTCCTGCCGCCGGAGTACGATGAAGTAATGGAACTACAAGATCAGGATCGATCAAGAGGGCAGGGTGGAGTGTATGAGGTTGAAATGGTCTGTAAAGACGGTAGACGAATATCTGTATTGATCAGTGGAGCTCCGGTGATGGAGGGACACAAGCTCAAAAGCACGTTAGGAATACACTACGATATCACTGATCGTAAAAACCTTGAAAGAGATCTCATAGAAGCCAAAAAAGTGGCTGATGAAGCCAGAGAAATGGAGAAGCAGTTTCTCGCCAACATGAGCCATGAAATAAGGAACCCGATCAATGCGGTGATCGGTGTGGCTAACCTCCTTTATGATACACCACTAAATCCTGATCAACTGAAATATCTTGATACCATCAAGTATTCTTCGGATGTTTTATTGCAACTGATCTCAGGTATACTCGACCTGTCAAAGATCGAATCAGGAAATATTGAGATCAGTGAACAGCCGGTCGACTTGAGGGCCATGGCAAGCGCCATTGTCCAGACCTACGAGTTCAAAGTGGCCAGCACCGATGTGAAATTCAGGATGCATGTAGATGATAAGGTACCTGAACTAGTTATGGGAGATAAGGTAGTACTCAATCAGATATTGCTCAATCTGATTGGTAATGCAGTGAAGTTTACCGAAAGCGGCTACATCAGTCTCGATATCACTCTGGCGAAAAAGAAAAACAACGAAAATCAAAAAGTCGAGTTTCGGATAAGCGATACCGGAATTGGCATAAGCAAAGACAAGCTCAAGACGATTTTTGAGAGTTTCAAGCAGGAGTCTTCTGATACACAACTAAAATATGGTGGCACGGGGCTGGGCTTATCAATTGTAAAGTCCTTAGTAGACCGCTATGGTGGAGATGTGTCAGTATCGTCAATTCCTGATGAAGGTTCATGTTTTACGGTAGCCCTTCCACTTACCAGAATTTCTGAAGGAGGTGAGAAAGCTACATCTGATCAGGTACTCGATCACTCTAAGCTATCAGTAAGTAAATTGCTCATTGTTGAAGATAACGCCATCAATCAGATTTATTTGTCAGGGTTGCTAGAAAAGTGGGGTATAGAGTATGATATTGCTAATAATGGTCTGGAGGCTCTAGAATGGGTAAGGGAGCGAGAGTACGATCTCATCTTGATGGATATCAGGATGCCCGAAATGGATGGCTATGAAACTACAATACAGATCAGGGCAAACAAAAAGAATCCCAATCACAATGTACCTATCATAGCACTTACTGCGAGCGCTTTAGTTGACGAAAAGGACAAAGCACTATCTGTTGGAATGGACCATCACCTCACCAAACCATTCGCACCAAAAGACCTTTTGTCATTACTATCAGAACTCGATGTTAACTCGGACTTTAGTGGTGGCATTGAACCTTCATTTAAGTTCAACCCTGAGCTCAATGGAGATTACCTTGATTCCTTATATGCCGATGACTTGGATCGGGCTCAGCTGATGTTTAAGATATTCCTGAAGAATATCAATAAGGAGGCCGAAGAGCTGAAGAGTATGTTAGCCAAAGAGGATTGGAAAGCCCTGGCTTCACTTGCCCATAAGTTGAAACCAAATTTTGGAATGGTAGGACTAGAAGAATCCGGGAAGCTGCTGGCAGAAGTAGAACAGACATTAGATAAAGAAGTGTCATTGAATGAAGACCTCAGAGGTAGGCTTGAGCAACTATTTGATAACTTACCAAATTTTGTAGCTTTACTCAAAACCGAGAAGGAACGGCTAGAGTCAGCTCTTGCAGTTAACCAAAAAGACTAACCTATAGATTATTTATGGCGGATAAATTGAGATGTCTGATAGTAGATGACGATGAGATGGCTAAAGCTTCACTGGAGCATCTCTGCTCTAAGGTTCCTGATATTGAAGTGGTGGCAGCTTGTGATAGTGGGATTGAAGCAATGCAACTACTGAAGCAAGAAGAGATCGACCTGGTTTTTTTGGATATTGAGATGCCAGACCTCAGTGGTATAGAGTTGGTAAAGACGCTTGATAAGCTACCACAAATAATTTTTGTTTCCGGCCATACCAAGTATGCTATTGAGGCATTTGAGTATCATGTTACTGATTTTTTGGTAAAACCTATTGACCTGCCACGATTGATCAAAGCAATAGATTATGCTGTTAGCCTTAAGTCCAAAAAGGAAAATGCTTCAAATGATCTCAGAGAGCTGTTTGTTAAAGTGGACGGTAGACTCGTTCGCCTGAGCTTTGACGACATCCTGTATGTCGAGTCTATTGGAGATTATGTGATATTCCATACCGTTAACAAAGAACGGTTGATCGTTCATTCTACCCTGAAAAACATTGACGCCAAACTTCAGCATCCGGAGTTCCTTAAGGTGCACCGCGCCTTTGTGATCAACCTCACCAAAATAGTAGATATTGAAGAGTCCAATTTGGTAATAGGAGATAAAGTCATTCCTATAAGTAGGGCACATAAGCCAATTTTAATGAACAGGATCAAGACGCTCTAAATAGCTGATGTAAATCCACTTAAGTTCTATTTTGAACAGTTTTTTTAGCATGCTTGAGGCGATTAGCAGTTGATGGAGGTCAGGAAGTTATCTGCACACACTTATTGTCTTAGGCTAAAAACGGGCTTAGTCGGCTAGTGTACACCTTGCTGACAGATTGTGAGTCATTCCGAAAAACGACACTTATTACCAAACATCGACAGGCCCCTGCTATCAGGCGAATAAGTAAAATATAGGAGCAGCCAATGGGTAATTTAGGATCATAAAAATGATCGTAATGGATACCCCTCATGTACTTCTAGCCATACTTATTTTCCTGCTTTTTTATAGCTATTTAGGCTATGGCATGGTTTTGTGGCTGCTGACCAAAATCAAGCGAGCAATAACAAATCATGCGGCTGATGTTGAAACAACATATCTGCCTGAATTGACCCTTGTGGTTGCTGCTTACAACGAGGAGGATTGTATCGAAGAGAAGATCCAGAATTGCCTTGAGCTGGATTATCCTAAAGATAAAATGCACATGTTGTTTGTGACTGATGGTTCAACAGACCGAACTGTTGATATCATTGCTCGCTATCCTCAAATACAACTGGAGCATAAAGATCAGAGAGCAGGGAAGATTGCTGCTGTATCCAGAGTCATGCCATTAGTGAAAACACCAGTCACTGTATTCTGTGATGCTAACACCACACTGAATGATCAGGCCATAAAAAGGCTCGTACGACATTTTGCTGATGAGAAGGTAGGTGCTGTAGCGGGAGAAAAGAGGATAGCTCAGGATGGTAAAGACGATGCTAGTTCAGCAGGAGAGGGCATTTACTGGAAGTATGAGTCATTTCTAAAATCGATGGACAGCGAACTACATACAGTCGTGGGGGCAGCAGGAGAACTATTTGCCATCAGAACAGAGCTCTATGAGCCTCCATCTACTGATACATTGATAGAAGATTTTGTGATTACCATGAACATTGCCTATCAAGGATATCGTGTGGTCTATGAAAAGGAAGCTTTTGCTCTGGAGTCAGGGTCCAGCAACTTATCAGAAGAGATCAAGCGCAAGGTTAGAATTGCTGCGGGTGGACTTCAGGCGATCTATCGACTAAGATACTTGTTGGTCCCCACAGACCCTATGTTAACATTCCAGTATGTGTCACATCGAGTGCTACGTTGGACGCTGGCACCCCTAGCACTATTAGGAGTACTGATTACAAGTATTCATCTGACCATAGCAGGGGATACACTAGGCACGACCCTTCTTCTCTGCCAGGTATTATTTTATACTGTAGCAGCGATCGGATATATGATTGAGCAACGCTCTATCAGCATCAAAATATTATACGTACCCCTATACTTTACTATGATGAACCTATGTGTATTTATTGGTCTTTGGAGACTCTATACAGGTAGTCAGTCGGTAGTATGGGATAAAGCCAAAAGAAAATGAAACCAATCGTTAGTATCATCACCGTCAATTACAACAGTCTATTCGATACCATGGATTTGCTCTATTCATTAGATAGATTGTCCATGGATAACCTTGAGATTATCGTAGTGGACAATGCTTCGGCTTATAATCCTGAACAAGAGATCAAGGCTACATTTCCGAATGTCAAGGTGATCGTAAGTGAAAAGAACCTCGGGTTTGCCGGTGGTAACAACCTCGGCATCAAAGCCGCTTCAGGGAATTATCTGTTTTTCTTAAATAATGATACTGTACTTGTTGAAGATATCATCACACCGATGGTCGATCTGATGGCTTACAATCCGGAGATAGGTATGCTAAGTCCGAAGATCAAATATTTTGACGATCATGACGAAGTACAATATGCTGGCTTTACTGAAGTTAATTCTTTAACCGGACGAAACAGACTTTTGACTACTCCTAAGGAAACAAACATGCCCTATGATACGGCCTACCCGCATGGCGCAGCTATGCTGATGCGCAGGAGTACGGTTGATCAGGTCGGTCTGATGCCTGAGGATTACTTTTTGTATTATGAAGAGTTGGATTGGGCTGCACAGGTAAAGCAAGCAGGCTTCAAGGTTTTTGTTGACCCTCGGTTTGAGGTATATCATAAAGAATCAGCTAGCGTGGGAAACGAATCTCCTCTGAAGACTTTCTATCACACGCGTAACCGACTGCTCTTCATGAAGCGACATTCTGAAGGATTGTCTCATGTTGTATTCTTGATTTACTTCTTTCTGGTCGCACTACCCAAAGCAGTACTCAAATTCGGTGTGAGAGGTCAGTACGATCATTTACAGGCATTCATGAGAGGACTGTGGTTGTTCCGTCTCCCCAGTTTTGACAGGACCGAGCAAGTGGTTCCACATCCTATTGGTTCAAACGTGCTTTCACCAGTATCATGAGTAAGGGTCTACATATCGCAGAGCTGACTGATCATCATATAGATTCCGGCATAGGTTACTATAGCTATGAGCTGACACGCGCACTTCAGGGGCTTACCTCTGCCACTTTGTACAAGCCCTACCGCAATGATCACCCTGATGTCTCTTTTCATAATACTGACTGGGTGCGCTCGATCACTTACAGATCATTCCGACAGTACCGCCCTTATGTATTACCTTTTTTTCTAAGAGCAGGATTGTCTCCATCATCGTATGATCTTGTTCACGCGCACTGGTATCTTGCCGGATTGGCCTCTACCTATTTTTCCAATACTCCGGTAGTTGTCACCATGCACGATGTATCGGTACTTCATACTGCTACCACCAATGATCGCTACTCCAAGTACTACCGATGGGCACTAAGGCGATTCAGAGATCGTAGCATTCCATTGATCGTGGTATCAGAGCAAGCAAAGTCTGATACAATAAAGCATGCCGATTACCCCGAAGAGTTGGTGCATGCAGTACATAATGGGCTTAATTCCGATAGGTTTTACCCGATCGAAAAAAAGAAATCAGGCCCATTTACGATAGTATACAGTGGCGGATTAGGCTCTCATAAGAACCTTGAGTTGTTGTTGAGCGCTTTGACCTTCGTACAGCAGCGTTACCCTGAAGTGAGCCTAAAGATTGCCGGTGGTTCTCCTCAAAACACGCAGTACCCGGCATTGGCAGAACAACTTAGGTTGAAACATGTGAACTTTACTGGTTTCATTCCTGATAAGGATATGAACGAATTCTACAATAGCGGTGACCTTATGGTTTATACCTCTCTATATGAGGGCTTTGGTATGGCACCTTTGGAAGCCATGAGCTGTGGAGTACCCGTGATCACTACGGGTGGAGGTGCTTTACGTGAAGTGTCCGGTGGAGGTGCGGTGATCACCGAATATGATGCGGAGTGCCTGGCCGGTCAGATTGTCGATATGATTGAAGATCCTGCCTACCGTTCGTCTGTAGCGAGAAAAGGAGCGGAGTGGGTGAAACAGTATACCTGGGAGCAGACAGCTACGAAAACAATGAACATCTACGAGGAAGTGTTATGAATACACCTATAGTCATACTCGCTTTACCAAAGCATGATGATAATTTTACCTCTACGCCATATCAGTTGGCCTTAAAATTTGCCGAAACTAGGTCGGTGCTCTACGTAAGTCATCCGTATAGTTGGATTGACTTTCTGCGTAATCCGAGAGATGCTAAGCTTCGAAAGAGGTTTATGGCTACACGATCCGGAGGTAATATTGAAATGAGTGAGCATCCAAACCTTCAGATTTTGATATTACCATTGGTGCTCTCTATCAACTGGCTTCCTCCTGGCATATTATATGACTGGCTCTGTGAGTTTAACCATCGTATAGTGATCAATGCAATCAATAATGCGACCAGGAGACTTGGTCTTACAGAGTATAACTTTATCAACTCACATGACTATTTCTTTGCTCATGTTCGTAAGAAACTCACTAGTGTCAGGAGATATGTGTATCAGTGTATTGATCCTATCATTAAAGCCTACAGTGCTCGTCATGGACGAAAATTGGAAGCTGAGGCCGCCAGGTATGCCGACTTGGTGATCTCTACTTCACCGAGTTTGAACGAGCGAATGCTAGAATATAACCCGAATAGTTTTCTGGTGCCGAATGCAGCAAACTTCGACCTATGTAACAGGGCGATGGATCCTGAAACCGGAACCATTCCATCAATCGATAGGCTCGAAGGTTTGAAATTCGGATATGTCGGTAATATAGAGCGTCGGATTAATTATGATTTGCTAATAGAGATATTTGGGAGCGTACCCGAATGGCAATTGGTAATGATCGGGCCAAAAGATATCTCATACATCCCTGATGAGTTTTTGTCATTACCTAATCTGACACTTTTACCACCGGTTAGTCACGAGCAAGTGCCTGAAGTCTTGAAATCTGTAGATATTGCCATCATACCATTTCTATGTGATGAGGTAAGTGCCCAGATCTATCCGCTCAAGATGTTTGAATACCTGGCGAGTGGCAAGCCGGTCATTACAACCAATTTCAACCCTGAGGTGATAAGATCATTGGGTGCGACTGTGCATATTGCTAGTGATAAGATACAGTTTGTAGCCCAGGTGAACGAGATCAGCATGACTGAAGATGCAAACCATCAAACTGAGCGAATCGAGGTAGCAAGAGCCAATGATTGGTCACAGCGCAGTGGGATGATCCTTGATCTTATTTAACCTCAATACATCCATTAAGAAACTTGACTTAAGATATGCGAGCGATAACCAACCCAACAGAACAAACGAATAACCAAGGAGACCAAGCCTCTTCTTCATTTAGTATGAGCAATATCAAGAAATGGGTAAAGTCTAACCCAGCACTGAAAAAATGGATTTTGTCATTGATATTCAGGCCTAAGCCATACAACGCTCGTGTGCGATGGTACGTATGGTTGGTCACCATATTTCCTAAGTATTTCAAAAGAGGCATCAGTTGGAGATCGAGGTTGGACCTGGTACCCTTTCATGGATTCAAGCTTGGCAAATACTCTCGTATTGAGATGAATACGGTCATTAACAATGGTATGGGTGATGTTGTATTGGAGGATGAGGTGCATACTGGTATAGGGTGTGTGGTGATCGGACCGGTCGAGATGCACAAGCATGTAGGGATATCTCAGTACGTCAGAATTTTGGGCATGCATCATGGTATGGAGCCTGATATGCCACATCATTTTACACCGGTGACCAGTGCTCCTGTGATCCTTGAAGAGGATGTATTTGTTGGTACCGGAGCAGTGATCATGGGAAAGAAAAATGGTGAACCATTGACTATTGGAAAGTATAGTAGGATTGGGGCTAACGCTGTTGTAATGAATGATATTCCTCCATATTCGGTAGCTGTGGGTAACCCTGCCAGGGTGGTAAGAAAGTGGGATTTTGATACCGGTAGCTGGGTAAAAGTCTAATACTAGTAGAACTTATATTCTCAATTTCCTGGCGAATGTTATGATGGGTGACGGTGTTCCAAATTGGCTTCTGATGACCATCAATTTATAGTCAACAAATAACTATGACTTCTGACCAAACAAAAATGATGAGGTCATTTGAAGCAATCTTGTTCCTACTTGTCTAGACCAATCTCCCGATCCAAACAGACTAATCACTCTACAATCAAAGTAAAAAAGTCTCATGAATGGTCTTACTTAGAATTCAAAAAGTGGCGTCATCTGGCGCCATCAACACTTGCAGAAAGGAGGGTTGGTGCGCATGGAGGGCTTGCGATAGCGTCGAAACTCACAGAAAACCTAGCATTTTGCGCAATTCATTGTGAAATTTTATACTTCAATGAAACGTTTGCTTCTAATAGGTCTTGGATTAACCGTTGTAGCTTTTGGTTGCAACGATGAATGCAGTTTGGGTGATGGAGATGCACTGGGTAGTTATGCTTTTTTTGTAGCTTTTGAGGCCGAAGATGGCCAAGACCTATTTGAATCAGAGACTTATTTTATTGATAGTTTAACGATCACAACCACCCACGACCAACCTATTGGGCTTGATGATCTCTTTATTGTCTTCAATAATGAGAGGACATTGATTGGTATAGATCGTTTTAATATAATTAACACCAGCCAAGTCGATATTTCGTTCAATTTTGGTAATGGGGATGCTGACATTTTGTCCATTGAAAATGGACCGACTCTACGGTCATTTGGAGAGAATAAGAATTGTGCTGAAGGTGTAGTAACATTTCACTATGAGAATAATGAAATAGGTCGATGGGACTTTGATGCTAATCCTGATCTAGCCTGGGATCTTCATGAAAGAAATGGAATCGAGGCTTCAGTTCCGACTGACCCACTATTTTTTACAATTCAAAAAATAGCGAATTAGCAACTGTACAACCATAAAATAGGTGGCGCAGAACCAGTTCTAGTTGTACATCCATCTTTTTCGGTTCAGCGCAACAAATCATTTCTTAGCGGAGACTAGTGAGGGCTTCAATATACCCAGTGAGTTCTTATATTCTGTACGGCTCGGATAGTGATTTTCTTGCATGTTGTATATGTGAAGTATCAATTGTATAAAGTCTATTAAGCAATTACACTTAAAGCATTTTAGAGTATGTGGGCCTGATCATTGAGCAGAATTGGACACTGAGCTAGAAAATGTTACGGTGAGTTGCCATCTCCTATAGACATCATCAGCCTAACCTCATTATAGACCAATCTTCCTTTAGAGTTTCACTATCATCCCTCTCTGCGGATCTTATCAACAGCGGGTATGCCTTGATTGAGTGTATTGTTGAACCAGAGGCATTGATTTTTAATGAACAATGCTATTCTCTACTTCAATTTCTTTTTCATACTCCCTCTAACATAGCATCAATGTAGAGACCTAAGACGTGGAGATCCACTTTGTCCACTAAATTGAAGATGGAGGTTATACAGCGGTGGCTGTGTTATTTGAAGGAGGTGAGCATAAAAATGTCGTCTTATCGCATTTTGTGAAATCCCTGCCAACAGCTGTTAACAAGGAGTTGAAGGCACTATAGCAAACTAAATCTATGGAAACATTCACCACTCACTTGAATAGATTCTACTATTATGGAGGCTCTCTCACGACCCCTAATTATATACTGAAGGTATTCTGGATCATATTAGAGGAAGCTGTTGAGGCTACTTAAAACAAATAGAGCCGATCCATGAAGTCATTTATGATGATATCGTCCGACCCAAGAAAGAATACTAGAATGGTCTATTGTTATCAACATTAAGACTTGATAAGGAAACAGTTGGCCAATACCTGCAGCAAAGTAAAGGCACCTGGGTTGGGCGGAGCGTTAATTCCAGATAATATGAGTTTTTTGTTGATCCAAACCGACCAGAGGTGGAATTAGCGTTTGTATAGCTGATCATTCGTTTTAAGTTTAGAAATATTAGCAAAAGTCAATTATGAACCGAAGAGAAGCACTTACCAGAACAGCTAAGGCTGCATCAATACCATTCTTTGCGCCCATGATCAATACAGGCGTGTTTGAGTTATTCCCTGATCAGGACAGACCTTACAAGAAACGTACGCTCGAAGTGATGGAAAGCAACACTATCATGGACATGTTGAGTCCGCTAACACTGAATGCTACACAGCTTTTCAATTTGATTATGCGACCTGGAGTTTTCGAAGTTGGTGATCTCGGCAAGTACAAGGAAGCTGGGATTGATGTCTATCACTTCGCTGTTGGTTTTGGAGGACCAAACGCTTATCAGGACTTGCTAAAGTATTTCGGTAGTCTCAATGGCTTCATCGCCAATAATGGGGATGAGCTAATGCGGATTGACAGTATCTCGGATATTGACAGGGTAAAAGCCAGTGGCAAGACAGGTGTGTTGCTTGGAGTCCAAAATGCAGAACACTTTACTAAACCAGGTGATGTGGATGATTTCTATGGCCTGGGTCAGCGAATTTCGCAACTGACCTATAACACCAGAAACAGGATTGGTAATGGATGCACTGAGCGTGTAGATGGAGGTATTAGCAGTTTTGGCTTTGATATTATTAAACGAATGAATGAAGTGGGAATGGCCGTAGACGTAAGCCACTGTGGGGAACGAACGACCATGGATGCCTTTGAGGCAAGTAGTAAGCCTGTATTGGCCACACATTCCAATGCAAGGGCGCTCAACGATCATGTGAGATGCAAGACAGACGAGGCTTTGAAGGCCATGGCAAAATCGGGTGGAGCAATAGGCATTACAGGTATGCGTAATTTTGTGAAGGCCACTGACCCTACAACCATAGAGGATGTGTTGGATCATTTTGACTATGTAGCCAGGTTGGTAGGAGTGGAGCATGTAGGTGTCGGGAGTGATATTGATCTGTATGGCTATGATGCTCTCCCTAAGGACGAGCTGGCTAAGCTGAGGAACAATAGAGACAATGAAAAGTACAAGAGTCGCGAGAGGTCTGATATCGACTTACTTAATCACCCGAAGCGAATGTTTGATCTAACGGAAGGGTTGATAGGTCGTGGATACTCAGATGAGGACTTATCAGGTATACTTGGTGGACATTTTCGCCGTGCCCTATCGGAAATTTGGGTGGAATAGATTGCAGTTATTTCAATCGATTGCATGAAATCAACCTGTATTATTATAAAATCAATAATAATAGACTGGACATGATAAATATCATGTAAATATGAGATTTGGCTATTGAATTGATGGCTTATGGGCTCTATTTTTACAAAATGTAAAGTTTGATTTTTTAGCCTATGTTATTTACTCACGATTCCCAACAGACGCAATTCTTTGAATTCTACAGGCAGCTCAAGGAAGAGTCACCCAATAAGAAAGAATTAAAGGAGAAAAAGCAAGAATACTATCGTCGCGCGCAGGAGTACGGTTTCTGCAATGATGAGATCAGCGAAATATTGAGCGAATATCTCAGAGATAGGGAAAACTGAGCACACCATAACTTGAATAAGCCAAAGCCTTGGATTGACTTCCAGGGCTTTTTACGTTTTATTAGTTAGACAAAAGTGAAACTAACCTATTATATTCACGTTTGTCTCACTAATGCTTGGTGTAGCTAACCATGCTTTGGCTACTTCGTTTGCCAATAACCAATAACCAATAACC
>DIYH01000009.1:62493-111251 GCA_002435755.1 Flammeovirgaceae bacterium UBA6059
CAATAACCAATAACCAATAACCATTAAATGAGAGGATCATATTTAGGAGAATTTGAAGAGCTCGTACTCTTGACCGTGGGTTCGCTTTACAAGGAAGCATACGGAGTAGCGATAATGGATGAGATCGAAGCACAGACTGAACGAAGTGTTAACGTCAGTGCCGTACACGCCTCACTTAAGCGACTTGAAGCTAAAGGCTATGTAACCTCCTATATGGGTGGTGCTACCAACGAAAGGGGAGGAAGAAGAAAGCGCTTTTTCGAACTTACTATGAATGGTAAGAAAGTCCTTGATGAGTCCATGGCCTTGCGCACTCAGCTCTACAATAAGATTCCGAATATAGCCTACAACTTTAGCTATTAATGCAACAACAACCGCCTCGCTGGGCTGATCGGTTCCTCCGCTGGTATTGCAATCCTGATCTGATCGAGGAGATCCAGGGTGATATCTATGAGCTCTACGAGCGGGAAGTAACCATATATAGTTTGCGAAAAGCGAATCTCCTATTCATTTGGAATGTGATGCGCTTCTTTCGCTGGTCAAACATCAAAAAGTCAAACTCAAAATATCAATCAAATCAATTAAGTATGTTTAAAAACTACTTCGTCATTGGCTTACGAAATATTCGTAAGCAGTGGACAACATCTTTGATCAATGTGCTAGGGCTTTCAATTGCCATAGGCCTGGCCCTGACCACTTTCATTTTTATTGATCAGCAACTCAATATGGATTCCTTTCATACCAAGAGAAATAGCATCTATCAAGTAATTAACACGGTGCAGGAAGGCGATAGTGACCTGGCAAGATGGGGAGACTCGCCTATTGTGCTCGGTCCCCAAGCGATATTGGATCACTCAGTAATCAAAGACTTTACCAGGATAGAGTTTCGCTATGGCAATCTTAGAAGAGGGGACTATGTGTTCAACGAGTTTATGTCATTTGTTGATCCTTCCTATTTGAAGATGTTTGATTTTCCGATCAAATATGGTAATCGCTCAGCACTTGAGGAGAAGAAAAATATTGTTATCGGAGAGGAGACTGCCCTTAAATACTTCGGTCAGGAAGATCCAATGGGACAGCAGATGTCCATTAAGTTTTCTAATGGCGTGATCCAGCAATATGTAGTAGGTGCTGTACTTGACAAGCAACCGGACAATGCAAGTTTTGGATTTGAGATCATGCTGCCGATGGACAACTTTTTCGATTTAAGGTTTAAGGATAATTATGACTGGGCATACTTTACTGATGCTACATTCATTGAGCTGCACGAGGGCGCTGACCCAAGAGCACTAGAGGAGTTGTTCATGAGTTACAAAGAACTTCAGAACCAGTCAGACTCACGATGGACAATTACCGATTTTGAATTACTGTCACTGGACGGACTTGGTACAGAGGCATTCGATATTCAGGAGTCAGTAGCTACAGCCGGGCATCCGGCTGGAAGACTTGCACTAGGAGGTTTGTCGGTTATTTTACTGCTCTTGGCTTGCTTTAATTATATGAACATTGCGGTAGCATCGGCAACAAAGCGATTGAAGGAAATCGCCCTGCGGAAGGTCATGGGTAGCGATAGGAGACAAATCATTTACCAGTTTATGCTGGAGAATTTTATCCAGGTGGTTCTTGCTATGATGGTAGGGATTCTACTGAGCTATTACTTTCTCCTTCCTGGTTTTAGCTATATGGTACCCATCAATGTGCCTTTCGTGTTTTCCTCATGGGGTGCCATGTTTGGCTTCTTTGGCACTTTGTTACTCATCATAGGACTACTCTCAGGAGGTTATCCAGCATTATACATTTCCAGGTTTCAGCCTGTATCTATTTTCCGTGGCAAAGAGAAGTTTGGCTCCAAGAGCATTTTTAGCAGGGTTTTGCTGGGTTTTCAGTTCTTTTTTGCCTTTTCTACCATAGTAGGTAGTTTCATATTCGTGGATAACGCTAACTATATGGCGAAGCGCGATTGGGGATACGATCCTGAGGGCATTCTATCTATTCCGGTAGCAAATAGTCAGGAATACCAAACGCTGAGAAAGGCGGCTATGGAGAAGCCTGAGATAATGTCCGTCACCGGAACTCAAGGCCATATCTCTAGGAACTCCACCTACACGACGGTTAGCAGATTAGACAATGACTTCAAGGCGTATGTCTACAGAGTAGGCCCTGACTATGGGCATGTAATGGGATTACGCTTAAAGGCTGGACGCTTTTTCGAAAAGGACAAGGCCACAGATCTGGCTAATGGAGCATATGTCAATGAGAAGTTTGTCAAGCAAGTAGGTTGGGATGATCCTATCGGAAAAACTTTCACCTACGATAGTAGTCGCTACAACGTACTAGGTGTTGTTGAAGATTTTCATTATTATACTTTCTGGGTGGACATTGAGCCAGTATTCTTTCTCATGGTACCAGAAGAAGACTTCAAATATCTTGTGGTAAAGAGTGAGCCTGATAAGCTGGTAGAGGTGGACAAATACCTCTTGGGCGTATGGCCGTCTATTTCGCCCAATGATCCATATGACAAGGTCTACCAGGAAGACGCAATGAACGGCTTTCATGAAGAGAACAGGGCCAATATTGTGATCATCAGTTTTATTGCAGGTCTTGCTATCATCCTTGCCTGCTTAGGCTTGTTCGGTCTGTTGAGCTTCAATATCAATCGAAGGCTGAAGGAGTTTAGTGTAAGAAAAGTACTCGGCGCACAATCTTCAGAGATCATTAGAGTGGCGAGTAGAGAGTATGTTTGGGTGTTAACCATCGCTTTCGTTCTAGGCGCACCAACGGGTTTCATGATGATCACACAGCTCATCAATATGATCTACCCTGATCCAAAGCAAGCAGGAGCACTCCCTTTTATCATTGCCATTTTGATCGTAGTTGTCACAGTTATCATTACGATCAGTGGCCAGATTGTTCGCGCCACACAGGTAAATCCAAGTGAGAACTTAAGGGCTGAGTAGTCAAAAAGAGAAGTAGCCTCAAAAGTCTGCTGAACAGGTCATTCTGAATTTATTTCAGGATCTCACTTTTGAGACTACTTTTCTTAAACTAGCGACTTAACTACGTCAGTCACCTTATCAACCTCCTCTTCAGTATTATAGACTGAAATGCCCAATCGCGTGACACCACCTGCTTCGGCCAATCCGAGACACTCCATAGCCCTCAAAGCATAGAAATGACCGTCCCACGCGCAGATATTATTGTTGGCGAGATGCTCACATACTTGCCGCGGATTATAGCCTTGCAGTGTAAATGAAACAGTAGGAGTTCTCATTTTAGATGAAAAATCCTGGCCTATCATCTTTAGCCCAGGCAGGTCACTCAGGCGTTCATAGAGTGTTTGTGCTAGTGCGAATTCATGTGCTGCAATTTTCTGATAAGCACTCATCAACCGACTTGAGAGGTTGTTACCTGCTCCGAGGCTTGCAATGAACTCAATGGCAGCTGTGACGCCCGCTAAAGCCGCGTGGTTTAGCGTTCCCGTTTCAATAGAATGAGGGGCAAATTGGTCCGCGGTGCGCAAGCGATCTGTAGGTAGCCGATCGAGCAACCCACGTTTGGTATAGAGTACACCAATGTGAGGACCGTAGAACTTATATGCACTGCACAGCAAATAATCACAACCGATCTTTTGTACATCGATCTTAAAATGCGGCGCATAATGCACGGCATCAAGTAGGAGTTGGGCCCCCACCTGATGGCTGAGCTTTCTGATAAGAGAGAAGTCGTTGATCGTACCAAGAGCGTTGGATGACAGGCCCATTGCTACGAGCCTAGTACGCTCATTCAGTTTCGCAGCAAAGTCATTGTAATCAAGCACCCCCGATGTGAGCAGTTTGACCTCTCGCACGACAATTCCATGGTTCCTTAGTGTTAACCATGGTCCGCGATTTGCCTCATGGTCAAGCTGTGTGATCAATACCTCATCACCTGGCTGTAGCGCTCGAGAGAAAGCACGGGCCAGGGCGTAATTGAGGGTAGTCATGTTCTGACCTATAGAAATACACGAAGGACTTTCAGCACCAAGCATAATTGACAGATGGGAGCGCATTTCGTCCAGCTTCTTGTCTGTTTCTTTCGTGGTGACGAATGCACCATGAGCATTGGCATTCGATCGCCTGTAGTAGTTGCTGATCGCATTGATGACCCTATCGGGAACCTGGGTGCCACCGGGACCATCCATAAATATGAGAGGTCGCCCGCTTACTTTTCGCTTCAATGACGGGAACTGCTTTCGGACAACTTGTAGATTATCGATCATGGGTCTTAAGTTTTGTTTCAATTTAGGTCAATCCAGGTCACGGTTCAATGCTAAGATGATCAGGTCAGTGCTGTAGATGTTTAGCGGTAGCATAAAGGTGCGCGAACACTTGAGCAAACAAACCTTGCGCGGCACTCATTAAAATGGTATCTTGTAGTCATAATGACTATAAGATAAATAATGACTTCATGCCTCTCTTTCTTGGAATCGATTTAGGAAGCTCATCTGTCAAGTTATCAGTGTTTGACGGCTTGGTCGACCGTACTATCGCGCAGGTGACATACCCGGAAAACGAGATGCCGATTTCAGCTCCCAAGCCAGGCTGGGCAGAACAGGACCCTGACTTTTGGTGGGAGTGTGTGGTCAAGGGTTTTGAGTTGCTCCGGATTGAAGTAGATCTTTCAGGCGTAAAGGCCATTGGCATATCCTATCAAATGCATGGACTTGTTGTCCTGGATCGAAATGGAAAGGTTTTGAGGCCTTCAATCATCTGGTGTGATTCTCGCGCTGTTGAGATTGGAAAACAAGCCGACCTAGAACTCGATAAGGAGTATCGAAAAGATCATTTGCTCAATTCTCCGGGCAACTTCACGGCATCCAAACTCAAATGGGTCAAAGAGTACGAACCAGAGGTTTATGCGAAAATCACTCATGTGATGCTTCCCGGTGATTTTATTGCCTTTAAGCTTACGGGGGCTACCCAGACTACCTCTGGCGGACTGAGTGAAGGCATTCTTTGGGATTTCAAAGAAGGACGAATTTCAAATGAACTACTGCAATACTATGGTCTGAGTGAGAAGTTGGTCCCACCCCTGGTTCCAGCTATTGGCCACCAAGCTAAAGTCAGTGCTGAGATAGCAGAGTTTCTGGGGCTGGGTAAAGATGTACGGGTTACCTACAGGGCAGGAGACCAACCTAACAATGCCTTTTCTTTGAACGTACTTGAGCCTGGTGAGGTAGCTGCCACAGCAGGTACATCAGCCGTTATTTATGCGGTTACTGATCATCAAGCCAGTGACCAGAAGCAACGAATCAATACTTTTCAGCACGTCACTAATACTTCCATTACCATCCGCAATGGGTTACTACTTTGTATCAACGGATCTGGTATTAGCTACACCTGGATCAAGCGATTACTTGGAGATATGGATTACCCTTCTCTCAATAAACTTGGAAGTTCGGTAGAGATGGGGGCTGACAGGTTGATGTTCTACCCGTTTGGTAATGGTGCCGAGCGATTACTACAAAACCAAAACATTGGTGCACAATTCGTAGGGCTCGATTTTAACAGGCACCACAAGGGGCATATGATCCGAGCACTTCAGGAAGGAATAGTGTTTAGCATGAGATATGGTCTGGAAGTGATAGAGCAGGTTGGTGGTAGCGTAAAAACGATACGCGCAGGTAAAGCCAACGTGTTTTTAAGTGAGCTCTTCCGACAGACATTTGTCAATACAACCGGGATATCAGTAGAGCTATATGATACAGACGGAGCAGAAGGAGCGGCGAGAGGGGCTGCATTAGGAATCGGTTTCTATAAAGATAAGACTGAAGCATTTGCTCATCTGAAACTTATTGAAAGACTGGAGCCCGATCCAACTCTGATGTCAGATTATAGAGAGCTATACCTACAATGGGTAGACTACCTGGAGAATAACATATTAAGCAAGACAAACTAAAATCAACGTAATGAAACCGATCATTGGGAATACGGAATACTTCAAAGGTATAGGCAGTGTCCGATTTGAAGGGAAGGAGTCTGATAATCCTCTAGCCTACAAGTACTATGACCCAAAGCGTATCGTGCTGGGTAGGACTATGCATGAGCACTTCAAATTTGCGGTAGCGTACTGGCATACCTTCTGCAACACAGGGGGTGACCCATTTGGTGTTGGACCAAAGAATTACCCCTGGAACACAGCCGCCGATCCTCTGCAGGCTGCCAAGGATAAAATGGATGCCGCGTTTGAGTTTATTTCGAAACTGGGATTGGAGTACTTCTGCTTTCATGATTACGACTTGGTGGATGAGGCGGAAACACTTGCAGCCTCCGAAAAGCGACTTCAAACCATCGTAGACTATGGCAAGGTGAAAAAGGCTGGTACATCAATTAAGGTGCTTTGGGGAACTGCCAACCTTTTCGGGCACCCAAGATATATGAACGGTGCAGCGACTAACCCGGATTTTAATGTTGTGGCCCATGCTGGTGCTCAAGTGAAGAACGCCCTTGATGCTACCATAGCACTCGGTGGTGAGAACTATGTCTTTTGGGGTGGCCGTGAAGGGTACATGTCGCTACTCAACACTGATATGAAGAAGGAGCTTGACCATATGGCACAGTTTCTTCATATAGCCAGGGATTATGCCAGATCACAGGGTTTTAAGGGCACTTTTTTTATTGAGCCAAAGCCTATGGAGCCGTCCAAGCATCAGTATGACTTTGATGCAGCTACAGTCATTGGTTTTTTACAGAAATATGGCCTGGACAAAGACTTTAAGCTCAATATTGAAGTGAATCATGCTACACTTGCAAGTCATACTTTTCAGCATGAGCTTCAAGTAGCCGTCAATGATGATATGCTTGGGAGCATCGATGCTAACAGGGGTGATTATCAGAATGGCTGGGATACTGACCAGTTTCCAAACAACCTATATGAAATCGTGGAGGCCCTACTGGTACTTGTCAGAGGCGGAGGACTGAAAGGAGGAGGCGTCAACTTCGATGCTAAAACTCGTCGGAATAGCACAGACCTTGAGGACATCTTCTATGCCCATATCGGAGCAATTGATCTTTTTGCCAAGGGCTTGCTGATTGTAGAGGAGATCATCAATGATGGTATGTACGAGGAGTTGTTATCGGGTCGGTATGCCTCTTTTACGACCGGTAATGGAGCTAAATTTGAAAAGGGTGAACTAGGGCTTACAACCTTGCATGATTTGGCACATCAAAATGTAATAACACAATTATCAGGCAAACAGGAAAGGATTGAAAACCTACTCAATCGGTTTGTATAGCAGCTCTTCGGATCAAGGAACTCCGAAATCTTTGTATGGTTCAACAGCCTTGTGATTAGGTAAGTATACTGCTACTCTGAAGTGATAGGGTCAGGAGATATTGTATACAGATCTAGACAAAACAACAGTTTGAGACATCTCCTAAAATCCTTGACCTGTTTTAGTTAGTAGTCAAACCAAATTAAATGTGGATAAATAGGTGGATTAGTTGTTGAAAAGTAGATCAGACAAAACATTGCAATTGTAAAGTTCTGGATTACTTTAGTATAACCAAGAGAGAGATAGAGAATTGAAACGAGAGTTTCGGACGGAGAAGGGGAAGCAGGGTGTAACTACGGTGACAAACTGCGAAGCTTCGAAATCTTGATAGTGGAAAGGCTGGCAACAGCAATGAAGCTAGCGGGTTCTTAACAGTATCTTGGCAATGTGTTGGAAGCTACGGCGGCCGACAGATTGATGAGGGTTAGTATCGACGCAAGAAGATGCCAGCCCTTTTTGCGTTTAAGACTTCACTATACTGCAATTCGCCTACCACTTCCTGTTTGTAAATGACCAGTCTCATTAATCACACCCACAATTACACATCTTAGATCATAATACTTGATCTGAGATATGCACGCTTTTCTTGTCTTCGCTTTCCTTACTTCAAACCACTTAGTTAATGCTAACCAGTTGGATACTTTGCGTATTTCTGGACAACAACTCGAAATGAACAGGTTGAAGGGATCTAGCAGCACTTACCTTGTCTATATTGAAAAGCCTGATAATGACCTGTTAGATGTGTCGATTTGGGAGAGATCCGTTGGGAGTTTGATGCTAGGGGATCAGAAAGTGATGAAGATAGAGCAGTCCTGGCGCAATGTCGTTGATGAAAAGGAGCGCCATATTATCTCCTACTGCAGGTGGAATGATTTTGGACCGATATACCATAGGTCAAGCAGTTGGAAAAGTGGTGAAAAGGAGGTTGAGGCCTTTCAATTTGATACCAGAGCTGTGGTGGGTGCTGACTCTGTGAAGGACAATCAAAAAGAAGGGTTTGAGCAGTTGCTTGAAAGCCCAACCTTGAACTGGGAACTTGATATGGAAATATTTCAAACCCTACCTTTTCAGGAAAGAGTCGTGTTTGCTATCAACTTCTATCACCCCGGAAGTAAGAAAGGCCCGATGGATTACTACTACTCTGTAGGGCCTCTTGAGGAGCTACCGCAAAACGATGGAACCAGCGTGAAGTCATGGGCTTTGAGCATTGATTACGGTAATGGGAATCAGGCGACTTTCTGGATCGCGCAGAAGACAAGGGAGGTGTTGAGAATGGAAGAACGATTTGGAGATATCAGGCGATACAAAATAAAACTTCCATAGATCAGGTCATTACAATTAAGCATGTTGATAAACCTGTTGATAATAAGTTGATTATTTGTTGAAAAGTAGGTTAGACAACATATTGTGATTGTAAAGTTCTGGATTACTTTAGTAATATCAAGAGAGAGATAAAGAGCTGAAACGAATGTTTCGGAAAGAGAAGGGGAAGCAGAGTGTAACTACGGTGACAAACTGCGAAGCTTCGATATCTTGAGGGTGGAAATACTGGCAACAGCATAGAAGTCATCAGGTTCTGAACAGTATCTTGGCGGTGTGTTGGAAGCTACGGCGGCCAACAGACTGAAGGGGGTTGGTATCGACGCAAGAAGATGCTAGCCCCTTTTGTATTATTGTCCCACCGTTCTTGGAGACTTTAGATCACCCTATTGCCTGAGTCACTTTATCTCAATCAACTGATGCCATCAACCAAGGGCAACTACCAACCTCAATCAATATGCACCACACTGCCAACTGTGTCCTCATAGAAGTGATGTAGACGGAACATCTGTTCTGCACCCATTTTTTGTCCAGTTTGAGCTACAAAGTAGAGTATGATGGCCACAATTCCGCAGGCCGGGAGCGACCAGAGGACCGGTGCTTCCTGACCGAGCATGAGTTGGGACGATCCGGCCATCAAGCCAAATAGAGCAAGGATACCCACTGACACGTAACCAAAGAAGAAAACCGCCCAAACGGTAGGGTTGGGTCCGTAAAGACCTCTTATGATAGTGCCTTCCTCGGTTTCTTCGAATGACAAGCTCAACTGAGGTGACCAAAAATGCTTTTCGACAGAGGGTATGGTGAGTGTGATATGGTCCTGAACCGATGTTGCCACGAATTTCGCCACTCCATTTTCCAATTTCTCAATTAGTCGGTCCTGCAAATGCTTACTTGGTTCTTTGGTGAGTTGCTTAAACCTGGGTCTGATCCTGAAACTACTCATAGGACTAAGTTGATCAAACTAATTGTCAATAGTACTGATCAAAGTCAGTTGCCTCTTTTCTTCTTTGAGATTTTGTAGATTCATTACCAAACATTGAATCTATGAAAATATCAATCCACTTCTTGACACTGTTCATTCTGTTAAGTACAAGCTCACAGGCACAAACGAATGAGCTTTGGGGTGTGCCCAAAGTGAAAAACTATCTTCCGCATATGACCGTACCGGAGGTGGAAGATCTGCTTACGCGGACGGATATGGTGATCATTCCGGTAGGCGCAATAGAGCAGCATGGTTATCATCTACCATTGGGAACAGATTTTTTGAATGGTGTTGAGCGGTGCAAACTTCTCGCACAGAAGCGGGATGTGCTGGTGGCACCTGTACTTATGGCGGGGCAAAGTCCATATCATATGGGTTTTGCAGGCTCCATCACACTATCAGCTGAGACGATCCTCAAGGTCCACCTGGAGGCTGTAGAGAGTTTGATCCGACATGGGTTCAAGCGATTTATGATCCTCAACGCGCATGGTGGCAACAGGGCCATATCTACATTGCTAGTGGACCAGATCAACCAGACGACTGCTGGAATTGCTGTTGATATGGGGGTTGCTGTTCGTCCGTTTAGTGAACCTATCAAGGTAGACTTACCGGAAGTTTTCGATAGGCATGGAGGAGTATGGGAAACATCCAATTCTCAATATCTGATCCCGGATTTAGTACAGATGGATAAGGCGGTGACTGCTGAGTTGTCCTTACCAGAACATATGGAGAAAATGATCCCTAAAGTGGTCGATGGAGACCCGACAGCCTTATTGGTCTTTTTAGCAGAAGGACTGAAGGCCGAAGAAACCGGAAAGAAGACATCATCGAAAGAAATGTCTACTACCGGTGTTTGGGGAGTGCGGGACTTAACCCTGGCGTCGGAGCAGCTTGGCAAGCTTCAAGTAGACAATTTTGTGCAGGCTGGTGCAAAATTCATCGACCGTTGGAACAAACTCCGACCCCTTGGGACTGACAAGTAGCGGTTTGATATTACGGCCGGTTGTTGTTCAGCTATTCATTTTTCATATATTCCGATCAAATCCACTTTTTGTTTATGTCCTACCGTATTTCCAAAATCACTTCAAAGCTTGTAGACCTGTATACAGCTAAAGGCAAAGCCAATGTACTAACCCCTCCGGAGTACAAACCAGCGCTGCAGCGGCCTACAGAAGTATTGATATTGCTTGCTATTGTTCTGGCCATACCTATCGGAATATGGTGGGGATGGGTATGGACGCTCTATTGCCTGCTGGCAGCAGCTGTGCTTTTCGGTATCAATGATATATTCATCCAGGATGATCACACGATCATAAGGATCTATGGTCCTTTGGGAAGATTGAGATATGTTTTTGAGAACGTATTTCGGGATAAATACCTTCAGTACTTCAATGAGACGAATACGGATGGCAGGCCAATTCCTAAGATCGTTCGGGACTACATCTATCAAAAAGCCAAAGGCATCAAGGCACTCACAAGCTTCGGTACGGAACTTGATATCTATGATGAAGAGAATACAGCCTATACACGCATTCTGCATACCAACTTCAGCTCACACAGTGAGACCACTTCTTATGGGTTTGAAGTAGGCGCACACCGCAGCAACGTTAAGCCATTTCTGGTAAGAAATAGTATCAATATCTCAGCGATGAGCTACGGCGCTCTTAACTATAAGGCAGCAGAGACCCTCAGCCTGGGCGCCAGGGAAGTAGGGTATGTCAACACTGGTGAGGGGGGATGTGGGCCTCATGCCATTGCTGGTAATGACACTGTATTGCAACTTGGGACAGGTAAATTTGGTGCAGGAAAAGATGTGACCTTACCTAATGGTAGACATAGTAGGGCCCTTGATGAAGCGTTGCTGAAAGAGACGATCAAAGAGTACCCTAACATAGGTATGGTACAGCTTAAGATCTCGCAAGGGGCCAAACCTGGTATAGGCGGCCATCTGCCGGGGGCCAAAGTTACTCCGGAGATTGCTGCTGTTCGTAAGGTTGAGCCATGGAAGACATTGATCAGTCCGCCACAGCATGTGGAGTTGATGGCTGCCACTTCCAAAGAGGGTGTGCAGAAGCTCATGGACTTTTGTCAACACATCCGATCAGTGACCGCACTACCTGTAGGGATCAAAATATGTGTTGGTAAACTCTCTGAGATTGACCTGCTGGTAGCAGCGATGAAGACCACAGGTGAGGGGCCGGATATGATCCAGATCGATGGAGCTGATGGTGGCACTGGGGCCGGACCGAATATGTTTGTGAACTATGTAGGCTATGGTGGTGCAGTGGAGACATTAGCTTACCTACACCGTAGTTTGGTGGTCGCTGGCATCAGAGATCATGTGTACATCAGTGCCTCCGGTAGGCTCCTGACACCTGCTCATGCGGCTTATGCCTTTGCGTATGGAGCTGACACCATTGAGACCGCTCGTGCCGCGATGTTGGCCATTGGCTGTATTCAAGCCTTGAAGTGTCATACGAACCATTGTCCTACCGGTATCACTACAAACAACAAATGGCGTATGCATGGGATCAACATACCTGAGAAGTCCACGCGTATCCACAAATATCTTACAGGCTTTCATAGTGATATGTTAGAGATCACCAGGATATTGGGACATAGCGACCCTCGTGACATCAAGCCTGAAGACCTGCGAAATATGACCAACAAGAAGTACTTCAGTAGTCACTTCGAGGAAGACCCATTTGGGATGGTCATGCCAGCACCTGATTCAGAGCATTGGCAGAGGTGATGACATGCTTTGGCGTTAGGGTCATTACCTCCTTTCCGGTAGGCTTACACCTTCATCGCCCTTTACATACTTCTCAAACCAGTTGAAGATCTCCTGGTAGTAGTGTTCCCTATGCTGCGGCTGTCGCACACCATGTCCTTCATTGGGGTACCTGACAAACCGTGCAGGTATGCCGCGCTTCTTAAGCCCAATGTAAAACTCCTCCGCTTGTGTGATGGGTACGTCCATGTCCAGCTCGCCATGTACGAGCAGGGTAGGTGTAGTGACATTCTTGATGTGCGCCATAGGCGAAAAATGCCACAACAGTCCGTAGTTATCCCAGGGCAAGCCGTTGAATTCTGTCTCGATGAGGAGCTGATAAAGAGAAGTGCCATAGAAGCTGATGAGATTGCTGACTGAAGCACTTGTGGCGGCTCCTTTATAACGGTCCGTTTGAGTCACTACCCAGTTTGTCATAAAGCCACCGTAAGACCCACCTGTGACACCCATTTTGTCTTCATCAAGGAAGGGGTATTTCTCAAGCGCTTCATCCATGCCAAGCATGAGGTCTTTATAGTCGCCACCGCCCCAGGCCTGGTAGGTGCCATCAGCAAACTTCTGGCCGTACCCGGTACTGCCACGGGGATTGATAAATACGACTGCATAGCCCTGGGCGACAAGCATCTCAGTGAAAGTATCAAAGGATCTTCCATACATGCCATGAGGGCCTCCATGTATCCTATGAATAACGGGGATTTTATTAGTGCTTTGTACATTTGGTGGATAGGCAATGAAACCCTGTACCATGGTGCCATCATGGCTTTTGAACCAGTAATCCTCCACCTTGGAAAATACTTTGTTCTCACTCCACGCTGCTGTTTCGGAAGTGATTTGCTTTGCGTCAGATCCATCCAGGTCAGAGATATAAAGCTCGCCAGGTTGCCCGGGTGCCATATAGATATAGACCAGTTTCTTTTTACCTACTTGTAAGCTGCGACTCATACCCATCTCTGGTGTGACCCTGACTACCTCCTGGCCTGGCTTAACGTTGTAGTAGTGAGAGTTGCCATGGTTTCTGGCAGAAAAATAGATCGTGCCATTGCTGGGGTGCCAGCGTGGACTTGATGATCTTCTATCAAAATCTACGGTTAGGTTGATGCGCTCACCATTGGTCGTAGAGAGGGCGTAGATAAAAGTATTCTCCGGAGGGCTGTCCTTGGTATTGACAGGACGTATGGTGGCGGGATAGCTGATCCACTTCCCGTCGGGTGACCAGTTGGGATCATGTTCTGTACCTACGGTTTCAGTGAGTTGCCTGATACTACCACTGTTGATGTCCACAGTCCACAGATCGTTATTGTAATTATGATCGGGGTTATCACTTCTATTGCTTAGAAACGCTACCGTTTTGCTGTTGGGAGACCAGGTAAGGCTATGACTATCGTAACCGCCTGGGGTAAGGTTTTTGACTGACCCGGAAGCCACATCTACAAGGTATATCCTGGTGATTTTATTGTCTGAGAAGCCGGTACGTGTCTTGTACATCGTACGGTCTATCTCGACAGGTGCATTGGGATCAGAGCGATCATCACCTGTAGAAGGGTCGGCTGCCACATAGGCAATATACTTGCCATCGGGACTCCAGGCATAGTTCTTTTTAGTCGGATGACCCAGGAAATGCCTGGTTTGAGACACCTCTACGAGCTTAGAAGGTGTACTGAACTCCCCGTCTCTGAAATCTACGATATGTAAAGCCCCGGCCTTTTTGAAAGCCATGCGCATACCATCAGCAGACCACTGCGGGTCGCTGATATTATCAAATACCTTTTGTCTTGTACCGGATTTGATATCCAGAAGGAACCATTGACTATTGATGGTATTGTTCTTTATGTCGGTCAGGTTTACCGCGTAGAGGAGCGATTGATCATCGGGTGACAACCTTGGGCTTGAAACAGTTGGAAGGCTCCTTAGGCTCTCCAGGGTAACAAGGTCTTGGGCTGATACGGCAAACGATAATATGTAAATGGTAGCTAATGCAAGGAATGATTTCATGGGTCATGAGTTTGCGCTAAATATAGCTACCACAATGCTTAATGGAAGTCCAATTTTGATCATTGGGGGCATACTTTGATGACAGTAGTTACAGTGTGCTCTTAGATTATCATTATAGTTTTGCGACATGACATTGCTCTATGGAATCGATTTGATAGGCACATTCGTCTTTGCTATCAGTGGTGCATTAGCTGCCGCTGACAAGAAGTTTGATCTATTCGGAGCGGCGGTTATTGCCCTGGTCACGGCACTGGGCGGGGGCACGATCAGAGATGTGTTGATAGGTAGTCGGCCTGTAGGCTGGATGAACGACCTGAATTACCTTATAGCGGTTGGGTTGGCTATAGGGGCGAGCTTTGTGTTCAAAGCTCGCATTCAGACCCTCAGAAGAACCCTATTTCTTTTTGATTCTATTGGTATTGGCGTGTTTACCATCCTTGGACTTCAGAAGACGCTCAATCTGGGGCTATCGCCAATCATTGCAATACTCATGGGAGCAGTATCAGCGGTTTTTGGAGGTGTGGTTCGTGATGTGCTCTGTTGTGAAGTGCCACTGATATTCAGGCGAGAGATATATGCGACTGCTTGCCTGGCTGGCGGGTCTGTTTATCTCTTACTGGATTCCTTAACAGTAAGGAGAGATGTCGCTATTGTCATTACCGTATTAATGATCATTGCACTGCGGCTGGCAGCTGTGAAGCACAAGTGGTATCTACCGACAATACGGTAGTCTGTAGTCACTACTTCAAACCATAGTAGGACCAAAAGCCCTTCCTCACTAAGTACAAAGCGATCTAACAGCTTATCGATCTCATCGATAAATCATTGATGAGATCACTCCAGTTCATTGCATTAAAACGATGAGTTAGGTCCAGCCGTATCATACGATGGGTCACCACTTGTCTTCACTAAGAGATCCCAGTCTCGTCTTACCTTCATACGGGAATGACAGCTGGAGGTGGTCAACCTAGATCAGAGTACTACACTTGTCTAGAAAGTCTGACTTATCTAAAACTCAAAAGAATACCCCTTCTGCCTTAGGGATTCATACACTTCCAGATCAAACCGATAGAGGTTGGCGGCCCGATGGGCGACATCTTGCTGCTTTTCATGACAATCGACCAACAAGTTCATTTTCATGATCTTGCGACGGAAGTTAGGCTTGTCCAGTGTTGTACCCAAGATACTTTCGTAAAGTGACTGCAGTTGGAGTAGCGTGAACTTTTCCGGTAGGAGATTGAAGCCAATCGGCTCATGTCTGACTTTATACTTGAGTTGCTGCATACAGAACGCGATGATCTGCTGGTGGTCATATGGGAGCTTCCCGATTTCCGATAGGTTGTACCAGCGTGCATCAGAAGCAGTAAACCCTGGAATAATATCATAAGTCTCAGGCCGTACCAGGCTGTAGTAAGCAATAGTAATGACCCGTCTGGAAGGATAGCGGTCCAGGCCGCCAAAAGCTTTGAGCTGCTCAAGAAAGACGTCCCTTACCCCAGTAAGGTCACGCAGTATGCGATAGGCTGCATCATCCAAACCTTCGTTGTACCTGATCCATCCTCCGGGCAATGCCCAGAGACCCTTGCTGATGCCTTCTGCGTGCTCTACCAACAATATTTGAAGGCCATTATTGGTAAACCCAACAATGACACAGTCTATGGATAGCTCATCAATGATCTTATCAGGAAATGGTCCGGTATTAGCCATTAGAAATCAAATTAGAATGCATCTCTGACAATTGCCAATAAGGCTTATGGTAAATATGACTATTAGGAAATTAATTCTGTATGATTTTTATGAGCCTGTAAGCTCTGGTCAGGTCGCTGACTACAATTAACCACTCAGCATATATATCACCAATCAATGTAAATTATTTAAGCAAATCTTAATTTTGCGCGTTGTTAATGAAATGACCTTCGGCTTAACCGAGGCATTAACCTAAACTCAACGAAATGACTACCATGTTTCGATTATGCGTGATGCTACTTTGGCTTCCGGTCGTTGTATCAGCACAGGCTCCAAAAAAATATAATGCAGCCGAAATCCAGGAGATGTTGGAAAAGCTCAACGTACTTGGCTCGGTTATGTATGTAGCTGCCCATCCCGATGATGAGAACACTCAGATGATCTCTTATTTTGCAAATGAGCGGAAGTATCGTACTGCTTATATGTCAGCGACACGGGGAGATGGTGGACAAAACCTGATCGGTCCGGAGATCAGAGAATTGTTAGGATTGATCCGAACACAGGAGTTGCTTGCTGCCCGCAGGATAGACGGTGGCGAACAGTTGTTCAGTAGGGCTAATGATTTTGGCTACTCGAAGAACTCAGATGAGACACTGAACATTTGGGATAAGGATGAGGTACTGTCGGATTTCGTTTGGAACATCCGTAAGTTCCGTCCGGATATAATAGTCACTCGATTTGCACCTAAGTGGGGTGGGCATGGTCACCACACTACTTCTGCTATACTTGCGCAGGAGGCATTTGAGATCACTAATGATGCTAATGCCTACTCTGAGCAACTCGAGTATGTTGAGCCTTGGCAGCCAGAGCGTATTTTCTGGAATATCAGCTGGTGGTTTTTTAGAAACTCGAACACTGAAATGGACACCACTGAGTTAGTGTCTCTCGATATAGGAGCATACAATCCACTACTGGGCAAGTCTTATAATGAGATATCTGCAGAAAGCCGATCTCAACACAAAAGCCAGGGTTTTGGCTCTACCGGAAGTCGGGGTACGGATGTCGAGTACCTAAAACAATGGAAAGGATCGGCCGCCAAAAACGATCCGTTTGAAGGCATCAACACTACCTGGTCGCGAGTTGATGAGAGCGAAGATGTTGCCAGACATGCGCTTGCAGCCAGAGATAACTTTGACCCGGGTAAACCCGCTGATATAGTGCCTTATCTGGTAGCCGCTGCGAAGGCACTGGAGAGGATCGATGATGACTTCTGGAAGCGGATCAAGCTTGATGAGATCAATACATTGATCAAGGCTTGTATGGGTTTGTATCTTGAAGTGAAGGCTGACGAATACGCTGCTGTACCCGGTGACTCGATCAGTATAAGCTTTGAGGCTATCAATAGAAGCAGGATAGAGGCAAAGCTGACTGATTTGCGTTTTGATCAACTTGACCTTCAGCCCAATATCTTGAACCAATCATTGTCTTACAACAAACCTTTTTTTACTGATCTGAATGTGAAACTACCAACAGATCTCCCATACAGCCAGCCTTATTGGTTGATTGACGAGGCGAGCCTGGGAATGTATAATGTAGAGGACCAATTGCTAAGAGGCCTACCGGAAAACAAACCAGCGGTGACCGCAGCAGCTACTGTGGAAATCGACGGCTATTATATTGACTATGAATTTCCCTTGATCTACAAGCGCAATGACCCTGTGGACGGAGAGGTCTACAGACCATTTGTGATAACACCACCGGTCTTTATGAACATTAAGGACAAAGTGTACGTCATGTCCAATGGTGCATCCAAAGAAATTGCTGTAAGGGTAACAGCCGGTAAGTCAAACATTGATGGTAATGTCTATCTGTCTTTACCTGAAGGGTGGAGTTCTACACCCCAGTCACACAGCTTTTCTATGGGGCTGAAAGGATCAGAAGAGGAATTTGTTTTTGATGTGAAGCCACCCGCTTACCAAAGCGAAGGAGAAGTGTCCGCTGAAGTCAAAATAGGTGATATTGCTTACAACTCCAGCCTGACGACCATTGAATATGATCATATCCCGATACAAACGTTGTTCTCAAGATCAAGTGCTAAGGTGGTCAATATTGATATTGTTAAAAGAGGTCAGAACATAGGCTATATCATGGGGGCCGGTGACGAAATCCCTGCCAGCTTGCGACAGATCGGTTATAGCGTCTGGGAGATGAATGATGAGGATATCACAGAAGAGAATCTTGCTGGGCTTGATGCCATCATACTTGGAGTGAGGGCTTACAACACGCTTCCAAGGTTGAAATTCCATCAGGATAAACTCTTGAATTTTGTTGAGAATGGTGGTAACATGATCGTACAGTACAATACAAATCGCCGTTTGGTAACAGATAATATTGCCCCCTATCCGTTGACACTCTCCAGAGACCGTGTGACCGTGGAGGAAGCGCCAGTTCGCGTACTTGCACCTGACCATCCGGTTATCAAAGGTCCCAATGAGATTACAGCCTCTGATTTCGAAGGTTGGGTCCAGGAGCGCGGCTTATATTTTCCTAACGAGTGGGACGAACGTTTTACACCTATTCTGTCAAGCAATGATCCTGGTGAGAGCCCCAAAGACGGAGGTCTGCTAGTGGCTAAGCATGGTGAAGGATACTACATATACACGGGCTACTCATGGTTCCGTGAGTTGCCAGCGGGCGTATCAGGAGCATACAGATTGTTTACTAACATGATCTCAATCGGGAAGGAACCTACCCTGGAAGAAGAAACCAATATTGATACTGGTAAATTTTAATTGATGAGTGAAGAACAGCAGGAGGCCAAACCTCCATTTTTTGGAAGCTGGAGAGCACTGTACATTTTCGTGCTGCTTTGGCTGGTTGTACTAATTGGTTTAATGTATTGGTTCACAATTTCCTTTAAATGAACACTATTGATCTAATAGTCCTGTTTTCCACGCTTGGACTGATTGTAGGGTATGGCGTTTGGAAAACCAGGGAGAACAGCAATATCGAAAGCTACCTGCGTGGTAACAATAGCATGAAGTGGGGGACCATTGGTCTTTCTGTAATGGCGACACAGGCCAGTGCTATCACTTTCATTTCTACACCGGGCCAGGGCTACCAGGATGGAATGGCCTTTGTGCAGAATTACCTGGGCATGCCTTTAGCCTTGATCATCGTTGCTACGGTCTTCATTCCACTTTACTATCGGCTCAAAGTCTATACGGCATATGAGTTTCTCGAGAGCCGCTTTGATGTCAAGACAAGAATACTCGGTGCTTCACTCTTCTTGATCCAGAGAGGACTGGCTGCTGGCATCACTATTTATGCACCTGCTATCATTCTATCTTCAGTACTCAAGTGGGACCTGAACCTTACCATATTGCTTGTAGGAGGTTTGGTGATCGTTTACACTGTTTCGGGAGGCACAAGAGCAGTAAGTATTACACAAAAACACCAGATGGCAGTCATACTTATAGGTATGGTTGCGGCATTTGTGGTTATGCTCAATTACCTGAGTGAGTACATTACTTTTAGTCAGGGGTTGAGCATTGCTGGTAAGCTTGGAAAACTGGATGCCATTGATCTTGACTTCAGTCTTGAAAAAAGATATACGATCTGGTCAGGTTTGGCCGCAGGTATCTTCTTACAGCTTTCTTACTTTGGTACGGACCAGTCACAAGTGGCAAGGTATCTAGGTGGTAAGAATACTGCTGAGAGTAAGATTGGGCTTATGTTCAACGCTATGATGAAGATACCTATGCAGTTTTTCATCTTGCTGGTAGGGGCTATGCTGTACGTTTTTTATGTCTTCCATGTGCCACCTGTACATTTCAACCAATCACTGATGCAAAAGGCCAAAGAAGAAAACCAACTTCGGTATCAGAGTCTCGAAAGCTATCACCTCGATATGGGGCTTAGAAGGATCGAGTCGAGTGAGTGGATGGCGATGGCACTTCGCAAAGACGATCAGGTGATGATGAATGCAGCACTCAAGAGCTTCTATACCTGGGATAGCGAGATGAAGAGGGCTCGTACAGAGATGGAAGGCCTTATCAAGAAGGCCGAACCGGAAGCAGAACTAGATGATTCGGATTATGTATTTCTGTCTTTCATTCTCGTTTTCTTACCGACCGGACTAGTTGGGTTGCTGATTGCTGTTATCTTTTCTGCTGCGATGAGTTCTACTTCATCTGAGATCAACGCGCTTGCATCTACATCAGTCATAGACTACTATAGGAGGCTCTTCAAAAAGGATGGTTCAGACAAGCACTACGTGATGATGTCAAAGCTCCTTACCCTGGTATGGGGGCTCATAGCAATCCTGTTTGCAATTTTCGCCAACAATTCCGAAAACCTGATAGAAGCTGTCAATATCGTAGGCTCGTTATTCTATGGAACCATTCTAGGTATTTTCCTGGTCGCCTTCTTTGTTAAGTTTGTTCAAGGTACCCCTGTATTTGTTGCTACTTTGATTGCCCAGGCGGTGGTGATCATCTGCCATTTCCTATCGGTGAATGGTGTGATTGGCCTAGGTTATTTGTGGTACAATGTTATTGGGTGTTTACTCACGGTGGTGCTGGCAATACTCTTACAACCCATACTAGGCAAGAAAGCTGCGTAAGCCTGAGATTTGAAGCTGCCCCCAAAATATTATTTGCAGGATGATGTAGTGCAGGTGGCAAGGGACTTACTGGGTAAGTTGCTCGTGACCAATATCGATAATGTACGAACGGCAGGTATGATCGTAGAGACAGAAGCTTATTGCGGTAGCAATGATAAGGCCAGCCACGCCAACAATGGTCGAAGGACCGCACGTACGGAGGTAGCCTACCAGACTGGAGGAGTTGCTTACGTCTATTTGTGCTACGGCATCCATCATTTATTCAATGTAGTGGTTAACCAGGAGGATAAAGCAGATGTGGTCCTTATTCGGGCTATCGAGCCAGTTGAAGGGATCGAAATTATGTCTTCCAGGAGAAACATGTCCTTGATGAAAAAGCAATTGACTGCCGGGCCCGGGGCGCTGACACAGGCACTGGGCATCAAAACGGCAATGTCAGGCACCTCATTGTCAGGTGACGAGATATGGATAGAGGAGGGTAGAAAAGTGGTCGCCAAAGACATCAGGATTGGTACCAGAGTAGGTGTTGATTATGCGGAGGAAGATGCGCTCAAGCCTTGGAGATTTAGTATCACTAATAACCCTTGGGTAAGCAAAGCAAAGTAATATGGCCATAGCAATACTAGCACCTACACGTGACACGTCGGTCTGGCGAGATGGAATGTTAAAACTTGACCCATCGCTTGAGATCAGGACCTTCCCGGACCTGGGAGACTATCATGATATCGAGTGTGCAGTAGTCTGGAATCATCCCCGTGGTATGCTGCGCGAGTTCCCCTCTCTCAAAGTCATCTGCTCCATGGGTGCTGGTGTAGACCATATCATATCTGATCCGGATATACCCAGGCATATCCCGATTACCAAGATAGTAGATGAGCGTTTGAGCTTTTCTATGAGTAACTATATCGTCATGGCTGTACTGCACCACCACCGCAGATGGGATAAGTACATGCGAGACAAGACTAATCAGACCTGGGACCAGGCGGCCAATCCGGAGATCGATATCAAGGTGGGTATCATGGGCTTTGGTGCCCTCGGGCAGGATGCCGGTAAGAAACTCACTGCATTGGGCTTTGAAGTGCACGGTCTTAGCAGAACACAAGTGGGGTTTGAAGGCATCACGACCTATGGAGAAGACGATACGGATTTATTTCTTAGTAGGATCAATGTGCTCGTTTGTTTGCTGCCACTAGTGTCTGAAAACGTCGGAATTTTGAACTACACACTTTTTCAAAAAATGAATAAAGGTACTTACCTGATCAATGTAGCCCGAGGTGGGCATCAGGTAGGTAATGATATCAAAAGGGCACTAGATGAAGGGCTACTATCAGGAGCTTTTCTTGACGTATTTGAGGAAGAGCCACTACCCAAAGGACACTGGATGTGGCAGCATTCCGATATACAGATCAGCCCTCACAATGCTAGTCTTACCAACCCAACAGCCGCCATTCCACAGATCATTGACAACTACCGAAGGGTGCTCCAAGGAGCAAAACTGATTAATCAGATTGACCGGGAGAAAGGATATTAGGTCTGTTGTAAACCAGCATAATAGTCTAAATTGTCTGGTACAATCTCAGTCGCCTATGAAAATCCTTGTATTCTTTTTTTTGATAATATCGCTCTTCCTGCCAGGGCATGAATCAATGGCACAAACCAGTGGACCTGCGTTTGATGTTCAGGAAGCAACGCAAGCATATCTGGATACCATGTCGCCCGAGCAAAAGGCAAAGTCTGACGCTTACTTTGAAGGAGGTTATTGGTTGACCTTGTGGAACTTCCTTTTCGGTTTGTTTGTGGCCTGGCTGCTGTTAGCCAAAGGATTGTCCAATTGGATGTATCAAAATGCTAATAAGATTTCTGGTAAGACCAATGTTATCAATCTCGTCTATGCTGCACAATACATGCTGATCACATTTATAATTGGTTATCCGCTAAGCTTATATGTAGACTTCTTAAGAGAGCATCAGTATGACCTATCCAACCTGACTTTTGGTGCCTGGATGGGTGAACAAGCCAAGGGCTTGCTGATCGGTATCATTTTGATAAGTGTATTGGTGATGCTGCTCTATATGGCCATAAGAAAAGCCAAAGAGAGCTGGTGGCTTTGGGGTACAGGTGGCAGCCTGGCTTTCTTATTGATCATCATGTTCTTGGCGCCTGTCTTCCTTGCCCCAATATTCAATACCTACTATCCATTACAAGATGAGAAGGTGAAAGAAGACATTCTGTCAATGGCCAGGGCCAATGATGTGCCGGTGGATAATGTCTATCAATTTGATGCTTCAAAACAGAGCAAAAGGATCAGTGCCAATGTCAGTGGTATCGGAAGTACGATCAGGATTTCACTCAATGACAATCTGCTCAATCGCTGTACAAAAGAGGAGGTCAAGGCCGTCATGGGGCATGAGTTGGGACATTATGTGCTCAACCACTCCTACAAGGGCATTCTAAGCTTTGGATTGCTGATATTACTATGCTTTGCTTTTGTACGGTGGGCTTACCAGAAAATGATAGATTACTATGGCAAGCAATGGCAAATCGATGGAATTTCAGACATTAGGGCTTTTCCACTGTTTGTTGCCCTGTTCAGCGTGTTCTTCTTCTTTGCTACACCATTTACCAATACTATCATCAGAACACAGGAAATGGAAGCAGATATTTTTGGTCTTAATGCAGCAAGAGAGCCTGACGGGTTTGCTGCTACTGCAATGAAGCTATCAGAGTATCGTAAGATTGATCCCGGCTACTGGGAGGAGATCATTTTTTTCGATCATCCCAGTGGCAGAGTGAGAGTGGAAACTGCTATGAAGTGGAAGGCAGAGAACCTTTCAGATGACAATTGACAGTCCTTTAGCGGATAACTAATTTGTTGTGCATTGAGTTTACATAACGCCTACTATTTTATGATATGAAACTTTAGTCCCCTTGCAAGTCGTTAAGAGGGATTCGTCGAAAGTTTCACCAATTTAGAAGTTGGGGTTTTAGTAACGATAATGGGCACCTTTCATAAGTTAAAAGGGGCACATTCGTTTGCTAACTGTCTGGGGAAGGTTTAATTTCAACTAGACAATTAGAAACCCATGAACATCCTCTGTCCCATTGATTTTTCTGATACCTCGCTCAACGCATTAGAGTACGGAGTGAGAATAGGAGAGAAGCATAATGCCAATCTTACGATGCTCTACGTGTTCACCGAAGAAGAATTCAACAAGCAGCTAACAACTAAGGAGGTGAAGTCTTTTGGGGAATACAGAGATGAGGCGAGTGCGAGGTTACAAGCACTGGCAGACAAACTCGATAAGCGGAAAAAGGGATGTAACATTAGCTGGAAAGTCGAACCGGGCAAGTTTGTGCCGGCGGTCCAACAGCTGATCAAAGATGAGAAAATTGAATTACTTGTGATGGGTACTAAGGGAGCCAGTGATGTGTTGGAAACCTTTTCGGGTACTCAAACTGTAAGGATCATCGATGATACGGATATCCCTGTGCTGGCAGTGCCTAAAAATGCTAACTACGAAAAGATAGCACATGTGGTCTATGCCTCAGACTATGCCGAGGAAGACAAGGTAGCCATCAGGTACATGATAGACTTGCTGGACCCATTTAAGCCTCGCTACACTGTACTGCACATGTCCAAAAGAGACAGTGCTGTAAGTCAGGCTGTCTATGCTGAAAACAAACAGGAACTCCAGGAATTTCTCAAAAAACCTGACCTAGAGTTTCATCGATCAACTTATGACACGAGTGTGGCATTAGGTATCGATGAGTTTATGCTTAAAGAAAATGCACATTTGCTCACTGTGTTGATGGAAAAGCGCAATCTCATAGAGCGCGTGTTTCATCGAAGTGTAACCAAAAAGCTTTCCTATTTGATGGATTTCCCTTTGCTGGTATACAAAAGGGCCTGAGAGATCAGTTATTAGATCAAGGATGATAAAAAAATACCCCGGCACTCAACACCGGGGCAACACTATATTCATACCCTAAAGACAAGTCTTAAATATATTAATAAGTCAAATGTAACCTTAAATAATTATGTTTCAAAATGAATTTATGGTTATAGTAAAAGTATTTATTAAAATAATCATAAATATGGAGCGATAGGAAATGGCTAATTTTGAGCGTATGAGAAGAGCAATTGGAGTTTTGTGTTTGATGGCGGTTCTGTTTGCAAATGAGGCAGTTGGCCAGTTTGAAGTGTTTACGGCGCAGCAAAATCTTGGTAAAGAGGTGAACTCACCCTACTATGAAATCAATCCGATAATGAACGCTGATGGCACAGCTCTGTACTTCAACAGGCGAAATCATCCTGGCAACCTGGGAGGGGTGGATGATCCTGCGGACATATGGATAAGTGAACTACAAGAGGACGGAAGCTGGTCTGAGGCTCGCAATGCTGGAGCACCGCTCAATGATGAAGGAGAAAACCTACTGATAGGATTCATGGACGAAGGAAAAGCACTGTTGACGCACCATAAAGCTGGTTTTGCTTTTTCATATTTCCTTAATGGTGCCTGGCTCAAACCCTCCCCATTCAATATTCCATTCTTTAGCAACAAAGGCCCTGAAAAATGGGGGTCTGTTGCTCAAAACGGTCGATACATTGTTTTTGCGATAGAGTCATTCGGCACCTATGGGGTGGAGGACATCTATGTGACACAGTTGCGGCCTGATGGCAGTTGGTCTTCTCTTAAAAACCTTGGCAATGTTATCAATACGCGTTTCCAGGAAGTCAGTCCTATGTTGGCACCTGATAACCGTACGCTGTTTTTTGCAAGTAACGGCCATGATGGTATGGGCAGCTTCGATATTTTCAAATCAGAACGCCTGGATGATAGCTGGCGAAAATGGTCCGAACCTGAAAACCTTGGCGCTATGATCAATACAGATGGCGCAGATATGAGTTTCAGTTTTTTGCCAGATAGCGAGTACGCTTTTATGACCTCTACGATTGATAGTGAGGGTTATAGTGATATCAAACGAGTTAGGATCAGTACTAAGTTTAAGATCGATACTACTACATTGGAACGTACCGAACCTGTAGCTGCCAATACTGTCAACAATGACCAAGTACTAGCAGACGAAATGGCTTTGGACAATTTGGTTTTCTACCGTGGAGTTGTCCTCAACCGACAAGACAAAAGCCCGGTGGTAGGCCAGGTGAGATTTGAAGGTGACGGAGGCCTAGTCATTGAGTCAAAGAGCTTTGTGGATGGTCAATTCACGGTAGAGCTACCAAAGGACCATGTATGGGAAATGACTGTTGTTGCTGATAACTATCTCAAGATCGACAGCACTTTTCAACTAGGTGACGGTTATGATGATCAGGGAGTGAACGCCTTCTATCTGGAACCTTTGACAGTTGGCAATAAGATAAAACTGAACAATGTACTTTTCTACCGAGGCACAGCAAACCTCGTGGAAGGCTCTGAGAAGGAAATACAACTTCTGGCTGAGACGATGAGACAGAATCCCAATATGGCGATATTCCTTGAAGGACATACTGATAATCGTGGCAATTTCGATCTCAACCTCCAGCTATCGCAGCAGCGTGTATCTGTAGTCAAAGACTTTCTGATAAGAATGGGTATAGATGCTTCACGAGTAGATGGGAAAGGCTATGGTGGTACCAAGCCTATAGCAAGCAATGATGCTGAGAGAACACGTATGCTCAATCGGCGTGTGGAGTTTACGGTAATGAAAAACTAGTTGCTCGCAGGAGTGGCTTTGAATTGTTGAGGTGTCAAACCTGTCACTTTCTTGAATAGTTTGTGAAATGGGGCAGTTGCATCGAAACCTAGTTCATGAGCGATTTCCTTGGCTGACTTATCTGAGCTGAGCAGTAGTCGCTTCGCTTCAAGTACTATTCGTTCATGAATGATCTGCAACGGACTCTTATGATTGTACTTTGCAAAAAGGTTAGAAAGTGTTTTTGGGGACTTGAATAACAATTCCGCATAATCGGCTACCTGCCGCTTTTCACGATAGTGAGTGTCAACCAATACATTGAATTTTCGGATTGTATCTACTTGTGCTTCATCGAGATCAGGAGTGATCAGCTGCGCCTTAGCCAATCGGGTCGTTTTGATAATAAGGCGTTTCAGCAACATGCGCAGCATTTCTCCCTGGATATTGTCTTTTGTTTCAAACTCCTCCTTGAACACTTCGAAGAGAATTTTGAACCTCTGAGATTCCTTGTCATCAAGTCTCACCAATGGCGGATCTTGTGTGCCAAGAAATAGTACACCATTGCAACTAACTTCATGGTCATGATCTTGTATGCAGTAGAACTCCCTGTTGAAACTAAAACCTAATAACTCCTTGTCACTTTCATCCAAACTGATCATTTGGAGGTAGGTAGTGGTGGTGACCATATCAGGCTCCAGCACGATGGTCCGATCATCAATTTGTACATTCACAGACTCATCGCCCATATTCCAAATGATGCTGATGAGTCGTCCGTTTTCTTGTGTGTAGAGGTATTCAGATGCAAAGTCGGTGCTCATAGCAAAGTACGCACCTAACTCCTGGTCGCGATGGTGAAAAATCATATGCCATTAAAACGCATGCCCAGTCAGTTTAGGTTCGTGCGAAATGTTGTGAAGCATACAATCGTGGTATTTTAATCATACCACGATCTGTAATCCATGCAGTTTGCTTTGATCAAAGGAGTTAGGATCACCACCAGTAAAGCTCAGACCATACAAACCTATGCCTTTACCCGAAAGCTGTTTTTGTAACGCAGGGTTTGAACTCGCTCTATAGATCTTGTACTCGAAATCGCCTTCTTTAAAAATCCCGAGTTTGCTGTCATGGTAATCGGGTTCTTTGTTCAATAATGACTGATACTTAGTCAAACTGTCTTTGAAGTCAAGTGCTAGTTGATGAATTGCACCTATGCCTCTGATGCCATTAGAATGTGTTGTTGCATTTTCCGGTAGAGAAGAGGCCGGACTATAATCTGACCTCATGAAAGGAAGGTCGGCGATATAGGGCGCAAACATCTTCCAGGAGACACGACTACCATCCGGTTTTTTTCGACCTGCTGACAACATTTGTGTTAGAAAGATGCCCTCCTTTTGAATGCGCTCATAAGAAGACTGTGGGTCATCGACGAGGAGACAAAAGTCAGTAACGCCATCGGACTGCTCTATGGCGCGGTTATAAAACCGATAAGCTACACCATACTTGGGAGAGTACTGCCATTTTTTGAAAAGTTTGCTTTTGTGCAATAGTCTGAGGAATCTGGCATTAAGACTCTTTCGGAGTGTCAAAAGCTCCAGGAAAGAACCATCCTTGAAAAAGACTAAGGCATTTTTGGAGATGCCTTTGTAGTGGACCCCTCCTTGAGTAACAGTGAAGCCTTGCGATTCAAAGTCTTTACAGGCTTGTGGTAGGTCTTTGACCACTTGAACCACATGATCGAAATGGATTGACATAGATTATGGACTTTTTATTTTGAGTAGCCATAATTTACGTCTTTCCCGAGAGCTGGTCAACTTCTGACCAGCTTAGCACCAAAACTAGTAACCTACTGCAATACCTCCATTCCTGGTATAGTCGCTAGCTCCTTCGAGTGTACCGTCTTCTCTTACCAGAATACAGTCCATCTTGCCCAGCATGGATCTTTCCTGTATCTCATGCCCGTAGGCTTTGAGTTGATCTGTCAGTACTGTACCAAATGCTCCCTTTTCTACCAAAACCAGGTCGGGAAGCCATTGATGGTGGATCTTTTTGGCGTTTACAGCTTCCTGCATGGTCATACCATGATCGATGACATTGATGATTGTCTGGTAAACTGCCGTGATGATAGTACTACCACCTGGAGTACCCACTACCATAAGCAATTGTCCATCTTTATCTACTATGGTAGGGGTCATGGACGATAGCATTCGTTTTTCCGGTTGAATAGCATTGGCTTCATTGCCTATCAAGCCAAACTGGTTGGGAACTCCGGGCTTAGCACTGAAATCGTCCATCTCGTTGTTGAGGAAGAAGCCTGCACCATCAACCATTACTTTGTTTCCAAAATAACCATTCACGGTAGTGGTGATGGACACTGCATTGCCCAGTTCATCGACTATAGAGAAATGAGTGGTCTCAATACTTTCGATGATCTCAACTTCACCTTCTTTGATCTCACTTGAAGAGGTCTTCTTGTCCATGGAGATTGTGTTGAACCTATCGGAATTGTATTGATCGCTCAATAGCATGTCAACAGGTACATCATAGTAGTCCGGATCACCCAGGTAAGAAGCTCGATCCGCGTAAACACGGCGACAAAGCTCTACCATCACATGAAGTTGCTCTGCAGAGTTATGACCCATCTTAGCAAAATCATAATTAGCAGATCCATTTAAAAGTTGGAGCAAAGCAACACCGCCACTTGATGGTGGTGGCATAGAAATGATGCGATGGCCTTTGTAGTGACCTATAAGAGGAGTACGCCATTGTGCCTCGTAGGCATCCAGATCGGCCTGAGTGATAAGGCCATTTCCTTCCTCCATTTCTGCTAAGATGAGATCGGCTACAGCTCCTTCATAAAAACCAGCACGCCCGTTATCTCTAATAAGGGCCATGGTAGACTCAAGATCTTTGTGCCATACAGTATCTGTGGGTTGCCAATCTTTGACCAGGTAGAAACCCTGGCCATTATACCTTGCAAAAGCTTCCTGCATACGCATAAAGTTGGCTGCCCCTCGTTCTTCTACCACATACCCACTTTTTGCAAGGTCAACAGCAGGTTGGACCAGCTGCGCCCAATCCATGGAGCCGTATTTTTCGTGAAGTTTGACCATCCCATCCACTGAGCCTGGGACACCAGCTGCCAGATGGCCAATTCTGCTTAAGTCAGTGATCACTTCACCATTATCATCCTGATACATGGTCTCTGTGGCAGCAAGAGGGGCCTTTTCTCTAAAATCCAGTGCATCACTTTTTCCCTCTGCGGTCCTGATGACCGCAAATCCACCACCTCCGATGTTGCCGGCCTCAGGGTATACTACGGCTAGCGCAAATTGCACAGCTACGGCGGCATCAAATGCATTGCCGCCATTCGCTAATACATCTTTACCAACCTCACTGGCAAGCTCATGCACGGAACTTACCATAGCCTTCTGACCGATGGTACCGGTCAGACGTTGCTCCACCTGTTCCTGTTTTGAAGGTGTTGAACAGGACGCAAGACACAATGTGAGAATGACTAGATGGCTGAGGATTTTCCGGATCATAGTTTGGTTTTTTGACAATGTTAACCAAAAAATAATCTACGCGGTTTCCACTAGTGTAAAGGGTCACCGTCCATGTTTAGCAACTACAAGCTTACTTTTGTCTATGGGACCTTCTTCTTTACAATTTTGACGCGCTTCTTGTAACGGTCTTTTTTCGGATTGAAATAGCTGAATCTGGACTTTGGTTTGACCGTTTTGACCGTATGAGAATATTTGCTGCAACCAGGTAGCAGGAAAACAATAAGTAATGCGTAAAGAAGATAATGCCTTGTCCGTCTCATTGCAGCCCAAAAGTAGATAGGCCTAACTACGTAACTGAGGATAGCCCGGATTATTTTAGCACTTTCCTAAGTATCGTCCAATAACTAAGTGGTTTCGAGCTTGAACTTACTATTACTACTTGCTGCCGTCTTCTTGATCTCCACTGTGATGTCCCGGAACTTGGCTGTTTCCTGAAAATCCTCAATGGTCTCTGTGATATCGTTATCGATGAACTTCGACCTGGTACCATCGATGATGACATAGCTGCCGGGTGGTATATTTTCCAGTTTTCTCCTGAGTGAAGCTTTATTCAGGAAAGAAACATCCTTGGTAAGAATAATGAGAAAGTTTTTGTCGTCTTGTGTGACAATGTATGCCTGGTGGAAATTGGTCTTGATCACGAAGAACAAACCGACCACCAGACCAATCAAAATTCCAATCAATAAGTCTGTGAGCAGAATGGCTGTAATGGTAATCGCAAAAGGAGTGAATTGATCCATACCCTTTTTGTACATGCTCTTAATCAGACTAGGAGAGGTAAGTTTATATCCTACCATAAGCAAGATGGCTGCAAGAGCGCTAAGTGGTATCAGGTTGAGTAGGTTGGGGATCAATGCTACAGTGAAAAGCAATAGTATGCCATGAAAGATGGCAGAGACCTTGGACCTTGCACCGGAGCTTACATTTGCTGAGCTTCGGACAATTACCGCCGTTACTGGCAATCCACCTATAAGCCCTGAGACCATGTTGCCAATACCTTGCGCTTTGAGTTCTCTGCTCGCAGGTGCTATGCGCTTCATTGGGTCCAATTTGTCAGTGGCATCAAGCGATAGTAGCGACTCGAGACTCGCAATAATCGCAATCGTAATAGCAGAGATGATCACTTGTTTTTCTAACACACGACTAAAATCAGGGAAGGTGAACTGTCCTATAAACCCATTAAAGTCTTCTGCGACAGGTAGAGAAACCAAGTGCTCACTAGATAGTACCCATTCAGGCGCCCACAGCTTGAACCCTTCATTCATGAACACGCCAAAAATAACGACTATTAGTGGTGCAGGTACAATATTGAAGAAGGCGAACTTTTTTAGTACAGGTCGGGCCCAAAGAATAAGTATGATCAAGGATAGGACACTGATCACTATAGCGCCGGTACTACTGTAGTTGAGTGCCTGAATGAGTTCTGAGAAAGTGTTCTCACCATCTGGCTGAATAAAACTTTGATCACCCTCCGGATCTGCGTCATAACCAAATGCATGGGGAATTTGCTTTAATATGAGTATAAGCCCAATTGCAGCGAGCATACCTTTGATGACGGATACAGGAAAGAAATGTCCAATGATACCTGCTTTCAAAAAGCCCAAGGTGAGCTGAATAGCTCCGGCAATTACCACCGCAGCTAAAAACCCCTCAAACGTGCCAATAGCATCTATAGCATTGAGCACAATGACAGTCAAGCCAGCAGCAGGCCCACTAACACTTAAACTACTTCCGCTAAAAGAACCTACTACAATTCCTCCGGTAATACCTGCGATGATACCTGCAAACAAGGGTGCTCCTGAGGCCAGAGCAATACCAAGACATAGTGGGATAGCCACAAGAAAGACGACAAGGCCTGCAGGTATGTCATATTTGAGGTTCTCTAAAAAGCTATTGTTTTTGATCATGTATTGGTTGGGTCAGTTATTGAAAAATCATTGTTCTCCTATAGAACAGACTTAAAGATGCCTCGAAAGGTTGTGAATTCAATGCGCATTCGATCACAATTTTATGTTTCGTAATCACATGAATAAGTACAACTCCATAATTGCACCCTACTGATTTCCTTAACATTGGCTTAATTAGTACTATCGCTTAAGTAGATTAGGAGATACTCCTATTGGTTCATAAGTATAACCCATTGATAGATAATATTTAAGAGTTCAGAGGTCTAGTAAACATTGAAATGTTTATGATCGTCGGATCAATTGTTAAGACTAGTTTGGATAATTGCACATATTTTAGAATATTTAAGGACAAGGTTATGATTTTTTGGATCATGATGTTGTTTGTCGAGTATTTCGACGCTTTTTAACCTAAACCAGCTAATAATTAACAAAGAATGGCCAACAACTTAGACCTTCATCAACCAGAGGTTAAGGATGTCCCAAAAGGATATCGAGCATACAAGATCAAAGGAGTAGATCAGACCATCATTGCCAGAAAAGGTGGTCCTTCAGCCGATCAAGTAAAGCACGAAGAATCATACCTGGAATTAAGAAACAATCAAAAGGAATTTGGTGTAGCTTCAGCACTTGCCAAATGCCTTAGAGATTCAATACCTAAGGACCTCTACCAAATATCCGAAAAGTACGTTTCAGGAAAGCTCACAGCTCAATTCAGAAACTTAACTAAGTTAGAATCAGGTGAAACAGGGACCAGACCATTTGTTTTGAGCAAACATTCTCAAGAAGTGGCTGGTTTTGAATTCAACCCGGATAGCCCGTTCCCAAAGGCTTTTTCTGATAAGTTTTTCATTAGGGAGGGATCACATAGGGGGCATGCTATTCTTCATTTCCCTGAGTTTATTCCAGATAGAATTTTTGACGCGCCTGAAGGTGCGACCAACTTCAAGATCAGTGCGCATATCGTTTCCCTATCTGATTATTATTTCGATTCCGAGATAGGAGCATACTTTCCGGCTAACCCTGACTTTGAAGGTAAGTTTGGATTTTTCGAAACCCAAATGCTGCCGTTGTTGAAAATACCAGTTCAGCCGATGACCGGACAGTTATCTGTCAACCAGGGAAGACCTGCCCCTATGAAGACCGGCATTTTCCTAATTATGGCTGTCAGATTTTTCAAATATGAGAACAGCAAATTCGAGCAACTCAATCATGGAAGTTGCATGAGTATTCTCAAGACTTTCTAAAAGGGACGGGAGTCCTTGTCTTGATAAGGTTTGAAGCGGCTTTAGCCAACAACTTATCGGCTCTTTTGATCCATGCCTCTACGTGCATGACATTAGAACCTTTACGGATAATTCTCGCTTCACAAGTAACCTTGTCGCCAGCCTTGGCACTTGACAAAAAGTCCACGTTAAGGTTGACTGACGTAAACATGAACTCCTGATCTGTTGAGAACACTGTGGCACCCATCACGTCATCCATCATAGTGGATACAATACCACCATGGAGGATACCACCGGGGTTGGTCATCTCAATCCTGATGACATATTCCCAAGCCAGGTTGCCGACTTCTGCTTTGATCAATTTGCCGTTGAGCCACCGTCCTACAGGGGAAGGGCTTGTCTCAGCAGAGTGTTTGCCGAGATTGGCTATGAAATAGTTTAGTGCTTTATTTTCCATTTTGTCAATCAATTAACTGTAATTGCAGTTATCTGTTTAATGGAAAAGTCAAGACCTTACGACCCTACACATCTTGCCAGTATGAGACGTTGTGGAGATCCACTTGGGGATGACACGGTTAAGGCGTTATTTGATATTGGCTATAACCCCATGGTGAAAGAGGACTATAGTTCTTTTCAGTTCAATCAGCAGACAATTCCGGGTTCATTTCCTAAAATTCTATCAGATTACTTCGCTGTTCTGAGACAAGAGACATCTCAATTTTTCGATAACTCCTGGGAACATGGACAGCAGTTTTTTGCCAAATATGCACAAGAACTCCTTGCGATGCTTGGCTTCTTATCTCTGCCTTACTGTTATGCGGCAGCTGATGGGGCCCAAGTCTTACATAGGTCGCAGCGTATCCGAAAATCACCCGAAAAGAGATTGCTGGAGACAGCCGCTTTTGTATTTGATGTTTCTGAGGAAGGGGCGTTTTCTGATGGAGGTAAGGGCATTATCTCATGTGGAAAGGTACGTCTGATGCATGCAGCTATTCGTTATCATATATTGAAGTCTGGCGATTGGTCAGATGACTATGGCACACCAATCAATCAGGAAGATATGGCCGGTACCAATTTGGCATTTTCGTTGATCTCAGTTAGAGGATTACGCAAGTTGGGATATCAGATAGAACCTGAGGAAGCATGGCACTTTATCTCAATGTGGAATAACATCGGCAGGCTGTTGGGAGTGGACCCCTCTTTGTTACCAAACAATGCTCGAGAGGCGTATCATCAAGACAAAGCGATTGCTAGACGTAATTTTCGGAAGTCAGAAGAAGGAGTTGCGCTGACAAGAGCTCTTCATGAATATATGCAAGGGAGTTTTGCAAATAGCAGCTCTATTGACCCTGCCTCCATTACAGCGTACCTGGTAGGGGGTGAGGTGGCTGAGATACTGGACATACAAGAAGGCCGCTCTTTATCTCTGGTAGCGAAAGGACTGTCCGGACTTAATGCTATGCAGTCGTTCCTACGTCGTGATGGTAGTCAACGTCTGGACCAGGCAAAAAAAATGTACCAACAACAAATATCAGGTAAAGCTCTTGAGCCGTTCAGATTATTAAATGATCTTACGGATTAGATTATTCCCTTCTATTGGGCTTTGCATGACTAAGTATCTTCTATGTAGTGTATTGCACGTGGTTATCACATTGGCTGCCTATGGTCAAAATCTGGTGGCCAATCACAGCTTTGAAGACATACGCATTTGTCCTACCACTCTTGATCAGCTTAGGTTTACCCGATATTGGATGGGCTTTGGTACGGCGGATCCTTCTCCGGACTTGTTCAATAGGTGTGCGGAAGCAGGTTTGATGGGAGTGCCTTCTAACTACTTCGGACTACAAGAACCAAAAACAGGTGATGGTTATGCTGGGATGATCTGCTATCTCAAATCTAAAAGCGGAAAGAGCTGGAAACTGAAATCCAATCACCGTGAGTTTCTTGTTACTAACTTGCTAAAACCGCTGGAAAAAGATAAGGAGTACCACCTGGAAGTTTCCGTCAGTCTGGCAGAAAATTGCGAGTTTGCTATCGCCAATTTTGGTATGTTGCTTTCCAAGAGCACCCCACCAATAGATTGGATGCCTATCGAGATGGCCTACTTCAAACCGCAAGTTACAAATGACCCGAGTATGATATTGGCCAATAAGGGTGAATGGACCACAATATCGGGAGTGTACAAAGCAAAGGGTGGAGAGTCCATATTGACCATTGGCAATTTTGATGCAGACAAGATCACCAACCTCGCCAAAAATGAAGATGGTCAAAACATATTTGCTCAAAGCATGCAGGTGGCAAAAAAGGACCGACCAAGAATATCATACTATTTTATAGACGATGTGATAGTGAGACCTTTGATACCAGAAGAACCAGTTTTTGTGGCTGATGTCACCACGGATGAACCTGAGCCTGAACCGGAACCGATCAAGTCAGAGTACTTTGGCGATATTGAAGAAGGAGAGAAAATTGTGTTGGACAACATCTATTTTGAGTTTGATCAATCCGTGCTCCTTCCGACTTCTTATACAGAACTCAACGAACTTGGCCGATTCCTTGTGCAAAACCCTTCAGTCCGTATTCAGATCTCTGGACATACTGATAATATCGGCACAGCTGAGTACAACCTGAGATTATCTCAAGATAGAGCTGCGGCCGTTATGAGTTACCTGACAGTAAACGGTATTGATCAAGGTCGACTAGAGTCCAGGGGCTTTGGTAGTGAATACCCCGTGGATACCAACGCTACTGAAGAGGGGAGATCCAAAAATAGAAGAGTAGAGTTTGAACTCATTGCATCGAATTGAGTACTCGTCACAAGACACTTGAATCGACCTTCAATTCTTATTATCTTCTTGTTTAAATCTTTGCTCCATGATTCGGTTAGTTACCACATCTCTTCTATACTTTATTGTTACTACAACCTACGCCCAGTCTTACGATCTGGTCATACTCAATGGCAGAGTCATGGACGGCTCTGGCAACCCATGGTATTACCAGGATATCGGAGTGAAGCAAGGCAAGATTGTGAAGCTAGGACTTTTGAAGCCGATGGATGGCAAGGAGGTGATTGATGCCAGAGGAAAAATTGTGGCGCCTGGTTTTATTGATATTCATTCCCATGCAGATGGCAATCAGGGGCATGTCTATGGCTTAAGAAAGGACCACCCTAAGATGAAAGCAGCGCATAACCTTGTGATGCAGGGTATTACGACTGTGGTGGTCAATCATGATGGCAGGAGTCCAGAGAATATTGATGATCAAATATCACAGCTTGAGCGCCAGGGGCACGGCCCAAATGTGGCTGTAATGGTCGGTCACAATAGCATTCGATATCGTGCGATGGGAGAGGACTTTCGAAGAAAAGCTACTGATGTAGAGATCAACGACATGAAGCGCCAAATTACCGATGGTATGAAGGCTGGAGCATTTGGACTGAGTGCTGGCCTTGAGTATGTTCCCGGTAGGTGGTCCGATACCGAAGAGGTGATCAGCCTTGTGAGTGCTGTCAAGCCCTGGGGTGGAGTATACATTGTACATGAGCGGGCTTCCGGATCAGATGCCATGTGGTTTCTGCCTAGTCGCGATCTAGAAAAAACTACAATGCTCGAGAATATTGAGGAAGTCATCGCGGTAGCTGAAGCAACCGGAGTAACATCAAGTGCCACCCATGTGAAGGTAAAGGGAGCAGACTACTGGGGTGTGTCTACTGCGATCGTTAACTTAATACAAACCGCACGGAATAGAGGAGTGGATGTCTGGGCCGACCAATATCCATATAATACGACTGGTACAGATGGGTATACCGAGCTGATTCCAGGTTGGGCCATCGAGAGAGATCGTTGGAGATCAAGTCTGACGGGTAGTGCAGATGACAACAGTGGACCAGAAACCACATTTAAGGATGCTCTAACCAAGGTGCTTGATGACGATGAGCAGCGCACCAAGCTGTTTTTAGATGTGAAAAGAGAAATAGAGCGTCGTGGCGGGCCCGAAAACATCGTCGTTTTTGATTACCCTGATCAATCTTTTATTGGCAAGTCGATTCTCGAGTTGTCCCAAGACTTAGATATATCATTGGTCGAAGTAGCGATAAAGCTGCAAAGAGAAGGTTTTCCTGATCGGCCTGGTGGAGCCCGCTTGCGTGGCTTTTCCCTATCGGAAGTGGATATCGAGATATTGGCAAAAGCTCCATGGCTGATCACTACGACCGACGCGGGGATATCGCCACCTGAAAATCCTCCTGTCCATGCACGCTATTATGGTACGTACCCTCGGAAGATTGCACATTACGCAAAAAAAAGAGGGGCCATCTCAGTCGAGCATGCTATCCGATCATCTACGAGTTTGCCCGCTCAGTTCATGGGTTTCAAAGACAGGGGTACGATCAGGGAGGGATATATGGCGGACCTGGTCATTTTTGATCTTGATGATATCGAAGACAGAGCTACCTTTAGCAATCCTCACCAATACCCAGAGGGCATAGAGCATGTGCTTATTTCGGGGGAGTACATGGTGAAAAATGGACAACTCACGGATAATCTACCCGGGAGGGTCATCCGAAATACTGAGAGCTTCCGATATTTGGGCGGAGGTTAGACTTGACATATGGATATCGGAATATCAACTCCGGCACTACTTTTTCCGGCGATCACGCTGCTCTTATTGGCTTACACTAATCGATTTTTGGCTATTGCCAACTTGATCAGGAGTCTACATAAGCGACACAAAGAGCACCCAGATCATGGTGTAGTACTAAGACAGATCAGCAACCTCAGACTCAGAATGAGCCTTATTAAGTACATGCAGGCCCTGGCTATCCTAAGCTTTGTTGGATGTGTACTATCTATTTTTTTCTTGTACTTGGGTATTGAAGGTCAAGGATACTATACGTTTGGTGCAAGTCTGATACTACTGCTTGTTTCACTTGTTCTTAGTTTTTACGAAACCCAGATATCCACAAAGGCGCTCAACTACGAATTGAGTGATCTGGAAGAAATGGGCAATTCCTAGATTATTTTCGCATATGTAGAACAAACTTCTGTCGCTGATCGTATATTTGTTCTACATATACGAAATAGATAGTGTCATGAAAGGTACGCATCTTGGAGAGTTTGAAGAGATTATTTTATTGCTCATTGGGGTACTGAAAGAAAATGCCTACGGTCTGGCTCTGGTTGATGCTTTCGAAAAGCAGGCTGGAAGGAGGGTTGCTATTGGAGCGGTGCACTCAGCCTTAAGCCGTCTTGGAGAGAAGGGTTTTGTAGACTCTGAAATGACAGGTGCTACTGCGGAAAGGGGGGGAAGGAGGAAGCGTGTCTTTACGATAACTGCCGCAGGTAAGCGGGCCTTGCTCAACGCCCGCGACCTTCGTGTATCGCTGTGGCAACAAATACCTGACCTAGCGGTGGGCAGATTATCATTTGATGTCTGATTACTATCTGCCACCGAGATGGTCTGATAGGTTGCTAGAGTACTTTATTAAAGGAGATCTGTTGGAAGAAATTCAGGGGGATCTATTTGAGTACTACCAGCGGATAGGTCATATGTCAAAATGGAGGTCGGGGGCCATATATGCTTATCATGTCTTGCATTTCTTAAGACCATTTGCACTCAAAAGAATAAGTCAAAACTCAAATAATCTAATCATGTTAAAATTCAACCTAATGATTGCATGGCGCAATCTGCTGAAGCAGAAGTTCTACTCTGCAATCAATATTATGGGCTTGGCTGTTGGCCTTGCTAGTGCGATCTACATTGCTTTATACATCAATGATGAAATAAGCTATGATGAACATTTTGAAAATTCAGAACGTATTGTGCGTGTCGCATCGGAAATGGCACTCGGTGATAATTACTGGCATTTTGCAGTGAGCCCGGATCCGTTAGCGGCTGCTTTCAAGTCTGACTTTCCTGAGATAGAAAAAGCCGCTCGTTTCAGAAGTGCTGGGTCTCTTCTGATAAAAAAAGAAGATGAAGTCGTCAAAATGCCCGATTTCAAATATGCAGACCAGGAGATGCTTGAGATATTCAAATATGAGACGGTTTATGGTGATCTGGAGGGTGCACTTGTTGATCCCAACTCAGTGGTATTGACACTCTCGGCTGCTAAGAAACTCTTCGGTGATCAAAACCCAATTGGACTGTCCTTCACCACAATCAATAACAATACCTTCCAGGTGAGTGCTGTTGTGAATGACTTACCTCCACAGACGCATTATCATTTTGATTTGCTGCTGTCCATGGAGCGATATCCGGATGCACGGTCTGGTATATGGCTGTCTAATAACTTTCATACTTACTTCTTACTAAGGGAAGGGGTAGAGAAGGAAGATTTAGAGGCAAAGTTTCCTGATGTTTACGAGAAATACTTCGGCCCCCAGCTCCAGGCTGTTGCGGGTATTTCTTATAAACAAGCCATGAGTAGTGGGGGGTTGATACATTATTACTTACAGCCTGTTGAAGATATCCATCTGACATCTCATCTTGATATAGAGCTCGAAGCTAATTCCAGAATCGAGTACATATACATTTTCACAGCTATTGGTGTCTTTCTTATTATTATAGCTTCCATCAATTTCATCAACATCTCTACAGCACGTGCTTCTACAAGAGCCAAGGAAATAGGAGTGAAGAAAGTAATGGGTAGTTTTCGCAGAGACCTAATCACTCAGTTTCTAACAGAGTCTATCTTTCAAGCCTTGATCGCTGCGGCTCTGGCATTGATGATCGTTTTCATTTGTTTGCCTTTTTTTAATGTGTTTGTAGAAAAGGAGTTTGTCAATCCAGTTTTCGGAGCTCCAAACCTATGGTGGAAAGTATTACTTGCCGCTTTTGTAATTGGATTACTGGCTGGAGTGTATCCATCACTATATCTATCAGGATTTAGCCCTGTCGATACCTTAAGAGGTAAGACCTCCAAATCCGGACGCAAATCTATCTTCAGAAATGTGTTGGTGATCTTTCAGTTTGCCACCTCTTTGGTTTTGATCATTGGCACACTTACCGTTTACAACCAACTCAGCCACATTAAGGAGCAGGACCTTGGATACGACCGTGAACAGGTACTTCTTATTGAGAACTCTCAGAGTCTCAATAACACTGTCCTAAGTTTTAAAGAAGATCTCCTGACCATTCCGGAAGTGGCTGCAGTTTCAAATACTCCTTTTATTCCTTCTGGTGATGCTACTTCAGATGCGGCATTTGAGCCTGTTGGCGCGGGTAACGTAGATGACCCTGTGTCTTTACAGATCTGGAGTGTCGACCCCAGCTACCTGGAGACATTTGGTATGGATTTGATCGAGGGTCGGACTTTTGAAGCTGGAAGACCAGCCGACTCGAGCGCCATTATCTTGAATGAGACGGCTGCAAGACGTCTCGGTCTTGAAGATCCTGTTGGCAATAAGGTAAGGGTCTTTGGAGACTTCAGAGTAGCAGGAAAGCAAGAATTTACAATAGTCGGTGTAGTCAAGGACTTTAACTACAAATCCCTCCATCAGGATGTAGGTGCTATGGGACTGTATATGGGAACTCATGCCGGATACTATACAGCTGTCAAAACAAATAGCACAGACTATCAGGGGCTTATCGAACGTATCGAATCGACTTGGGACAAGTTCTCTCCATCTGTGAGCTTCAGTTTTCAATTTTTGGATACGATTTTTGATGAGCAATACAGAGCTGAACGACGGCTAGGAGAGATTTTTATGGTTTTTGCTTCATTAGCGCTATTTATCGGTTGTCTCGGTCTGTTCGGCCTGTCGGCCTACACTGCCGAACAGCGTAGGAAAGAGATCGGAGTAAGGAAAGTCCTCGGTGCGAGCACTTCACACTTGATCATCTTACTATTGAGAGATTTTACAAAGCTGCTATTGATCGCTATAGTGCTTGCTGTACCTATCTCATGGGTGGCCATGAACAGCTGGCTTGAAGGCTTTGCCTATAGAGTTAGTTTGGGTCCTACAGTATTCATGTTGGGTAGTGTGATAGCATTGATAGTTGCATGGTTTACTGTCAGCTATCAATCTACAATTGCAGCAAGGGCCAATCCTACTACAAATCTGAAGTACGAATAAACCGGGTTAAGGGTATCTCACAGCCACCATGTTCGTGGAATAGAGTCCATCATGACACTGTCATGCGCATAAGACACTATTTTGTAGTATTGTCTCATGGACTCCATGTAAATTGCGACTGTGAGGTATCTCGTCTTTTTTCTTTTTCTTCTGAATGCCTACTACTCCCCTGGACAGGTGAGAGATGTGGAGCAGGTAGATGAGCTTGACACTGCAAGCTATCTCTGGTTGAAAAAAGTTAGGATCAACCCCTATATCACAGCGGAGTTAGAACGAGCCTCCCTATTGGACAATCAAGCCAGCAATCTTGCGCTGAGTTGGGGAGTATTGGTCAATGATCGTTTCTCAGCAGGTACTTTCATTTCAGTAATGACAAGTGATATTGGGTTTCCCCTGATTTTCCCTAATGGATTTGATCTGGACCTAGTCCATGGTGGGTTGCATCTAAGCTATCTCTGGCCTGTGACAAAATCTTTATCGGCTGGAGTAGATAGCAGGTTTGGTTTTGGGGAGATGGAGATTAGCTATGCTGAGTCAGGTACCGATGTTTTTAGCACCCGGTTCACCTCGGTCAATCCTTCTATTGTGGTAGACTACCAAGTAGGGAGATTCGTAAAACTGACCGCTGGACTGGGTTATAGGTTGCTGAATGGATACGATTTTAATACAGATGAACTAGCGGATTTAGACGGCACTACAATGCGTTTTGGACTCAAACTGGGTTTGTTCAAAAGGCTGAAATGGCCCAGAGTTGAAGAAGGTACAGGTGATGAGGAGTAGCTATTACTTTATACTATTCGTGTTATTGATGTCATGCTATTTTAATGAAGAAGAAATAGTCGACACGTCTCCCTGGAAATATGGATCTCCTTCTTCGGTAAGCCTCAACGAGCAAACGCTACTCGAACTGGACGATAACCTGAGACAAGGAAGTTTTGACCAGATCAGGGGAGTGTTAGCCATCAAAGATGATAAGCTCATATTTGAGAATTACTATGATGGAGGCCTAAGAGATACACCACAATTCTTGAGCGGTGCGACTATGAGCATTATGTCGATCCTTACAGGTATTGCACTTGATAGAGGCTACCTTGATAGCATCCAAACCCCGATCAATGTATTTTTTCCGGATTACATTGCTGCTTTTGAACTAGAACCGCTCAAGAATGAGATTACTATAGAGCATTTGTTGCTCATGAAGTCAGGACTGGCATGGTACGAGACAGGAGTGCCCATTCTGAATCCTAACAATTCACTCAACGGCCTTACCTCTACCAATGATTGGATAGAACATTCGCTGAGTAGAGACATGGATGCTGTTCCGGGTTTGCGCTATTCATATAATTCTACTCATGGAGTTTTACTCACAGAGATATTAGCGCGAGCCTCTGGCCAATCATTTTCCGAATTCGCAGAAGAGGTATTGTTCAACCCTCTGGGGATATCTTCAGCGGAGTGGCAAGCTGATGCGTTTGGTCATATCAACGGTGGTTTTGGTTTATCACTTAACCTTATTGATTTTGCCAAACTGGGCGACCTGTTGCTCAAAAATGGTCAATGGAATGGACAGGAAATACTATCTGAGACCTGGATCACAGAAAGCACTAGCCGGCAATTCCCAATCGACCGATTTAGCGATTTTGGGTATAGCTGGCAACAGTTCTCTGATCTAAGTAATTTCTCCGACATCCTACCGGTAAATGATACTTTCTTTGCGGAGGGCGCTGGTGGTCAGTACATCTTTGTTGTACCCCATCAGAGATTTGTACTGGCAGTCACGGCGGACAACTTTCTTGAAAACAGCTTCACCCCGCTTCTGATATTCAGAGACTTTTTTGTTGAGTCTATTCAATAATTGAAATCCTTCATTTTCGATTATCTGACTTAAGCTAGCTTTACCAGCCATGACTCAGGATTTCTCTAAGTTGTCAGATCAACAGTTACTTAAAAGGCTGGCTAATAGCGATGCGGATGTGCTTAAGCATTACTTTGATCTTCACTATGGTGAGTTGTGTAATTATGCACTGAAGTATGTGCGACTACTGGAAGTGAGCGAGGAAATAGTTCAAGAGTTGTTCATCAACATCTGGGAGCGACGCGCCGAACTAAGCGTGAAAGGTAGTATGGTGGGTTATCTTTATGGAGCTGCCAGATATCGCTGTATCAACTATCTAAGGATACAACTTCCAAAAGATCAGGCGACAACTGAGTCAGTGGATTTAGCTGAGGAGTCAACTGTAGGTTTTGAGGATGAGCTGATCGATCAGGATATCAAAAGACGTTTAAGAGCGTCTATCGATAGCTTACCGGAAAAATGCCGGATCATTTTCCTCCTTGCTAAAGAAGATGGGCTTACCTATCAGGAAATAGCTGACGAGCTGGGAGTGTCTGTGAAAACAGTCGAAAACCAAATGGGCATAGCATTGAAAAAGTTGAGAACAGCGCTTAAGCCAAAGCGAGGAGAAGGATTTCATCTAAAGATGTTATTGAGTGTGTATAAGTTTTTATGGATATAGTTTGGGGGTCACTCCAACTTAGCTTGACTCTATAGTATATGAAGATAACTCATGAAATTGTCATTAAGCACCTTGAGCAGCGCACAAGCCAAGCTGAGGATGAGATGCTTGATCGATGGTTAGAAAGTTCTCTTTCCAACAGAGAACTATTCAAAGAGATCAAAGCAGTTTGGGATAACTCGGTACTTTGGGAGAGACGACAAGACTTTGATGTATCTACTGCATGGGAGAAGATCCAAAACAGAATTGATGACAGTCCGACTGTGACTGTGAAACTATGGGAACGTCAATGGTTCAAGATAGCTGCGGTCTTTGTGATAGTGCTTGGTCTTGCACTAATTGGAGGGAAGTATGAACGACAGCAATCAGTATCCGAAAACCTTTCGATGATTGAAGTTTCCGCACAAACCGCTCCTGAGGCTGTAATACTCCCTGATGGATCTGTTGTTAGTTTGATGGTGGGTTCTTCCATTTCTTATTTGGAAGATTTTAGTGATCAGAGAAGTGTCTATCTGGAGGGTGGAGCACATTTTGATGTGACTGAAGGCAAATTTGATTTTGTGGTTAAAGCTGAGAATACAACAGTCACTGTACTTGGCACAGAGTTCTTGGTTAATAATCTCGGGGAAGACGTTCTCGTATATGTCGAGGAGGGTAGAGTAGCGGTTCAAAATCAGTTTGTGTCCTCTATTCCAAACCTGGGACACGATCAAGCTATTAGCATAGATGAATCGACGGGTAGAATGAAGCGCATCGACCATGTAGCAAATTTGACAGCTTGGAAAACCGGTCAACTGAAGTTTGATAATGTAGTCTTATCACAGGTAGTAGATGATATAGAGCAGCACTATAATGTAACTATGAACCTGGAGAACAGTGATCTGGGTAACTGTCATCTTACGTCTAAGTTTGATAACAAATCACTAGGTGAGGTTTTTAAGGTTTTAGAACTAGTGCTAAATATCGAGATTATAGAAACTGACACTAAAGAATATATCATTTCTGGCAAAGGGTGCTGAAATTCACATAACTTTGAAAAAAGCGATCTTTTAGATCGCTTTTTTCGTTTGTGAGCTAATGAGTTTTGCTGTGCCGTTTACTTTGATCTTACGGTTTATTGCCATCATTTTTTTGCTAAGCTCGGCAGGCTCCAGTCATGCTCAACAAAGTACCGTTGTTATTCCTCAGGGAGAATATCGCATTTCGCAGATCCTTCAAAATATGGAGAGCTCCGGACTGAACCTTTCCTTTTCAACGGAATTTCTGGATACCAACAAAATTGTTCGGGTTAGCGAAACTGACCTCAAATCAGTACTGTCATTGATCTGCGGCCAGCTGCTTGATTATAGGATCATGGGCAATGACATTCTTATTTTCCAGAAAGAAATACAGAAGTACACTATCAATGGTTTTATTAGAGATCGCCAGGATGGTGAGGCACTGCTCGGTACTACCATTAGAGTACTTGGCACAAGCATCGGAGTAGTTTCTAATGATTATGGCTACTATGCACTGACATTATTGCCAGGTAACTACCAGCTAGCTATTCAGAGTGTCGGTTATAACCCTGTTGTCCTTGATGTTGATCTTGAAAGCGATCTGTTGATGGACATAAAGATGGTTTCGAAGCAACTTGAACTGGAAGAGATCGTCGTAACGTCTTATGACTCAGATCATGAGATCAAAGGGGTTCGCACTAGCGTGAACAGGATTGATATGGAGTTGGCTGGTGATATCCCATATCTACTTGGAGAAGTAGATATCTTTCAAAGTGCCCTGTTGCTCCCGGGTATCAGAAATATTGGCGAAGATGCAGTTGGATTGAACGTTCGCGGTGGAGCCGTAGACGAAAACCTGATCTTGATAGACGAGTCTAACCTGTTCAGTACCAATCATTTTTATGGGTTAATATCAGTATTCAACCCTGATGCTGTTAAAGATGTAACCATCTATAAAGGAGACATACCCAGTACATACGGTGGAAGGGTCTCATCTGCGATTCACGTACGTCAGAAGGAAGGTAATGACCAGCAACTAAGTCTGTCAGGAGGGTTAGGATTGGTGAGTGGACGTTTAATGCTAGAAGGGCCAATCAAAAAAGACGAGAGTAGCTTCCTTTTGTCTGCTCGCAGCAGCTTTTTTGACTACGTGTCTGCTATCTCCGGACTAGATGACAGCCGAACCAATTTCCAGGACTACAACATGAAAGTTAACTGGAGACCAAATAATAAAAACCACTTCTACCTATCCAGTTATATCGGCAATGACAATAACAACGATGGCCTTTTGATTAATAGACAATGGGGTAATCGCACAGTAACGGGTAGATGGAACCATGTTTTCAGCGGAACCCTTTTTAGTAATTTCACTCTCAACTATAGTGACTACAAATACGAAGTGTCCAATCCTGAGGAATCCGGGCAATTTATAGGCTCTTCTAATGTGCGTAACTATGGAGCGAAATCCGATTTTACTTGGTTTGTATCACCAGACGCCACGCTTGAGTTTGGCGGAGGTACGATTGTTCATAGGCTTAATCCCGGAGACAGACTTCCGCTCAATGATGAAGGGTTCAACAATCCAGTGTCAGTCGACTCAGAGCATGGACTTGAGCCATACCTTTATGCTAATCTGCAGCAAAACATCGGGGAACGTTGGATCATGTACTATGGATTTCGTTACTCTTCTTTCTACAATCTTGGGCCTGAAGAGGTCTACTCATACGCGAGCGACTTGCCACGTGAACGAACCAACATCATTGATACAACATCCTTTGATCGAGGTGAACTGATTACCGACTTTCATAATTTCGAACCTAGGGTGTCGATCAACTACAACTTTGGAGCAGGGAATACACTCAAAGCAAGTTACAATCGAGCGACCCAATACATCCATCTCATTTCTAATACGATCACACCTGCACCTACTGATATTTGGAAGTTGAGCGATATCCATATCTCACCCTCTTTATCAGACCAGTACACCTTAGGCTATTATAAATTGCTACCCGCTTTCAACCTCGATTTCTTTGCCGAGGCTTATTACAAGTCTACTCGCAACATTATAGAGTATAAAGAAGGGGCCGATTTAGTCCTTAATGAGACAATTGAGACAGAAGTGCTTCAAGGTGATGCACGTGCATACGGGCTGGAGCTCTACTTAAGAAAGAAAGTTGGACGTTTCAGAGGTTGGTTTAGCTATACCCTGTCTAAGTCAGAGAGACAGATAGATAGCCCTATCGCCTCTGAGCAGATCAATAGCGGTGAGTATTTCCCTTCTGACTTTGATCGTACTCACGACCTATCTCTATCGGGAATATATTCGATAAGTGATCGTTGGACGGTCTCATCTAATTTTGTGTATTCCACAGGTCGACCAATAACCTTTCCCGAAGGTAAGTATGTCTTTGATGGGATTGTCCTGCCCAGTTTCAACAACAGGAATCAGTTTCGGCTAACAGACTATCATAGACTGGATATCTCGGCTCGCTTGGAAGGTAAGAAGACAAAGCCCAATGGACAACCCAAAAAGAAGATTGACTACTGGACTTTCTCCATTTATAATGTTTATGGCCGCCGCAATGCTTATTCTTATCTCTTCAGGCAGCAAGAGAACTCTGATCAGGCAGAGGTGGTACGCTATTCTATCCTGGGCACACTTATACCATCAGTCACCTATAATTTCAGGTTTTGAAATACTGGCATTATATAATACTGATACTTGTGAGCTTAGGTTTGAACTCCTGTGAAGACCCTATCGAAATTGATATACCTGACGGGCCTCAGCGGTTGGTCGTAGAAGGTTGGATCACTGATCAGTTTGGTCCTTATACAATACGCCTCACTTTGACCAACAACTTCAATGATGGCTCGTCAAATCCGATAGTGGAAGATGCACAAGTGATAGTGACTGATAGTGAAAATCGCTTCTACACATTTAGTTATCAGTCTGATGGAAACTATGTTTCTGATGACTCTTGGAGAGGAGAACCAGGCCTTTCGTACAGATGTCAGGTTCTACTTCCTGACGGTACTATCATTAGATCAACACCCGAGTTGTTGCAGCCTGTGCCTTCCTTAGACAGTCTCTTCTTTAAGGAGGTCTTCCCGCCTAATATCATAGAAGGTATCATACAAGAGGAGTTTTTCATTGGGAGTACTATTCGTGACCCTGCGGATGTCTCAAACTTCTACCGGTGGCGACTCAGCCAAAATGGTTTGCCATTGACAGAAGTCTCCTCGGTGGTGATTTTTTCTGATAGGTTCGTTAATGGCAATGAGTTTCAGATAGAAGTACCTCAAATACTCTTTGGTCGATTAGATACTATAGTTGTTAGACAGGAGTCTATCTCAGAACTAGCTTTCGACTATTTTGATCTGCTCATTGCTCAAGCGACTACCCTGGGCCAGTCGTCTGGTACAGCTCCGGCGGTGCTAAGAGGTAACCTTACTAATCCTTCTGATCCTGAAGAAATTATCCTGGGATATTTTGGAGCATCAGCTGTTGTCTCTGATACGATCATCATCGTTCAGGATAACTAGCCACCATAAGAAAAAAGGCAGAAAAAAATCTATGTTTCTTGGGGGGGGTAACCTTCATTATTGACCTAATGACAAAGACAGACTCATTTATGCGTTGGATTCTGGTCATGTTCACGGTTCTTGTCACGAGCTTTTTTGGAGTGAAGATCTTCGAAAAAGTGAATACTGAGTGGACAAAAAGGAAAAAAATGACTCATAAGAATGGTTACCATTCTTATTCATAGCTGTCTTTAACTGGATTTTGAAACTTCAATGATCGTCATTGTGAAGAATAAATTATCAAACGGACTACTAAGATTGCTTACCCAGAAGGAGGTTCAGCACTTCAACAAAATCTCTGATCTCAACTTCTCAGATTTAGATCGTGATAACTATTTCCGTCAGTTTGAGCATGCTCAAGTGGCTGAAATAGCCGAATACGGCTTGCCTCGCTCACGGAGATAGTCTTAGGATCGATGTTGGGCTGGGTTGCCTGATGCTCAATCAGGTTACGGCATTATCACTCCTTTTACTAAGCTTTTATTATCACTGT
>DIYH01000020.1 GCA_002435755.1 Flammeovirgaceae bacterium UBA6059
CGGAGAGAGAGGGATTCGAACCCTCGATACCCTTTAGAGGTATACACACTTTCCAGGCGTGCTCCTTCAACCACTCGGACACCTCTCCCTAATTTTCTCAGCCAACAAATAAATCAAGAAAAATACCTTTATGCAAATTTTCAATTCTTTTTGGAAAGACCCGAATTTAGGTCATTTCTCCACGTATTGGGCGTATTAATAAATCTTTTACACGTTCGGTGGACAACCCCGATCCCAGCAAAAACATAAGCTTGGCAAGGGCAGCTTCTGTAGTGATATCCGACCCACTAAGCACACCAATATCTGAAAGCATTTTACTGGTTTCGTACCTACCCTGGATGACCTTACCACCTATACACTGCGATACATTATAGAGGAATATGCCTTTCTCATTCGCATTGCGAAGCAGGCTCAAAAACCAGTCATACTTCATAGTATTTCCCGAGCCAAATGTCTCGAGTATCACAGCTCGTAACCCTTCCGTATTGAAAATCTGTTCAAGCACAGATTGAGGTATTCCAGGATACAACTTCACCACAGCGACATTATCATCAAAATGGCTGTTGAACTTGAGCTTCTCATTCGGGTCGTGCGGTCTTAGATATGCATAATTATATTCGATGAACACTCCAGATTCTGCAAGCTTGGGGTAGTTCTCTGATTCAAAAGCCGCAAATGTGCTACTCCGCAATTTCTGAGATCGGTTCCCCCTTAGCAGAAAATAATTGAAGTAGACACAAACCTCATTAACAATAGGCTTCCCATCATTATTGGCCGAGGCGATCTCCAACGCCGTGATCAGGTTCTCGCGTGCATCCGACCTCAGAAAGCCTATCGGAATCTGTGCTCCTGTAAAGATCACCGGTTTATTCAGCCCTTCGAGCATAAAACTTAGGGCTGAAGCTGTGAAAGCCATAGTATCTGTACCATGAAGCACCACAAACCCATCATACTGGCTATAGTTCTCATAAATAATATAGCCTAAATCTACCCAGTGACGTGTATTGATATTCGAAGAATCCTCTGGCTCTGGGAAGGAGATAACTGTGATCTTAAGGTCAAAGGCCTTCAACTCCGGGATCTTCTCTATTACAAGACTGAAGTTGAAAGGTGCCAACGATCCTGTCTCATCTAGCGCCATACCAAAAGTGCCCCCGGTATATATGATCAAAACCGATGATTTTGGATTTGTGGTAGCGGACGTATTCAGGTTAACGATCTTATATTTCATCTTCAGTCGCTCTATGGAATAAGTTCAATGCATTTTTGGTAGTCTGATGTATCACCTCCTCTCGACTGATGGCCTTGATCTGAGCAATTCGGTCAGCGACAAGACCAATGTAGGAAGGCTCATTGCGCTTACCGCGATAAGGAACTGGAGCCAGATAAGGAGCATCAGTCTCCAGCAGCAAATGCTCTAACCCTATTTCTGGTAAGACCTTATCCAATCCTCCATTCTTAAACGTAGCAACACCCCCAATACCCATATAGAAACCATGATCAATAACAGCATCAGCTTCTTCTAAGCCGCTGGTAAAACAGTGAAAAACACCCCTAATGCCTCTATCTTTATAATCCTTTAACAGGTCAACAGTCTCCCAAAAGGAATCACGACTATGAATAACAATGGGCAGACCAGTCTCAAGTGCCCAATCGCATTGGATTTTAAAGGCATCTTGCTGCCATTCAAAATGCGACTTATCCCAATATAAGTCTGTTCCCATCTCTCCTACTGCAACGAAATTGTACTCATCAAACATTGGCCTCATGGCCTTGAGTACCTCTTTGTAATCTTCTTTCACATCACAAGGGTGAAGCCCCATCATTGGAAAACACCGGCCGGGATATTCGGCAGACAATTGCATCATTCCATCAAAGGATTCCAAGTCTATATTAGGCATATAAATACGCTCCACACCAGAGCTAAAAGCACGATCCAGCATCTCTCGCCTGTCACTCGAGAACTTAGGTGAATAAATATGGGAATGGGTATCAATCATTGCTCCCAATGTAGCATACTCATTGGAATAATAAAACCTGTAGTCTATAGCCGTTCAAAAGAGTATCCCTGCGCTAAGAAATAGCTCATGTACGCCGGGAGCACTTCCTTCATCCTGGGATAGGCTTTGACACTGTCGTGAAAGAGGACGATCGATCCAGGTCTAGTTGCTTTGATTATGCTTCTCAATATCTCCTGTGATGACAAGGAAGCGTTATAGTCTCCTGTCAGCACATCCCACATGACTATTTCATATGTATCTCTGATCTGCCTAATTTGGTTAGGTCCTATTCTACCGTACGGAGGTCTAAAAAGCTTTCCGGATTCACCAATGGCATTAATTGCGGACTGGCATTTTGAAATGTTATCAACGTAATGCTGATTAGGGGTTCCCCATCCTTTAATGTGATTATAAGTGTGGTTTCCAATAGTATGTCCTTCTTCAAGTATTGCTTCAGCTACTTTTGGATGCTTATGGATGTTCTCCCCAACGCAGAAAAAAGTAGCTGTACTATCAAACAATTGAAGTGTATCAAGAACAAACTCCGTTATCTCAGGAATAGGTCCATCATCAAAAGTCAAGTATATATTGTTGCCTGGCCGATCCTTATAATCCCAGGTCAAGGACGGATACAGTTTTTTCAGCCATGTTGGTGTTTTGTGTATGTAAGGCATTAAGCTATACTGTTACCTTGCAAGTTAGCAGGGTAATATCATCCTTGTAGGGTATGTTGCCCCTAAACTCATCAAGGCTGGCAATAACTTTTTTATTAAAGCCGGTCAAGTCATTTCTACAGCATGCTTTCACCAGTTCTACAAACCTCTCCTGACCAAATTCTTCGTCATGTTCATTGAGGGTCTCTGTGATGCCATCGGTATAGCTATACAATGAAAAGGTCTCCTCCAGCAAAGTTTGTCCCTCAGTAAAAAATGGAAGTGGATCGAACATGCCAAGCACAGTAGTACCGTCTTCAAGCATTTCCAATTCTTCTCTATACCTGAGTATCGGGGGATTGTGGCCACAGTTGACATACCTAAGCACTCCGGTACTATAATTATAGATGGCGGCAAAGAACGTAATAAAGATTTCCCCATTACCATTGCGATGAACCTGGCGGTTCAACTCCGCGACTATCTCGTTAAAATCATCCGTCTTCCGCAGCAGCATCCGCAAGGAAGCCTGGAAGTTGGACATCAAGAGAGCAGCAGGTACGCCCTTACCGGAAACATCTGCTATACAAACTAAGAATTGGTCATCGTCGATGGGTATGTAATCATAGTAGTCTCCACCTACTTCATTGTGAGGGAAATAGCTCGCAGCAATATCAAGTTGATCAGTACATGGCAAGTCCTTTGGAAATAAGAAGTGCTGTACCTGACGGGCGATCTCCATTTCTTTTCTGAAGGCTTCTTGTTCCAGTTCCCTTCGAGCGAGTTTTTTATTCTCAATCGCCACGATGATGATATTGGTCAAAGCCATGAGAAAGGTCGTGTTGGTAGTTTCCGGTAGGTTGCCGATAAAAAGTACCGCAAGTAGCTTCTGTTTGTGCATCACAGGAAAAACCTGACCAAACTCTTCAAACCCAACATCTGCGGTACTCAGACCTCTTGATTCATTAAGCGTATGAAATGACTCAGGCAAGTGCATCGATGTGAAATCTGCCTGAGTACCAAAGCTTACTTTACACGTCCAGTCATCATCAAGTACGAAAAGCGCAAGATTACCAATACCGAGATTGCCAAGTAGAGTGAACTTGTAGATTTTATAAAGCGCTGATTCTGACAGATTATTATTAATTGCCTGGGTCACCTCCAACAAGGCATTCAACTCCATCTCCTTTATCTGCACCCCCCCGTCAGCCGACAGGGACACAATGTTGCTGTCCCTCATAGTCAAAAAAATTAGTTCGAATTGTGAGCGAGCAGACCCGACTTGGAAGCCAGGTAATAGTAGTTTCTAAACTCTAACTCAAAATCCAATTCTTCCGTTGGCACCTCTTCAGATACCGTCAAAAAACACCTAATCCAACCTTTGTTGAGCAACTTCTGAAGTACTGGTCGTAGTTCTTTTTCTTCAAGATCTGTGGACTGCATAAGCTCCGAAAAAGACTGTACAAAATACAGCTCATCTAGCACGTCATATTCCAAGTCACTCATTATACCTCCTGTCTTTCCAGGTGTATTTACCAAAAATAGACCCTAATCCAAAGAAAAGAGTGTAAACAGGGTAAATAATTTCAGCTGCGATCAAGGCTATCCAGCTATGTTGTTGACCATAGTATGATGCCACAGATCTTGAAAAAACCATATCTCCTATCCCTTTGATGGACCATGCGAGCAGTGCTATAGTAAATGACATAAGCCCTTTCCAGGCAGCAAGCACTCCCAAAATCGGTAGCAAGTTGATACCCAACACCAAAAGCGGCATCATCCATGCCAGTAGTTCTTTTTGGTGACGCCATTTTGATGACCAGCGTATTTTTTGATTCAAGATTGCCGCTGTACCCTGAGCAGGAGAAGTCAAAACTAAAGCTTTGCTGGTCTTCAAGTAGCTCAGTGCCTGCACACCGAGCTTTTTAGCCATTTTTCTTACCAGAAACTCATCATCACCTGTCGCATATTGTCGGTTTCCGTCAAAACCACCAACCTCCATAAATGCAGTCTTACGGTAGGCAAGATTTGCTCCATTGCCCATAGCGGGTTTACTGATTGAGAGGAGTACAGCGCTCAACCCTTGTAAAGCACTGAACTCTACCCACTGAAGTTTGTCTAAACAATTGTCGATGGAGTAGATGACCGGTCCCATGACCAGTTGTATGGCTTGATCTTCAAAAGCCTGGTTGATCATTTCTAACCACTTTTCACCAACAATGCAGTCACCATCTGTAGTTACGATAATATGGCCATAGCTCTGACCAATCGCCTGCTCGATTGCCCTTTTCTTAGGTGTACCCTCACCCTCTTTAGATTTTATGACCTTAAGATCAAGAGCAGAATTCCGCACGAATTTCTCAACTCTTGCCACAGTATCATCAGTGGAGTGATCATCTACCACTACGACTTCAAATGCCTTCACTGATAGTGTTTGGCACTCAATACTCCTTAGCAGTTGCTCAATGTTTCTAGCCTCATTCCGAACAGGAACAACAACCGTTATTCGATCTTTAGCTTCAGGTTGTTGAGGAGGGTCGAACGTTGGAAGTTTGGTCCATATTATGGTAAGCCAAAGCATACTCAAAGCATAACAAGTAAGGACGAATAGATAAGCTATCACCATACTACCTTTCGCTATATTGCAAACGCATGTCAGCGGTGAAGGAAAAAGTGATCCTCGGGCTCGACCCGGGAACAAGTGTGATGGGATATGGACTCATCAAGGTTGAACTTAGGAAAATAAGTATACTACAATATGGTGTCATCCACTTGAAAAAGTATACTGGACATGAACTGAAGCTTAAAAAAATCTTTGAACGTGTGATGAGTCTCATACAGGACTATCAGCCTGACGAGGTGGCCCTTGAAGCCCCTTTTTATGGTAAAAATGTGCAGTCAATGCTTAAACTTGGAAGGGCCCAAGGTGTGGCAATGGCCGCTGCACTTTCAAGAGAAATACCGATCGTAGAGTATGCGCCAAAAAAGGTGAAGCAATCGGTGACGGGCAATGGTAATGCTTCAAAAGAGCAGGTAGCACAAATGCTCATGACACTCCTAAAGTTTGAGCATGAATCAAAATTGCTGGATGCTACTGATGCATTAGCGGTAGCGCTCTGTCACCATTACCAGGGTGGTAAGTCTGTCAATCACTCAAAAAGCTGGAAGTCCTTTTTGACAGATAACCCAGATAGGATCAAAGGCTAACTTTGGCACCAATCTGAGAAGCTGTCTCTGCCAATTCTTCCTTAGTAGGCTTGAGCTTAGCTCTGCTAAAGTTCATATCATCCATCGTAGTAATTGGAATCAAATGAACATGGGCGTGTGGCACCTCTAGTCCGATAACTGTAACTCCAACGCGCTCACAAGAGATGCTACTCTTAATGCCTTGCGCCACTCGCTTGGCGAACAAGTGAAGTGTTGTCAACTCATCATCCTCCAAGTCATAGATATAGTCCACTTCCCTTTTTGGAATAACTAGCGTGTGACCTGTAACCAATGGGTTGATATCGAGAAAAGCAAGGTGTTTGTCATCCTCGGCTACTATATGAGCCGGGATCTCACGCGATATGATTTTCGAAAAGATGCTTGCCATAAGATCAGATGCTTATTTCAAGTACTTCAAAGTCTATATCTCCAGCCGGTGCTTTGACCACCGCTACCTCTCCGACTTTTTTACCCAGCAAACCTTTTCCGATAGGTGACTGAATAGAGATCTTGTTCTGCTTAAGGTCAGCTTCTTCTTCAGAAACAAGTGTATACTCTACAGCCATACCATTTTTCTTATTCTTGATTTTGACCTTACACATCACAGAGACCTTAGAGGTATCCACGCTCGACTCATCGAGAATCCTGGCATTACCAACAACAGCCTCAAGTTTGGATATCTTCAATTCAAGAAGTCCTTGAGCATCTTTCGCAGCATCATATTCAGCGTTTTCACTCAGATCGCCTTTGTCCCTTGCTTCTGCAATCTGCTTGGCAATATCTGATCTTCCTTTTGTCTTCAACTCCTGAAGTTCATCCTTCAGCTTCTGCAATCCTTCTTCTGTGTAATATGATACGTTTGACATAATCGTATTGGGTTATAAATAAAAAATAACGGCCCCATTGTGTGAGACCGTCATTTTACAATTCTTTTATTTCTTGTAAGATCAAAGATAGAGATTCTGTCTTTAAGCCCCAAAAACAGCCCTCTCTGCCTATCGTAATGATTGCAAATTCTTGATCTTACCCAGTAAGACTGTACTGATACGCTCATAGGACTCGAAAGTCCATCCTGCCACATGAGGTGTCAGTAGTACGTTCTCCAACTTACATAGCTCTTCAAAAGTCCGCTCTTCAGCAGCAGTATAGGTGCCCATTTTTTCATTTTCCAATACATCCAGGCAAGCACCCAGCACTTTGCCTTCGCCCATCTTCTTGATCAAATCCTTTAACACTACAACCTTGCCCCTCGCACTGTTAAGTAAATATATTGGCTTAGAAAATCTGTCTACAAAAGCTCCATCAATCCATTGCTCTGTCTCATCGGTAAGAGGTACATGAAGGCTCAGTATATCAGTCCGCTGATAAAGATCATTCAACTCTACTTCTTTAACACGCGCATTACTAAAGCCGCTCTTATACTTGTCATAAGCCAGTATCTCACAACCGAAACTTCGCAGCTTATCAGCAAAAGAACTGCCCATCATACCATAGCCGATAAGTCCGACAGTCATACTACCTAGTTCCTTACCCCGGCTTCCTTCTCGGTCCCAGATCTTGCTTCTCACCTGAGTATTGGCTTTATCAATATTGTGTAGCAAAGAAAGCAACATGCCCATAAGGTGTTCTCCCAATGCATCTCGATTTCCTTCGGGCGCATTGACCACCTCAATACCTCTGCGCCCAATGGCCTCCATATCAAGCTGATCCAGGCCCGCTCCAGCACGAGCTATGAACTTTAATCGCCTGGCTTTGGAAAGTAAGTCTTCATCAACACCCAGTTTACTACGGACAATGAGTCCAGCATATTGCTCAATTATAGCCTCCACTTCTTTTCGGGTAATTTCCGGTAGGTAGTCGACATGATAGCCATAGTCCATCAGGCCATCAGTCAGTGCGGCATGCACATCATCTATTATTAGTACCTTTTTCATGGATTATAGACCGTGAATCAACTGTGCCATTAAGAAATAGACAGCAAGCCCTAATATATCGTTGGTGGTGGTGATAAAAGGACCAGAAGCCAGGGCCGGATTGATCCCGAACTTGTCGAGAAGCAAAGGAGTGATCGTACCCATGAGGGATGCCAGTAATACCACACTAAAGAGGGCAAAAGATACTGTGAACGCCATTTGCTGGTCTTTGGTAAAAAGTATAATGACCCCAAACACCATCAGCGCCAGGATAACACCGTTGATAACTGCGATGAAAAGAACTTTGATCAGCCTTCTCCACATCTTGTCTTCAAAGGCGCTTGGGTTGGCCAGACTCTGTACCACTATGGACGAGCTTTGGATGCCAACATTACCACCAGTTGCAGTGATCAAAGGAATGAAGAAGGCCATCGCAGGTATCAGAGCGATATCTGACTCAAAAAAACCGATCAACCATGCTCCAAGCAAGCCACCCGCCATGCCGATCGTCAGCCAGGGAAGCCGTGCTTTCGACAACTTCCAAATGGTATCGTCCTCTTCCACATCAGCAGAGATACCGGACATGATGGCACGCTCCTCTTCTGCGCTCTCTGTGATCACATCTACGATATCATCGATAGTGATCCTTCCAACCAACTTACCACGGGCGTTGATCACAGGCACAGACTCCAGATCATACTTCCGCATTACCTGAGCCACATCTTCCTCATCCATAAAGGTCTCTACCGCGATGACGTCACTATCGTAAATGTCTTTGACCTTTACCTGATCTTCCGCCAGGATGATCTTTTTCAAAGACACCTTGCCGAGGAGTTTGCCAAAATCATCAATTACATATACAGAGAAAAGCTTTTGTACCCTTTCTGCCTGTTTCCTGATTTCCTCGATGCACTGTAGTACCGTCCAGTTGAGGTTACATTTAATGAGTTCCTTAGCCATCAGGCCGCCGGCCACATCCTCATCATATCTGAGTAGATCCAGTAAGTTATTCGCCTTCTCTTCATTACTGATTGCTCCAATCACCTGCTCCCGCTGCTTCAGGTTCAATTCCGATAGGATATCTGCACCATCATCTGAATCCATCAACTCTACATGACGGGCAATCTCTCTCGGATTGAACACTTGCAGAAATTCCTTACGGGTATCCTGATCTAATTCTGATAAAATATCAGCCCCTATGGATGGATCGAGCAGCTCGATAACATAGCGGGATTCTTCAGAATCGAACTCATAGAGCAACTCTGTGATATCGGCATGACTGACACCCTCTAGCGAGGAAATGATGAAAGCATCTTCCTTGTCATCCAGTGCCCGCTGAAAGCGCTCGAGATATTCATTAGAAAGCTCAAATTGTACTATGTGCTCCATTTTGATACCTCCTTGGTAAGATCGATAAATTGCAGCACGGACAGTTGCTCAGCCCGCTTGTCAAAAAGAGAAGTCTGTGTCAGGTTTGTAGGCAAATGTAGGCCTTTTAATGCGTTGCGCAAGGTTTTACGGCGCATTTGGAAAGCGCATTTGACCACACGAAAAAACAGCTTCTTATCAACTTCCAGATCAGTATTTTGCCTCGTTAATCTGATCACTCCAGAGAGCACTTTGGGTGGAGGATCGAAGACCTCTCGATCAACAGTAAAAAGGTATTCGATCTTATAGTAAGCCTGAAGCAGCACACTGAGAATGCCGTAAGTCTTACTATCCTCTGAAGCAGCTATGCGTTCTGCCACTTCCTTTTGTAGCATGCACACTACCTGAGGTACGTTTTGCGGAGCTTCGAGTATCCTGAAAAAAATCTGAGAGGAGATATTGTAAGGGAAGTTGCCAATGATCGCATACTCTCCTTTGAAAAAACGATTCGCATCTTCCTTCAAAAAATCACCATGATGGAAAAGATCGGCATGTTGTGAGTAAGCCCTTTTCAAGTAAGCAATCGATTCAGCATCCACGTCCAGGGCATGCAGATTCAGATCTCTTTTCAATAAGAAATCGGTCAATACACCAGTACCCGGACCTATCTCAAGGAGATTGACCGAATACTCCTTAGACAGGCTATCTGCGATGCGCTGAGCAATGGACAAATCAGTCAAAAAATGTTGCCCCAGATGCTTTTTTGGTACTATTCGAACCATTAGTTGCCTTGTAGAATTTTCAATTAATTTGCGCTAAGATAAGTGAAGCACCAATGACACAATCAAACAAGCAACCTGCTCAAAATAAACCCATAATAGGCATCTCAATTGGTGATATCAATGGTATCGGCCCGGAGGTCATCATCAAGACCCTGTCCGACCAACGTGTCGTTCGCTACTTCACACCTGTGATCTACTGTTCTGCTAAGGTGATTGGTTACTACCGTAAATTAATCGATAGAGATTTCAATTATCAGCAAGTCAAGAACCTTGATGCGATCAATCCCAAAAAAGTCAACGTCTACAACATTTGGGAGGAAAACGTAGAGATCAAACCAGGTGAGATCAACGAACTAGGTGGTAAATATGCCTTGCTCAGCCTCACTAAAGCTACCGAAGACCTAAAGGCGGGTCGTATTCAGGCATTGGTAACTGCGCCCATCAATAAGGACAATATTCAATCCGATGAATTCAGTTTTCCAGGACATACAGAGTTTTTGGCCTCTTCTTTTGAAGTTGACGAACATCTCATGCTTATGGTAGCCGGAGATGTCCGCATTGGAGTGGCCACTGGGCATATACCGCTTAAGGATGTCACCTCGCAGCTTAGCAAAGAGGTGATTTCTGGTAAACTGAATGTGATGATCAAGTCATTGAAAAAAGACTTTGGCATTAACAAGCCTAAGGTGGCGGTCCTCGGTATCAATCCACATGCGGGTGAAAATGGCCTACTTGGCGAAGAAGAAGAGCAAGTACTGAAGCCTGCTATTGAGGAGATCAAAAATGCAGGCCATCTTGTATTCGGGCCATTTCCGGCTGATGGTTTCTTTGGTACTATGGAGTTCAAAAAGTTTGATGGCGTTCTAGCGATGTACCACGATCAGGGACTAACGCCTTTTAAATACATGGCTTTCGAAGATGGCGTCAACTTCACCGCCGGCCTTCCAGCCATTCGTACTTCTCCTGATCATGGTACGGCTTATGGCATTGCTGGTAAGGACATGGCAAACGAAAGCTCTATGCGCGCTGCACTCTACCTCGCAAGAGATATGGTATCGACTCGCAAAGAGAGTGAGCCTCTAATGAACTAGGATTTCCCATCAAAATTATGTTCTAACCTTATTGGATCAAGTCGATCACAAGAATCTTCGAGCTGATCTATAACATCCAGCTCATCCATATCTTTATTTGTTTCAAAACCTTCACCTCAGAGTTCTGCACTTACACCTCGCGCTTCGCCATAAACTTTCAATATCAGGTCGCCATGATTTTTTATTTGCGCCCGTCGGCCATGTAGTAGAGACTAGAGTCAGAGCGAGCATAGATATGAAGAACGCCATAGTTGTGCCATAGTATTTCGTCTTGCATTTCTAATTCTTCATTGACTGAACACGCAATGAATACGAAAAGTAGAAGGGCTATCTGTGTTAGGTTCATGTTTTTCTGTTTATAGATTTCACTTCATTACATTTATAAAAATGATTGGCTTCAGCCACCATTGGTGATTTTTATTCATTAGCTTCCAATGGCAGCATTTAAAAGATTCGGGCCATGTGGTACCCCTATCCCCGCACAGGCGCTAATGCCTCTACTAACAGCATGGTAACCATCTGGCTGGCAGTTCACATTACCGGGAACAACATTACTTCCCCTATATACTCCGCTGAGTAAATTATTTTGAGCCGCATTCTTATAAAGCCAGGGACATAAATTAAATCGATCTTTCTCTCGCGCAAACCTTTCTGACATGATCATCCCTGTAATTCCTGCCCACATTGGTGCAGAGGCACTTGTACCACCAATAATATCGCTTCGCTCCCCATCGTGAATACAATAGTACGGAGCTGCAAGTGCGCAGACGTCTGGCACAACTCTGCCACTTTGCAATCCAGGCGGAATCGGATTAACATCTTTAGCAAATGAAGATTGCCAACTTGGTGATAAAAACAACTGACTCACTCCTCCTCCAGACGCCCCTCCGACAAGTACTTGCTTTCCTTCATCATTGATACCAATTCTTAAGGTATTCCAAACAACTTCTTCTTTTGAGGGTATCTGCGTCCCGCCACAAGCAAGGACTGTAGGGATATTAGCTGGAACCTGCACGCCAAAATCGCATGCCCAATAAGCGGCTTTAGATGCGCACGCCCCAGTATCTCCTGATGCTACACATACCGTGATCCCTGCCTTATCAGCTTTCAGAAGATACTCTTCAATGATCCTTAAATATTGTGGCTCAAATACATCTTCTCCGAGCCCCCAAGAAATACTTATAATATCACAATCGTCAAGTACAGCCGTTCTTATTGCGGATGCAAAATCATATTGAGAGTCTTGCGAATGGTAAACGTTGATTGTGGCCAACGGACATAAGGAACCCAAAATTTCAATGTCCATCCTTGCTTCTTCCCAATGGCAACCTTCCTTTCCTACCCATCCATTTAATGGCAGCAAATTAATCTTTGGTATTTGAGTGCCGTTTTCTCCAAATCCATATTGTCTGAATGCTTCATGAATAATTGATAAGTCAATAACTCCTTCATCTAAGGCAATAATGCCAATTTTCACGTCCCTTCCATACTGGGGAAGCTCCGGGCGAGAAGAGTTGAATAATCCATACAATTCATGCGCCACTTCCAGCGGCGTGTATCCGTTTTGTTTCTTTTCCATTTTATCGCTTATTAGGGATCAATAGTGTATATGTGATTTTATCTTGCCTGTATTTGACATATTACTTTTTGCCAAGGTACGCGTCTGTATACGCCTTGGATTACATTATGCTTTCAGGCCATGAAGACACAGCCTGAAGCAAATAAGTATCTTTTAGTTCGTGTTAAAATCCGTCAGCGGCACTACGGCCGGATTAAACTCCATTTCAAGATCCTTTATCGCCGCATCATTTTTATAAACTATTCTTGGGCTTCCCTTTGGGTTTTCGCCATTGAGCATGGCCGAGATATCAGACACCTTCCAGCTTTCACTACTCAGCAAATAGTTTTTGCCGTGCAGCCCTTTTTTGACAGCTGCATTGTAAATGCCGTCTGCTACATCTTTTACATCTACAAGTGCAAACTCAGCATCTGTATCATAAATCATTTGGATAAAAGGATTGGGCGCTATCCTGTTCTTAAATAAGAATTGTAGTCCCGAAGAAGTCGAATCCTCCCTTTTCGATAATGACTTACCCATCACTCCGACAGGTGAGACGCTCGTAATTTCAAAGTCTATAGCTGGATGCTCTTTGATATATTTTTCTACTGTCTGGTTTGCGATGAATTTGGCTTGTGCATATGGGTGACTTTCCTCACTTATAAAAGGAGTACTTACTTCATCTATCATGTCTTCAGACCCAAGGCCATCCGGAGGCAAAGGAAAGTTAGTATTATAGGCACCCACCGAAGCGACAAAAACAACCTTTTCAATACCCAAAGCTGTATTAAGAACTTCCAGAAAGTTTTTAGTACCCTCAATGGTAGGGTCAAGCAGTTCCTTCTTGGGGTCTTGCACATCCAATTGAAAAGGTGTCCCTCCATGAACAATGATATTGCAGTCACGAACAAACGCTTTCAACTGCTCCTTATTTTCAACATTGAGAGGAACGATCTCTAAGTTTTCAGCATTGCTTAGCGATCTCAGATGACTGTATTTCTCCGTTTTTGAAATATCTGTCGCAGATACTCTGACTTTAAATCCTTCATCTAAAAACTTCTTCGTGGTGTAGCTTCCAATGAAGCCTGAGCCACCAATAATCCCTGCTGTTTTCATGATTTTAGTTGTTTTAATTTAGTTCAGTTTACTCACCCTCCTGGCCTGCTATCCAATTGTCCACATTACTCTCCAGGACACTTAATGGCACGACACCACTGGCCAATACCACATCATGGAAGTCTCGGATATCAAAGTCATTGCCCAACTTATCTTCTGATCGTTTTCTCAATTCCTTGATCTTCAGTTCCCCTATTTTATAAGCCAACGCCTGCCCTGGCCAGGCGATGTAGCGGTCTATCTCTACCGCAATATCATGCTCCGCAAGGCCAGAGTTGGCTTTGAAATAGTCAATGGCCTCTTCCCTTGACCAACCCAAAGCATGGATGCCTGTGTCGACGACCAATCTGATGGCCCTCCACATTTCGGCATTTAACCTACCATAGCGTTGATAGGGGTCGGTATACAGCCCGAGCTCCTCACCAAGACTCTCGGCATAGAGTCCCCAGCCTTCAGCAAAAGCAGTAAACTGAAAAGTGGAGGTTTTGAATTCGGGCTGGTTTTCCAGCTCCTGAGCTATCGCAATCTGGAAGTGGTGGCCGGGTACTGCCTCGTGAAGGCTCAGTGCTTCCATGTCGTACTTGGGTCGACTTTTCAGATCATAAGTGTTGGCATAAAAGTAACCTGCCCTACCTGCCTCTTTTGATCCTGGCATATAATAGGCAGCAGGAGCGCTTTTTGAGCGATAAGCAGGAGTTTCTTTTACTCCGTAAGGTAGTAGCGGCATCATGCCGAACAACTTGGGTAATTCGGGATCAATGCGCTTACATATATCACGATAGGCTTTTAGCAGTTCTTCAGGGTCGGTGAAGTAGAACCGCGGGTCTTCTTTCAGAAAAGTATTGAAAGAAGAGAGATCGCCCTCAAAATTGAGCTCCTCTAGTACATCCCTCATTTCGGCTTCTATTCGGGCTACCTCACGTTTACCAATTTCGTGTATTTCCTTTGCGGTCAGGTCAGTGGTGGTGTGAAAGCTGATCCTTTCGTTGTACCAGGCCTCTCCATTGGGTAAGTCCACCAGGCCAAACGTCTTTCTTGCACTGGGCAGGTAGTTATCCTTCATAAAATCATGAAATGCCAATACAGCAGGATTGACTTCTTCCACGATAAGGTTCCTGATCTCTTCCTGGAAAGACCGTCCACCTTCTGGATTTATGTTTTCCGGTAGGTCGGCTATGGGTTGGTAAAAAAGGCTCTGTTCGGGGTTTACGTTTACGAGGGACTTCATCTGCTCTGGCACCTGTAGTACCGAGGTGTAGGGCATAGAAACACCCTCATCCAGTCCTTGCTGAAGGATCACCTGCATGTCTGCCAGTACTTGATCGATACCTTCCATCCTGGATTCAAAGTTTTGCAAATCCCTTTCCGTGCGAACTGGCATAGACTGCATCGTCAACAGTATATAATGGTTGAAATTCTGGATCTGGTCTACAATCAGGTAATGATTGGGGAACTGGCTGGCATAGTAGCTGTCCGCCACGCTGCGATTGTACACCTGGTAGTTGATTGCATCCTCCAGGGACAGATCTGCCGGGTCAAACCAACCCTTGGTTTCATAGAGCAGTTCAAGGGTTTGCAGTCGTTTTTCAAAACCCTGTGGCGATACGTCCATCCAGAGATGGTCATAGGTATGATTGCCCATAAATGTGCCTAGGGGCGGTAAGTACTTCAACTCATTGTCAGCGTATACATCAAAAAGTGCTTGCAGGCGCTCATGCTCGTCGGCGAAATTTTCTTTTTTACTAATGAAATCGAGTTGCTCTTCAATATTGGCACCTTTTGCTGGTGTTTGATTCTCTTCTTTTGTTTGGGAGCAGGCTATCTGTAGGCTTACCAGCAAAACAAGAATAAACTTTGGTGTTGATTTTTTCATCATCATTGATTTTACAGTGGATAACAGTATCATTCCCTAATTTTTGGTTGATGCATAGTGATACAATGCAGTCCGCCTCCGCTCAAGTTAACCGCAAGGGCATCTATCATTACGATCTTCCTATCGGGAAACACCGCTTGCAGGGTAGCCATAGCCTCAGCATCCCGATCCATAACGTCTTGCGGCATCCCGGGTCGCCAATATTTTTGGCCTAGGATTACATTATTGGTAATGATGAAATTTAGGTAGCTAGCGGCCGCTACTACTGTTACTTCTTCTCCTACCGGGAATAGGTGGCCATCTTGGTAATCGAGCTCTGCTATGCCCTCATATGCATAATCCCCTGGACCTATCGTGTCCAATACGGTGACAGGCATGGGCATCCTCATAACGGTGAACGGTCGTCCCTCCTGATCGGTGCTATTGGTTATGATGCGGTAGTTTTCCTCTAGGCGTAGGTGGTTTTCCCGGGCTATGGGGTCGTCAAAATCCGTAGAATCCACTTGTGCCAACAAAATCGTGGAATCATTGACGAAGCGGGCATACTCGTCGATGTGACCATTGGTAGTCCATACCGGGTAGGCCGGGATACCCTCGGCGGTGATGATAGGGCCAAGAAAAGTATGCCGGTCTTCAACTATGCCGTCTTTGAGCCAGATCACCTTTTCGATACCCAATAGCCTGGCGTACTCCGCTTCCATCTGTGATTTTGTAAGGGTAGGGTTGCGACCGGTCTCCACAGTTTCAGTGACGAGCAGCGTCCCCCTGCCATTCACCTCACGGTTTCCCCCTTCGCTGATCATTGGACTAGAGACGATGGGCAAGCCCATCAGCCGAGCTACCCGCTCGTCGTATTGCTCCTCTGTTTGCGTGGCGGCATCCAGAGTATCGGAATAACCCCAGGAGTTGAAATTGAAATCGGCTATGGCATGACCTCCATTTTCGGTTTCCACAAAAATGGGCCCCATATCCCTAGTCCAAATTTCCACTGATGGAATCACTTCAAAAATCAGGTTGGTCAAATTGGGATACTTGTTGGTAAGGATGGTCTTAGCTGCATCACGGGTCGCTTCATCAGTGCAGCTAACAATGACCTTGGTATACATTACAAGCGCATCTATGATGGCTAGTGTCACTTCTCGCACCGATTCCCCTTTTTTGTGATCGTAGGTGGGCCATATCAGCCTGATGGCATCCACATTTTCAAATTCTGCCATCTGCCTATGAACAATTATCTCCTCATCTGCCTTTTTTGAAGAAGTGTCACAGGCTGATAAAATCAAAAAGAGGGGAATCAAGATTGAGAATCTTTTTGCCATTACTTTGCGTATTTTAAGTCCATTTTATAATTACTGGAGGCCAGGTAAAAAAATAGAGTGGCCAAAGACCCACTGACAAAAATGATACAGAATGCCCACCTCAGGCTTAGTTGCCCATACGTGGGAGTTAACAAATCACTTAGCAGACCAACGGATAAAGGTCCTAAGCCCAGGCCGATCAAGTTGAGTATTAAAAACAGTACCGAAGAAGCGAAGGCCCGCATCCTGGCATTGACCAAATTCTGAGTCACAGCGATGGCAGGTGCTAAATTAAACGCCATTAGAAAGACGGATAAAAATAGCATCGCCAGTGCCCAATAGATATTGCTTGTAAAGATAGCTATCGCAAATGGCATGCATCCTGCAAAACCGGAGATCATAGGTACCCACAAATGCCAACGCACATCCTTCGCAGCAAAGCGGTCCGCTGTGTATCCACCAAGAAATGTACCAGCACCGCCCCCGACACCCAAGACCAGACCTAGGGTATAACCGGCCATAGCAATATCCATCCCGTGCACCCTCTGGAGAAATGATGGCATGAAGTTGCCTGTGCCATAAGTCCCAAAGGCCATGAATCCTGCACCTAGTGCCACAAAAACGAAGGACTTACTGACGAATAAGGCTTTGAATACGTCCATCAGCCTCGGCATGTCATCTTTCGTACTGAGGGCATCCGACTGACCTCTTATGGGCTCCTTTACCGTAAAGTAGAGGATGGCTGCCAATACCATCCCCGGTAGGCCAATGGCATAAAATGTGATCCTCCAGCCATAGAGTTTAGCAATGACTCCACCCACTACGAAACCCAATAGTACGCCGATATAAACACCCGTGGAGTAAATGGCGAGTGCTGTCCCTCGTCTTTCAGGTGGGAAATAATCCGAGATGATCGAGTGCGAGGGTGGACTTCCACCAGCCTCTCCAATCCCTACGCCGACGCGGGCCAACAATAGCTGGAAAAAGCTGGTCACAGATCCTGAGATGGCGGTCATAAACGACCAGACAGTCAAACTTGCCACTACGATATTCTTCCTGTTCATCCTATCGGCCAAATGGGCAATCGGCAGACCCATAGTCACATATAAAGCTGCAAAAGCCAAACCGGTCAAAAGGCCCAGCTGGGTATCACTCAAGTCTAGATCAGCTTTGATTGGTTCCGATAGGATAACCAATATCTGTCGATCAATAAAATTGAAAGTGTAGACCGCAGTGAGTATAAAAAGTACATAGGCTTTATTCTGAGTGACTTTTTCCATAGTGCTATTTCTTTGGTTGTAAACTTTCAATGAGACAACTCAAAATGACGCTGCGCTATAATAGGCCGACGGGTGCTACCCGCCAGCCTTCCTTCCACTTGCTGATCCTGGTCTTGAAGAGGAATTAACCAGTTTATTCATGTATTGCCATAATACTGTGATCAAGAGGATCATCAGATATCCCAAACAGAAGATGTTAGGCATCATTTTGATGTTTTGATTATGTCTTCCCATAAAGAGATTTTGGTGATTCATACAAGTACTATTTATCGCAGATTATCTATTCCCAAGAGCGGCAGTAGTGTAATTCTGGGTCTGGAGAATACGGATTAATAGTTCAAATGAGTCGCACAGTAAGAGGGAATCATAATACCCTAGGACGAATGCCTCAAATGAATGTCCCAAACTGCGCATTAGGTTACCGAAGCATCTAAATGAAAAAGTCTGTGCAAAGCAGCAATAATGTGATGGTGGCTAAAAAAAGGAACACTTTACAAAAGTGCGCCAGCTTATATAGGCTTAGAGCGTTTTGAGTCTACCTAGAAGCTCGGTCTTTGCTTCTTTGGTGATCGGAATGACCTTCTCTCCTACTTGAACATGGCTGGTAGCGACCTCTCCTACATGTTGGAGATTGATAATATAGGAGCGATGAACCCTCAGGAAGTGCGGATTGACCAGCTTTTCTTCAATGGCCTTAAGCGTACCAACCATCACATAGGTCTGGCCTCTGGTATGGATATGGCTGTAGTTGCGATCCGCCTCGATGTGGTAGATGTCCTCAAGTAGCACAGGGCTAAGCTTATCATGGTGCCGAACGAAAATCCGATCTTCCAACACTGTCTCAGAGGGTTGAGCTGACCGGAGCTCAGATACCTCGCTATCGGTGACGGTCAGCTCAATGGCTCGCTTTAGGTCAAGTTTTTTGTATGGCTTAGATATAAAGGCCTTTGGACGAACGTGCTTCGATCTATTGAAGTGATAATCATCCGAGTTGGAGGTAAGAAAGATGATCGGTGTATCATGCCGCTCACGAATCACTTCAGCAGTCTCGATACCGTCGAGCTTGCCTTTTAGCTGTATGTCAAGGATGATGATATCCGGTGGGTCATTGTCGACGTGACTAATAGCGTCCTCTCCTCTCGGTAGTAACCCACAGACATCATACCCAAGGTCCGAGATCTGCATGGAGAGGTTGGCACCTATCACCATCTCATCTTCCACTATCAGTATTTTCACCTGATCCTTCATGCTATGAGGCTGTATCTAGTTTGAACCTAAAGGAGGTACGGGTACCCTGATCTACCACTTCGCTCATCACGCCCTGAAGCTGGGCGGTGAGTAGCTGTATCAACTGAGAGCCAAAGCCTGTACCCTCTGCAGGCTCCCCAATACGCTTACCGATACCATTGTCCGATACATCCAGGACTAGTGTATCCTGCTCTTTTTTGAGACTCACTTGTACTACGCCATCAGTTTCTTGAGGAAAAGCGTATTTGATAGCATTGGTGAGCAGTTCGTTGACGATCAGCCCTAGTGGAACGGCCGTATCAATATCGAGTTCCAGGTCATCCATGACACATTCGATCTTCACCTTTTCTTCGGCATTGAAGCTATCCAGTATACCTTCTCCGAGATTAACAAAATAGTCTCTCATCTCTATGCTTCCTAGGTTATCTCCTTGGTACAGCTTCTGATGAATGATCCCCATCGACTGTACCCGATTCTGACTGGCAATCATAGCATCTCGAGTTTTGCCATCTTCTAGCTGTGCGGACTGAAGTGATATGAGGCTCTTGACCATTTCCAGGTTATTCTTGACCCTGTGGTGGATCTCTTTGAGCAGTAATTCGTTTTGCTGATTACGCTTGTCTAGCTCCTTGTTCACTTCATTAAGTATTGTGTTCTGCCTCTGACGTCTAAGGTAGAAGAAGACAAGGCCTGTTATAATCACACAAAGCAATACGCCGACTACAATGTAAAAGGTTTGCCTTTGTTGTTGCTGAGCTAGTTCCATCTGTTGGTTGGCAATGGTCGTCTCTTTTTTTGCTGATTGGTATTTGCTCTCCATATCCGCAGCAAGTGCTTCCTTTTCCATATTGAAGATAGTATCCTTCAACTGCTTGTATCGCTTGTAGTAGGCTAGTGCTACTGCGGGTTGATCCATTTGCTCATAAATTTCAGACAGCACTTCGTAGTTCTGCATACGGCGGTCGTTATTATTGGTCAATTTCGCTAGGGCTAAACTCTCCATTGCATAATGTAGCGCGCTATCATATTCACCCAGGGTAGCGTGTAAATCAGACAGTCTCTGTGTGGTATGAGCAATGCCATTGCGGTTATTAATACTCCGCTTTATCGAAAGTGATTGATGAAAATAGTTTTGTGCTGAGTCATATAGATTCATCCCCAAATAGCCTTCTCCAATATTGTTGAGATTGATCCCAATCCCAAAATCATCTTGATTAGCTATATCGATCTCCAGGGCTTGCCTGGCATAGTATATACCTTTTTCATAATCACCCATATTTTCGTAGGCAGTACCAATGTTCGTATAATCCACACTCATTCCAAAAGCGTTGTTATTCGCTTTTTCTATCTCTAGGGACTTAAAAAAATACTCCAAAGCCTTGTCCAGTTCACCCTTTTGTCGATAGACATGGCCAATGTTACCAAAAGAGGAGGCGAGATCGAATCCTCCTAGCCTTTCCTTGATTTCTAACGAGATGAAGTAGCTGGACAATGACTTAGTATATTCACTTTGCCTTCGATAGATGTTACCAATATTGTTGTAAACACTGGCAAGCGACCTATCATCGTTTAACTCAGTGAAAATATCTTTTGACCGTAGTGTCAAATCAAGTGCAGTGGCTAGACGCGCAGATTGCGTATAGCTATTTCCAAGGTTTTTGTAGGCATTCGCCAATAAAGACCTGTCCTCCAGACCTATCGCCAAATCGACTGCCTGGTCTCCGTAAGCTACTGAAGCCTCAAAATCAGATTGGGCTGTCAGGTAGCACAGGTCGATCAAGGCTGTCACCCGTTCCTCACCTTTTAAATCAGGGAGGACGGTCGTTAAACTATCGATCTTATCTTTTTTCTGAGCTTGACAAAAAAGGGTATACAGAAACAACAACGGAAGTAGGGCCCATGACCTAACTGATTGGGCCATTATGGCAGTCAAGAGACTTGATACAGGCCGATAGAAGTGTTTCAAAACACAGAAAGGTTTCCATACTGTTTATGACTATTAAAAAGATCTCTGAGATTCATGATCCTCCATGCACGTAACACTTTATAAAGTTACAGAAAGTGGCCCTTAGGACAACATTGCTCGGTAATAACCACACTCTTTTTGTTTATCCTGAAATACACGAACATTTTGGTTAAGCAAAGAGCCCTACAGTCACTCGCAGTAAAGGCCAGATTGTTCATTGTGATTCTTTCGTACCAAGGAACCCTCATTCTCGACACAGCGTATAGCATTGCTGGTAAGAATATGGCGTGCAAAAGCTCGATGAGAGCAGCCTTATACATTGCACGAGACATGGTTTTATTGAGAGAAGAAGCTGCCACTGCATCAGTCTAATTGAGGTGAGGGTTAACTCAATTTAGTATTCACTCATTTCTAAATATTTCGAACTAATTTTTATAAATTTGCGCTCCTATTGGGAGAGGTATGTCCTGGAGTACACTCAAAGCGTTCAATATTGATATTTATAAGCTCTCTAACAAGAAGCATGACTATCAATTTGACTGGGATGATGGCCTTTTTATAATAGCCGAGAATAGCCTCGTCCAGAAGGGAAAAGGCAAATGTGACTTGGTGCTAGACAAATCTGAAACGATGATCACACTCGATTTCAGTATCGACGGAGTGGTTGAATTGACCTGCGACAGAAGTCTGGAGCAATTCGATCATCCAATAGTGCTAGAAAAGCATCTGATATTGAAGTTAGGAGATGAGAACATCGAATTGGATGAAGACCTGATGATGATACACAGAGACACTCAGCAAATTAATATCGCCGAGTATCTGTATGAATATATTTCACTGGCCATCCCTATGAAGAGATTGCATCCTGATCTGAAAGAAGAAGATGAAGGAGTAGTCTACTATACAGAGACAGCACCAGGTGAAGAACAAACGAATGAAGATGACCCTCGATGGGCAGCTTTAAAGAAACTTAAATAAGAGAATAAACAGTACATAGAAATGGCGCATCCTAAAAGAAAAACATCGAAGACAAGAAGGGATAAAAGAAGGACCCACTACAAAGCGACACCCAAAAATTTCGTGATCTGTCCTACCACAGGTGAAGCTCACCTGCCACACAGAGCTTTCTGGTACGAGGGTAAGCTATACTACAAAGGCCAGGTGGTAATGGAAGAGGAAGTGCTCGCCTAATTCTAATATACTTGTAGTTTGATTCAGTCTGTCTATTGGCAGACTTTGTTGTTTTAATGAGTATTAATTAGCTTCTTTGAAGCCACTTTAGCGCTAGTGCTGAGTGACCCAGAAATGATTAAGTCAGTCAAACACACTTAATCGTCAAGAAGAATTATTAATGAGTACTATCCAAGCAGCCATTACAGCTATTCAGGGCTACTTACCTGACTATGTCCTTACCAATAAAGAACTTGAAACTATAGTTGATACCACAGATGAGTGGATCACCTCGCGTACCGGCATCAAGCAACGCCATATACTCAAAGGTGAAAATCAGGGCACTTCGGTAATCGGCATCAATGCTATAAACGGCTTATTGGAAAAAACTGGCACAAAGGCAGAAGAGATCGACATGATCATCTGTGCAACCACCACACCAGACCTTGCCTTTCCTGCTACTGCAAATATTATAGCCAACAAGGTTGGCGCAATCAATTCATTCGGGTACGACCTTAACGCAGCGTGCTCAGGTTTTTTGTATGCTTTGACCACTGCTTCCCAATTCATTGAAACCGGGAAGTACAAGAAGGTCATAGTGGTAGGCGCAGACAAAATGTCTTCCATCATTGATTACGAAGACCGAACAACTTGTATCATTTTTGGTGATGGTGGTGGAGCTGTGCTACTCGAACCAAGCACAAACGGGCTGGGTATCCAAGACGCCATTCTTCATAGCGATGGATCAGGAGAGCCACATTTGCACATGAAGGCAGGAGGTAGTCGTAAGCCTGCTTCGCATGAGACGATAGATGCGAAAGAGCATTATGTCTATCAGGAAGGCTCTTCAGTTTTCAAGTTCGCCGTTACCAATATGGCAGAGGTCGCAGCTGACATCATGACCAAGAATAACCTTACAGCCAAAGACGTAGCATACCTTGTACCTCATCAGGCCAATAAGCGCATCATAGATGCTACAGCAAAACGAATGGGTATAGGTGACGAAAAAGTAATGCTTAACATAGAACGTTACGGTAATACTACTTCAGGTACTATCCCATTATGTCTATGGGATTACGAAAGCAAGCTCAAAAAGGGTGACAATCTGATTTTGGCTGCTTTCGGAGGTGGATTTACCTGGGGAGCTGTATACTTGAAATGGGCATATGATCTTCAATAACTAACTTTAGAAACAATATCAATATGGCTACTACTGCAGATATTAGAAACGGACTTTGTATTGAATTCAATCATGATCTATTTACCATTATTGAATTCCAACATGTGAAGCCTGGCAAAGGCCCGGCTTTTGTCCGCACCAAGCTTAAGAGTCTCACTACTGGTAAAGTAATAGACAATACATTCTCGGCAGGACATAAAATTACTACTGCCAGAATCGAGAGAAGACCTCACCAGTTTCTTTACAAAGATGATTTGGGCTACCATTTTATGGATAGCAGCACTTTCGATCAGGTGGCTATTCCTGAGGAGCTGATCACTGGCTCACAATATCTGAAAGACGGTCTGGAGGTAGATGTACTAGTACATGCCGAACTGGAGAAAATACTAACTTGCGAATTGCCGCAGCATGTGGAGATGGTCGTCACCTATACCGAACCAGGCATCAAAGGTGATACCGCTACTAATGCCACCAAGCCAGCAACAGTTGAGACCGGGGCAGTAGTGCAAGTACCCCTATTCATCAATCAAGATGAAAAGATCAAGATCAGCACTGTGACTAACTCGTACGTAGAACGAGTAAAATAAACAACATTTAAGGGCCCAAGCCCGCAACCAAACTCAAATTCAGCACCCTATGAAAGCAAAAGAAATTCGTGATCTGATTGATTTTATCTCTGAATCAGGGCTTGAGGAAGTCAACATTGAAACTGAAGAGTTTAAGATCAAGGTTAAGAGAAATGCCGAGATGCCAGCAGGCACAGTAGTAGCAGCTCCCGCACCTGTAGCAACACCTGCCCCTGTGGCCGCTGCTGCACCAGCCGTCACAGCACCGCCTCCTGCAGCAGCTCCCGCACCATCGTCCGGTGATACTGATGACAGTAAGTACGTGACAATCAAGTCACCAATGATTGGAACATTCTACAGATCCGCTAATCCGGAATCCGGCCCTTTTGTTCAGCCTGGTGATAAGGTGACTGCAGGTCAAACAGTGTGTATCATTGAAGCGATGAAATTATTCAATGAGATAGAGTCCGAAGTATCAGGTACTATCGTGAAAGTGCTGGCGGATAATGCAACTCCCGTTGAATACGACCAGCCACTATTTCTGGTTGACCCTTCATAGACACACTTGTTTTACATCATTAAACCCAAACCACTGTGTTTAAAAAAATACTAATCGCCAACCGTGGTGAGATTGCGTTGCGTGTAATCCGTACTTGCCGCGAAATGGGCATCAAAACGGTGGCTGTCTACTCTACTGCCGATAGAGATAGCCTACATGTCAGGTTTGCTGATGAGGCCGTATGTATAGGACCGCCCATAAGCAAAGACTCCTACCTCAACATTCCGAGGATTATATCTGCCGCTGAGATCACCAATGCGGATGCTATTCACCCCGGATATGGCTTCTTATCAGAGAATGATGAGTTTTCCAGAGTTTGCCAGGAGTATGGGATCAAGTTTATTGGAGCTAGTCCAGAGATGATCCAAAAAATGGGAGATAAGGCTACTGCCAAAGCAACAATGATAGCTGCCGGAGTACCTTGTATACTTGGCTCTGATGGTCTGCTAGACAGTATCGAACAAGGAGTAGAGATCGCCAAAGAAATCGGTTACCCAGTCATCCTAAAAGCTACCGCAGGCGGTGGTGGTCGTGGGATGCGGATCGTACATGACGAATCAGGCTTTAAGAAAGCGTGGGATGACGCAAGACAAGAGTCAGGAGCTGCTTTTGGTAATGATGGACTTTACCTTGAGAAGTTTGTAGAGGAGCCAAGGCATGTTGAGATACAGATTGTCGGAGATAGTTTCGGCAATGTAAGTCACCTATCGGAAAGGGACTGCTCTATCCAGCGCAGACATCAAAAACTCATCGAAGAGACACCATCTCCTGCAGTAAACAAAGCACTTAGGGATAAGATGGGTGCTGCAGCTGTCAAAGGCGCCAAGGCTATTAAATATGAAGGTGCAGGTACTGTTGAGTTCCTTGTTGATAAGCATTCCAACTTTTACTTTATGGAGATGAACACCAGGATACAGGTGGAGCATCCTATTACAGAAGAAGTGACTGAGTTTGACCTGATCAAAGAACAGATCAAGGCTGCCGCTGGCGTAGAGGTCTCAGGAGACCACTACTATCCTAAGCTCTATGCTATGGAGTGTAGGATCAACGCTGAGGACCCTGTAAATGGATTCAGACCGAGCCCTGGTAAGATCACCAACTTGCACATGCCTGGTGGTCACGGTGTGAGGGTCGATAGTCATGTCTATGCAGGATATACTATCCCTCCAAACTATGATTCTATGATCGCCAAACTCATCGTATCTGGCCAGTCCAGGGATGAGGTACTTACCAGAATGAAGAGAGCGCTGCAAGAGTTTGTCATTGAAGGGATAAAGACGACTATTCCCTTCCATATCCATATGATGGACGATGAACAGTTCAAAAGCGGCAACTTCACCACAAAGTTTTTGGACGATTTTGACTTCTCTCAATTGAGGGATTGAGTAGAGGTTGGCTGATCTACATAAGACCGAGCAATTAGTCTCGGTCTTTAACACTACCACGAGACATATATTTCAAGAAATAAGACGTCATTGAGCCATTTCAGTGGCTTTTTTGACCTATAATGGTACACACTCCTTTGATCGATTCATTGAAGTGAATCTTCATACCACTTTCTTCTAAAATTTCAATGACAGCTACAGGCGCAAGACGCAACTTGTAATAACCACTTGCTTTTTGAGTCCACTCACCATTGAAATTCTCGTGTAACAAGTCTGTTACTCTGACCTTTTCATCTTCATATTCTAAGACGCACGTTAATATTCGATCGCTTGAACTTTTAACAGGTATAAACCTTTGTTCATCCTTTAGTTCGTAAGTGTAGTCGCGAAAGGACAACATGATGTTACCATTATCGACCAAGATTTGAGTTGAATCGATTAAGAGTTGTTCTACCTGTTCTTTACTCTCTAAGTGGGTAGGTGTGTCACCACAACAGGCGATTAGTTCTGGGTTCAGCTTCGCAAAAGCCTTGACATTTGTAATGTCTTCCAGCTTAATTGCGATTCCTTCAGCGCTAGGATTCGATTTTAGCTCTTCTAGTAACTGTTTATTGAAGTCCACCGCGGTGACCTGGAAGCCCAGATTTTTAAGGGCGATACTCTGAATGCCATTGCCTGCACCCAGGTCTATGGCCACCTTAGTTGATTTTGCCTTTACACCATTGTTTCGGAGAAGGTGTTCAAATTCAGTAATTTTCGGCTAATATCCCCTATCATCCATGAGTAGAAATTAGCGAGGTGCTTATAATAATGATCTTTTGCGTTCATTTCGTAGATACACTATAAAACTGAACCCCTATTTACTTTCAATTTCGCTAACTAGTTCAGCGTACCAAACTTCACCATATTTTCTAATAAGGGGTTCTTTCAAGAACTTATAAACTGGCAGTCCAAGCTTAACTCCTAATGCGCATGCTGCGCTACAAATATCCCAACGATCATAGTTGAGCGCATCATAGTGATCATACTTGGTAATCCTGATAGGATAAAGATGGCACGAGATCGGCTTCTTAAAGTCAATCTTGCCATCCAACTGGGCCTGCTCGATACCGCATTTAAGGATACCTTTTTCATCGTATATCGCAAAGGCACATTCCTTGTTATTCACGGTAGTGGTGCTATGATCGCCTTCTTCATCTAATATGTATGGGCCGTGCCTGTCAATAGCAGCGAGACCTTCCGATGATAAATAGGGCCTGACCTTATCTACTATATCGTCCATGATAGGCAGTTCTTCTGGTTCAAGGGGTGCCCCTAAGTCACCTTCAACGCAACATGCACCTTTGCATTTGTCCAGATCGCAAGTAAAAAACTGCTCTTTGATATCATCAGATATTACGGCATTGTCCAGTATGATCATGCCGCAAAGCTAACTAGCAAAGGGTGCCTGGCCTACTTCAGGCGAGCTTATTCATCCCTTAAATAGATTACCGGATTAGCTCGACCAGCACCAATGGTCTTATAACTTACTGTCAATACAATCATCACAAGCATAGCCACGAGTGCAATCGCAAAGACTACAACGCTTATCCCTGATCTGAAGGCAAAGCCTGCCAGCCACTGCTCAAGAAAAAAGTAAGCACTTAAGCCTCCTATAAAAAAAGCTATAAGGTAGAGCGTCACAAATTTTCTCATGATCAAGAGCCATAGTTGCTCTAGTGTGGCGCCCATGACCTTTCTTATGCTGATCTCTCTTCGCTTCCTTTCGATAACGAAAGCAGATAGTCCATATAAACCTAGTGCTGCTATGAAGATAGCTAGAGCTGTAAACCATCTTGTAAGGCTAAGGAGTCTTGTCTCATCCTGATACATCAGTGCTACTTGATCATCCAGAAAGCTGTATTCCAACGGTGTGAGTGCTCCCAATGAAGTCCATTTCTCTTCAAGCTCCGTCAAAACTGCATTTGAAGACTTGAGTGGTACCTCAAAAGATATATACTGGTGAACCGGATGATCAGCAGTCCTGTGCATCATCAGTGTTGGGGCTATCTCCTCCCTCAATGACTCAAAATTGAAGTCATTGACCATTCCAACAACCCTTAGCTCGTTATTACCGATCATCACCACCTTATCAATGATATCCGTCCAGCCGAAGGCCTTTAAAGCAGCCGAATTGAGTACTACTACATCTCTCTGATGCCCGTTGCGGTCGGGCAAGAAGCCATCGCCCTCTTGCATTGGGATATCAAAAGCCTTAAAAAAAGTTGCGTCCATATAGGTAAATCTCATCCGCATTGGATCACCTTCCCAACCTTGCGGCCGTGCGAAAGTAAAGCTCCTCGACCACTGAGCGGGTACATGACGAGATGATGTCACCTCCTCTACGCCTGCGATATTATTAAGGAAGTCTTTGAATGTTTTGATACGGACCTCACCTATTTCATTATTCTCAAAATCATCGACTGAAGCATTAAGAACTATTCGTTCCTTGTTGAAGCCCATGTTGGTCTCGACCATAAAATTGATCTGTCTGTTGATACCAAGTGTGGCAATGATCATGAGTGAGCCAAGAGCAAACTGTAGTGTCATCATCGTACTTCTTATGCCACTTGCTCCCCGGTGTGATAGTCTTCCAACTACCAGATGACTCAATCCCATATTTGATAAATAGATAGAAGGATAGCTCGCTGCAAGCCCTCCAAGGCAAATGGAAAAGATGAAGACTCCTGCAATGATATCGAAAGACATAAATCTTCCCATCCCAAGATCCATATCCAAAAGATCATTAACGGTAGGTAATAAAAGATAGGCCAACCCAACACTGATCAGTGTGCTAGCAACTGTAATGATCATTGTCTCTGTAACAAACTGCCACCTGATCGAGCCTGCTATGGCACCCAGTACCTTTCTTACACCGACCTCCTTTGCTCTTTCCAGAGCGTTTGCCGTGCTCAGATTCATGAAGTTGAACACTGCGATCAATAAGATAGCCAACGCTACGTAACACATCAGGTAAGCATTGTCGGCTTCACCCACCATGGTATCGTATACTTCTGCTAGCGGCAACAGTTTTAAGTTGGTATTGTTGCGGGTACGCTCGTCCCAGATCTTCTCTACCAGGTCTGGGAAGGAGGTCTCAAGGTTGACATGCTGTTCTTGGTTAGGGATAACGATGTAGGTAAACAGAAACGAGCCATCCCAGTAGTCGGCATACTGCTCATAGTCTGGTATGCTCTCCACGGGAAAGAGCATACTCGGCGCAACCGAGTTATTGGGCTCATATGCTGACAATACACCAGATACGATATAGTCCTTTTCAAATTCAAGAAAGGACTCCTGAATAGTGATCTGCTGACCGATAGGATTAGATGGCCCAAAAAGCCGGTCTGCTACTTCTTGTGAAATGACAACAGAGTTGAGATCTGTAAAGGGCGATTGACCATTGCTAAGGACAAGTGGAAAATCAAATACATCAAAGAAGGTCTCATCCACAAATTGAAAGTCCTCCTCAAAGGATTGATTATCAATCGTGACCGTGCCGTCGAGTGGTGCCAACCTCGTGGCAGTAGAGATCTGTGGATAATCCATTTCGAGTTGGGTTTTTAGTGGTATCCATGTATCGTAGGTTGGCTGAACACCATTTGGGGTCACTCGCTCTTTGTAGACCATATAGATGTTATCCACTTTAGAGTGCATATGGTCATAGGTCAGAATGAAATGAGCATAAATGGCAATTATGACCACTGAGGTAAGACCCATGGTGAGTCCAACCAGATTAATTGCAGTCAGTAGCTTGTGTTTGCGAAGATGACGTAGTGATGTTTTAATGTAGTTGTAAAGCATGATATTGAGTTTAGACATGTCAAGTCTAACACCCTGGCGCAAGGCTACCAATTGGTATGTCATCAACCGTCGAATGTAGGTAGTCAAACGTGGTACTCCTAACCCCTATGGTCCTCTTAAAAAGCATAAAGGAACCCCCTATTCTACAGGTAACTAGCTCAAATCCAGTGTTTTGCTTTATCGAATAATTGTTACTCACCGTAGGAGATTACCAGTCATTCATCGAATCAACAGCATCCGTAAAATCGCTTATACCTACTTTGGATGTGCCCTTTTGGATTTGAGCTCACAACCAGGAGTTTAAAGCCTTGGCATAGAGATAAAAGTATTATTCAACCAACAGCTAATAGAGATGAATCTATTTTCCAATCTCGCAATTCGCGACAAGTTTGTCGTGATTGTGTTACCCCTTTTATTGGCAGCCGGCTACTTTGTATTCCAGGAAGTCAGCTCCAACTATCGAACCTCTCAAGAACTTAATGCTCTGTTTAACGGTATTCAGGTTACGGAACGCTTAAGTAGGCTTGTTCATGAAATCCAGAAAGAACGAGGTAACTCCTCAGGTTTTCTTTCTAATGCAGGAGCGGCTTTCGGCCCGGAACTAGAGGCACAAAGAAAGCTAACCGATGAAAGTATAGCCGATCTTGATGCACTCCTGACTGACACTGATTATCAGGAGTTTTTGTCCCAGTACAAAACTGTACTGACCGATATCAGAGAGGACGTTGACAAAATCCCCTCAATCCGAGAGAGAGTAAATCAACTGGACCTTTCCCCTAACCAGGCCATTGATCTTTACACAGAGATCAACACCAATATTCTTAATTCTATTAGTACGCTCACAAGTACTACCGATAATAAGGAGATGACGGAGCAGCAGATCGCCTTTATCAACTTTCTTAAATCAAAAGAAAGGGCAGGTATCGAGAGGGCCATTGGTTCTCAAGGTTTTTCGAATGGTCAATTGAACCCTGAATCCTATGCTCGATTTCTAGAGTTGGTCTCGGCACAGGACGCTTATGTAGATGCATTTCTTGGTACTGCTGATCAGAAATATGTCAACTACTTCAATAAGACAGTAACCGGATCTGATGTAGAAGAGGTAAATCGAATGCGTGAACAATTATTCGCTAATGCGGACCTCTCAGAGGACCCGCTTTACTGGTTTGCTCAGATCACAGCCAAAATTAACCTGTTAAAGAAGGTAGAGGATTTTATAGCTAATGATATCAAGTCCACCGCTATTTCAATCGCAGACTCTGCTAACAGGATCTTTGTTCAGTTCCTGGCTATTTCGATTGTCCTATCTATAGTCGACCTCTATCTCTTGTACTTCATCGTGTCCAACCTTGTGAACAACATCAACATCTTGAGTGCATTCTCCAGGCGCGTAGCACAAGGTGATCTATCCAAAACTGTATCCATAAGATCCAAAGATGAAGTCGGACAGTTTGCCAATACTTTTAACGAAATGGTAGGATCACTGAAAATTTCCCGGGAAGAGCTTGCCAAAGAGAAGGAAAAGGCCGAGTACATGTACGAGACCATCTATAAGCAGTCTGAGGTGGTATTCGAAAACGTACAGCAAGGTATCTTCCTACTAGACGAAAACTTCAAGATCAGTAATCTGTACTCTGCCGCTATGGAGGACATCTTCCAACGAAAGGATATCGGTGGAGAAAACTTCGTACAGTTCATGCGCCCGAGACTTGTCCCCAGGGACCAGGACGCTTTGGAAATGTTTGTCAAGCACCTTTTCAATACTGACATTGATGAGTCAGTACTCTCCCAGCTCAACCCGGTAGAGAGCGTACAGATATTCTCAAATGAGGATAGCGGCAACATACAAACAAGGTACATACAGATCACTTTCTCCAGGGTAATGAATGAAGGGGAGATATCGAGCGTCATGGTAACGGTACTCGATCAAACTGAGGCTGTTTTGATGCAACAACACATTAAGGAAACAGAAGAGAAGAACAAGCATGAGTCAGAACAACTCCTCAGTATCCTGAAAATAGAACCAGTAGTACTCAAAGACTTTATTGATTCTTCTAAGAAATCGCTCGTGAGTATCTCAGAAAGGTATGAGAAAAGTCAGAAAAGTGATATTCAGGCTTTGATCACTTTCACCTTCAATACGGTCCACAACATTAAGGGTAATGCATCTCTCATCGACTTACAGTTGATTGTTGACAAGTTCCACGAGATCGAAGAATCCTTAGTAGATCTCAAAGGAAAAAATGTAAGTGTAAATGATTTCCTTAAGATCCTCTATAAGATCAATGAGGTTGACGCTGTGATGAGTAACATGAAGTCCATGCTCCTCAGAATTGCCAACGTTTATGAGCAGATGACCGATGAGCTCGATGATAACTCCAACAACAAGTTCATTGATTCACTGAAAAGAGGTGCCAGGAGAATGAGTAAAGACAGTGGTACTGAGTTGAACTTCAGATTTGAAAATGTTGAAGACTTCAACCTTCCCGAGCGATTCAAACTGCCTCTCAAAGATGTGCTCATCCAGTTGATCAGAAATACAGTAGCGCATGGGGCCGAACCATCTGAAGAGAGACTATCAGCCGGTAAGACAAAAGAGGTGAACATCAAGGTAGGACTTGAAGAGGTCGATGGCCAGCATCTCAAAGTGACTTACAAAGATGACGGAAAAGGTATCGACCTGGACCAGATCACCAAACAGGCCATAGAAAATGGTCTGATCACTGAAGAAAAAGTAGCCAACATGGATACCAAGGAGCTCACCCAGCTCATCTTCAAAGATGGTCTTTCTACAGCTTCCGAAGTGACACATCTATCAGGGCGTGGACAAGGTATGAGCTTAGTACAAGACCTGACAGATAAGATGAAAGGCAAATACACTATTACCTCACAGAAAGGAGAGTCTTTCGAGATGACATTCCTATTACCATTAGAAAACCAGCAAGAAAAAACAGCTATAGAGATATGACCTTATTAATTGTAGACGATTCTTCGGTAATGCGACGCACTATCGAAAAACATTTGAGCGATTACCACCTCGATATCATTGGTACCGCAGGCAATGGAAGAGATGCAGTACAAATTGTGAAAGATAAAAGGCCTGATGTAGTGACCCTTGATATCACAATGCCCGAGATGGATGGGCTCACTTGCCTTGAAAACATCATGGAAGTCCATCCGCAGGCCAAAGTGATGATCATCACAGCGCTTTCTGATAAGCTTACCGGCTTGCAGGCACTTGACAAAGGGGCCCGTGGCTTCCTCTACAAACCCGTAAGTCCTGAAGATCTTACCAAAGCATTTGACAAACTCCTTAATCGCAACTAAAGAATGGAAACTAAGCAATCAAAATTTGAAACAACCTGCCAGTTATTTATAGATTCTGTTAACAACTATTTCGAACACCTTACACAAACTCCTGCCGAAGCTGGAGTTCCATATCTCAAAGAACAGGACAACCTGATGTTGAAGGAGTTCACGGGTATGATCGGTATCTCAGGTAGCCGTAAGGGTTTCGTTTATATCTCAGGCAACCAGCAGATGTACTCTGACCTGATAGAGCTGTTCGTAGGTCTGGCAGAGCCAACCACAGAAGACGTACTTGACATGGCTGGAGAGATCTCAAATGTTGTATCAGGTAACGTAAGAGAGACCTACGGCAGTGATTTCATGATCTCTGTACCCATTGTATTTGAGGGGAGACCCAAGCAATTGAAATTCCCCTCAGAGATACCAGTATATGTCATTCCTATCAAATGGAAGAGCCATGAGGCTTTTGTAGTGATCGGTCTTGAATGAGCTAACCTAAGTATACAGGAGGGGCATTCAGATCATAGCTATGGATGGCACTCCTCCTGTCATCATCAACTATCAAATAACATGCAACTCAAATCATATATTGCCGTGCTGCCACTGCTACTAGTAGCCCACCTGGCAAAAGCCCAATTCATTGTTGAGGGAGAAATCAGACCTAGAGCCGAGTTTCGACAAGGATTCAAGTCACTGCACGTACCCGAAACCGATGCGGCATTCTTTGTAGAACAACGGTCCCGTGTGGCATTCAATTACAAGGACGAAAAAGTAAGTCTCAGATTATCGCTCCAGGATGTAAGACTTTGGGGAGAAAACAGCCAAATCTACAAAACCGACAACTCGCTTTCCAACGTCAATGAAGCCTGGGGACAGTACAATTTTACCGCTAGGTCCGCAATAAAAGTAGGTAGGCAGGAAGTCGACTATGACAATGCTCGAATGCTCGGTAACCTGGCATGGGCCCAGCAAAGCAGGAGCCATGATATGCTCCAATACAAGTACGTAGCACCCAGTGGATTTCAATGGCATATCGGTGCGGCCTTTAACCAGGAAGATGTCAACTCCAACGCCGAACCTGCAAGGTTGAGAAGTACATTCTATAATGGTATCAATAACTACAAAACCATGCAGTATTCCTGGATGAACAAGAAGTATGAGACCGGTACATTTTCGTTTTTGTTGCTCAACAATGGTCTACAAGCAGCTGACTCTAGCGTCAATTTCAGTCAGACCATAGGTTTCTACACCAGCAATAAACTGGGAGAAGGCACGACCCTGACTGCAGAAGGCTACTATCAAATGGGTCATGATGCAGGTGGCAGAGAACTGAGTGCTTACCTTGGATCTCTCGTATTAGGCTGGAAAATTGGACCCCACAAAATGGCTATTGGCGGGGATGTACTTAGTGGAACTGACCCTGGAAGTGATCAAAACAATGCTTTCAATCCTCTTTTTGGTACCAATCACAAGTTCTATGGGCTGATGGATTATTTCTATGTCGGCAACCCACACAACAATGTCGGTCTATTGGATTTGAATCTTAAAACAACTTTGAAGACAGGAGAGAGATCCTCTCTGATGCTGCACCTACACTACTTCAATGCACAAGCAGACCTCATTGCGGTCGACAACAGCACAGCATCGGCCTACCTAGGCACAGAAGCAGATATGGTTTACAATAATAATCTTGCAAAAGGAGTCAATCTTAAAGTAGGCTTTTCATACATGGCAGCAGGAGATTCTATGGAACTGATCAAAAATGGCAGTAAAGATGAATTGAATGTTTGGGGTTGGACCATGATTACCCTTAAACCAGTCCTATTCAAAAAATAAATTGACTTGAACCCGACTGTGCAGTATTTTGTGAGTTAACGAAAGAGTAAAAAGCATGCTACCTTCTCTCAACAAGTCCGAAAAAGACCAATTCGACCCGAAGAGAATGCAGGGGCATCTGGATATTACTCCTGTGGAGGATCAGGCGATAAAGAACTACTTTGCCTTCCTTCCACAGGAAAAACAATTGCAAGAAGCCCTGCCTGGTGCCTATGTTATCAACAAGCCAATGCAAGGAGTAGGCGGTGACGGGTATTGGTTGCATACGGAGGGGGACGTTTCTACACTCATCGTTTTCGACTGCATGGGTCACGGTCATCTGGCAAGTATGATGACCAGATTTTACCTGGGTGTATTTAAACGGCTCGCTGAGGAACAAAAAATCGAGGACCCAGCAAAAGCGTTGGTTGATATTCATGAAGCAGTGGTTGAGAAGTTTCCTCCTTTGGAAACCCAGCGTCAGATTGGCACAGGTTCGGACATTGCTATTGTCAAAGTCAACCGCCAGACTAAAGAACTGATATATGCTGGTTCCAGGCTCGACCTTTGTTTTGCCAAAGACAAAAAGCTGGAATGTCTCAGGGGCGGTCGGATTCAGATAGGCGAATACTATGACTATGAGCACAAATACACCAGCACAAAACTTGAGACTGTCGATACGGAAGGGGTACGATTCTATCTGGCAACAGACGGGCTTAAGGACATGATCGGAGGACCACATGAAAGAAAACTCGGCAGCAAAAACGTCAAGTCACTGCTTGAAAGTGTGGCCACTCTTCCAGTGGAGGAGCAAAAGCTCAACATTCAATACTATCTCCAGAAGTGGGGCCAGAGTTACGAGCAAATGGATGACCTCTTGCTTGTGAGCTTCTCACTCTAATCACACCCAGTCGTTACATTGTTTTCACTGAAACCGTTATCCGATAAAGGGTTATATTCTTTCTGGATCTTTTTTTCAATGCCAGCACGGCTACAGAAAGCTATCCTATTCGCAAACATTTCAGAACAATTTGGTAGGATCGCTGCGATTTCAACCCCGTAATTGCACATTTCACATGACTTAGTGCACATTTCATTTTTTTTGGCAATCATAAAATATCCAAACCACGTATACGTCTACAAGCCTAAGTCGCTTACAAAACTATTCGCTAGCATAAACGAAATTCGACTATGGACGTGGGGATAATACTCACCGAGCTCTCATCAGTAAGGGGAAGTTACAAAGTAGCTCTGGAGCTTGAAGAACGCTTCAATCAGCGAAAGGGAGTGAATACAGATCTGATTGATCTGATGGATTTTCAGTATCCCGATTTTCAGAATACCGGGCTTGGCCATTTTATAAATTCAAGCCAACTGATCGTATTAGTAGGTGTGGCCGATCGACCAGTTTATAGCCATGTACTGCATTATTTGCTTGACCTTTACCATGAGGAGTTCGGTGACAAATGCGTCAATAGTGCATTTGTTGGTAAACATTCAACACAACTATGTGTGCAAGTATCTCATACCTTCAATGATATGGGTGGGCATTGCCACACTGAAGGGTTGGCCCTCGATGATGTAAGTAGCGCATTTGACTATAGGCTTAATCTTCAAGACCGAGAGATCGAGCAACAGATAGAAGCCTTCATTACCGGTAACTGCGATGGCATGCATTGGGGAAAAGCGATGAACACCGGAGTTTATTCATAAAAATGAGGAATTTAGCGTGACAGCTGTAGCCATACACATGACACAGGCCAAGGCCAACCAGATAGACCAGACAGTTCGTAAAGAACGTGGCAGGCTTCTCAACTTCATACGACAGTTCGTATCGAGATCAGAAGAAGCCGAAGATATACTGCAAGATGTGCTGTATCAATTCGTCATTGGCTATGATGATATCAGGTCTATCGACAGAGCATCATCCTGGCTGTTTCGAGTAGCACGCAACAAGATCATTGACTCTTTTCGCAAGAAGAAGCCACAATCCTTCACAGATATGTCTCCTGGTCAAACCGATGATGATCAGCCGCTCATGCTGGAGGATATTCTTCCTGACATTCAGCACCTACCGGAAAAGGAATTGATGCGTGAAATGGTATGGGAGCGCATCGACCAGGCGCTCAACAACTTACCTGCTAAACAACGGGAAGTTTTTATACTCCATGAGTTTGAGCAGAAGAGCTTCAAAGAGATCCAAAAGATCACTAATGCCTCTTTGAACACACTGCTCTCACGCAAGAGATATGCCGTTCTCGCCCTCAGAGTTGCGCTCCAGGATTTGTACGAAGAACTTAAAAATGATTAGTCCATGAAGTGGTTTGTCAAAATGATCGCTCTTTTTATACTCCTCTTTGCAGCATTGAGTGCCGTAGTGATGTGGTTATGGAACTGGCTCCTACCGGAAATCTTTGACCTACCTGCAATCAGCTATTGGCAATCAGCGGGACTACTCCTGCTATCAAAACTGATTTTTGGATTTGGCAGAGGGCCAAAGCATCATCCGGGCCATCAAAAATGGAAGGCCTATTGGGCCAACAAGTGGCACAAAGTTCCCGAGGAAGAAAAAATGAAGTGGAAACATAGCTTTGCAGAAAAATGGGGCTGTCCTATAGAAAAGGAAAAAGAATCTGACAAAGAGCTAAGGCAAGCTTAAAGCACTATAGCAGTCGCTCCTACCACTTCCCAGTTCTGCTTACCTTGAGCGTATAAAACAACAGAACAATTCTCGAGATTAGCATTTTCCGGAAGTTCAACAGTAACACTACCAGATTTCGCTGAATTGTATGTACTGAAGAACCTGACCACATTGTCATGGTGTAGAGTTCTTCCGCCATTCTCTCCTCTTGGCACATAGTTTTCAATGTCTCTTTCAACAAGAGCTACATTCAAAATATAGCCGCCAAGAGGCCCATCCCAACTGAAATTATACTTGATCTGATTCTCTGATCGATCTGCTTCTGTTAACACCAGATTGACGAGGGGTTTGTCATTGTATACTTGATCAATACTCGATTTGGCTAATGCTTTGTTAGAACCTACAAATTCATGCTTCCCATTCACAATCATCTGAGGCGTGTAGATATTAGATATCTTCAATCGAGAAGAGTATAGGCGCTGACGATTGGTGAAATCATCACTGCTGTATGGATCTTTCCAACCCAGATAATTCCAGTAGGACACATGGAAGGACAGTGGGAACAGTGTTTTGCCTTGCGCTTCCGCCTCTTCCATCAGTCTGGTCAACAGCCTATCGGCTGAAGGACAAGATGAGCATCCTTGCGAAGTGAATAACTCTACTACCGCAATGCCCTTCTGGGCATTGACTACACTTGACAGACTAATAAGAACAAGGAGAACCGTAATTTTCATAACTCTATCAACGGTAATACTCTGGAAAGTGACAGTATTCTCGACGACAAACCCTAACAAAAAAGCCTTCCAGATGACTCTGAAAGGCTGATGTGCGCACGAGAGGAGTCGAACCTCCACGACCT
>DIYH01000030.1:0-139486 GCA_002435755.1 Flammeovirgaceae bacterium UBA6059
TCCCGCCTGCGCGGGAATGACGTGGGTGTGGTGGTTTTTTTCATTATCAATTATCCATTCTCAATTTCTACTTCCAGGTTTCTTTCCCAAGGCTGAGCGAATGGGATGCCGATCAGCTTGAATAGGTCTTGCTCTTCAGGGACGGCCCTGGGCTTGCCGTTTTTATGTAGCCAGCCACCTATGCTCTTGTAGCCTTTCTTTACCCAGCCACTGGCCAGGACCTTGTGACTGTAGTCAGCTGAGCCGGTCCGTATCGCGTAGATCAATCCCCAGTTGCCTGGTTCGGCAAAGAAGAGATCAAGCTTGATCCCTTCAGGAAGTAAGCGCTGGGTGTATTTACACGGCAGCTCTCCTTTGACCTTCGGCCACTGATTGACTACCGGTGCGATACCTGAGGCGAAGAGGCCTGTATCGTATGGCTTGGGGATCGCGACGATTTCGATATCCTTGACCTCAGGTTTTTTCCTCCGGATACTTCCGGCGATCTCGATGCGGTCGCAGTGAGGAGCGAGCTGGTCCTTGACCTTGGTAGCGATAAGTAAGGCGTCAGTGTAGTTCATAGGTGTAGCGGATTGATTGTGAGTAGATGGGCACGCGGATTACATCCGTTTGCAAACACGCGCCAGCACTATTTTTTAGGCTATATTCATACTGGAAAGGCCGTCCGTCCTGTTTTTGTCCAATTTTATAGTTAAGTATTTGATAATCAGTTATTTGAATAATAAAAAGAACGGACGTTTTACGGACGTTTTTGGACGGTGCGGTTTGTAACTTGCTGATAGTCAGCACTAAGTCAACGGACAAAACGGACGGTCGAGCGTCCGCACCTACGGACGTTTTAGCGTCCGTTTCGTCCGACCTTTTGTCTCTGATTATCAAGTAGTTAATTTTTAGACCGTCCGTAAAGCGTCCGTTTTTGCAAACGTTTTCATAGCCTTTATTGTACTTTAAAGGGATATTTTCCAAAAAACGGACGGACGGACCTCCTAAAGTGAAAATGTGTATTTTCATCGTGCGTCAGATCTAAATACTTTCGGGTACAGTTTGCGGTACTTGTCGACCAAGCGCTGCACCTTTTTGCGCCCTGCTTCAGAGGCCTGCTCATCCCCCCACATATCACCAGCAATGCGCTTATAGGATCTACCGGTGTGGAACAGTGTGGCTAACCTCAGGACCTCTTCAGGAGCTGTCACAGAGCTGTCCACACCTTTGTAGGCTTCCACGGCACTGGTAAAGAAGTAGTCGGCCAGCTTGATGGCCCGGTCCATAGTCCCCTGCTCTACGATCTCTTCAGGGCGGAAGAGCATGAAGGCATCTTTCTCACTGTAGTGTGGATCCAGGGCTTTGTCCATCAGGTGCAGGATCGCGGCAAAGCGCTGGCAGTAGGTCTTGATCTTGCCATAGATGCCCGACTGTACGGTGCGGTCCTTCTCATCCTCTACCCGGTTGACCAGGCGTGACTTCATCAGGTACCACTCCCGGAAGGACTGTACTGCATAAGGGTGCAGCAGGCAGACATCAGGATCCTCGGGTATACCAAACTCATCACGCTCTACTGGCAGGCTGTTGTGAAGCTTGCGTATGGCCAGCCGATGTGGTTCTTCAAAAGCAGGATCCATTACATACGTAGGATCGGGCTCAGCGATCTTGATACGTTGCGGTAGCGCAAAGAGTAGCCTGAAGATAAAGCCGCTGGTATCGCGATCGTTCTTAAAGAGCTTCCACATCAGTGTCGGCTGGATCCCACCGAAGACATTCATAAATGGCCTGGGGATCGTCAGCTCCTTGTTGTCGCCCAGGAGCTTGCTGTACTTCTTACTGTCCCAGCTGCTGATCCATACCTGCTCGTCGGTACCTTCCTTATTGGACAATAGGTTCATGCCGTTGATCCACTCCAGGATCTCGTCAGCATCTTTGAGTACTCCCTTGGGGTTAGGGATGAGGATGCGCTTGATCAGGGTGGCCATGTGCACATCCCGGAAGAGCACCCACTTCTTGTCGACGTATTTGATCTTCTCATCGGTCATACCCATAGTACGCTCGATGTTGTCTACCTCATACTCCGATTGGATCTCCTCGAGGGGTGTGAAGATCTTCTTAAAGGTGAGTGACTTGCCGCTGTTGGGGGCGCCTACCATGCATGCCCATACGGGCAGGTACATCTTATCCACCCCATTCGTGCTAACGACATAGCGGCTGCCTATGGCCGTGCTGTAGGCTGAGAGTAGCGTGAGGCCCACGTAGCTGGGTGGCAGGTCGTAGTGCTGTACCAGTGCCTGTATCATCGGTTTGAGATTGTCGTGAAATACATCTAGCGGAAATGGGTTATTGGTCTTCTCTCTTCTGTCAAGCTCAGCCTCCATGTCAGCGGTGCTGATCGTGTCTAGCTTCTTGCGCTTATGCTCACTGTATGACATCCAGTGTCTCTGATTTTATGGCTTCTATTTGATTGATCTCACTTGGCTTGAGCCTTCTATCACTGAATATGACCTGGGCCACTATATCGAGTAGTGCGCCGATGGCTTCTCCCTGGTCATCTCCCAGCCTGGCCAGGCGTGAAAGGTGAGCGCTGAGGGCGGCCATCTGGTTCGTTTTCTTCATCTGGGCTACTTTCTGGTCCAGCTGGTCAGCAAACCGATCAAGCTCGGGCATAGTGATGCCCTGCTCGCTCAGGTAGCCATTGACCAGCTTATGCTCTGTTACCAGGTCTACTGTAGGTAGCTCCTCGAGCATGCCCTTGCAGATGTCTGCCTTGTGGGGGTTGCCAGCTTTGATATAGCTATCACGAATTTGCTCCAGCTGCTCGGTGTAGTGCTTTGTCATGTCGAGCTGGATCAGGATCATGATATACTGACCGAGCCTGCTGTATGCATGGTGCATGGTCAGATCGGTGAGCACATATGCCCAAGTGGCGTCCCCTGGTTGCGACCAACGCTGATTCATGTAATGGGTGAGCGTTACCAGGTCAACGGCCTGGTTTGGATACATGTGGGTGAGCGCTAACCATACCTGCTGATGGTGATTGGTAAAGTTCTTGGCCGTGAGGATATGAGCGATCTCCAGATAGCGTCCTTCGGAAATACAATCACCGAGAATGGATTTTTCTATTTCTAATCGGTTGTTGGCCAAGGGTTAATGGTTGATGGTGAATGATGAATTATTGATTTTGGATTGTAATCATAGGTCAGGCGGATGTTGGCCTGGCATACATGTGAGTGTTGTGCAATTGCCCTGAGGACTTCACCATGATGGAAAACCAGGCGAAACTCTATCCGGATCAGTTGCTCTCCACACTTTGCACAATGCAAGGTGCCGCTATCGTAGAGCTCATGCTTCCAGTGTGGTGGCATGATGCGGTCTGGTATGGGTCTCAGGTGGCTAGTGGTCATGGCTGGCTGGACTTAGAATCCTTTTCTATCTCGTAAAGACTCAAACCGAGCTGTATGTCAGCGGCTAGATGCACCAGACGCGCTAACCATGCCTCTCTGACACTTAATGGTACTGCCTCTATCTTTTGAGACTCAATATCATCCTGAATGCGTTTGAGTACTCGGATGGTTGATATCATGACATCTTCATCTGTCATATGATCACGTCTAAAGGTTCTTTGAAATAAGGCACTTCGAGAACCTCAGTGCCCGGAGCGGTATGGGACCTGGTGGTAGTCATCAGTGCTTAATCCTGATGATGTTTCTGTACCAGGAAAGAAATGGTATCCGCCAGCCTGCTACTTCGATGTTATAGGTTTTGCCTGGCTTAAGCGCTCCCTGAATATCAGCACTGTCAAACTTGGTGAATACCCAGCTATCGGTGTTTTCTAATACTTCACCATCTGTGTAGACGAGAAATTTACTACTGATATTCTCACCACTGCCTGTGGTGATCCGCTCTTTGTCTTCTATGATGACTGTGACCGTGGTGGCCGTTGCATGGTAGGAGACCATATATATGATCATTATCGCCAGAAGAGCCAGAATTGAGATCGTTTTATTCATGATATGGAGGGTTTTAAGATGAATGATTGTGTCATAGGTATTTGATTTTGTTGATCGTGTCCTGGTCGAGGTTTTTCCAACGCCTAGCTCCTTTAAAAGGAAAGGGCTCGATAGCGCGGACGTTTTCGTAGATGTGACAGACAAGGGGGCTGTAGAACAACTCTACAAAGCTTGGTTCTTGATCGTTGTAGCACATCTGTCGAGTTTCTACCAACTCACCCACGGCAATTGCGCATCCGGGTTGAAAGTGTTTCTTATCGGTACTGGCCATGAGATCAATGATCCTGTCGAAGTTCTTTCTGCCAGAAATCCTAATAATATCATCGAGAGGGTAAGACTTTGTTGCCGCACAAATAAGCACTGGTCCGCGATACTTAGTATCCCAGGTCCTGGTTTCGATCTTACCATGGAGCATGAGCCAGCCATACGGTTGTTTCCAGGTAAGGGCTTTCATGACTCCTCAATTAGTGTAAAATCAATAGCTTCCTGGTCCATGTACTCGCTGATCAAGAGTTTACAGACCTTCGCGTTACCATCATCCTCGATGCGATAAAAGTCCTTTTCATAGTCGATCGTCAGGTTGATGCCAGCCAGGGAAAAACATCTTTTGATGGTATCGATATCATTCGTACCCCATCGACTAGCTACGTCTTTTACGATAGCGTCCTGCTCAAATTCGGTCCATTGTGTGAAAGGCTTAGTCATAGTATCAGCCTTAAGGGTATAGCATCTATTTCTGGGCTGGGTGCATTGTGCTCCTGGAGCTCTCGCTGGAACTCTTCTTCTGCTTCGGCAGAGATGTCCTTATCACAGGCGATACGAGTGATATAGCAATGGACGGGTGTGCCGCTCTCGGTGGTCCCCTCCCAGATCCTGGCCGGTACACCATTAAGCTGGACGACCTTAGAGGTGGATGTGATGGTGATGTTCATGACGGCACCTCCTTTATTAGGTAGTCCTGATCACCATTGAATTCAGGAGGTTCACACTGTGATATCCTTATACCATAGTCACCATTTACAGGCGACCAACCTTCTCGATTTTCAAATTCACTAATGAGACCTATAGGTCCGCAATTGAGACCTGCCATTATTCTGACTGACTCTTCACAAAGCATTTTCAGATATGCCTGTTCTATGTTCCCATTCGCATAGTCTATCCGATCTCCTCCCTCCATCCAGAACATCAGATTGGCTTTCATAACAGAATTGACCGACTGATTCAGATCATTCTTCCAGTCGTCATCAATTTCGACGGTTATAGAGGCGTAGGTAGGTAGATGCTCTATATGTATTGTTCTCATTCTACCACCTCCTTTCCATTGAGTTTTTCCAGGAGCATATCAGCAACCTTCTGAGTTGCTGCAGGTGTTTCTTGCTCACACACTTCACATATAAACCGTGAAATTTTGAAGACCTTACCAGGGCCCTTTTCACCTTCGATGATATGCGTCTTGCCTCTTTTATCTGGCCCTTCTTTTACGAACTCGGTCATACCATCACCTCCTGTCCTATGTTTGTCACAATTCCTGTTCCGGAGCGACCAGTGATAAAGTCTACCTCTTCAGGTAGCACTTTATCCAGTTTCCTGAATTGCTCCCGGTTGAACTGTCTGGTGTTGATGGCCAGCCCGGATTTCACTTCACGGACCTGGAGACGAGGAAACATCTCCTCGACCTTTTGTTTGATTGATTGTAGATCTTTCATGGTTAGAATTTTCGTTGTAAAATGGACCCCTCGAGACATACTTCGAGGGGCCGTAAACCTAAACTGTGGACATTTTGACTGATCGTGCTGACCCCTTGCGATCGCACGTGTCTTGAAAACCAGCTAATTCCCCGACAGTGCCTTCTGCTCTGTCCTGTCCGTGGGAGTTTCTTTATTCATCCGCTGCTGATACTGCGGAGAGTAGAGTAGTAACTCCAGCTCCTGTAGCTCTAAGTCACTGCAGGCATTGAGAAACTGCTCTACCGTCACCTCCAGGGTGTATGATTTCTGGATTCTAGGCATTGACTTTAGACTTAGCCTTCTTGACTGTTTTCTTGGGAGCTGCCTTCTTCTTCGCTGGTGGGTCGGATTTAAGGGCTTCAAGCCGTTTCTCTACTCGGGCAACTCTCTTCTCTCGGATGGCCATTTGCTCCGCAACTATCGCTTCGACTTCCTTTGTATTGGTTTGATGGATGCACTCATAGACAGCCTTTGGATTGCGGCCCTTCTCATGATTTTGTCCCTGGCTGTAGCTCAGCTGGCGGATGATAAAGACGCGCATGAGCCTGTTGAGCAACGCCGGGGTGATATGCTGAAACACATGGTCATACTGCTTGGAAGGACTATTCCAGGAGCTATCCTTTGTGCCTAGCAATTGATTAATGATCGGGTCACTAGTATTCCAACCGAATGAATCAATGATGGCTATGGCCACAGCAGTCATCTCGACTTTGTTGAGGTCCTTATCGAGCTTCAAAAAGTCGCTATCGCTGGCCTTGGCCAGGTCGTAGACCTTGGTGTAGATCTTCTCATTATCCAGTTCCTTGGCGCGTCGCTCACGCTCCTGGATCTTCCGACGCTGCTCTTCGATAGAGTCTCCTTCATCAGCGGCCTTGGCTTGCTTGGTCTCGCCGAGTTTAATCCAGGCCAAGTGACCAGCATCGGTCCCGCTGATCCATAGCCCTCGTTTTAATTTTGTAATAGCCTCATTTTGAGGAGTACTGATGGTGTAGTCATTCCACTTATCCAGTACTTTGTAGCCTTCTTTTCGGTACTTTAGGATGTTGGTGTCATCGTCGCTAGGTCTGGCTATCATATAAAACTCTGTGCCGGCATTCGTTAGTTCATTGATCTTAGCAGCCAGATGCCGCTCGATCTTCAGATCATAGCAGTGCCTGTCGGTACAACGGGCTTTATCCTTCATGTCAGGGAAAAGAGCTGTACTGCAGGCGGTATTTTTTGGACAAACGCTACATACCCCTGCAGCTTCTACTAACTGAGAATCCTCTGGATCGAAAGGTGGGTTAGTGAGATCCAACTGGTATTTATTGATGGCACCTGCTACATTTTCATTCCACCGTCGAAAATCGGGTTTATTCCACTTACACAAGTGGCTTTGGCCCCAGAACTGCTCCTGGTCTATTCGCGTTAGCCGGCAGAGGAGTATCGCTTCCTTCAGATTGATCACATTGGCATAGAATGCTGCCTGGATATCATCGATGAGCTGGTTGAGATGGATGCGCTGTGTCACAAACTCTATGGTCTTGCCCATCCGTGCGGCGATCTCATCAGTCTTGTACTGTCGCTCATCCTTCAGCCGCTTAAAAGCCACCGCTTCCTCCATCGGGTGAACATCTTTTCGTTGCAAATTTTCCGTGATCTGTAGCTCAAGGGCATCTTCCGGAGAGAGGTCCTCCCGGATCACCGCTGGCATCTCCTTAAGCTCTGCCAACCTGGCCGCCCTTAACCTCCTGTGTCCATATACCAGCTCGTAGCGATCACCTACCGGAATGACAAGTACGTTCTGCAGTATGCCGTACTGCTTAATATTATCTGCAAGCTCCTGGAGGTTAGTCTCGTCAAAGCTCTTCCGGGGGTTGCCGGGGCTCTCATCGATCAGCTCGATGGGAATGTGCTCGAGGCGGCTCATGAGGGCACCTCCTGTTCAAGTTTTTCCATGGATTTGACCTTGCCAGGAATTTCCTTGCAGCGCCGATCCTTGCCGTGCAGGTATACTGAGTCTCCAATGCGGATGTTATACGGCCAGTAGAGCTTGCAGCCTACTAGCTCTTCCTTCCAGGTGTTGGCATTGGTGATGATGCCTTCCTTATCGATATCGATCCACTTAATGGTCTCACTATCGTAAAATCTGATTCGTTTCATTGTCTGTATTGTTTGGTTTGAAAGTTGAATTGCTTGTAGAGTGGCACACTGGCCAGCATAGCACTGTGCTCAAGTAGCCTGAGGATTCTGTAGCGTACGGCGGACTGGCTGCCCTCAGCTGAGGGTAGTAGCAGCCTGATATCCTCCTGGTGGTTGTAGATCTCGCGAAGTTGTCTCCAGTCATTCATGCTACGGATGAGATCAAAGTCATGCTCGAGTCTCCGGATGATGATCAGTTTGTGCCTGGCATGTGTGATGCTATGACCAGCACCGCCGGCCAGTGACTTATGACATGCGCCCTTGCGCTGGCGCAGAAAGGCGAGTATCTCAGATCGGTGAGAGGAGCGATTGATCATGATCAACCAAGCTTATTTAGACTGCTCAACAAGCGATAATTTCTTATCACTAATCAATTCTTTCATGATTGGCCGAGCGATTTTTTCGAGCGCTTGCATGACCTTAAGGTCTGGTGTTACGCCATTCCTCGTCTTGTATATCGTACTGACCTTCCGCTCTATACCCTGCTCACTGAGTATCTCCTGTACTTGTACTACGTACTCATGTGGGATAAAATCACTAATTTCATCAAGTATCCTTCGGCATTCCCTTTTATCGTATTCCGTATTTGGCATGATTTTTACTATCTGATTTCTGTATTTTTCTACTAATCGGTACTAAACAAAATAAGCTATAAATGACTCCAAATACAAGCTGTAATGAATTTAGAAACGTCATAACGACGATAACTATATGGGTATCAACAAGATAATTTTGCTTGCATGACAAGAAAAAACATCTCATATAAGGAAAAAGAGTTTGGTCGATATCTAAAGCATCTGAGAGAAAGTCATGATTATAAGCAGGATTATATCTCTGATCTCCTGGGCTTTGATTCTTATAGCAGCTATGGGAAGTATGAAAGAGGTCAAAGCAAACTGCACATAGATCAAGCTATCAAGCTCGCAGAACTTTACGGTATGACATTGGATGAGTTTGTAACGATGAGCAAGGCACTTCCTGGCAAAGTCGCCGAGGCTGCAACAGTGTACAATAGGAGTGAGTCAGCGACTCTGATCGTTGAGATCGATGGTAATGAGGGCAAAATGAACCGTGCCATCGAGATGATCAAGAAGATGAATGCTGTGCTGGCGGGTTAGTATTCGGTAGTTAGTATATAGTACTAAGTACAGGGTATTGGCGCTTCGACAGGCTCAGCGTCCGACTAACTCTACAGCTTTTGTCTTACCTAATAAACCTCTGACGCTGGAAGAACTCCTCATCGCTGAAGCTGTAGTACTCGGTAGGGCTGATGATCAGGTGATCAAACATCTCTATTCCCATTGTATAGCACCCATCCAGCAGCTTAATGGTCATGCTGATGTCCTCCTTGCTTGGTCTGAGATCTCCTCCCGGATGATTATGCGCTACCGCAATCTTATGTGCACCATGCTGAGCAGCTACCTGGAAGATCAACCTGGTGGTGATGGTGATACTGTTGGCTCCTCCGGTGAAAAGGTTTTTGTATCCTACCCAATGATGTTGTGTATCAAACGAAAACAGATAGAATGACTCCTGGAGGTCAATCGTATCCATATCCCAGACGCTCAGACACAAGTCGTGCAGGTCACGTGGTGTCTCCACCGGTGACTTGCGCATCTGGTGCTTGCTGTACTTTACCGTCAATTCTGAGACTTTCCAACTGCTCATATCCTCTGTACTTTTTGTTAGCTTTGGAAACATCTCTATTAGCTGTTGATCGCAATTTATTATCAATAGATAATATTGAGTGTAGGGGAAATACCTAAATTGTTGTCAGATGACAATAAATGAAAGAATAGAATACGCTATTAACATCCTAGGCCTTAACCCTAATTCTTTCTCTGTCGCCCTGAAGGTAGACAGCACGATCATCCATAATATCATCAAAGGGCGCAAGAGCAAGCCTGGCTATGAGCTACTGGAGAAGATCCTCAACACTTTCCCCATATCTGCAGAATGGCTAATGCGGGAGTTTGGTCAGCCGATACTGGCCAATCAGCAGGTGGACGAGGACAAATTCACCTTTGAAGAGCTGGTGAATGAGATCGCTGAAATACAAATGAAGCAGGCCGAGCGGATCAAACTCCTGACGATGATAGGCACACTGCGCGATCGTGTAAACAGGGACCGGCGGGAGCTTGGTAAAATCCTAAAAGACCTTACGAATCAGATCTGAGAGGTGCGCTGCTCGATCTTAGCTTCTGCCTCTGCTTTGATCTTTCTTATCCTGACCCTACGCAGCTCTTCCCTGATCAGGTACATTATACCCAGCACTAGTAACAATAGTGGCAATCCGACCTTGATGCCCGTCCACAACTTATCCAGCTGCTGGCGCAGGTAGCGGTCACGATTGTACGCTGTGATGGCCTGGGCGTATTGATACTTCTGGCCAAGATCGAACAAGCTGTCTTGGGTGGACCTATAACTTGCCTCGCTGGCCATGTAGAGCGAGTCGTAGCGCTTGTAGTCCTGGAAGTCATTTTGAGATACTTCCTTGAGGAGAGAGTATATCCTGTAGTGCTCGGGCTGCATTGCTGAGGGCACGCTTGCCATTGCTTGCTGAAACCTGTTTTGTGCTGCCTCCATTTTACCTTGTCTCAGATACAATTCCCCCAGATCCATGTAAGTGATAAAGCTTTCTTCTTTCTTCTGTATTGCCAGTGTCATCAAGAAGTTTTCTTCAGCCAGATCAAACTCCCCTTGCTCAAAATAAGTGTTGGCGATGTTGTGGTAAGCCTGACCAACGGTGAATTTTTTGCCGTCACCGAGTTTGTCTTTCATATCGATCACCTTTTGATAATAGACCCTGGCCAGGTCATATTCTTTCAACTGACGGTAGCTTACCCCGATGTAATTATAGATGTTAGCCATCTTCACATGATCCTCTAACTTCTCAGCCAGTTTGAGGGAATTGTTGTAGCTGTCTATTGACTTCAAGAACTCCAATGACTTCATGTAGGCAAAACCTTTGTTGTACCACACACTAGCCAGCTCTGCATCTGAATCCTTCTCAGCTGGCTCCAATGCCTGATCGTAGTAAGTGTGTGCCATCTCATGTTGGCCTGCAATTCTGGAGAGCTTTCCGAGGTTTTTAAGGATACGCGCTTCTTTGCGCCAATCCCTTTCTTCCAGTCCTTCTAACATCCTTAGCGCTTCCAGGTATTCGATTGCCGCTGAGGATATATAGCCTTGCTTTTCATAAGAATAAGCAACGAAGAACTTTGCTCTACCTGCCTGGAAATCATCTCCTTGATCAGTGGCTATAGTGTATGCGAGGGTTGCCAATGATCTAACGCTATCATAGTCTACGCCCAATAGATCTAGTGCCTGCTCGTTGAGCTCGTTAGGTGTTTGAGCTGCTAAAAACAATGGACACAGAAGTAGGAAGATTAACCTCATTAAAAGCAATAATAAAAAAAGCCGATCAGGAATCGGCTTTTTCAACTCATGTTTCGATGAACCTAGTCCGGCTTGCCATCATCTTCTCCGTTACCACCGTCAGTGGCTTGTTCGTTGCGGATCTCATCAAACGGCGTGAGATCATCTCCCTGATCGTCACAGGCACTCAATGCGGTGAAACTTAGGACTGCAATGGCAAGTACTCTTACGAGATTTTTCATGATAAATAAAGTTTAGTTTAACATGTCTCGAAGATACGGGATCGCTGAGGGAGATGGGCACGCGTTTGGAAACGCGCACCAGCATTGGGATTCCCAAGTCTCATACTCGTGCCGAGTATTCACAAGGGAATGACGGTTAAACTATAAGCGGTAGCCTTCGATCTCGACATTGATGCGCTCGGCTCCTGATAGGGTCCAGCGCATCCAGCGCATCCGTAGTAGTCCCTCTTTGATGCGGATCTTACGGACCGTGGTATTTAGCAGCTCACTGATCATCGCTGTAGCCAGATAAGCGTAGATCCTGATGATCCTGGGCTTTTCAGCTGCAAAATCGATAGCCCGCTTCATAGGCCCGTGGGTCAGCATATTGTCAGGACCATCCCAACGCAAAGCAAAGTCGCCGAGCCTGGTACCGTCAGAGGCTATGTTATCACTGCTGGCGTACCAGTGGGTATCAGCATCGCTGATATTGTCCTGCTCTCCATACCAGAAAAACAGACGTTTGCGGGTCGCATCACCAATAAAGTAGCTGGGGTTGGCCTCATTGAAAAACTCGGAGTAGTCGTTCTCCACTGTCTCATCGACAGACAGCAGGTAGTGTGGGTTGAGCGATCTCCACTGCAGGTACTCCTCATGTAGATGATCTTCAAGGCTCTCCTGATCAAACTCGGTGAAATGTGGAGATGAAGAGGTGGATGAAGCAATATCGTCTTTTGCTTTAAAGATGTACCAATCACCGCCTGACTCATGCGCCACCACAGCCCCTTTTTGGTAAGGGACCCCCTCCTGGTAGATGGTGATATCCGCATCATAGTCAATATCGAATACAAATCGTGGCTTGAGCACTGATATGGAAGTGTCGACATGTGCTATCCTGATCCAATCGCTAAACTCTTCGTTGAAAAACAAGGCATACTCATCGACCTGGTAGCTGTGTATGCCGCTGATCTCGGTAAATATCACCTCTAGCTTACCCGTAGCTGTACGTACCAGGAGGTACTTACCCCACCGGCCATGAAAGATATACCTTGACTTAGCCACCGGCGTACCCGGACAAACTACAGATAGTGTACGCTCTCCAGTACCGCTCGTCTGTGGATAGATATCCTGCGCATATCGAAACCAGCGCACGATCTTGGAATCAGGCATATAGTCGTACTTGTAGTACATATTTTCTGCTAAGACAAAGGCATAGTCACCATGTGAGGGCAGTAAAGGAAGCGCTGATACAGTGGCATAGCTACCAAGATAGTTGCCAGTAAGCTCAGAGGGATTGCCTGTAATGTGACCGTCTACCTGGTCGCTACTATCAAATGAGCAGTCAAAAGTATCTCCCTGGTTGACTTCCATTTCTGCACGATACGTTTGGTCGGACAGATCTATATACCGAGGGTCGTCGAGCATGCGACCAAAGCCTGTAAAGACGACTTCTTTAGTGCCCTCGAGCACACTCACCTCTGATGCTGACAAAGCAATGAACATCCTGATCAACTCACGTAAAGTGACATCAGGCAGTATCTTTAGCAGTGAGCCGTCACCGTCGAGGTTCCACTTGCCGAAGGTCATCAATCGCTGCAGCTGGTCTCCGGTAGTACTTGCCAGGTCGAGCAAGGCGTAACATGGTATAGCCTTTCTGATAAGACCCAATACCTGGAAAGCATGTAAGCGTAGTGCCGAGGGTCCGGGGCTATTGAGGTTGTACTCATATGAGAATAAGTCCAGCTCCGGAAACTTCATGAATAGATCTGAGCTGGCGTTGATCACATCCACACTACCGTTGATACTATGGGCAGTAAGATCAATCTGCTCAGGAATCAGTTGATCAATGCTTAGGTCGAGATTGCTGATGAACGTGCCTGGTGTACTGTCGTACTGACCTTCATAATAGTCATCCCCACCAGACTGCATCAATAGGAAGGTGCCCTCGCTGATGGTATTGCCCCATACTTTGATGGTAGCAGGATATGACTGAAAGCCGTTCACCTCCGTATCGATATCACCTGCATGACCAAATATCCGCTCATTACCCATTCGCGGTAGCCGAAAGGTGTAGCTGATGGTACGGTTGATCTGGAAAAACTGGAGTGGATCGCATAGCAACTCCATGTCGATGGCCGTACCAGGAAACATCGTGCAGGGTTGGTTTTCTATGTAGAGGGTCAGCTGGTTCATGGTAATGGAAATTCCCAAGTCTTATACTCGTGCCGAGTATTCACAAGGGAATGACGGTGGAAGTTGATGAGTGTCATAGTTGAAACCCGAGCTCCTGCAATGCTGTGGTTACCTGGTCGAGATAGTAGGTAGCTGCAGCTCCGTTGGTAATATCGTACTTGTAGACAAACTCTGATCTGTTGCTCAAACCGTTGGATCCTGCATAATTGCCAGAGCCGGTCTGTACAGCCTGTAGAAATGATTTGAATGCATCATTGCTAGTGCTGGTGCCGAGTACCTGGAATATCACCGCCCTATAGAAATTGGCTGAGTAGTTGCTCAGTCTAAGCAGCAATGCCGCCACATCACTATCATAAGCCGAAGTGCGCGAACCATTGAACGGACTGCCATGATAGATACTCTGCGCTTCATCCTGGAAAACAAGCACCACAACATTTCCCTCCGGAGTCACAGCTCCAAGATAATCGAGGGCCTGGAGTGTACGCTCTACGCTATAGCTGACAACCTGGACCTTTTCATTGTACGCCGCTTCGTCACCGTCATAAAAACCGATCAGTGCATCTTTGAGCAGCGTGGTGCGCATGGTATTGAGTGGCGCGAGCGTGTCGTTCATCGACCCTGATGAGTCGAAGTAAATGAAGATATGGGTGTTGTTGGTGATCTTCAACACCTCGACTTGTGTCTTGATGCCTCCGACCCTGTCCAAAGCATAGTCTTTAGATGCCAATCGATACTGTATCCTGAGCGCTTTGGCGTTGGTCTTTTTGCTGGGAAGCACGACATTCGTTGACTGCAGCTGGATCGGCAGGAGTACCTGCTGACCATTAATGACACGGTACTCATAGGCTTTGTTGAGCAGCAGCATGTCGCGCAACGCCAACAGCTCATCTTCTGACTTATAGCCGGTGTGCTGGTCACCACCTCGGAAGCCTTGCGGATCTATCGCCAGGTACTGTGGATGTGTGGTAACATCTTTCGTTTCGTCTGGGGGTTGCTCTATGACCAACTTCTCGGCATCCATAGTATCTGCATAGTCACCGGTGCAGATGAGTGTGTCCAGCCCGCCCATGCTATTGTGATAATAGAGAGCGGTGACAACATCGGACATCTTGCTTGGGTAGATCGGGTACAGCGTCAGCGCATCATCGCTGCTATTGACCGACATGGTCATATAACTTATCGTCCTGGTGTTATCTACCTCCGAGTATTTTTGATTGGCTTCAGAAATGTTGATATCAATGACTTCCGACTTTCGCAGATCGCCAAGTGATATTGATTTGACCATCGGGGCACCAACAGTGTAGTAGACAGTGACGGTGAGACTTGCGCTTGCTTTGTCGGCAACCGGTAGTATGTAGAGCCACTCCGGATGCTCCATTGAGAAAGGACGGATGAGTGACCTGGTGCTGAGCATGACGATTTCGGTAGCGGAGAAGGTGGTGCTCATGCTTGCACACTGTTTTTAGGCCATGGATAGAGGTATTGGTTTTTGATCTCATTGCTGAGCTTATGGATCACTTTGTAGGGTTTCAGATGGCGAATAGTATTGATTAAATCAGCTTCCATGATTCCCAGTGGCAATTCGACCCCTGGCTCGGTGGCTGGCAGATTGCTTAACCAGGCAGGCTCACACTTGTCCGCTTCTATTGCGATAGCGGCCTCATTACCACTATTGATAGCAGCTTGCAGCTCACTGGAGATGATGACATAGCTCTGACCTTCTCGATCGGACATCATGATCATAAACTCATACATGGTCGGGTCATAGTGCTGCTTGATAAACTGTAGTTCTTCAGGATCACCTTCTTGCCACGCTGGATTAGGTTCAAGGGTATAAAAAAGCTCATTGAGGAAAGCCCCCCAAAGTATCCGTTGGTTGGTGCTGAGTCCGTTCCTCTCCAATTCGGGATCCATCTCCGTATTATCAGGAATAGCGGCGATGATCTCCGAGAACCGTTTATCTCGATCAGCTTGAGGCATAGCCAAAAAGAACTGCTGATCATGCACATCCTCATAAGGGAGTTTCTTGATTCGGGCTCTGTCGATATGTACTGTACTGCTCATTACGCTATTAGTTCTAGTGTGAAATTGTCTTGTGACCCGGAGTGATGAAGGGTGTTATCGGCAAGTCGGCCTAACTGCAATCTTTCGGTAGAGAGTATCTGACCTGTGGCAATACTGCCTACTGATGCATCCGTGACAGCCTGATCCACAGCATCAAAGGCGATGGCTATGCCGCTTACGTTTTCACTACCGTCAAAGGTGATTGTCAATGCCACGGTAGCCCCAATACTGATCGCTGCATTGGTGTGGATCAATGCGTAATTACTTCCGTCTCTGTTGGCCTGTACTGCGATAGTGTCGTCTGATCTCTTGTAGAAGTCCCAGCCTGCGAGGGTGGCCATGTCTTTGTTTGAGGCAATGATCTTTACACCACCTGAATCATTAAAGTAAACCTCTGTCTCTAACGTAAATGCCGTATTCCAATCGAGGGTTACAGACTGACTTCTACCATGTGACTCACCGTCTAGTTTGATGGTGGGCTGAGGGTTGCGGAGTAGTTCGCCGAATATATCTTCGGTCGGGGTGGTGGGTGAGGCGGGGATTGTTTTCGTGGCAGCTAAATTGGTAATGTTATAAGCCTCTGAAAAACGATCAAGGTTACTCCCTGAGAGCACGTTATTGAAGTTGTAAGACAAGCAAACTCCGGTACTACCCTGAAGAATTTGTTTAAATCTGGTGGCGACCCTCGCACTTGGGCTATCGATGCTCCACAATTCAGCATTGACGAAAATGTCATACCCTAGGGATGTTCGGGTAACCTTATAAACAACAACCTCACCAATTGATAAAGGAGATATCAAAGTATGATTAAAAATCGAACCAGCTCTTGGTCTAAATACTATATTCTCACCATTGGGATAGATATATAAAAAATCGGTTAAGGTACCTCGACCACCAACATATTGTGCATTGCCGTCAAATAATACAACTGACTCATAAAAATCACCTTCTGCTAATTCTATCTCCGTGTTAAAAACTTCTAAACCATCAGCACCACCATTCGCAACTAAATACTCATTCCCATCCTGATTAGCCGATTGAGGAACACCCTTTTCGGGGAAGGCTTGGCGATGTTGCGTTGTTTCCTCAGCACCGTTCAAACTTCCAATAGTATCCTGCCAAGCGTTTAAACCTAGACCAGTGTAAGCGTGATCCCAAGAACCGGAATTGTCCTTATCAATCTTGAGGTCCCAGACTAAGCCCGTAAAATCAAACGCCTCATTGTAGTTTAGTCGACCAATGTCAAAATAGGTATGCCCTGACCAGTTCATCCCCTCAAGTCGAACGGAGTGCTTATTGCCATCGGCTACTAGATCACGGAGTTGTTGGCGAGTACTACCATTGACAGTATTACCATCTACAATGATGTTGGTAATCGATAGCCAGTGCCATGGATTGTTAGCATCATCTTCACATATGAAGTACTGTAGAGATTGCCCTACAATAAACAAGGTGAATTGCTGATCGGTGGTGAGGATATTAAACTCTACCGCTACATTGGTGTAAGTAGCTAATGATGTGCTGAATCTTACAGACTTGTCGGTCCCCTCAAATACTGAATAGATGGCGGGATCATTTTTTATCCCCTCGCTCCACTTTATATCATAATTAAACCCACTCAGACCAGCCGCTCTGGTGATGTTGGGAATGCTCACAGCAGGGCGCGCCACACCAGCATTCGTGATGCTGTCATAGATCAGATTGGTAGACTTCTCATTGATCAGGTAGGTGTACAGATTAGAAGTCAACTGACACAGCCTAAAGCCTCCGAAAGTACCATTGTTTTCACCAATGGTTGTCTCTGTGATCGCTACGGGGGCGTCGAGTGTGATACGCCACTTTTGTCTTTTCCCTGCATACCCTATAGTGCTGACCACATCATCGACCTCTATGGTCGCTGTACCAAGCCCGGTCAAGGTGATCACACCTGCGACGAGTTCGATGAACTTGCCAACCCCAAAGTCACAGATCGCCTCATTCACAGTATCAGGATTGATCCAGAACTCAATCCACGACAGGTTACCAGCTGTTGTGATCGTACCGGAGGCATTAGTCCCATTAAAGATGATTTCCTTACCAGAATAGAGCACCCCATCGATCCCGCTCGTGCCTTGGTTGTCGATCCGAGCCTTATCGATATGGGCGGACTGATAGTCGATGATAGGTAGGATGATGATACCAGTAGCTACCTCTGAATAGTCGCTGTAGTGGCTTCCGACTTTATGCCTCATGCGATACCAGCGCATGCTACTTGCAGGAACTCCATCATGATCATATTGAGCTGTAGGCACTATGGTAGTGGCCAATAAATTGTAAGTACCACCGATACCATCTGTAGCTACCTCGATCTCTGTCTCTCTACCTGATGCCGCTGCGATGGCATTGGTCCATGAGAGTCGGATGGTGTCTGCATCGAACTCGATAGCTGTCGGGGCTACAGGAACTGGAATCACATCGACGGTAGCTGTGGCTACATTGCTAAACTCCTGGCTGCCGGATCCACCGACCACAGCCTCGGCCCGATACCAGTACTGCGTGCCTGGCACCACATTGGTATGACTGCCTGACTTCTGACCTGCTGACCAGGTGTCGAGTAGTGTATAGCCGGTATCCGGCCCTAATTGGGATACCCATATACGGTGCTCTGCAGTACCACCCGACTGATCGACCAGCGCCAAGTCCACTTTGATAAATGAATCCTTCGTTGCTGTCATTCCAGTAGGCGCATCTGGTGGCGCTGGCGGCAGGGCTATCTGTGAGGACTCAAAACCTCCTTTGAGCACGGCCTGTGGATCGGTATAGTTGGACCAGGGAGCATTGCTCTCATAGATGGTGATCGCTACACCAGACGGCAACTCCAGATCTTTGTTGGCATAGGTACTGACAGGATTGAAGTATAGCACCGATCGCTGACCTTCAAGCACCCAGCCCTGGAGGTCGACGGGCGTAGTGCTGTCGAGCTTTACCAGGCTGTCGAGCTGGGCCGTGTCGATGGACTCTGCGATCAGGATGTAGCTGGTACCGGCAGTGAAGTCAAAATCCAGATCGATATAGTCAGCTGAGCCTGTGGCCTGGTAGAGTGTGCCCAGCTGGGTACGTGCGCCATAGATGCCCTCAGCATGGCGGAGCTTGTAGCGGCGGTTGACATTGGACGCTACCGAGGGTGCGATATCGGGGAAGCCCGGGGGATCGTGCTCAAGCCAGTCGCCTAGTATTCTGCTAAGGTCAAACTTAGCCAGGCCATCGGCATCTATATCTTCATGAAAGGTGCCAACGAACAGCCAATCATCGCTATAAGGTTCTGTCTCGATCACCACCTGCATGTATAGCCGAGGTGCTGGAGCTGTGTCGGTGGTAAGGATCCACAGCAACGGGTTTTGTGAAAACCCCTGAAATGCCGGTGCGGTCTGTATTGTGATCGCCATACTATCCGCTGTATACGACTGTGGCTATATTGCTAAACTCTTCGCTGGTCTGGCCATTGCGGACAGCTACTATGTAGTACCAGTACTGTGTGCCGAGTATTGCTGTATCGTGCGTATGGTCCACATCTCCAGGATCTAGTTCGATCAATTGAGTGAACCCTTCCCCAGGTCCTAGCTGACTTATCCACACCTGATGCTTAGCCGTACCTCCGGACTGGTCGACAAAGGCCAGCAGTACGCCGGTAGGATCTGACGTGGCGGTGAGTAGTGTGGGCGTACCCGGAATGCCTGACGACAGGCCTACATACTCCCTGGGTAGCCCCGCCAGTAGCACCGCTTTCTCTGGCTCCCAGGCACTGTAAACTCCATCTGTACCTTCCTTGTAGCGTACCTGGTACCTCCGACAGGTATCCTCAGCGACAGCCGTAGAAATGTCGAAAAAGCTTGGTGCATTAAAGTCTAGGTACTCGCCTAAGCGCTTTGCCAGGTCGAAGCTGACCTGACCGTCCTTATCCGCAACAATGCCTTGCTCAGGGAGCGTGATCCAAGTGTCAGTATATGGACCGGTCTCGATACGTGACTCTATCACTACACGCGTACCTGCAGGGGCGTTGAAACTCCAAACGAGCTCGTTTTTGCTAAGGCCGAGATAGGCGGGCTGTGATAGGATGGAGACGGGCATTTGGTAACTAGTGATTAGTAGTTAGATGTCTGTAGGGAGCACGCGTTGAAAACGCGCACCAGCAGCAACCTCAGCGCGCTATTAAAGGTCACCGAGGCGTTTGTTGGCTTGGAATCTTTCATCGTCTTCTTTGGCATCACGGTAAGAGTTTCTGCTAAAATGGGCGTCAATACCTTTTTCGAACAGGACACCATAAACCTTCTCCATACGCTCAGCGGCTCTCTCCTGTCGCGCTGCGGCTGCCTCCATTCGTGCAGCTGTAGCGTCCATCATCCTAGGATCTGTACTTGATGGTGAGCTGAAGCGTAGGCCTGCAGTGGCAGTGTCATTGATTGCGGAAACGTCAACTACTGCTGGTGGCTTACCCGTTCCTGTTGGGAGTACAACAGTAGGCGTCCGGAGCTGATTCTCAGAAAGGACCAGTTCGTTTTTGTGGGTGTAACCAGTGAACTCTCCATGGCGGTCACCGAAACCAAGTCCCCGGGTGCCGGTCCACCCACCGAAGTAGAAGGACGGGGGATCCGGGACAGACTCTTTCGCCTGGTCAATCATGCGCTTGGCATTAGCGATCTGTGTGATGATGGCTGTAGCGAGTGCAGCCAGCTTAACAGCAAAGTCAATGGGTGTAAAACTCGTGCCGGCAGCCTGACGTGTAGCGGCTGCCAAAGCTGCGCCTTGGTCTGCGAGAATGCTGGCAAAGTTGCCTGCAATTTGGAAGCCGACAAACTCTCTCTGATTTTGACCGAATGCATTGAAGAGATCTCCAACACCTTCGAAAAACGAGCCTGCTTCCTGACCCAACTGCTGGTATGCATCGATCTTTTCATTGAGCTCCAGTCGGTTGATATCACGGCGCTTCCCTGCATTGTCAAGCTCCCGGGCGGTACGCTCATCATCGATATCTGTGGTCGTGAGCATGACCGTCTCTGCAAGGCCGATGAGCGCCACTCCATGCTCCTGGGCTTTCTCCAGCCTGTATTGATATTGCTCTTCTAACTGCTCTCTCTGCTTTCGCTGCTCTTTGACGCTGGCGGTCTTATCTATTTTTGCCAGGGGATCAAGGGCGAAATCCCTCGAGGGAGTGGTGCCAGTGGTGGTCGTGTCGGTATTGATATCATTGTTATTGCCATCAGCACCTGTTGGTGTGGCAATAGCATCAACACCAAACTCGGCTAGAAGCGCATTTCGTCTGGCTACCTGCTCTTCTATCTTTAGATTGGCTTCTTCGATGGCAGCTTGTGTATCTTCGATCTCCTGCCTGGTACGGGTTTCGAAAGCTGATGCACTAATCCTGGTATTTGAGTTATAAGCCTCGAAAGATTTGGCTTGCTGTTCCTGTAGTTTCTTTTCCAGATCCATGCGTTCGCTTACCAACTCTACCTGCCGCGCCATGATCTCTGTGATCTCTTCCTCTGCAGCAGCTAGTATGATCTTTTGCGCATACTCTTCATTAACTCTCTCAAGTGCTTTTGCCAGCTGGTCATTGGTAAGATTTTCAGTGTCAAGGTTCTTTAGGAAGTCAGGATATTTACTCTGTAGATCGGTAATGAGCTTGTTGCGAACCTCTTCATTATCATTGACCCGCTGTATTGCGCCAACCAGTACATTGAGCTCACTTCTTTGCCTGGCCAATGACTCACTTACGGGTACTTCAACCAGATCTGCCAAGTAGCCTGTGAGCTTTTCGAATCCTCTGACCACTGAGCTATTGATAAACCAGTTGCCAAAAGCTTTCCAGACTTTGGTGAGATTAGCCCCGGCAGTCTCGTTTTTGAGATTGAACTCATCTATAATGGACGTGCCTTTCTCAAACTCTTCATTAGCGATTGCCTGCTGACGGGTAACCACGTCGAGATTTCCCGATAGGGCGCCTATGGTCTGCTTGACCCTCTCGCCCTCCAGCTCCATATCGCCAAGGGTATCGATAAAGGTGGTCATAGCGTCACTGTTCTCATTGAGTCCTCTCAAAACGGCAAGGAAGGCATTGTTGAAATCGTTGTTGATCATGTGGGTGAACTGCTCAAGGCTTAGCTGATTGCCCTCAGTGTCCCGTGCAAACCGTACGTACTGACCCCTGTTGTCCGTCATCTTGGTGTAGATCTGACCAATTGCGGTAGCGCCTACTTCCATCGATACACCAAGCGCGTCGGTAGCTGCTCCCAGTCCAAGGGTATCGGCTATACTGACTTTGGCTTTTGGTGCGATACCTCCCATGCGGCGGGTAAACTCTACGATGTTGCCTTCAGCAGCTGTGGAGCTCCTACCGAGGGTGTTGACGGCTGAGCCTACCCTGAGCATGCTCTCCTCAATACCGAAGGCGTCTTTGACGGGATAGGTCTCTACAAGCTTGCCGAGCTTGCGTAGTGCCTGGGTACCATCGCCGAGATCTTCACCCAGGGCGACATTGATCTTGTCAGCCGCACGGACGAACCCTTCAATATTGGCCTGGCCCTCGATACCGAGCTTACCAGCAATGATCGACAGCTCAAGTAGCTCCTGGCGCGAGCTTTTGGTATCAATATCCATCAAGCTATCCGTCATGTCATCTACCTGGTCTTTTGTCAGTCCAGTGTTTTTCTCCACATCGGCAAGGGTTTCACTCAGCCTGATGTTCCTATCCACCCATCGGTTGACGGCATTGATAGCACCATAGATGGCGGTGGTTAGCAGTGCAACCGGGCCAAACATGGCAAAGCCTGATTTCATATCACGCCATAGCTTATTGGTGCCCCTGAGCCTGGCTCTCTGTGTGGCAAGGATACCGTTGACCTCCTGTAGCTGGGCTTCCAGCTTAGCGTATCTTTCTGTGCCCTGAGTGGCTCCCCAGGTGAGCTCCCTCCTAAGATCTTTGGCTTTGCGCTGCAGCTGACCCATGGTCATGCCAGTATTGCCCAGTTTCTCCCTTAGCTGGTCAACTTTGGCTTTGGCTTCATCGATCTTCTTATGTGCGGCGATGTATTTGTCTGTGCCGCTCTTGAGTCCTTTGGCTGCCTGATGGGCTTCATGAAGCGCCATCTCGTACTTACCGAGCTCATTGATGCCTTGCTTGCCGTCTATCTTGACGCGGACCTGGACCTGATCTTCGATCTGCATGGTGGGAAGGTAGCCAGGTTCGGCCGGAGGTATCAGGACATAGATAGACACGCGTCCGGAGACGCGCGCCAGCGTCAGGGCGTTTGTGGATACGAGAGATATTGTTTATTGTTGAATGGAGATAAGAGGTACCTGAGTCTATAATGTTGTATCAAAATCGAAACACCATGAGACTCTTTATTTTTCTAGCAGTTGTTTGTATTAGCACTGAAGTACTCGGACAAAATGCTAAGGCTCGCCAGATGTTTGCCGAAATTCAAGGTGAATATGAACTTGATGACAATGGAAATGTCACCTATGTCAATGTCATTGAAGTTCCGGAGCTTTCATCTGAAACAATCTGGGAGAGATCACTAAACTATTTTACCTACCATTACGGTGATGGAAAATCTGTGATTCAACTGCAGGATAAAGAGACCGGAAAGCTCACCGCCAAAGGAATTTATGACGATGTGCATGTTGGAATGAATGCAATTGCCACAGTTGTGATTGACTGCTGGCATGTAGTCAGAATTGATGTTAAGGAAGGCAGGGCTCGAGTGATAGTAACACTGACGGATTATGAGGTGACCACCGGTGGTGGTGGTGAGATCAACACTCGCCTGAATCCCGTATCCAACGAGTTTCCAATCAATCCAGGAATGAAGTACCAAAAGACCATCATGACAAAGGCTTTTGTTATGTCGCATGAAAAAGCTTTGGATACTGTCAGCAAAATAGAGAAGGCTATTAGGGAGGGTAATATTGACTCAGCTATTGATGACGAGTGGTGACAAATAGACACAAGAATTACATCCGCTCTGTAGACAGCCGGGGATCCTAACGGAACAAGTGATCTTATTCCTTCACTTCCTCTTTCGGTGGTTTCATGGCCTCCAGCTGCGCCATGTGCTCGCGGTGGTGGAGTTCCAGCAGATCGAGAAGCTCAGGGTTCTTTTCCTCGAGTGACTTGATGACCTGGACGAGCTTGTACTGGTTGAGATCTACAGTATTGATATTGATACCGTAGCGGGCGGCAATGGCACGGGCCTGGGCTTCAGTGAGGATGGTCATTGGTTTTTAGTACTTAGTAGTTGGTATTAAGTAGTTATATGACTTTCCCTTCGCTTACATCCGTGACAGGCTCAGGATGAGGGTAGGTCAGGCCGCACTGGGTGCAGCGGATCGTGGGATTACCTTCGTCCTGGATGAGTTGGCAGAGGGGTGTGGATCCAGCGGCTGCCTGGCGCATCAGGCACTCGATGTGCGGATACTTTGAGGATTTGAGTTTTATCATATCGTCGTTGGAAATTGCTCTTTGGTCATGCGGATGGCTTCTTCACCGAGGCGGGCTCCCGTGGCGCCTAGCAGGTCATTGAGCCGGCCATAGAGTGCCCGGGTATACCATCGCTTTGGTTTACGCCCTGCACGGCCCTTGCTCCAGTCTTCTTCATATCGGCCTAGTCTACTTGTGCGATCGGTACCTCTACCTACTCCCATATCGACAAACCGGCCCCTGGTCTTGAACTCATGTTCGCCTTCGAGATAGCCATTAGCGAGCTTCTTCAAGTTGTGCCGGAAGGACTTGATCAGCTCCTGGCTGTCGCCAATACCTTTGTCCCGGATCTGTTGTTGCCAGATCTGCTCATTGCGCCAAAGCCAGCGGGCGAAGAAGGATTCTACTTCGGGGGTCACTAGTACAGGGTATTAAGAAGATAGTACATAGACTAGATGTAATCTGCTGGATTGTATTGGATGGTGTCGTTGATGTTGCTGGAGAGTTCCCAGGTGAGTTGGCAGCCGTGCAGGTTGTCGAGTTGGGGGCCTATTCTCCGGTAGGAGAATGATCCCTCCCTGATGAACCTGGCAATAGTGTCACGCTCATGGTGATGGTCATTGGCCATGTAGCCGATGAGCTTAAGAGCGATGATCTTGCCTTCAGTGAAAGCTACTTCTTCATCGAACCACTTCGTCGGCTCTACCTTTCGTACGAAACTGACAGCAAACCGTGGCTGATCGCGATAGTTTTCCTTACTCCCGCCGATCTGGCCAGTGTGGCGGTCTTCCATGACCATGTAGAACTGGCCCGCCTTCATGTGCTGCTGTTGATCATCGAGCTCATCGATGTTGTGATAAAAGCGGCGACCTTCATCGGTCTCCTGGTGCGAGAGGGGGATAAAGTTGGTGGCCCAGGTTTTGAGGTAGGTAATGACGTCAGTGTGCTGCATCTAGCTTTTCTTTAAGTTTCTGGTTTTCCTCGATCTTGTCATCGAGATCAAGTAGTGCAACTGAAGCCGGTACCATGGCCATCTGCTCCATGTGCAGTGCACCTCCGGCCATGTTTTTCATCGCACGGAAAAGATCGATATCGCTTGGCTGCTGTGGCTGCTGGTCCTGGGTAGACCGATCATCTGTACCGCCATAGACATGGTTAAACTGCTTTGCCCATCTCTCCCGGTGGGTCTGGAAGTGATAAAAGATGGCCAGCCGAATGCCGATAGATACTTTAGCTATCTGACGGCTAGTGCTCTCGACCCGGTGATCATTGTACGGCTCTCGGGGATCACCATTGTGCGTGACGGGATCGGGTTTAGTGACTTTTGGACGATAGAGTGCAGCTACCAGTTTGTTAAGTGCTTTCCTCTTATCGCCTTCACTTCGAGCGGCAAGGTATTGACGGTAGTAAGTCTCAGTCTTGATCCACTCCAGGAATATCATGTAATTGAGCAGCTTGGAGAGTGGCGGCCCATAGAGCCACTTTGTTGGTGACCAAAGGCTAGGGATCTTCAGGATAGGGAAACGATTGTTCGGAATTTCGGGAGTAGTAAACAGAAATTCTGTAAACAATGCTGTATCGGTCAATCCCGCTGGTCCAAGTCGCTTCTTCAGGTATCGCGCGAGTCGCCAACGCCTGGAAAGATTGAGCAGGATGGCAATGAAAAGCAGGACTTTGCCATCGATGGTGCCGCTACGAGCACGAACCTCCAGCACCTGCCTTAGTTGCAGCTTGGACAGCTCACCCCAGGCTCCCGGCATATACTTGTGAATGGGCTTACGACTGGAGTCGTCTTCGTAGAACCAGATCTCGTTCATCTATTCCTTTTTTGAGGACTTCAAATAAGTGGCCACCAGTGGAATGATATTCTTAATGGCACGCTCGCCGAAAAGGAATCCGAGCACCAGGAAATTGATGATCCAAAAAGAAGACTCCAGCTGTGTACCTTTTTCGATGGTCCACTTTCCGGAATAGACCATGATGTCCATATAGGCTACCATATAGCCCCACATAGGTCGCTGCACTCCCCTCAGGAAGATCACGATCTTACCGATCCATCCAAACTGCTGAAGATCTTTCGCTGTACCTTCAAGCTCTGAGATACGGTCATTGAACTCTTTTTGCTGCTCGAGTTGTTGGTCAGCAACTTGTAGCTCGATCTGGTGGGCATTCTGTCTTATGGCCATCTCTAACCGAGCGGCCTCTTCCGGAGTGGCCTTAGGTGGAAAATACTCTTTGATACCATCAATGATCTTTCCTCCAAGTCCATCACCACCAAATAGCGATCCTATCGTCTTTATCAAGCTCATGGTCAGATGATCAGTTCGAAATGAGGTAGGTCAATGAAGCGTTCGTTAGGATCCTTCTGCACCAATACTCCGTCGCTGTTCCAGTCATTGCCCCAACGGAGTTCATGCTTGATCAATCCGCGAGCTTTAAGGTTTTTTGCGGTAGCTATGATCACACCACCCAATACACATAAGTGATCTTCATCCCACATGATCTTTTTGGGCCAACAGTAGATATCTATGGCCATGCTTGGAAAATGATTGTGTTTGGATTTTTTCTTAAACCCGTCTTTATGGGTGACGATTTTCCCTGGTGTGGTACGCCCCTGTTGGTAGAGTTTGTTCTGTACTTCAGGAGATCTGTGCCCATGGGCTACTCCAAAGTCGATGGGAGATACTTTTAAAGCCTCATTGATGATAGTCACCAAATCAGGATGACATGACATGAGACGGTCGTGCGAGGTTTGAGATAGCTTGAACATAAGACCAAGCTAGATGCAATTGCATGCTGGTCACAGGACAGTATTAGTCCTGCCATCTGATAAGGAAGGCCTTGAATTTATCATACCATGCAGCTATTGTTCCAAAAAACAATACTACACCTGCGACCAGACCCCAGGTTCTTTTCTTGATTGTTCCTAGTGCCTGGAAAAACTTACTGTACTCTTCCAGTCCGTCCAGGCGATCATTCACCTTTTGGTTGAGTTCCCGCTGTTTTTTCTGCTCAAGGTGGATATCATCAAGCTTTTGCTCTACATGCTTACGGAAGCGATTGTCTTCTTCCTGCTCGTGGACAAGCCCCTTGATCTTAAGCTCTTCATCACCGACGATCCTGATGAGGATCTTGTCAAGCTTCTTGGCGTTCTCTCTTAAGAGTTGTTCGTTTCCATCACTCATAGATCTATGATTGAGCTTTCTGACTCATCGAACTCATCCTCTTCAGGATCGATATAGTGATCACTCTTGGTAAAGTCGGCATAGGTACTGGCATTAGCATTGAGGAATTTGATCAGCCGGGTACTGGCTATGTGGGCAAATTGCTCGTGCTGTGAGACGATGGCGTGCACACGACCACTGTCTGCTGGCTCGGTACCTTCATAGTTACCGCTGAAGGCATTGTTGTACAAGTTCACGCCAGTCTCATCGATAATGACCGGCAGCTCTTTAACCGCTTGCGCATAGCTAAGATGAGCTGTGACGACTTGCAGGTCGGTGAGAAGGTTTTGATTAGCAGCATTCAGTCCAGCATCTGTAAGTAGTTGGGCTTTGATCTGAATATATAAGGTAGCGCCTAATAGCTCAGTGATGGTGTCGCGCTCTACCCTGGAGATGATCGGCTTTAGGTCCTCAAAAAGTCTCCGTTTGATTGTGACATACTGACTAAACTCGAGGGCAGTGTTGATCAACCTGCTCCTGGTCTCAGTATGCGTGATCCAGGTAGGATAAGTGGCTTTGTTTTCCTCCAGGAAAAGTATCAGTTCGTCGATAGCATCAAAGCCGGTATCCATGTACTGCTTCTTGGCATCCTTGACCTGCCACTGAAAAGCCGGCTTCATATCTCCGGAGTGTTTGGCCTGGGCTCCTGAGTCAGTCCACAGGATATTGTTGCCTGCAGCGCTGAGCCAAAGTGCTAGATTGGCCAATATGGGATGGATCATCTGCAGGACTTCTTTTTGCACATCTGAAGGAGTTCCTTCATAAGCCGTGACAAGCTCATCGAATAAACCCTGCCCGAATATAGGGAGCAGCATCTTTCGCTGGATCTTCCGAATGGAAGTTTCGAAAGGCTTGAACTTTAAGGCCGCAGCGACTTTGACATTTTCTTTAAAGTCGGTTTCGTTAATCAGTAGCTTCATTCGTGTCGGCTATTCTTGTACTTCTGTCTTTGGTAGTGGTTTGGTCAAGGGTCTGCATGACCGGATTGTTGTAGTAGAACTCGACAACATGATATTCGGTATTCCAGCCGTTGTACTCAGCAGCTACTTCAAATGGCTTGAGAATGATCTCGGAATGTGGGGTGAGGATTGCCTCAGCCATATTGAACAATTCACGTTTGTCGGTACCCCCGAAATTGCCGCTATTCTTACTAGGTGTAAGCCCCAACATTGAAGGCACTATCCCTACACTGCTGTACATATTGATCAGTGCGTCAGTGCCATCCTCGATGTACATACCATCTTTGAGTTTGGTCCCGATCTCCTCAATCTTTACTCCTGGGAATTCCTTGGCAGTATCCGGATTAGTTTTGAAAGTGGTGGCCAGGTTTTTACCGGCATTGTGCACTCCCTTCAGCAGATCTGTTATCCGCCTAAATTCTTTCTTCCTCTCTTTGGCCTTTTTCTTTTCATCCCAGCCCTTGTATTCATCACCAAACTTCTGGATCCAGTAGTAGTCCGGGAACTGGATGTGAAACTTAGGAGAGATCTGGTTGTCCATCACTGCCAGTTTCCATTGAGGTATCTTGTTAGAGATCTCCAGTATTCCATTATGACGGATACTATCCCATCCGGAAAGTTGGTAGTGTGTTTTCCCGGTAGGGTAGCAAAGGAAATAGATCAGGTTGTTCTCATCTAACTCTCGGATATCATGGTGATTGTCATGGATACTATCCAGGAAGGGCAGCTCAATAGTCTCTTCATCATCGTACCTGGCATCTGGCCAGTTGGCATTTACATAGACACTCTCGATATCACCCTGGCTATTTTGTAATCCTAACCTGCATTGCGCGGCATCACGGACAAAGATCTTCCGGATTTCTTTCCGATCGCCCTGTAGCATGAGCTGAGGAAATACGTTTATGAAGCCGTAGAAATTACGTGCTGCAGCAATCGAGTAATACCAGCTTTCGTTGATCAGCTCACGGATTTTTCGCACATGCTTACGATCGATCTTGTCGCTTGGTACTGGAGAATCGTCTAGGGGATCTAAGAACCGAAACTTAAGGCCACCAGCAATCAACATCCTGGCTTGCATGTCTATGGCACGGCTTAGGTTTGCATTGCTGTCCAGGTCCTTGTATACCAGCTGCGGGAAATTATTGCCATCGCCCCAAGGTTTGATATTCTCGATTGAGCCTTCGTAGATAGAGTTGACAACTGGCCTTGTGATGCTGGCACGGGATTCAGAGTAGGCTAGCTGTAGGCCTTCATCGTACATGATGGTGTAGTCACCATTGCTGTATTCCTGGATCATCTGACGCGCTTATTGTTGAAATGGGTGATCAATGGAATATGTACGGCACGCACCTGGCCACCAGGGAAATGTAGGTTAACCGTTGATGACTTCCGGTTGGCCTTAGACCTGCCTTTTACAATGACACCCTTAGCATTGATGATGGTACCTGGTTCATCGTTCTTGCCACCATGTGTGGTAAAGGTGATGTCGTATGGTATAGGATCCCCATTGTGATCTCGCTGCATCATCGCCTCGAGCATATCTTTCAGCAGTATCATGCAATAAAAATGAAGCAATAGACACCAGCACTACAGGACATGGCACCCTGAGGCATGATCTGAGTTGGCACATGGTCATATATCGCTATTTTTTCTGATGCAATTGCATCGAGCCGATAGTGCGGGGAGCGATCGACCGTCGCATGCGTTTTTTCTCTTCCTACCGGAATGGGGTAAATCACTGAAAAAGAGTACCTACCGGAAATCTTTTCTTTCTTCAATACGACAAAACCATTTACAGACGACCTTCCTGATATGTAAATGGAAGGTACTATAGGGTCTAACCTAGCATAGCACCGCCATGCTGCTCAGTGAGATGTCCAAACTGGGTCTCAGACATGCCTACAATCAGGATGTCATGCGCATCGGTGATATGTGGTGCATCTTCTTGTGGGAAACCTGATTGTTTCTCCTTTCGCTTGTCTTTCTCAAAGCCGTTCTCTTTGCCTCCAGGAAGTGTGTTGGTGGTTTTGAGTACTTTGATCAGCTGCTCATTGTTGGTGGTGTTGATGGACCAGGTGGGCAGGTCAGGATCTGTGCCGGCCATCATATCTGAAAAGAAGTTGTACTTCTTGTCATGGCCTGCAGCCTGGCCCTGATCTTTTCCAATCACGGTGAAGCCGGCTTTTCTAAGCCTATCCTGGACTTCATCAGCAAAATTGTAATCAGTACTACTGTTGCCGGCCTTGGAGTTGTGGTCATAGTGATAGTAGACGGTCTTGCCTTCACGATACTTGTAGTACTCTGCAAACCAATCGATGCAATGCTTGATCTTCTTTGGCTCCAGGACGTGATGGGAGTTTTGCACCTGGATATGATTTCGACCTGAGCGTTTCTTTTGCTGGCCGACTACTATACATGTGATTGCCTTGTTGTGGTCTAGTCCGATGTGTAGCGGGAGATCGTTCCGACAGTCTTTATCCCACCTACAGTCGCGCTTTATCGTTGTGTAGTCATCGATCTGGAGCCTGTCCATGTAAGCATGATCACTGGCTGTGTAGCTATGGATTGACTCATCAAACATCGGATAGAAACCATTCTCGATGTAAGCCACCTTCTCATTGAGTACACCGAGTTGATAGGCATAATCCGACAAGACACGCTTGTAGTTTTTAATCACGTCGATACCCAGGGCATGGATATTCTCTAAAGTGCTCGCATAACTCACGTAGACCTCTCCTGAGCGTAGTTCGTTGAGGTCGCTGATCAGTTTATTGATTTCCCTTTCGATGGCCTCTCTACGCCGCTTTCCTTTGATCTTCTCCAGCTTCTCCCGTAGGTTGAAGATATGCTGCTGGATATTGATGATCATCTCTATGACATCTTCGTCCACCAGGTCTTCATAGTCCAGCAGCCAGGTGCCTATGCCATCCCTGGGCATGTCCGTACAGAGCAGCCTGCTGTGGTGTAGCGAGAGGTGGCCAAAGTGATCTTCATTGCCACGGACGGTGGCGTCTACTTCATCGTAGTTTTCCTGCTTGACAAAGCGCATCTCGTCTCCGCCGAGGTAGTCCAGATCTGCAGCATTTCCTTTGCCTTTACGGTCCATAGAGATAAGCTGTTGGCCGGCACCATTCCAATGATGGATAAAGTGCTTAGGATCTGTGACCTCAAGGAAGGGTACTGGTCGCTTCAGATGCTCAGGGGCTTTTTGGCGTACCCAATAGTGCTCATTTTGGCGGTAGCCCAACCGTGCCCAACCCCTGATCAGCTTGGGGATGATAAAGGTGAGCATCTTGTCGTAGGTGACGGATATGATGCCTCCCAGTGACCGGGGCATCTGCCGAACACACTCATAGAAGTAATCGGCTAATAAACCTTCGGTCTTACCGGTGGCCCGGCCCCAGATGCAAATCATGATCTGCGTCTGGATAAGGTTGACCATGATCTGTGGCCAGTTGTGATGTACCTGGTTGCGCTCTTTAGTTTGCTGGCTCATTTGACCTCTTCATAACTGATGGTCTCGGCTACCTTTTGGCCAAACTCTTTGCTACGCTTCAGTTGCTTGAGCTTCTCGAGCTGCTCTTCCCAGTTTTCTGGTAAGGAGCGCTTAAACTTCTCAGGGAAATGCCCGATGATGATAGGCTGCATCTCGAAGGTCTCGTACCGCTCTGCTTCCATATTGCCCATATGGGTATTGATGATCTCGTAGTAGAGTTTGGAAGCGGCCACAGCTGAGCGGTGATCCCGGTCGGTCTCAGCGTCATTCATCTGCTTCATGACACGTCCCAATAGCACATCGAGGTGGAAAGGCATACTGTGCGCCACCGTCTTACCTTTGATCATCTGGGTGCGTTCAAAAAGCATCCTGGCGGTAGGGGCACTTATCCCGTAGGTCTCCTGAAGAATAGGTACTACCTGGAGCCTCGAGGCGTATTGCTGTATCAGCTCTGCTGTGAAGTCCATCTTATCACAATAGGCTTCCAGTGGTGTGCTCAGGCGATGACGCGGCAGCCTGCCTTCATAGAAGTCAACTACCTGCTGCAGATCGGCCTTGCCCAACTTCAGCTCTTTGTCAGGCGCTTTCTGGATTTCATCAGTCATATATCAGATGTTCTTGGCTTTGATCTCCCAGATCATGTCAGTGAGGTCCTGTATGCGCTCCCAGTCAATCAGTGATTCATCCTGATCAACATGTACCAGATGCTGAAAAGTGAGGTCATTGAGTGCCTTGAGGAAAGCATCAGGATTTTCATAGATGCGCTCCAGATGGTCGATAATGTGCTCGTGGATTTCTGCTGGTTTCATATGGCTTGGCTTATTCTGCGATCTGCTTCCCGCTCTACGGATTTCCAATACTCTTTCTTTTCCTCTGTCTTGGCGCGGCTTACGTTGCTCCGGGCATTGTTGCGGATGCGGGTAAGGTCAGCGACATTGGTGGCATTGTCGAACCTGGAGAGCACAGGATCGGGAGGTGGTGGTGGGAGCTGACCATGGCACTCATAGTAGTACAACTGGTCCCAGCACTCGCGAAGCTCCCGACCTAGTGCTACGATCTCGGTAGCCAACTCGGCAAGCTTGGATCTTGGGGCCTTGGCTTCTACACAAAGCACGTTTTCCCAACGTAGCTGGTCCTGACGGCTGAGGGCACGATTGCGCCGCTGCTCTATGGCGATGACAGCTGGCGGTTTGTCTTGCTGATGAGCCCGGGGACGCTTTAATCCTACGCTTTCAGCTTCGGTGTACGAGGCGCGGGCCCCTAAACTAACAGGTGGTTCAGGATCGAGGCAGTCTTTGAGTAAACTTTTGAGTTGCTGGGTGAAGAACTTGTTTTCACCAGAGGAGAGTACCCTGGCCATGGCGGGATCTGAGCAATACTCCTGGTAGAGCTGCACTGCCTGGTCATAGTCCCACTCATCGAGAACCTTCCGGATCTGATCATTTTTCATAGCAACCAAATCATTATGGTTACCACCAAATAGAAAACTCCTATCCAGTAATGGATCCTGCGGATAACCTTCTTCTCCCTTTTATTCATCAGGCAATGATATGGGGATGCAATTGCATTGGAGAGGACAATGCTTCGAGGGCCTCAGTGTAAAAAAAGCCAGGCGCTAACCTGGCTTTCCCAATCTATTAAGTTTTTCAACTGATAGCCGTCGATTGTTTGTAGTAAGCTATCGGTTTTACAGCTAGTAATCTCAATCCATCGTTTGGACTTAAAACCACTATGCTGTTCTGAACAGGTGGTGCTCTCCCTCTCTTCTCTACGGGATCGGCTTGCCTTTGAGCATCTGCGCTGTTTGGGAAGGCGTAGCTAACATACAGCTCTGCTACCACGAGGGCAGCTACAGCTTCTGCAGAGAGATTGAGATCGTCAAGGTCTGGTAAAGGACCATTGATATCAACAAACTCGTACGTAGAGAGATCGGAAGTAACATCCACATCGGGATTGTCGGCGTTCAGAAGACCGACGATGGCCAGCAGCCACACTAGTAAACTACTGCCCAGGGCTGTGAATAGTTGCTTCATGTGGATGAAGGTAGATGAAACATTATCTTGGTGAGAGGACATGAAGTAGACGAGAACGGATTGCAAATCCGCGATAGAGTTGGTTCCCTAGAGCAAATAATGAGAATCAAAAAAGCTCCGGAGAAACTCCGAAGCTTTTGATGAAACATTCAAATGAAAACAAGAAAATCAGAGATTACTTTTTCTTAGGCTCTTCCGGATCTTTTCTTTCCAGGTAGGGGAAATTGCCGTCCCGGGCTAGCTCATCAGCCTGCTGCAGGCTAATAGTGGTCAGGTTGATGCGCTGGCCTTTGTAAACCACCCAACCTGGGCGCACTCCGACTGTGTCATACTTCCTGGCTACATCTGCCGGCAGCTGGCGCCTGGCTGGCTCGATGTAGTTCTTGTCGTGTACTACTTTAGTCTCTTCCATGGTACTAGATCGCTGGAGTTAATGGAATGGCAAGTGGAGCTGCCACTGTGCCGTAAAATGAAGATATACGGCCTACGCTGGCCAGTGTGAAAGTGACCATGCGGTCTTCACCGACCTGGCCACCGCCCTGGATCTCAAAACTCTCCATCATCAACGGGAGATCCTCTGCGCCATGGAATCTGAGCTGACCATCTAGATCAGAAGTGATGCCGATCAGCTCATCATTTTTGTGATGCTCCAACCAACCGGCCATAGAAGCGGATACCTTGGCCTGTACACCCTTCAGATCGTTCTTAGCACTCAAAGAGCCTTTGGAGCCCTGGGAGGTGGTCACCAGGCTGGAGCCTTTGTCTACCGTGAGCTCCAGTTCATACATCTGATTACCGGAGGTCATCGCTACCGCTGCATCATTGGTCACCACAGCGGCATAGGTAGCTGGAGCAACTGCCTTGGTCGGCCAGGTGGCTACCTGGTTGTGCAGGCCGATGTAGAAGGTACGCTTCAGCCCGGCATCATTGTTGCCACCGGACTGGTTTTGCAAGGATTCTAGTATCACTGCTTACCTCCTTTTCTGCGCACTACATTCTTAGCTACCACATACTCCTGGATATTGACACGCTTCTTGGTGATACCACCCTTCTCGTTGGGTACAGAGAGAATGGTCTCCACCTCGTTGGCTTTGATATCCTCTATTGAGAATGTTTCACCAGGATGACCGGGCAACTTGAACTTGCCAACAGGCAGGATGTAGTCTACCTCATCAATCTTCACGGTCGGAGGGCCACTGCTTTTCTTAGGCTCTGCTGCCTCGATTTGCTTCACTGCATTGTCTAACAGCTTGGCCATGGCCTCCAGGTCTTCCTCAGCCTGCTTGAGATCATCTTGAGCCTGCTGTAGTTTTTTTGACTTGGTTTTCAAGTCTTCCTGGGCTTTCTCCAGGTCTATCTCAGCCTGTTTGATACCCTTTGATTTTTGTGCGATCAGCTTCCTAAGCTCTTTTACTTCTGCCTTTTCCTGCTCAGCGGCTGCTATGTACGCTGCAAGTGCTTTCTCATCCTTGATGAGGGATGCAGCGGTTTGTTCCTGGGTTTGCTTTTTATCTGCCATCTTACTGCTGGTCATTTACCCATAGTACCCTAAGATCCGAGAAGTTGAACGTGAGCATACCGCTCATGATCGCCTTGTACCCGTGAAGTGTCTCCACGGTCTTACCTACTTTGTTGTAGTCTGAGAATTGGTCCATGCCTATCTTCCAGTTCTTAGGCAGTGTCATGATCACCCTGCGGCTGCTACCCATCCAGGTACAGGGCTTGATGCGCAACCGGCCAGCGGTATTGCGAAGTACGAAACTTTGACCTGCAGCGATATCTACATCTACACCACCGATACCTTTACCACTACCAAAGAGGCTGTTGACATTCTCCTGGAGGTCTTCACCTGCACCTACCGACATGTAGGCAGTAATGCCCCGGTTCTTATCTGCCTCCGGAATATCGTTCCACTGCGCTTTGATAGTAGCATAGGCATCCGTCTCGTTGAACGAGCCACCAGCGAAAGGTGTAAGGCCTGAGCCTGACTCTGCTGCAATGATGGTACCTGGACCATCAAATAGCACTTTGTTATCCACATCAGCCCACTTTGCAGCTGCTGAAGTAGGAGATTCGCCAGCTACAGTAGTCGCCTGGCACTCAAAGACTATTGAGCCGCGATTGATGCCTTCGTCGAAATAGACCAGGTCGCCTGCGTTGTAGACTGTACCGGCATCCCAATCAATTGGATCGTCGTGGTACTTGGCCAAATAGAAATGGTTGTTGAGTTCTTCGGCTACCTTCTCAAACTCGCGTGCCCACTGCCAGGCTGCCATCGGCTCACGCTTGGCATTGGGCGCTAGCATCTCTGACATGAATGACTGTCGTACCTCTTGAACGACGACCTTGAAGATCTTCATGAAGTACCTTGGTGTGAGCTTACGAGCTGTCCAGGTACGCTTACCTTTTGCATCCTCTACTTCCGTATTGTGAGGTCGGACACCATCATCAACCACCATTTTCGGTAGGTTGCGCTCGGTACGCAGATTGCGAATAATGCCCTCGGGTAGATCTCGTACAAAGTCGAGCCCATTGAGCATGTCGTAGATCAGGTCTGGTCCATACTCCTGTATGTAGCCCCTGATCGCTTCTATATCCTGTGTTACTTGTGACATAGCTACTTCGATTTTTTGTTTACTTGCTCCAACATAGCATCAAGCTCAGCATCGGCCTCAGAGTAGTAATCAGGCTGCTCTGGCTTGGTCTGGATCTCAGACTTGGTACTCTTTGCCCTGGGCTTCCTCGGCTTGCCTATGGAATTGCTCAAGGTCTCATTCTCCTGCTCAAGGCGTCCTGTCTCTGCCTGGGCATCTTCCAACTCCTGCTGAAGGCCTGTGATGGCCTCACTGAGGTCAAACTCCGATACTTCTTCGTCAGATGCTTCCGGCTCGAAGTAACGTACCGTAGTGCTAACTACTTCCTGCAGTGACTCTAACTGCTCAGTAGCCGCACTATGCGATTCGGCATCTACCAGCACTACGCCGGTGATCCCCTGGGCCTGAAGCTCCGCGTTGATTGCCTCGACATCCTCGGCAGTGACGGCTTCACCCTTCTTCTGTTTTGATGCTATGCCGAAAATCGACTTAGCGATCTGTTGAACTGTCATTTCTGTATATGAAATAGAATTGATTGCTGTAGTACCGGAGATCTCCTTGACTTTGGCGATAGCGGCGGATAGCTCCCCCATCTCGTCGGCCAGGCCGAGCTCTATGGCCCTATCTGCTAGATAGACCTTACCAGTCAATGGCTCATTGGTCTTGTCACTGATTTGGAGCGCTCCCTCACGCTGCTCAATGACTGCATTGAGAAACACCTCATTCATAGGATTGAGCAGCTCTGTTTTCATCGGCTGGTAATCGCCCTCCATGACCTTCTGTACTAACCTTATCTTATCAGAAGACTTGTCAGCTGTGATGTCATGGACCTTGATCCCGTATTTTTCATAATAGCCTTTGTAGTCGGCCAGTGTGATTCGCGTACCGATACTACCCACCAGGTCGGTCTTATTCTTCAATATGATATGATCGGCTGCTGAGCCTATCCAGTAGGCTGCAGAGGCCATCATGCCATCTACCAATGTCACTATGGGTTTTGCGGTAGCGCTCACGGTGTTGGCAAGCGACTCTGTGCCATCCACATGACCTCCGGGGCTATCTATATCGAGGATGATACCGATGATATTTTCATTAGCATCTGCATTGCGGATCCACTGGCCCATGGTAGCGGTACCGGGATCTCCGCAGTAATCCTCCTTCATCAATGCGCCATGGATAGGTATGATGGCTATGGAGCCCTCGGGAATATTCTCGGTAGAGGAAAAATCGCTTGCTACTCTTGATCTGGCCTGAAATGCATCGATGGGTAGTGCAAACGGACTGATCTCTTCCTCTGCAGGTGTCTCAAATGCCTCGACGGTCTCTCCGGTGATGTACTGGAGTACTGCCGGCATATAGGACTCACCGGCTTCTTTGTTGATAAGCCAAACCCCGCTCAGGAGGTTGCGAAGGATTGTGAGGCGCGCCATATGCCCACAATAGTATAGAGGGCATAGGGGGGTGAACAGGACCTAATCTAGCCTAGAAGTGTCACAGGGCGCATTTTGCGGGTGAGTGTGCCCTGTACCTGGTAGTCGTACCCGGCAAGCTCTGACACCTGCTGGCCGCTGCTGAGGGTCTCGGCCTGTACTATGCCTTCACCGGCATGGCCGATGAGCAGCTGCTGACCGTTGCGATCGGTAAGGTAGATCCACAGCTTGCGATCGAGAACGAGCTCTACCTGGTCCCTGATCTCCTGCCGGTCGCCGATGATGGTGAGCCCAACTGTAATGGTCCAGCTGGGTCCATTCGGACCGTTGGTGCGCTGCTGAATATAGCCGGCTGCAAAATGATGGGGCTCGATGGTATGAAAGTAGGTGTCGAGATCGGCCTGGCTTAGCTGAATGCTAGTGCCTGTGGTGTCGATATGGGGCGTGGCTAGCTGCTCGAGGGCGTAGGAGAGCCGGGCGATACCGCCAAGATTGTCCCCCGTATGTTTACTTATGCTGCTCATAGACGGCTACTGTGTCTCTCTTACGACGGACGATCTCGCGCTGGTAACGCTTCCAGGCAGAGTCAAAATCATAGTCGTCGTAGGTGATGCCGTAAATCTGGAGAAAATCTCTCAGCGGTTTGAAGACGCGATCCTGATGCTTGCGAACGTCGACATACATTGTCATCTCTTCGAAGAAGCGTTTGTCAAAGTAATGTACCATCGCGTACTGATGGTAAATGCTGCTGGGTGTCATGAGTACGGGTACCGTAATCTTACGGTCACGGTCGGCAAGGTACTTGCGTATGATCACTGTGTTGTCTTGAATGATGGGAAATGCTCTTTTGCCAAAGTTGAGGTGGCCTTCGGAGGTCCACTTCCCATGAACACACAAGTACTTACAGATATGGGTGCGAAAGGGGATTTGAACGAGTTTTTGGGGGCCTTTGGCCATAAAATCAGATACAGGACAAATACAGGGGAAAATATAAGAAAAAACGGCGTATTTGTGTAGATATTTCTTGTAAGTAATGGTTTTTGGTACAAAGTAGAGGGTATCAAGTATAGTGAATAGACCGATGAAAGGTGCGTGTTGCAAAAGCACTTGCGGGGACCTACCGGTAAGGCATAGATACTAGGTCCAATTTGATGTTTCTGATTCGTCGGTTATATTAGATATCCACTAAATGCTAATGAGATGTGCTACGATGCAGAATACCATGCCCGAAGACAACTAAAAGATGCCATGTACCAAGGTGCTTCTGATGAAGTTATACAAGGTCTATGGAAACGGCTCATTGAAATTGAGCGAATCAAGCGAGGAATAGACGCTTATCAGAAAGAGTATGAAGAGGGTGTAGATGTAGAGGCCGATGTAAGCACTGGGGAACGTGAACCTGGAAGCTACTGGCACATTAAAGGGTTTTCTCACCCTACGGCGATAATTTGTACTGACATTAAAAAACCCAGCTACGAGATTGCCGAATGGGGCTTTATCGGACACTGGGTTGAGACGGAGCATGATGCGTATGACTGGGCAAAACGTTCAAACAACAATTTGAATGCGGTTTCAGAAACAATGTTCAAAAGCAGAGCATTTCCCCAGGCAGCACGAGAACGAAGATGTGTAATCAGGCTAGAAGCCTACTACGAACATCACCAGCAGCAACTTCCCGGTCGCAAGACTGTAAAGAAGTATCCGTTCAGAATCACACACGCTGAAGGAAAACCTCTCTATATGGCCGGAGTGTATAACAATAATGTGTTGCTAGATGAATCAACCGGAGAAACCATCCGTAAGAAATCTTTTGCGATAGTCACTTGCCTGGCGAACAGTATGCTCACGAAGATCCACAACAATCCGGACTCAATTGACCGCAATGGTGCAAGGATGCTGGTCATCCTGGATGTAAGCCAGCTGGAGCAATGGCTACAACCGTATCCAGGTGACGAAGCTGATCCCGCTGAGATCAAAGCCTTGGAGCAGAGTATCCTCGAGCTCTGTAAACCTTATGATGAGGAGCTACTAAGCTACCAAACCGTAGGTGTGCTAAGCGGCAAAAGTTACATAGGAAACGTGCCGGCCATACGTGATCAGGTGATGTATGAGAAAATGGACTATGACCAGGTGTTTAACTAAGTCTCATCTTCTGCGCGTAGGAGGCTTATTAGCGTGGATCCTGCTATCCACTGCATCTACTGTGTCCATGGACTTCTTAAAGCGCGGATTCTGCTTGTAGAAGTACCTGAGCTGATCATTGTTACTCAGCGCTAGCGATCTACTACCGTAGGCATCTTGCCACGTGACGGTGACCATCCCTGATTTGATGGTCTGGATACGAACATGATCAACCGCCTCTATGGCTGTGAAGTCTAGCTCGAATAGTTGCCTAAGATAGTCCAGGTCGTTGGGCTCGGGGACTTTGTGGTCCTTGGCAGTTAGCTGGAACATACCATGCCATTGCTCAAATTCAATATTATGTGATTTGCAGGAAAGGTGACTTAGCATTACTAATAAATTTAGGAATGCTAATATAGTTAGTTTTACCATTATGTCCGCTTGCATCGATGGTCATGCCGTAAGCGCATGCTGGCCTTGGTGGTCACTAATTCTAGCTGAAATTTCAGTAAGTTAATATATGGAAATGATTTTGCTTACAATCTGTCTAGTGGCTCTAATTGCCTTTTTCTATTACGTTTTAGCTGGTTATAACGATAGTGGTCATAATCCTGCTAGATCAGATGACCCATATATTAGGGAAAGTTTTTTACGTGCCATCTCGGAACCTGGGTTGGAAGATAAGGACTATAAGGCTAAGAAAACCAACTTAATACAGCTAGCTGGTACTGGTGAATATTATTACAGAGGGGAAGCCTACGAAAGTGTCGAAAAAGGTGATGAGGTATTGCTAGAATGGGACACAGGAAATCAATATGATAGTGAAGCGCTTGCTGTGAACACTAAAGATGGTCTGTTGCTTGGATACATACCGGCGAATAGGCGTGCATTTAAAGACTTCTACCTGATGTGTCCCGACGAACCTCTTGTATTGGTCAATAAGAAATGGACTGAAGATCCGGACTTTGATAAGATTAAAATAAAGGTCTGGTTTAATTACCGTCCTGATGAGATAGAGAAGATCAAAAAGCGCAATCAGGCGAAATGAAAGCCCAACTTATAATTAATCGTCTGACCGACGAGCGGCCAGACGAGTGATACCAGGCTATAGCCTGTCCGGATCGGTCAGCTCCTTGCGTAGGGCTGCCCGGTACTGGTTGCTATGCATGATCGCCAGCAGCAGGCGTACATACCCTCCTACCGTCTCCCAGTTGACAATCTCATACTCCTCAGGATCTACCCTCTCCAGTATGAGGAAGATGAAGACGTGGATACACTCCAGGTGGCCGGAAGGATCGGAGGCCAGGTTGTCAAGGATGTCCCTGACCTGCTCGTCTTCATAGACGCGCGTAATGTGTTTTAAACTTTGTTTGAGCATAATATAGATTATTTAAGCACCTCGGATACGGCAACTGCTCAAACAAAGTAACCTCCAGAAGAGGATAGAATTGAATGCGGCCCGTCAGACACGCTTTGCCGTACCGAGGCTTATTTTGAATAAGAAAATTAGAGATTGCCATCATCTGGAATCAATCACTTTATTTGAGCACTCCAAAGGAGCGCAGAAAAGTTGAGAATATTAGCGCCAAAAAGTCACAAGATAAGCGCTTTTGGCTTGTTTTTATACTCTTTCAATAACTGTACCAATGTGGTGGTTTGGGTGAGTCTCCCTCGGAACATCCCTACGGACCGGTACTTACGTACCCCTCCAGATCGAAAAACCATAACACCATAGCATAACACCAGAGGGGTTTTACTGTGTCATGATCATTCGGTTATTAAGCAAAAAACCCACTATATTACACGTATAGCGGGTTTTTAGAGAGTGATTCCACCAGGACTCGAACCTGGAACCTACTGCTTAGAAGGCAGTTGCTCTATCCAGTTGAGCTATGGAACCGTCAACTATTGGATAGTCAGAGCGGAGAGAGGGGGATTCGAACCCCCGGTACGATTTCTCGTACGCATGTTTAGCAAACATGTGGTTTCAGCCACTCACCCACCTCTCCGGGTATGTCTGAAAAATGAACGCAAATATAAAATTAACATTGAAAAATATGCAGGTGTTGCTGAAATAAACTTTTAAAAGATATCATAGGCTAAACCAAAAACCTAAGTTCAAATATTGGGTGATGATGCCAGAGCCTATCTACTTAACATAGCTTGCAAAAGCCAACATGATTTTTAAACATAGATTTAAGCCCTTCTACCGGATTTGATCAGTGGATTAAGCACTTTCTGCATGTAATGCAACAAGACTATAACTGTAACGTCAGTTGGTTTTGGTCTCATTCTTCAAGTATTCCAACAATCTACTTATGTCAACTTTATATATATTCATCAGACCATTATAAATTCCTTCGTTACTTTTTACGAGCATTTCATAACTAGTATGCGGATTAGATAGTCTGTTATCCACTTCAATCCGATCACTTGAAAAATAAAGCGTATTTCCATCTGGACTAAGAATAGGATCGGAATCCATATAAATAGAATTTACTTTAGATCCGAGGTTAATTGCCTTACCCCATTTTCCGTTCTTAAGCTTTTTGAAAATGTAAAGATCATAGTGTCCTAATCCACCATTTCTTTGACTTGTAATAAACATAAACTCCCCATTTTGGCTAATCTCCGGGTCAGCATCACTCATGGGACTATTAAGCTCATCAACTAACTCTGGTTTAGTATATGATCCGCCAACTAGTTGGGATTTAAAAATATCACCCTTCTCAGAACCAGGTCTTGACCATGACACAAAATGAATGGTACCATTCATTTGGATGGTCGGATATACAATTTCATATTGATCATTTATTATGTCTTCAATAAGCTTAGGGCTCGTCCATCCGCCCTGTATTTTATCTACATACCACAGGTTAGTTCGTGCGTATTTTAATATTAACGTAGGCCTATCTGAAGTAAAGTAAAGTCGCTTTCCATCCTTGGAAAAGTATGGATTTGTATCATTGTACTTCCCTGAGAAAGGAGCAAGTTTAGGAGACGACCACCTGCTGTCTTGCCAAATAGAATATACAATAGCAGTTCTACGAAAACCTGTAATCCCTTTAACAAAGAAAAATTCTTCCCCATCAGGAGATATTGACGTGCCAAACTCAAAGCCACTAGTTGAAATGACACCTGGTTGAATAAGTTCGACTTTTAAATTTTTAAGAATACTCTGGAGCTCCTTATTAGACTGAGACCATACACTATTGGTCAACAATACAGTTACAAGTAAAAGGATATAAGACTTCATAAAATTAGCTTTACTGTAGTGCAAAGGGAAGATGGTCATTCATAAATCCATTATGCCTTAATAGCTTTTAATATATAATCTCGTATCATTTCAATCTGCTGAAAGGTTGCATTTGCAGGAGCTCCTTGCCAGATATAATTGCCACTGGTGAATGCGATGACCAATTCTAGATCAGGAAAAACAAAGACCCATTGACCGCCGCTACCCAACGCATCAAATTCCCTCAAAACTTCTCCATCCATCTCAAACAAACTCCTTGTCCACCAGTGATGAGCATAAGACTGATTAGAAGTAACCGCAATTGACGCTGAGGTAGAAGTTGATACCCACTCTTTTGAAATTACTTGAGAGCCATTCCAAGAACCATCATCTAAATATAATTGACCAAGTTTCATCATATCTCTCGGCTTCATACTGAGGCCTCCACGGTATCCACCTGTGCTAGGGAAATCATCAAACATATTTTGCCAGCTATATTGTGTGATTTCAAGTGGATCGAATACATGTGTTTTAATATAATCTTCCACACCTTCACCGGTATTATGCTCAATGATTGGTGCTATTAAGTTAGATGCTCCAGTATTATACCGAAACTTCTCTCCTGGAATACTTTCCAGCGGTCGATTAAGTACATAATTAATCTGCGGCCTTGCCCGATCAAGATGATAAAAGCTATTTGAGGAGTCAAAAGCTGTACCCGTCCACTCATCCCATTTGTATCCAGTGGTCATACTCAATAGGTGGTCTAGTTGAATTTTTTCTTTACCATTGTCAAAATAGGTTTCATATCCATCGAGCAAGGACATTAGTGGTACTCGCACGCTATCAATTTTCCCTTCTTCAAGTACTATCCCAATCAAAAGTGAGGAAAAGCTTTTGGTAACTGAATAGATCGGATGTAAGTCTGATCGAGAATATCCATTGTAATAAGCTTCGTAAACTAACGACCCCTTTCTGGCAAGTAACATACTATGTATGCCTGTGTAATGATCTGAACGAATGAGGGAATCCAGCTTGAGCAAATAGTTAGCATCAAGCCCTACATCTTCTGGTGCTGCTACCGGCCATCCATCTCGGAGTAATGGCGGTTTTGAGTAAGTATAGATTTCAGGTTCTTGGGAGCAAAAAAGCAAGGTTATCGCGATTGTAGTGAGTAATAGGGTTTTTAAAAACATCAGATAACTTTAATAAGTGAATACAAGAGCAGTGATTTTTCAACTATCCGCTGAAGTAGCGAGGATGTCACAAGGCTGAGGGAGTCATTTAATGAATCACTGCAACTTGGACTTTCATAAACTGTCAAAACCTTGTTGTAACCAGGCATTTGATCATTTCAATCTAATTGTCTCTATGATAGGGAGTACCTCTTTACCAAGTTGATCTCAAATGAATACCTTCTTAGCCTTAGATTGCTAGTTAGCCGAATTGATCAGGAAAAAGGGATTAAGTGGAAGTAGATAAGTCAAGATTCACAAATCTTTACTAGTACATTCCCTGATTATACTTTAGCGGTGCAGTTGAGTCGCTTTTTAAAAGCGGCGATTTTCTCATTGGTCAGTGATTGATTAATCCTTTTGCTATCTACAGTATTTGCCTAAGACCTATTTAAAAATAGAATCAACAGCCACATGGTCTGCTCATTGTTTTGGTCAACGTTAATCTATCTTCTTGAAAATTGTAATCTGTGAAAAGTGCTTATCAGTTTTCATCCAGGCCCATTTTCTCAAAAAGTCCACATTCATGAATGTTTACCATTCCTAAGTATCTAAAATACAGCCACATCGTTTGATCTTGTTCAAACTAATGAAACTGAAAAAGAATGCTAAACAACTACCTGAAGGTCGCCCTACGAAACATTTGGAAAAACAAAGCTGCTTCGCTTATTTCCATTCTAAGCTTAGTACTTAGTATCTCTTTTTCTGTCGTACTCATTTTCTATGCTGAGAGCAATAGACAGTTTGATGATTTTGTCCCTCAGGTAGAAAACAAATACCGGTTAACGTTCGATATTTTCGGTTCGAAAGGGAGAAACATCCACAGCTCAAGTTCTCCTGCACCGTATGGGCCATACTTTGCCGAAAATACTCCGGAAATTGAACGTTACATGCGATTCAATCGAGAACAAAACTCCCTTCTAATAAATAAAGGCAGAGCTGCTATCAAATCCGACCATGTGATTTGGGGTGATGAAGGTCTGCTCGATTTCTTTGGAATCCCTTTGTTACAAGGTGATGAGAACTTGTCTGACAATAATAGGATTCTGATCTCAGAAAGCATTGCGAATAGATTATATGGTGATCCAGCATCAGCGATTGGGCAATCACTTAGTATCAATGCCAGCCGATCCCATATAGTGACCGGAGTTTTCCAAGATGTCCCTAAAAACTCCAGTGTAATATTTGAGACCATCGGGTCTATTGAGGTACTTCAGGAAACCATCCCCTGGTACTATCAGAACGGTGAAAACTGGGGTGGATATGCTTTTTACACCTTCTTCTCCCTTTCAAAAAATACGGACCTGGACAAGCTCACTGAATCATTTCACCAACAATATTACGATCGATTTGAAATTGATCCAGCTGATTTACCGGAAGAGTACATGGGTTTCGACTTGATCAACGTTGCAGATATTCACCTCCACTCCGATATAGATTATGAGGTAGTTCCTACATTCAGCCTGGAAAAAATTCGAATTCTAGAAATATTAGCGCTTGTGATCGCTATCATCGGCTGGATCAACTTTGTCAATATCCAATCGGCCAGGATACCTGAGCGCTTAAAAGAAATTGGTATCAGAAGATCCCTGGGGGCCGATTTGGCAAGTATCCGATTGCTCTTCCTTAGTGAGTTTTTGGTGATTAATGTACTGGCATTGGGGCTAGCTTTCGTGTTGGCAACTTTCGTATTACCCACGATGCTAGATGCCTTTCTAGATGTTCAGTTATTCACTATGAAATTGGGCTTCTATGCAGCAGCAGGAATCTTGCTTGGTGTTTTCGCATCTTCCCTCTACCCCTCTTATGTGGCAGCTAATCAACTGACTCCGAAAAGAATAGTACAGTCTTTTCGTACAGACTTTTTTACAAAATTGAGAGATGTCTTTGTATCCATTCAGTTCGTAGCAGCCTTGTTTCTCCTCACTTTTACTTTTATCATCTATCTGCAGGTTAAGTTTATGAACGACCAGGAGACGGGCTTAAATGAAGAACAAATATTGGTGATCAATGGACCAGTTTCTCAAAGTGAAAACGATGTACAAAAGGCTCAAATCTTTCGAAACAAACTATTGGAGTTTTCATCTATTGAGCAAGCTACATTCTCCACTCTTGCCCCTGGTCGCAACAAAGGTTGGACGGCCAATCTCCCATCCAGAGATGGAGAGAGCAGTGTCAGTCATACTGTATTCCTAAGCAACATTTACTCGGAGTTCTTTGATGTTCTATCATTAGAAGTACTGGCAGGCCGTATTCCATCAGGCCCTCAGCAAACAGAAAACTTACCACGCGTAATCCTCAACAAAAAAGGCGCGGCAGCTTACAACTGGACTCCAGAAGAAGCAGTTGGAAAAAAAGTAGGATACTCTTCCGACGCGGTGGTAGTAGCGGTAGTCGCAGATTTCAACACTGTTGGGTTTCAGGAAGAGCGATCGCCAATGATGTTTATCTACGATCATGTTTTTTTCCAGCATACTACGAATGACTATTTCTTAGCTAAAGTCAGTCCAAAAGAGGTCTTATCTAGTTTAAAAGATATCGAGGCTTCATACACAGAACTGTTCTCTAACGATCCTTTTGAGTTCTCCTTCTCCAACGAACTGTTTGAAGCTCAGTATGAGGGAGAGCGGCAATACAACAACCTATTTACGACTTTCAGTATGCTATCGATTTTGCTTTCGCTGGCCGGACTCGTGGGGTTGACATCTTATCACGCAATCCAAAAAAGAAAAGAAATTGGCATCAGGAAAGTACTTGGTTCCGGTGAATTGAATGTACTTAAGCTTTTTCTCTCTAAGTATTTTAAGATCATAGCTGTTTCCACTTTATTGATCCTTCCATTTATCCACTGGTATACCAACAAGTGGCTAAATGACTTTGCCAGTCGAATTGAAATACATGTGATTCATCTGGCGGCTCCAGCGGTTGCTTTGGTTTTGTTGGTAATGCTCGTAGTTTCTCTTGTGTCACTTAAAGCAGTTCGGTTAAATCCTGTGGAAGTATTAAAAGAAGATTGAATTGATTCGAGTAGAGCATTTCTAGAATGTTGCCTATAATCATCTTTTGCTAGACGAAATCGATGAACTCCTTCGGCGACACTTTGAGCGAAACATAACAGGCGTATTTTTTGCTATAATTTCCAAAACAATGGGAACTTATGACGGTACAGCGGGAATTGCTGGCCTTTCGCAAAACCTGCCACTCGGAAGTTGCAATCCGTTCCGAGCAGCGATAGGGTATAACGGGCAAGCGGTTGATTACTCTTGCAAAATGTGGGATATTCCTGATATTCGACTAAAATTGTCTTTATGGCAAATAAAGGACGTATTTCGAGCGATCAGCCTTCCATTCAATCATTTGAAAACCTTCTGATTGACTTAGCAAAAATGCACAACCTCTAGTCATATTGAATCGTAAATTGGTAGTGCTCGTCGCTCTACTATGAATACGATCTACTTAATCGCACTTTCACAGGGTTTACTCTTCATTGCTTTTTTGTGTCTGAAGAAAAATCAGAATCAGGCCAATGGATTGCTGGTTGCATGGCTTATCACCATTTGCCTTACGCTCTTTTCTTCCTATCTATTTAGATCAGGACTGATCCATACCTACCCTCATCTCCTTGGGATCGATGCTTCCTTTCCTTTGCTGACGGGTCCTTTCCTCTACCTATATGCTGTATTGCTTATTCAAAAGCGGGATAAACTGGCTGTGGAGGACTTTCTTCACCTTACCCCTTTTCTGTGCTACACGCTATTTTTGGCAGTAAGCTTATATAGCAAAAGTGCCGAATTTAAGCTTGGAGTTTTAACACAAGAAGTGGCTCTCACGAATAGGACGGTTTCTACGATTATTTATGCTGCAACTATTCTTCATGCCTTTGTGTATTCGATAGTTACTTTCCTGGCTCTTCGCAGTGCGAATTTCGCAAATCAAATTGTTACTCGCTGGCTGAAAACACTCATTGGTTTTATTGTCGTGATTAATTTTTTATTGATTTTGACGTTGATAGGAATCGCTTATCCGCAGACGATTTTTAGTTATGTAAGGGCTCAATACCTTAGCCTGCCTATCGCATTGCTAACGTACGGAATTGTCTTCATTGCTTTAGCATATCCTAAATTATTCCATTACTACCAGGAGATTGAGATCGCCAAGTATCGAAACTCACGTCTTTCAAAAGATCAAATTGACCTTATCTGGAAACAGCTAAAAACTAAAATGGATCAGGAAAAAGCTTATTTGAAAAGCAATCTCACCATTGATTCACTTGCTAAAGAAATGGAAGTACTTGGGAAAGACTTGTCTCAAGTAATCAATGATAGGTCAGGAACGAATTTCCCCAGTTTCATTAATAAGTACAGGATAGAAGAATTTAAGGAACGGATAAGAAGCGAACAAAACAAGAATTTAACTCTTGAGGCTATAGCACTTGATTGTGGGTTCTCTAATAAATCCTCCTTTCATACGGCTTTCAAAAAGGTGGAGCAAACTACCCCTTATTCATATGTTAAGAACCAGCTGTTACCTGCCAAAGTGCGAGGTTAGAAGTATAGAATCAGGAATCTGTACTTAAGAATCAGGTTTTCACCATCGCTCAGGCACGTATCATCGTTACTTCGACCAACTAAAATTGAAAACACATGGTCAAAAAAATGATGATCGCATCCTGTATTGTATTTTGTATTTCCTGTAATCCGGACGTATCGCTTTCCGAAAGTGAAATGATCAAAGTCTCTGAATCATTTCACATAGCACTAGAGCAAGCAATGCCCGATAAAGATCTGGATACTATCCTTAAACTCTACGAAGAAGATGCTATCTACCTTCCAATGAGTGGAACAATTCTTAAAGGAAAAGAAAACATAGCCAAAGGTTACGAAAGAACTCTACAAAACAATCTCGCTTCGTTTGAAATGGTGCGAGAAGCACTTTCGGGAGACGTGAATCATATCTTGGAGATCGGGATAATCAACGCGGTTTTTCGAAGAGATACACTGGAGATGAAAGGATCCTTTAAGTATCAAAATACCTACCGACGACAGACGGATGGCTCTTATCTGATGCACCGTGCCATATACAACATAAATCAAAACTAAATTTTAATTCTTATGAAACAATTTGTAGTTCTACTGGCATTGCTATGCCTATACTTCACAACTAATGCACAAACAGGCGACCCGAAGTTGGTGGCCATCGTACAGCAACAGGCCGAAAGGTTTGAGGATCTGGTACCCAAGAAGAAGCTCGATGAAATCATTGAAATTTATTCAGAGGATGCAATATACGGGCCAGAAAACAATGTTTTTTATCAAGGTAGAGCGGAGATAGAGAAAGCCTGGAAGCAGACCTTCACTTACGAAATAGCAGATTTCAACATGGACCCTGTCTCGGTCTATGGAGATAAAAACACGATCTATGAGGCCGGGATTGGTTATTCTGTTCTTAAAATTCAAGGGCAAGAACAGAAAGTCAACTTCAAGTACGTAAATGTCTGGAGAAAGGAAAAAGACGGCTACAAATTGGTAATAGATACTTACAACGTATATCTCGATAAAGGAGCATAGACTATAATCTCAAACTAAGGGATACATCTTGAGGGTAGTGATAATTAATACTTTCTTAATTATCACGCCCTTTTAACCAGTATTATCTATATACTCTTTTTCGAAGAGAGCCATATCTATAAGGTGAAATTGTTTTTAATGCCAAAGAGGTAGAAACAATGGTTTTTGACGATCAGCAGCGAATCATTTCAGACAAACCTTACTCAGGCAAGATCCAGCTTGAACAAAGCAGACTATCAGGGTGGGGTGTGGCATTGGCTATCAGCATGAGATGAAAAATGGCTGTCAGTCGGGTTTGAATGGACACCTTTCTGGAGCCAGTACGCGACACCTTCATATAAGCTTGCAGGTACCGCAGCACTCAACTTAGAAGCCCAACAAAAAACTCACCGGGAAAACGAGTGAAAAATTTATATCTATGGTAACCAATACCTTCAAAAGGTATCAAGGTGCTATGCAGTAGTTTTAAATGTGAATAAAAGTTAAAACATGTTAGTGGTAAGACAATTGCCAAGCCTTTAGCTAACTTTAAACCTTGAATAAGATTTGAGTATGAGTTGGTCGGCCAGCTTCTCTTCAAGAGAGCTAATTCTGATACTGCTTTTTGGGTTACTGTATATATTTTATCTCTGGCGCGTTATCCGTATCTCGCGCATGATGAGTACCCCCTTCACTAAAGTTTTTGTCAAACTCATCATACGATCCTCCTACTTTGCCTTACTTATTATAGCCTTGCTTGGACCATCTTTTGGTGAGACCAAGCGTGAGATCAAAGCCATTGGTAAGGATATCATGATAGCCGTAGACCTATCGGAATCAATGAACGCATTTGACATTCAGCCTACTCGACTCGAGAAGCTCAAGTTCGAACTCAAGAGCATTGTCAATGCCTTCAACTCTGACCGTATAGGATTGATCATTTTCGCCAACGAGGCTTTCGTACAATGTCCACTGACTTATGATAAAGGGGCAATCAACTTATTTCTTGAGACCCTGAGTACCGAAATAGCCCCATACAATGGCACTGACTTTGGCCCACCAATGAAATTGGCACTAGAAAAGCTTAACGATGAGGACACACCCGTTGCGCAGCAAAAGTCCAAAGTCATCGTCTTAATATCGGATGGAGAAGACTTTGGGGAAGAAACTGATGCTATTGCTCAGGAAATCAAAGAATCAGGGATCAAACTGTTTACGCTGGGTATCGGAACTGCGCGCGGCAGTAAGATCATGACGCGAAGAGGATTCAAAAAGGACAGGGAGGGCAATGATGTGCTCACCAGGCTCAACCCTTCATCTTTGAAACGAGTAGCAGCCAGCACAGGAGGTAAATATTTCGAGATCAACGAAACTAAAAACGACGTTTCAAGATTAATAAATACAATCAGTGCCATCGAAGGAGAATTGACAGATACGAAGCAAGTTGATGTGTCTGCCAACAAATATTATTATTTTCTCGCGCTAGCGTTGTTGCTTATGCTAACTGATGTTTTGATCAATATTAAGATTATCAGGATATGAAATCATCTTTTTCAGTAATAGCATTCATGCTTCTAGCCTTCATTGACATCAATGATATTGCAACTATCAACGCCCTTAAGAGATCTGCGGAGGAAGCTTTCCTTAATAAGAACTATGAACAAGCTGCAAGTGACTACAGTATGCTTCTGGACAGTCTGCAAGTGGTAGACGATAGAGCATTACTTAATTTAGGTCATGCTTACTTTCAACTCAATGATTCTTCCAACGCCAGAAGCGCCTATCAGCAGCTTGCAATAACCAATGATCGTGAGCTTAAGTCCATTGCCTACCAGCAATTGGGAATGCTCAATAGCAGTCCTGAACAACTTGAAAAATCGCTACATTTCTTTAAAGAAGCAGTCCGGGCTGATCCAGCCAACGAAGAAGCCAGATATAATTATGAATTGGTAAAGAAGAAGCTAGAGGATCAAGAGCAGAATCAGGATCAAAACCAAGACCAAAAGAACCAGGATAACCAGGAAAAGCAAGACCAGGAAAACAAAGACGAACAACAGCAAAACGATCAACAACAAGAGCAGCAGCAACAAGACCAGGAACAGCAGGATCAAGAGAATAGCGACGAACAACAGCAGGACCAACAGCAACAAGAGCAGCAGCAAGACCAACAAAATAGCGAAGAGCAACAACAGCAAAATCAAGAGCAGCAAGAGGGCGAACAAGAACAATCAGAAGAACAACAGCCCCAAGAGGGTGAAGAACAAGAGCAGCAGAATCAAGAAGAGCAACCCATGCCAACTCCCTCTGAAAAACTAGAAGAGATGAATCTGAGTGAAGAGAAAGCCAGAATGATACTGGAAGCAATGCGCAATAGTGAGGTACAATACCTCCAGCAGATGAAGAAAAAAGCCACCAAAAAGGCAGATAGTAAAAAACCTGATTGGTGACAACTAACCCATAAAAACAATTAGATGCAAGAGGTATTTATTGTGTCCGCAGTAAGGACACCTATTGGAAGTTTCGGAGGTAAATTAAGTGGACTTACCGCTGTCCAGCTAGGCACTACAGCCATCAAAGGTGCTTTGGAAAAAGCAGGTGTATCAGCTGATCAGGTTGATGAAGTCTATTATGGCAATGTGGTCTCAGCAGGCCTGGGACAGGCACCAGCAAGACAAGCGGCCATTGGAGCAGGTATTGGTTACAACGTGCCATGCACTACCGTCAATAAAGTTTGTTCTTCAGGTATGAAGTCAGCCATGATCGGCGCACAGGCCATTATGTTAGGTCATGCAGATGTTATCGTTGCGGGAGGTATGGAGAGTATGTCTAACGTTCCTTACTACATTCCAAAAGCCAGATTTGGACATAAATACGGGCATGGCCAATTAGTAGACGGGTTGATGCATGATGGTTTGTGGGAGGCTTATAACAACTTTGCCATGGGTAACTGTGCAGACAATACCGCTAAGGAGATGAAAATAAGTCGTGAAGACCAGGATGCATATGCGATCCAGTCCTATAAGCGGTCTGCCGAATCAACCAGCTCGGGTCTATTCAAAGACGAAATAATAGGTGTGGAAATACCCCAACGCAAAGGTGATCCGATATTGATGGATGAGGACGAAGAGTACAAGAACGTTTCCTTTGAAAAAATTCCTTCACTCCGACCTGTCTTTAGTAAGGAAGGCACAGTAACTGCCGCCAATGCCTCTACCATCAATGATGGGGCCGCCGCTCTTATTCTGGTAAGTAAAAAGAAAATGGAAGAGCTTGGACTAAAGCCCATGGCCAAGATCCGTGGCTTTGCAGACGCTGCTCAGGAGCCTCTTTGGTTCACTACAGCCCCTTCACTAGCTATTCCTAAGGCCATGAAAAATGCTGGAGTAGAAAAGAGTGATGTCGACTATTTTGAGATCAATGAAGCCTTTAGCGCGGTGGCATTGGCCAATATGAGATCATTGGAGCTTGATGAAGACAAGGTCAATGTATTTGGAGGAGCAGTAGCTCTTGGACATCCTCTTGGTGCATCTGGTGCACGGATCATGACTACTCTTAACAATGTCCTTCACCAAAAAGAGGCCACTATCGGTATAGCTGGTATCTGCAATGGCGGTGGTGGCGCCTCTGCGATTGTCATCGAAAGAGTATAATCCAAAGTCAATAAAATCGGCAGCCTTACGTTGGGTGTGAGGCCGCCTTTTTCATGAAGTACATCTTCCTACTCCTTACACTCTTGCCCATTTCAGTAGCTGCCCAACAGCTCGTTCAGACGTACTACGATTCAGCCCAAACTCAAATCCTCGAACAATATTCGATCGTAGATGGTGACAGTACCAAGATCCAGGGACAATACATCCAGTTTAGTCAAAGTGGTGATACACTGATCACCGGATTCTTCAATTCGGGTGTAAAGAATGGGATATTTAGAAACTACTATCCTAATGGAGAATTGCAGCGTGTCACTGCCTATGCAAATGGCCTACGTCAAGGGGAAACCCTCGTCTACTTTGAGACAGGGGTATTGCTTCAAAAAGGCTATTTTGAAGATGATACATTAGTAAGTGAGCTCAGTAGCTACTACCCTTCTGGAAAAATCCAGAGTACGACAGAGTTTAAAAAAGGTCAACCTGAGGGTATTGTAAAGAAGTATTATCCGTCTGGCACGCTAAAGCAGGAAATCTATTACGCTAATGGCAAACCCAATGGTCCTGAAAAAACATACTATGAAACAGGTACACTCAGAAGTGATATCAATTACGTCAATGGTATGATCGACGGGCATATCCGTACTTTCTATGAAAACGGTAACCCTGAAACCGAAGCTACGAACCTGAGAGGTGAAAAGTCAGGCAGTTATAAGACCTTCTACACCAATGGGCAACTGAAGTACCAGGGCACCTATGTTAAAGGTGCCTTATCGGGTCTTGTTTATACTTACTATGATGATGGAAGCCTGGAGCAAGAGCTCAATTATGTAGAAGGTTATAGGGTAGGTAAAAGCACCATCTTCTATCCAAACGGAATACGCAAACAAGAGCTAACGTTTGGCAATGCAGAGAAAAACAGGACAGAAGTAGATTACAGTACGGAAGGAAAGCGCCTATCAGAAAAAGCATATAAGGATGATTTCAAATCAGGCAAATGGAAATACTACAATGCCGATGAACAAGTAATACTAGAGGAACCATATGCTTTTGGAAAAAAGCAGGGTACGGAACTGACATTTGCTAATGATGGTATCAAAACAAGAGAAACCACCTACAAAAACGACCGCAAACACGGTGAAGAACGGCTGTATCACAAAAATGGCGAGCTTTCAGAGTTGATCAGCTACGAATTTGATCGCAGGCACGGGCCTTACCTAAAGTACGACGACAAAGGTCGGATACTTGAAAAAGGTAGCTATCACCGTAATCAAAAACACGGTGAATGGGAAATTTACAATAAGAAAGGCGAAGTGATAACAACTACCTCCTACAAATACGGAAAAATCAATAGCAAGTAGAAAGTCATCTTGCCTTCTCCACACATTTCAATTGTACACCCTATTGGCTAGATTTGCCCGCCTATGTCAGAAGCCATCAAATCGACGAATTTTGAGTTTTTTGGACAGCTTAGCAAGTATTCTGGCAAGGTGCGAGATGTCTACATCGTACGGGATAGGTTGGTTATGATCGCCACGGACCGCATAAGCGCATTTGACGTCATCTTACCTGAAGCTATACCTTACAAAGGCCAGGTATTGAACCAGATAGCTGCCAAGTTTTTGGCATTGACAAGCGATATAGTACCCAACTGGGTAATTGAAGTACCTGACCCTAACGTCACCGTCGGTCTGAAGTGCACACCTTACCCCGTGGAGATGGTAATAAGAGGATACCTGGCAGGCCATGCATGGCGCGAATACCGATCAGGTAAGCGAGTGCTTTGTGGTGTACCGCTACCCGAAGGGCTCAATGAAAACGACAAATTGTCCAACCCAATCATCACCCCAACAACTAAGGCGCATGAGGGGCATGATGAAGATATCTCAAGGGAGGAGATCATTGGACAAGGGCTGGTGAGTGAAGTGGATTACGAACAATTAGAAGCTTATACGCTGGCTCTCTTTGATCGTGGCACTACCTATGCACAAGAAAAGGGATTGATATTAGTAGATACAAAATATGAGTTCGGAAACTACGATGGTGAGATCAGACTAATCGATGAGATACATACGCCCGACTCCTCAAGGTACTTCTATGCTGATACCTATGAGGAATTACAAAAAGATGGTCAACCACAACGTCAGCTTTCAAAGGAGTTCGTTCGTCAGTGGCTTATTTCTAATGGATTTCAAGGTCAAGCAGGTCAAGAAGTACCGGTAATGTCTCCTGAGGTAGTCAATGATATCTCAAATCGCTATATTGAGTTGTTTGAAAAAATAACCGGAGAACCATTCATCAAAGATGATTCGTCATCCAAGGAAGAGAGAATTAGAATGAATATTGAAAAAGTATTGTAGATAAATCAAACAGGGTCATCCATTTGCCGTTAACCCATTGATAATTAACCAAAAACAAGAGATCAAATCAACACAGACCTTTGAAGGACCAACCGGGAATTGACATCTCACTAAACCGCTCAAGGTCTTGATCCAAAAGTCAAATTTTCACACATGAAGTACACATTAGATAAGCACGAGCAGTATTGTAAGTTTAAGCCCAACGAGGATAAAATCGATTCCACAATAGCACCGGTATTCAAATCAGAATTCGTCACCATGCAGGCGGAGGGCGTCAAGAACGTCATCCTGGATTTATCTGATGTCAAGTATATGGATTCTTCCGGATTAAGTGCCCTATTGGTTGGCAATCGTATTTTTTCAGAAAGTGGAGGTATACTCGTAATTTGTCAGGTGGGTGAGCATGTCATGAAACTCGTCAGTATTTCACAGCTGGATAAGGTGCTCAACATTCTTCCTACTGTAGAAGAAGGCGTAGATGCCGTGTTTATGCACGAGATCGAAAGCGGCCTTACCAGCGAGGAGTCAGAGGACTAAAGACCCTCTGAGTTGTCGTTAGAAGTCAAGATACTGGGCTCCAATGCTGCGGCTCCAGCCCATCACCGCAATCAGTCATCACAGATTGTCAGAGTTCAAAACCAGACGTTTCTGGTTGATTGCGGTGAGTCTACCCAGATCCAAGCCAAGAAGTTCGGCATAAGGATAGGCAAGATCAATCACATCATGATCAGCCATTTGCATGGTGATCATTATTATGGTTTGATGGGTCTCCTCTCCACGATGCACCTTTACGGTAGGGAGACAAGACTTGCCATTTATGGGCCTCCAGGCCTATCGGAAATTATCAGTTTGCAACTCAGGTACTCTGAGACATCACTCAACTTCGACATAGACTTCCACGAGCTTACCCCTGGAGGATCAGATGTTATTTTTGAAAACCCTCATTTAACGGTAAGCACATTTCCTCTCAATCACCGCATTCCTTGCTCAGCCTTCTTGTTTCAAGAAAAGCCGAAGAGAAGGCGTATCAATAAGAATGTGCTTAAAGAAGAAATACCTCCTGTTCACATCAATGCACTGAAGGATGGCAAAGATGTGCTTGATGAAGAGGGAAATGTCCGCTATAGCAATGAGATCTATACATTGCCACCACGACCTTCATTTAGCTATGCTTACTGCTCTGACACTAAATATGATGAGTCCATCGCTGAGCAGATAAAAGGCATTGATATGCTCTACCATGAATCAACCTTTACAAAAGAGTTCGTGGACAGGGCCCATGCCACCTTCCACTCTACAGCGGAAGAAGCAGCTATCATTGCAAAAAAGGCTGGTGTCGGAAAGTTATTATTGGGCCATTTCTCCAATAGGTACAAAGACCTAAGCCCTTTGCTAGCAGAGGCCAAAAGCGTTTTTAAGAATTCGGCTTTGGCAATCGAAGGGGAAACATTCATAGTCGATGAATAACATGTCCGTAATGAACGAACAAAAGAAAAGAGTCAACCTCTTTACAATCCTTGCAGGCATCTTTCTCACGAATGCTATCATCGCCGAGATCATTGGGGTCAAGATTTTCTCTGCGGAAGCAACTCTCGGTCTTGCACCTGCTAATATTGGCCTGCTTGGTGATTTTGTACTAGACTTTAACCTGACAGCAGGAGCAGTCATCTGGCCAGTTGTATTCATCACTACCGACATTATCAACGAATACTATGGTAAAAAGGGAGTGCGGAAGATCAGCTTTATCACCGCCGGGCTGATTGCCTATTCGTTTTTTGTGATCTACGCCGTTACACTTCTTGAGCCCGCCAGCTTTTGGATAGATGTTAATAGTACCGATCCTAGCGGAAACCATTTTAACATTGATTATGCTTTTAAGACCATCTTTAGGCAAGGGCTCGGGATCATCGTAGGTTCGTTGACTGCCTTCTTGATCGGCCAGCTTCTTGATGTATTTGTTTTTCAGAAGCTGAAGCGCATCACAGGCGATAAGATGATATGGCTAAGAGCCACAGGCTCTACGCTTGTATCCCAATTCATCGACAGTTTTGTAGTGCTGGCGATAGCCTTCTACATACTTGCACCAGAGAGTGCTAGATGGAGTGTTGCTCAAGTCACATCTGTGGGATTGATCAATTACATCTACAAATTCTCAGTGGCCATACTGCTCACGCCGCTGCTTTATCTGGCTCACTATCTTATCGACAACTACTTAGGTAAGGAACTATCACAACAAATGACTAAGGAAGCCACTGAAGGAAGCGAAGGTTTTTTCTAGTCTAGGTCGCAACTAATCAAAACTAGATGACCAACTAACTCTGACGATAGACATCACATATAATAGCGGTAGCGATAGCAGCATTAAGCGATTCTGCTCCACCGAATTTTGGGATCGTAATTGGCTCAGTGATATACTCGGATAAGTGTGAGCCGATACCATGTGATTCGTTACCGATCATTAGTGCAGCAGGGTTACTAAACTTCACTTCATGCACATCTTTTCCAGAGAGCATTGCTCCATAAACAGGGTTGGGATATTCATTTAAGAATTCTGGCAGGGAAATATCGGTCACACTAACCCTGATAAATGAGCCCTTGGTCGCGCCTATGCATTTAGGACTATAAGCATCAGTGGTATCAGGTGAGCACACTATCTGTCCAATACCATACCAGTCAGCGATACGGATAATAGTGCCAAGGTTACCAGGGTCGTTGATGTTGTCCAGTACAAGTACTGTCCGCGATTTATCTATGACCTGTACATCAGGTGGCAGATCGACTACCGCAATAGCAGCATTATTTGTCTTAAGACTACCCACCTTTACAAGGTCTTTTTCCGTTACTACATCTGGTTTTAAAGTGAGCGCAGATAACCTGTCATTATACTCATCACTAAATGCCGGTGTGCAATAAACATTACGTACATTGAGTTTTGATTTTAACAACTCTAGTACACTGACCTTACCCTCTACTACGAAAGCACCCTCCTGCTTGCGGTATTTTTTATATTGTAGTGATTTGATGAATTTTGCTTGTTTTCCGGAAATCACGGGCAGTCAATCGGTTAAGTGAGGCTTTTTGCGAGACTACATATTACTATTCTAGCACTGTTCCTGACAGGATGTCTCGGTACCAGCTACCTCAAAGAAGATCAAAAACTACTTTATAAGCAAAAGCTCGATGGAGTCCAGGGATTGAACCGGGAAGCGCTTAATGCTTATCATCAAGCCCGACCCAACAGGCGCCTGCCACTTATTCAGTGGTCCCCCTATATTGACATCTATCAAATCGGTAAGAGTGCTTATGACTCTTCAAAATATCTCCGTAAGAAAGCCAGGATAGACACTACCTACAAGATGAGAATTGCTAAGGCTGGTGATCATCAGCGACGTGCAATTAAACTTAGGTCAAAGATGAATAAAAAACTCGCCAAGCAGGATCGCGCTCTTAAAGAAGGCAATCTCTTTATGCGTTGGGGAGAACAGCCCTCAATTTACGATAGTACAAACTCAAGGGCTACAGTGGATCAATTCGAGAAATACCTCTATTCAAAGGGCTACTTCAATGCCCAGGTGGACTATAGTATCGAGCAATTCAACAAACTGGTAACGGTGACTTACAATATCAAAAGGGCTCAACCCTATGTCATTGATTCCACTTTCCTGACTATTCCGGATACTAAAGTCGATTCTCTGGTAAGAGCTAATCTGTCCTCGACTCTTATCAACAAAGGAGACAACTATGAGCAGAATAACCTGACTGAGGAACGCGAACGGCTTAATGAGTTAATGGTAAACAATGGCTACTTCGACTTCAGTCGGCAATACATCTCATTTGAAGTGGACTCATCTTCATTGGATGATAAAAGGGTCATTGTCCATACAGTGATCCGCAACCCGGTTGATCGTACTAGCCATAAAATATCCAGAATAGATTCAGTGTTTTTTGTGACAGATGCAGATTTGGTAAATATTCCAAGAAATCGCTTACGAGAGAAGTATAATAGCGTCATCTACAACTATCATAAAAAGAGGTATTCAAAAAAGATCATTGATTGGCGCCTTTTTTTATACCCTGGCCAACTATATAGCAAAGCCAATACCTTCGAAACACAGCGACAGCTTTCTAACCTTGACATCTACAAGTTCATCAACGTAAAGTATGATACAACCGGCGGTCAATTCACCGCCAACGTCTTCACAAGTCCTCTAAAGAAGTTCGAAACTTCTACAGAAGTCGGTGTAAATGTTAGCCAGGGACTTCCTGGCCCTTTTGTCAACGCTAGCTTAAAAGTGAGGAATATCTTCAGAGGCCTGGATAATATGACCCTATCCGGACAGTTCGGGATTGAGGGTGTAGCTTCAGCAACAGAAGAAACCAATGTATACTCCAGTGTGGAGTACGGTGCAAACCTGTCTTTCGACTTTCCCCAGTTCTTATTTCCTTTAGGAAGTGCTTACAAGAGCCGTATTGGCCAAAACAACCCCAGAACCAGACTTACTGCGGGACTGAATTTCATCGACAGGCCAGAGTACCTGCGAAACAGTATAAACACACGGATCGATTACACTTGGCAAAAGAATGACAGTAAGAGTTATGTGCTTACCCCCGGAGATTTTGGATTTATTGACTCAGAGCTTACTAATGAGTTCGATAGCCTGCTCAATGATCTGGCAATGAACGGCAACAATCTCAGAAACTCGTTCCTACCTTCTTTTGTATCCAGTTCTTCATTTGCGGTAGTTTATAATTTCAACAATTATGGTAATATCATACGTCGGTCCTCCTACCTCAGGCTCTTTGCAGAGGCTGGCGGCAATCTGCTAAACTTCGTAGGTGAACAACCTTTTGGAAACAACCTGGAATACTATCGGTGGCTAAAGTTTAATGCTGATTTCAGAGCCATTAGACCTACTTCGCAAAGCAACGCCATCGCTTTTCGTATCAATACCGGAGTGGCCTACAGCTACGGTGATAATGAAACACTACCTTATGAAAAATTCTTTTTTGCTGGAGGTAGCAATAGCATTAGAGCATGGAGGCCCAGAAGACTAGGTCCGGGCTCTTCTAATCAAACCAATGAGGCTGGTGAGCAGATCAATGATTTCGAGCAACCCGGTGATATCATTATCGAATCCAGCATTGAGTTCCGACACAAGCTATTCGGTTTTGTCAATGGGGCATTGTTTTTCGATGCAGGCAATGTGTGGACACTCAGATTAGAAGATGCGAGACCAGGGTCTCAGTTTCGCTTCGATCGGTTCTACCGTGAAATCGCTATTGGAGGTGGTTATGGAGTACGGTTCGATTTCTCATTCCTCTTACTGCGACTTGATACGGCATTCAAGATCTATGATCCTACCAGAAACGGTGGGATTTTCATCTGGGACAAAGACTTCAATAACCCTGAGTATCAGCAACTACGTGACCTGATCATCAATATCGGTATTGGCTATCCTTTTTAGAATAATCTAATACTAATCGTACCTACCTTTGCGGCTAAATCCAAGCCATGCACGAAGGACTCATCATTGATAATCTGCTCAATCCTACTATCCTATTTTTCTTTCTGGGAATGATTGCCGTGTGGATTAAATCGGACCTTGAAATTCCCCAACCTTTGCCTCGGCTCTTTTCATTGTATTTGCTGCTCGCCATTGGGTTTAAGGGGGGTGTCGAGCTGGCACATACCGGCATTGATCTTAGCATAGTCAAGACTTTGCTATTTGCTGTGATATCATCAGTTGTGATACCTGTTTATCTCTTTTTTATACTCAAGCAGCGCTTAGACATCAACAATGCAGGGGCAATAGCAGCTACCTACGGATCGGTGAGTGCTGTTACATTCGTTACGGCAGTAGCTTTCCTTCAAAACCTTAACATAAGCTACGGTGGTCATATGGTTGCTGCATTAGCATTAATGGAATCCCCATCCATTATCATCGGAGTATTTCTGGTAAGACAATTCGACTCCTCAGCATCGAGCGGAGCAAAGCGATTGGGCATCAGTGAAACACTGCGAGAGGCCTTTACCAACGGCTCTGTGGTCATGATATTAGGTAGCTTGCTTATAGGCCTTCTGAGCGGGCAGAGGGGTTCGGAGGCCCTTACACCATTTACCAACGATATATTTAAAGGTATGCTTTGCTTCTTTTTGTTGGATATGGGCATACTAGCTGCCAATCGGGTAAGAGCACTGCGCAATGCCGGCCCTTTCCTGATCATCTTCGCTATTATAGTGCCACTCATTCATGGGGTATTGTCAATCATCATATCCATGGCACTGGACATCACTGAGGGTAATGCGCTTTTGCTCGCTGTGTTAGTATCCAGTGGGTCTTATATTGCCGTGCCTGCGGCATATCGCCTGGCCGTACCCAAAGCAAATCCGGGCTTGTATGTACCAATGTCACTCGCCATTACATTCCCATTTAACATTATCCTGGGTATACCTCTGTATTTTTATTTGATCAATCAATTCCATTAGCATGAAACCTCTTAAAAAAGTAGAGATTGTAGTCGGAGCAAAAGAGACTAAACAAGTCATTGAGATCCTTGAAGCTCAGAACCTTGCGAAATATACAATCATCAAAAACGCCTCGGGGAGAGGTGACTCATGGGAAAGAGATGGTTTTGGGTTGTCTGACGTCTTCCAAAACCACTACTTGCTTTTTGCATGTACAGAAGAAGAATTCAACAAGGTAAAAGAAGACATCCGTACCCTACTCAAGGACACTGGAGGGATATGTCTCATCAGTGATGTAATGTGGCTTAACCATTGATGAATGCTTACTAAAGAAGAAATAACCGATTGGTTCAAGGGACTGCAGGATCGTATTTGCGATAGCTTGGAAAAAGCTGACGGAGGTGCCCACTTCGAAGAAGACCAGTGGAATCGACCTGGTGGAGGCGGTGGCAGGTCCAGGGTAATCAGAAATGGTAATGTATTAGAAAAAGGAGGGGTCAACTTCTCGGCCGTTTGGGGAAAGACACCTGAAGCCATTCTCAAAGCCTTAAAGCTCAAGGAAGCTGACTTTTACGCCACAGGAGTATCTATTGTCTTACATCCTATCAACCCGATGGTCCCCATCATTCATATGAATGTTCGGTACTTTGAGATGACGAATGGGGTCTATTGGTTTGGGGGAGGTATAGACTTGACACCACATTATGTAGACAAGGCGGATGCCACTCATTTTCATCAAAGGCTTAAGCAGGTTTGCGATAAACACGACCTTGGATATTATGCTAAGTTCAAGTCATGGGCCGATGACTACTTTTTCATCAAACATCGCGATGAAACCCGTGGAATAGGCGGGATATTCTTCGATCATCTCAAGGAAGGCCAGCAACATAGCAAAGACGAGATATGGAGCTTTGTGAAAGATGTAGGTGATACTTTTGTTCCGATTTATACTCACTTTATGACTAAAAATCATGATTTGGCCTATGGAGAACAAGAGTTACAATGGCAGCAGTTGCGAAGGGGTAGATACGTCGAGTTTAACCTGGTGCTGGATAAAGGCACCAAGTTTGGCTTAGACACCAATGGCAGGATAGAGTCAATTTTGATGAGCTTACCTCCACTTGCCGGTTGGGAGTACAATTATCAACTTGTAGCAGGCTCTAAAGAGGCTGAGACACAGGACCTGCTCATCAAAGGTTTAGATTGGACAAGCCATGATTGACTGGCTGGTCAACTTAGACAGAGCGCTCTTTGTCTTTCTTAATGGTATTCACCATCCGTCAATGGACCCAATAATGGTCTTCTTTAGCGCCAAACTTGTCTGGGTACCATTATATGCTTTTTTGATTTACCTGTTGTTCAAAAGGTTCCACAAACAGGGGTTCATTTATCTAATCGCTGTTTTGCTAGCTGTCGGAGCTGCGGATCAGCTGACCAGTACATTGATGAAGCCAGGTTTCGAAAGGCTAAGGCCGTGTCATGATCCTGAGTTAATTGAGGTTACCAGAGTGGTAGACCGCTGTGGTGGTCGCTACGGTTTTGCCTCTGGGCATGCTGCGAATACGTTTATGCTCGCAGCTTTTTTCGTAGGAGTTTTTGCAGACAACAGACGAATGAGATGGTTGTTTCTCTGGTCAGCTTTGGTAGCCTACAGTCGCATCTACCTGGGCGTGCACTTCCCAGGTGACGTAATCGTTGGAGCACTACTTGGGGTGACTATCGGATACGGCTTCTTCTGGTCAGCCCGTAAGATAGCTGACGCTAGAGCAAATTGAGTTTATTGAACAAGCGTTCTTTAAAGCTTGCACCTATCGGAATAGGCTTAGTGCCTATATGGGCATGCATGTCTTCGATAAATTCTATCCTACGCGTGTTTACTATAAATGACCGGTGCACCCTGGAAAAGAGACTTCCCGGGAGCTTCCTTTCAATACCCTTCATTGTATGATGAACAATAAACTTGCCCTGATCGGTATTGAAAATAATATAGTCTGCAAGAGCTTCGACAAACATAATTTCTTGTAGCGGTAAACAGACCAATCTCGAGTCTGATTTTACAAAAATCTCTTTGAAGGACTCGGCGAGCAGTCGTTGTTTCTCAATGTTAGACTTGGCCTTGTCTGTAGCCTGAAGGAATCTATCATACTCCAAAGGCTTGACCAAAAAGTCAGTGACGCTACCGGTGAATGCTTCTACTGCATACTTCTCTTCTGACGTGGTGAAGATAATCTGATAAGCACCTCCAAGCTTTTTCATCAGATCTATACCAGACATACCAGGCATCTGTATGTCCAAAAAGATGATGTCTACATCAGGGTTTTCCTGCTTGGTCAGTAGCTTAAATGCCTCCTCACCGTTGGATAGTACGTGTGATATCTCGAGGTATTCCGTCTTCTTAACGAACTGCTCGACGACCTTTTGAGACATCTCCTCATCCTCTACGATAATACATTTAAGGTTCATTTCTATTAGCTAATTACTGATATCCATTTGTAATCCTAGCAATGTACTTGCCAATGATGTCAAATTCCAAATTTACAGCATCACCTTTTTGTAAGCTATGGAAGTTGGTATGCTCATAAGTATAAGGTATGATGGCCACAGTAAAGCCCCCAGGTCGGGAGTTGAAACAAGTGAGACTAACACCGTTTACGGTAATAGACCCTTTTTCCACAGTTACGTTGTTACCATTTTCGTCATAGCTGAAGTCAAATATCCAGCTTCCGTCCTTTTCTTCTATCGACTCACAAAAACCCTTCTGGTCTACATGACCTTGTACAATATGACCATCAAATCGACCGTCCGCTAACATACATCGCTCCAGATTAACCTTGTCTCCCACTGACAGTCCACCGAGATTTGACTTGGTGAGTGTCTCGTCTATGGCGGTCACCTTATGCGTGTCATTCTCCAGGTGAATCACTGTAAGACATACACCATTATGAGATAGACTCTGATCTATTTTTAGTTCCTGACTGAAATCCGATACGATCTCAAATGTTTTATTGGTTCCTTGCTGCTCGATGGCCACCACTCTCCCTATTCCTTCTACTATTCCGGTAAACATATTTCCTTTCTCTAAGACGATTTTCTTGTAGCAAAAGTCCTGGATGACCTCTTATAATCCAATCCAATTAGCATAATTTTGAATGGTATGGTTGACAGCTATAAACACAAGGGCATGCGCAAATCCCTTGTCCGAATCATCAAGCAAAAAGGTATTGATAATCAAGCTGTTCTAAAAGCCATTGGTAAAGTGCCTCGACATTATTTTTTTGATGAGATATTCGTCGAGCACGCTTACCAGGATAAAGCATTCCCGATAGGTGAAGGACAGACTATATCCCAACCGTATACCGTAGCATTTCAGACACAACTGTTAGGTGTAGCTCCAGGTGATAGGGTGCTGGAAATAGGTACTGGTTCTGGATATCAGGCTTGCATTCTATGTGAGCTAGGGGTAAAACTGTACACCATTGAGTTCCAACGTAAGCTCTACTCAGAAGCCAAGGTAATGCTACCGCAAATGGGTTATCAGCCAATGCTTTTTCATGGGGATGGGTCACTTGGTCTTCCACAGTTTGCGCCTTATGATGCAATAATTGTAACTGCCGGAGCGCCATCCATACCATCTGCATTAGTCAAGCAGCTAAAGGATGGAGGCAGACTGATTATTCCGGTAGGAGACAACCGATCTCAGAAGATGGTGAAGTTGACTAAAGTCAATGAAAAGCAAATAAAGAAAGAGGAATTTGATAGATTCAGTTTTGTACCATTACTCGGTGCAGAAGGCTGGGATAAATAAACATATGTCAAAAAAGAAAAAACTTGCAAAAGCTTCAAAGGTCATCATGACAGAGCTGGTATTGCCCAATGATACTAATACGCTCAACAATCTTATGGGTGGGCGGCTCATGCACTGGATGGATATCGTATCGGCCATAGCCGCGCAGAAGCATTCTAACAGGATCGTGGTAACCGCATCGGTAGATAATGTGTCCTTCAGCAAACCCATTCAGCTTGGCAATGTGGTGACCCTCACTGCTCAGGTCACCCGGAGCTTTAGTTCTTCTATGGAGGTATATATAGAGGTGACTGCAGAGGATATACCGGGCAACAAAAAACTGGAAAGCAACAGTGCATTTTTCACTTTCGTTGCAGTGGATCAGTCTGGGAGACCGATAGATGTGCCAGAAGTAGTACCCGAAACAGAACAGGAGAAAGAGCACTACGAAGGCGCTCTCAGAAGAAGGCAGTTGCGTCTTGTACTTGCTAAGCGCATGGAGCCAAATGATGCAACTGAGTTGAAGTCCCTGTTTGACATTTGATATATGGAGGAGAACCAGGGCTACTTAAAGTATTTAATCAATGAGCAGATCTATGTCGTCAAAGAACCCGAGCTCGTAGTTGCTGATGACACGGAGACATCACTAGCTGAAAGTCGAATTGAAAAGGTGGTCAAGGACGAGCCTATTCTTGAAGCCATAAAACCTGAAACTTCCCAGGAGAAAGAAGTACTGACTGAACCGACTCAAAAACTCCTGGTGGTATACAAGTATCCAGAATCAGAGCCTTTACCCACCAATCTAAAAAAGCTCATGCTTAAGATCATAGAGGCTGTAGGAATAGATGTAATGACAGGTGTTTATGTCAATTCGAGTTTTAAACCTCTCCCGGATCAATTGCTAGATTTTGAGAACATACTTGTCTTTGGAAAAGACATCACTTTGAAGCTAGAAGATAGTCCGCAAAGCCAGCCATACCGAATGGAGACTGTGTCCTTAACCCGTATACTCACGGCAGATGCGTTGATAGATTTGGATCAGCAAATACCACTTAAGAGGCAACTCTGGGCTGAGTTGCAAAGGATGTTTCCAAAGAACTAACCGAAAATCTCCTCTAACTTCGCAGTAAGTGCTTCTCCCCGTAAGTTCTTAGCAATAATCCTGCCCTCAGGATCTAGAAGGAAAGTTGCTGGAATTGCACTCACTTTATAACGCTTTGCCGCTTCTGAGTTCCAATACTTGAGGTCTGAAACATGCTTCCAGGGCAGACCATCTGCAGCTATTGCGCCGAGCCAGTCGTCTCGCTTACGATCCAAGGAGACCCCAAAGACTTCAAATCCTTTATCAGCAAACCTGTTGTAGGCTTTCACTACCGTAGGGTTCTCAACCCTGCAAGGTCGACACCAAGCAGCCCAAAAATCAATCAATACATACTTACCTCTCAGCGAGCTCAGCGCCAGATCATCGCCTTCAGGTGATGGTAGTTTAATGTCCGGAGCTACAGAACCAATAGCCGTTACAGCCATTGCATTGACCTTGGCTACTATGGAAGCAGTGTATGGGCTATTGGGGAGAGCTGTCTCGAACCTTCTGGCCAGACTATCAAGGAAAGGAAACACGGCCTCTTCATCCTGAAAATAACTTACCGCAAACACAGCAGCAATCGAGTTGTTCATCGACCATATCATTTCCTTCAGTTCCGAAGTGTTCTTATTCTGTAGGTAGACAAACTGACTCTGTATGCCTTGAACAGTTTCCATATCTCCTGAAGACCTTGCCTGCACAAATTCAGCCTGCAACATTTGAACATTCTCCTGGAACCTCTTTGCTGATTCTCTCGCTGATGTCAAATACTCTGTATCTACAGAACCAGTCACCTCTGCATCTCCATTAGCCTGATCACCAGAGGCTACCACCTTTACGTCAGTGTCTGTCAATATTAGGTTAACATATTGGCGCTCGCTGATATTGAGACGAAAGAAAGTCGGCTCGGTGACTTCTACTCTACCGGAATACTTGCCCTCCGCATCCAGCATGAATGAATCCTGGACAATCACACCTTTATCCCACACCTTCTCCAGTTTTACTAAAGAACCCTGAGGATTGGTTACATGTAGATCTAACGCGATAGTATTCTCTGGAATGCTTTCACAAGAAAACAGTAGCGCTGCTATAAGGAGGGAAATAAGATTTTTCATTCTACTATGAAGATAATCTAGTCTACTTAGAAACCTCAACGCTAACCGCAAAATAACGGTTTACTATCATCAAGCTTTTATTTCAACGGTAGTTGCTGAAGCATATCCTGTGCAGTTTTTATGACCTTGTCCAAGCCCGACAAGTCACTACCGCCAGCAGTAGCGAAGAAGGGTTGTCCACCACCTCCGCCTTTGATATCTCTGGCTAACTCCTTAACCATCTTGCCAGCATGAAGTTCATGCTGCTTTACAAGTGCATCATCCACCACTACGGATATCTGTGGCTTCCCATCTATATTAGCAGCCAATACCATAATGAGTTTGTCGATCTCATTTTTCAGCTCGAAGCTGATCTTCTTCAACTGATCTGCTGTAGCCATTTCTACTCGTTCGATAAGCAGTTGGACACCATCTTGCTCGATCACCTTAGACTTCAACTCTGATTTTAGTTGCTTTCCTTTCTGGGCCTGTAGTGACTCCACCTCTTTACTCAGCTTTGATCGCTCTGCTACCAAAGACTGGATGGCCTTTAGAGGATCTTTAGGGTTTTTCAGTAATTCCTGTACTTCAGCAATGAGCTGAGCCTGGTCTGACACGTACTTCTCAGCACGTTCGGCCGTCACGGCCTCTATCCTTCGCACACCTGCTGCTACCGAACCTTCTGATAGTATTTTGAGAAAACCAATGCTACCCGTATGAGACACGTGAGTCCCGCCACAGAGCTCTACCGAGAAGTCTTTATCAAAGGTGATCACACGAACAAAATCACCATACTTCTCACCGAAAAGTGCCATGGCACCCATCTTTTTGGCTTCCTCAATCGGAATATTCCTTTTCTCGTCAAGCTCGATGTTCTCGCGGATTTTCTTGTTGACGATCTTCTCCACTTCAGCGAGTTCCTCATCCGTCATTTTACTAAAATGAGAGAAGTCAAACCTTAGTACACGCTCATCAACGTACGATCCCTTTTGTTGTACATGGTCACCTAATACTGACCTAAGTGCTGCATGAAGCAGATGTGTTGCACTATGATTGTTCATAGTCAACAGTCGCTTAGGTTTACTAACACTTGCTTGAAATTCTACCGATAGGTCTTCTGGCAGTTTAGGCATCCAATGAATGATAAGATCATTCTCTTTTTGTGTGTTAACGACAGACCACTTCTCTATACCATTACTGATGAAACCTGTATCACCAACCTGTCCGCCACTCTCCGCATAGAAGGGTGTTTGATCAAAGACAACTTGATACATAGATTTGCCTTTCTCCTGAACCTCTCGGTATTTCATGATAGTGACGGGAAGGTCCAATTGGTCATAGCCTAAAAAGCTTGTTTCTCCAATAGACTGTAAGTCCACCCAGTCACCTTTGTCAACCTGTGCAGCCTCCTTAGATCGGGATTTTTGCAGCTCCATCTCTTTTGTAAAGCCATCCTCATCCACTTCCAGCTCATTTTCTCGAGCGATCAATGCTGTGAGGTCAAGTGGGAAGCCAAAGGTGTCGTAGAGCTCGAAAGCGGACTTTCCATCTATAGTATTGTTATGCAATTGAAACTCCGGCATTAGATTCTCAATTCGCTTCAAGCCTCTTTCTAACGTCCTCAAGAACGCTGCTTCTTCTTCCATGATTACCTTACCTATAAAATCAGACTGAAGCTTAATCTCAGGAAACACATCGTCAAACTGATCTACTAGTACAGCAACCAATTTGTACAGAAATGGGTCTCTAAAACCAAGGAAAGTGTAGCCATACCTTACAGCCCTTCTCAATATCCGGCGTATGACGTAACCAGTCTTTACATTGCTCGGCAACTGCCCATCAGCTATCGCGAATGCAATCGCCCGGACGTGATCCGACATCACCCTTATTGCGATATCAGTCGTTTCATCTTTACCATATGCAACCCCAGCCGATCTGGAAATGAACTGAATGAGTGGTTGGAATATATCCGTATCATAATTGGATTGCTTACCCTGGATGGCCATAGCAAGACGCTCAAAGCCCATTCCAGTATCGACATGCTTCGCTGGCAATGGGTTAAGTTGCCCATTGGACATCCTATTGAACTCCATGAATACTAAATTCCAGACCTCCACAACTAGCGGGTGATCCTGATTAACCAGGTCTTTGCCGGGGACAGCTGCTATTTCCTCATCAGGCCTGAGGTCAATGTGTATCTCAGAACAAGGCCCGCATGGACCTGTATCGCCCATCTCCCAAAAGTTGTCCTTTTTAGAGCCATACAATATCCTTTCCTCTGGAATGATCTTTAGCCATTCATCGTATGCGTCCTGATCAATCGGAAGGTTGTCACCTTTGTCCCCACCAAAAACCGTCACGTACAACTTATCTTTTGGCAGCTTGTAAACTTCAGTGAGTAGTTCCCATGCCCATGCGATGGCCTCAGGTTTGAAATACTCTCCAAACGACCAGTTACCCAGCATTTCAAACATGGTATGATGATAAGTATCAATACCTACCTCTTCCAGGTCATTGTGTTTACCACTGACCCGTAAGCATTTTTGAGTATCTGCTATTCGGTTGGCCTTAGGTTCTCCATTGCCCAGAAAGTAATCCTTAAACTGGTTCATACCGGCATTGGTGAACATCAACGTTGGGTCGTTTTGTACGACCATCGGTGCTGATGGCACTATCAAATGACCTTTGGACTCGAAAAATGATAAGAACTGTTTCCTGATGTCTTTGGAGTTCATTCTGTCTGTTGGATTAAATGGGACTCGGGCCCTACTTTTCAATTGAGGTGAATAAGTCGTATATTGCAACGAATATTTAAACCACCCGTATAGTAATTTTTCTTATTTCGCTTGTTTCAAAAACAAGCACAAAATTAGATAAAATACGTTTGTCGCAGAGGTATGGCAAGAATTAAATATTACTACGATACTGAATCCTGTAAGTACGAAAGGGTCAAAGTTTCCAGCTGGGATATAGTCACCAATCTCCTTGGTTTTCTTTCGGTTTCTTTGATTCTGGCGGTAGGCATTTTCTACGCCTACAGCAACTACTTTGAATCACCAGAGGTTGCTCAATTAAAGAAGGAAAACGAAGAGCTCAATATCTACTATGATCTTTTGGCCAACGAAATGAGTGCGGCTAATCAGATGCTCAGCAACCTTCAGGAAAGGGACGATTATGTTTATAGAGTGATATTCGAAGCGGACCCTATTCCGACTTCAATCAGAACGGCAGGTGTTGGAGGTACTAATCGCTACAAGGATCTTATGGACGAAGACCTTGAGAGAGAAGACCTGATCGTTGATACCTACAGCCGAATTGATCAGCTTAAAAAGCAGATGTACATCCAGACAAAATCTTATGATGAGATTCTTGAAATGGCTGGAAATAAAGAAGCATTGTATTCAGCATTACCGGCCATCCAGCCAGTCTCAAACGAAGAATTGAAAAGACTATCATCCGGATACGGAATGCGTATTGATCCAATCCTGAAAGTTAGAAAGATGCACTACGGTGTTGACTTCTCAGCTCCACGTGGCACTCCTATTTATGCTACAGGTGATGGTGTAGTGACAAGGGTGGTCACAAGTTTTGGTGACTTTGGTAAGTGGGTAGAAATAGATCATGGTTTTGGATACATAACCAGATATGCTCATATGGACAGACATATGGTTCGAAGAGGTCAAAAAGTAAAGCGTGGAGAGCAAATAGGTATGGTGGGTAATACAGGTAAGTCCACCTCACCTCATTGTCATTATGAGGTAATTAAGGATGGCAAAAAAATCAATCCGGTTCACTACTTCTATCAAGACCTGGGGCCCACCGAGTACGAAGAAATTCTCAGACTAGCGTCTATAGAAAATCAATCTTTAGGTTCTTATTAGTCACTAAGAAGCTGAGCATCAAGAGTAATGTAAGCAATCCGTTATATGGGTTGCTTTTTTTGTTTGGAAATTGTGGAAAACTAAAGGGCTCCCCACCCTTTTATAAGCCATTCAATTGGATACATTTGACAGCTTGATTATCAGGTATTGATGTTCGCAAAGCTCTTTACTAATGACTTAATCTCTCATGTGAAGAGTAGTAGACCTCAAATACAGTTAAGCATTGGGGATAGTGACATTATTAACTATATTCAGAACTGACGCGTGCCTTACAAGGAAAAAGAAATAGAAAAAAAGTACTACACCATCGGTGAGGTAGCCGATGATCTGGGCGTAGCGACTTCACTCATTAGATTTTGGGAAGGTGAGTTTGACATCATCAAACCAAAAAAGAACAGGAAAGGCAATCGTCAATTCACTAAGGAGGACATCAAAAATGTCAAATTGATCTACCATCTCGTCAAAGAGAAGGGATATACACTTCAAGGCGCGCGTGAATTTATCAAGAGTGATGTCAATGCAGCTCTCGATAAAGTGGAAATGATAGAGTCACTGAAGCGTCTACGTGGTTTCCTGGTTGACATAAGAGATCAACTTTAACTCCCCATGAATGAAGAGAAGCGCTATCAGGTGGCGCTTGGTCTGATTCCAGGTATAGGTGATCAACTCACCAAGCAGCTAGTCAGCTATTGCGGTCGTGCTCAGGATGTATTCTCTACACCAACCACCAAACTACAGAAAATACCAGGAGTAGGATCAAAAAGGCTCTCAGTTATCAACCTCAACAAGCAATTAGGACAAGCTGATCTGGTCATTGAAAGCTGTCTAAAACAGAATATCAACATACTCTTCTATACAGACCCTAAATATCCTGCCCGCCTCAAAGTAATTGGAGACTCTCCATCGCTCATTTACTTCAAAGGAAATGGAGATCTAAACGCCTCAAAGACAGTAGGCATTGTGGGTACAAGAAAAGCGACTGATTATGGCAAAGCAGTTGTGGACCTTCTGTGTGCGGATTTAGCATCTGCAGGGGTAAGCACAATAAGTGGGCTGGCCTATGGCATAGATATTCAAGCTCATAGGAGTTCTCTAAAGCAGCAAATACCTACCATTGGAGTACTTGCGGGTGGATTGGACAAAATCTACCCGGCGGTTCATAAGTCTACATGTGAACAAATGCTCGCAGAGGGTGGCATCCTATCGGAAAATCCACTGGGCACCAAACCCGAAGCACATCTCTTTCCGGCAAGGAACAGGATCATCGCAGGGTTGAGTGATGCTTTGATCGTGATAGAAGCGGCTGAAAAGGGTGGCGCTCTGATCACGGCTGAAATAGCCTATACTTATAACAAAGATGTCTTTGCAGTACCAGGCAACATTACCAATACCTACTCTAAAGGCTGTCACGACCTGATCACTTCACAAAGGGCCATTCCGTATACCAAGATCAAAGACCTGCTCTACAATATGAATTGGGATTTGGACAGGCCTAATTCATCTTCTCCAAAACTGAACCTGGAAGAATTCGGGGAACCTGAAAGGTCAATAATAAAAGCGCTACAAGCTGAAAAAGAAGGCCTTCAAGTAGATCAACTCTCTTGGATTACACAAATTTCTCTCAATCAGCTTGCCTCCAAGCTACTTGAGCTGGAATTTGAAGGCTTGGTAAAATCCTTACCAGGAAAACGCTACAAGCTCGCCTGATCCACTACTTCTGTCTCATTTCTCGTTTCCATAAAATAGTTGTAGGTGTAGCTCAACCCTAATACAAAAGTACCTGCTAACAGTCCCATTAGCACATTGACGATAGGTTCGGCAGACAATGCCATTCTGATAAGTACTGTTGCGAAGGCAAAAGAGGAGTATCTGAAGATGTTGTAGTAACGAGTGGTATATCTCAATGAATACAACAAAACCAGGATGTCAGTAAAAATCAGAAATAGATAGAATGTATTGATGGACGGGTCATAAACACCCATGTCAACGACCCGGTACAGGTCATGCACACCAAGTCCTACAAAGACTAGAAATATACCAATGGCCAGTACTTGTTTGAACTGTATAAACTCAATTTGTTCTTCCTCGGTATCAGTGATTCGCTCATGCCGTTGATTCTTATAGTAAAACCCAATGATCAGGAAGATGATCAACGCTCCGAACGCATCAAAAAACATATAGTAAAAGTCGGACTGTGAAAGATGATCAAGTGTGATAGTACTGTTAATCGCACCGAACTCTTTGAAGGCCGATCTTAAGAGAATAATGGAAAAAATCTCAAACTGCTTACCTAATGAATCAGCAACAGACTTGGGCAAAATAAAGATCAAGCCCAACACTTCGAATATGAGCAGTACTGTAAAGGCAATATCGATCGATACAAAGAAGCTAATAGGTTGCTGAACAATCTCAAAATAAGAAAGACTCGCCAAGCCAAGACCTAGCAGGAAACTACCGATCAGAGCCGTACTGATCAGTTTAGCTGTCAGTCGTTCATGCCATAGTCGTTCGGCATTTTCGAAAACACGGGTCAGCATGATCAGGCGATCAAATTGGATAATATCAATCCTCCATAGCCGATACACAGCAGGCTTGATAAAATCACCATACTATATTGCAGAGATTGGAGGGAAGCAAGTCTTTTAGAAAACGGAAGGCTGAACAGACCTGCAGCGATGAGCATACCTGCAATAGAACCAAACCCGAAAGACAGTAGATAGAAAAACTCGGTAAAGAAGCCCTGCACTTCAGCTATGGCAATAAGTACTACGGCACCACTTCCAGCCAGTCCATGAATTAACCCTACACTATAAGCCACGGTATGTCCATTTTTATTAGTGTTTACGCTGGATGCTTTTGGTTTTAACAGTCTTTGTAATCTCAATACTCCAAGTACGATAAGCAAGACGCCTACAATACCCTCCAAATAACCAAACAACGACTCGCTTACGGCTAGCTTACCAACCATAATAATGAGCCCAACTATCAGAATGGTTGTGGTATGTCCAAGTCCCCAAAACACACCATCTTTCATAGCAAGATGGGTCCGCGTTCGACTTGTCACGATATTGCTAATGGCTATCAGATGATCAGCTTCAAAGGCATGAGAAAAACCAATACCTAAAGCAAACAATAATGGAAGCATTGACTCCATAATCAGATATTCAGTTCGTTAATTATTACCCTATGATTACCGGTATCAGCTATAGCAAGATTATTGCCTTCAATAGCCATAGCAAAAGGCCAATAGAGTGCAGATTCAGTACTATTGTTATTCCCGGCATTCTCACTCCCGGTCGTAAAATCTGGCTGGCCTATCAGGTCTGATGCAGCATCATTATTCTGTCTGGGGATCACAGGATGCCATTTAATACGGCTGTTAGCTGTATCCACAACCATGATCCCATCCTTATAAAAATGGCTGTCGTAGCACCAGTTCAGCGACTTTTCGTTGGGCAAGAAAGAATACTGGTTTTGACCACAAGCCGCTATATCAGGCTGCCCAATGATCAAATCAGGTTTTCCAAGTCCCCTGGCTTTTTTCCAATTCTTCCAAACTAACACTCTGAAATATTGGGTGTCTGTGATTGCCAATGTGCCATCTCCCTTTACCCTTACGCTATACGGCCATATAGCCTGGTCGGGCTCATAGTCCCTATCGGAAAAATCGGCCTTGCCTAAGACCATGTCAGCAGCTGCAGTATTGGATTGCGGTAACTCTCGAAAGTAGAGTACACGTCGGTTCCCAGTATCAGCTATCCAAAGCTGCTCCCCATCACTATGAACCCCGTATGGCCAGTAAAGAGTACTGGCTGTAGGGTCAGAGCCAAGCCCTTTCACATTAGGTTCATTCGAGCAGAAATCAGGTTGACCTACAACTACATCAGCCGGTTGACCATTTTTATTTGGCATCTCATGCCATATCAGTACTCTGTGATTCCAGGCATCTGCTACAATCAGGCGGTAACCATCTGACCATATACCAGATGGGTACTGGAGTGAAGAAGCCGAAATAACATCATGGTCGTTCCGGGCTATTGCCTCCTGACTTGTCTGTCCAAGTACAACATCAGGGTCACAAAACTCTCCTTTGGGTAACTGGTTCCATATAAAAACCCGGTTCTGTCCCGTGTCTGCAACAATAAGCTTACTTTGGGTAAGCCATACCCCCCTTGGTGCCAAAAAAGGTTTGCTGAATGGTCCTTTGAAGATGTTGACTACATCAGATATAGTACTTGATATGCCTACCTCTTCAACTAGCATATTCTTGGAAGTTGTTCTCCTGGCAACATGTTGACCACTCGTCTACCGCCAATAGTGCTTTGCAATATGACCTGTCCGGAGTGATCTTCGACCACCTCTCCTATGATCTGTGCTCGTTCCGTCTCCTCCCATGACTTGATCATGTCCAGACACTCTTCAGCTACTGATGCGTCTACAAACGCAAGAAACAACCCCTCATTTGCCACATACAACGGATCTAGGCCGAGCATCTCACATGCTCCTTCCACTTGTTCATCTATAGGTAGTGACTGTTGACTGATATCTATTCCAATTTTGGATGACTTACATATTTCCGATAGGACTGTACCTACTCCCCCCCGCGTAGGGTCGCGCATCAAATGAATGTTTTCACCATAATGATCCAGTATGTCCCTTGTGATATGGTTCAGGTTGCGCGTATCGCTTTCAATCTCAGTCTCAAACTCCAAACCATCTCTCACTGACATGATGGCAATGCCATGCTGAGCGATAGGTCCACTGACGATGATCTTATCTCCTGTTTTGATATTTCTTTCGGCGATTTGTGCGTCAGGATGTAGCTCACCGATCCCGGTAGTGTTGATAAAGATACCATCCCCTTTTCCTTTCTCAACCACTTTTGTATCACCCGTCACCACTTTCACACCTGCCTGCTCACAGGCAAACTTGATGGACACCAGAATGTCCCAGAACAATTTCATACTCAAGCCCTCTTCGATGATAAAGGACAATGAGAGATACTTTGGTATCGCACCACACATGGCAAGGTCGTTGACCGTACCATTGACAGCCAGTTCGCCTATATCCCCCCCAGGAAAGAATATTGGGGATACAACAAAGCTATCGGTGGTCATCGCTATCTGACCCTTGATATTCAAAAAAGCTCCATCGTGCTTTTCGTTGAGAATATCATTTTCCAGTAGGTCGAAAACGCCAGAGTCTAACAGCTTGTGTGTCAACAAGCCTCCACTACCATGCCCCAATGTGATCACATCAAAGTCAAGCGTTGGTAATGGGCATTGCGCACGCATTTTGATAGCCGTCATACTACTTCCTCCTCTGATTCAATATTGGCAAAGTGATAATATGCGGCACAGGCGCCCTCAGTAGAAACCATAGGTGCGCCGAGCGGATTTGAAGGGGTACACTTTTTTCCAAACTGGCTGCATTCATGAGGCTTTTTGAGTCCTTTGAGCACCTGGCCTGCTATACAGTCAGCACATTCCGGTACCTTTTCCACCTTCACTTCAAAGCGCTTATTAGCATCATAATGCTCCAGCTCGCGTCTCACCTCATAGCCGCTCATCGGTATGGTGCCGATTCCTCGCCATTCTCTGTCGGCAATCTTGAATACACGCTTAATTAAGTCTTGAGCATTGGTATTACCCTTCGACTCAACTATCCTGCTATATTGGTTATCTACTTTTGCTTCTCCCTTCTCCAGTTGTTCTACAGTCATTAATATTCCCTGGAGCAGGTCTACCGGCTCAAAACCTGTAGCCACTATAGGAATATTGTACTCCTCAGATATAGGATAATACTCCTCAAGACCCATGATCGCGCATACATGCCCGGCAGCAAGAAATCCCTGTATAAGATTTTCATCATCAGCGAGTATAGCCCGCATTGCGGGTGGCACAAGTACGTGAGAAGCAAGAATGGAGTAGTTAGTGACATTGGAGCGAATGGCATGGACCACTGAAAGCGCGTTTGCCGGAGCGGTCGTCTCAAAACCTACCGCAAAGAATACGACCTCTTTATCAGGGTTTTGCTCAGCTAACTTGACAGCCTCCAGAGGAGAATACAAGATCCTCACATCAGCGCCGTTGGCCTTGGCTTGCAGCAAACTGCGTTCGGAACCTGGTACTCGTAGCATGTCACCAAAAGAGCAGAGGATCACCTCCTCCTGCTCAGCCAGATAAATGGCCTTATCAATAAGGTTTAATGGAGTAACACATACCGGACAACCTGGCCCATGAACCATAGTGATCTTATCCGGGAGTAAATTCAGGATGCCATTTTTGACCAGACTATGTGTCTGGCCACCACATACTTCCATGATAGTCCATGGCTGAGTAGTAATGGCATGCAATCGCTCTAAATACTTGTTGACCAGTTCAGGGTTTCTATATTCCGATAGGTATTTCATAGCTCTTCAGGGTTTAGTTCATCTAATTCTCCTGCCTCCTTAAGATATTGGAAAGTCTCTGCAGCCTCTTTTTCGTTGACTACCGAAATGGCGACCCCTACATGGACCAGCACATAGTCGCCGATCTGCGCGTGAGGAACCATCTCCAGACTCGCCTCTTTCATAATGCCACCAAAATTGACTTTGGCCATTCTTACCGTCCCCCCATGAAGTTCATCGATGGAAGCGACCTTACCGGGAATTGCTAAACACATAGTTGTCTTCGATTTTAAGGTTATTCAAGGATCTTAATTGGATGTGGTAGTGAGCCAGCTGCCCAAACGAGATGTTCTCATCATTGGGGCTCAACTGCTTATGGAAATACAGCTCAAACTCATGTCCAAGCCTTTGATCTATCAATTGTACGAGTAGTGCATTTTGAAAAACTCCTCCTGAAAATGCCAGATGCTGTAGGTCGTAGTGAAGTGCAACGGCCCTGATCAAATCGACTAATGCTAAATGAAATTTAAAAGCTATAATAGAGGGAGGACACTGTTCATTCAGATCCTTCAACATTTCTATGAACAGCGTGCAGGTATCAATTTTTGAATTGCTATAATTGATTTTATAACCGACCTGATCAGATTCATTGCACCATCTCGCACTTTGCTCAAGCAGCATTGCAGCCTGCCCTTCATAAGTCGATTGATCAATAAGTCCAATCAAACATGCCACAGCATCAAAGAGTCTTCCTACACTACTACTCTTAATAGTATTGGATCTGATAAGGCTTTTGTACACTCTCCATTCTTCTTCTGAGAATTTGTCACGCAATAGCTCTTCAAGGCCCGGTATCTCGGACAGATAAGCTAAAGCCGCAATCCTAGGCTCGCGGGACATCTTATCTGAGGCAAGATGTGGTACATAGCCCAGATGATTGATTCTCTCAATTTCATCATTCTGGTAAGTGAAGAACTCTCCGCCCCAGATATGACCATCCGTACCATACCCTGTACCGTCCCATATGACACCCATGATGCGATGGTCCGTTTTGAGCAAGTCGTTTTCTTGAAGCACCGCAGCAAAGTGGGCTTCATGATGCTGTATCTGTATTAGGGGAACATCGAGTGCGTCTGAATACTCCTGACCAAGTTGGTTGACGAAATAGCCCGGATGGGAGTCAGTTAGTATACCTCTTGTCCGGAAGTCAACCAGTTGTGTGAGATGTGTGAGTGTGTGCTTGTAGGCGGTCTGAGACTCAAAGCTGTCCAAACTGCCGAAGTACTGACTTACATGCCAAAGGTTTCCACAGGCCAAGGCCACACTGCCTTTCATATGGGCACCCAGGGCCAGCCAACCTTCCTCCGAGTAGTCCGGAAGAGCTCCAAAGTAAGAGGGGGCGTACCCTCGGGACCTTCTTATCAGAATGTGCCTTTCTCCAGTGTAAGCAACCACAGAGTCATCTTGTGGTATGGTAATCTCCCTATCGTGCATCAGCACCATATCAGCAATACCATTAAGAAGGCACTCAGCTTCTTCATCAAGGTAAAGGATGGGTGAACCGGAAATATTAGCACTGGTTGCAACTAACGCCTCGTCGAACTCTTGAGCTATAAGCTGAAGTAGCGGCGCATATGGAAGCATTACACCAAGCGTATCAAGCCCGGGAGAGATCGCACCGAATGCTATGGCATTAGAATCATTCTTCCTATTAAGCAAAAGGATCGGCGCTTCAGGTGAGTTGAGCACTTCAATCCGTCTTTCCTCAAGGTGGCAATCGCGATGGATAGTTGCTATGTTGGGATACATAACTGCAAATGGCTTATGTGGCCTACTCTTACGATTTCTCAGTGCTGCGACCACATCGTCACTAGATGCATCACACAGGAGCAAATAGCCTCCTATTCCTTTAATCGCTACAATTTGGCCACCCTTTAAGCTCTCAATCGCTTTTTGCAGGGCAAGTTCTCCATTGGTTTCAATATCACTACTTGCAATTCTCAGTTTCAACTTAATACCACAGTCCTTGCATGAGTTAGTCTGAGAGAAAAAACGCCTGTCGTCAACATCGTTATATTCTGCCTTGCAAGCCGCACACATACGGAATGCTGACATAGTGGTCATATCCCTGTCGTAAGGTGTGGACGACTGTACTGAATATCTGGGTCCACACTGTGTACAGGTGATAAAGGGGTACTGATATCGCCGATCCGAATGGTCCGCTAATTCTTTCCTACACGATTCGCACAAAGCAAAATCAGGAGCAATCTTAAGCCCATCTACGTGACATTGATCGTCACTTTCAAGAATACTAAAGCCGTCAAAGGCTCGAGGATCAGTAGACTTCAGAGCTGTACGCTCTATGATAGAGCGTGAAGGCTTGTTCTTAACAATTTCACGCTCGAATAGCTGCGCTTCTTCTATACTGTCACATTCGAAATAGATGTGCACTCCATCATTTCCATTACTAACAGCACCTTCCAGATGGAAATGCTTGGCCAGATTGTACACAGTGGGTCGAAAACCGACCCCCTGTACCCTACCGGTAATATGGAGATGAAAGGTCGACAAAATGGTCTAGGCTGGGACTCCTTTCTTCTCCTCCACTTTCTTGAGTATCCATTGACACCACTCATCAATCCCCTCACCTGTCGTGCTTGATACTTGCTGTACCTCAAGGTCGGCATTGATATCCCTCGCGTCCTTCGTTACGGCCTCTACCGAGAATGGAAGATATGGCAAAAGGTCTGCCTTAGACACCAGCATAAGGTCACTGGTTAAAAACATACGTGGGTACTTCTTTGGCTTATCATCACCTTCGGTGCTCGCTATAAGTGTAACTCTATAGTCCTCACCTAGATCATAACTGGCAGGACACACAAGATTGCCTACATTCTCGATGATCAATACATCCACACCTTCAAGGTCAAGCCCTTCCATTCCTTGCCAAACCATCTGCGCCTCAAGGTGACATATGCCTCCCGTAACTATCTGTAGCGCATCAAGTCCTACATCTCTGAGTCGATCAGCATCTCTTTCTGTCTCTAAGTCACCGACCAATACTTTCATATTGATTTGATCTTGAAGTCGACGTGCCGTTTCCTGAAGCAAGGTGGTTTTACCAGATCCTGCTGAGGAAGTGATGTTGATCAGTAAGATATCTTTATCCTTCATTTGCTTCCGAATATTCTCTGCAACAAAGTCATTTGCCTTCAGCAAATTCATGGTCGTGTTATCGCATTGGACGGTTCCGCGAGCGGCTTTTGTTGATTTATCTACTGCCATAGGTAAGCGCACTTTTTTGATTCGAATAAGAAGATTAATATAATTTTTCTAATAAAAAAGCACTTTTAGTCATTAGAAAAATATTTCTAATTATCTTCTAATAGACAAATTAGAGCTAATGTTTAAATCTTTTTCACTAAGACTAAACAGAAATAGCAAATATTACTTTTTCAATAAAGAGGTGTTTAAGCAACAAGCTCGGAAAACTCTACTTCCTTGATCAGTAGCTCTTTCCCACTTACAACATCGCTGGACGGTCGTCCGCACTCACATACAAACCTATAACCCTCAACCGCTGAATTCTTATCGCAAATCTCACAGTAGATCTGTACGTCGACCCATTCGATCTGGAGCTCTACATCCTTGTATTTCGGATTGTCTTGCTTGACTGCTTCAAATGCATTCTGCATAAGAATAGGTTCTACATTGGCTAAAGCTCCCACTTGCATCTGCACTCTGATCAGACGACTCATTTCCTCCACGGAGAACTGATCTTCTAGTGTACTCAACATGTTCCGAACCAGAGATACTTCGTGCATTAGTTAGCAATTTGAGATGAGAGCTTCTCAAGCTCAGATAAATGGTTTTCAGCAGAGTCAACAAAGTCGCTTTTTTTTGACAAAGCGATTACCTCATTAGCTGCTTTGCGCATATGGTCTATTCTCACAGACTCCATGGTGCTATTGATATTATTGGCCTCCCAGCATGCCTCTAGATAGTTGAGCAGCGTTAAAGCCCTCTCTTCAGGCAGGTCTTTTGTTCGTATGCTCAGTGCTTTTTCAAATAGCTCAATGGCCTTTTCTATATTATCCGAGCGCAAGCTTACCGGGTAATTGAGCAACGCTGTTCCATAGTTTTGACATACTTTGGCATACTCGTAGGGAAAAGACTGCTCAGTATAGTAACCGAGTGCTTCTTTAAAAGAAGAAGCAGACACAGCGACCCAAATCGCTCTCTTCTGTTGCTCGGCAGGCATCTCGGCGTAAATGACACCTAGTTGATGATGTATTTCTGCAAAAATGTCGGGTGCTACTTCTTTCTTAAAAACAGCGAGTGCTTTCTGGTAAGATTTGATGGCCTCTTGGTACCACTGTGGTGCCCCTTGCTTTGCCCACTGGTACAATAACATAGCCATTGAGATATTCGTATTGGCCATCATCTCGGGCAGTTGCTCTGCCTGATAAAGTTCCTCAGCCTTCTTCAGATAAGTAAGGGCCTCCGAAAAATGATTATTCCTGAGAGCGACTCTCGACATTTCCGCTAAGATCTGGGCCTCAAGCACGGTAGCTCCGCTTTTCGAATAGAAATTGCGTATATCCAACATCATATCCTTGATAGAGTCGATATCATCAAGCTTGTGGTTTTCCAGTAGGAGTATTGACCTAACCCATTCCGATTTTAGGGCTATTCTTGATGCTTCCGGTAGCAGTTTCTCTTGAATCGCCTCATCAATCAAATCGGCAGCAGCTTCTAGTTCTCCAATATCCTGTAAGAAAATGCTGTAGTGAAGAAGACTGTAAGCATATTGTTCATCGCTTTCTGCATGTTCGAGAGCTTTCTTAAAACTTGATTCAAGTGTATCGACCACTTGGGCATCTGCGTAAAGCCCTAATACTGCCATATTGTGACATCTAAGTGGTTGATCAAATACTTCTGCCACGCTCTGTCTTGTAGCACTTCCCGAAATGAAAAGCTCAATTTGTCTACCTAATTCAGAATCGCGACTAAGATTCAAGGCGTCTTCGTGTAGTCCTGAATAATAGAAAACAAGACTGATAAGATTTTCCTTGGTAAATTCAATTGATCTGCTAAATGAGAACGGCGGTGTTAGGTTAAACCAGTCAATGGGTACCTGAATACCATCCGGGGAGATGATAATATCAATAGTCGCCTGAACCTGTGGTGACTCCTCATTGATGATCTCAACCTGATCTCTCAACTGGTAGTCATCCAGATAAATACCCACTAAAGGTTGTAGGTCGGCAGTAGTCACCAATCTAATACTCATGTCAAATCAATTTTTACAAATTTAGTATCTGAGTTGATCTCAAAATCAAGGTTGCGGTCTGTACTGTTGATTTCATAATCCATTAAGAGCCCATGGATAGCAGTGGCATAATCCCCTTGTTGATTGCGTATTTTAAGAAAGTACTGATCAGCTTTGTGGATTTTGGTGAACCAAGTATTGTCTACTGGCGCCAACAATAGCCGTTTGATATCATTCTGGTAAGAGAGCAATATGTATGGTGCCGTGATAGATAGGTGCCGGGCTAATTCTGCATCGATACAGATGTGACTCGATTTGAGCGCGACATTCATGCGGTTTCCGTGCTTAGCTCCTCCCCAATCAAACCAATAACTTTGTCACCGGCTGCTTTGACCTCTTCAGACATCCCGATCTCAAGTTTAGTATTCTCAATAGCGACCAGGTACACTTCGATGTTGTCAGGGTACTCATCACCCATAATCTTACGTGCGTACGAAAGCGCCTGGTCCCACTTCAAGCCGTGTAAAAATACCATGGGATCATCGACCGGGGCACGCTCTACCTGCGAAGCAGGTAGTTTGAAAAGCGTACCAATATCCTCACCCGAGTTGATGGTACCATCAACAAGGATAATTCGGTCGTGCCCCTTTAGCTTAAAAAGTATCTCAAATGAAGCTGTGCCCATATCAAACAATGACACATCTTCCCTATCGGAAAATCGCTGTTGTAGCTGCTCTACCACATAGCAACCCACTGCATCGTCACTACGCACAGGGTTGCCAAAACCCATTATCGCTACTTTACTCATCTATTGACCTACTTCAAATGGAGGCTGTCATCACGCTGCAGCGTGATGACCAATAACCCTAATTCCACCTCCGGTTGATAAACTATAACTTAAATCTTGACAACTCCTTACCAGTCTTCTGATCATGTGCGTGTACTGTACATACCAGACATGAGTCAAATGACCTGGCTACCATACCTACTTCTACAGGATCTGTAGGATCCTCGATCTCAGTACCGGTCAGCGCAGCTTCGATAGGGCCGGGATTATCCTCCTTATCATTCGGACCTACATTCCAGGTGGTTGGAGCAATTACCTGATAATTCTTGATCACTCCACCTTCTATCTCAATCCAATGTGCCAATGAACCGCGTGCGGCTTCCGTCGCGCCAAATCCTTTGCCGTCCCTTTCTTCAGGCTTAATGTAAAACTCTTCGTCGAGTACAATCTGAGTCAACCATGTATTGATCATTTCATAGAGTCTCGGAGCTTCATGTACCCTCGCTAATGAACGAGTAAAGACATTTACTCCCATCTTATCAATCACATCTCCGAACAATGGGTCTTGGATCTGATGATCCATATTGTTTGGATTGGCATTCATCAAGACACGTGCCAATGGTCCAGCTTCAGCTGCATGGCCCATGTACCTTGGAGATTTAGCCCAGCTGTATTTACCACTAAAGTCAGTGTTTTCTAAGTTGCTAGATGGTAGAGGGGTTGGCAGAGGCTCGTTCCAAGGGTGTGCCGGGTCAACATTCTCGTACCATGAATGGTCAACATGCTCAAATACTTCCTTATGGTCAAAGTCGTAGTAATTCTTACCATCGAAGAAACCAGAGCTGCTTATTAGAGCCTGATTTCTTGACTCGACAGTTGGCTTATTGTACCTGTCTTTATGCAGGTATGTACCATAAGCTAAGAACTTGCCTACTCCTTCACCAAACTTGTCCAGACCAAACTCAATGCTTGCTCTGATGAATAAACCCAAATCACTGTTGCGCTGTGATTCGTTTTCTTCTACCCATGCCATCAGATCATCGTAGGACTTGATCTGAAGATATCGCTCAATCGAGCACCCCAGCCAAACAGTCTCCAACCAGTCATTCTTAAACTGGTTCATGATTGCATGAGCCCTTGTGATATCCTTAAGTGTCGGCGCACTCATCACACCACCAGGCACCATGTAGCTGGAGTGCGGCCACTGACCGCCAAAGAGAGCATATACTTGTACAGGTAATGCACTGGCGGTGAGCCCCTTCTGGAATGAGGTACCTACATAAGCTGCGAACCGATTAACTACCTCCTGGTAGAGTGGCTTATTAGCAAATTTCTTGTTAGCCAGATCAGTGGCAAAGATAGCGTAGAACCATCTTGGGATACTCTGAATGGTCTCAGTGGCCTGTCCTAGTGCTCTGAGTAGCAGGGCATTTGGCGGTAGCGTAGTGCCCCATGCCGTGTCTAGCGCAGAAGACGCACAATAGAGATGCGAACCTCCGCAGATACCGCAGATCCGTGGTGTCACGATCAAGCCGGACTGAGGGTCTTTGCCTGCCATGATCTTCTCAAAACCTCTAAACATGGCGGCTTGCGTGTGTGCTTTGGTCACCACGCCATTTTCCATTTCTACTTTTACATCAAGATCACCTTCTACCCTTCCTACCGGCGAAATATTGAGTTCTTTAGTTGCCATTCTTATTCTATTTAGAAGTTTCTGTTATCGTTTTATTAATAGGCAGGACCTTCTCCCAACCTGCTCTTAGGTAATACAATCCTTTCGACTGACCGGTAGGCACATCCTGAGGGAATACCCCCATTGTCTTAAGTGTTTTAAGCACACTACCTTTCTTCAAATCATGATGAGGGAATCCTGGCTCAGTACAGCCAAGGCATGGATGATTGGCCCTGGTTTTACTGTTGACTCTGTTCCAGAGCACCCTGTTACAAGAGGATCTGGTCATAGGCCCTCTACACCCCACTTCGTAGAAGAGACATCCGCCACGCTTACCAAAGCCTCCGTCAATCTTCTGAGCAAAGTTGTTGACGTTAGTACAGCCATTCTGCACAAAGTCAGTAAAGAAGGTCTTAGGTCGGTGATACTCATCAATGAGTACATCACCAATACGTCCAGTACTGATAGCTACCAGGATCTGGCTGACCCAATCAGGATGTGCAGGACAACCAGGTATGTTGATTACCGGTAGGCCACCTTTAGAAACAAAGTCTTTGCCAAGAAATCCACCTTTATCCTTTTTGAGGAACTGCATACCAGTCGACTCACTTGGGTTAGGGGCCACCGCAGGGATACCACCATATGTAGCACAGTCACCTATGGCTACTACAAACTGAGCAGCAGCGGACATTTCCTTCACCCACTCCATCATCGGGCGATCACAGAAGTAGTTCATCGTGCCAGTCCCATCAGGCCCCTGGACGATAGATCCCTCGTAAACAAAAATGTCCAATTGGACTTCACCCTTTTTGATGTCTTCCATGAGATCAGAGACTTGTTCACCGATCTCGAGCCCTATTGAGGGGTGCCAAAGGATATTGATGCCAAAGTCTGTAACTAACTCTACAACAGTGGGCTCCTCAGCATTAAGAAAGGACATGGTGTTGCCACTACATGCACCTCCTTGTAACCATAGTACGTTTGCCATTATTAAAAAATTAGAGTAAAAACAAAAAGTATCCTTGAATGATATACAATGTGCTCACCCTAAATCATGACAAAAATCAGTTTTAGAAAATATTATCTAAATAATTAGAAAATTTCTTCTAATTAAGAATTGGTCTAAATAGTTTGTTGAATAAGAAATTGAAAGGGGCTCAACAAAAGCCTCTAATTGTCTGATATCAGAAAATGCTCTTCTTTTACTTTGAACGTGCCTCTTGGGTCCTTGGCAGCAAGGCGTCTCATAAACTGTGCGGTCATTAAAGCCTTGTTGAAATTGGTGCAGGTTCGTATCTGACGAACGATGAATTTGTAAGCCTTGGAAGAATCAGCAAAGACGAGGCTGATCGCCCATGTACCGTTGGTCTTGACCACACGATCAATCACGGCAGAGTCCTGAAGCCACTCGTCATTGGATAAAAACTCTAAATCAACTTTACGCCCAGTTGAGTCAACATTTTTATTATTGACTACATATTCTTTAAGTTGTTGGACAAGGGTGGGATCTAGCTTCATAGCGTTAGGCTTTTGATGATTACCTAACTGTCAGCTGCTTCAATTGTTCATACTCTAAACTCCCAGTATCTGTCAAAAGCGGAATGCACACGCCCCAAAATAGTCGGCAGTACTCGTCAGGACTAGCGTCTCTCCCATTTATCAAACGGTAGGTATGGTACATATAGGTCACCATCCATAACTGGTCAACAGTGATCTTGACCTGATCTTCGATTTCGGGTATATCAAAGACCCCTCTGTTCTTATTAAACTCTAACATGAGCTGATATTGCTGCTTTTGCCATTGGATGAGTTGAGACTGTCGTGATGATATATCAGGATATGCCCTGAATATCTCCAACATATCAGTAAAGAAAAAAGAGTACCGCTGCTGTAGCTCAAAGGTCTTTCGCAGATAGTGATCCACGTATTCGAACAATGGTACGACATTCATCTCGGCCATCAACTGCTTCTGCTCTGCGGATAATCTTTCGTGGATGGCTGCTACAATAAGTTCTTTGGTCTTATAATGGTAGGCCATATTACCAATACTTATGAAAGCTTCGTCGGCAATATGCTGAAGTCTCACATTGACAAGTCCATCTCGATTGAAAAGATGGATGGCTGACTTGAGAATTTTCCCCTTCGTGTCTTTCAAAGCATCAGACCAGTTTAAAAAATTGACCTTGACAGGTCAGTGCAAATATCGCAATAATTGACCTAACTATAAGTACCAAACAACTTGTTCGCAGCTTTCAATACCTCGTCCCAGGCATCCATGTTCAGCTGGGACGTTGTTACATCAGGAAGTGTAGAAATCACTGTTTCAGTAGCCAGGTTGCCCACCAATTCATCTTTGGCCATAGGGCAGCCACCAATGCCTAACACAGCACTATCTATTCGTCGGCAGCCAGCATCGTAGGCTGCCTTGATCTTGTCAGAAGCGGATTGAGGATTAGAATGTAAGTGGACGCCAAATTCGATATCCGTATATTCTGCTTTTACTGCTTCAAAAACATCCTTTATCAATCCTGAGGTAGCCACTCCGACAGTATCAGCTAGCGAAATTATCTTGATACCTAAACTGTCTAACTTTTGTACAAATTCAGATATGTAAGAAGCATCGTAAGGATCTCCATAAGGATTACCGAATCCCATAGATAGGTACACGACTAGCTCTTGACTGGCCGTTGAGCATATTGCCTGAATAGCGGCTACAGTGCTCATTGCCTCTTCAATGGACTTATTGGTATTGCGCTGTTGGAAGGTTTCTGATAAGGAAAGAGGAAATCCTTGATAGCTGATCTCTGAAAACTTTGCTGCATCCTTAGCACCTCTTTCGTTAGCTACTATAGCTAACAGCTTGGAGCTTGTATTTGATAGATCCAATCGGTCGAATACCTGGGCAGTATCTCGCAACTGGGGGATGGCCTTAGGCGACACGAAACTTCCAAAATCGATAGTATCGAAACCAACCTGAAGCAGTTGATTGAGATAGGAAGTTTTTTCTTCTGTAGGGATAAAATCATGCAGACCTTGCATGGCATCCCTTGGACATTCGATGATTTTCATGGGCTCCTGTTATGCGCCCCAAAATTACCAAAGAATCAGAACAGCGCCTTAGCAATATTCAGCACCGGATCAGACTTGCTCATAGTGTAGTAATGCAAGACTGGCACACCCTTGGTCATTAATTCCTTTGACTGCTGAACACACCAATCAATACCTACCTGCTTAGCTGCAGCATTATCCTTGCAGTCGTCGAGCGCATCAACCAGATCATCTGGCAGATCAATATGAAAGATGCTGGGCAGGACATGCATCTGCTTCCTGGTGGTGATCGGCTTTAGCCCAGGGATGATGGGTACTGTAATTCCTTCTGCCCGACAGGTCTCTACAAAATCAAAATACTTTTGATTGTCAAAGAACATCTGAGTTACAATGTACTCAGCCCCCATTTCAATCTTCATTTTGAGATATTTCAGATCAAGCTTCATGTTAGGTGCCTCAAAGTGTTTTTCAGGATATCCCGATACACCGATACAGAAACCCGTTGGATGGGCGTTTTGCAGGGAGTCATCACGATACTGCCCATGGTTCATATTCACTACTTGCTGTACCAAGTCAGTAGCATAGTTGTTTCCGTTAGGCTCAGGTTTAAAGCTTTTCTCGGTAGAAAGATGATCTCCCCTGATCACCAGCACATTATCAATCCCCAAAAAGTTAAGATCGATCAAAGCATTTTCTGTTTCCTCTTTTGTGAAGCCACCACAAATAATATGTGGTACGGGATCAATATGATAGCGATTTTGCAGTGCAGCACAAATGCCAACTGTACCAGGTCGCTTACGTGTTGCCATCCGGTCATATCCACCATCTTTTCGGGGCTTCAGTATGTACTCTTCCCTATGATAGGTCACATCTATAAAAGGCGGCTTAAACTCCATCAGCGGGTCAAGCGCATCATAGATCATCTGTATATTCTGTCCCTTGAGTGGAGGTAGTATCTCTATTGAGAATAATGTATCCTTAGCATTGCTAAGATGTTCCGTAACCTTCATGGTTGATTAGATTTCATAATTAAGATTAGGGGCGAGCCATTTCTCGGCTACCGCCAATTCCATATTCTTTCGTTGGGCATAGTCGGCCACCTGGTCCTTTTCTATTTTTCCTAGTCCGAAGTACTTTGATTCCGGGTGGGCAAAATAGAACCCACTCACAGAAGAGGCGGGATACATTGCAAAGGACTCTGTGAGGCTTATGCCGGTATTCTTCTCCACTTCGAGTAAGTCAAAGAGGACCCGCTTCTCTGTATGATCAGGACAGGCAGGGTAGCCCGGAGCTGGGCGAATTCCCTGGTATTTTTCTCTGATCAATTCCTCATTTTCAAGGGATTCTTCAGAGGCATATCCCCAAAGCTCTTTTCTCAACTTGGCATGCATCAACTCAGCAAACGCCTCCGCCAACCGATCAGCCAATGCCTTAACCATAATCACATTGTAGTCATCATGCTCAACTTCGAACTTCTCGATCATCTGCTCAATACCTATTCCGGCTGTAACTGCAAATCCTCCCATGTAATCTGGTTGGTTGGCATCTATTGGCGCAAGAAAATCTATTAAAGACAGGTTAGGCAAGTTGCTGGCCTTTTTTCCTTGTTGTCTAAGAAAATGGAACCTTGTGATCTCCTCCTTTCTTTCCTCGGACTTCCAGATCACGGCATCTTCCCCATCAGCATTGGCTGGATATATTCCAACCACCGCTTTAGCGATGAGTGACTTGTTCGCAATGATATCGTCCAACATTGCGGTAGCGTCATCGAAAAGCTTTTGTGCTTCATCTCCGATGACCGGGTCTTTTAAGATTTTCGGGTACTTACCTTTGAGCATCCAGGTCTGGAAGAAGGGTGTCCAGTCAATGTAGTGCCTGATTTCCGATAGGTCATAGTCGTCGAAAACTACATTACCGGTAATCTTAGGTGCAACCGTAGGCTGTCCTGACCAGTCGATCCTGGCTCTGTTGCGCTTAGCCTCAGTAAAGGAAACATAATTCTTATCCTTCTGTCGACTTTGGTGGGATTCTCTTAAGTCAGCATACTCAGTCTTGATCTTGCTGGCAAAGTCTTGCCTCGATTCTTTGCCCATCAGCTCACCAGCAACCGGTACGCTCTTGGAAGCATCCAATACGTGTACCACAGATCCGCTGTAAGAGGGTGCAATCTTCACTGCGGTGTGAATGCGCGACGTAGTTGCACCACCAATCAATAAGGGTGTATTCATACCTCTACGCTCCATCTCTTTAGCTACATGCACCATCTCATCAAGAGAAGGTGTGATCAAACCACTAAGACCAATGATATCAGCCCCCTGATTTTCTGCCTCCTCCAAGATCTTCTCAGCGGGCACCATGACCCCCAGATCGATGATATCGTAATTATTGCATGCGAGCACTACTCCGACGATATTTTTACCAATATCGTGCACATCACCTTTAACCGTTGCTAACAGGATTTTCGCATTCGCCTTTTGATCTCCAGCCGCCTTTTTCTCTTCTTCCAGATAAGGCACCAGGTAGGCTACTGCCTTTTTCATCACACGGGCGCTCTTTACCACCTGCGGCAGGAACATCTTACCCTCTCCAAAAAGCTCACCTACTACGTTCATACCATCCATCAATGGTCCTTCGATCACCTTGAGAGGGCTATTGAGTTGAAGTCTTGCCTCTTCAGCATCATCCTCGATGTAGTCAATAATACCCTTGACCAGGGCATGCTCCAGACGTTTCTCCAGTGTGTCCTGTCTCCAACTGTCGTCTTTGACTTTTACCTTCCCATCTCCTTTGACCAGTTCAGCATAATCCAGCAACTGCTCGGTAGCATCAGGTCGCCGGTTTAGCAGGACGTCTTCTACTTTTTCGAGTAGTTCTTTAGGTATCTCGTCGTATACCTCAATCATCCCTGCATTGACTATGCCCATGTCCATACCAGCTTTTATACCGTGATATAGGAATGCGCTGTGCATGGCTTCACGTACCACATTGTTACCACGAAAAGAGAAAGAGACATTGCTGACCCCTCCACTTATCTTAGCGCCTGGGAGGTTTTTCTTTATCCATTCGGTAGCCTGAAAAAAGTCGACGGCATTGTTGTTATGCTCTTCTATACCCGTGGCAACCGGGAAAATATTGGGATCGAAAATAATGTCCTGAGCCGGGAAACTGACCTTGTCAACCAATAGTCGATAGGCACGCTCGCATATCTCTATTCGACGTTCGTAGCTGTCAGCCTGGCCATCTTCATCAAAGGCCATTACGATCACCGCTGCTCCGTATTGTTTGATCTTGCGGGCCTGGTATAAAAATTCCTCTTCTCCCCCCTTAAGGCTGATTGAGTTAACAACCGCTTTACCCTGCACGCACTGCAAGCCTGCTTCGATGATATGCCACTTGGAAGAGTCGATCATTACAGGAATTCGAGCGATCTCGGGTTCACTTGCAATCAAATGAAGGAATCGGACCATGGCCTTTTCTCCATCGAGCATACCTTCGTCCATATTGACATCCAGGATCTGCGCACCACCGCGCACCTGATCAAGGGCTACTTCGAGCGCTTCTTCATACTTATCCTCTCTAATCAGTCGAGCAAAGCGCTTCGACCCGGTGACATTGGTGCGCTCACCAACATTCACAAAATTTGTATGCTGATCGATGACCAGGGGCTCAAGCCCTGATAGTTTCAGCGGCGGTAACTCTTGTGTCATTCTAAACCGTCTCTAGTTGAGGTATTTCTCTTGGGCTGTATTTGGCAGCAGTAGTAGCGATGGCCTTTATATGGTCCGGAGTGGAACCACAACAGCCTCCTACTATGTTGACCAAGTTCTCTTTGAGGTATTCCTCCACTTCGGCACTCATTTCCTCTGGTGTCTGATCGTATTCTCCAAACTCATTAGGTAGACCCGCATTAGGATGAGCGCTTACCAGAAAATCGGACTTCTGAGCGAGCACCTGCAGATAAGGACGAAGCTGCTTAGCTCCAAGTGCGCAGTTAAGACCAACACTCAACAATTCTAAATGAGAAATTGAGATTAAAAATGCTTCCGTAGTTTGTCCGGATAACGTACGTCCACTCGCATCGGTAATTGTGCCTGACACCATGATCGGATATTGCTTTCCAACCTCGAAAAATAAATCATCCAATGCCATGAGCGCGGCTTTGGCATTCAGGGTATCAAAGACAGTTTCTACCAAAAAGATATCCACACCTCCTGCCAACAGTGCTTTAGCTTGTTGGTAGTAAGCTACTTTCAATTCTTCGAAAGTGATAGCACGGTATCCAGGATCATTTACATCCGGAGAGAGTGAGGCAGTTTTGTTGGTAGGCCCCATAGATCCCGCCACAAACCTTGGCTTGTGAGGCTCTTTCGCAGTGAACTCATCGGCGACCTCTCTGGCTATTCTTGCAGATTCAAAGTTGATCTTATCCACCATATGCTCAAGGCTGTAGTCTGCCTGCGCTATTGTAGTACCACTAAAGGTATTGGTCTCAGCGATATCAGCACCTGCTTCGAAATAGGTGGCGTGAATCTCCTTCAATATCTCTGGTCTGGTAAGACCTAGAAGATCGTTGTTACCCTTAAGGGGTGAGGGGTGGTCTTTTAACTCTGCATTACGAAAATCGTCTTCTTCAAGCTTGTATCTCTGGATCATGGTGCCCATTGCACCATCAAGTACCAATATTCTTTCTTTCAGTATTTCTCGAATACTATCCATTCATTACTTTTTAAAGTTGGCTTACCAGAAAAAACGTGCGAATAAGTAGAGATCGGTCTACTTATCTTCTCCCACTATGTTGGGATAAGGAATTAGCACCGAAATTCATTCCGTATGATTGGAAAGAAAAGGTTGCTAAGACGTCACTGGGCCTATTCCCTCGGTCTTTCTTGATAAGTGGGGCAAATATAGGTAGCTAGAGCGGATTCAAATAATGATATGATCATTAATCTCAATTATCGATAAGGTTTCAAACCTGACAACAATTCAGAATAGGTCAGCTTCTTTTGACTGAATCAAAATTGGATAGGGGTTCCACATAGTTAATAGAAGGGCGAGATAAGCCTTCTGCGACCTCCGGATATTTCAACAGACTCTTGTGCATTACCTCAATCATATGCCGATAAATCATATCACCCCAGTCTATAAACTTGACATAACCACCCTGACAATAGCTCTCGGCATGATTAGGACTGCCAGTTATCAAAGATTGTACCCATTGCAATACAAGAGAATTGGTCGAACTTTTGAGAATGTTCTTTAGCTATTTCACATGATCCGTAAGTAGAACAATCCTCAACAACTATATACTCGAAATCATCAAACGAATAGGCTACTTTCTGTGTATTCGCTTAAGAATACCGCTCAACATAGATTGTGCTGATTACTGAAAATGTCTGAGACACAAATTAGAAAAAGTTATTTTCTCTCTTTAGACAAGCCCGAATCATATATAAGGTCCAAGACTACTCTTACTACCAACAAACTGGGCCATATAGTAAAGGCAAGAAGAATCGAATTCCAAAGTTTGAATTTAACAGCCTGCTGCACAAAATGACGACAAACCATAAAACTCCACTTATTATCATTATCCTGTCTGTCAGGGCATTGGTCTAAAGCAGCCAAAAACCGAAGATAACCACTTACTGACTGTGTTCTCAAACTACGTTTCCATCGAAACACTTCATAGTACATCTCATTTTCATTAGTTATCTCAAAGTAGTCATGATTGAAGTGGCTTCTTGCAATACCATCTGCTATGCTCATCTGATCGTTAAACTTCAGGTTTGTGATCTGACCGGGAGATACTCGATAATAGGACAACACATTTGGTAATACATGGAGTTTAGTAAAGCGACTCATCTTAACCCAAAGACCATAATCTTCGGAAGGGAAATACTCAGCTTCGTAAGTAAGGTTATGTTGATCAATGAGCCGCTTTCTGAACATGACCGAACCGTGTTGTATCGGCGTACCAAATAATAGGCTAAATCTCAGTGCCGCGTCTTCGGAAAATGTCTTAATAACTCCCCGCTCATTACCAAACCTTTCTGTAAACGTAGCACATAAACCAACTTCTGGGTTAGCCTGAAGATAGTCATGCTGTACCTGGAGTCTCGTTGGATGGCAGGCATCATCTGCGTCCATTCTGGCAATCAACTGACCTTGAGCTGCATTAATACCAAAGTTCAGTTGAGCAACAAGACCTTGATTGTAATCAGAATCAATCAAAACTATCCTGCTATCATCAAATGTTCTTATTATTTCTAGAGTCTTATCAGTAGATCCGTCATTTAGAATTATCAATTCGTAATCTTGAAAAGTCTGGTCAAGTATCGAACGGATTGCTTCTTCAATATACTCCTCGGCATTGAACGCTGGCATAATGACAGAGATGATAGGCATGAATTCTTATTGACCAATCCTCATATGATAATATCGCTCTCTCCAAAGAAATCGTCTAGTTCAGAAATTGATTCATGAATGCTGAAGCCATCCTTATTGAGAAAGAGTATCCTGTCTGCAAGCTGTTTCACCTGTGTTTTTAGGTGGCTCACGAATACTATTCCGCACGTATTTCTCATTTCGCCGATTTTCTGAAAAGACTTTTGTCTAAACTCTGCATCTCCAACGGCAAGCACCTCATCCAAAATCAAAAGATCCGGCTCAAAATGAGTTGCAATACTAAACCCCAAGCGTGCCGACATACCCGAGCTATACGCTCGAACGGGACTATCAATGAAATCCTCCAACTCTGCAAAGGCTATTATGCTATCTTGCTTTGACCTTATCTCAGGTATAGACATTCCAAGTATCTGACCATTCACAAAGAGGTTTTCACGTCCTGATAATATTGGATTAAAACCAGCTTGCAATTCAATCATTGAACCAATACGCCCATATGCCTTTGTTATTCCTGCCGTAGGTCTGATGATCCCACAAATGATTTTCAATAGAGTACTTTTTCCGACACCATTTCTTCCAGCTATAGCAAGACACTCACCTCTCTTCACTTGAAAACTCACGTTTTTTAACGCCCAAAACTCACTGGGTCTCAATCGATCAGAGTTCCCTCCCCGACCAAATAGCTCAGAAAATATGTCTGTTACTCCATAACGTAAAGAAGAGCGTAGGTCTTTACTGTACTTTTTTGAAATACCTCTTACGTCAACAACAATATCACTCGGCATTATTGAAGATTAATTTCGCTCGATTAGAAATGGAATTGAAGCCTTAAGAATTATGTAGAACATTATAAAAAGGAGCGTAAGACTAATGAACATAAGTACGAGTTCTGATAGTCTAGAAGCATCTCCGTAGATCAACAATTCTCTCGTTATTGACAATACAGGTGTCACAGGATTATACTCATTCACAATGGTAGCCAAACCCTCTTTAGGCTCGGGGTAAACTACAGGTGTAGCGAGCATCCAGAATGGCACCATCAATTGAATTATTCGACCTACATCCGTATACAGCAAGCCAATTGGTGCCAAAAATAATCCAATTGCTACTCCAAGTAAGGTAAGGGTAATTAATCCTAGTGGCACAAGCAAAAGTGTCCATGACAGTTCGATAGGGAAAACCAAAAGTGCAAGCATAAAAAGCCCCAACCTGATCATTACAGCAAAGTATATTTTCAATATGCCTGAAATGATCATTGCCTCATCCGGGAATTTCACCTTCGATAAAAGAGGTAGATACTTCCGCATTTCTCCCATTGGCATGTTCAGAGACTTCACAAAAATGGTCCAGAGCAATGTGGAAGTAAGAACAAATGCCGGGTAAGGCACTCCAGTATCAGAGACATTGACCAGGCTTGATTGATTAAGGAATACCCAAAGAATGGTCGTAATTATTGGTGGAACCAAGGCCCAAAAGATCCCTATGTAAGATTGCCTATATTCCGCCTTAATGTCTCTGGAAAACAGCCTCCAACCCAGGCTTCTTGAACTATGAAAGTTATTGACTACTTCTCCAATGTGGGCTTTGGGGCTTACCCTTCTTTTGTTTACTAAGACTTTGGCTTCCATAGCTGGACTAGTAAGTCGCAAATGTAGAATAGTTCATCAAGCACAACTTATCATCTCTCTTCATTTAAATATTATAGCTCTTCAAAATGAAAGTAGCATCAAACTTAAAATTTGATGCGTTCGCCCACAAAACTGTCTTTATTAATGGTATAAGGTCCAAGTGAACCCAATCTTACACTCTCCATAGAGAACCTAAACTTTAGAACCACACTATAAGACTATCAGTTATTATCCACCATTGCATTAGTACAGTGGAGCAACAAATGTTATATGTTTCTTATGCAAGCTCAAAGACGTTTTCGTAACTAATGCTAATACTCTTCAAAGGGTCTTCTGACTGATCTTGCTCCACAAAGAAATGCGTCATTCCAGACTTGTCTTTGTTGGCAAAGATCGTCTCGAAATCAATGACTCCTGTTCCGACTTCAGCAAATCTCTGTTCCGGGGTATCATCCATATCCTTGACATGCCAGAGTGGTGTGCGACCAGGATACTTCTCAAAAAAGGCTATAGGATCATATCCAGCCTTAGTGATCCAGTACAGATCTAGTTCCATTTTTACCAACTCGGGATCAGTATTATCCAAGATGTAATACATAGGAAGTATCTCTTCCATCTCGACAAACTCAAAATCATGGTTATGATAGCAAAGCTGCATGCCTGCGGCTTTTACCACCTCACCAGCTTTATTGAGCATTTCCGGTAGGGCCTTATAATGCTCAAGAGAACGTTCATCATCACGTAAGTATGGCATGACCATATACTTCTGACCAGCTAAGGCAGCATGGTCCACAGCTTGCTGCCAGCCGTTGGTCATAGAACCTACGATTTCTGGCTGAGTACGTCCGGTTGGGTGATGACTACTTATTGGGGTCAACCCATACTTCGATAGCATTTTATAGAAATCTTCAGCTGCCAGACCAAAGTATTGGCCATTGTCATAGCTAAAAATCTCCACTTGATTGTAACCCGTGTCAGCCACAGCCTTCATTGTGGCTTCCAGGTCCTCAGCGATCTGATTTCTTACAGTGTAGATCTGAAGCCCAATATCTTTTTCTGTAGGTTGTTGAACAGCTTCTACTGGTGCTGGTGTTTGAGTCTCTTCCTTCTTGGCTGAAGGAGCACAACCAGGAACCAGCGCCATACCAGCTGTAGCCAATCCTGTTGTTCTGATAAATATTCTTCTTGTCTTCATGAGTTTGGATCGTTAGGTAATTCTCTAATCTAAGTATTTCTGAACCACTCTGCATCCCCAAGATCTTGTAAGAATACATCCATGGTATCTCGATGTTCAAAAGTCAGGTTTTTCAGTCAACATGAACTGTAGTGATAGTTATAAGGTAGAATCTAATGATCTTAATTTGATCATATTGATTGCTTACAGGCCCAATATCTTTTTGTTCGTTTTATCATCTGTGCCCGCATCTGCGAAATCGTCAAATGCTTTATCAGTGACCTCAATAATGTGATCTGCAATAAACTTCGAACCCTCTCTTGCTCCTTGCTCCGGGCTTTTGATACAGCACTCCCACTCCATCACTGCCCAACCATTATAGCCATACTGTGATAATCTGGTGAAAATGGACTTGAAATCCACCTGACCATCGCCCAACGAGCGGAAACGACCTGGTCTTTCCGCCCATGACGAATAGCCGCCATAGACTCCCGCTTTTCCGCTAGGATTGAACTCAGCATCCTTGACATGGAACATACGAATATGCTCATGGTAGAAGTCTATGTACTGCAAATAGTCAAGCTGCTGTAATAAGAAGTGGCTGGGGTCGTAAAGCAAGTGCACTCTGGTGTGGTTGTTAGTCGCCTCGAGGAATCGCTCAAAAGTGACTCCATCATGGAGGTCCTCACCAGGGTGGATCTCATAGCAGATATCTACACCTTGATTATCAAATTCATCGAGTATGGGCAGCCAACGATTTGCCAGTTCCTCGAACCCAATCTCGACAAGACCGGCAGGACGTTGTGGCCATGGATAGACATAAGGCCAAACCAGCGCACCTGAGAAAGTAGCATGTACATCGATCCCTAAGTTACGACTAGCTTTTGCCGCATACTTCAGCTGCTGCACAGCCCACTCTGTTCTGGCTTTGGGATTTCCATGCACTCCCTTAGGGGCGAAACCATCAAACATCTGATCGTAAGCAGGGTGTACCGCTACCAGCTGACCTTGTAAATGTGTACTCAACTCGGTGATGGTAACTCCGCACGCCTCCACTTTACCTTTGAGTTCGTCAGCATAAGCCTTGCTTTTCGCACATTGCTCCAGGTTAATACATCTGGAATCCCATGTTGGAATTTGTACACCTTTATAACCTAACCGAGCAGCCCATCTACAAATCGATTCAAGATCATTGAAGGGGGCCGTATCACCCATAAACTGGGCTAAAAAAATCGCTGGTCCTTTGATTGTCCTCATATGTTCGTGACTTGATTCAGTCTCTTATTTATTGTTTTGTTCAGAAGTGTCATATCTAGATATGGTGCCTTAATTCTATCCTTTCATTACAATGAGCTATTTTTCAAGGGCTTCTAAGAAAGGCATACTACATCCATTTGGATTCAACGTGGTTTGGTCAGAGTGATACCCAAGCTTGTTCAGACTTGTGTGATTCAAGCACAGCCTCAATAAATCTCATCCCACGTACACCATCCTGTACATTAGGAAAAGCTCCAGAAGTATAGGACTTATCACGAATGGCTTTCGCCATACCATTGTAGATATTCCCCATAGCATCAAAAAGTCCCTCGGGGTGCCCAGGAGGTAGCTTCACACTGTCCTGAGCAAATTCTGATAAGAAATCATACCCAGGCTTGATCACGCGCAATGGCTGACCCTCTGCCAGATGGTAGAGATAGTTTGGGTTCTCCTGTTCCCATTTCAAACCTCCCTTATCTCCATAGACAGCTATACGGATGTTATTTTCCTCTGCCGTTGCGATCTGGCTCGCCCTCACTATTCCTTTGGATCCATTGTTGAGTCGCAGCAGTGCGGTCCCATCAATGTCCAGAGGATTGTCTTCGTATAGATATTCCAGATCAGCAAGTACCTTATCAACTTCAAGACCAGTAGTGTATTCGATCAAGTTGAAGGCATGTACGCCTATATCTCCAAAGCAGCAGCTCTGGCCTGACTTGGCCGGATCAAGCCTCCATACCTGTTTACGCTTTTCCTTATCATGAATAAATGGATTGATCCAGCCCTGGTAATACTGAGCGTCAACCTTCTGTACCTTGCCAATGCTACCTGATCGAATAAGGCTCCTCATCTCACGAACCATGGGATAGCCAGTGTAGGTGTGTGTCAGGCAGAAATGTACTTCATGCTTATCCACCAATTGTGCTAGCTCCTCTGCTTCGGTAGCTGTGATCGTAATCGGCTTCTCACAGATCACATGGAATCCATTTTCAATGAGCCTTTTGCTCATATCATAATGCAGGAAGTTAGGTGTGGCAACTGTTACCGCCTGAATTCGTTGATCAGGTGGCAGCTTCAGTTCGCCCTCAACGAATTCTTCAAATGAAGGGTAGATACGGTTCTGATCAAGGTCCAGCTTTTCAGCAAGCTTTTTTGTGTCCTCAAAATCAACACTGAACGCACCGCCATATAAGGCATACTCATCCATCATACTAGCAGCTATGCGGTGTACAACTCCAATCAATGAATCGGCCCCACCACCAATCATACCGAGTCTTATCTTATTGCTCATTTTATTCTTTTTCGTAAATGACTGTTTCGTTTTTAAATGTAAGTAAGAAGAGTACCAAAATTACTGCTGATAGTCCAGCCGGGATAATCCAAATGGTTGACCAATCATGACCTTCGGCATTTGTGTACATCTCCGAAATCTGACCAGCCGCCCAAAAACCGATAAGCATACCAACCCCGTAAGTAGCAAGTGTGATCAATCCTTGCGCAGCACTCTTGTGCTGTTCTCCAGCCTTAGAATCAGTATAGATCTGACCTGACACAAAGAAAAAATCATAGCAAATACCATGTAAAGCAACACCAACAAATAGCATGAATACCAGATCGTCTGCATTACCATAGGCAAAGAGCACATATCGCATGGCCCATGCCAGCATACCCACTATCAAGGTCATCTTAATACCAAATCGTTTTAGAAATAGAGGCAACAAAAGCATAAATAACACTTCTGACATTTGCCCCAAGGTCATTTTTCCGGTAGGGTTGGGCACCCCGATTTCCGCTAAGAACGGATTAGTGTTTTGGTAGTAGAAGGCCAGCGGAATACAAATCAATATCGAGGAGAGAAAGAAAACCGAAAAGTTGCTGTCCTTAAGTAGCTTCAAGGCATTGAGTCCTAGAATATCACCGATAGGTAGCTTTTTAGTACTAGAAACAGTTGGTGGTGTTTTGGGAAGTGTGAAGCTGTACACTCCAAGGATAGCAGAAGCGATGGCTACCATGAGAAATGTATTTCTCAAGTCGCCTGCGGCTATCGCATCCGGAGCATCCCAACTGAATACGAAACTGATCACCAGCCCCGCCACGATCCAACCAATAGTACCCCAAACCCTTATTCTTGAAAAGTCCTTAGAGGGATCTGCCATTTGCCGAAATGCCACAGAGTTGACCAGCGCCAGCGTAGGCATGTAGATAATCATATAACCCAACACAAAGGGGTAGAAATCTCTAAAACCTGCGGCATTGGCCATCACGTACATCAGTCCTGCACCCATTAGGTGGATCACGCCAAGGATTCGCTCTGCATTGAAAAATCGGTCAGCAATCAATCCGACAATGAAAGGTGCGATAATCGCTCCCCAAGATTGCGTAGAAAATGCCATGCCGATCTGACCGTCGGTAGCTCCCAGGTTATTGCCAAGAAAAGTACCAAGGGTAACGAACCAACCTCCCCAAATAAAAAACTGAAGAAACATCATCAAGCTCAACCTGACATTGGTACCATTACTTTGCATGGTGTTGGTTTTTCTGGTCTGAACTCATCGCTTGGCTAATTATTTCAATCAAATCATGAAGTTTTCGATTAGAGCTAAACAGCAATCTAATTAAATCAAAATTTCGCGAAACGTGATGGTTTGGTTTTTCAAAAGGCCATAAAAAAAGCCGCATAATGCGGCTTTTTAAAACACAATCGTTCTTGATCAAACAAGTTTCATTTCGCTTAGTACGGCGTTCATCTTTCTTACAGCATCAGCGCTGGCATTGAACTTCGACTGCTCGTCATCATTCAGCTTAAAGTCTACGATCTCTTCCCAGCCATTTTTGCCAACCACTACAGGTACTCCAATACAGATGTCCGATTGACCGTACTCACCATCGAGGTATACACAGCATGGGAACAATTTCTTCTGATCTCGCACAATACTCTCTACAAGGAAGGCACCTGCTGCGCCTGGAGCATACCATGCAGACGTACCTATGAGCTTCGTCAATGTAGCACCACCCACCATTGTATCTTGAACTACCTGATCGAGTCGTTCAGCACTTAGGAAGTTCGACACAGGTGAGCTATTGTAGGTGGCGTGTCTCGCTAAAGGTATCATAGTCGTATCACCATGACCACCAATCACCACTCCCTGAAGGTCTAATGGGCTGCAACCGATAGCCTCGCTCAGTCGAAACTTGAAACGGCTACTATCAAGGATACCACCCATTCCAATAACTCGCTCTTTGGGCAACCCACTTGCCTTAGCAGACAAATAGGTCATAGTATCCATAGGATTGCTGATCACAATGAGTATCGTATTTGGCGAATGCTTCAGGATATTGTCAGTAACAGACTTTACGATACCTGCATTAGTACCGATCAATTCTTCTCTGGTCATGCCAGGCTTTCTAGGAATACCTGATGTAATCACTACTACACTAGAATCTGCAGTAGCAGTGTAATCATTAGTAGATCCGATAACTTTTGAATTGAAACCGTTCAAAGTGGCACACTGCATCATATCCATGGCTTTACCTTCCGCCAATCCTTCCTTGATATCAAGTAGTACTACCTCTTCAGCAAGCTCCTTTCTGGCAATATTCTCAGCGCAGGTGGCTCCTACAGCTCCTGCTCCAACGACTGTTACTTTCATTTTTACTATTGGTTTAGTGAATTGAAATTTTGCTTTTACTCGCCGACAAAGCTACTAAAGGATCGCTGAATTAAAATTTGAAGTTTTCTGTCTTCCACCAGTGCAGATACTGATCTTGATCAGCTATTAGAAGGCACTTCTATTGTGGAGATATTCATAACCAACTCGGACCTTTCTTCGACTTTAAATGATTCACTCATCCTCATTCCAACTAACCAAATGATGTCCCTTTCATCTTTTAAAACCAGCTGTCTCGATTTAAGATTGAGAGGTATCTTTTCATCAATCAAGATGTCGGAAATCTTTTTCCTTCCCCTCATGCCTAACGGCTGAATAGTATCCCCTTGTTGCCATCTACGAAGTGTCAGTGGCCATAGGACCTTATCGACATCAACCTGAAGCACCTCCCTTGATCGATCCAATTCCCAATCTTTCCTAGGGACAATATCAAGTTTAAAGCGAAAGTCGCTAAAGCCATGTTCTCCGGGCCCCTTGATGGTCAGCTTTTTAATACCTTCTTGCTTTAAAGGAGTTATCACCAACTGCTCCCGATCATAGACTAACTCATATTCCCGGGACTTAAATTGACGTCCTGTCCTTGGTTGACTTGGATCAATGATCTGATCAATCTCTGCATAAGAGAATCCAAACGGTTTGATCAGTTCGGTCAGAATTAAAGTTCTATGTTGACTTCTGTCTAACTGCTTCAGGGATATATAGACAATCTCTCCATCCTTTCTTTGAACCTTCCGCCTCCATTCTTCTATTTGCTCCGAGAGCCATGTCTCTACCTTGAGTATTCGCTCTGAGGAATTCCATATCGATTGCTCAACTGAAGGGTTGATCTGCTTGAGCAATGGCATCACCTTATTCCTGATCAGATTTCGGCTGTATTTGTTAGAGGCGTTGGAAGTGTCTTCGCGCCATACTATACCTTCAGTCCTGGCAAAGGCTTCTATCTCCTCTCGGGTAAATGACATTAAAGGTCTCAGCAATTGACCTTTTAAAGGTTGAATACCATGTAATCCCGCAATGCCTGTTCCTTTGGTTAGATTAAAAAGGACAGTTTCGGCATGATCCCCCTTATGATGTGCAGTGCAGAGCAAATCGAACTTATTCTTTATCAGTAGCTCTTCAAACCATGTGTATCTCAATTCACGGGCAGCCATCTGCGTTGAGATCCCACGTGCTTCGGATACTGACAAAGTATCAAAGCTTTGAGTTGTGCATCGAATATTGTACTTGTCACATGCACCTTTTACAAACTGCTCGTCTTCATTCGAGTCTTCACCCCTCAGATTGAAATTGCAGTGCGCAACTTCAAATGGTAGCCCCACTTTGTTAAACAGGTGGAGCATAACCATACTGTCTATGCCCCCACTAATAGCAAGTAAATATCGCGTTGCGCCCGGATCATCTATGTATTCGGATAGGAAGGTAGAAAAGCGATCAAAAAAGCTGTGAGAAGCTGACATATTACGAAAATACTTAATACAACATTCTCGTAAGTACAATTATAGTGATCGAGTGGATACCCTCGGCTTGTGAGTTTCGTTGTTGCTAAGAACTAAGTTAGTTTTGTGATCATGCGACAGCACTCATTTTTGATCTTCGTTTTGCTATTCGCCTTGAGCCTGTCCGGACATGCTCAGCGCAATAAGAAATTGAGGTATAAAGCAGATAAGCTGGAGTTTATGAAGATCGACGGTCAGCAGGTACGTAAACTGACAGATAACGTCGTTTTCACACAAAAAACGACCAAGATCTATTGCGATTCCTCTTATTTCTATCCCAAGGAAAATCGAATGGAGGCCTTTGGTAAAGTACGGATCGTAGATGATACAGTAGTGATCACCTCTCGTAAACTTACTTATGATGGTGAAAACAGGAAAGCGCTGCTTCGGGAAGATGTGGTTTATAACAATGGTCACCAAACGCTTTACACTGATTTTCTCAATTATGGATTAGATACCAGGATTGGTGAGTTCTTCAATGGAGGCGAACTCATTGATGCTAACAATACGCTGACAAGTAAAGTGGGCATCTATTATTCTCTGCAAGAATATGCTGTGTTCCGAAGGGAAGTAGTGCTTGTATCTCCTGAGTACACGTTAAAGTCTGACACGCTTAACTACAATACTGTAACGAAAGTAGCTGTCACTCCAGGACCTACCGAGATCATTACTCCTGATGGAGTAAAGCTTGACGCGCTTGGAGGAGAGTATCTGACCGAACGAAAGATCACTGAGTTTGTGGATGGTGAGGTTGAAACTCAGGACTATTTCCTGGAGGGCAATGAGCTATTTCTTAACGATTTAGAGCAATTCTATACCGCCAAAGGTGATGTACACCTCACTGCTAAAGCCCGTGATGTGATCATCATCGGAGAGGAGGGTCTGTACTACAAGGCATTGGGTCTTAGCAAGATCTATGGCCAACCAGTTATGAAAAAGATGATGCAACAGGATACTTTTTACTTGACTGCTGATACGCTTTATGCTATCGAAAGTCCTGTGCCAGAAGAGAAGCGGATCTTAGCCTATCACAATGTGAAGATCTTTAAATCTGACCTACAGGGCAAGGCCGATTCTATAGCCTATTTTTTGTCTGACTCCATCATCCGTCTTTATAATGACCCAATCTTATGGGCCAACTTCAGTCAGATCACCGCGGATTCTATTGGCATACAGCTTGTCAATAATCTCATCGATTCTATGATTTTAAGGAAGAACAGCTTCATTGTCTCCGAAGACTCCATGAAGCAGTTTAACCAGATCAAAGGTCGTAATATGGTCGCAAGATTCGACTCTTCTCGTATTGACAACATTGATGTCACTGGTAACGGAGAGAGTATCTATTATTTACTGGACGAAGGAGATTCTATACTCATGGGGCTCAATAAAATGATCTGCAGTGATATGAAGATCCGTTTTGGGGCGAATAACGAATTGAGCAATATCACCTTTTACAAGAATCCGGAAGCGAGACTAATTCCACCACATGAAATCAAGAGGGAAGATACCAGGCTAGATGGTTTTAGCTGGAGGCTGTCCGAAAAGCCTGACCTTTATGAAGTGGCTTACTATCTAAAACCTGAAGATGAGATCAAAAAACCTCCGATTGAGGTCAAAGAGGTGGACCCCTCCATTAAACCTCGTATTCAGAAGAAAAAGAAACCCGACAAGTCAGAGGAAGAAACTAAAGTTGGAGGCAACTAAACTGCTTTGAAGTACATTTTGAATAGAGACCATTTAGGCTATTCTCTTTTGTTCAAATCACACAACCAAGCCATACAGGTCATCGTTGACTGCATTGTTAATTATCCATGATACCACTATCTTTGCACGCTTATGTCAAAAATGGGGCTTAAAGGCTTTTTTTATATACTTCTTGTAGGACTATTGAGTGGTGCTTGCTCAGAATTCCGTCAAATTCAAAAAAATGGTGACTGGAAGGAAAAGTATGATGCCGCTATAAAATATTATCAGGAAGAAGACTACTACAAGGCTAGTGTCCTATTCGAGGATATCCTTCCAATCATTCGGGGTACAGAACAAGCAGAGTTGGCAAATTTCTACTTTGCTTATTCCTACTATTATCAGCGTCAGTACGTGCTGAGTGGCCATCATTTCAAAACTTTCTTCGACACATACAACAGAAGCGAGTACGCCATGGAGGCCCTGTACATGCACGGTTACTCTTTATATCTCCAGTCTTCTGATTTCAACCTTGATCAGTCAGGTACCTATCAGGCGGTAGCTGCTCTACAGACATTCATCAATAGATATCCCTACAGTGAGTATGCCGAGAAGGCTACAGAAGTACTCGACGAAATGCAATATAAGCTTGAAACCAAAGCGTTTAACAATGCCTACGAGTACTACAAGCTTAGAAGGTACAAATCAGCGATCGTCGCTTTTGAGAATTTCCAGAAAGACTGGCCTGATTCTCGTTATCAAGAGCGTGTCGCATTTTTACTGCTCGATACAGAGTACTCGCTTGCCAGAGAGAGCATCGCCTCAGTACAAAAAGAGCGTTTTGAGAAAGCGCTTGAGTATTACCAAAATCTTTTGGATGGCTACCCAGGCAGTGAATACCTCAAAGAAGCAGAAAACATGTATGACGATTCGGTGAATCGTATTCAAAAAATGTCCGACAATACACTTTAAAAATATGGCTACACAATCATCATTGATCACCCGCGATAACGACGAGTTGTCAGCACCTACCGGAAATATCTATCAGAGCCTGGTAGTGATCGGTAAAAGAGCACGTCAGATCTCAGCAGCTCAGAAAGAAGAGCTAAGTAACAAACTATCAGAGTTTGCCTCAACAGTAGACAACTTGGAAGAGATATTCGAAAATAGAGAGCAAATCGAAATTTCTAAGTTTTATGAGCGCATGCCTAAGTCCACTAGCGTGGCAACCGATGAGTTTCTCGAAGGTAAACTGTACATCCGCAAGAACGAGGAAGAGGAAGAAAATAACTAATTTCCCTGCATGCTCCAGGGACGCAAAATCCTAATAGGTGTATGCGGCAGTATAGCCGCATACAAAATACCCATCTTAGTAAGGCTCCTCATTAAAGCAGGAGCAGAAGTTAAGGTCATTCAAACCACTTCTTCGAAGGCATTTGTAACGCCAGTCGCACTAGCCACAGTTTCCAAAAATCCTGTCCTTACTGACTTCATCAAAGATGACACAGGTCAATGGCACAACCACATAGATTTAGGATTATGGGCCGACCTAATGCTCATTGCTCCATTGAGTGCGAACACCCTTGCTAAGCTCTCCAATGGCATCTGTGATAACTTGCTTACAGCTGTATACCTGTCCGCCAGATGCCCTGTGATGCTGGCACCTGCTATGGACCTGGATATGTACAAGCACCCCTCCACTTTGCGTAACCTCGCTATCGTAACTGAATATGGCAATACAGTCATCCCTCCCGACAAGGGTGAGCTAGCCAGTGGCTTAGTTGGCGAAGGTCGAATGCCAGAACCTGAGACCCTTCTTGGTCATGTTAAAGATCATTTTGAGGAAAGTGATTCATTGATGGGGAAGAAAGTATTGATCACCTCAGGCCCAACTTATGAGTCTATCGATCCTGTAAGGTTTATCGGCAATCATTCTTCCGGTAAGATGGGCTTGGCCCTTGCAGAAGAGGCAGCCAAACGGGGAGCTTCTGTAACAATGGTAAGCGGTCCATCTGCCTTGAGTCCGAGACATAGCTCAATCTCCGAATGGAAGGTAAGCTCAGCAGGCGAGATGTATGAAGCCACGAAGAGTGAGTTCCCAAGCTCCGATATAGCCATCTTCGCTGCGGCCGTCTCAGACTATCGACCTGAAGAAGTAGCCTCGCAGAAGATCAAAAAAGAAAAGGATGAGTTCGTTATCAAACTCGTCAAAAACAAGGATATCGCCCAGGAGATGGGTAAGGCTAAGAAACCCAACCAATTCACGGTAGGTTTTGCTCTGGAGACAGAACATGAAGGTGAGCATGCACAGCAAAAGCTGGCAAAGAAGAACCTGGATTTGATTGTTTTGAATTCCCTTAATGATGGAGGTGCAGGATTTTCGCATGAAACGAACAAGGTGACCATCTACGAAAAGACAGGAGGATCGAAGGAATATGAACTAAAGCACAAAAGTCAGGTAGCAAAAGACATTTTTGATCACATTGTAGACGTTATCCCTTCATGATGAGAAGTATCTTCATAGTATTCCTATTACTGGTATCGACATACACCATCACTTCGGGCCAGGAGCTCAACTGTAGAGTGGTGATTGACGCACAGCAAGTGCAATCTACTGAGCGCGATATTTTCAGTGAGATGGAGATCGCCTTTGCGCAATTTCTAAACGACCGCAAGTGGACTGATGACAACTTCACCAATGACGAGCGCATCAACTGCAATCTGATCATCAATGTCTCCTCTATGCCATCCATTGGTAATTTCGAGGCATCAGTACAGATATTGTCAGCGAGACCTGTCTATGGTACTAACTACGAGTCTATTCTACTCAATTTTGGAGACCGTGACTGGACATTTGAGTATGCTCCTTCACAACCACTCAACTATAATGACAATGCCTTTAATAACAATATCACCTCTCTTCTTGCTTTCTATGCCTATGTAATTATCGGTCTGGACTATGATAGCTTTGAGAACATGGCAGGTCAGCCATATCTCGAAAGAGCATGGCAAGTAGTCAATAATGCACAACAATCGGGTTTTGCAGGATGGAACCAGTTTGGATCTATCAGAAATCGCTACTGGCTTGCAGAAAACCTGATCAACCAGCAGATGGAACCAATTCGTGAGTCCATTTACAGCTATCATAGACTAGGCATGGACATCATGCAAGATGATCCGGAAAAGGCGAGAACAACTATTGTCGAAGGGCTGAAACAAATACAGGAAGTGAACAATATTCGTCCACGGGCTATACTCACTATCTCATATCTGGATGCTAAAACAGATGAGTTGGCCAATGTCTTCGCTCAAGGCAATCCCTCAGTGAGGCGAAACGCCTACAACATCGTCACTCAAGTAGATCCTAGTAAAGCTGAATCATTGAAGAAGATGATTCAAAACTGATCATGTCCAAGCGACAAAAAAGGATATCTGTACCAGATATCCTCAAACATCTTGATGAGCTAATCGGCCAAAAGCTATCCGTAGTGCTCAATGACAAAAGCGTTATCTACGTGGAGTTACTTTCCTTCAAAAACAATAATTTTGAAGCCAAGGACCTCATCAGGCGAAAGCACACAATAGCTCTCGAATCCATAGATGAGATCATCTTAGAACTGGATGCTTAGCCAACTTAAAATCCAAAATTATGCACTTATTGAATCTCTACAGATGGAACCGTCTGCGGAGCTCAATATCATCACTGGCGAGACAGGTGCAGGTAAGTCGATCATGCTTGGCGCTGTTGGGTTATTGTTAGGTAATCGCGCGGATACCAAAGTACTCTTCAACACTGATCAGAAGTGCATTATCGAAGGTGCATTTGACATATCACCTTATCAATTGTCTGATTGGTTTGAGATTGAGGATCTGGACTATGAAGATCAAAGCATTATCAGGCGAGAGATAACACCTAGCGGAAAATCGAGGGCCTTCATCAACGATACACCGGTCACACTCGATGTGTTGAAGCGGTTAGGTATCAAATTGATGGATGTACACTCTCAGCATGATAATCTCAATATTGGAGACCAGAGATACCAACTTGAGGTGCTTGATCTGTTTGCACAGCATCCAAGCCTGATCACTGAATACAAGCATCACTATCGAGACTATCAAAAGGCAACAAAACACTACCATGAGTTGAAGTCCACAGCTGACCAGTTAAAACAGGAGGCGGACTTTTTCCAGTTTCAGTATGATGAACTGAGCAAGGCGTCATTAACAGGAGACGAGCAGGAAGCTTTGGAGTTGGAGCTTGAAGAGCTCGAGAATGCTGAAGACATAAAACATAAACTAAATCAATTCATCTCGCTACTTAGTGATGAAGAGCTAGGGGCGAATAATCAGTTAAGCACTGCTTCGTCAGTAGTGCAGCAGCTTAGCCGGTTTGGAGAAGATTACCAACAGATTCAAGAGCGCCTCCAGTCCACCTTGATTGAGATGCAAGATATACTTGAAGAAGCGCATAAAATCGAGGAGCGGGTCATCCACGATCCAGCAAGAATAGAGGAAGTCAAAGACCGGCTTAGCTTGATTTTTAGTCTTCAGCAAAAGCACAGGGTTCAGACCATCGAAGAACTATTAACTCTCCAGGCAGAGTTGGAACAGAAAGTCGAGCAGACCGCTAATATAGACGCTGATCTGGATGCCACTAAAGTTATGATGAACGATCAGCTCAGGTTAACTGAAGCTAGTGCGCAAAAGCTATCCAAATCACGTAGAGCGGTACAAAAAGGGCTTGGCGAACAGATATCAACACTTTTAAGAAAGCTTGGGGTGCCAGAAGCCTCTTTTGAAGTAGCCATCAGCGATCAGGAACTCAATCATTCCGGTAGGGATACAGTACAATTTCTCTTTAGTGCCAACAAGGGTGTGAAAGCTCAGGACATCCGTCAGGTGGCATCCGGAGGTGAGTTCTCTCGTCTAACGTTTTGTCTCAAATACATACTGGCTGACAAGACAGCACTACCGACGATCATATTTGATGAGATAGATACAGGTGTGTCTGGAGAGATCGCTAAAAAAATGGTAATTATGATGAAGGAAATGGCTAGTGCTCATCAGGTCATTGCCATCAGTCACTTACCTCAATTTGCGGCCAGAGGTGATCGACATTATTTCGTCTATAAAGACAATTCTTCAGAAAGAACGGTCAGTAAGGTCAAGCAACTTGAAGAAGATGAGCGAATCCTAGAGATTGCTAAGATGATCGATGGAGACAATCCATCACAAAATGCAATGCAGAGTGCACGGGACCTTGTATCCCAATGATCAGGTAAGCATAAGTCAGTTGACATTCGAGAATAGATTCGGACATTCCCTATTTTTGCCATCCATATCACAAAACAAAATCCATCATGTCATATAATTTATTGAAAGGAAAAAAGGGGATCATTTCTGGTGCATTAGATGAAAACTCAATTGCATGGAAAGTGGCCGAGCGAGCTAAGGAAGAAGGTGCCACATTCACGCTTACCAATGCACCTATTGCACTTAGAATGGGAGGCATTCAGCAACTTGCTGAAAAATGTGAAGCAGAATTGATTCCAGCAGATGCTACCTCCACTGACGATATTGAAAACCTCTATCAAAAGTCAATGGAAGCACTGGGTGGCAAGGTAGATTTTGTACTGCACTCTATAGGTATGTCACCGAATGTTCGTAAAAACAAAGCATACGGAGACCTAAACTATGATTGGTTCCAAAAGTCTCTTGACATCTCAGCACTCTCATTCCACAAAATGATGCAGACTGCTGAGAAGCTAGATGCAATCAACGAGTGGGGTTCCGTCCTAGGTCTATCGTACATAGCAGCACAACGTACTTTCCCTTTCTACAATGATATGGCTGAAGCCAAATCACTACTTGAGTCTATCGCCCGCAGCTATGGTTATCGATACGGCAAGGCCAAAAAAGTGCGTGTCAATACGATTTCACAGTCTCCTACCCGTACTACCGCAGGATCCGGGATTAGCGGTTTTGATTCATTCTTTGACTTTGCCGACAGCATGTCTGCATTGGGCAATGCTCCCGCAGAAGATTGTGCTAACTATTGTCTCTTTCTCTTTTCTGATCTTAGCAGAATGATCACCATGCAGAACCTCTACCACGATGGAGGGTTCTCCAATATGGGCATCTCTGAGGAGATCATTGAAGCATACGGCAAGAAGTAAGGCCTCACTTTTGTATGATCGTCTTTCCAAACTGCAAGATCAATATAGGTCTGCGCATCACAAGTAAGCGCCCTGACGGTTACCACAATATTGAATCCTGCTTCTATCCAATACCTTGGAATGACGCACTAGAAATAACTGAAGCCGCTGCATTCTCATTTGAAAGTAGCGGCTTAAATATTCCGGGGGATCAAAAATCGAATTTAGTAATCAAAGCTTATGACCTGTTGAAGGTTGAGTTTGATCTACCTCCAATCAACATTCATCTGCTCAAGTCTATACCGATGGGAGCCGGACTAGGCGGTGGATCTGCAGATGGGGCTTTTATGCTCAAGCTGCTGAATAACAGATTTGCACTGCAACTAACTGATGATCAGCTCGAAGAACGAGCACTCGATCTTGGTAGTGACTGCCCCTTCTTTATTAGAAACAAACCTGTTATTGCTAAAGGGCGTGGAGAGATTTTCGAACCGATCGATCTGGACCTATCAGGAAAGCACATTCTCCTCATCAATCCGGGCATTCATATTGGTAGTAGAGAAGCATATTCAAGTGTCATGCCTGTCGAACCAAAAAACTCGCTGAAGGACCTACTCGAAAATCAACATATTTCAAGTTGGAAAGACCTGATCAAAAACGAATTCGAATCCTCGGTATTTACGATAGCCCCAGAAATTTCAGAGATAAAAGAACATCTTTATGATCAAGGAGCACTTTATGCCAGCATGACAGGTTCTGGATCTACGGTTTATGGGATATTTGACAATGAGCCGAATCCAGGTAAGTTTAAAAGATACACTAACAAAGTTGCCCAATTGAGTTAGAGACAGATTTGTAATGAAGACTTCACTGATTGTGAAGTAAGGAATCGGCTGGCAATGGTTATCTTTCTAAGATGACCTCTCAGCATCACTATCCTCTAGCATGTCCAACAGGTAGGTGGACAATCACCGCTACCATAATCGCTTCAGCAATGGCATTCATTGACAGCACGGCACTCAATGTGATTCTCCCAAGTCTTCAAGCTAATCTGCAGGCTAATGCTTCTGAGCTCTTTTGGGTGCTAAATAGCTATCTACTAATGCTTGCAGCGCTGATCATTGTTGGTGGAAGTCTTGGCGATAAGATAGGACGAGTCAGGGTTTTTAAGTATGGTATTATCATATTCACAGTAGGTTCTCTCCTATGCGGTCTTTCTACGAACATTGAACAACTAATCATTTTCAGAGGTATTCAGGGTATCGGAGGCGCATTGATGATCCCAGGATCGCTAGCTATCATATCGGCTACCTTCAGCCCGGAAGAAAAAGGCAAGGCGATTGGTGTTTGGTCATCCGTAACCACCATCGTGACCATCTGTGGTCCGGTATTAGGGGGTGCACTGGCCGATCTTGGTCTTTGGCGTATGATTTTCTTTCTTAATCTGCCTCTCGGTATTTTTGCAGGCTGGATCTCCCAGACCAAAGTACCTGAAAGCCATCAGGAGGGGAGTAGCAAAATAGATTGGTTAGGAGCGGTCCTTCTTGCGCTGGCATTAACAGCAATTACCTTTGGTTTTCTGGAAATGCCTGAACGTGGAGCTACCCACTTGGTCGTATTGACGAGTCTCACCATTGGTGTAGTATTAATGATAGTTTTCTTGCTATCGCAAAATAAGGCTGATGCGATGGTACCCTTTAGCTTGTTTAGCAACAAAACATTTACAGGAGTAAACTTACTATCATTCTTTCTTTATGCTGGATTAGGCGGAATGATGCTATTTCTGTCGCTCAATCTAATTCAGATTCAGGGCTATAGTCAGTTTCAAGCTGGGTTGACCTTCCTTCCTTTTTCATTGCTTATGGTCATTATAGCCCCACGAGCAGGTAAACTTACAGACAAGTACGGCCCACGAAACTTTTTGATTTTTGGTCCTCTAATTACATCATTAGGTTTCTTAATACTGAGTTACGTTGGCATGACAGGTGGACCCGCCCATTATTGGACCACCTATTTTCCCGGTTTTATCGTTTTTGCCCTCGGTATGTCGATTACGGTAGTACCACTAACTACAGCTGTAATGACTAGTGCTGATGAAAGCCAATCTGGGATTGCCTCTGGGATCAACAATAGTGTCACGAGGATCGCCAGCACTTTTATGAATGCTATAGCCGGTGCTTTGGCGATTTTCTTATTTGCCCAGTTCATTGAGCAGAGCGCTCTTTTTATCGATGCTCCATTAAATATTCAAAGAAGTATCATCCTGGAAACCAGCAAACTTGGAGATGCACAGGTACCTGCTTCGCTTCCCGAAGATCTGACAACAGAACTATCGGACCTTTTTCAGGATAGCTTTTTGAGGGTTTATAAGGTTATTGGTTGGTTAAGCTGTGGTCTTGCTTTTCTTTCCAGTGTAATTGCTTTTCTGACCGTACCTGCTAAAAATCCTTGAAGTAATCTTCATGAGCTTCCAGGAATGATTGATATCCGTTGTGTAATGATCTTGCCAGCGAATTACTGATATTATAGTGCATCTCCAGTATCTCAATCAACATCTCCAGGTCGTCTCTATACAAGGCTAGTTCAGGCATACGATCAAAGAACTTGAAGCCAAACTGCATGTACATCTCCTGAATCTGATAGATATCGGCCAAGTCGGCAACAATCTCGGGATCCATATATACCACCGCATTAGTCAGAGTAGCCGTTTTCCAGGCATCTATCGACAATACTGGATGAGAATAACCCCAGTCCAATCCATCGATCTCTCCGAGACTATCCAGTGCTTCTTTTTGGTCTCTAATCACCTTCAGGCCCTCTTCGAAGGAGACAAAGGCAGAGTCTAATTCCTCAATATTGTCTTTCACCTCTTGACGAATGCGAATGAGACTGTCATGAGCCATTTGTTCATTAATCACTCCTTCACGCCAGTGGTTGAGGCCTAGCGCTAATAAAACCGCGAATACCACAGAAGCAAACTCTACTGCTATCTTTCCAAGACCCGACTTTGATAACTTCACTCAAGAAAAGTGAATCATTATCAGAAATAATGCAAGGCGGTACCGGATTAATTGAACTTGGAAAAAAGCTTGATCTATTGTTGTTTGCTGGAAACCACGACCCCAGGTTGCATTTTGTTCTCCTCAATTGCGATGATCTCAATTCTTCGATTGAGCTCTCGACCTTCAAGCTCATCATCATTGGAGGCTAACGGCTTGGTATCTCCATAGCCTATTGCAGTTATGCGCTCAGATGCTATACCATTTTTGAGTAAATACTCTTTCACCGCCTCTGCTCTATTTTGTGATAGTATCTGATTAGTCGCTTCACTACCTATGTTGTCTGTATGCCCTGCGACCTCTATACTTAGCATAGGATATTTATTCATAGTGGCTACTAGCTGCTCCAGTACAGGCGCAGTATTGGCAACCAAGTGAAAGGATCTGAATTCAAAATATATATTGTTGACAATAGCTTTTTGACCGGAGCGAAACTTGTTTCCAATCATTTCTATCGAAGTGTTGTCCTGCTTACCTCCTTGATATATTGTACTGTAGTTAGAACGTTCAACAGTTTTTTCCGGTAGGGCTATCGACAAATCGTAGGTCAGATAGGCCGCATCAGTTGGAACATAACTTGTATAGCGACCATCATAGACTTTGGTGTCATTAGAGAAGACTTCAACGTGAAACTTGTCTCGGTTAAACACCATTGCCGTATAATAACCATCCTGATCGGTATACGCCACAAAGGATTCATCCTCATAGGTCTGGGGGTGAAATTTGACTTGAGCGTAAGGCACTGGTAGATCAGTTTTATTATCTACAATCTGTCCCTTGACCTCAATCTTGGCCTCTTTGTGAAAATAGTAAATGTCATAGCCGCCATTTGAGTGCAAGCGGTTGGACGCCAGATAGCCCGACTGATCACTTGGTGTCAACTCGAAGTTGACCTCATCATCAAGCGTGTTGATCGGAAATCCCATATTGACTGGTCGACCCCACTCTCCCTTGTCTTCGATCCATTCTGATTTAAAAATGTCATAGCCGCCTATAGTTCCATCACGATTGGAGCTGAAGTAGAGTGTACTGCCATCATGAGAAACAAAAGGGTTCTCTTCATCAGAGCCTTCGTTGTTCACAAGGCCTAGTATTGGGTAAGGTTGAGTCCATTCTCCACCTTTCAGGTCCATTTGATAGATATCATGACGATCACCACTTCCCTGAGCAAAGAGGATCATATCCTTTTGATCGTTGATAAAGAAATGAGATCCTACAGGTCGGTCCCGCAGTTTCTCATCAAACTCAACAGCTTCAGTCCAACCATCACCTTCTGAATAGCTACTTATGTAAAGGCTACCATCGTAATCATTCTTATAGAAATAAAGGCCCCTGTCATGCTCAATGATCTCAATTTTCGCGTTAGCATAATCAAAATCACCAATGTCGGTAAGAGGTAGCGCTTCTGACCACTGACCGTTGGCTTTAGAAGCATGATATACCTGAAACTTCCCGCTTCTGCCACTACCGGATTTTCTGTCCGAAACAAAAACTATTTCCTGATGTCCATCAAAGAACGCTGGCGATAGGTCTTCATAACTACTGTTGATACCCTCCGGCAAATGTTCTAACTCATAATCATTTGGGTCATTGTAGTACTTGATGGCTGATTCGGCCCAATCAAGCAGATAAACCGTCTCATTTCTAATGATATCGCTCTTGTATACACCCATATCCAGGAAAGCTCTGAAATGGTCTATCGCAAGGTCAAGCTCATATCGCGACATGTGTACTCTACCCATCCAGTAGTTGTAAAACTTATCAACCTTCGCCTCTGTATTTTCAAATTCGAGCAAATCACTAATATCACCTCCACGATTCAGTAAATGGTAAGCGATAGTCTTGTGATAGAGATGCCCATTCTCTTCAGGAAATTGTCTTTCAAGATTTTCAGATAGTTCAAGGACACCCTGAAAATCTTCTTCATAAAAGTGCAGGTCAATTTGGCGTAATTGATCTTTTCTGGTTTGTGCTGTTAACGTCGTTCCATAGAGGAATAGGACGAATAAGATCATTCGTTTCATAGCTGGTTGTGTTTTGATATCACTGTAGTGATTTCTTCTCTTGAATATATCTTTCAGAACTCGCGAGCACAAGCTGGGGTTCTCTCAATAACTAGTATTAACTTGAATTTAGGAGGATTGCTTAGTCAATTAATGGTATCTCCTAGGTGCTTAGAAAACTCTGGTAGTCACTAAACACCGTGGAAGTATTGGGCTCAGAAAAAATTGGGGCCTGAATCCCCCGATCCAAACTGAAGTATTCACGAGGAGTAAGTCCTGTAAATCGCTTCACCTCTTTGACGAAATGCATCTGGTCATAGTAGCCATTAGCATATGCCAACGAACCCAGACAATCACGCTCTGGATCAAATGCTGTCTTCATACTCTGGAAAAAACGAAGGATCTGCGCGTACTTCTTCGGAGACAAACCGAGACGCTCGTTAAATCTTCGCTCAACGGTCTTAACAGAAACTCTCAGTTGATCCGCCAGTTCATTGATCTTGAGCATACCACCAGAGGAAATCATCTGACCGCACACATGATCAAACATGTCATCAGCTGATTGTTTGGACCTCACCAGCTTTTTTGTAAAAAAAGAGTTGATCAAAACAACTTGGGTCTTCAGGTCATTTGTAAGCAGTAATTCTTCTTCTAGCTGCTTGATAGCAGAGCCAAAGAGATACTCAGTCGGGACGGACCGGTCTATAGTTTCATGTAGAGGAATATTAGTAAAGCGATATAATCCATAGGGCTTGAATCTAACAGCTATTAGAACAGCTCCTTTAAGTTTTACCAGTTGCGGTTTAGTCTTCAACCCAGCGAGGTGACTGTGACATTTCATCACTGTATCACCCTCATTAGCAAATCTGCGCTCTATCGAATGTGTAGAAAAAATGAGTTCGGCAGTATTGTCTGGTACGATCAGATGATCTATGTAATGATACTCAGGTAATTTCGAAAAACCCTCCGTCCAAATACAATCAATGTGTTTGCTCAGGGCTGCATTGACTGGATATGACCTGTACTGCTCAAAGAACATGGAAGAAATTCCATTCATGATCATGATATTACGCAATACAAACGTGCAAGCTAACTCTTGTTTGCTCATTGGTCACTTCGTATTTTCAATGGTAGCTAGGTGATAGCTGAATCAAAAATTTTCCCAGCTGGTAACCCAAAAACCTTTCTAATGAGCCAAAAAAGCAAATGTCGGGGGAATGTCGGGTCTTATTCCAGCGATTAAATTGTGCAAAAGTCCACCTTCGCATAGTCTTGTCATCAAAAAAACAATGGAACAACTTAAGCAACCACAATTAGGACAAACCATCATTAGTCTTAGACAAAAGAAGCAGCTAACGCAGGAAGAACTGGTCGAGCGATGCAATATCAACGTACGTACACTTCAAAGAATCGAAGCAGGGGAAGTTACCCCCAGGGATTTTACTGTGCGATCTATTCTGAGCGCATTGGAGTACGATGTTGATGAAGTGCAACGTGCTATCGAACAACGCTCCGGGAACAGTAAAATCCAAATGGCCTGGATCGCTGGTGCGATTTATTTTGTGATCGGCCTTATTGAGGCAGTAGTCGATTTTAGCAGGTACGAGAGTGGGCTGCCGGTCTATTTTGATATGATTTATACGAGTATCAAACTGATCGCAGCGATTTCATTTGTATTCTTCATGGTCGGATTTGTCTCTGTAGGCCAACGCTATGAAAATTCAATTCTCAAGATCGGGGCATTCCTTATGGCAGGCTCAATCGCGATCATGGCCATCTTTGATGTAGTGTCGCTATTTTCAACCATGACCGAAGATGAATTTTTGATTACCAAAGGCATACAAGGTGTCATGTTCGGTGGGGCAGATATCGTAATAGGAATAGGACTGTTCAGACTTGCAGACAAGTTCGGAGATATTGCTAAGGTGGCAGGTTTACTGGAAATAGCTGCCGGCATCTGCTTTTTAACTTTTGTACTTAGCCTATTTGGACTAATACTATGGACGCTCGCCATTATCCTGGAAGTCGTTGTACTTTACCAATGCTATGATAGGGGGCACAACAGTGTCCCTACACTTTCACTTTAGACCCAACCCTTACGCCTGCTCAGGCCACAGGGTTCACTCCCTGCCTTCTCTTTTCATATCGCTTGATTACAGGGTACAATACAACAGAGAGCAGTATCAATGAGGTACCCCAATAAAAGCCAGGGTTCATCTCCTCACTTTCCCCAAATACCAGTATAGCCAATACAATACCATAGACCGGTTCTAGGTTTACTGTTAGGTTCACTGTAAATGGCGTGAGCCTTCTCATGATCTTTATAGAAATGGAATAGGCGTAGACTGTACAAACCAGTCCAAGAATCAATAACCAGAGAAAGTCCTCCTTACCAGGAATGACTATACCTTCAAATCCACTGGTCACTAATATGAATAGGAGAATCGCTATAAATGCGCTCAGCATTTCATAGTAGTTGATCACGAAATGATCATGCTTTATCGTAAATCGAGAGTTGATAATGGTGAAGATGGCTGACAGCAAAGCAGCAGCAATACCTACCATCATACCCCATAGATACTGGAACTCGACATTGAAGATGATTATAATTCCGACTAATGCAACGATACCGAGCATCGGCTCAAACCAATGCAGCCTCTTGCCTTTCACCATCAATGGTTCAAGTAAACTCGTCCATAAAGAGGTGGTCGCCATTCCTGCCAGACTAACAGAAGCTGTGCTAAGTCGTGCTGACTCAAAAAAACAAATCCAATGAAGGCCAATAAGTAGACCAGTACCAGCGATTTTAAGTATTTCACCAGGTCCAATATTAAACTTCCCTCGCCTCAACAAGACAAGTATCGCAAGTCCAATAGCTGCGATCAAGGTCCGATAGAACACGACATCCACTGCCGGTATGGTAATCAATAATCCTAATACGGCCGTAAAACCCCAGATAAGCACCGTAAAATGCAGCTCAAAGTAGTCTTTTGCGGTAGGACTCATCTCGGCACAGTATAGTACATAATCAGGCCTACACCAGAGAAAATGATATTAGGGATCCATATGGCCAACAAAGGCGGTATTGATCCTGCCTCCGCGCTGGCACGAACCAGTATAAAGAAGATGATGAATATAAAGGCAATCAAAAAACCCAGGGCGATCTGAAATCCAGCCCCTCCCCTGGCCTTCCTGGCAGATACTATCAACCCAATAAACGTAAGGATCACTACCGTGAATGGCTGTGTATAGCGCACGAGTCTTTCGACAATATAGACGAGCGTGTCATCTGCCCCGCGAGACTGCTGCAAGGCTATGTAATCGTTGAGCTCTGGCATTGTAAATGTCTCATGAAGATGATAAGTATTTTCAAAATCAGATGGCCAGATGGCCAGGGTGGTATCTATCTCAAATCCTTTTTCAAAAATCTCCCCACCAGTGACCAGTTTTCTTCTGTTCCAAGCCTTCAGCGTCCATTTTTGTGTGGTGGAATCCCATGCCATTTGAGTAGCAAACATCTTTTCTTTCAACTCAGTACCCTCAAACGTCTCTAGCGTCACTCTGTAGCCAATATCATTTTGGTTACTATAACGGTCCATGTATAGATAGTCCTGAGGCCCTACTTTAAAATGAATGTTGCGCTCAGAGAAGTAATAAGCACCTTTGACATAAGCCACTTCGAAAGCCACCCTTTCCTTATTAGCATCCGGTATGATCCATCCATTCAACCCAAAGCTCATCACACCTATGATGATGGAGAACAACGCATACGGCACCATCATTCTGATGAAGCTCGTACCACTTGCCAGTATAGCTACTATCTCGGTTCTGACGGCCATATTAGCAGTCACGAATACTACTGCAATGAATGAAGTAATTGGTGTTAAAAGACTTGCTATATAAGGGATGTAATTGAGATAATAGCCAAGTATCTCCCGGGCACCCAGATCATTACGAATGAACTTGTCATTCTTCTCAGTAAAATCAATAACAATTATTATAAACACCAGGATAAGCACTACAAACATGAATGTGCTCAGCAGCTTTTTCAAGATATATCGATCAAGGATCTTCATTTAAAGCCTTCTGGTAAGTTTAATGACCATCTCATTCTTCCAAACGGCAAATGAGCCGTTGAGTATGTGCTTGCGAGCTTCTTTAACCAACCAGAGATAGAAGGTGAGATTGTGAACGCTCGCGATCTGGGCAGCTAACATCTCCTTGCTTACTACCAAGTGCCTCAGATAAGCTTTGGTATGTTGAGTGCTTACATATCCTCCCAGATTTTCATCAATAAGGGAAAAATTGCTTTTCCATTTTTCGTTTCGAATGTTAATGATACCCTCAGAGGTGAATAGCATACCATTTCTGGCATTTCTGGTAGGCATCACACAGTCAAACATATCTACGCCGAGTGCTATGCATTCGAGGATGTTCTCCGGTGTGCCTACACCCATCAAATAACGTGGTTTATCCTCGGGAAGGATACCGCATACCTGATCGGTGTGATGGTACATCTTTTCAGCTGGCTCCCCAACCGACAAGCCGCCTATAGCATTCCCTTCTCGTTCCCTAGAGGCAATAAACTCGGCAGATTGCTTTCTCAGATCGTCATAGGTGCTACCCTGAACAATTGGGAAGAGCGTCTGACTATAACCATACTTTCCTTCGGTAGAATCAAATCGCTCAATACATCGATCCAGCCAGCGATGAGTCATCTGCATTGACTTCTCTGCATACTCATAAGTACTTGGATATGGCGGACATTCGTCAAATGCCATGATGATATCAGCACCAATCGTGCGCTGAATATCCATCACATACTCGGGAGTAAAATTATGACGTGACCCATCGATATGAGATTGGAAGACTACTCCCTCTTCCTTAATTTTTCGCGTACCAGCCAATGAATACACCTGGTAACCACCAGAATCTGTGAGAATGGGTCCGTCCCAACCGTTGAATTGATGTAAGCCTCCAGCCTGCTCCATGATTTCAAGACCAGGTCTCAAGTAGAGATGATAGGTATTACCTAGAATGATCTGAGCGGATATATCATCTCTTAATTCACGCTGATGCACCGCTTTTACACTTCCGGCCGTGCCAACAGGCATAAAAATAGGCGTTTCTATCTCGCCATGATCAGTAGTAATCTTGCCAGCCCTTGCGCCACTTTTTCCGTCCGTTGTGATTAGCTCAAAATCCATAAGAAGCCTGCAAAAATATTCCTTAATTCATAATTAAAAGTGGGTACTCCACATATCTTTGTTCGCGTCACTAGCCTCCTATGATCAATCCCCTACTAGGCACATTTTTAGCCAGTGTCGCCTATTTTTTCATTCATTATACGATTAGCCTATTTCGCTTTTGGCGATGGAAACCTGCTGCAGATTCAGATGAAAGTGATGGGTTGAGTGTGATCGTTTGTGCACACAACGAACATGAAAATCTACAGAATCTCATCCCACTGTTGTTGGCGCAGCAATATGACAAGAAGGAGATCATCATTGTTGATGATCGATCATTTGATGATTCATACGACTATCTGCTTTCACTTAAACCTAAGATTAAACTAGTGCGTGTGGATCATGTCCCAGATCATGCCAACGGTAAAAAATATGGCATTACGCTAGGCGTGAAAGCCGCAACTTATGACAGACTTGTTTTCACTGATGCCGACTGCTGGCCTGAGACTGAACAATGGCTTAATCAAGTAAATCGACAGTTCGATCAGGAGGCTGGGTTTGTAATTGGTTTCTCCCAATACGAAAAGCTAGGAGGATTGCTCAATCTATTCATCCGCTTTGAAACGATGATGACCGCCCTACTCTATTTACCAAGGGCATTAGCCAATAACCCATATATGGGTGTGGGTCGCAACTTAGCCTACCGGAAATCTATGTTCATGAAGCATAATGGATTTGGTCATATGCTGAATATTGTTGGAGGAGACGATGATCTGTTGGTCAATAAGTATGCGAGGAAGTCCAGAACCCGTGTTCTGCTTGAAAAAGAGAGTCTTATCATATCAAAGCCAAAAACCTCATGGTCAAAATATATGACCCAGAAAAAACGTCATCTATCAGTGGGTAAACACTATCGATCCACTGATAAAATTCGTTTGGGTTTTCACACGCTTGTTCAAATCACCTTTTGGCTGACATTTGCTATTTTAGCAGCGCTTGGGGCATCCTGGCAATTCTTATTAGGTGGGTTCCTTGTGAAGTTCATCTGGCAAGGATGGCTAATGCTCTATGCAGCCCATAGGACTGGAGACAAGTTTGATTTTTGGCTTTTGCCCCTACTTGATTTCTTTTATTCCGTATATGTTGTCATAGTGGGCACTGTAGCAAGCTTCTCGAAAAAAGTAGTATGGAGTTAGAACGCAATTTTTCTGATAAGGCATTAATGGATTTTAAGCTGATCGATATGGCTGTCAAAGACGGTGATCAGCAGGCATTTGCCGATTTGATGAAGCGCTACAAGAAACCCGTGTACCACATGATCCTCAAGATGGTTCGTAATGTGGATGACGCAGAGGATTTGACTATTGAGGCATTCGCCAAAGCCTTCAAGAACCTACACCGTTTTAAAAAGGACTATACTTTTTCTACCTGGTTGTTTCGTATCGCAACGAACAACGCGATTGACTTCATCAGAAAGAAGAAACTCGATACGATGAGCCTCAACACCTCTTTCACCGATGATAGTGGCGAGTCTGTGAATATCGACGTGGAGGACAAGAACCTAACCCCAGATCAGTCGGCTATAAAAGACCAAAAAATAGAGCTTGTCCGCATTTTCGTGGATAAGTTGCCTGCCAAGTATCAGCGATTGGTCAAGCTGCGCTACTTTGACGAACTGTCATACGAAGAAATAGCTACAGAACTGGAAGCCCCTTTAGGTACTGTCAAGGCACAATTGCACAGGGCTCGTGAGCTGATGTACGAGTTGGTGAAGGACAAGAAGCAGCATATTTAGTAGGGTTTGGACGTCATTAAGTCCCATTTTCCTGAGCTATCGCAAAATCAGATTGATCAGTTTGCTCGGCTATTACCGCTTTACAAAGAATGGAATGCCCAGATCAATGTAGTATCTCGTAAGGATATTGATGAGCTACATACGAGGCACGTACTTCACTCTTTAGGCATTGCCAAAGTCATGCAGTTTAAACCAGATACGTCTATCCTAGATGTAGGCACGGGCGGTGGTTTCCCTGGTATTCCATTGGCGATTCTGTTTCCAGAATCCAATTTTCATCTTGTTGATTCGATTGGCAAGAAAATCAAAGTGGTCAATGAAGTAGCTAAAGACATTGGCTTAAAAAACCTTACTGCAGCTCACCAACGAGCAGAAAAGGTAAACGGTCAGTTTGATTTTGTCGTCAGCAGGGCGGTTACTCGGATGAAGCCATTTATTCATTGGGTTCATCGTAAAATATCGACCAATAGTCACAATAAATTGGCCAATGGCATCCTCTATCTCAAAGGTGGTGATCTGAGTGAAGAGATGAAAGAGATCAATCGTCCTTGGAGTGAATACCTGCTTTCAGATCATTTTGAAGATGACTTTTTCGAAACCAAAAAGGTCATCTACGTCCCTTTTGGATAGTTGTCTGATTCCAGCCAAATTCTGTGGATAACTTTCGAGAATAGAACTGAAGGTCAAGAGTCGAATTAATTAAATTCGGTCAGTGTTGCTCTAGCAATTCAATTGCTCTGGTTGGTGTCTCCATCAACCACATAATGTTCTAATAATTCCAAGGATAGCTCCGCTCTATGTACCTGATATTTGATACCGAAACCACTGGTTTACCACATAACTTTTCCGCACCCATCACTGACCTGGACAACTGGCCAAGGATGGTACAGATCGCTTGGCAGCTCCATGGCCCAAAAGGAGAATTACTCGAAAATGAGAATCTTATAGTCAAGCCTGAAGGGTTTACCATTCCGTTCAATGCGCAGAAAATCCATGGTATTTCGACGGAGCGTGCGCTAAAGGAAGGTCATGATCTGGTAGAAGTACTTAACAAGTTCAAAGCTTCGGTCGAAAAAGCAGAATGGGTTATTGGCCACAACATCGAGTTTGACAACAAGATTGTGGGTGCAGAGCAGATCAGAGGTGATGTTACATCACCGTTGCTGGATAAGCCCACGGTGGATACGGCAGAAGTTTCCAAGGAGTATTGTCAGCTGCCAGGTGGACTTGGAGGCAAGCTCAAGTCTCCAAAGCTTATTGAGCTCCATGAGAAGCTTTTTGGAGTAAGTTTCGACGATGCACATGATGCAGCGTACGACGTGGCAGCAACTACCAAGTGCTTCTTCGGTCTTGTTGCTGAGCAAGTGGTCAAACCATTCGACAATACTCCATTCCAGGAAATTGTATATGAAGCACCAGACCTTGCACTGGCCAATTTTGCTCAGAAAGAAGATATTTCAGATAAGCAATCAGGTGACACCAAGGTATCGGTTGAAGACATCACTACGCCTTTTGTACATCTGCATGTGCACTCTCAATACTCTGTCTTACAGGCAGTACCAAACATCAAAGGGCTAGTAGCCAAAGCGAAAGAATACGATATGCCTGCAGTGGCTCTAACCGACCTTGGTAATATGTTCGGGGCATTTCAGTTCGTGTCGGAAGCAGCAAAAAACGACATCAAGGCAATCGTCGGTTGTGAGTTTTATGTGGCCGAAGAACGCCAAAAGCTCAAGTTCACCAAAGACAACCCGGATAAGCGATTTAATCAGGTACTCATCGCCAAAAACAAAAATGGCTATCACAACCTGGCTAAGCTGAGTTCTCTTGGGTACATCGAAGGACTCTATGGCAACTATCCAAGGATAGACAAGGATCTTATCAGAACTTACAGCCATGATGTCATTGCACTCACTGGAGGCCTATCTGGTGAGATTCCCAACTTGATCCTAAACGTTGGTGAGACTCAAGCAGAAGAAGCCTTCAAATGGTGGCATGCCATTTTCCGGGAAGACTTTTACGTAGAACTCATTCGACATGGATTGGAGGAAGAAGAACACGTTAATCAAGTATTGCTGTCCTTCGCCAAAAAATATGATGTCAAGTGCATTGCCGCCAATGACGTCTACTACCTCAATCAGGAGGACAGTACTGCACATGATGTATTGCTTTGTGTAAAGGAAGGTGAGTATCAAAGTACTCCAATCGGTAGAGGTCGAGGCTTCCGCTACGGATTCCCCAATGATCAATTCTACTTCCGTTCTCAGGATGAGATGAAGCAGCTCTTTGCTGATATCCCTGAAGCCATTGTTAATCTCAATGAACTGGTTGACAAAATCGAGAGCTACGAACTGGCAAGATCAGTTCTGCTACCGAAATATGATATTCCGGAAGAGTTTAGAGATCCAAAAGATGATGAAGATGGTGGCAAACGAGGAGAGAATGCCTATTTAAGACACCTTACCTATGAGGGAGCCAAGGAGCGTTATGAGGAAGTCACAGATGAGATTCGTGAGCGACTTGACTTTGAACTGGCTACTATTGAGAACACCGGTTATCCAGGATATTTCCTGATCGTTCAGGATTTTACTGGTGAAGCGCGCAAAATGGGCGTTTCGGTAGGGCCAGGTCGTGGATCTGCCGCAGGTTCAGCTGTAGCGTATTGCATTGGAATTACCAATGTCGATCCGGTTGCCTATGATCTGCTGTTTGAGAGGTTCCTGAACCCTGACCGTATATCCCTGCCCGATATTGATATCGACTTTGACGATGAAGGTCGAGACAAGGTGATCCGTTATGTGATCGATAAGTACGGATATAATCAGGTAGCCCAAATCATCACCTATGGTACCATGGCTGCCAAGTCATCCATCCGAGATGCCGGGCGTGTACTGGAGCTACCACTATCCGATACTGATGCCATTGCTAAACTGGTTCCTGAACGCCCTGGTACGACGCTCACTAAGGCATTCGGTGAAGTCAAAGATCTGGTTACGATTAGTAAAGGTGACAACCTAGAAGCCAAGGTGCTCAATCAAGCTACCGTCATCGAAGGTTCAGTAAGAAACACGGGTACCCATGCTTGTGGGGTGATCATCTCACCGGATGATTTGACCAAGTATGTACCCGTGGCTACTTCTAAGGACGCTGATCTACTGATCACACAATTTGACAACAGTGTGGTTGAGGATGCAGGTATGCTGAAGATGGACTTCCTTGGCCTGAAGACTCTATCGATCATCAAGACTGCTATAGCCTTAATCCAGGAGCGTCATGGAATAGAGATCGATCCTGATGACATCCCACTTGATGATCCAAAGACATATGAGCTCTACCAAAAGGGTTTAACCAACGGCACCTTCCAGTTTGAGTCTCCTGGGATGCAAAAGCACCTGCGTTCACTAAAGCCTGACCGCTTTGGTGACTTGATCGCTATGAATGCGCTTTATCGTCCTGGTCCAATGGAGTACATCCCTAACTTCATTGAACGTAAGCATGGGCGTGAGCAGATCTCCTATGATCTGGACGACATGGAGGAGTACTTATCAGAAACCTACGGCATTACCGTCTATCAGGAGCAAGTGATGTTGCTATCGCAAAAACTGGCAGGCTTTACCAAAGGTGAGGCGGATGTCTTGCGCAAAGCCATGGGAAAGAAGAAGCGCGATGTTCTAGACAAGATGAAACCCCAGTTCATCGGTCAGGCTAAAGAGAAAGGGCACAATGAAGAGAAGCTAGACAAGATCTGGAAAGACTGGGAGGCCTTTGCAGCCTATGCATTTAACAAGTCGCACTCTACCTGTTACTCAGTAGTCGCTTATCATACGGCTTACCTCAAGGCTAACTATCCAGCAGAGTACATGGCTGCAGTACTTACGCACAATCAGAGCAACATTGAGAAGGTGACCTTCTTTATGGAGGAGTGTCGTAATCTTGGCATCAAGGTGCTTGGCCCACACGTCAACGAATCAGGCATCTTCTTTAAAGTAAATAAGGCTGGTGAGATTCGATTTGGACTGGGTGCTATTAAGGGTACTGGTGAGTCTGCCGTATCCGAAATCATCAGAGAACGTGACGAGAAAGGATTGTACAAAGACATTTTTGACTTCTCGATGCGTGTCAACCTAAGAGCTGTCAATAAGAAGACTTTCGAAGCACTGGCCATGTCAGGGGCATTTGACTGCTTCGAAGGAGTGCACCGTCGGCAGTATTTGGCCAATGATGAAGGTGAAGCAAGCCTCATCGAAAAGGCCATCAAGTACGCCAATAAAATGCAGTTGGAGGCAGAGAGTGCTCAGTCTTCGCTTTTCGGTGGTGATTCAGGTATGGCCATCCCAGCACCAAAGATCACGCCTGTCGAGCCCTATGGGAAAATCGAGATGCTCAATATTGAGAAAGAAGTGGTTGGGCTATATATCTCTGGCCATCCGCTGGATCAATACAAGTTCGAGATCAAGCATCTCTGCAACACTTCTGTGAAGCAACTTAAAGACATTGACTCGCTTAAAAATAAGGGTAGGATTACGGTAGGTGGAGTCGTCACACAAGTATCTCACCGGATAACCAAGACGGGTAAACCTTTCGGTGTGATGACGTTGGAAGACTATGATGACTCAATGGAATTCTTTCTTTTTTCTGATAAGTATGTCAAGTTCAAGCAATACCTCGAAACGGGATGGTTTTTATACCTAAAGGGTACTGTCAAGCCAAGATGGAAGCGGGAAAATGAGTTTGAGTTTAGCATTGATGATATGGAACTGCTCGGAGAGATCAGGGACAAGATGACGAAGGGTATCGAGTTACGCATGCACTTGCAAGATGTGACACCAAGTCTTGTTAATGAGTTGACACATCTTACAGAAGAGCATCCTGGTAACTGCCTGCTTCGACTAAATATTCTGAGCGATTACGAAGGAGAACCGATAATGGTCGATCTGCTATCACGAAAGGCAAGGGTTAATCCTTCCGACCAGCTCTTAGGACATCTCGCTAGCCTTGATGAATTGAGCTATCGTGTAATTAACTGAAAAAGAGCAATTTAACTTTTGACCGATAGGGTTTGTCTCGCCGATTACATATGAAAGAACATTAATATGATCTATGGCGAACAAAAAAAACTCTAACTTCGTTGATCAATTCGGAAGTACAATTAGAATAACTAAGAAAGGCAAATAAAATGGCTAAACCACTAGAAATTACAGACAGCAACTTCGAGGATGTGCTAAAGAGCGATCAGCCGGTTTTGGTTGATTTTTGGGCAGAATGGTGTGGACCTTGTAAGATGATTGGGCCTATCGTAGAAGAGCTTGCAGGCGACTATGATGGCAAAGCAGTTATTGGCAAGGTAGACGTAGATACCAACCCTGAAGTATCAGCAAAATTTGGCATTAGAAGCATTCCTACCCTTCTCGTATTCAAAGGAGGAGAAGTAGTAGACAAGCAAATTGGTGCAGTACCTAAGAATGTGCTATCACAGAAGCTTGATGCTCAAATGGCATAAGCAATAGTTGCATTTGATATTGAAAGCCTCGTCGTTGACGGGGCTTTTTGCGTTTAAAGAATTCGCCGGCACCAGTCAGCTTAAAATAGATGTTTTTACAACATAAACTATCTTTACATTATGTATCAGGCGATCCAGCGAAACATTGAGGAAGTAAAGAGGCTGTGCCAACTCCATAAGGTTGATTCACTCTCACTATTTGGTTCTACTGCTACAGGCAAGGGTCATGAGAACAGTGATATTGACTTTTTAGTACGTTTTTCCAATAGTATCCCTTTACTGGATATAGCTGACCATTACTTCGGACTTCATGATGATCTGACTCAACTACTTCAGAGAGAAGTTGATTTGGTTGTTGAGAAATCGATTAAAAATCCCATTCTCAAAGAAGAAATTGAGCGAACAAAAGTTGCTATTCTATGAATAGCAAAGTGCTCAAGTATCTCCTGGATATTGAAAGTATCTTGGAAGAAATACAACAGGTACTTGATAGAACCGACAATGACTATCTGCAATTCAGCAAAGACCAAATTGCAAAACGCGCTGTAGAAAGACACTTGGAAATCATTGGAGAGGCTGTAAATCAATTAATAAAACTAGACCATTCCATAAAGATCACCAGAGCTAAGAGAATTGTTAGCCTGAGGAACTTAATCATCCATTCGTATGATAGTGTCAATGATGAAATCATTTGGGGTATCCTCCACAAAGACATTCCAAAGCTTAAGCAAGACATAAAAGAAATCAGAAAGACTGATTGAGTCTACCGCTGACAAATATCCTTGTAAGGACAGTAGCTGCAAGTCTTTAAGTCTTCCGTCTGGGTGAAAGCGACCGTCGGATCAAAGACCTCCTCAAATAAACCGATCAATTGCTTACGATAGTCTGAGAGGTAGGTACTCATATCATTGAGTTGGCCTCCACCCTTCCACGAGAGTTGGGTAGTGAAGCCTTCCTGGAACATCTCACGGATATTGAATAGTCCAGGCTCAATCGGGAGATCATCTCTATGCTTATGCTGGTAAAGCAGTGCATAAAAGAATAACTGAAAGACCGCTTTATTGCGCTGCGCATCGTTGGGATCGAGTAAAGAAGCTAAGGAACCCACCAGACGTTGGTCTGCTCCAGACTTATAATCAATGATCCGAACCTTACCATCTTTGAGATCGATGCGGTCAATAATGCCTTTGATATTCACCTCAAGTTGTTGATCGCCAACTGAGATCGGCAGCTTCATCTTGTAGCCCTGCCTTGCATCTCCTTCCAATGCTACCACTTCGAAGGGTGCGTAGTTTTCATCAAACTCCAACACCTTCAATGCATATTTTCGAACTAAGGCCGCCATCACGATATTCCGGCCTTCAATCTCAAATCGAGCACCTCTTTTGACATGGTAATAGTTACGGAAAGCCACTCGAATCGCCTCATCCACCGACGACTTCAACTTGAAGAAATCCGCAGGTTCGATAATCGCTGGTTTCCGCTTGGCTGTGGCATCTTTGTAGAGCAGCTCCATCGTCTTGTGCAGGATGTTACCAAACATCGCTGCATCCAACTGCTCCTGCACGTCATCCTCTTCAAACAGCCGCGCTACATAACGATAGTAGAATCTAAGCTTGCAACTCAGATAAGTATTCAGTGCAGATGGTGTGAAGGCGTACCAACCTTCGCTCGTATAGTTTTGAAGTGACTTTAGCACTTCTGGCGTCTTTTCAATTGTAATCGACTGTACCGATCTTGGATGGATCGGCTGATTGATATTAGCGAATTCGATATCATGAGGGCTTTCAATCTCCAGTTGACGTACAAAGCGACTGACTTCTCCACTTTGACCAAACTCCGCCTGGGTATTGTAGTAGTAGCGAACAGTCTTAGCACGCTGGATCAGTCGATAGAAGAGATAGGAATAAATGGCATCCTGCTGCTGGAAAGTGGGTAATCCAAAAGCGCGCCGGATGTTGAACGGAATGAAGCTACCCTTTAAAGCGGTATCAGGAAAGCTCCCCTCATTCATGTTGAGGATGATGACATTCTCAAAGTCCAGGTTACGCGTCTCAAGCACCCCCATCACCTGTAGCCCTTTCAATGGTTCACCGGAGAATGGGATCTTCGCGGATCGCGACACTTGTCGAAACAGCTTCACGAACGTGTCAATCGACACTTCTGAGGATTGTAATGACAGGATCTCGCCTAGCCTTACCAACACCTTATGAAAATGGAAGAAATACTCCCGCTCCAATTCAAAACCTGATTTCAGTTGTTCATATAAGTGTTTGACCACCTGATCAAGGTAGGCCGCCATCGATTTTCCTATAGGTACCTCACCAAACAATAATGCCAGTAAATCACCCCCCTCAACTTGTAGCTCTTCCTCGGGTACTTTGATGATGTTTTCCTTCTTGATCCTGGCGATCAGGTCATTGATGGGGGCATGCTCCAACTGCTGCAGATACGGATGCCCCAACACCTCTAGCAGCGGCTTGTAATAATACACCCGTTTGAGGTCATGCCCCTGCCGTACACTCTGCTGCGCCTGCATCAGGCTCTCCAACAAACTATACAGCGGCGTATCCTTGAGTGGATAACCCATCGTCACATTCAGCTCACCAACCTCCGATGGTATCGAACTCAGCGTCGGAAAGAGCATCTGCTCCTGCGGTAGCACGACCACCGTATTTTCAGGCTGCTGATCGGATTCGGCCATGAGCGACTTGAGATAGAGGCCTGCGTTTTTGGCTTGCGCCACTTGTAGCGGTACCCCAATCGCTTCCATCTTCTTCGGTGAAGCAAAATCAGAAGCAAAGCGCTGATCGAAGGTGCGACCCAGGATGGCATCTTTTTGATATTGTCTCAAGTAGGCACCAGCCTCCTGACCCAAATCATTGAGGTAGTAGTCATCACAATCCCAGTAGATATCAGCACCTTGCTCTCCGACGAAGTACTTGAAGATCTCTTCTTCGGCTGGGGTCAAGGCATTGAAACCAGCAAATACCACCTTGGCTTTTTGGGGCTGGAATTTTCGGTTTTGGATCGACTCTACGATCCGTCGATAGATCAAACCCTGGTAGCCCCAGCGCTTTTTGATCAATCGCTCGGTGAAGTCTTCATAGACAGGTAGCAGGATCTTCCAGGTACGGAGGAACTGCTGCTGACCAGGCTTGGACTCTGGAAGGAAACTGGCCCAGAATGACTGAATCGCTAGTCGGTCTTCTTCATCCAGAAAGTAAAAAGTCTCGTCCAGCTCCTTTTGGGTCTTGATGCCCTGAAATATCTGCTTGGGCGAGACCAGCGACTGGTCGACATCCTCAAAATCTTTAAGCAGCATATCACCCCAGAAATAGAAGCGATCAAATCCTTCCTCACTTCCTTGAACACGGGTAAATGAGTTGTACAACTCGAAGATCAGGTTGAGGGGATCAGCGAGTTGTAGGTCAGTGTATTGATAGACAAACTCCTCCATGCTGAGCACCTTGGGTGACCAGAGGGTTCTTTTGGCTTTGAGGGCGAGCTCTTTCTGAAAGAACAGTCCGGCCCGGCGGTTAGGGAAGACCACTTGGTAATTCGCCAGTTGGTCGCTCTCCTGGAGCAATCGCTCCGCCACATCTCCGAGGAACGAACTACTCATAACTTCACTGCTTTTTTATCTGCCAAATAATAGAGGTAGCCTTCTACTTCGTCATAGTCGAGTTGACTGAGCAAGTCCATGTACTCGCGCACCTGCTTCTGATCAGCCGCCTTGGGCTGCCCGGTTTTGAAGTCAATGACCGTTGCATGCTTTCCATCAATCAGCACCCGATCCAGGCGCTTTTGATCGCCCTCAGCGGATAACAATCCCACTTCATTGTAGGATCGACGTGTGGAGCTGTACCAATTCTGAATTAATGGATCATTAAGAATTGACCTGACCAGTGAGCTTACCTCATTTTGGATTTCACTGGTCAGGCCGTATTTCCAGACCAATCGATCTAATGCGATATCCACTTCAGTTAGATCACTCATTTCTGATAATACCTCATGCACCAACAAACCATAAGAGATCTGATCCATTCGTGCGTCATCGAATACATCTTTACCCAAAATGCGAATCGATAGCATCTCCCGCCAGGTGGAAGTTGGGAATAAAGGTGGTTCAGTAGGCTTATCCTCGATTGCTTTCTTTGCAGGTTGAGGTAGTGCGCCCATCTCGTATTGGTTGTCCTTCAAGTCTGGCTCCAAGGCTGAATAGAGAATGTCGGCAGTGTTCTTCAACGCTTGCGGTTTACTCAGCAATGGTGCGTTGATCCAGAGCACTTGCTCCGCTCTTGTGGTCGCCACATAGATCAGGTTGAGGTTGTCGAGGTAGGCGTTGGATTGCTCGGACAGGTAGTCGGTGACAAAATGCGTCGACTTGAGCCCGGCCGTATACTTCAATGGTAGCAAAGATTGCTGCTGAGTGACATGCTCATCCTTTACCCAGATCATATTATCGAAGGTCGTATCATGATCCAGCGACCAGTCGAAGAAAGGCAGAATCACCACTTTAAACTCCAGCCCCTTCGCCTTGTGGATGGTCAGCACCTCCATGGCGTCTGTAGCCTGACCAGAAGGTAAGGTGCGTTTGTAACCTCTTACCTCCCACCAATGCATAAACGACTGCAGGTCACCTTTCTCCGTACTACTAAAATCCAGCACCGCATCCTGGAAGGCATGCAGATAGGCAATTTCATCCGTCCAGCTATTCAGCTCAAAGACGCCTACCAACTCTTCGATCAATTCATAGACCGGTAGTCTAAGCAATGCGTCTCGTTGTGCCAGGAAAGCTGAGGGTAATTGCTCCGCTCGATCGGCAGTCAGGGTCACTTCTTTGATTAATCCACCGCTTATTCCGGTTTTTCCCCGGTAGGTGGTGATTACTTCGGTCAATGCGATTTGATCTTTTGGATTGAGCAGGTAGCGGAAAATGCTCATCAGCAGCTTGATGATGGTCGCATTACGCAGGTAGAGTGCCTCGGCTGAGACGACATCATATCCATAGCCATCATCTAATTCAGCAGCTTGCATAAAGGCATTCACCAAATGCTGGGCTTCACTGTTGGAGCGAACGAGGAAAGCGATTTCCGATAGGGTATAACCGACATCTTGTAAAGTGCGGACTTGATCCAATGCCTTTTCAGTGGCCTGTTGCTTGAAGTTGGTGCCCTTTTCTTTTTCGATAAAACCGACCGAGATATGCCCTTGTTGATTCGCCTGATCAGGGATTTCCTGGACAGCTTCACCATAAGCGAGCGGCAGCTGATCGTATTGGGTGAGCAGGGCCGTACGCGCCGATTCCGGTAGGTCGACCTCCTCCAGCGCATGGACGAAAGCGGCATGTGCCAATTGCGGTAGCTGGGTGTAGAGCCGGTTGTTGAACGTGATGACCGTGTTAGTGCTCCGTCGGTTGGTCGCCAGGTTGCGCACCTCGAGGATGGATCGATCCACGTCCTGCTCGATCTTGCGCAGCAGTATCTCCCAGTCACCACCACGCCAGCGATAGATGGACTGCTTGACGTCTCCCACCACCATGTTGAAGTGGCCACTGGCGAGGCTGTTCATCACCAGCGGCTTGAAGTTTTCCCATTGGAAGCCGGAGGTGTCCTGAAACTCATCGATCAGGAAATGGAAGTAGCGATTGCCGACCTTCTCATAGATGAAAGGCGCGTCGTTATCACGAATGACACTCTGAAGGAAGTCGGGCAGGTCCGAAATGAGGATCACCTCGTTTTCATCCCTGAAGTCGGCGATCTGGGTGGCGAGGTTTTGCAGGATGCCGAGGGTAAAGAGATAGCGGCTCAGCTCCTCCGCCGTATGGTAGGTCCTCCCCTGCTCCTCCATATAGGTGTGCAGCTCCAGCAGCCCAGGCAGCAATTGATCCACCACCAGCTGATGCAGGGCATCTTTCTGAGGATCCTTTTTGCCGTACCACTTTTCGGCATCCGCCAATGCCGTGAGCACCCTTGCACCGGCTTCCTTGATCTCTCCATTGGCCAGGCTGTAGATGTAGCCTGCTACCCCACTCTTCTTGTAAGAAAAGTCCTCTACGGAGAATCCCGCTTGCTCGATGGCCAGCACGATCCGACCTGCTTTGTTTTTGACCGCTGTGGCAAACTGCTTTCGGGTCTTGTTGAGTTCTTTTTGAATGAAGAGGAGCTGCTCCTTGCTCATCTCTCCTGCCAGGTCAAGCCCCAACCGCTTGTATTCTTCGCTGAAGAGTTTGCTACCCAACTTGACGATCTCGCTCTTCAGCTCGTAAGACTTGCCTTCCAACAGCCTATCTTCGGAAAACCGAATCAGCCACTGCGCTAACTGCCTGTCATCTTGCAGGGTCTCGAGCATGGCGCTAATGGACTCGTCTAGTACCCGCTCGGCATCCATCTCGATCTGGAAGCCTCCCTGCAGCCCCATCTCACGGGTGAAGGTCTTGATGATGCGATGGAAAAAGGTGTCGATGGTCGTGACCGCAAAGAAGCTATACTCGTGCAGGATGCATTTCAACACCTGACTCGAGCGCTCGACGATCCACTCCGGCTTTTCACCAAGCTCCTCAGCTAACTCCCCCACCAAAGCGTGATTATCTTCGGCCATCTTTTGCAGGAAAAGTAGGATACGGTTCTTCATTTCTTCTGCCGCACGATTGGTGAACGTCACTGCCAGGACATGCTTGAAATAGTCAGGTGCTTGCAGGCTCAGCTTCACATAATTTCTCGCCAGGGTGTAGGTCTTGCCTGAGCCTGCGGAAGACTTGTAGATATGAAATGGTGCTTCGGAAGTGGTGAGAATAGAGCTCGACATTGACTAGCTAAAACTAGTGGAAAATGGGGTGGTGATGGCGGTTAAGGGAATCAAAATCTAGCCGAAAATTGCCCGCCAAAGAAGTTCGAATTCGGACATTCCATTCGTGGAAGACTTACTATGAGCTTCCCTTTAATCATTTCCACGGCACCATTACAAACCGAAAGGAACTACTCATTGATCGGGATAAGATTGATACCCGCATACATGAAATCAAAGAGGATTTGAAAGATCAAAATGAGAAGTTCCAAGAGCTTCAAAAGCTGCAAACAAAGCGCAAGCGACTCAGTGAAAAACTTAATAGTTTCGATAAGGAACTTATCAAGAACCTCAGTTATTTGACAACCAATAAATCCAATCGAAAACCTTAAAAAGCGAGAATTCTCGCTTTTTGTGCTACCCACCCGAGATATCTCCTCCGGCTTTCCTCTCTGAGCAAGCCTCGAAAAATCGTAATCCCAGCTCGGTGACGTAGTGATAGTCGTCAAGATATTTCAGGTTAAGTCCTTGTCGTGGAGTAGAGCTGCCTAACTCTTGTCCTATTATTCTCACTCTAGTGAGCTCAGCGCTAGAGTAGGTTTCTGATTTTAACAATCCTAGTCTCATCACATTTTGAATTTCAAATCCGTCCAATGCGGATGTTGGTACTGGTACAAGTGAATGTTTATGATACTGAATGAACCTTAACGTCTCTCGCAAATTCTGGATTTCATCCTGATTTGATCTTAGAACTCTATTGAGAATACTTCTTTTGTTCCAATCGTTCTCCGCATGTATATCATTAACTAACTGCTCATTGTCTTTTTCTAGTTTAAATATTGTCGCCCTATGTTCTTTTGCGGAGAACTCAAATTTAAAATCAGCCTTAGAATTCTCATGAATAGTGAACGAACAAGACTCATCCAAAAAATGATATTCACTTTTTGAGATTTGACTGAGTAAATATGGAAAGACATGATTCTCAAAATTCTGTTCCGAGTCAACCATATTAGTCAGGAGGTTGGCCCACTTGTCCTGCATATCATCATCGTCTTCCAGGGCAGCAAAGTCAAGCAGTGGGCAGAGCAGCTTCAAGGATATCGCTTTAGTGGTGATATTATTCTTCTCGCATTTGGCTTGTGCCTTCTTGAGTATCTTGACCTGATTATTAAATCTAAATAGGCTGATCTGATCTTTCATCAGTAGCCCAGCTTCTTCTACCGTAGGCCCAATCAGTTTTCCTAAGAATTCTTTCGCTAGGTCTATACCCTTTTCAAGCGCGGTTGACGATATATCGATCTTTGCCATACGTTGTTTTGTTATTGTAATTCTTCAATTCTGACTCACCTTACCCGGCTTTCTTTTCTTGATTCTCGGCTGCTATTTCGCACGCCTCTATGAATTCAGCAGCAAATTCTGTAATTGCATATTCAAAAAAATCATGTCTGATTTCAACAGCTCCTTTAGGCCTTTCATCACTCGGTTTTTTCGTTACAAGCATTGTCAAGACATTTTCTTCGGTGTCCATCTGTCCTTCCGAATGTGGTAAAATGTTCATTAATCCTAGTCTCACTAAATTTTGTCTCTGAGACTGGTTAAGATCCTTAACTTCATTACGATCTAGAATATTAGGCTCGATATAGAACTCCATCCACCTTGCGAACTCCTCTTTACTAATACCTAGTCTCAAGCTACCCTCGTTTGTCTCAGAAGCTTCTCCATCAATTACCCTTTCTCCAATTTCCTTGTAGAGATGCTCTAGTCTGGCAGACCGAATGTTTTTTCTCGATTTTTCAACCGATTTTTTCGTAAAATCAAATTCATCCATCGAAATCTGACTAAGGATGACTGGAAATATATGATTTTGGAAATTCTGTTTTGAATCCACCATGTTGGTTAGAAGGTTCGCCCACTTATCTTGCATCTCATCATCTTCTTCAAGGGCAGCATAGTCAAGCAGTGGGCAGAGTAGTTTAAGAGATATTGCCTTGGGAGTGATATTATGCTTCTCGCATTTGGCTTGCGCCTTCCTGAGTATCTTGACCTGATTGTTAAATCGAAATAGACTGATCTGGTCTTTCATCAGCAGCCCCGCTTCCTCGACGGTAGGCCCTATCAATT
>DIYH01000030.1:139547-149921 GCA_002435755.1 Flammeovirgaceae bacterium UBA6059
TAGGCCCTATCAATTTCCCTAAGAATTCTTTCGCTAAGTCTATCCCCTTTTCAAGCGCCGTAGACGATATGTCAATCTTTGTACTATCTCCCATAGATGAAATTTACTGAAAATATCAACTTATAACACGGCAATAGCGCGCGTTGCGGAGCTAAACGCGTGCCTAGCTAGCCATCGTTAATCAAGCAGTAGAACATCCAACAGCCATCTTCTACTTTCATAGTCTCTTGCCGAGCTATAACAGTACATGGATGGCTTAGGTGGCAGGTGGAAATGGCACCCACCGCTTCGGCGGACCGCCCCAGTTAGTCAAAGCCCTGAGTTGCAAACTCAGGGCAGGTTAAGAACGTGAGGTTTGAGCAAGGTACCTATTTCTCTATATTTGATATATGAGCACTTCAGAACTGAAATCCAATCTTCATGCCCTTATAGATGGCATTGATAATCAAGAACTGCTCCAGTCTATTTATGAAATTCTCGATGCTCGAAAGCATGGCGAGACCGGGAGTTTATGGGGTAGTTTGACAGATGATCAAAAGAATGAAGTGCTTGAGGCCTTCGATGAATCAGAACAAGAAGACAATCTGATCCCTCACGCTCAGGTACTCAAGGAGCTGAAATGACCGTCTCCTGGACATAAGAAGTCCCTCATTCAATAACCCATTTCTACCTTAATAGTCACCTAGCTCTAGCAGTATGCTGATGGCTATTGAAGTAGGTGGAAATGGCACCCACCCCTAGCCCCTCCAAGGAGGGGAATAACATTATACGTTTTGCTCTGCAATCCAAGCTAGAGTCCTTGCCAAGTGCAAATCTTGATTAATTTACTTGCATATGAACCACCTTATACTTTGGAAGGACATCCGGCTGTTTTTGGGACAAAATCCAATGGCTACATCGGGTCACGCCCATCCGGTAATTCAGTTGGTCATAGCAAAGGAAGGGGAATTCAAAACCCTGCATCCCGAGTCAGGCGAGTGGGTCAATCAAAAAGGCCTGCTGATCCAACCCAACCACCAGCATCAATGCGATGCTACCAATGTCCCGATCTTTAGTCTAGATATCGATCCTGATACCACTCTCGGCGAGTGGGTAATTGATCATGTGTTGAAGGAAAGCTCAGTCCTGACCTATCCTTCAGCGCAGTTGGGTGAGATCGACTTCAAGCAAGTTGATCAGTTTGTAGCTGATGAGGACTGGGAAGGTCTCTATGCCTACATCAAAGAAGTCTTACACTATGAAGAGCAGAAATCAACCCATCCTAGGGAAGAGAGAATTGCTGTGGTGGTCAAGTACATCCATAATCATATCCATGAGTTGCTTTCGACTGATGAACTGACTGAAGTGTCCTACTTGAGCGAGAGTCGGTTGCTGCATCTGTTCAAGGCAGAAATGGGGCTTCCTATCCGTAGCTACATCCTCTGGTATCGCCTCAAAGTAGCCATGGAAAAGGTTATTCGTGGCGCAAACCTGACCGAAGCGGCTCATGCGGCAGGGTTTTCGGATCAGGCGCATTTCACGCGGACTTGTCGCAAAATGCTCGGTGTACCCCCTTCGACGCTCACTTCGAATAGCAAATTCATTCAAGTAAACTTCTCAGAGTAGCTCGTCCTTTGTACCCAACAAATAGGTACAGAGATGAAATACAAGCATGTCGTATTGACCAAAAGGGGCGGTCCAGAAGTATTGCAGATCCAGGAAGCGGTACTCAGACCACCTGGCCAACAAGAACTACAAATCAAGGTGTCGGCCTGCGGTGTAGGCAGGACGGATGTTGCCATGCGGTATGGTTATTATCCATTTGCTCCTAAGATTCCTTTCACCGCCGGTTATGAGATCGTCGGTGAAGTGACGGACGTTGGTTCGGGTGTTAGTCGTTTCAAGTCCGGTGATCGCGTAGCGGCATTAACTGTGCATGGCGGTTATGCTGAGTACATCTATCTGCATGAAGGGGATTTGGTGGCTGTTCCGGACAGTGTACAAGCCAATGAGGCGGTGGCATTGATTCTCAACTATTGCACCGCCTACCAAATGCTGCATCGTGTACTCAAAGTAAGAGAGGGCACTGCTGTGCTGATCACTGGTGCCAGCGGAGGAGTTGGTTCGGCTTTGCTTGATTTGGGAAGAATGATTGGATTGAAAATGTATGGTACAGCCTCAGCCAGCAAACATGAGCTTATCGAATCACAAGGTGCTACTCCGGTGAATTATAAACTCAAAGGTTGGATGGACCAATTGAAAGCCATGCAGCCGGATGGTTTTGATCATGTCATTGATGGTATTGGAGGTGAGTACATCAACCATGGTTTTAATCTACTTCGAAAAGGCGGGTCATTGGTCGCCTATGGATATCCCCATTTCACGGGGATGTTGGTGGATAATGTGAAAGTCAGGCTCTTGAGTCTGTTACCCAATGGTAAGAAAGGCTCTTTCTACGGTATCTCATTCACCTACAAAAAAGACAAAGCGTCGATTCATGAAGATTTGAGAACTCTCTTCACAATGCTCAAGGAGCAGCGGATCAAGCCGATGATCTCTAAGCGCTTCCCCATCCTCGAAGCAGCTCAAGCGAATGCCTGGTTGGAGTCAGGGGCGGTTGTGGGGAAGGTGGTGTTGGTTGGGGAGTAGTTGCCTGGCCCCTCCAGGGAGGGGAGTACTAAGCGATGGTACGCGGGAGTCATTTACTGGAGTATCAGGTCTTCTAAGTAGAAGGTGCTCAAGTACAATATCTTTAAGAACGGATGTAAACAGTATATGGGACGGAAGAAGACACTGTCTTAACATTCTTGATAGAATGAGCCCATAAGCATTATGATAAGATAAGAATTACTTAATCCATCGGCACCTAGTCTGAAATGCCATTAAGAATAGCTTTGGATCGAGGAGAAAAACTGTCCAACCATCATGAAAACAATAATTCAAACATTCATATCGACATTGTTCATCGCCTGTGCACTTGTAAAGGATATCATAGGACAATCGATCGTGGTAGAACCTTATCTGCAAGATGCCTCTCCAACGAACATCCATATCATGTGGGAAACATCTGAGGGTGGTTTGTGCAAAGTACTTTGGGGTCGGACAAGAGACCTGCCCAATGAATCGACTAGAGTTTTTTCAATCGTTAACTCCAGGCCCTCAGAGATCCACAGGGTCGAACTCGAGAACCTCGAACCTTCGACGACTTATTATTATAGAGTCATTACCGGTAGGACGGAATCCGAGATTTATCATTTCACCACACCTCCTCAACCTGACAAAGAAAAGGCCTTCCAGCTTGTTGCGATGAGTGATATGCAGCGTGATGACGAAAGACCAAATAAATTTAAAGAGATCGTGGAAGAAGGAGTACTTGCGTATCTCGCAGAGGAAAATGCTGCTGGAGATCCTTTCCAAAATCTAGGAATGGTGATCATCCCCGGAGACCTCACTAAAGACGGTTTGAATTATACTGACTGGACCAATGATTTCTTTCGTCAATCAAAAGAATTACTGCCTTATGTACCCGTCTATCCAGTACTCGGTAATCATGAAAACAACAATGATTTCTATTTCAACTATTTCCACCTTCCGGACAATGGCACTGCGGGCTTTATAGAGCATTGGTATTATAAGGACTATGGGAACGTGCGCATCATCGGGTTGAACTCCAACGATAACTACAGGATCCAGGAACAGTTGGACTGGCTGGAAGGGGTCCTGGAAGATACCCGGAACGTTGATGAAATAGATTTTGTGTTTGCACAACTGCACCATCCCCACAAGTCCGAACTATGGATAGATGGAGAAAGGGACTACACGGGTGAGGTCATCTCTTTACTCGAAGATTTCTCAACCCGGACCGGCAAACCGACCATTCATTTCTATGGCCATACGCATGGGTACTCCAGAGGTCAATCGAGGGATCACACACATCTATGGGTCAATGTAGCTACTGCAGGAGGTAAAATTGACGGATGGGGAGAATACGCACAAACTAATTATGACGAGTTTCCTGTCAGCCATAGCGACTATGGATTTGTACTAATGGACGTATCTGGAGGGGATGACCCTAAGTTTAAGTTGATACGAGTGAGCCGCGGTGATGTCGCCAATCCAAAGAACAATGAAGTCACTGACGTAATAGAAATCAAAAGGTACAGCGTCAAGCCTGACACGCCAGTATGCATTTCACCTATCAAGGAATCAAAAGTGAGCCCTCGAGATGTGCTACTGAAGGCATCCGACTTTAAAGCATCAGACGGTAGTGAGCACGGTGAGACGCATTGGCAGGTGGCCCGTACTTACAATTTTGCCAATCCTGATATTGACGTTTGGAAACATCATGAGGACTGGTATGGTGATGAAAACCTGAACGAGGGTATCAATTTATCTCATTTGGTAGTTCCTTCGTTGAACGAAAAAACTACTTATTATTGGAGAGTGCGCTACCGCACAAAAGGTTTGGTTTGGAGTGATTGGTCTGAACTACAAAAATTTGTGACTGAGTAGTTCCGAGCCTCTCAGCTGATGCCATGTCCATTTGTAACGAAAGAAAAGGTGCCGATTAAATTGCAAGCTTCTATCACAAGGAGAGATTATACTCTATTGGTCTGCGTGGCGGAGCTAAAGGCGTGCCTAACTTTCCGTAACTGTTTCACGCGGCTAATCAATCAGCACCAGCTCCAGCAATCCTTTTCTACCTTCATAGTCACTCTCCGCGCCATATCAATGTACGGTAACTAAGGTGGTAGTTAGAACTTCACCCACCTCCAGCCACTCCAAGGAGGAGAGTAAAGATCAGTCAGCCTCTAAGGAGCGGAGTAATAGCCAATAAAAAACCGGTTAACAATTGGCTGAGCAATAGAAGCCTAGGCTATATCTTGTAAATAAATTGTCTTCAACAAGTTTTGGTAATCAGGTATTTTAGGCTGCAATCAGTTGAGTTGATTCTAGCTGTTATGCATAAAACAAAAATGAGCAAATAGTGACCGTGAAGGGAGAGACTACTAAACCGTGGAAAGTATGGAAACGCATTGGGTTCCGGTTTATGTTCGTATTTTTTATATTGAAGACGGCCTTATGGTTGTACATCCCTTGGCTCGGTGACTCACTATACGCGTACTATTACTACCCTTCCTTCTTCGTCCAAAATTACATCTTGGACTTACACGATGTTCCTCGTTGGGAGCATGCTTTGACAGGAAGTGGCGATACACTAGATGATTGGATCCTTAATCTCGCTTACATCGGGATCGCACTGATTGCTACCGCAATATGGACGATACTAGACAGGAAAAAACTGGACTATCGCCAACTGTATGATTATCTAAAAATTGGTCTCAGGTATTATCTGGCCATGATCATGTTCACCTATGGCATACAAAAGCTATTTGTATTGCAGATGCCATACCCTTCCTTAGCGCAGTTTTACACACCGCTTGGTGAATTCACTCCCATGAGATTCACCTGGATGTATCTAGGATACTCGGCACCTTATCAATTTTTTGGTGGATTCCTTGAAACACTTGGCGGACTACTAATTCTCTATCGAAAGAGCTTGCTCGCCGGTTTGTTGGTGCTTATTGGGGTCATGGGTAACGTACTGCTGCTGAACTTCCTCTATGGTGTACCGGTCAAGCTGTTTTCCTTCTTTCTGGTCTTTATAATAGTCTATCTGCTATTTGACTATCGTATGCCTCTGTGCAACTTTCTGCTCAACCGACGTGCAGAACCAATTCCAATAGCAAATAGGACGTTCGAACCCTGGCAGCATTATCTGCGCGTTGGATTAAAAATCGCCTTCCTGATCTATGCCTTCGGACATACCTTCTACAATGACTACAATTATTACCAGTCCTTTCAAGAACGAGAGCCGCTAGCCATAGAAGGGGCGTTTGATGTAGATAGCTTTAAGAGAAATGGCGAGGAACAACTATCCCCTACAGATACTACTCGCTGGAATCGGATTGTGGTAAGTCAGCGACGGTATTCCGGTAGTGGGTATGGTCACATTACCAGTGGCACCTCTAGTTTCCAACAGGTCAATTTCTCGTTAGACAGCTTGATGAATTTAACGATTAATCCTCGATTTGATACGACCGCCGTATTCAGAGGACGAGTTGAGCAAAAAACAGCCGATCAATTTGTATGGCGCGGTGTAGCTGGAACAGACGCCTTAGAATTGGTACTACGTCGCAATGAACGTGAGTTCACTTTGGACAAGCAGGGCTTTATGTGGATCATGGAGCAGAAGGATTTTTATTAAAATGAGAATCCTATTGCATCTTTTGATAACTCCATCGTCAATGAATAAAGACGTAAATTGAACTGTCAATACAGAAGACTATGAATAGTGAACAAGAGCTAAAGAATGTGGTACGCGAAAAGTATACACGAATTGCAGAAACAGGTGACAAACCGACAACTGCATCATGCTGCTCATCCACAACACCGACCAATAAGGTGTATAATATCATGATGGATGACTACAGTGATACCCAAGGGTATGTGAAAGACGCTGATCTTGGCTTGGGTTGTGGTCTGCCTACCCAGTTTGCCAAAATAGCTAAGGGTGATACAGTGATCGATCTGGGCTCAGGTGCAGGCAATGATTGCTTTGTAGCCAGACATGAAACGGGTGTTGAAGGAAAGGTCATTGGGGTGGACTTCACACCGTCCATGATTCAAAAGGCGCGTACCAATGTAGAAAAGCTCGGCTACAACAACGTAGAGTTTCGTGAAGGTGATATCGACGATATGCCTGTTAATGATAATGTGGCTGATGTAATCGTCAGCAATTGCGTACTCAATCTTGTTCCCGATAAACAAAAGGTGATTGGTGAGATGTTAAGGGTGCTGAAACCAGGTGGTCACTTTAGTATATCCGATATCGTATTAGTGGGTGATCTACCCTCGGCGCTACGAACAGATGCTGAAATGTACGCCGGTTGCGTGGCTGGAGCAATCCAGAAGAGTGATTACCTTCAATACATCAAGGATGCTGGTTTTGAACAGATCACACTTCAAAAAGAAAAGTCAATCACCATCCCTGATGATATATTGGCTAAGTCACTCTCCGCAACAGAAATTGAGGACTTCAAAAAAGGTGCTACTGGAATTTTTAGCGTCACTGTCTATGCAGAAAAACCAGGTATCAAAACATCAAATCCTGTTGCTAACCTATCGGAAATGCAAAGTCAGGCAACCTGTTGTAGTCCTAAATGAGATTCAGAATATGCTGAGTCAGAAATTAGGACAACCTCCTAATTCCTTCAACTGCACTTGACCAAAATCATAAAGTTAGGGTGAGCTAGCGCAGAGGATTTAAGGTTTTGAATAGCTAGGTTGATCATGTACTAATCCGAAAGGCCATGTCTCCTGAATTCAAAGCAGCTGTCGATCAATTCTTTAAAAGTCAAAGAATAGCCGTCTCCGGATATTCTGATAAGGAAGACTCAGTAGGTAGACTAATCTACGATAAGCTGAAAAGCGAAGGCTTTAGCGTCTATGCGGTTAACCCAAAGCAACCGGATATCGAAGAAGACTGGTGTTACGACTGCCTAAACTCTATTGGTCTCAAAATCGATGCAGTGGTGATATGTACATCTCCTAAAAACACATTGGAGATCGTGAAGGAAGCGCATCAAAGCGGGGTACAGATCATCTGGATGCACCGGTCTATCGACAATGGCAGCTACTCCAAGGAAGCTGAAAAATACTGTCATAAGCACGGCATGACCTGTATTAGCTTTGGTTGCCCGATGATGTTTTTAGAACCAGACTTTGGCCACAAATGCCTGAAATGGTTCTTCAATATCAAAGGTGAGTTTGGTGATGATCATGTGGATAGGATCGCAGTTGCCTCAGAGCAGAACTAACAAGTATTTATCATTATCAACTTAATTAAAGCAGTTTCAAGTCGAGAAGCTCATTCAATTATTCCGGTAGGCAAAAAATAAATACCACCAACTCAAGAAAACAGGTAAACTCGACGACAAACGTCTGGCTCTCTGAAAAAAATCCAAAGTTTTCAAAACACTTTCAGAACATCTCCGTTATTATGTCTAAACATTATATGTATGTACATTTAAATTTAGATACAATGAGATTACTTAACTATTTACTAGCACTGAGTGCATTTGCAGCATTTGCGTTCACTACTCCAGCTGAACAAGCTGATTATGCAATCGACGCAAGCGAAACTACTATCGTCTGGACAGGCGCTAAAGTAGGTGGAGAGCACACTGGCAACATCAGTGTAAAAGAGGGTGGATTCACTTTCAAAGATGGTCAATTGACTGGCGGTTCATTCGTGATCGACATGAACTCTATCACCAACACAGATCTTGAAGGTGAGTACAGCGACAAATTGGTAGGTCACCTAAAGTCTGACGACTTCTTCGGTGTAGCTACTTACCCTACTTCTAAAGTAGAAATCACTAGCGTAGTGGCTCAAGGACCTGGTAAGTACAAAGTAGTTGCTGATCTGACGATCAAGTCGACGACTAAAGAAATTAAATTCCCTGCTACTGTAGAAGTAAAAGATGGTAGCGTGGTAGCGAAGGCAGACATTACGGTAGACAGAAGCGAATATGACGTGCGGTATGGTAGCGGCAGCTTCTTCGATGGCCTTGGCGACAAAGTGATCTATGACGACTTCACACTCAACGTGACAGCCGTAGCAAAATAATATTGGGATCAGTTAGGTTAGGGAGGCTGTTTCTGTCATGGAAACAGCCTTTTTTTGTGTCTCAGTAAGACGGTACCGAAGGATCAATCTCCGCAGACCATGCCAGGATGCCCCCTTTGAGATTGTAGAGGTTATCGTACCCGAATTGCTGCTCGAGTGCCTGTACAGCAGAGCCACTCCTCGCACCACTTCTGCAGTGAATCACCACTTTCTTATCTTTTGAAATCTTTTCATGATTGTCTATCACATCTCCTAGCGGAATCAATTCCCCGCCGAGGTTAGCAAAATCAAATTCGTTTTGCTCACGCACATCGACCAACTGGAAGTCTTCCTTGTTGTCGATCATGCTCTTAAGCTCTTGTACTGTTACTTCTTTCATTGCAATGGTGTTTAAGCTAGCGCGAATATAAGGTCTTTCTATTGCGTAATCGACCTCACAGCTACTACCTTGCGGTTTTTTCCAAAAGACGTATATCATGGAAGATTATCAGTTTGAGTCAAAAGCTATTCGGGCCCAAATGGAGCGCACGCCATACGGCGAACACTCTGCTCCCATTTTTCCTACTTCAGGGTTTGTATTCGACTCTGCCGAGCATGCAAGAGATCTTTTCGCTGGCGAAATAGACGGCAATATCTATTCTCGGTACTCCAATCCCAATACCGATGAGTTCATCCAAAAGATGTGTCTGCTGGAAAAAATGGAGGCTGGCTTCCCTACCGCAACAGGCATGGCAGCCATGTTCGGAAGTATAGCTGCGTTTGTTTCCTCTGGTGATCACATTGTGGCTTCAAGATCCGTTTTCGGCTCTACGCACCAGATCTTTACTCAACTACTTCCACGCTGGGGAGTGACTACCACTTACGTCGATATCAACGACCCTGAGAGTTGGGAAGCAGCTATCCAACCGAACACCAAGATGTTCTTCGGTGAAACGCCCAGTAACCCTGGACTTGACATCATGAACCTTAAGCACATGGGCGAATTGTGCAAGGCCAATGGCGTCCTGATGAATATCGACAATTGCTTTGCCACATCTTACCTACAAACACCAAAGGACTTTGGAGCCGATATCGTAACACATAGTGCCACCAAGTTCATTGATGGACAAGGACGAGTGCTTGGGGGTGCTATTCTCACTTCCGAGGAGTTGATAGAGAAGGTGATGTTTCTATGTCGCCATACGGGTCCGGCCCTTTCGCCCTTCCATGCCTGGATCTTATCTAAGAGTTTAGAGACACTGCATGTGCGCATGGAGCGTCATTGTGAGAGTGCCTTTGCCCTAGCAGAATATCTGAACCAGCACCCAAAGGTCGGATGGGTAAAATATCCTTTCCTTGAAAATCACCCAATGCAAGTCATCGCCAAAGAGCAAATGAAGTACGGCGGGGGCTTAGTGACTTTCGAACTCAAATCTGGTGCAGATGAGGTCTTCACCATGCTCAACAAGCTCAAGATGCTAAAAATCTCTGCTAACCTTGGTGATACAAGAACAATCGTAACTCATCCTGCGTCAACAACACATTCGAAGCTATCCCCTGAAGAACGTGCCTCAGTAGGCATTACCGATGGATTGGTTAGGGTCTCAGTAGGACTGGAGAATATTCAAGATATCATTAAAGATGTAGAGCAGGCGATTGGATAAGTGGCGAAAGCTGGAAGATAAGAGTTGACATTCCAAAATTAACCATTAACCATTAACCAT
>DIYH01000030.1:150070-277606 GCA_002435755.1 Flammeovirgaceae bacterium UBA6059
ATTAACCATTAACCATTAACCATGCTAACGATCTACCATAACCCAAGATGCGGCAAAAGTCGGGAAACACTAAAAATCATACATGAGAATGGTACATCCGCCAATGTGGTAGAGTATCTCAAAGTCTGTCCCAGCTTTGATACCCTCAAAGATCTGCTGGAAAAACTCGATATGAAACCGGAAGAGCTGATCAGAAAAGGCGAGAAAATCTTCAAAGAGGAATACAAGGGAAAGTCACTCTCTGACGATGAGTGGATACAGGCTATGGAGGATCATCCAATTCTAATAGAGCGGCCCATCGTAGTAAAAGGAAACAAGGCTATAGTGGGTCGACCACCCGAGAATGTAAAAGTATTGCTGTAGCAACCATTGAAAACGAAAGCACTAGCACTTATCAATAAGCTATTACCAATCCAACATTGTTGATGTATGGGTGCAAACCTTCATTGACTAGATTAAACAAGTGTTCCACGCATCCACCATATCTGGTTGATCTGGCTTCTAATCCACCTGCTATGCTTGGTCCAGCTTCATTTTATCCTGGCCCTCAGGTGTTGTTTGACCTAGCGTGAATGAGTAAATTGTAGTATGATAATGTGCCACCTCAATTCTGCATTGCTACAATGGAAAAAGGGTATACGGACGATCTCAATCAAGTCTTCAATCATGAAAACATCTATTGGGTCGAGTATGTGGTTCCTTCTGTTGATGTTTATCTGGTCTTGTGCGAATAAGAACAATTACTCTATACAAGTGGATGAAGTACATCCCTGGTGTATACTGGAATTCGATGCTGTAAACAGAACTCCAACAGAACGCATTGCCATGCTGAAGAAAATGGGATTTACCAGATATGGTTACGACTGGGAAGACAGGCACCTTTCTGAAATGAAGGAAGAATTCAGGCTAGCCAAGAAAAACGACATTGAGATCACTTCTATATTTCTTTGGCTAAATGCCAAAAGAGATAGTCTTGGTAAACTGAGCCCATCGAATCAAAAAATGCTACGACAGCTTGCAGAAGTAGAATACAAGCCAACTATATGGCTAAGTTTTAGTAGCAACTTTTTTGAGGGCCTGAATCAGGACGAGTCTGTAAGTCTGTCTATTGAGATGATTAAGTATATCAAAAGTGAAGCCGACCAACTAGGTTGTGAACTGGCACTTTATAATCATCGTGGTTGGTTTGGAAACCCACATAACCAAGTTGAGATCATTAAAGCGTTAGAGCAACATACTTTGACCATGGTATTCAATTTTCATCATGCTCATGAATACCTGGATGAGTATCCTGAAATGGTAAAAACGATTAGACCTTACTTATCCCATGTTAATCTTAATGGCATGAAAAAAGAAGGACCAAAGATCTTAACCTTAGGAGAAGGTGATCATGAGTTTGAGATGATCAGGCGTCTAATAGATGAAGGGTTTAATGGTCCCTGGGGAATATTGGGACATATCAAAACAGAGGATGTCCGGGAGGTGCTCAACCGAAATGCTGATGGCCTGAAGTTGTTTAATACTAATAATTAATCATCTCCCAACTTTCCTAAGCCTGCAACTCAACAAACCAACATCCACCAACCATTGTCTGCAATGAGAATTCCAGCTACACCGACGGGTCCTCCACTGATAAGTTAGAACTGAGTAGAGATAACTAACAAAAAAACACCCTTCCGCCTTAACAATCCAAATCTCTACAGCGTTAATATCTAAATCATTTGATTAAATATTCTGATTTGATTATCATTGTAGCATGAGTAATACTTCGTCAGAGAAGCTAACGACCGAAGAACGCATCAAAGAAGCCGCCACCAGGGTCTTCATACGCAAGGGTTACGCGGCTACAAAAACCCGTGATATTGCAGAAGAGGCCAATATCAACATCGCTTCCCTGCACTATTACTACCGCAGTAAAGACAAGCTCTTTCAGCTCGCTGTAGGTGACGCCATGCAGCAGTTCTCCAACATTATGGATGAAGTATTCAACAGTGAGATTGAGCTTCACGAAAAGATCTATGGATTCGTGGAGCGCTACACCGATTTCCTGTTAAGCAACCCTTTTGTGCCTATCTTCATTATCAACGAGTCACAGGTTAATGCCGAGCGGGTGCATCAAATGTTGGATAACCAGGACAAAGTAGAGTTGCTTGAAAGACAGCTAAAAGATCTGGAGGCGCGAGGAGTGATCCGCCCGACAAGCATTGCCGACTTTATGATGAATATGGTGAGTCTCACCGTGTTCCCAGTCATCTCTAAGCCGCTGATCATGAAGAAGCTATCAGTAAAACCCGAAGAGTATGAAGTACTGCTCAATCAGCGCAAGCAGCTCGTACCCGAGATGATCATCAACTACATGTATCTAAAAAAACCTTAAACAAAATTTTTTGAATACAGTTTAATCAAATGATTACATCAAATAATCAAACTACTTAAATAAATCATATGATGAAATCGAACGCTAGAACCTTTCACTACTTATGGCTATTACTTCTACCCCTCAGCTTTTGGCAATGCAGCGAGTCTGTTGGCAAAAGTGAGGAGACAACAGAAGAGACCATCGCCTACGTCCGTAAATTCAACACGATCACCGCAGAGCCTGGAGCGACCCAGGCCGAGATCAACATGACCGGAAGGGTCATTGCTAAAGACAAAATCAGCGTCGTAGCTCAAGTTCAGGGCATTGCGCTGGCTACCTCCAGGCGCTTCAAGGAGGGAGTCACCTACCAGAAAGGAGATGTACTGATCGCTATTGACGATAGGGAATTCGTCAATGGATTGATTGCTCAAAAGAGCCAATACCTCTCCTCGCTAGTCAGGATAATGTCGGATGTGAAGCTTGACTATCCTCAGTATTTCGAAGCGTGGAACAGTTATTTGTCGACAGTTGACCTTAACAAACCGTTACCTGAAATACCGCTGGAAGTGCCGTCGAACCTCAGGTACTATCTGGCCGCCAACAACATCTACAACTTGTACTACAGCATCAAGAGCCAGGAAGAGACGGCTGACAAGTTCATCATTCGTGCCCCTTTTGAAGGAGTAGTGACCAAATCCGATATCAACCCCGGCAGTCTTGTGAATCCAGGCGTAATGTTGGGCGAGTTCATTCGTACCGACGAGTTGGAGATCTTGAGTTCCGTGAGTCTGGCTGATGCAGGTGCGCTGACGGTTGGCGACAATATCGAGTTTAGATTGCCGGGAGAGCACCAGTCATGGAAGGCTCAGCTATCTCGAATGGGCAGTACGGTGGAGTCCGGAAGTCAGGCAGTGCCACTCTACTTCTCGATTAGCGGTAGCGACCTTAGAGAGGGCACCTTCCTGGAGGCGACCTATCATCTCAATGCATATGAGGCATCCATGGAGCTGCCCAAGTCAGTCGTCACCAGCCAAAATCAGGTGTATGTCATAGAAGATACCTACGTCAAACTGCGTGATGTCGAGCCGGTGGAGTTTCGCACCGAGACCATAGTCGTACAAGGCATTCCCAAAGGCACCCAAGTGATCATCGACCCAGTAGATCAACCGATTCAGGGCATCAAAGCCACCTCACTATAATCCTGACTACATGAGAGCATTAATTAAGTTTTTCATCCAGTACCCCACGCTGGTCAATCTATTCGTATTCCTGCTGGTTGGGATTGGGTTACTGGAGCTATCGCAAACAAGAAGTACCAACTTCCCGAGCCAGAAGGTGCGCTTTATCGATGTGGCAGTGCCCTACCCCGGTGCGACACCATCGGAGGTCGAAGATGCGATTACGATCAAGATCGAAGACAACCTTGAGGGCATCTCTGGTATCGACCGTGTGACCTCAGTGTCACGAGACAATCTCGCCACCATTCAGGTAGAGCTGGTAGAAAACGCTGACCCCAATAAACTGCTCGTTGAGGTAAAGAACGCCATTGATAAGATCAACAATTTCCCTTCTGGAGTAGAACCAGCATCAGTAGAGCGGCGCGACCCCATGGACATAACGATGAGTTTTGGTCTCTCGGGAGATCTGCCATTGCAAACGCTAAAGGAATACGCGGACGAGATCAGAGACGATCTATTGGCGTCACCAGGTATATCGAGGGTTTTTGTAGAGGGTGTACCTGAGGAAGAGATCGAAGTTCGGGTACGGGAAAATGACCTTAGAAAATTCAATCTGACTATCGAGCGGGTCATGATGGCTGTGAAGGCTGCTAACCTCGAGACATTTGGCGGTAGCATCAAGACAGGGAGCGAGAACATCACCGTCAAAGCTAACGACAAGGGCTACTACGCCAAGGACTTACAAAACCTGGTCGTTCGTGCTGACCAAAACGGCAACATCATTTATCTCAAAGATGTGGCGGATGTTGTGGATCAATTCAAGGACGTACCCAATGGCCGATTCTTCCAGGGTGAGCAAACCGTAGTGATCAATGTCTACACACTTGTCGATGAAGATATACTGGAAAACGCCTCATTCTCCTCCGCTTACATCGAAGAGTTTAACCGTACGCACAGCGGCATCTCCCTCAACATACTGGAAGACGGCACGATCAACCTTAAGACGCGCCTTGACACCATGATCGACAATGGTATAGTCGGGATCATCCTGGTCTTGGTCGTATTGGCGCTGTTCCTGGATCGCTACCTGGCGACCTGGGTGGCTTTGAAGATTCCCGTAGCGATCATCGGCATGTTCGTCGTATCTGGTATTTATGGTATTACCATCAATGTAGTGTCGTTATTCGGCTTCATACTCGTGCTGGGTATACTCGTTGATGACGGGGTGGTGATCGGAGAAAACATCTATCAGCAGGCCAAAGAAAAAGGCAAAAAGCCATTGCAGGCCGCATTGGATGGCACGATGGAGATGCTCACACCAGTGATCATCTCGCTATCTACTACTGCTGTTGCTTTCTCACTATTTCTTTTCCTGCCGACCCAGGCGGGAGACTTTTTCGGAGAGATGGCATTTGTAGTAATCTCAGTGCTTTTTATGGCGCTGCTCGAGAGTTTCTTTATTCTTCCGTCCCACCTTGCCCATTCCAAAGGCCTGAGAAAAGATGCCAAAGTCTCGAAGATCGAGAAGCTATTTGGTGACTTCATCGCCATGCTTCGGGACAAGGTCTACATGTGGGGTTTTCGAAAAGCCGTAACCGGAAAGGCGGGATTCAAGGCATTGACCTTTGTTGCTTTTGTCGGTATGCTGGCTGGATCGATATTCCTGGTAAGGATAGGGGTGGTCAATTTCACCTTCTTCCCCAACCTTGATGATGATGCCGTCTTCATTGAGATGGAGCTGCCGCCTGGGACACCCATTGCGGTAGTAAAGCAAAAGCTGGATCAAATCGAAACTGGGGCCTGGGAGGTCAATGAGCGATACAAGTCAGAGCGAGCGGATGGCAAGGATGTGATCCGATTTGTCGAACAGATCACAGGCCCACTTGATAACCAGGGCAAGCTCAAGGTGACATTCCTCGGTGGTGAAGAGCGTGGGATCAGCAGCTTCAAGTTGTCCAATGATATCAGGGAGGCATCTCCTACTTTCCCTGAAGCGACAAGGCTGATCTATGGCCTGGGAGCTACGTCAGCAGCTTTTGGTATGCCGATCTCCATCGCGCTCAAAGGCGACAATCTGACTGAGTTACGACAAGCCAAGAATGAGCTCAAGGCAGGTATGAATGAGCGAACAGATATCAAAGATGTCTCGGACAATGACATGTCTGGGTCAGAGGAACTCAACATCAAGCTCAAACCACAGGCTGAAATGCTCGGTCTCAATTTGGCTGGTGTGATGTCGCAGGTGCGTGCAGGTTTCTTCGGTATGGAAGCGCAAAGTTTACAGCGCGGCGACCAGGAGGTGGAAGTGTGGGTGCGCTACCCAAGGGAGGGGCGACAGTCACTTGAGCAGCTGCTCGACATGCGCATCAGCGGCCCTAACGGGAATGCCTACCTGTTGAAGGATATCGCCACCATCGAGCGCACCAAAGGCACCCTCACTATCAATCATGTCGATGGTCAACGCGAGATCAGGATAGAGGCTAATGTTGCCAACAAGGATGTCTCAGCACCTCAGACCATCGCGTCGATCGAGGCGGAGCTCCTACCGGGAATATTGGCGAAGTACCCGTCGATCTCTTATGCAGTAGAAGGACAAAACCGAACCAGCTTCAAAATGATCCAAACCATTTCGATAGTTGGCCCTTTGGTTTTGATTTTCATCCTGGCATTGATTGTAGTCAACTGCAATTCGTTCTCGCAAGGCTTTATCGTCTTTAGCCTTTTCCCATTTGCGCTGATCGGAGTGATCATAGGACATTGGGTACATAGCACACCGCTGAGCATCTTCTCGCTGGTAGGTACCATCGCGCTCATTGGCGTCTTTGTCAACAACGCGCTGGTCTTCATCTCCACGCTCAATGACTTGCTCAAAGAAGGTGTAAACTTCAAAGAAGCAATGATCGAGACGGCCAGATCAAGGTTCAGACCGATATTGCTGACCACCGTGACTACCGTCGCAGGTCTAGCGCCTCTGATTGCCTCCAGCAGCCTTGGAGCACAGTTTCTCAAGGGCCCGGCTATCGCAATCGCTTACGGACTTGGGTTTGGCATCTTCAACGTGCTGATCCTATTCCCGCTCTATCTCATCTTCGTCAATAAGCTGAGACAATTGATAGGAGGACTGGCCACCAAAGATGAGATCACGGCCGAGTCGGTCGAACCAGCAGTTCGGAAAATGAAATATCTAATCCTAGACTAAAAGCTAATCATGCAAATACTTAATAAGCAGCTATGGTTGATGCTTCTGGGCCTCTTGCTCTCCATTCAGGAGAGCCATGCCCAGGAGATCCTGGAGCTCGAAGAAGCCATCAACATTGCGCTAGAAAACAACTATGACATCCGACTGGAAAAGTACAATGTGCAAATCCAGTCCAACAATGTCTCAAGAGCTGTAGCAGGACAGATGCCGAGGGTAGACCTGACAGCAGGTTACGAATATGGCTACAGCGATGCAGAGATCATCACGCGTGGACAAGGTGAGGGTACTAATCCACCACTGGAACTGGACGGTACATCTCAGGATATTACCTTCAAGAACCAGGTGACGGTACCCATCTTCACTGGATTTGCGGGTAAGTACCGCTACAAGCAGCTTGAGAGTAGTCGTACCATGAGCGAGGTGCAATTGGCCGCAGTGGTGGAACAGAGCCTTGCCTCCACTGTCACTAACTACTTACAGGTGGCGCGGTTCCAATCCCGACTGCACATACTTGAGGAGAACATTGCTCAGTCCCAAGATCGGCTAGAGCGCGTGACCATTGACACCCAGTATGGTGCCGCGAACAGTATACTCCGACTCCAGGCTGAGGTCAATCTTAACAACGATAGCGCCACCTACCGGAATGCTGTGCTTAATTATGACAACAGTAAAAGAGACCTCAATCTGCTACTGGGTCTGTCGGATAACACCAATTTCACGGTGCAAGAAAATATCCTGCTCGTGGAAAACATGGATTATGCGGAGCTTGAAAATGCCATGCTCATGGCAAACAAGCAATTGCTGCTAAGTAATCAGCTCATCGATCAGGCCACTTATAATGTCAAGATCAGCGAGTCGAGCCTCTTCCCTACCATCCAAGGCTATGCTAATATCAACTACCTTGATACCGAGGACGAGGCAAGCTTCCTACAAAACAATACGGTCTTTGGCCCTAATGTGGGAGTCAATCTGAGCCTCCCAATCTTCACCGGGGGTGCCCAAAAGATCCAGCGTCAGAATGCCAAGGTGTCCCTGGAGCAGCAGCGACTGTCAAAAGCCAACACAGAAGCACAGCTCAAAAAGGAACTACAAAATGCCTTTGCACAATACGAAAACAACAGGGCTCAGCTGCGCATCGAACAGGCGAATCTTGAGACTTTCGAAACCAACTATACGAAAAGCAAGGAAGATTTCGGGTACGGACTGATCGACTCCTCTGACTTGCGACAGGCGCAGATCAATTTGGCGAATGCCAAAAACCGCATCAATGACCTCACCTACAATGTCAAGCAATCCGAGATACGACTACTTCAACTCAGCGGTCAATTACAAACCTCAAACGAACAATTATGAAAAAGATAATGCTGCTCACAGTACTATGGAGTTACGGCATGATTGCGGTAGCCCAACATACGATAGAAGTAACGGTGAACGATATCGAATCTGACAAAGGTGATATCATTGTCATGCTCTTTGATCAGGGTGATGGTTTTCCTATGGAAATGTCCAAAGCGCTGAAATCGGTAGACCGTAAGGCTGAGAAGGGATCGATGAGTCTGAAGTTTGAAGACCTGACACCCGGCGAGTATGCCGTGTCTGTCATCCATGATGAAAATGGAGATGGTGAAGTGGAGCGCAACTTCATTGGTATGCCGAAGGAGCGCGTGGGAGCCAGCTTCCAGACCAAGTTTGGCAAGCCATCGTTTGATAAGTCAAGGTTCACGGTAGCTGCTGATCAGCCCAATATGAACATTGACATGTATTTCCTCAATTGATGACGTTATCACTCAAACTACAGAACAATGAAACCTCTATTCAAGACGCTCAATATTTCGACCGCTATTTTACTTTCAGTCTTGCTTACATGGGTCAATCCATACTCAGCCTTGGCGCAAAGTTGGTCTGTCAGCGAAGGTTACAGCATTGCCTTCAACGGATCTGGTGCTGAGGGCACCTTTGGAGGATTGGATGGCAGCATCCGGTTCGATCCTTCCGATCCCGCTACCGCAATGTTTGACGTGACGCTGGACGTTAGCACGATCTCCACCGGCAACAAGACCAAAGACAAGCACGCCCGAGGTGACAGCTGGTTTGATGCAGTTGAATTTCCGAAAATTGGATTTGTATCCAGCTCGTGCACTGCCACTCCCGAAGGATATAGTGTAACTGGAGATCTGAAGATCAAAGGCATCCGCCAACAGATCACTTTACCTTTCACATTTAAGGAGACTGATACCGGAGGGCTATTCGAAGGTAGCCTCACAGTCAATCGCGAAGACTATGGCATTAAGGGGCCTTTCATGGCCTTCATGGTCGGAGATGAGTTTGAAGTGTCGATATCTGTACCTGTCTCACGTCTGTAGTCGACTATGACTATCATCGAAAAGCTTCATAAGAAATATCCACTGCAGATGGATGTAGCCTTGTTAATCCTAGGTTTTTCCATTGGGAGCAACTTCTTTGTCTATATCAAGATGACCGGATGGGAGGAGCTGGGCGTTACGCTACCTGTGGTACAATATGGCTTCCACTGGCTCACACCTTCCGTAGCGGGACTACTAATTGGACTGGGTCTGAGCATCGCTGAGTTCAGGTTCTTTGCACGAATCAAATATCCCATACCGCTCGCTGTACTCTTTCTCATCCGGCTGATCGTTTACTCCCTGATCATAGTGGTCAGCGTTGCACTCGTGCATACGCTTTTTGACCTGACTATCTTCAAACAGGACTTGTTGACATCCCTTGAGCAAACACTGTTCTTCATGCAAACAGACATGTTCCTGACCCTCTATGTCTACCTGCTATTGCTAGGTGCTACACTTAACTTTATCAGGAATATCGGCAACCGATTCGGTCATGGCATTCTGATCAATTTCCTGATAGGGAAGTATAGAAAGCCTATCGAGGAAGATCGGATCTTCATGTTCGTTGACCTCAATAGCTCCACCAAGATCGCCGAGCAGCTAGAACATGTCAAGTACAGCCGTTTCTTAAACCGCTGCTTCTCTGACTTATCTACGCTGCTACCGCAATATGATGCGGAGGTGTATCAATATGTAGGCGATGAGGCTGTCATTACATGGAATACCAAAGTCTTGAAAGATAAGTCTCAACCAGCCTGGCTGTTTTTAGCTTTTGAAAAACTACTGAAGCAAAACAGCCCAGAGTACATTGAAAAGTTTGGAATTCAGCCGACTTTCAAAGCCGCTATCAACGCTGGACCAGTAATCGTCACCGAAGTGGGTGCAAGCCGTAAGGAGCTGGCCTACCATGGTGATGTGCTCAACACTGCCAGCCGCGTTCTCGAGCTGTGTAATGAATTAAAAAAGCGACTCCTGACAACCTCTGCCCTCTTCGGTGCATTTAGTGAACAAAAGCAATTGTCCATAGACTTTGCGACACATCTTGTACTGAGAGGAAAAAATGATGGCACAGACGTTTACAGTATCGAACACAGTATGGAGCCAGTTGTGCATTAAGGATTAACGATATGTAACACCTCTACAAAGAAAGCTCAAAGTCCAAGCGTGCTGCACCTGGTGGGATCACTAGGTTACCGGTAATGATGGAGGTCAGTACCACCAGGTCAGCCTTGGCACAAAACTGCACATGGTCTATATGATGACCTTTATCCTCAATTCGTCATTCTCCCGAATGAGGAGTTCTTTATAAGTTCCACAAATAAACTGAAGATGAAAACCGGATACTTGGCTAGCCTCCATGTCAGCTTTCCTAGCAGCAATACCAGTAGCCCAGCAATAAAACTGGAGTAAGTGTCGAGTTCTTTCTCAGAAGTGGCTCGATCCACAATGACCGAGGTTTTTTAGGCTGCAAGATGAAGTCAGCATATTCTAAATGACTTTTTGACCTTATCAGGTAGACATATCAAAGAAGGTTACCCAATTTGAAGTAACCTTCTTTGGAAATGCTAAAAGTGGATGCTCTACCTCACAGTACCTGTCTCAAAGGTGGTATTATCCAAATTATCATTTGGGTACTTGTTCTGGTAGTTTGCTCTAGCTTCATTCTTTGCTGTTTTCAAATCGGTATTCTCAAATCGATCTGAGCGATGATCAGCATCTACTGTGCTTTTTAAAATTGCGTAATACATATCAGTTTTCTTTTGTCCCTACTCTTTTTGATATAGGCTTTTCGGATACCGCCTTGGTGATCAAAAATTTGAATAGTAGCTACTTCTTAGAATGATTTGATCTTGATTCCTGGACAATAGAATCAATAAGTTCTATCCATTGAAATAAATAAAGTAGACACTTCAATCGACCCAGTAAATGACATGTTTTGGATAGTAAAAAAGTACACTCAGGCAGGGCAAAGATGGGATTGTGTGGCGGCCATATTTCGATTATCGTTTTCAACCATCGATAAACAGAAATACCTCCTGATGGAGGTATAAACAATATCAAAGATTGCTGTAACCTGATAGCTAAATGAAGTGACCAATACTCATTCCACCAAACGAATTGGATATAATAGTTATATGACTAATCTCAAGAATTCTAGCGTAGCGTTAGCAGTGATGTTCATGGCCTCACCGATACTAGCACAGACCAATCAAGATATGAAAGAAAGCGGTATGACCCAACAACTTTTCATTTACCACCTCGTACTGACTCAAGAGTATCAAAACCTCAATAACTGGACTGATGACACGTATAGCATACTCAATGATCATGGGGCCTTTCTGACTGATCTTGGGGCAAAGGGGATTCTGGCTTTTGCGGGTCGAACCCAGCTCCAGCCCGGAGATGAAAACCTATTTGGGATAGCCGTAATCAAAGCGGTATCCATTGTAGTGGCACAAGAAATCATGAAACCCGACCCTGCTGTTGTCGCCAATATTCAGAAAGCATCAATATTTCCCTTTTCGATGGGAATCAGATACCTTGAAAACTTAACGGAATTAAAGGAGTAAGACTTGGCTAAAATCAACCTACTGAGGATTTCCTCCCTAACTCCTCATTCTCTCTGACCAGTAGTTCGTTATAAGTCTGGCAGATGAACTGAAAATGAAAGACTGAATACTGAGCCAAGCGCCAAGTCAGTTTCCCAGGTAGTAAGGTTAACAATCCGGCAATAAATCCTGAATAAGTAGTCATTTCTTGCTCCAAGCCAGTTCTATCAAGCTGTTCGGAAGCTCCCAATCCTAAAAACATAGATGATGAATCCAATAACAGGTGATCAAAGGCTTTGAGTGCTTTCCTGCGAAGAGTTCTAAGCTGCTTTTCCAGATGGGCTCGCAAGTCAGATAGCTCATGATCAGGGTGAAAGTAGATAAATCGACTGACTTGATAGAAGAGCACGAAAACATTGGGGTACGAAGGTGCCAAATAATATGGATTCTCTATGTAGACATTTGAAAGCACTTCGTTCTTGACGTAGAAGATGCTGTCAGCGTAATAGTCATCCATTGGATAGTCATACTTCTCCAAAGCGTAGAATACATTGATCAGCACCGCAAAATCAAACTCTATTGGCATCTTCCCGGACCCAAACCAGGTAGAGAATATCCTTTTGTCTTTGTAGATGGGTTTGCACTTGGTGTTTTGTTTTTGTGAGGTGTTCGCAAATGCTCGAAGTGCTGCAAAGTAATTCTGCACCTCTTCAGCTGTATGATCCACCAAATAGTAAATGAGGCTCGTATCATCAGCGTCAGGGGGAGAGCGAAAGAAACGGTGCTTGTGCATGAAACTTCCATTAGGAAAGTAGGCGTTAGGCTGGTCCCTCCAAAACATGTAAAGCTTTGCCCCATCGATGATCTCTACAAAGTCTTCGAATACCTCCGGATCAAACTTTTCAGCTAAGGGATGGTCGAGGTTAAAATCTTTGATGATCCTTAGACAAAGGCAGGTAAAAAAGATATTATCATCCTCTCGCCTAAGGCCAAGTGGTGGGTAGGTTCTTTTGCTTGGGACGATGTAGTGCTCCATGGCTTTCAAAAGTAAGCAGGTCAGGTTTGGTCACTAGCAGTATCAAAGCTAAGTTTTTGAATCAAGATTGCTCAAAGTCCCTTGGCAGGTGACTTCCCCACTCTCAGAGCCTGTTGTAGGTGGCTCAGAGCGTGATGTTTCGGATAGCAAAACTGGCGAATAATAAGATTTCTCCTGCCGAAATGACAAAGAGAGGGCAACTGTGAGACTTTTGTTTAGTTCCGCACAGCAGCCTGATCGAGCATCTGACGGGGCGTCCATATCTCATAGATCGGCTGGCCTTTGCTGCTAAGACCACTGTGGTGCCATTCGCCACTATCCAGTGACCACTTGAAACCAAGGCTCGCTCCTACTCTGCTGCTATCACGAGAGAAGAATTCGATATTCTCAGTGTAGTCATCACCGACTGTGGTGTAGGTGCCTCCACCTGTTCCTGAAAACCTTGTGGTCTCTGTATGATAGGCAATCCACTGAAATCGGGTGCCTGAAAGTATCTTCATGGTCTTTCTGGCTCCTGGAGTTCTGCGTGAGATTTCACCATCTCTTTTCCTACCGGTAATAAGGTAAGCTCCAGCAAGTTCGCCAGGCTCGCCACTATCTACTCGTACCCAGGTTCTGTCATCTCCTTCAAAAAGGATCTTATCGCCTTGAAGATCAAAGGTCAGCACATCGGTAGAACCCACCTTAGTGGTGTCCATGGTGTGAAACTCATAGGTCAAGCTGAACTGGTTACCGTCCACGGTCCATGAGCCTCCTAATGTTCCGTCAAACCTCTTCTCCCCTTCGTTGTAAAAAGTCTCTGCGATATAGCCATCTACTACTATGGTCATGATTTGCACTTGTTCTCCTGCATCATTGCTGTAGGTGGCAGTCCATGCGCCTTGTATTTCGTCAGTGTAGTCCACTTCTTCGACTGGAGTCGTCGATTCTGAAGCTTGCTCCTTGGGCTTACTATTTTGACAAGCACTGAAAATTATTACGGTTAAGACTGACGCTAATACGGGTATGAGACGACTTGATTTCATAGTTGGTAGATTTGCTAAAGACTTGAATAACGATATAAGATCAATCAATTGCAAGCCTTCTGATGTCAGTGGTGACTCTCAGACTTGGATATAACTCCGGTAGGTGTATTATGCTCACCTACCAAGGGATTGGAAACCCTCTGGGAGGTCAAAGCTGGCTAAGGTAACTTCAGCGTCCTTTGCAGATTAATCTGAGGAGCTGGATGTTAGCCACTTAGGTGATCATTCCGGTAGGTTCAAATCAAGGGTAATCTCAATCTCCCCCTATCAGAAAAAGCATGAAACTGAAGAATTGACTAATTTTAGAATATACAACAAACGATTATGCCCAAAGTACGCTTCACATCCAACCTCAAGCGTTTTTACCCTGAGCTTAGCGAAATGAGTATCCAGCAGTCGACTGTCAGTCAATTACTTGACAGTGTAGACGAGGCACATCCTGGGCTCAAGGACTATATCGTGGATGAGACCGGCGCACTCCGCAAGCACGTAAACATTTTTATTGGTAACGATATGGTCACCGATCGCGAAACCTTGAGCGACGCTCTGTCTGAGCATGATGAGGTCTATATCATGCAGGCACTCTCCGGTGGCTAATTTTTTAAAATCATAACTTATGGAACCTAAAAAACAACTCCTTCTAGGCACCAGAAAAGGTTTGGTGGTATACCATCTACAAGAGGATGGCAGCTGGCAGTATCAGCGAACTGAATTTATTGGTATCCCAGTATCATTAGCCACCATAGATCCACATACCGGCACGTGGTGGGCACTACAGGATCATGGGCACTGGGGCTGTAAAATACATCGCTCTCAAGATGGCAAGACCTGGGAGGAATTGGAGGCACCCAAATATCCCGAGGGAGAAGAAGTCAAAGATGGGGAAGCTGCTGCCACTAATTACCTCTGGGCTTTTGCCCATGGAAGCGCGAATCAAAAAGGCAAGGTGTACGTCGGCACTGAGCCAGGTGGGCTTTTTGTAAGTGAGGATAATGGTGACCACTTCGGGCTGAACAGAGGCCTCTGGGATCAACCTACCCGAAAGACCCAGTGGTTTGGTGGCGGTCGCAACAATGCAGGCATTCACTCTGTACTCGTTGATCCAAGAGACCAAGATCACCTCTACATCGGTATCAGTTGCGCTGGAGTATATGAAAGTACGGATGGAGCCACGACATGGCAAGTCAGAAACAAAGGCCTTAAGGCTGACTTTCTTCCGGATGAAGATGCTGAAGTAGGTCAGGACCCTCACCTGGTAGTGATGAGTCCCAGCAACCCTGATGTCCTATGGCAACAAAATCACTGTGGTATTTTTATGTCCCGCGATGGTGGGAAGTTGTGGAAAGATGTCACCGACAAAAATGGTCCCGCCAATTTTGGGTTTGCCATAGCTGTTGACGAGCGGAATCCAGAAGTGGCCTGGGTGGTGCCTGGCGTCAGCGATATGGTCAGGGTCGCCGTGGATGAAGCACTTTGCGTTTGCCGCACCGACGATGGTGGTGCCACCTGGCAGACTTTCAATTCAGGGCTACCGCAAAATGCAGTGTTTGATATCACCTACCGACATGGTCTGGACATCACAGGAGATACCCTGGCGTTTGGCACTACCACCGGTAACCTCTACCTATCGGAAAACCGTGGTGAGCATTGGCAAACCATCTCTAACAATCTGCCTATGATCCATAGTGTAGAGTTTGCTTAGACTGATCCAGAACTATTGTAAAAGAGTTAGGCTTCATTGGAATATACGCAAGATGATGCTGTAGGCAAGAAATAGTAAACAGCACAGAAGACTTATGAAGTTGCAAAAACCTCGTAAATCTGAGATAACAGTATTCGTAACCTGAGTTTCTGTGATATAACTCTTTTAGGGACTGTATAGCCTAGCGGAAGAGTTACTACATGATGAAGCCATGCCTTTATCTGCCAGATTAATTAACTTCTCATAGACGTTAGCAAAATGAAAAGAATTACTACCGTTCTGGTACTTATTGTAGGTCTCAATCTTCCGTTTTCATGTAACAATCGTGATGCCGATTGTGGTGATTATGATGTTTATGAGATTTACATGGAGGATTTCGAATTGCAGACTGCTTTCTACAACGGCATTGACTTTTATCCGAGAGATCTGTCAGATCAACCTCTAGGGTTCAAATCTGCAGCGATACTGCTAGAAGTAACAGATGAGTTGAGGGTTAAGATATCAGAGGTACAAAACGCACAAGCAAATACTTGGATCACCCCTGTGATGGCATGCTCACCGGCACTGCCGGAGGTAATCAATAGAATTATTTCTATGAAAATTTCTGCATCCGATACTATTTACTCAGATGGACGCAGTTATATGCCAAATACATCACTCAATGACCTGTTCTATCTATATGGTTATAACTGCCACTCTCTTGCTCGCTGTGATATTGATGGGATCATTTATAATGTGATGGATAGAGCCTATGGCCTTTACGCGCGTCAGGGTGAACCACTTGTCTTCCAATTACTATCCGCACCTGATACATTGTTGTATACGGCATTTCGATTTGAATTTGAACTGGATAATGGCAAAGCCTTTGACCTATCAACTAACACATTAATGATTGAATAGGATCAGTTTTATGATAATGCTGATCCTATTCAAAGTTTAGCTATGACAATAGCCTTGATACTACTTTTCAGCGTAGAGCCCTTTGATCTCCTCATCTAGGATCAACCCTTCACCCGGTTGCCACTTGTCGTACTCCATGTAGTAGGCAGCATCCTTGGCGGCTTGAAGACCGTCCAGCTTGGCTACCAGGTGCAAAGCTCCATCAATACCCGCTGATACACCTGCCGTGGTGATCACATTGCCATTATCTACAAAACGGACATCAGATCTAACGATAGCCTTTGGAAAGCTCTTGGTGAGGCCATCAATTGCATCATGAAAGGTCGTAACCGTTTTACCATCCAGCAATCCTGCCTCTCCCATAACGAACGCTCCTGTACACACCGAAAAGAAGTAGTCCGTCTCATCGATACGAGATTTCACCCATTTTATCACTTTCTTGTCACCAGATGCTGCACCACTATTGCCTCCGAAGAAAGCCATGATATCTGCCTTAGGAGCATCTTCAATGCTATAGTCGGGAATGAAAGTCAGGATACCCTGTGTCTTAATTGGTTCTTTTGTTTTTGATACCGTGAAGACTTCATATCCGGCATAAGCGAATACCTCCATTGGGCCGGCAAAGTCCAATACCTCTACATTATTCTGTAAGTAAAAAGCAATCGTCATTTTGTTATCCAATAGTTCAAGTTGTTCAGCAGCCGTCCGCTGAATAAGCTCCATCCCGCAATGATCGCATTTTCCGGCATGAGCAAAAGCGATACGATCACACGCTGAGTTACACGGTTTGCAATAATAAGCTACTTCATTCGAAGCTATAAGCTCAGGCATCTGAGCCTGGCTGGAAAGCGTAAAAAAGGCCACTAGGAGTATAAATGATAGTTTCTTCATTTCATTTTGATTTTGTTGACTTGGTAAAACTAAGAAGTCACATGCCCCCTCGCTAGGACAAATACATGGCAAATCCGGCCACCTCACTGCTTCCTTAGCAGCTTATACAGTTGGCTCACGTCAGCATAGCCGCACTCTTTAGCTACTAATTCCATCTTGTTGCCTTCTTTGATGAGCTGATCGGCACGCTCGATCCTCAATAGGTCTTGGTAGCTACCAATAGTGATACCAGTAGCTTTTTTGAACATTCTGGTAAGGTTGCGCTGACTGGTATGAATAAGGTCAGCCAACTGATAAAGGCTAGGGTTGCTACTCAGGTGACTTAGGAGATAGTCTTGAACGGTATGTATAGGATCCACAAGATGATTGCGGTAGCGAAGAAAAATGCTCAGCTGTGGCTCCTCTTCCCCTCGCCTTAAGTAAACTACTACTTCTCTCGCTATATCCGCTGCAAACTTGCTGCCATGATGTCGCTCGATCAAGTGAAGCGAGAGATCGATTCCTGAAGATACTCCAGCACTTGTCAGGATATTGCCGCTTTCTACGAAAAGTCGATTGCGAAGGAGTTCGACATTGGGGTACCTATCGGAAAATCGGTCGCAATACCTCCAATGAGTAGTACATGCCTTGCCTGTCAATAGACCGGAAGCCGCAAGTACAAATGCCCCTGTACAAACTGAGCAAATGGTCACTTCTGCTGATGACTGTGCCTTCAACCAATGTAGGAAAGGTCCAAGGACGACCTCAAGGTCTTGCTCGAGATAGTAGTCTGACACCATACCTGGAATGATGATGACGTCATACTGGTTTAGCGATAGCGAATCAAAGCTCACCAGCTCTGATAACTGCAAACCTGCGCTACTCTCAATCTCTGAGTCGGCATCAACCGAGAAGTATCTTAGGTCATAAGGAGCACCATAGTCTGCCGCTTCGAAGAATAGATGGGCAGGCCCGGTCAGGTCAAGTAAATGGACACCCGGAAAAACTGCAAAGGCTATAGTCCTGGACGACATATTATCAATCGGCTATTATCATGAATTTAAGATATCAAAATCAACTATTAGTACGGCACATCATGCTGATTGGCAAAATGGCCAGCCGATATCCACTATTTTCGTTTAAATTCAAAAGACAAATCATTAGCTAAATGAAAGTATACGAAAAATTGCTATTAGAGAATAAGGCGTGGGTACAAGAGCGACTGCAGGTGAACGAAAAGTATTTCAATAAGCTCAATCAACCGCGCCATCCTCATACTTTATGGATTGGCTGTACAGACAGTCGCGTGTCTCCCAACGTGATCCTCAATCGAGAACTGGGTGATGTGTGCAAGCACCAAAACCCCGGGCCTATCGTGCGAAGGGATGATCCAAATAGTACAAGCGCTATTTATCATGCCATTGTCAACCTGCACGTAAGACACATCGTCATCTGCGGCCATACAGCTAGTGACTATGTGGAGATGAGTATGATGGGAGAACTACCTGAAATCATGTATGAATGGCTCCATCCTATTTCAGAGTTATATGAAGAGAACAAAGCGGAATTGCAAAAAATCAAAAACCTGCATGATCGTGCCGACAAGCTATCAGAAATGAATGTTCACCGACAGGTGGAAAATCTTGCTGAGTATGATTTTGTTAAAAAATATAAAGAAGAAGGACATAAGCTATGGCTCCATGGCTGGATGTTTGACCTCAAGACAGGTTTGATAAGTGATGTACACTCGCTATGAATTACAAACTTCTCGGAAATAGTGGCTTAAGGGTATCTGAGATCTCATTGGGTACCATGACCTTTGGCACAGAGTGGGGCTGGGGTGCTGATAAAGACACAAGTAAACAGATATTTGATGCTTATGCCAAAGCAGGTGGTAACTTTCTCGACACAGCTAATCGCTATACTGAAGGCACAAGTGAGCAATTTGTAGGTGAGTTTATCCATTCAGATAGGGACCACTGGATAGTCGCGACAAAATACTCACTCTATGACAAGTTGGGAGATCCCAATTTCTCAGGCAACCATCGAAAAAACATGATGCGATCCGTTGAGCAAAGTCTCAAACGACTTGACACGGACTATATCGACCTACTTTGGCTGCATGCCTGGGATTTTACTACACCTGTGGAAGAAGTGATGCGCGGGCTGGATGATTTGGTCACAGCAGGTAAAGTAAACTACATTGGCATATCCGATACACCTGCATGGATCATCGCCAGAGCTAATACCATCGCTCACTTCAGAGGGTGGACTCAGTTCGTTGGGTTGCAGGTAGAATATAGTCTTATCCAAAGAACACCAGAACGTGATCTGATCCCAATGGCTCAGGAAATGGGACTTGCGCTAACGCCCTGGGCACCACTGGCCGGAGGTGCCTTAACTGGAAAGTATCTCAAAGGTGAAGATGGTCGAGTGGCCGAAGAAAGCGCGAGGAGAAATGACAGAAGTGTGCGCATAACTGAGAAGGTAGTGGAGGTAGCAGAGCAGCTTGGTGTAAGCCCTGCCCAGATAGCCATGAAGTGGGTCATGCAAAAAGACTATACTTCAATACCTATAGTCGGTGGACGAAAGCTTCACCAGATCGAGGACAGTCTGCGGAGTGTCAATATTGATTTACCAGAAGAAATAATTACAGAGCTCGATGAAGCAAGTGCTATTGAGTTAGGATTCCCACATGACTTTCTACAAGGTGACAATGTACGGCATTTGTTATTTGGAGGGACTTATGAAAAGTTAGTGAAATAGCCTGTCAATCATTCCGCTTAACTAGAAGTACTCGTTCACCTTCAATCGGGAGATAGCCATGCTCGTAACAGAAGCGATACTCATCCCCGGCCTTGGTCTGGTAAATCGAGGTGAAATAGTTGAAGTCAAATCCCTTCCCAATCAATTTCGATTTCTGGACAGTTGCCTTTCCATCAGGGTTAAGTGATTCTAATATCCGACGGTTCTTTCGAAGGACATTATTGATGTTTCTGACGTAGTTTACCGTATCTGCATTGAGCTTGTTGTTATGGGCATTTCGACATGCGTCAGAGCAAAACTTCTTATCCTGTCTACCGAAAATCGGTTTTTTACATTCCGGACACAGCTTTTCATCCATTTTCAATAGTACTGATTATCAGCAATATATCCAACAACAAACGACTACAAACGGCTATAAACGACTGTAAGTATTTAAGAACCGACTAACGCTCGTCATCACTTCAATCTTTGCTTCGTCAACAATGACAAACATCTGCCGATTGGATGAAATCTCAGATGAAATCAAAAATTAGTTTAACTAAAACAATCACTATTATGAACTCTTTAAGAAACAGCGTACAGTTAATCGGTCGATTAGGAAACTCACCTGAAGTAAGAAACTTTGACAGTGGTAAAACCATGGCGACATTCTCACTAGCCACCAATGAGGTCTACAAAAACAACAAAGGTGAAAAGGTGACAGACACCCAGTGGCACAACATTGTGGCATGGGGCAAAAAAGCAGAATTGGCAGCTTCACTTCTTAAGAAAGGCCAAGAAATTGCCATAGAAGGCAAACTCGTCAACCGCAACTACGAAAAAGAAGGTGAAAAGAGGTATATCACTGAGATCAATATGAACGAGATGCTCATTATGTCTCCGAAGCAGAACTAACAGTAGTCATTTCACCAGAGGGGATCAAAATAGAAAATGTTGATCCCCTTCCTTTTTCTGAGACAAAAGTCAGCCTTCCACCGTTCAACTCAACAAAGTCTTTGCATAAAATCAAGCCCATTCCAAAGCCTTTTTCACCACGGGTACCTGCCGTGGTATTTTTCTGACTCACATCAAAGAACCCTTTTATTCTACTCTTGGCAATACCTACTCCATGATCGATAACATGGACCTCCACCAAACCACCGTCAACTCCTGAACATTCAATCTCGATTTTTCCTTTTGGATAACTGAACTTGATGGCATTGCTAAGCAGATTGCGTAAAACAAGATCCAGCATGTTACGATCTGCACAAATGCTTATGTCATTAGGCATAGTTGTCAAACTAAGTTCTTTGCTCTCCAAAGCAGACTTTAGGTGTTCCGTGCTCCTGATAATTAGTGACTTAGCCGTAAAAACTGATTTTTTAGGAACAATTCCTTCGTTCTGCGACTGTGTCCAATGGATCAGCAAAGACATAAAACTGGTAGTCTCAGCAATGCTCTTTTCCAACTCTGGAATAAGAGAAGAAAATTCTTCCGGACTGAATCGATGCTCTTTGAGGAGCGACATCAAGCTTGCCACGTTATTGATGGGGGCCCGAAAGTCATGCGAAAGAATTGCTAAGAGTCTGTTCTTAGTACCATTAATCTTTTTTAACTCTTCGTTCTTGTTGGTGAGCTGCTCATTGATCTTTAGCAGTTCATCAGTCCTCTCCTGTACCCGATCCTCCAGCAGTTGCTTTTGTTTTCGTTCTGATTGATAACTTCCTATCATCTTTTTCTTTAAGGCAAGTCCAATCACTAAGGCGAACAAAAGCAGTTGTAATACTCCACTACCATAGAAAACATAGTTTACTACTATATTGACCATTCCTGTATTGGCAGTCCACAGATGCTCTACTGCAAACCAAACACCCAAAAAGACTAAGCCTCCGAACAGAATCGGGATATTGGTCAGCAGATAGTACTTAGCATTCTGCTTTCCCTTGTAGCTGAAGATTATAGAGCTGGAGATCCAACAGGTCAATACGCAAAGGGCTATGAATGCAGCCAGATTTGTTGCAAAAGCGTTAAGCCGTGGCAACACATTGGGCACAGTCATGTACGTCAAAACCAGTGTCACAACAGATATTGAAGCTACAATCAGTACTTGATATACTCTGTACCATATCCCATTATTGATTTGTAAAAACCTGCGCCACAGTAGCAGTCCACCAATACAAATAGTGGTAGCAGAAAGGATGGACAAGTCATCGGTAAACGCAATGGTCGTAGTACCATCAAGCTGGCTATTAAAAGCATGCAATAGGTAGCCAAACGCAAGCAAGCTATAATACAAATACGATCTAGATCGTATCAGAATAAGAGTACCCAGCTGATAGATCAGGATAATGGCAAAGATGACAGTAAAAATCAGCGACATCCTGGTATAAGCATAGGAGTAATCCTCAAAATCCGAGAGCTGGCTCAATGTAGCTTTAGGTGACCCTTTACCTGTCCATCCTGCTAGTAATATTGTTATGGATGACTGTTTTCCAATCTCAATAGCACTCACCCTAAGGCGCTGCATGACATCCGTCTTTTGATGCACTGTATATAATCCCAGGGTATCTACTTCGGAAATTTTATCATTAACCAGTTTTACAATGACCAAATCATCCTTTATACCTTTTTCGAACCTCAAGCCAAACCTTTGAACATCAGAAGCATTAGTAAGACGAACCATCCACCAATCACGACTGGTCTCCGTTCCACTCGGATATTCGAACATTTCTACATTCTCCGTTGCTTGATGAATGCTTAAAGAGCCACTCGCTGGTAATACGTTCCACTTACTCTCAAGATCAAACTCAAACAAATCATAAGTTTCGAAATTATTGGGAATAACGGTGGGAGCTGATTGGGCTGAAAGCTCCGTGAAAGATAAAACTACCAATACAGTCCCCTTTAGGGTAGCCCACATAGCTTTTGATCCTACCATCGGTATTCAGGCCTGCTCTAGGAAGACCAATAAGATCATCCTATTTCATCAATCCTGCAACCTTAATAAAGTTCGTGTTGAGATCAAAAGCAATGATTAGATGATACGACACCCAATCTCGAATCTGAACGGCGTACTACCCGCGATTGACTTTACCGTAGATACAATCCCTGAGATGTACGTCTATCTTGCAAATGTGATCAACGAGCCACTTCTTTAGAAACTGTGAAAGGTCTTCTAGCAGCTCTTTCGGAGCATCAGAGTAGCGATACTCCTGGATAAAGTCCTGATAATACTGGATAAATGCGCCATGCGCTTTTTCATTCTTTTCCTTCACCGGACAAAGACGTGAGCGCATACACATCTCTTCGTATATAAAATGTGATTTGGTATAAGCCGTCAAAAAACCGATCAAAGCATCAACCTGTGGCCCAAAATACAATTCCTGTTCCAGGCAGAGATCCAGCTTATCAATGAAATCAAAGAGGTCCTTGTGCTGCTTGTCTATTTCCTTGTTTCCAGTAGAGTATTCATCACTCCAGACTACTTTAGTCACTTTCTCCATAATCATTATAACCTTACCCCCATCACCGTAACATCATCCATTTGAGCCTCAGAACCTCTCCATCGATAAACATCAAGCTCCAGCTTCTCACCAATCTCCTTCATACTTCTGTTGATATGATTTTCTATAAATGAAGTCAAGCCTTTCGTTTGGAATTTGTCTCCGTCTTCGTTGAACTGGTCGGTCAGTCCATCAGTATAAAGAAAGAACGAATCACCGGTCTCAAGCTTCACCGTTGTACTTTCAAAATCTACCTTTCTGGTCAGTTGCCCCCCAATACTTCTGCGGCTTCCTTTAATTACTTCTGTTCCGCCATTCCTATGTACCAGTAATGGCCTCTTAGCTCCTGCGAATACAATCTCTTTTTGGGACCTATCCAGTCGCACCAATGAGATATCCATGCCATCATCAGAGTCTGAGGGTTCTATTCCGGCACGCTGGTTAAGTGATCTGGCAACTCTTTCATCCAAATGATTAAGTATAAGTGCAGGGTCATTACTTCTACTACTATTGGTAACATAATTGAGATGAGTGTAACCCAGCATTGACATAAATGCTCCCGGTACTCCGTGTCCAGTACAGTCCACTACCGCAATGAACACATGATCACCCTTCTCCATCAGCCAGTAGAAATCACCTGACACCACTTCTTTGGGCTTGTAAAAAACAAAAGCGTCCAGTTTTTCATAGATGCTCTCAACTGACGGAAGAATAGAACGCTGTATACGCTTAGCGTAGTTAACACTCTGTTCCATATTGAAATTGGCTTCCTCGGCCTTAGCCCGCTTAAATGTTTCCTCGACAAACATTTTTTCCTGGTCTCGCTGCTGAGTCAGGTCCCTGATAATACCTGTAAAGACCTGCCTTCCGTTGACGATAGACTCACCAACAGAAAGATACATGGGAAACGTACTACCGTCCTTGCGTTTACCAGCCACTTCCCTACCACGACCCACAATATGCTTAACACCGGTATCTTTATACCGCTGAATATGATCGTCATGATTATGAGCGTGTTCCTCAGGCATTAGCATGTTTACTTTATTACCAAGAACCTCTTCCTTTTTCAGTCCAAATATCCTCTCACATGCCGTATTAAAAGTCTTGATTCTACCTGAATCATCGATGATCACTACACCGTCCGCCGCAGTTTCAATAACACTGTTAAGTAGTTGCTCACGCTCCTCGAGCAGTTGAATATGCTGTTTCTCTTCCGACATATCAGTGAAGATTAGAGAATAGCGGTGTTCTCCGGAATCACTGATCTCAGACACACTCGTCATTACCGGTATGGTTTCCTCACCACTCAACAATTCCATTTCTACAGTCTGACCTTTGTACTGGTCTAATCTGCTCATTTGACAATTTGCAGCTCCATCGATTGACTGTATAAAATCAAACAGATTGCTATTGTCCAAAGAGGAATTTCGTAGTAGTTTCTCTGTTGAAGGATTCCAGGAGGTTAGCGAACCTTCATCCGATACCACAACAATGGCATCAACGGCATTTTTAAACATGGCATCTAACAGGGCATCTTTTTGCTGTATCTCTGTTTGCTCTTTCTTTAGTTTTTCGATGATTTCATTCAATTCCATAGCTTGGTATTTGTAGTTTAAGTTGACTCAATAGGGGTGTAACGTATTTGGGGAGGGCTATTAAAGCCAACCATCGGTCATTCGTCGAGCTCAATCAGATTGACTGGAATGTCAACGAAGTAGGCAAAATCTTCGCCCGATTCCAGCATATCATCATCTTCCATGAAGTAATACCAATTCACGTTTACAGTCTTTCCAGAGTTACTCACTCTTTCGAGCTTCTGAAAAACATCCAGAATGCATTTGGCTGAACTGGTATTGAAATACTCGAAGCAGAAGTTGGCGGTAATGGATGGTGCACCTTGTAATCGATAAGTCTCGATCATGTCATAGATCCGATGATAAAATGCGACCGAATTTTCAGGAGAAGATCGCCCCTTCACTTCAAGCACGGCGGTACTCGGATCAAAAAAAATGTAAGGTGTAGTTCTGGATGCCTCCAGAACCATTTTCCTCGGCTCAATCAGAGCGGCGGACAAAGTGTCCATAACTGGTTTATCAATAGCTGGATGATCTATAACGTAGCTCTCCATAATTTAACATTTGGTTAATAATACAGCTACGATTTTAAAGCAAACCCGCTTCAGGCTATCTGACAGTGCCCTTTGCAAAACATGATCTTAGTCAGAAAATCACGTAATTCATTGAAAGACAACAACTTTGAAACATCAAGAAAATTGATTTAATGGACTCAGTAGCCAAACTTTTTAAGCGACTGGTCTTTCTTACGCCAGTCCTTTTCCACTTTAACGAAGGTTTCTAAGTGGATTTGCTTGTTGAAAAACTTCTCTAAATCCACACGTGCGGCTATGCCCACTTTCTTTAGAGCGGCTCCACCTTGACCTATGATGATGCCTTTTTGACTTTGTCGCTCCACATAGATTTCTGCTCTCAAACGGATGATACTCTCTTCTTCGAAAAACTCCGTTATCACTACCTCAGTACTGTACGGGACCTCCTTTTTGTAATTCATGAATATCTTCTCTCGAACAATCTCCGAAGCAAAAAATCGCTCAGACCTGTCTGTTAGATCTTCTTGGGGAAAGTACGGGGCATGTTCGGGCATTAGATCAAGAAGACAGTTCATGACTTCTTCCAGATTGATCTTTTCAAGAGCCGAAATGGCCAAATAATGCCTAGCGTCAATCACAGTCTTGAAATAATCTATTTTATCCTCAGCCTGACTTCCTTTGGCCTGATCGACTTTGTTGAGCAGGAAAATGACCGGTATCCCTGAATTCTTGATTCGCTGTTCAACCTCCGTTTCTTCAAAGGTTTCATAGATGTCGGTCACATAAAGTATGGCATCAGCATCCTCGAGAGAGGCATTCACAAATCCCATCATATTTTGCTGCAGCTGATATTGAGGATCGAGTATACCCGGAGTATCCGAGTAGACAATCTGGAAGTCTTTGCCATTCATGATGCCAAAAATCCTATGTCTCGTTGTTTGGGCTTTAGAAGTAATGATCGAGAGATCCTCACCGACAAGCGCATTCATGAGTGTTGACTTCCCAACATTGGGTTTACCGATGATACTTACGAATCCTGATTTGAATGCCAATTTTCGTTTTTCTTTCAAAGGTATGTGAATTCAAAAGCCTATCTTTTCAGTTCTCACGATTTTATACTTGGCAGCCGATACTGATTTTGAGCAAGTCGTTCGTTGTATGCATTCTTGTCCTGTTCCTCTGCAATGCCCTATCGGCACAGCAAATCATTTCCGGTAGGGTTGTAGAAGCGAAGACCAACGAGGTACTGCCACTGGCCAACGTTATAGACCTATCGGAAAATAAAGGCGTATCTACCAATACAGAAGGATACTTCACCCTCTTCTATGAGCCTAGTGATTCCTTAATACTCAAAGTGACCTATGTAGGATTTCAGTCGCAGACCTTGCGTTTTACTCAGTCCAGCCTACCGGAAAATTTGACGATCACGATGGAGCCGCTTTCCGCACAGCTGAAAGAAGTGGTGATATCAGCCGACGCTAACAAATTCATCAATACAGATAGAGGCATCAGCCAAATCAGCTTATCACCCAAGCAAATCTCATTGCTACCGAGTATCGGGGAAACTGATATATTCCGTTCACTACAGTTGCTGCCAGGTGTGAGTGGCACTAATGAAAACTCCTCCGGGCTGTTTATCAGAGGAGGCACACCAGATCAAAACCTCGTGCTGCTCGACGGTATGACCATCTATCGGGTAGATCACTTCTTCGGATTCTTTAGTGCCTTCAATGCCAATGCCATCAAGGACGTACAGCTCTTCAAAGGTGCTTTCCCAGCCAAGTATGGTGCACGAATAGGTGGTGTAGTCGACTTGACCGGTCGTACGGGTAGTTTCGAGCGAATTAATGGTAGTGCAGGAATCAACCTGCTCAGTGCTAATGCCAGCGTCGAGGTACCCATCTCTAAAAAAGTGAGTTTCTTTTTTGCCGGTAGGCGATCCTTCACCGACTTGATGCAAACGGGCGTATACAATGCCATCAGCGAAAATTTGTACCGCCAGGATGATATCGAAGGATTGGCGCGGGTAACTCCTGACTTCAACTTCTATGATATCAATAGCAAACTCAACTTCAGGCCTTCTGAAAAAGACATTATTAGTTTGAGCTATTATCGAGGTTCGGACTTCCTGGATGAGTCTCGCGATATCCGAAACGAGATCGATATTCAGGACACAGATGATGATATTGTGGCATTGATTGACGTGGATGAAATCACAGACTGGGGCAATCAGGGTATCTCAGCCACCTGGTCCAGACAGTGGAGTCCCAGGTACTTTCATACCATGCAGTTGGCAACTTCTAGATACAAGAGCAACTATGACGTGTTTGTAGATGTGGACGCTACCATTCCCAATAGGGACAGCACCATTCTTGAGTTCAATTTCAAGTTTGATGAGGAAAATATCATTGACGACTTGTCCGGAAGATATGATGGTGAGTGGCTGGCCAGCTCTTCTCACAAGGTGGCATTTGGTGCTTCTATTACTCAATCTGATATAGAGTACCTGGGTGTATTCAACGATACAACCGTACTTCTCGACCTTGATCAGGAGTCGAAGCTTTGGGCAGGTTATCTCTCAGACACATGGACACCCAACAATAAGCTAACAGTGACTGCTGGAGCGAGGGTTTCTTATTATGACCTTACCGAGGACTGGCTGATCGCACCAAGGTTTTCAGTCCAATATGCCATTACTGACAAGTTGAAATTCAAAGCTGGTTACGGTAGGCATTATCAAAATGTCAATCGCATCATCAATGAAAATGTAACACAAGGTAATCGCGACTTCTGGTTGATGGCAGATGATGAACTGGTACGCATCAGTAACTCTCATCAATATGTGGTAGGTGCCAGCTACAATGCCAATCAATGGCTACTTAATGTAGAAGCCTACTATAATGATGTCTCGGGCTTAACAGAATTTTCGGAGCGTGTAGGCAATGGATCAGATAATCCCGCTGACCTTTTCTTTCATGGCGATGGTGTAGCGAAAGGCCTAGAAGTATTACTTCAAAAAAAACAGGGCCGATATACTGGATGGATCTCGTACACCCTTGGTCGGGTCAAGAACGCATTCCCTGACTTTAATGAAGGCCGTGCTTTCCCTGCACTTCAGGATCAGTTACATGAACTCAAAATTGTCAACAGCTACGAGATCGAAGGGTGGAACTTCTCGGCTAACTTCATTTATGGTTCAGGTAGGCCCTACTCTCGACCTTCTAATCAATATGACATCACTTTATTGGATGGCACGAACGCCAACTTCATAGGTGTCGGTCCAAGGAATGGCTCAAGACTTAAACCTTATCACAGACTGGATATCTCTGCGCACCACATCTTCCCGATAGGTAAGCACAAAGGTGATATAGGCCTGTCAGTCTTCAATTTTTATGGCCGACTCAACACCTGGTATTTCGAATATGATTTCAACCAACAGCCTGTACTCACCACTGAGATCACTTATCTCGGTTTCACTCCCAACGTCTCTTTTACATTCACCTTCTGATGAAAAGACTTTCTGAAAAGAGTTCGGCTTTAAAACGCTTCAAAACTGTCATATCGCAGTGCAGCGGAGATATCTTCTTAAATACAAAGAGGAAAAGTGACCTGTTAGTGGCAATTGCAATTAACAAGTTTTCTCCTCTCGTCGAAAAGACAGTTTTGTGGTGTTTTAAAGAATCGATTCACCAAACTCATATTCTTGTCCTTAGCATTGCTGTATTGCTCGTTTCTTGTGAAGAGGAAGAGTTTGGATCAGATTCATTTGTGGTAGAGGGATTCGTCTATGCAGGCCTACCCATCGGAAATATCAATATCAAGTCTACCGTACCATTTGACGAAGTGAGTATACCGGGACAACCAATTCCTACCGCCCAGGCTCAGGTTAATTATAATGGTCAATCTTTGCCATTGACGTTTAATCCAATGACTTTTCGCTTCGATGGACCTCAAGACTTAATTGTAGAACCAGGGGCTCAACTCACACTTGCTCTTGAAGTTGATGGTCAATCGGCAATCAGTAGCACTGCTATACCACCCTATCCCAGAGAACTCACTACTTCAGCACCAAAGATTGTGATTCCAGAGATAGAACTAGGCCGTGACTTAAGGGAGGTTCTCACACAACTATTCGAAGATGCCCGACTGGATATCCAATGGGATAATCCTGCAGAAGACTTCCACTTTCTGGTCATAGAGTTGGCTGATACCGCTAATGTCGAACCGCTATTTAATGAAGACATCCCATCTAACGTTGGAGACTTTTTCGAAAATTTTAGACTCGTGTCCGAACCGTCTAGAGATTCGACTTACACGGTAATCGGCTTAAGCCTTCAAAACTATGGGAGCTATAGAGCCATCCTTTACAGGATCAACCAGGAGTATGCAGACCTCTATGCAGATCAGCTTCAAGACTCGCGTAACCTCAATGAGCCACCAACCAATGTCCAAAATGGGCTGGGTATCTTCACAGGCATCTCCAGTGATACCGTCCTATTCGAGATTTCGAAATTCTAATTCTTTTTGAGCAATCCAAATTTGTAATTGGAACTTCGTGATGAGAACATAAGTCGCAAAAAATCAGGAAGTTTTACGAATGAGACATAGCCTAAGCTATTTCGAATGAGGAAAACGAAACAAAGTGTCTGATTTGAAGCGAATTATGATCGCAATAGATTTTCTAATAACAATTTTGGATTTAACCTTTTGCTAATTCTAAGGTCTTGTCTACTTTTGCATTCCACATCGCGGGGTGGAGCAGTTGGTAGCTCGTCGGGCTCATAACCCGAAGGTCACAGGTTCGAGTCCTGTCCCCGCTACTAGAGTAAGGCTGACCATAGTGTCAGCCTTTTTTGTTAGAGACATGGCGAATATTGTAGCAATAGTAGGCAGACCTAACGTAGGTAAATCAACACTCTTTAATCGATTGATTGAGAAACGTCGCGCTATCATGGACAATGAAAGTGGCGTGACTCGTGATCGTCATTATGGGTACGCCGAGTGGAATGGTAAGCATTTTACGGTAGTGGATACCGGGGGATATGTTACAGGATCTGAGGACAAGTTTGAGTCTGCCATCCGTACGCAAGTGAAGGAAGCCCTAAGTGAGGCCAGCGTAATCCTTTTTATGGTGGACTGTGATACCGGGTTGACTGACCTGGATAAAGACTTTGCCAATGTTGTCAGGGAAGTTGACAAGCCAGTGTTGGTAGCAGCCAATAAGGCTGATACACATGATCGTGCTTTGATGGCTAGCGAGTTTTATGTGATGGGACTGGATGCTGAGATATTTGCGATTTCTTCGCAAAGTGGATCAGGCACAGGTGAACTGCTAGATCAGCTCGTGGAGCAGTTCGAAGAAGACGATGTGGCCAATCCTGAGGAAGGTATACCAAGGATCGCCATTCTTGGTAGACCCAATGTGGGCAAGTCGTCTTTTCTCAATACGCTACTAGGTGTAGATCGCACTATCGTCACTGATGAAGCTGGCACTACGAGAGATTCCATCAACACACGGTACAAGCTCTTCGGCAAAGACTTTATTCTCACCGATACCGCCGGTATTCGCAAGAAGTCCAAGGTGCATGAGGACATAGAGTTTTACAGCGTACTCCGATCCATCCAGGCACTGCAGGACAGTGATGTATGTATCGTGATGCTGGATGCAGAACGAGGCTTGGAGAGTCAGGATCTTAACATAATTGGTTTGGCCCACAAGTACCGCAAGGGCATCATGCTGATGGTCAACAAATGGGATCTGATCGAGAAGGATAGCAAGAGTGCTGATAAGTACCGCAAGGAGCTGCAGCAACGACTCGGCACGATGGATTTTATCCCCATCATTTTTACTTCTGTGATCAATAAGCAGCGCATTTTTCAGGCGATTGAGTTGGCGGTAGATATCTATGACAACCGTGTGAAGCGAGTGACCACTTCCGCGCTTAATGAGGCTCTCCTACCGGAAATAGAGCGCTACCCTCCTCCTGCTTACAAGGGCAAGTACATCAAGATCAAGTATATCACCCAGTTGCCCACACACGCACCGACGATCGCTTTTTTCTGTAACCTACCTCAATATATCCGTGAACCTTACGAGCGATTTCTGCTCAACAAAGTGCGACATCACTTCGACTTTAAAGGTGTACCTGTGAAACTGGTTTTTAGGAAGAAGTAGGCGAATACATCTACTACTGACCAATTAGAAATCGGGATTTAGTGTTGGTCTTACCCTCGCCCAAAAAGAGAATTGTCATTCTCGAAAATAATGGTCTTAAATTTTTTCTTAAGACCATTATTTATCGGGAATCTCATCTATTCAAGAAGAGGTTGCGGACATTTTTCACTCTTCTAAAAAGATAGAGCGAAAAATTCTGCAATGACGTATTAAGAGTATTTAAGGTTTTATGACTGACTCAAATTAACTTAGACGAAACCCAAGCGTCGCTTTGCAAAAAGAGTCCTACCGGAATGTATTTGAAAGGTTCGTACCCATCCATGCAGTATACTACTGCTTAGACCTGTGGTGGGATTATAAATTCGAGTTTAAGATCACCAAAGGCCGCCAAACCAAGCTTGGTGATTATAGATTTCATCCTGTAAAAAAGGTGCACGTGGTTTCGGTTAACAACAATCTCAATCCGTTTGCCTTCCTGATTACCTACATCCATGAAGTTGCCCATTTGGTCGTGTACAACGAACATAAACATCGAGTATCACCTCACGGACAGGAATGGAAAAATGCATTTAAGAAATTAATGTTACCTATGCTTCGAGCCGATGTGTTCCCAGATGACATTCTACGCGTTCTGGCCAGGCACATGAAAAATCCAAAGGCCTCTAGCTATTCAGACCCAAAATTGATCGTGACACTAAATCGATACGACAAGGATCAGTCGGGTATCCTACTGAGCCAACTCAATGTCAACGATCAGTTCATTTTCAACAAGCGGCTCTTTAATAAAATAGAATTACGCAGAACACGAGTCTTGTGCGAGGAGATAAAAACGGGTAAAAAGTACTTGATCTCACAAACTGCCAAAGTAAAGTTGGCTAGTTAGGTGAGAGAAATCCTGCGTTGGATTAAGCTATCCACACGCTCGCAGAACAAGATCGGCTTCATAGTCCGCCAGTTATTGATTTCGAGATTTCCTCCGCTGTTGACGTAGGTATCGATGTTGTATTGCTTCATTTCTGCTAATACAAAATCCCGAAAGTTGATCATGGCAATCCAACCAGCATCGAGCTCTTCGAACCACTCCTCGTAGTAGCTGTCATCGGAACCGTGGAAATTGAGTACATGAGCTCCAAGTAGAATGAACTTATCAATACCATTGAATTGCAGATGTTCAATGATGTTACGCTTGAAGTGCATTATATCATTATTGATGGCATCATTCCACTCCCCTATCATCTCGATCACCACATAGCCACGCTCATAATCAGCAAACAGAATCTTGATGTAAAGGGTCTCTGAGCCCATAAAATCCCAGGCCGGATCGATATAATAACCATAAATGGTCTCAGAGTACAGATCGTAATTGTACTCTTTGCCTGTAAACGGTGAGAGTGGGTCATCTTCCGAAGTGTAGAAGTTACGCCAGCTGTAATATGGCTCTATTTGATGCATAGTTGGTGCGAAGGTAAACCAATATTTGAGGGTCTTAGTTTCGTAAAAATTAAACATGTTATGAAATAATACGTATATTAATACGAAATCTTACGCACATGAGTGACTACTCAAATATCGTCAATGATCCAGCAGTCAAGTATGGCAAATCTGTAGAAGGCCTTAGCAAGTTTGAGTTCATGGATATTGTTGCTTCTACTGGCCTTAACATTACCCAGTTTTCATCACTCTTGCCTGTTTCAAAGCGTACCATAGAAAAGGTCAAAGACCATGAGTTGCTCAGACCAGATGTGAGTGATCGCACACTAGAGCTGGGAGCTCTTTTTCAACATGGCGTAGAAGTACTTGGCTCTTTGCAGGCATTTCATGAATGGCTTCAAGCTCCGATCGTAAGCCTAGGTAGTCGTAAGCCATTTGACTTTCTTGATCGATCCAGCGGTATCTCGTTAGTCAATGATACCTTGGGCAGGATCGCCCACGGCGTTTATAGCTGATGATTGTATATCGGATAGCAGCACGTGCCTATGCCGGTGACCTTTCCGGTAGGGGTGCATCAATGTATGGTGGAAGATGGAATCCCAAAGGTGTGGGGATGGTGTATACATCCGCAACCTTATCACTTGCAGCGCTGGAACTTGCCGTCAACTTGCCTCCTGGTCGGATTCCCAATCATTATCAAGCTGTCGAAATCGAGATTCCTGATGAAGACATCACAATACTTCATTCATTACCAGAGCAATGGAATGGGTTCCCTTATGTGCCGCACACTCAACAGGTCGGTCGCGAATTTGTCAAAAAAGACGGATTCGTACTTAAGGTGCCTTCTGCTGTCATACCTTCAGAATATAACTTTCTGATCAATCCTAATCATGAAAAAATAGGCCTGATCAAGATCAAAGATCAACGACCATTCATTTTTGACAGCCGATTGAAATGAAAAGGGCCCATCGTAAGATGAGCCTTCAACAAACATTTCAATCATGATTATCCACCGATGAATTCATCCATGGATTTGATCTTCGTTGGCTCGATACCGTTCCTGTCAAGGTACTTCTGGAGCTTGGCTCCTTGTTTAGACTTCACTGCACCAAACTTATTTTTACCCTCTACGAATCGCTCCTCTATGAGCTGAAGGTTTTCCATCTCAGCTGGGGATGGCTTATCAAAACTAGCAGCAACCTTACTAAACAAATCAGCAAGCTTTTCTCTCAACTGCGGTTCAGCGGTACCGACATAGTTGTCACCTGTAGTTACCACCAATGTCTCTTTCAATCTGTTAAGCTCATCAATGTAGGGTTGTGCAACTTTTTTTCCAGCAGCATCTTTGGATGCGATGGATTCAGCATATTCGATTTCAGAATCAATCTGATACACCAGATAAGCTAACTCTTCTGTCATATCATAAAGTTTGACCGTGATCCTGTTCTTTTCTTCCCGCTCAGCAGTAGTTAAGGTAGAAGTAGGGTCATAGACCAACTCTATTTCGTGCTCGTAAGTATCACGACCTTTCGTCATCACTACTTTGTACTTGCCAGCAGGTACTCTCGGAGAGGTGAAGCCGCCAAAGGTGAATGTCTTACCCTTCGCAATCTTAGGTTGCCTCACCTGATAGTTCCATGTGACCGTATTGATGCCTTTTGACTTACCTGGAGAAAGATCAATTAACTGATTACCATCCATATCGTAGATGTCGATATTCATCTTCCCGAAAGTATGTCGCTTCTTCAGGTAATAGGTGATCTTAGCATCAGTGGTAGGGTTCGGCCCGACATAGTTGAGACCATTGATAAAGCCGAAGAAGTTGCTCTGCTCCAACATTACGGTAGGCTCACTCTCAAAGAAGTGTACATCTTTGGAAATCACATCCCGAGTCAACTGTCGGAGCGGGCTGATATCATCGATGATGATAACCCCACGTCCGTGAGTCCCCATAACCAGATCATTCGTCTGCTTTTGTAGCTCAATAAAGTGAACAGCAGTCGCCGGCATGTTGTTGGTAAACCTGCTCCAGTTAGTACCACCGTCAATGGTCACATATAAACCAAATTCTGTTCCTAAAAAAAGTAGGTCTTCGGAGACGTAATCTTCCTGAATATTCCGTGCAAAGCCATTGATATCATCAGTTACAATGGAAGTCCAAGTTTGGCCATAATCGGTAGTCTTATAGGCATAAGTACTCATGTCGTTCTGAGTATGACCATCAAAGACTGCATACGCCGTTCCTTCTCCATGAACACTCGCTTCGATATGGTAGCACCAGGTATTTGCCGGTAGACCAGAAATATCCTCAACTGTATTCGTCCAGGTTGCTCCACCGTCTTTGGTGACTTGCACATTACCATCATCAGTACCTACCCAGATGACATTCTCATTGAGTGGAGACTCGGCTATTGTGAATATGGTGGTATGGTTCTCCGCGCCAGAATTGTCGGTAGACAAACCACCTGACGACTCCTGATCCTGCTTGGATGCATCATTAGTGGTAAGGTCAGGAGATATCTTGGTCCATGAGTCACCCATGTCTTCTGACTTGTGCAAGAACTGGCTACCCATGTAAAATCGATCGGGTTGATGCACACTCACAGCCATTGGAGCATTCCAATTGAACCTTAGCTTTGGATCACCTTTAACCGGAAGCGGCTGGATCGTCTTGTAATTCTTTTTCTGCAAATCGATCCTCCAGACAGACTGAGCGCCTTGCATTTCTGAGTATACAAAGTCTTTGGTCGGGTGCTTCAGTACCCTGAATCCATCTCCAACACCGATACTCTCCCAATCCTTGGCTTCAATTCCGCCAGGTGAAGCTGAAGGTCCGTACCAGGAACCATTGTCTTGAAGACCTCCGTAGATATTGTATGGTACAGCATCATCCACACTGATATGGTAAAATTGGGATACTGGCATGTTGGCCACTATATCCCAGGTGGTTCCTTTGTCCCAGGAACGATAAACCCCACCATCGGTAGCGGCATAGAGCCTATCAGAATCATTGATGTCAAATAGGAAATCATGAATATCCGGATGCATCCCTCCGGGAGTAAAGTCCCTGAAGGTCTTACCGCCATCTCGGCTCATGCTACCAAATAGACCAGCTTTGATGACCACATTTTCGTCGCGTGGATCAACAACCAGCCGCGAGAAATAGAACGGTCTTACCACCAACGCGAAATCCTTGTTAAGCTGTTCCCAGTTGGCTCCTCCATCGTCAGAGCGGTAAAGCCCCTTGTCTTCGTCCTGCTCAGCTTCGATAGCCGCATAAAGCACTTCACTATTCGATGGTGCTACTGCTACCGCAATGCGCCCCAATGTTCCGCTAGGAAAACCATTGTGAATCTTACTCCAATTAGCTCCACCATCCGTAGACTTATAAAGTGCGCTGTTTTCTCCACCTGAGTTGAATGACCAACCAGTTCTGCGAAACTCCCACATCGCTGCATATAGCGTATTAGGGTCATTGGGATCCATGATCACATCGCTACAGCCAGTAGCCGCATTGATGTAAAGGATTTTTTCCCAGGTCTCACCTCCATTGGTACTCTTGAAAACTCCCCGCTCTTCATTATCACCCCAAAGTGCTCCTAGTACACCTACGTATAGGACATTTCCATCTTCTGGATGGATTTCAATACTTGAGATACGCTCGGAGTTCTTCAGACCTTTCTCTTCCCAGGTCTGTCCTCCATCTATTGACTTGTAGATACCTTCTCCAATAGAGACACTGTTACGTGTCCAGATCTCACCAGTTCCTACCCAGACCACTTCATCAGGATTACTTGGATCCAGCGCTATTGATCCGATGGATTGTGGATGCTCGTCAAAGATTGGGTTGAATGTAGCGCCACCATTGACAGATTTCCATACACCTCCACCAGCCGCACCGGCATAGATGATTCGATTATTGGTAGGATGACCTTCGAGATCGATAATTCGACCGCTCATTACAGCAGGGCCTATTTGCCTCGCCTGCATATCACCAAACAGTTGTTTCCCTTTGAGTACTACGGGCTCTTGTGCACTAGCTGACAGACATAGTCCTATGGCTAGCGCAAATAGTATCGCTCTCATCATTTGATTATTTGGTTAACAGATTAGTTCTCAGATGGGAAAGCAAAGTCGCTATCACTTACCTCTGGATTGAGTTCTATCTCTTCTATAATAATGGGTTGAGATGGCCCTCCTTTGATACCCTGGGTTAGAGAAAAAGGAAAGTACAACCCATCAACTTCATCATAATCAGAAATAGTAGACGTGCCAATAGCACCTTTCTGTGGGCCCTGAAATATCTCTCTTTCCTGAGCAATAGGCACAAAATTGTCCATGTCAAAGAAGTAGTAGGTGATATCAGCCTTCTCGACACCATCTATTGTGACCGGCTCCCTAGTCAACTTAAGTTTATAGGTCTCTGTGCCTTCTATCGTCTCTGTGCCCATGAGCTCAGCAGTGTATCCTTTGCTCTTATAGTCAAAGAGAGATTCAGGAAAATCATTAGCTTCCAATGCCTGTATTGCGGTTGCTTCTGCATCTGCCTTTTCTGCTTTTAGCGACTGAAAGTTAGTGTTCCAAAGCACTTCTCCATCATAAACTTGCTGCATGAAGGTATTTCCTTGAACTGAAAACTTAGTGTACTGACGCCCATCGGCCATCTGCACTATCTCCAAAGGGATCTCCAGTCCTCCCTGATTTACTTTAGCCTGCATCTTAACTCCCCGCAGTTCTTTCCAGGCATCTGCACCTCCAGTGTTTTCAAAATAGTTATCGATGATCTCATCAACCGTCACATCCTGAGCCACACTGCTCAAGCTGACAATTAATCCAAACGCTAGTAGTGATAATTTGAGTTTCATTTGACTTTGTTTTAGTGATTGAATGTTTGACTTGGGAATTAGTCGTCTATTGAATGGTTTTATTACAATACGCATGAAAGTTTTTTTGCGGTTCTGCATCAATTCTTAAAAAACCTTAAGGGGATCAGAGAAACTTGTATGCTTCTGTTGCCTTACGTACTGATCCATGTGCTTTGAGGAGCCGAGCGGCAGTGGCCTGATCTACTCCCAGTTCACGCATGAGCATTTTTTGTCCTCGATCGACCAACTTGTTGTTTGATAGCTGCATATCTACCATCTTATTACCCTTCACTCTTCCAAGACTGATCATTACGCTAGTAGAGATCATGTTCAGGATAAGTTTCTGTGCTGTGCCAGATTTCATTCGAGTACTACCTGTCACAAACTCCGGTCCAACGACTGCTACAATTGGATACTCTACGGCTGCTTCAAGGGCTGTATTATCATTACATGTTATACAACCTGTCAGTAGCCCGTTTTCCCTTGCCTTGGTCACTCCACCGATCACGTAAGACGTTCTACCTGAAGCTGCTATACCAATCAAAGTGTCATTTTCTGATAGGTCAAAAGCAGAAAGATCTTTCCAACCCTGCTCGGTATCATCTTCAGCAAACTCCACGGCCTTGCGAATAGCCGAGTCCCCACCAGCAATCAAGCCGATGACCCAATCATGTGGTACCCCAAATGTCGGAGGACATTCTGAAGCATCTACAATCCCGAGCCGGCCACTCGTACCAGCACCAATATAGAAGAGTCGACCTCCAGCCTTCATCCGAGGAACGATTTCCTCTACCAGTCGCTCTATTTGAGGTATGGCCTTGGCTACACTTTGAGCTACAGTCTGATCTTCTTGATTGATGCCCGCTAGCAGCTGCTGAACTGACATTTGCTCAAGGTGATCATGATTCGAATCTGATTCGGTAGTGCTCATGTTGTTTTAATTATTTCGATGATAAAGCGCTAAGCCTGCGATAGGTGTCTCCATGATCGTTCCGATTCGGATGCCTAAATCGTTACCCACCCGTCGGAGCAAATTACTGAAATAGAAAGCGATTGACCCCACAAAATGAACTTGGGTACTTCTATGCTCAGGGTACGACAGGACAATCTCTTCTATAAACTGACGGAAAAGATCGTATACCATTCTCGCCATGTAAGGCTCTTTGATATTCTGTAGTACAAATCGACTGAAGCCACCCAGGTAAGCGCTTGGTGCAGGCTCTTTGTAAATCTTTGAAAGCACCTGCTCCATATTGTGATCAAACCGCCTTTCGAATCGTTCATTCAAGTTTTGCGGTAGTTTACCTCTAAAGTAATCCTTCAACAGTTTCTTACCCATAGCAGCTCCACTACCTTCATCACCTAACACATAGCCCAATGAAGGTACCTGGGTCACAATCTCTCTACCATCATAGTAGCATGAGTTAGAGCCAGTACCTAATATGCATGCGATACCAGGACGGTTATCACATAATCCTCGGGCCGCACCCAACAGGTCTGAATGTGCTTCAATCGTAGAACCTGGTAATATCGAGCTTATCTGCTCTATAATTTTGTCTTTGATTTCTGGAAGGATTCCAGCTCCATAGAGATGGAGTTCAGTGGTATCGCTAAGTTCCGATTCCGTGAAGGTAGAATTGATTATCTCTGAAAGCTCATTTGGATCTTGATGAAATGGGTTGAAGCCTTTGCTGATTTTCTGGGTGATTTGCTCTCCTTCAATCAACCTCCAGTCGCCTGAAGTCGAGCCAAAGTCTACGATTAACTTCACTTGTCCCATACACTATACGAGTTGACCGATTTGCTCAAATTTCTCAAAAACAGCATCTGTATGTGGGGCGTCTTCTAGTTCCTCGGTAAGATCTTGACCAGCCCAGTGCTCATAATGTTTCCCATCCCTCCATAGCCTTGATTCGGATACGTCATAAATCGTGGCTTTGTATGCCACCCAAATCTCAGGCTTATCCTGTCCGTTTCTCAAGGCCAACTGTGAACGTGAGTAAGTTCTCATCTTAAGTTGACTATGGTTACTCCACTTCCTCCTCGTTCGATATGTTCATCTGTGATGCTTGAGATCATCCGATTACCATTGAGGTGGTTCCTGATCAGATCCCGTAGTATGCCATATCCTTTGCCATGAACAATTCGCAGCTCTTTTTGACCCAATAGTATGGCCTGATCAATAAAGTGATCCACTTCGCCAATCGCCACTTCAGCTCGTTTACCTCGAAGGTCAATGTTAGCACTAAAGCTGGCAGCCTTATCATTGAAGCTGATACCAGTCATAGTAGTGGCCTTCTTTTTCTTCTCTTTGAACTCCTTTGTCGTTACTCGCTGAAGTCTGTCGACCTTTACTTTAGACTTCAATTCTCCGATCATCACCTCAGCAGTTTTCCCTTTCAGACTCATCACCTCACCTATAGCTTCCTGACCAGTGATTTTCACCTTACTACCTACTTCTATCTCACCTCCGGTAATTGTTACTGCTGGCTTTTTAGGTTTCTCAGGCTTCTCTGGCTCTAGTTGCTTTTCGAAGATCTTAAGTTCTTCGCGTACTTTTTTAGTCGCTTCCTTATCTGCTTGACGTTCTTTGATCTCTCGTATTGTCGCTTCCACTCGCTTGTTAGCCAGTGCAACGATTTCCTTGGCCTCTGACTTGGCCTTTCTTAAGATTTGAGACTTCTCATCTTCCAGGTAAGTCTTGAGATCTTTGTAATCCTTAGCATTTGTCTCTAGCTCTGTATTCTTTGATTGGTAGGATTGCAGTTCCTTTTGTAAGCGAGTCTTCTCAGCTTCCAATTCATTGACCAATTGATCAAACTTGACGTGAGAATGTCCGACGAGCTTCTTGGCTTCATTCAGCATTTGTTGTGGTAACCCAATCTTTCCAGCGATTTCTAGGGCGAATGAACTACCAGGCTTGCCGATTTCCAACTCATAGAGCGGTTCCAGTTTATCAGGGTCATACCGCATAGCGCCGTTGATGATACCCTTCGACTTCTCAGCCAGCTTCTTGAGGTTGGCGTAGTGTGTGGTTATCACGCCAAATGTCTGCTTATGATTGAGATGCTTGAGGATGGTTTCTGCGATCGCCCCACCAAATTGTGGTTCAGTACCTGTCCCAAACTCATCAATCAGCGCTAACGTCTTTCCATTTGAGTTATCCAGAAAGAAACGCATGTTCGTCAGGTGCGAACTGTACGTACTCAAATCATTCTCAATAGACTGCTCGTCTCCGATATCGATAAAGAAATTATGGAAGATACCGAAGCTGGACCCCTCACCTACCGGAACCATTAAACCACTTTGATACATCATCTGAATCAAGGCAACTGTCTTCAAGCAAACGGATTTGCCGCCTGCATTAGGCCCAGAGATCAGCAAGATTCGGTCTTCTTTACTTAGCGAAATACTAAGAGGCACTACCCCTTTATTTTGTTTCTTGTGAGATAAATAGAGCAGCGGATGAATGGCTTTGTTCCAATCAATCACGGGATTCTTCACTCCTCCAGGCCATATGGCTTCTAACTCCTGTGCGAGCTTCGCCTTAGCCCTGATAAAGTCGATCATACCAAGGAATCGATAGCTTTTCTCCAGGTCTGGTATACTCTCACGAATCTCATCGGTAAGAATTGTTAAGATACGAATGATCTCTCTGCGCTCTCGATATTCTAAGTCACGAACCTCATTATTGATCTCGAGCACCTCTGTAGGTTCGAGAAACACCGTATTACCCGTGGATGATTCATCATGGATAAACCCTCTGATCCTCCGTTTGTGCTCAGCCATCACAGGAATGACAAGGCGCCCATTGCGTATGGTTAATGACACATCATCAGGACACAGCCCGTCCTTCTGAGCTTTACGGAGCATGACGTCCAGCGTACGTCTTGCTTTGCTTTGGTTCTCCACAAGCTCGCGTCTAAGGCTCTGCAATTCCCGACTAGCATCATCATGCACTTGTCCACGTTCATCAATGATCCGCTCAATACTCTCCAGCAGACTATCATCCAGTGTGACTGTACCGCTCGCTTCTGCTAATAGAGGGTATTCTGCCTGTCTCGTTCTTAGGAACTTGAGACACTTGATCATAGTATTAAGAGAAACCTTAAGATCATAAAACTCTTCCTGATCCAGAAAGCTACCTTCAACCTTAGCCTTCTTGAGTTGTCCGCGCACGTCCAGATAGTTAGAGGCGGGAAACTGCTCGCCGCTATCCAGGATCGTCTTGAACTCTGCGGTCTGATACCCTAGCCTTTCTATTCTGGTAAGGTCAGTGAGCGGCTGAAGCTTGGCAACAAAACCTCTACCCATCTCGCTAATACAACGCTCCGAAACCAGTGCCTGGATTTTATGAAACCCAATCTTCTCTTTAAGGTTCTCAGGGTAGAGCTTCATCTTTCCAGCTGTTTTGCTTGTCGTCGGAGCATAAGGCTATCCACTACGATACCATATATATCATTGAGGGAATGAAGATGATTGAAATGCCATTGATAGCTCTCCCTATACAAATCGGAATTGATCTGGTGTTTTTCGAATATCTGTTGTTCATAAGCCCGGTACAGGACTGCACTTGAGTCTTCATCTACAGCCAATGCATCCAACTTAGCTTCAAGTAAATGGATGTCGATAAGTACATCCACCATCTCTTCTTGACCAAGGAGATGGTCAGGAGCTGATTCTTCTCCCTTACATCCTACTAAGGCTAACATCATAAGAACCAAAAAAGCAAATCTCACGTAAGGGTAAATCGTCTGTATTATTCTAATTTTGTGCCCCAAAATTAGCGGGAATGAAGGACATCCTCAAAAAACTTCGCAAATACGAAATCCGCATCAGAAAGGCTATCAACTCCCAAATGCAGGGTGACTTTCATTCTGTGTTTAAAGGGTCAGGGTTGGAGTTCGATGATGTGAGACAGTACCAGTATGGTGATGATGTCCGTACCATTGACTGGAATGTCAGCGCTAAGGGACATGGTACTTTTGTTAAAACTTTCAAGGAGGAAAAAGAGCAAAGTGTCTTCCTTATCCTGGACGTCAGCGCCTCCCAGGAAATTGGGGTACCTGGGAAACAAAAGCTGGACATAGGTAAAGAGATATGTGCCCTACTGGGAATCTCTGCGATAAAGGAAAGTAGCCAGGTGGGGCTGATTTGCTACTCCGACCAGAAGGAAAAGTATGTGAAGCCTGGAAAAGGCATCAAACACTCATACAATATCACTTCATCCATTTTCAACCTGAAACCGAACTCAACCAAAACTAACCTGAGCAAGGCGATGAAGTATGCCCTTGAGATGATCAAGCGAAAGAGTATCATCATTCTCATCTCAGACTTCATAGATGATGACTATGATCATCACCTCAAAGCGCTAGCTCGCATGCACGACCTGGTGGTCATCCACATTGCTGATAAGCGCGAAACGAACATGCCAAAACTGGGGATCATTCCTCTGTATGATCAGGAGAGCAAAAAGACCATGTGGGTCAATACATCCTCAGGTTTGTTCAGAAAGACAATCGAGAATACTTACGGCAAAAATCAGTCACGGCTGGAGGACTTATGCAAAAAGAACCAGGCTAACTATACGCTGATAAGGACGGATGAAGATTATGTCCCTAAGTTGATACGACTGTTTAAGGTAAGAAACAGAAGCAAAAGAGGTGGGTAGAGTAATCCTGGGACATATCTTATGGGCATTCATGCAAGTAGGTGCGGCTCATGGACAACAGATCCAGTCCAGTGGCACTTTTGTGGCAGATAGCTTCAAAATAGGAGAACCGGTAGAGTACATACTCACTGCTAAGTACCCCAAATCGAGAGAGGTCATCTTCCCGGATTCTTCATTCAATTACGCGCCATTCGAATATCTCAGAAAAAGCTACTTATCTACTACAAGAGCCGATTCAGTATTCGCTTATGATAGCGTGATCTACGAGCTGACTTCATTTGAAATTGATCAGGTACAATACCTGGACTTGCCAGTGTTCTTGCTTAGCAGCAACGACAGCATCGAGATTAAAACACCTCCTGACTCGATCTACCTAACGGAATTGATCCCGGTAGTTTATGATTCACTTGAACTAAAGCCGAATACCAGCTTCCTCGATGTACCGTTCGCCATCAACTACCCCTACATCACGATAGGTGTTGTCGTTCTTTTGGTAGTGAGCCTTGCCTTATACCTGATCTTCGAAAAGACCATTCGTAAGAAATTGCTGATCCGTAAGTTGAGAAGGGATTTTGAGAAATTTACCGCTTCATTTGAGAGAGGCATCAATGATATCAGGAAGAATACAGGTCCAAAAGTGACAGAGGATACGGTCGCTGTTTGGAAGCGCTACATGGAACGATTGGAAAACAGGCCGTATACTAAGCTCACTACCAAAGAGATACTGTCTTCCGGACTGGACGATAAACTGAAGGACTCATTGAAAGGCATAGACCGCAACATTTACGGCAGTCAGAACATTGAGGACCTCTATCGCAACTTTGAGGTACTGGAGGACTTTACTCAAGAGAGGTATTTGAGAAAGGTAAATGAGGTAAAAAATGGATAGTGCATTGAGCGACGTATCATGGTATAGCCTGCGCTGGTTTACTCCTGAGATGTGGGGCAACTTTCAGTGGGAGAATAGCCTTTTTCTCTATCTCATTCCTCTGGTCCCGCTGTTCTTCGTATTTCGATGGCTGGTTGGCTTTAAGCTTAATCAACGCCTTCCTATTGCCTTGTCCAAAAGTGATATCCAAACCGATCCGTCCAGTTGGCTTAGAGTCGTGCCACCAGTCATGTTTACACTCACGCTTGTACTTCTGCTGATCGCATTGGCCCGTCCACAGAAGACCAATGAAAAAGTAGAACAATGGACGGAGGGCATTGATATCATGCTCTTGATAGATATAAGCGAGTCCATGCAGATACAAGACTTCCAACCCAATCGACTGGAAGCAGCAAAAGAGACTGCCAAGAACTTCATCATGGGTAGATTTCAAGATAGAATAGGTTTAGTGGTATTTTCCGGGGAGGCTTATTCTCTTTCTCCATTGACTACCGATTACGACCTACTCTCCTCCTATATCGAAGATATCAACTTTGACTTGATAGAAAGTCGTGGTACCGCGATAGGCAGTGCCCTAGCGGTAGGCACTAATCGGATGACCGAATCAGATAGCAAGTCTAAAGTGATCATTCTGCTAAGTGATGGAGACAATACCGCTGGTAATCTAGACCCTGAAACAGCAGCTCGATTGGCAGAAGCCTACAACATCAAGATCTATACTATAGCAGTTGGTAAAGAGGGCAAGGTGCCATTCGGCAAAGATTTTTTTGGCCGGACCCGTTATGTTGAAAATACCATAGATGAAACTACGCTTCGCCAGATTGCCGACATTGGTGATGGCAAGTTTTACCGTGTAGGTGATAATGAAGCCCTAAAAGAGGTATTTGCTCAGATCGACGAATATGAAAAAGCGGAGATCAAAGAAAGCAGGTACAAAGACACCACTGATTTCTACCAGGTCTATCTCATGTGGGGGATCGCCCTCTTCCTGGGATGGCTCATGCTCAAATCCACTTTTATGAGCAATGTATTGCAAGACTAATTAACAGTGAAACGTCACATCGACAGAGCTGTTGTACCAAAGGTGGGAATCGTACCCATAGATTTATGGTATCTGAGTTGGGCCTATCTAACTTCTAAACAAATCAATACAAAAAGCGAACCTTTATCAGAGGATAGGGTTATTGCCACTCGACTGGCTTAATACCAAAAAGCTTTTTCCACCAAGGATGTTCAATCCAGGCTATTCTTCTAGAATTAATCCCTACGAGCTCCTTGAGTCGCAAATTTGTTGTCTTGATTTCATCCGTATTCTTCTTAAGCTCATCAGTATTTTTGATTAGCTCAACGGTAATAAGCTCCAATTGTGAAAGTCGATCTCCTTCTTTCATTACACTTCTTTTGTGAAATATAATACTTTAACTGTTCATACTCAATATTGTGACAATGGTTGAGCCTAGAATGAATTTTATGGTATATAATCAGTTCACTGAAAAACAATTAAGCTACATAGCACAGCTAAAGCCTTATGAGATAAACGCTTTATGAGTCAACCTAATTCATCTTCTATTCAAATGTAACCTCTTGCAACTAGCTCAGTATCCATAAAAGATACAACTTAGATCTTTATATTTAGATTACAAATAAGATCTATATTATGAGCAAGTATGCATTGGGCGAATTCGAAGAAGTAGTAATGTTGACCGTGGCTATCCTGTATGACAAGGCCTATGGTATCAGCATCAAAGAAGAGATAGAGACCAGGCTCTCACGGGCGGTGAGTGTCGGAGCGATGCGTACCACCCTCAAGCGGCTGGAAAAAAAAGGCCTTCTAGCTTCAGAGTTTGGAGAGGCCACTGCCGTACGCGGAGGTAAGCGTAAGCGGTATTTCAAGCTGACGCAGTACGGAAAAAAAGTACTCATTGATACAATGGATACGCGACGGCAACTGTGGGATGCTATCCCTGCCGTAGCACTTAAGTTTCGCTTAACATGAGGAAGGGTCAGCCTTCATTTCCAAAAGGACCAATGCGGCTCCTACGACGGTTCTGCGATCCAGATCTGCTGGAAGATGTAGAAGGCGATCTCAACGAACTCTTTGAAGCAAGGCTCAACAAAGGACAACAACACGCCCGTGTGGCTGCCTGGACAGACGTTATTTGGCTCTTCCGTCCGGGCATCATTCGAGATATCAATCTATTCAAAAACTCAAACTCAATTACTATGCTACAGAACTATTTCAAAGCAGCCTGGCGCAATATGCTCAAGCACAAAGGTTTCGCCATGATCAATCTGATGAGCCTGGCTATTGGCATTGCCTCATGCATAGCCATCTATCTTTTTATTGAAGATGAGCGGTCTTTTGATGCATTCCACACCAAAGGAGATCAGCTCTATCGCCTCTGTGAGGTACAGAGCTTCACAGGCACAAATACACAGAATGTTGCGCTAACTATGCCCGGCATGGGCCCAACCCTCAAGGCCGACTTCCCGGAAGTACTCGACTATACGCGGTTCTGGACTTTTGGCGAGCAGCTGGTAGAAGTCGGCGAAAAGAAGATCATGACTGAGCAAATGGTAGGTGTCGACTCCTCCTTCTTTCAGTTATTCGATTTTGGGGTCGTCCATGGAGACCGAAATTCGATTTTCGATGACTATCGCAATGCTGCCATCACCATTTCCTTTGCCCAAAAGCTGTTTGGCAGGGAGGACCCTATCGGAGAATACTTCGAGGTGGACGGGGACCGATGGAAGGTCAATGGCATCATCACCGACGTACCCGAAAACTCACACCTGCAGTTTGAAGTGGCAGTCTCTGTTTATTCTATTCGTGATAACAGGCAAGAGTTTGACAATGAGTTTGGCAGCAACTATATGAATACCTACCTACTGCTGCCTAAAGATGTCAACATCGATGAACTCACTGATCAGTTTCCGGATTATCTGGTACTGATCTCCGGTCAGGACGACATTACAGACTACATTCAGCTCTTTTTACAGAGACTCCCTGACGTCCATCTGGCTTCATCCGATATGGAGCATGACTACAACAACTACCGAAAATTTAACGGCGAGTACCTGGATGTCTTTGTGATCATTGGCATACTCATATTAGTGATCGCTTCGGTCAACTTCACCAATCTCACTACCGCCAGGGCAGCTAACCGTGCCAAAGAAGTAGGGATAAGAAAAACCATAGGGGCTTTCCAAAATCAATTGATCTATCAGTTCATGTTTGAGAGTGTCATGCTTGCATTGATGTCCCTCTTTCTCGGGCTTTTGCTAATTATCATTTTCCTGCCAGTACTCAATGGTCTAATCGATCGGCAGCTTAGCCTACTTACGATAGTGGACATCAATACTGTCTCCATTATCATCGGCATTGTTTTTTTGCTTGGCCTGTTGGCCGGGCTGTATCCTTCATTCTACCTGTCCTCCTTTCATCCGGCTGCTGTCCTCAAAGGATTCCACATCTATGAAAAGCGGTCCTACTTACGCAGCTCGCTGGTGGTCATACAGTTTAGTCTTGCCCTGGCGATGATTGTCAGTACTTTGGTTGTAAGTCAGCAGCTCATGTATATAAAAAATAAGGACATTGGCTTCAACAAAGAGCACATTCTGCTCATTGATATGAACCAGGAAGCCAGGGAAAAGTATGACCAACTAAAAACAGACTTGCTCAACGAATCCAATATCCTCGGAGTAGCAGGATCAGGTCAGCGGCTCGGCAACAACTTTCATCAGTGGGGCTTCAAAGCACAGGTTGATACGGGAATTGTAGATATCTCCACCTCCAACGTACTGGTTGATTACGACTACCTCGACCTATACGGTATAGAGTTGGTTTCCGGGCGTGGATTTTCCAGGGACTATGCTACTAACAATGGACTGGCTTTTGTCATCAATGAGGCATTGGCCAAAGAGCTGGGTTATGATGACCCTATCGGGAAAAAAGCAGGGCACGGATGGTATCCCAATGACTCACTTGGTACTATCATCGGAGTGACGAAAGACTTCAACTTCAACTCCCTACACTATAAGGTCAACACGCTTGCTATGGTCGTACATGAGGACTGGCGCTTCCAGGAGATATCCGTCAAGATCAACGGAGACAATGTGGCACAGACCCTTGTGGATATAGAGCGCATATACAATAAACATGTCAACGACTTTCCTATTAAGTATGAATTCCTGGATGCACACTTCGAAGAACTGTATAAATCCGATGACCAGATGGGTGCTGTTGTCAAGATCATGGCTGTACTATCCATTTTTATCGGATGTATGGGACTCTTTGGCCTGGCGTCCATCGCTATCAAAAGAAGGGTGAAAGAGATCGGCATCAGAAAAGTGATGGGCGCGAGCATACGGCAACTGGTACTCTTGCTATCAAAAGACTATTCTGTAATGATCTTGGTCGCCTTCATTGTTGCAACACCATTGACCTATGCTTTTCTTTCAGGCTGGCTCGACAACTTTGCCTACCGGGTCGATATCAGCCCATGGGTCTTTGTGGTCGGAGCAGCATTGGCTTTAGTGATCGCTATGGTCACCATCAGCTTTCATGTGATAAGGGCCGCCACCTCAAATCCTGTAAGGTCGCTTAAGCATGAGTAAGGAAAGTCCGGACCGTGGAGTTTTAAACCCGGATAGGCTGTCCCAGACTGAATATCTTCATGGCCTTCTTTTAAGTCTCAATTTAGGGGGATTACTTAACTGACATTTTTCAACAAAGCACTAATTTGCAAGTTGACAATTACCAGCTGTAACCACCTATGAGCAAGCCAACCATACTGTATGTTGATGACATGGTGCCCAACATCAATGTCTTCAAGATCACCTTTAAAAGAGACTTCAACATTATCACTGCCGAGGAGGCTGACCAGGCTATTGATATTGTCAAAAGTCAGGACCTGGATTTGATCATCACCGACCAGCGCATGCCTGGTAAAACCGGTGTGGAGTTGATGCGCGAAGTGTCAGAGATCAAGCCAAAGCTACCTAAGATGATCATCTCAGAGTACTCTCAAGACAAAGTGATAAGAGATGCCATGAAGGAATTGGGCATACTGCACAATATCCACAAGCCATGGGACCGGGACGAACTCAAGGCAGCTATTATGAACGCCGTATCATAGTAATCCAAGTACACAAGCTACTGCTGCAGCATCCTGAACAGCGTTACCAACAGATTTGAAAACAGTGATATCTTCAGGTCGACGTTGGATGCTGGATACATTACTGGCCCAATAGCCGAGCTCTCCGATCACATGATCACGATCAATAGCTCCCTCATTGATGGGTATCATTACGTCACCAGCCTCGGTCTCACAGCCAGCCCATTCATCTATGATCAGCCTTGATGCCTGAATAAGACTCGTATCCAGCTCCCTATCGGTCAGTCGAAAACTACCCACGGCATTGATATGGGTACCTTTAGCAACATCTTCCAGTCCTAGCACAGGAGTAGTAGAAGTTGTACAAGCACAGATAACCCCTGATGTCCTTAGTCCATTCGCCACACGACATTCTACTCCATAAGCCTCCTCTATCTCCTTACAAAAGACATTGGTCTTCTCTGTACTTGATCCCCTTACCAGGATCCTTTCGATAGGCAGTACTTCCAACATTGCTTCGACATGGTATCTGCCCTGTGTCCCCGTACCGATGATCCCGAGTGTATCGGATCCCGTTAGGGCAAACAGCCTTGTTGCCAAACCGCTAGCTGCGGCAGTACGCATCGCCGTAATCTCACTGCCGTCCAGCGTAGCAATAACCTCTCCGGTGCTTGCCCTTTGAGCAACAATAAGGGCATGTATAAGGGGCAATCCGGCTGATGAATTAGATGGGTTGACAGTGACCAGTTTAGTCACCAACAAATCCAATTCATGAAGTATTGCCGGCATGATAAGCTGAGTAGAGTTTTGGGCTTGATATTCATGGACAGTCCTTTCAGGTACAGTAGCCTGCCCTTCATTCAACGCGGCAAAGCCAAAAGCCATCGCGTCGATACATTGAGCCATAGACATGCTCTCTCTAATGGCCGAAACCCCGATATGTTGTGTTTGTAATGACATATTAACAAGTTACATGGAGTCTCTCGGCTCCTCAAGTGTACGACGGGCAGACACGAAACAATTGCTGAAAGTAGCATCTCTGGTGGCCAAAACGTTGGAAAGAAGATTATTTCCTAATTGATCTTTAAATAGTCACCTCTCCTCTGACAAACAAATACCCAGTCGACGGTATTTACACGGTTGCTCATGCGCTATAATTTACATGGAGTTCATGAGACAATTACAACAAGATACTGCTTCTAGGTACAGCTGTGCCAGACAAAACCACCATTTCCAAATTAAACTCTATATCCAGACATGAATCGTGTAGCCAAGATAGTCGTATTTACCATTCTTGCCATTGCCGCCTTTGGGGGAGTGGTTGCCTTCAGTATCCTGTTGTTCGCTCGTCCTTATGAGACCACCAACCTACTAATACTCATTTTTCTGGTTGTCTTACTCTATTGGAGCGTGATCATGCTCATCAAAGTCAATAATGCCTGGAAACAAGCATTGATCAAAGAAATTAAAGAAGAGGGCAAGGATGTCATTACATCCTGGCATATTGACCAGGGGAGTTGGGCTACTTACTTGAGCGAGCAAAGGTCAAGGATCAAGTCTATCACAACCCAAACGGCCATTGTGGCCACAGCGATCATCTACGCTATCGCTGTTTTCGCTATTAGCAGAAGTGACAAAACCATTATTGAAGGGTTGCTCTGGGGCCTTCCTATCGGAATAGTCCTTGGAGTTTTCATTGCAGGTGTTTACGGACTATTCCAATATCTCCAACTGCGTAAGCTGTCCGCTAATAAACAAGGTAAGATATATATGGCCAAAGAAGCTATCCTCGTCAATAATCTACTCATTGTTTTCAAAAAGAAGCTGTTTCAAAGCATCAGTGCCGCGGAACTGCTACTTGACAAAAGTGTACCAGTCATCAACCTGACCGTCAAGATGAAGTCTGGTGAAAGAAGCTCTTACCAGGAATACTTCATCCCATTTCCGGTAGGCATGGAAGATGAAGTCAACAAAATCATTGACTACTACCTTAAAGAAAGCAAACCTTAATTACTAAGTGCAGCAACCGGGACCTAACCCGCTTTGAAACGCTTCACTTCATTGATTGGACCAAAGCTGGCCGAGTGCACCACCGTTTTCTTGCCTTTGATCAGATGTACCTCAGCCGGGGCAACTTTAGCCTTAGCTGTGGCCATCACCACCTTGTCAAAATATTTACGCGCTGCATCATACTCACCCTTCTCAAAATCCTGGGTATTCGCATTGGTCATCAGTGGTGCAAAAGGCACCAGATGATAATTGAGCACTTCTACCCTATATCTTGGTTTGAACTGAGTGATAAAATTCTGCCAGGCTTTTTTCATGTTGGGACGTATTTTACGATTTGCGCTGTGAATTTGCTAAAATCAAATTTGTAATAAAAGATTTAGTGACTAAATCATTTGACTCTCCAATTCAATGTCCCCCTCGTATTTGCTGACCTTTACTCCAAACATTTTAAGGAAATCTACCCCTTCATCATTCTCAATGCCCTTGTATTCCGCGTAGGAGCGCAGGTAGATGACATGAGATATGCCCATGGTATAAATGATCCGTGCGCAGGAGAGGCAAGGAGATAGCGTTACATAAAGTGTCGCACCTTCTACGGAAGCCTTATTCTTTACAGCGTACAGGATAGCATTCTGCTCTGCATGTATGGCCAGCGAACATCCCCCCTTCGAATCTCTGGGACACCCTACCTCGGGGTACTCCTCATCACAATTGTGTGTGCCTGCCGGTGGCCCATTGTACCCAATAGATATGATCCTGGTTTCTTTTGTAAGTACAGCGCCAACATGTCGCTTGATACAATGCGAGCGTTTGGCAAGGCTCACAGCCAATTCCATGAAGATGTCGTCAAATGCGGGTTTGTCCATTCGTCCTAGTTGAATCGAGACGCTAATCTACGACGGGACCAGAACAGTCAGAAAGAAATTGGCAATTAAGCCTTATAAGTCACTCGGTAGATGGCCCCCGCTTTGTCATCTGAGATCAGCATAGAACCATCCTCTAGTATGAACACGTCAACAGGTCGACCCCAGGCTTCTTGCGCTTCTTCGTCAAGCCACCCATCGATAAACGGATCATAGCTTATCGCCCGACCATTTTCTACCTTTACCTGCATTATTCGATAACCGATCTTCTTAGACCTGTTCCAAGATCCATGCTCTGCAATGAACAGGCTACCACTATACTGTGCAGGAAACATATCTCCGGTATAGAACTTAAGGCCAAGGGGAGCCACATGAGGCCCGAGATTATACGCAGGTCTTACAAAATCACTACAAGGAAACTTCTGACCAAATTCCGGATCAGCGATATCATTACCGTGACAGTAGGGATAACCAAAATGCATACCTGCCTCTGTCGCCTTATTCAGTTCACAAGGCGGCATATTATCACCTAGCATATCTCGTCCATTGTCGGTAAACCACATCTCGCCGGTCTCAGGATGCCACGTAAAACCTACGGTATTGCGTACACCATGTGCAAACACCTCACGATTGCTTCCATCAGGATCCATCCTCGTTATCGACGCGTACAGCTCATTCTTACTTTCGCAGATATTGCAGGGAGCACCTACCGGAATGTACAACTTACCATCAGGACCAAAAGCAATGTACTTCCAACCATGATGTCTATCCGTAGGGTAGTCCTCATAGATAAGGGTAGGCTCACCAGGGTTGTCCAGGTTCTCTTCGATGTTATCGTAACGCCATAGCTTGGAAATCTCAGCTACATACAGCGATCCATCTCTGTACGCCACGCCGTTAGGCAGTTTCAGATCTTCAGCAATGATCCATTTCTTTTCAGCCTTGTAATCACCATCCTCATCTCGCACCGCCCAGACACGGCCTTCATTCCGGTTACCAATAAAAATAGTACCCGATGGGCTCATTGCGATAGATCGGGCGTTTTCTATACCTTCAACAAAAACGCTGATCTCGAATCCCTCCGGCAGGTTGAGGGTACTAAGGTTAATGCCCTCAATTGCTGCTTTAGGCGTTTCAGTAGCAGCATTATCATCAGCTGAAGCTTCTGTTTTCACATCAGTCTGGCATCCAAAAACAAAGTATAATAGTATTAAAGCCGCGTATCTCATGACAAGTAGTTTAGAATGCTAAATTAACTAAATGCGACCTAGTCAGGAATTGTTTTACAATTACGGCTGATGAGGGTCGTCAAGCTTACCTATCGGAATGCAAAGGTAGCTGTGGCTCCCCAAGGAGTGACTTAAGCTCCTTGATCTCTGCACTCAGATCATCGATCTTATGTTTCAGCTGCTCGTGCTCCTCATGAACGAAAAGCTTGATCCGGCTGTCCTCCTCCATGATCTCCTGGTGGTGCATTTCATTCATCGTGTTGACCACTATCGCAATGAACACGTTGAGTGTGGTATAAGTAGCTACCAGTATAAAGACAATAAAATATATTGCAGCAAGAGGCACCTCTGTCATCACTGGTCGTGCTATACCACTAGACCAACTTTCAAGGGTCATGATCTGGAACAAGGTAAACATTGACTTACCAAGCGTACCAAACCACTCAGGAAACTGACTACCATAAAGGTTAGTACCCAACACCGCGAATACGTAAAAGATCATTAGCAACAACGCAACGATCCAGCCAATACTGGGTATAGCCTTCAGTAGTGATTCAATGATGAATCTGAGCTTCGGTACATTTTTGACAAGCCTCAGTGTACGTAGTATCCTGAATGCCCGGAAAACAGTGAAAGAACTGGCAGCAGGAACAACTGAAATTAAAATGATCATAAGATCAAAAACATTCCAGGCGTTCTTGAAAAAGCGATAATGATAAACAACAAGTTTGAGTACGATCTCAACAATAAAAACTCCAAGTATAACCAGATCCACCTGGTCTATGATATAGCCATAGCGGTCCATCCAATAGTCTGAAGTCTCCAACCCAATCAGTAATGAATTGAGCACGATCAGAAAAATGATAGTGTTTTGAAATAAGCTCGACTCAACGAGTCGCTTGATGGGTTGAGTATTCACGTAAAGCAATTTTCCATACCCAACGAATTAAATCAATAATAGTTTTACTATCATTTAAAGAAGCTTTGCTCCCTCTCCAAGTTATTGATGTCTATTCGCTTATCATAACATTCCAGAATTTCTACTTTTGCGGCATGCTGTCAATTAATAATCTCTCCTACTACCTGGGATCAAGAGCACTTTATCATGAGGCCTCTTTGCACATCAAGCCAAAGGATAAAATTGGCTTGATCGGACTAAATGGTACTGGTAAGTCGACCTTGCTAAGATTGATAGATGGGGAGTACGTGCCAGACGCTGGTGAAATCCAAAAAAGCAATGACTGTACTATTGGTTTTTTGAACCAGGACCTTCTTTCATTCCAATCGGACGACAGTATCAAGCTGGTCGCTATGGGTGCATTCAGTGAAGCGCTGGACGTCCAGCACAAAATCGATGAGGTGCTCCACGAGATGGAGACGGACTACAAGGATGAGCTTGTTGAGAAATTGGCCAAGTTACAGGAGAAGTTTGAGGCACTGGATGGCTACACGATCCAGTCCAAGGCCGAAGAGATCCTTGAAGGTATCGGCTTTAGCACAGTGGATCTTGAGCGACCATTAAGAGAGTTTTCAGGAGGATGGCGCATGCGCGTGATGTTAGCGAAGCTTCTTTTAGAAAAGCCCTCACTGCTCATGCTTGATGAGCCGACCAACCACCTTGACCTACCTTCGATACAGTGGGTAGAGAGCTACCTTCGAAATTATGACGGAGCAGTGATCGTAGTATCACACGACCGGCAGTTTATCAACAATACGGTCAACACTATAGTGGAGGTAACCGGTCAAAGACTGGACTACTATTCAGGCAATTACGACTTCTATATGGAGGAAAAAGCGCTCAGGAATGAGATCCAAAAGGGTGCTTTCGAAAACCAACAGCAGAAAATCCGCCAAACGGAACGTTTCATTGAACGCTTCAGGGCCAAGGCGACAAAAGCCAGGCAGGTACAGTCCAGGGTCAAGTCACTCGAGAGGATGGACATGGTAGAAGATGTCATCGATGAGATGGCGAAGGTCAATTTCAAGTTCAACTTCAACCAAAAGTCAGGTCGTCATGTCGTCATGATGGAAAATGTCTCCAAGGCATACGGTGATCTGACCATACTTAAGAATACCGATGCACATATTGAGCGTGAGGATAAAATCGCATTGATTGGTGCTAACGGAAAAGGGAAGTCTACTTTACTGCGGATCATCGCCAATGATGAAAATATTTCTGGTAAGATCAGTAATGGCCACAACGTCAACATGGCCTTCTACGCACAGCACCAACTAGAGTCCCTGGGCATCAACAATGAAATACTTGAGGAGCTCAAGCAACACGGCAGTGAAAAATCAGAACAAGAACTTCGATCAGTGCTAGGTTGCTTCCTGTTTACGGATGAAGACGTCTTTAAGAAGATCAAGGTGCTCTCCGGTGGAGAAAAGTCAAGAGTGGCATTAGCCAAGACATTAATATCGGAGGCCAACTTCCTGTTGCTTGATGAGCCTACGAACCACCTCGATATGCAATCGGTCAATATCCTGATCCAGGCATTACAGCAATACCAGGGCACCTATATTGTGGTATCACATGATCGCTACTTTGTTTCACAGATCGCCAACAAAATCTGGTGGATCGAAGACAACCAGATCAAAGAGTATCCTGGTACTTATGATGAGTTTACCTGGTGGCAAAACCAAAACGCATCCACCAATACAGCTCCTAAGAACCAAAGCCCCAAAAAAGAAAGTAAACCCAAGACGAGCCATAAGCCTGCTGAAAAAAAACAGAATGACAATGAAGTCAGAAAGCTTAAGTGCGATCTTGAAAAAATTGAAGAACAGGTAACTGAGACTGAGACAAAGATCAAAGAGATAGAAGCGCAACTTGTTGACCCAACCATCTTCACAGAGGAATCTCTCCTGAAATCAACCAACGAAGAATACGAACTTCAGAAGCAGCAACTCAAGGACCTGAATGATCGATGGGAAGAAGTAGCCTTGAAGTTGGAAGCAGCCGAAGCTTAGTCAGACTTTGGTATCCAGCTTTTGCTCGATACTATCGAGCTTGTTTTGTAATGTAGCCAGTTGATCGAGCAGATTTTCGTGCTTAGCCTTTTCTTCTGCTTTGAGCCTGTCCTCCTCTTCCTTGATCTCTGCCATGTGCAGCTCATTCATGGTATTGACCACTATCGCAATGAATATGTTGAGTGTGGTGTAGGTGGCGATAAGGATAAACGGTACAAAAAAGATCCAGGCATAAGGCATCTCTTCCAACACAGGTCTGGCGATACCGGATGACCAGCTCTCCAGGGTCATGATCTGGAAGAGTGTAAAGACCGACTCACCCATGGTGCCAAACCACTGCGGAAATGCGTCACCATATATGTTAGTTCCGACTACTGCGAATATGTAGAAGATGATGGCGAGTAGAAGAATGATCCAGCCGATGCTCGGCACTGCCTTGATCAGCGACTCAATGATGATACGAAGCTTTGGGACATTCTTCAGTAGCCTAAGTGTTCTTAAAATACGCAGGGTCCTGAAGACCGAAAAAACACCCGCTGCTGGCATGGCAGCAATGGCCACAATCAGAAAGTCGAATACATTCCATGCATTGGTAAAAAACCTTAGACCATAAGCATAAATTTTAAGAACGATCTCAATAATGAAGATGACCAGGATAGCGAAATCGAAAGTATTGAACACCGCACCACTTTGGGCCATCAGCTTGTGATTGGTCTCAAAGCCGATGGTCACGGCATTGATGACGATTAGGGAGATAATGAACCGCTGGACTTTGCGATGCTCTAGGAACTCACGGAGTAATTTGCGGTGATATGAAATCGCCATAGCCTGACTCAATTTGAAGCTGCAATATAGACCATCAACAGCCTGATTTAAAGGTTTTCGAAAATTTCTTGATAATTTGCACTACCGTAAATTAAGCGGTCATATCATGCAAAAATTATCATTGATAGTAGTCTTTTTGATGACTTTTTCGTGCTCCACTCCTGAGGTCCAGGGTGACTTTTCGGATGTCCCTGAAGGAGCTATACTGGAGGATTTTAGTGATGATCCTGATATCAAATTGGCAACCCTTTACTCAGGACCGGATGTCTCAGCGCAAGGCCAGTATTACAAAGGATTCCGAACAGGAACCTGGACGGAATATTACGATGGTACAGGAAGTGTCAAATCGATCACTACCTATCTCAACGGTCAGAAAGAAGGCATCTTCGTGCAACTCAATCAACAAGGCGCACTAGAGGAAGAATTGAACTATCATAAAGACGTACCGCACGGCCAATATCGAAAGTACAAGCGCGGCAAGGTCATCGAAGAGCGCAACTATGCTTACGGCCAACTGGATGGTCTTGTACGGAAGTACTATGATAATGGTACCTTAATGGAGGAGAGCCCGTTCACTGCTGGTGTACGCAATGGCATGGCCAAATGGTATGACCAGGAAGGTAATCTCAGTATAGAGTATGAATACGTCAACGGAGAATTGATTAAAGAAGAAGAATAAATCATGTCTACTCCCACCAGTATTGCCGACACCTGGGTCAAAGAGGTCAAATTCAGACTGTTTGAAGAATCCGTACCCCGGATCAAAAAATGTTTATCAGAATTAAGCGAAGAAGAGGTCTGGCAAAGACCCAACAATAATCTCAGTAGCACTGGCAACCTCATTCTCCACCTCATGGGCAATGTCACTCAATATGTCATCCATGGTATAGGGGGGGGTGAGGATAATCGCATAAGAGATGAGGAGTTTGCTTCAGAATCTCCATACGATAAGTCTGAATTGATATCCAAGCTGGAAGACTTTGAAAAAGGAGTCAAAGAAGCATTGGATAGGTTTGGTCCTGACGATCTGGAACGTGACTTCAGTATCCAAGGCTTTCACTTATCAGGAATAGGAGTGCTTACTCATGTCGTGGAGCACTTCTCCTACCACACCGGACAGATCACCTGGTACACCAAGTTTCTAAAGAACAAAGACATGGGCTACTATAGTGGTCTTGACCTGAATGTGACTGGCTAATCAAGCAAAGTGATCAGACCACTTTAGTCAACTTATTGATAATATTTACAACTATGAGGATAATCGTTCGTATTATATTTACATTTATGATGATAATAATTCATAAACGATGAAAGGAACTTACTTAGGAGAATTTGAAGAGCTCGTATTGTTAACGGTAGCTTCATTAGGTAAAGAGGCTTATGCCGTATCTGTGAAAGCTGAAGTGGAAAACACCGCGAGTAGAAAAGTTAATATTAGCGCTATTCACTCGGCTCTTTACCGACTCGAGGACAAAGGATTTCTCAGTTCGGAGTTTGGCAACCCTACACAAAAAAGGGGTGGCAAGCCCAAACGTTTTTTTAAAGTAACAAGTGCTGGCTTTGCGGCTTTGCAGCAAGCTAAAGACCTCAAAGAACAGCTTTGGCGCAATATTCCGCAATTGACATTTCAGTCTGTCTGATCACAATCATTCATTCCAGTAGGTGGATGTAGATCAAAACCATATCGTCCCGCCCAGACTGGGCACTTATCTGCTTAAGTGGATTTACGGTAGTGAACTCTATGAGGAGATCGCCGGGGACATGCTGGAAATCTACGAAGATCGCGTGCTGGCTCATGGAAGAGTGTACGCCTCCACCCACTATGTGATCGATGCAATGCTTTCTGTGCGCAATTATGACCTCAGAAAAAACAACAACACAACTCAAAATAATAGCATAGCCATGTTAAAGAACTACTTCAAAATCACGCTTCGAACAATATCGAAGAATAAGGTCTACTCTGCACTCAACATTATGGGATTGGCCCTTGGAGTTGCCGCGTTCATCTTTATTCTGCAGTATGTAACCTATGAAAACAGCTATGACAAGTTCCACAGCAATCATGAGGACATTTACCGGGTACGCTACAAGGTGTATCGGGGAGAAGAACTGAATATAGACTGTGCGGCTGCCGTACCACGTGTCGGACCGTTCATGAAAGAAAAGATGCCTGAGGTGATCGAGTTTGCCCGTGCCTTTCCTATCAGTGGTGTCATGTCGACAAACAATATCCAGTTCAGAGAGGACCGACTACATGTGGCCGATCCCGCCTTTCTGAGAATTTTCGACTACCCGTTGATCCAGGGTGATATCAACACCTGCCTTAGCGAACCCAACAAAGTGGTAGTAACGGAGGAGATTGCCTTAAAGTATTTTGGGACGACCGATGTGGTGGGCGAATCGATCACGTTTGACTCATGGTTGCGATTGCCACTCCAGATCAGTGGTGTGACAGTCAATGTTCCCAATAACTCACATTTTAAATATGATTTTCTCATTTCATACGAAACACTTAACAATCATACTCGGGATGATGAAACCGGGAATGTAGCTTCGGAAGAGGCCTGGGGTTGGTACGACTTCAATACTTATGTATTGCTCCAAGAGGGGACCGATCCGAAAGCTTTTGATGATAAATTCAACCAATACCTGGTCGAGGAACGCGGGGAAGATTTTGAGGAGTACAATTTCAGGTCAGAGTTTCCGCTACAGGCGTTGACGGACATTCACCTGTACTCGAATCTGCTACAGGAGTCTGAACCTGAAGAACAAGGTGATGGTCAGGCGGTATTCTTCCTGACGATCATAGCCTTCTTCATACTAGTGATCGCATGGATCAACTACATCAACCTGTCCACAGCCCGATCTGTAGAGCGAGCCAAGGAAGTGGGTGTAAGAAAAACGATGGGTGCCTTTAAAAAGCAGCTCATCTACCAGTTTCTGTCAGAAGCCATTCTTCTTAACTTCTTTGCCTTGATCGTAGGTTTGTTGATCGTCTTCTTTGGCATAAATTACTTCAATCAGTTGACCGGATCACAACTCAGTCTTAGCTTTTTGATCAGTGGACAGTTTTGGTTGACTGCAGGTGGGGTTTTCCTGGTAGGGGCTTGTTTATCAGGGCTGTACCCGGCCTTGATACTCTCCTCCTTTCGACCTTCAGACGTCCTCAAAGGTAAATTCAGTGGTAATAAATCTGGCAATATGCTGCGAAAGGTACTGGTGGTCTTCCAGTTTGCAGCATCAGTTGCTTTGATCACAGGTACCATCATCGTCTATCAGCAATTGGCCCACATGCGCAATGCCGACCTGGGCTTTGATATGACAGACACTTTGGTCATCAAGGGCCCAGCTGTCTTTGGGGAAGATTCCTTATTCGTTACCACAATGAAAACCTTCAAATCGGAAGTCCTCAGTAATCCTGAGATAGCAGGTATTACTACCAGCTCTAATGTGCCTGGAGACGAGATTTTCTGGACCAATGGTATCAGAAGAAATGAAGAGACTCCCGATCGCAATAAGACCATCTACATTGTGGGGATCGACTACAACTACTTCCAGACGTACGATATAGAGCTACTGGCAGGTCGCAATTACAATGAAACTTTTAGCACAGATACTGGATCAATGATCTTAAATGCTGCAGCCATCAAATACCTCGGTTATGAGAGTCCCGAAGCAGCCATTAACCAGAAGATCATGTTCTGGGGATACCCCAAAACAATCGTGGGTGTGGTTGATGACTATCAGCAAATGTCAGTGAAGACGGCCGTCTCACCAATCATCTTCCCACTCTCACTCAATGAGAATAGTTTCATTACGCTACATTTGAATACTGGTGATTATCAACAGGCTTTCGATGCAGCACAGCAACAGTTTGATCGCTTCTTCCCAGGCAACCCATTTGACTACTTTTTCCTTGATGATTTTTTCAATCGACAATATGAGAACGACCGGGAGTTTAGCAGGGTCTTTACGCTGTTTGCTGGGTTCGCTATCATAGTAGCATGCCTTGGACTATTTGGTCTGTCATCATTTAGTGCACTCCAGCGCACGAAGGAAATCGGTATAAGAAAGGCCATCGGGGCTGACATATCTAACATCATCGTCATTCTTACCAGAGAATTTGTGCAACTGATCATCCTGGCTATCATTCTGGCATTTCCTATTATCTACATCGTTATGGATGGATGGCTGGACAATTTTGCCACAAGGATTGAGCTTGGAGCACCTGTCTTCCTGTTAGCGGGAGTATTGGTCATCCTGATCGCCATCATTACGGTAGGTTATAAAACACTTGTGACCGCTAAGTCTGATCCTGTGAAGGCACTGCGATACGAATAGTCAATTGACAATGGAGAATTACTCTTGCCGATTATCCAGTGCCAACTTTCAATTCTGGCTGCTCGCAAACTTTGATATCTGGTAGAGAAGCTGACTCATAGGAAACATCCACTACCCATGAGCCCCTCCTTTGCTTATCTGGGTCTAATTAAGTAAAATGCAAGTCCCTTAACTACGAGCATTTAATCGAACCAACCGCATGGAGCTAACTTCTTCGTTCTCAACTGTTGATATTGTTGTATTCGCCATCTACGCCCTTTTTATTATTGGCTTGGGCCTTTGGGTCTCACGCAAAAAGGAAGGTGAAGAACAAAACTCGACCGACTATTTTCTCGCCGGTAAGGCCTTGCCTTGGTATGCCATAGGGGCATCATTGATAGCGTCAAATATCTCGGCAGAACAGATCATCGGTATGTCAGGATCGGGTTATGCAATTGGCATGGCCATAGCCGCTTATGAACTAATGGCTGCTGTCACGTTACTACTCATTGCAAAGTACTTCTTGCCGATCTATCTGCATAAGGGCATATTTACCATGCCTCAGTTCCTGATGATGCGCTATGATAACCGTATCAAGACGGTCATGGCCGTTTTCTGGTTGTTGCTCTACGTTTTTGTCAATCTTACGGCAGTGATGTTTTTAGGTGCTCTTACGCTAAACACAGTCATTGGAGTACCATTCATCTGGGCAATAGTAGGGTTAGCAGCATTCTCGGTATTGTACTCTCTCTACGGTGGTTTGAAAGCTGTAGCATATACAGATGTGGTGCAGGTGATCTTCCTGGTGATAGGAGGGATCATGGTATCAAGCATAGCACTCGATTTGGTAAGTGGCGGGAACGGACCGATTCAGGGTTTTTTCACGCTATTGGCAGAGGTACCTCAAAAGTTTGATATGATCTTCGAAGTAGGTGATACTTATACGATCAATGGAGATACCAAATCATCCTACATGGACTTACCGGGAGTCACAGTGTTGGTTGGTGGTATGTGGATTGCCAATCTATCCTACTGGGGATGTAATCAGTACATTACTCAGCGTGCCCTAGCAGGTAAAAACCTTGAAGAAGCAAGGAAAGGAGTGGCTTTTGCAGCATTTCTGAAAGTGATCATGCCCATCTTCGTTGTGATCCCAGGTGTAGCGGCTTTTTATTTGGTGGAATCGGGAAATCCTCAAATCACCGAACTGATCAAGATTGACGGGCTCATTAAGCCGGACAACTCCTATCCAACTATGCTGGCGCTGGTTCCGGCAGGACTCAAAGGCATCACCTTTGCAGCACTCATCGGAGCTATCGTCTCCTCTCTAAGCTCAATGATGAACAGCACATCCACCATTTTTACAATGGACATTTACAAGCAATATTTCAATAAGGAGGCAAGCGAAAATCAACTGGTGACCGTAGGCCGCATCACTGGTTTGATCGCTTTGGTCATTGCCTGTTTTGTAACCCCGGCTCTCAATGGGTTTGATCAGATGTTCCAGTACATCCAAGAGTTCTCCGGTTTTGTTACGCCAGCTGTGACAGTCATCTTCTTGTTTGGTCTCTTTTGGAGCAAGGCCACCCCTACCGCAGCACTGTGGGTGGCTATACTAAGCATCCCTCTCAATCTCATCTTCTATTTTGGGCTGCCGGATGTCCCCTTCCTCGATAGAATGGGCTTCATCTTTGTTATACTTTGCTACGCGATGGTTTTGATCTCAATGGCCGGCAAATACGATTTCAAGTTTAAGGACCAGAACTTCCTACTGATCATAGGTACTATGTTCTTATTTGTCATTGTGGTGGCAGGCGACCATGAGATGTTCCATGATACAGTATTGGATGTTGACAATGCTTTTGGCAAGTTTTCCATCCATATGATGGCTCTCTTATTCCTAGCCTTGGCATTGTTCCTCACCAAGGACATTGACTATGATGACAATGCCATTGAGATCCATAAGAAACATTATAAGTCTACACAGACTTTTAACGTAGCTGCTGTGGTTGTCACCATCATGGTAGCTTTGATTTATATAATTTGGTGGTAACCCAAAGTTGATATGAGCACGACTACAACTACCCTCTCCCCTGCCCAGGAAAGCTTTCGTAAGAAAATGCTCAACCCCTGGTTGTTTCGAACTTTCGCTTTTTTCAAGGTCCCTATGGGCTGGCTGTCGGGCATGAAGGTCACAGAACTCACCCCGGAGCGTTGTGTGTCGACCCAACCGTTCAAATGGGTAAACAAAAATCCTTTTCAATCGACTTACTTCGCCGTACAGAGTATGGCTGCTGAATTATCAACTGCAGCCATAGGGCTCATGGCGATCCAGGGCCAGAAACCTTCTATTGCTATTATCATTATCGATATGAAGGCAGAGTTTCCAAAGAAGGCCACCGGTAGAGTCACTTTCACTTGCGAAGATGGTGACAAGATCTTTGAAGCGGTAGAAAGAGCTAAATCAACTGGAGAAGCTGCGACCGTAACCGCCAAAACAGTTGGCAAAATGGCTGACGACACGGTGGTATCTGTCTTCGAATTCACATGGTCATTTAAGCGAAGGGGTAGTTAGAGCATATTACAGCTCGATCAGCAATCTATTTGAGGGTGATCGACGGGCATTATCCTTGAGATCATCAAGAGCAGCAACCAAGGCATCTACTTCGGACAGTTTGCCGATCGATACCTGGTCCAGCCCTTGTTTTTCCATTCTATCGGTTACAAACTCTATGGTCAGCTTATGGACGTCTATTGACGGTAGGTAGACTACTACATCATCATCATTGACCGCTTCGTGGATCAGCCTTGCTTCTTTAAGTTCCTCGAGCATCAGTACCACAAAACGGATAGGCACTCCAATCCGCTCTCCGATGACCTCATCTGTCAGACCATCATCTCCTCGTTCGAAGTTTTTGGCAATAGCTGCCATGATCAGCAATGCCAGACGTTTTTTACTGGCGAGGCTGGGTTTAGTCTTGCTATTGTCGAAATAGTGACGGTTAGCATTTTGGTGCGCAAAAGCAAACTCCGCTCCGAATAATACGACAGTCCAACTGAGCTGCAACCATATGAAAAACAAAGGCAAGGCTGCCAAACTACCATAAATTGCATTGTAGCGTGAAACGCCCACCTGGAACTCAATGTAGAAATACTGCAGTAGCTGATATGCCAGCGCCGTAAACAGACCAGCAAAGAAAGCCGACCGGAACTTGACCTTCGTATTGGGCATGACTGCAAAAAACAGCGAGAACATGAATGTGATCAGGATCAAAGGGACTGCTCGTAGGCCAAACTTCATCAGACCCACCACATTGTCCAATATCTCGTATTCAGCAACAAGTGCATCAAGCTGAGTAGTGATAAAAACTGTCATACTACTCGACAGCACCAGGATAATAGGCGAAATCAATATGATCGACAGGTAGTCTGTCATCTTACGGATAAGTGTGCGCTGCTTCTTGATCGCCCAGATATCATTGAAAGCCATTTCGATATTGTGAAACAGGCGAAGTACTGTATAGAGAAGCACCATAATGGATATACCGGCGATCACTCCTCCACGAGCGTTATCCAGCATGTTTTGCGCATACCTGACAGTCTCGCCCATGACCAGCTCCTGGCCGGGAAACAGATTATTCAGCTCCTGCTCAAGATTGATGTCCAGACCGAAACCTTTAGCAATACCAAAAAAAGTAGCTATGACGGGCACCACGGACAGGATACTCAGATAGGTAAGTGCCGATGCTTGAAGAGCACATTTGTCATGCACAAAGTCCTGCACCGTCAGTATCACTATCCGAAGGTTATGATAAAGCGTGTACTTCGACTTGGGCAAATCAGCTAATCGCATATTCCACAGGTCCACCTGCAGGAACTGTACCCACTCGTCTACTTTCGACTTCACTATCGATAGGTTCAATGCCATAGGGTAAAGATAGTAGCTGATTAGGACATCAAGCCACATCCTATTGATCGGTCAACCATAAGAAAGACCCTGACTAGTTTTTTCTCTCAAGGAAACCTGCGAAATTCAACGGGGAAAATGATCTGATCATGAAATGCTTTGTTCTAATAATCGTTGTTTCATTCGGCTTTATAGCTTGCCAACCACCTGCTGACCCCCCAGCCAAGCCTCTGTCTCTAGAAAAGCGCTTTGTGCAACCGACCAATGGATATGCACAGATGACAGTGATCACGCACGGCAACATGAAGCGACTCCATATCTCTGGTCAGATCGGACAAGGCGAAACTTTGGAAGAACAAATGCGAGGTGCTCTGTCAGCCATTCAGGACCTGTTAGCCTCGGAAAGGGCCACCTACGCTGATCTTGTTAAGATCAATACTTATATCGTTGATTATCAACCTGTCGATCTAGATGTATTCCGTAGAGTGAGACAAGAGGTTTTTGGAAGCAATATCACTCCAGCCAGTACGCTTGTGGGTGTTTCCGCTCTTGCCCTACCGGAATGGAAAATTGAAATTGATGCCGAGGCAGTTATTCAAATAGATTGATCTATGCTTCGCAGATTTAGAAGAGTTAAAGAAGCATTTATTGAGATCATTTCCAATCCCAAAAGCCTTTATTATGTGCTCAATAATGAAGACTATTTCAGAAAAAAGGTGATAACCGATTTTGGCCTTCAAGAGTCTGATCTCAATTCGGTTTCATTCGATGATCTAGGCATCACCTTCCCTCAGCAGATTGATGTTTACAGTTTCCTTGGAGGCACTTCTGCTCTAACTGATCTCTTACTTCTCAAGGGTCTCGCTAACAAATTTAACAAGTGTCACTACTTCGAAATCGGAACTTGGCGCGGTGAAAGCATCGCAAATCTTGCTCATGAAACACATAGACGAACAACACTAAACTTTTCGTCCGATCAGCTCAAAGAGCATGGTTACTTAAAGGATCATATTGAGGCACAAGGTTACTATTTAAAAGACGACCCCAATGTTGAACGACTATTTGGTGACTCCACCAAATACGACTTTAGAAGTTTAAACCAGAAATATGATTTGATCTTTATCGATGGAGATCATCATTGGCAGTCTATTAAAATAGATACAGAGAATGTCTTCAAACATCTGGTCCATCCAGAATCGATTGTCGTCTGGCACGACTTCACTACCAACTATTCTACCATCTGGTGGGAAGTCTACTACGGCATTCTGAGTGGTATTAATGATTCGGCAAGGTCCAACCTATATCATGTGAGAAACACCAATTGCATAGTCTATTCACCCTTTGAGATTAAGTCTCAAAAGTCGGGCAACCCCTACCTACCGGAATCAAGCTATCAGATCTCAATTGGCAAAATAGAAAAGCTCCGATCTATTGCCAAACCTACAGAAACTGATCACTGACGGATAAAGCACATAACCTGGTGCCACTTGAGATCAGGGGTTACTATAACTTTTTCATTAGCTTTAGTTAGGCCTTACCTCAATGTCGCTTTCAGTTATGATGAGATTAATCCTGCTCACCTTCCTATCTCTCGCACCTATCATAATTAACGCTCAGAAGTATGAGGGTGAAATAACTGTCGAAGAACTCTTCACCAATCTAGCTACAAAAACGTACCCTGATAGTATTTACATGCCAAAGTACTTGGTTGTTACCTCTAGTAACTCCAACTTCTCTCCATTCAATTACCTAAGCACTAATTTCCCTGATCTTCAAAAAATCGATGGTCGTATTGTTATCCCAAACTCACTCTATATCGCCAGATGCAAGCTCCCTGATAGGTTCACTATAGATAGCCTTCACTTTAAGAAAAGGATTGTGTTCTTCAACTCTAAACAAGAACAAGACGTCATTTATTTTCAGCATATGATTCAACTACAGAATATTCTTTCTGAAGAGCAAGTGATTTTTGATCGTAATGAAATTGACTATCTAAATATTAGAAAATCCTTTATCAAAAAAGAGTTCTATATTAACTCCAATAGGATATCAATAGCGCATATAGCTGGGAACAAGTTTGAAGGTCTGTTTGACTACAACTTCAATGTTACAGGAGATGTTATTGATTTCGAAGACAATACCTTGGTGATCAATAACAGTCTTAGCTTAAGGTTTGAAAATGGTTATCGGGATTCTATTCGTTCATCTACTGCTATCTCAATATCAAATCCAGGTGACCCAGCTCCATCAATATACCTCCAAAACAATAAGATCGTATCTGAAATTGACTATAACCTAACAAGGATTATTGGCAAGTACACTGATGTAGAAATACGTAATAATGATTTTGATGGCTTATTAGTAGTCGATGCTTCAGCATCAGGTAAACTTAAGTTGGAGGAAAACGATATTGATTATTTGGATCTGTCCGAAACAGGTTTTTCGGAGACTTATAATAGGTTTTCTTTTCGGAGTACTCCCGAACTAGTCGCCTTTGATGAGATTTCAGGTTATAGCGCGCTCAGGAAAAGATTTGTATTATGGCTGTCCGAGGATGCTTCAATAGACACTTTGGCAGACAATGTTATTGAGCATGGGCAAACCGCCTTCAACGTCTTCACCGGTAAGAATAAAAGAGAGCTCTCGAGGACTAAAGAATATTATGAACTTATGCGGGCATATTACTATTTGCAAAACATATTTCACACCAATGGACACATTGAACACACTAATCTGTGGTATGTCAAAATGAAAGACCTTGAAGGACAGTGGTTGAAGTATCAGTATCAGGAAACAGGATCGACTTCCACTTTATTTAGGTATGGACTTAATAGATTGATGAAGTTCTACACAGAGCATGGAACAAATCCTGGGCGGGCCATTCTGGTTTCCATTTGGATCATACTCGCCTTTGCTTTTGTCTATGTTTTCTTCCCTTCTGAGTGGGACAAGACCAGCAAGGGTAAGTTGGTTTCAGACTTTCGTACATTCATTAAGAAGAATGATCACGGCTACTTCAAGCCATTCGTTAAATTGACCGCCGGATTTTTCATCAGTGTATTAAACGCACTGACGCTTAGCCTTAATTCATTCGTGACATTAGGTTTCGGCCGCATTCCTACTACTGGAGCAGCGAAATACATTTGTATTCTTCAAGGATTTATTGGCTGGTTTTTACTGAGTCTTTTCACTGTTTCTTTGATTAATCAGATTCTCTTCTAGTATAGAATACCCGTTAAATAGGGACTTATCGCAACATTCGATCTCTTGGTCGAAGAATTACGAACTAATCCTTCAATTCCACCAAATTTCACTTCGGAGGAAACAACCCAGAAGCTAACAATAACAAAAGACTCATTACAGATCAGACACCTCAGACAAATTCAGAATTATCTCTGTGATTTGAGCTTTAATGGAAAAATAATTCACTTTGCCTTAAACCCTACGAATGACTATCGCTTTTGGATTCCAAGAACTCCTATGGAAATCAAATATATCTCATCTGACACGTTACAGATTCTAGAAAAAACCTGGGAGATTCGACAGTAGTAACGTACAAAAGTCGGAAACAAACTTATGAGCGAGATTTTATTGGTCAAGATATTTTCAAAGGAGATTAGAGAATAGCGGGCATCTAGCCACCCAAATGCAACAGGTTTGAAATAAAGAGTTCGTTCCATGCGAGGAAAGACTTAATGCATTCTAATCTCTAATCTTCGTAGATCGTTACACCCATAACTATGAAAAATCTAGTAGCCTTAATCATCCTGGTTTTATGTGTAAGCTCCCTATGCTCGGGTCAAAATACATTTGAGTATGCTCAACCCAACGAACTCGGTGATGGGTGGCAAACAAGACATCTGTTATCAGAGGTCGAGGACACAACATTGATATCCAAGTTTTTCAACCAACTCGCAAAAGAACAGCACAAGCTTCACAGCATATTGTTGGTAAAAAATGATCACCTGATCATTGAGCAATACTTTGATGGATTCACCGCTGATAGACCACATGATCTGCGTTCCACCACCAAAAGCATACGTGCGATATTGGTGGGAATAGCCATCGACAAGGGCTTTATCGATGATATCAATGACCCGATATCAAAGTATCTGAAAAGTCATGTTCCAAAAAAGGACCTTGACGCACGAAAGGAAAAAATTACTATCAAGCACCTTATGACTATGTCAACTGGCCTGGATTGCAACGATTGGGACAAGAAATCGAAAGGGCAAGAAGACAAAGTCTACAAAAAGAATGATTGGATTCAGTATACGCTTGATCTGCCTATGCTCAATGAACCTGGAACGGTATCGAACTATTGCTCTATGGGTGTCATACTATTGGCGGAGATAGTCAGTCAGGCATCAGGTATGGCAATAGACGAATTCGCAGAAAAATACTTATTCAGTCCACTTGAGATCAGTAATATCAAATGGGGACATACTTCAGATAAACAGGTCCTCCCATCTGGGAAAAGATTATACATGACACCCAGAGATATGGCAAAGATCGGCCAGCTCATTCTTAATAAAGGCCAATGGAATGGCAATGAGGTGGTATCAGAAAAATGGATTGAAGAATCGACTACATCGAAAACAAAGATCACCGGTATTGATTATGGTTATCTGTGGTGGAACATTCCATTTGGCGCAAACGGTAGAATAGTCATTTCCAAAACAGCTACCGGAAATGGAGGTCAGTATATCATGGTCATTCCTGAAATGGATATGGTCGCGGTGTTTACAGGTGGCGCATACAACTCACAAGAAGATAAGCTGGCCTTTGCCATCATGAAAGATGTGCTCCTGCCAACATTCGATAAGTGAGAATACCACGATCCACCAGCTTGCATCGCAATGGCAAGACAAGTCACCTAATACAAGAAAAGTTATCCCATGTGAAGAGATGACCTACTAGACTATACCCTATTCCTTCCAGCGATTATACTTCTTCATCACCTGTATCACCATATCATGCGGTAATGCATACGCCTTGTTACCATTGATACCATCCATGGTTTCGGCTGCCACCATAGCGTTGATGATGGCCTCTTCGGTAGCTTGTACCGTGGCTTCAAACAGAGGCGTAATGAGACCGTTGGAAAGCACATCTACCTCTGTTACCTCGGTGCGGCTAAAGGCATCTTCATTCGCGGTAGAGAAGGCAACGAAAATATCACCAGAACCATTACTGCCTCTTCCCCCTGTATTGCCTATTCCGATAGGTACACGCTGTGTAAGGCGCTTGAGCTGGTGTGGCATCAAAGGTGCGTCAGTGGCGACTACTACAATGATAGAGCCATCTCCTTCCTTGCGTCTGGAATCGGGTGCGCCATTGTACACACTGTTAAGGGTGTCCATCAGCTCAATACCAACGGGCACCCCTGCAATGGTGAGGTTCTTTTTCGCGCCAAAGTTAGATTGAACCAGTACGCCCAATGTATATTTCTGGCCATTGACCGTAATCATACGGCTGGAAGATCCAATCCCACCTTTGAAGCCAAGACTGAGCATGCCTGTTCCTCCTCCGACATTACCTTCTTCTACCTTGCCAGGATTGGCATTGGTGATCGCCTCCCATACGTGCTCCTCCTTTACATGAAAACCATAGATATCATTCAAAAACCCGTCGTAGGTCTCGGCAACTACCGGATAGATATACCACCAATCATCATCACCATACCAGTTGACATCTACAAACCACTTGAGCACAGCATCTCTTACCACGCCTACGCTATTGGTATTGGTGATCATGATAGGTGTCTCCAGAAAACCTGACTCTGTGATCCAGGTGGTGCCGGTCATTTCACCATTGCCATTGAGACTGTACCAATTGGCGTAGACCGGGCTGTACTTTTTACCTCTTGGGAAGATCGCCGTGACACCTGTGCGCACAGGGCCTTTTCCTATCTCATTGATCCCCCTACCGGAAATAATGGTGCTATGACCTACCTCTACTCCTTTGACATCAGTAATAGAATTGAGTGGTCCCGGAATACCATTGAATGGAATACCGAGCTCCCTTGCCCTTGGACGTTGTGCTTCGGTGCTAAAGGTCACTAGCAAAATGCCAAGAAAGATGAGCAAGCGAAGTATCATTGATTCATAGCCGTGTTGAGCTGACGAATATAGGGAGTCTGAACAAATTCGTTGCATTGTAAAACGATACAACAGCTAGCTACCACCGGCTTTTCTACGCCTCTCAGCACGACGCATGGGCATGCGGTCGATCAGTTCATAAAGCTTATTGGCTTGTACCATGGACTTTCTCACAAGCTTACCCCCCCCATCTTTTCCAATGAGCAACACTTCAGACTTATGTTGATCAACACTGTAAAGATCCCTTAGTTCAGTTTCATCAACAAAAAAAACACAATCGGTCAGGACCTCCCTTGCCGACCCATCCTGTATCAGAAAGACCAGCATGTCCCGATCTCTCAGTTTGACCTCCTCACCAGTGAATTGTTTTAGCTGCTCACCTGCAAGTGAGTCTGAGCTGCTTTCGGCGAATACCAGAACCAGTCTATTATTCCATTGATACCGGGTAAATGGATTGTGCTGTGCAAAGGTGACAATCAAGGGTACAATCAGGCTGGCAAGAATGGAGATCAGGTACATAGGTAGGAAGTAGAACTAACTTACCAGGCCTATGTTATCAAAATAGAAATATAGTACTCTGAAACCCTTGGTTTTTGAGTAGTATCAAAACGCCTCTGTCATATTTAGGTATACAAGCGTTTGTCCATTGACAACATCACGGCCCATGTCTACTCTGAAGTTCATTCTTGGTTGCAGCTCAATCCTCAGTCCTGCGCCATAATTAGGTAATGCCCTGGTTTCTGAGAAATCGCTCAGGTTATCATTAACAACTCCAACTCCTGTCCATACAGCAAAACCAAGCTTGGATCCTATTCGCTGTATCTTGGTATCATTTCCAAAGTTGAACATGTTACGATACTCTATTAATCCAAACATGGAATGCTGATCACGGAACTGCCCATCAAAGTACCCTCGAATGTTGAATGCAGAACCGATAGTCGCCAATTGCGATAGCGGAACATCTCCAGCAGTGAAATTGCCATTCAATGTCCATGCCAGCACCTTCCTTTTACCAAGAAAGCTCAACTGCTGATATTGACGATAGTCTAGGGTGAATTGATCAAAAGTTGTAGTACTCCCTAACCCACCGAAATACCTGCGGTATTCCAACTCGATCAACTTGCCACTATAGGCGTTGGCTGGTATGTCGCGGGTATCATAGTTGAGACGTATGCCTAAACCAAGATTGAAATAACTCAACCCTTCATTGTCGCCTCCTGACAGTAGATAGTCAACATCCTCTTGCATACCCGCGCTTGGCTCTTGCCAGTTGTCAGCATTGATATCAGCAAGCACACCCCAAAAGAAGTCTGTCGTCTTATATCTAAAGAGTAGTACCGGATTGAAGGCATACGACTGAAGTCTGTATTGAGTAGTGCTATCGCTGCGAATTCGCACTTTGTTGGTCTCATACCCAACGCCATAGTAATGACTGATGATACTTACGGCGCGCATCTCACCAAAGAGCCTCATCCTATCATGATTGAGGAAAACTTGCGGTCGCATAATGATCGTACCACCTCCATTGAAAAAGTAAGCCAGCGCCACCGGGACTACTGACCTTCGAAGTATGGTATCTGCCGGATCAGTTGAAAAAGTAAATAGCAGACTTCCTCCAAGTAAGACACCAGCATCAGGCGAAAAACCAGGCCCGCCAAGAGCACTAAACCTGAGATTTTTCTCTTGTTCAACCGAATCCTCTTGCGCTAAACCATATTGCCCTATTCCTAGTAACACGGACAAGACCAGCGCTAGCTTTATCGATTTCATTTCACTTTGCAGTTTAGGCGGATCAAACCACAGTTCCCCGAGGTTGATCTGCTAAACTCAAAGTAAAGTGTTACGTTGCAATTGCTAACCAAAAAACTCAACTCATTACAGCCAATATGACGGAGGATGTGAGCATATTATCGATCACCCCGACCGATTATCCAGCTTTAGAAGGCTATTATGCGAAGTTGAGTGAAGCTACAAAAAAGCTCTATGCTCCTCATGCCTTCAACCGACTAACCTTCCAATATCTGTTTGAGTCAACCAACATACATTGGGCTTACATCGCTAAGAATAATGTCGAGGTAGTTGGATATGTTGTACTTCGGAAAGGTGTACCCGATCATGATCTACCGAGAATGAATGGATATGGGGTAACATGTGATCAAACAGATTGCCTGTTTGCACCTTCTATCGCAGATAATTGGCAAGGTAAAGGTGTGGGTAAGCAAATGTTCAAAAAGGTGTCGGATGATCTTCCGAAATATGGCATCAAGCGGGTTTTTCTTTGGGGTGGTGTACAAGCAGACAATCATCAAGCTATTCGTTACTACCAGAAACTTGGTTTTCGAGAGCTGGGCTCCTTCGAATATCATGGGATGAACTACGATATGGTCTTAGAACTATAACGATGAACGAAACCGCCAGACGCTACGACCTAGATTGGCTGAGAGTCCTTGTTTTTGGACTTCTCATTTTTTACCATGTTGGCATGTTCTTCGTGCCGTGGGGTTGGCACTTCAAAAACAACGAGACTTATACCTGGCTGGTCTACCCCATGCTTTTTCTCAACCAATGGCGCTTACCCATTCTATTTGTGATTTCAGGTATGGGCACCTATTTCGCCTTGGGCAAGCGAAGCATCTGGACATTCGTCAAAGAGCGCTTCTGGAGGCTTTGGGTGCCACTCGGTGTAGGCATGTTTGTTGTCGTTCCCCCTCAGGTTTACCTGGAGAGAATTGTAAAAGGTGATTTCATAAGAGGATACTTTGAGTGGTGGCCGATGGAGGCATTCATTGGTATCTACCCTAGCGGAAATATGAGCTGGCATCATCTGTGGTTTTTGCCTTATCTGTTATTGTTTTCATGGATGCTGGCACCTGCTTTTGTATACCTGAAAAATAATCCGGGTAGCCTCATTCAGTCCTTTACTCAGAAGCTGCTATCCTCACCCTGGCTAGCTTATGGATTCATTTTGCCCATCTACTTGGCAGAGTCATTGTTAGAACCGTTTTTCCCATCCACCAAAGCGCTTGTTGGCGACTGGTTTACCATTGGCTACTACATCTGCTTTTTCTTCTTTGGGTTCCTTCTCATGCTCAATCGAGATGATTTCTGGGCGCTGGCAGAAAAGCACCGCAACCTATTCTTGATCAATGGAATTATGGGATTCATTGGTCTGATTGGCATCAGAATGATCTTCGAAGATTCGACGATCATACATTTCACAGAAGCGCTCATCAAAGTATTCAATGTTTGGTCATGGATACTGACGTTATTTGGCTTTGCAGCCACATACCTCAATCGACCAAGCAAAAGGTTGAGCTATTGCAATGCCGCAGTTTATCCCTTCTATATTCTTCACCAGACGATTACGCTGACCATCGGGTACTTTGTTATGAACCTTGACTGGTCGCTTGGTGTCAAATCCGGCATTATGGTCATTGGTACCTTCCTCGGTTCATGGATCATTTATGAAGCATTTATCAGGCCTTGGAAGTGGATGAGGCCAGTTTTCGGAGTGAAGTAACTTTAAGCTGAGTATGCTCCACTTTAAAACCATCAGCGACTACTGCGAAGGCATCAACATCAAAGCGCCTAAACATCCTCACTTTGATATCAGGAGCTTTGAAGAGAATATGGCGACTGTTAAGTCGGAAATGCCAGCCTTCAGGCATGAGTTTTATGCACTGGCGATCAGAGCGGATGGTGATGGTAAGGTGATCACTGGTCAGTTCTCGGATTTCCCTGAAGGAACGACGGTCTTTTTCAACACACCGTTTCAGTTGCTCTCATGGGATATCATACCCAACTGGAAGGGATACTATGTGATGTTCAGCCAGGACTTCATGGCACAGTCCAGCGTGCTCTTTAAAATCCTGGATCTCTTCCCCTACCTCAAGATGGAGAAGTCTATTCCCTTCAATATTCCTTTGGCCGATCTGCCTGATATCTCATCGATCTTCGGAAACATCTGGACTGAATATCATGGCAATAATGAGGATAAGTTTCAAATGATCGAGGCACAGGTTTATCTGTTGTTGACTAAAATCAAAAGGCTCTTTGAAAGCCAAGTCGATCAAGAGCTGGCAGAGGTAAGCCTCAAGGCTGCAGATCTGAAGTTGCTTTCTCGATACAAGACATTGATCCAGACCAGCTTTTATCCAGAGACCCAGCTGGAGACATTTGCCAATCTACACTCGACGAGCTATTACGCTCAGAAACTTAGCGTCCACCCCAATCATCTTAATGCGGTGGTCAAAGACATCTCCGGTGTGACCGCACTCAAGCACATTCACAATCATCTCCTCGTTCTTGCCAAATCCTACCTTGCCCAGACGGAGTTAAGCGTAAAGGAAATTGCTTACATGTTGCACTTCGAAAGCCCAAGCAGCTTCAGCTCATTTTTTAAGAAGAACACTTCACAGACCCCTTTGGAGCACCGTCAGCAAGCGAATCTTTGAAATTCACACTCCTTGATTTGAAATCATAAACGCTTACGGGGCGGCTCTTTTCAACTTTGCTATATGCAAACAAGAAAAGATATCAAGTCAATCATCGTGGGCTGTCTGGCCCTCATATCACTCAACATAAACGCACAAACTATGTCAGATCCAAGTACATCGGTCATTGGGCTATTCATCGCTACTGACCAGCGCGACTGGGAGAAAGTCGAGCAATTATTCTCAGATGAAGTCCTATTGGATTACTCCTCCATGACAGGCAATGAAGCTACTACCCTAAAACCAACGGACATCACCACAGCGTGGAAAGGGATACTTCCTGGCTTTCAGCATACTCATCATCAGATCGGTAATATCACAACGCAAGTCACTGGCGACAGGGCAGCAGTCTTTTGCTACGGAACAGCCACACACTATCTGGCGGACGAATCCGGTAATCTCTGGACAGTGGTTGGATCTTATGATTTTGAGCTTGCCAGCAATGATGGCCTGTGGACGATCGATGCGATGAAGTTCAACTTCAAGTACCAGGACGGCAATACTTCCCTACCGGAAAAGGCAATGAACAGTCTAAAATGAGCATGAAAGCGATACTGATATTACTCATTCCGGTAGGTATACTCCTCAACTGTACTCAAAGTCCAAATCCTGAATTACAAAACCTAAAAGAAGAGATCACAATGGAAAATCAAACAGCAACAGCTAACAAAGCATCTGTTCGTGCTTTTTTCAAAGCGCTGGAAGATGAAAATGTAGAAGCCATTGTCAACTTATTCGCTGAAGATGGTCGGCATATCAATCCTTACGCCTCGGGCTTATTACCGGTAGGGGCCAATGGCAAGGAAGAAATAAGAAACTATTGGGCGCCTGTCTTTCCCAACTTCGATGGCATGACCTTCCCTATCGAGGAGATCTATGCGATGGAAGATCCCGCAATGGTGTAAGTGAAGTATCAAGGGAAGATCCAGCTCAAAGCTGGTGGTACGTATGAAAATGACTACTACTCCACATTCCGATTTAACGAAGACGTACTCATCGAGGAATACGTCGAAATATTTAACCCAATCGTGGCGGCCCGTGGGTTTGGGCTGATGGATCAAATCAAATAATTGAAAATGAAAAAGCTACTAATGACTATCGCCGGTGCTGTTTTGCTACTCAGCAGCAGCGCCCAGGACGACCAAAAAGACAATTCAAACACTTCAAATCCAGAAACAATGAAAAGAGTAACTTTTACAAGTGAGGGTGCGCAACTGGTTGGCAACCTCTATTACCCCAATGACTTTGACGGCTCACGCAAGTACCCCGCACTTGTGGTATCTGGCAGTTGGACTACCGTAAAAGAACAAATGGCAGGGCTATACGCGGAAAAACTGGCCAATGAAGGCTTCATTACCCTGGCATTCGACTTCCGCAACTTCGGAGAGAGTGAAGGAGAGCCAAGATTCTATGAAAGCCCGGATCTTAAGAAAACAGATGTGAAGAACGCAGTGAGCTTCCTTACCAGCCTACCGGAAGTGGAGACTGCAAAGATCGGAGCATTCGGTGTATGTGCAGGAGCAATGTACACGTTGATGGCTGCTTCAGAAGATGATCGCATTCAATCGGTAGTGACGACCGCCTCATGGCTCCATGATGCTGAAGCAGTGAAGCTATTCTACGGTGGCGCTGAAGGTGTGAATGAAAAGGTCACCGCTGCGCAAACTGCGAAAAAGGAATATGCAGAAAACGGAACCGTAGCATATATCCCTAGTATCTCTACAGAAGACCCAACAGCAGCGATGTATGGCCCTTATGATTACTACCTCAATCCAGAGCGTGGAGCGGTCAAAGAGTGGAGTGCGGATAAGTTCGCTGTAATGTCATGGGAAGATTGGTTGACAACTGATCCTATGCCAACAGCCGCTAATCTGACGGTACCGACATTAATGATCCACTCAGATGGATCAGTCCTACCTCAATACACTAAGAACTACTTTGAACAGATCGCTACCGAAGACAAGAAGCTCCATTGGATGGAGACAGAACTTGAGTCGCCTTACCATCAATTCAACTACTACGATCAGGACACTGAGGTGAATGAATCTGTGGCCGAAGCATCAAGCTGGTTCAAAGCCAATATGTAAACTGAAAATTGATTGAGTTTAGAGAGCAGTTCTGGCGGAAGTTGGGGCTGCTTTTTTAATTTAGTAGTGTATCAAGAATTCAATGATAGTCAGTATTACGATGACCAGAAAAGTAGCTCCAAATGCGTAAATAGCTATTTTTTTGTATTTGGATTTATTGCCAATCCAACCTATGGCAGCTGAAACAATAGATATCGTTAGTAGAACAAAACCAATTACAAACTTTATCAATGTAAGGGCGACCATCTAGTTGATGTAATAACTCATTTCCAAAACGATCGTGTTTCCCTTTTGCTCAATTAAGATTCCCTCTGTAGACTTATTTGAAAATTCTTCTACTGGAAAAGAATAAATAACGTGTTTATCTCCTCGCTGCTCCAATGAGTAAGCCCTGCTTCTTAAGGGTTGAAGAAAGAATTCAATTTGAAACATTTCCGCTAACTCCAATGCTTTGGATATCCAAAAATCAACGTCATTTAAATCTTTTCTCTCCGAGGTTGAGTAATTCAACGATGTGGTAAAATGAATACATCCACCTGAACTAACTTCTATACTCTCTTTCCGGCTAATTTGCGCTCGATAGGACTTTACACCTTCATCCCATTTAAAGTAATAGCCGGTATTACTTCTCTCGATCCAATCTGCCGTCAACCCTTCAATGTCATTATTGAAAATACAATCATTTTGGGCCGCCACACTATATGGCAAAAAGATCACCAAACCTTTAATGATACTGAGAGCAAGATGTCCAATAGGGTTAGAAGAAACAATGGTAGAAAGCAGAGTTCTCATGAATTGATTGCTTTTGTACAGCAATGAAGATGTGTTAAAATCTTTAGAAACAAGTGTCCGTTGAGATATTTAGTACATAGGTAGTAAACTTGGTCTTCATAATTTCTAGTATGAATAAACACTTCGCTATTTAGAAATTAATGGTAAGGGATAAGTTCATTTCAAAGCAAGCTAAAAGCGATTTCCTGCACTCTTTTCTATATAGCTGGCTCTTAGCATATACTGATTTACATCTAGGCATTGGCGAAGAACGCTATCATCAGATTAGACATGCTGTAGGATAAAGTCATGTAATTAGATTTACGCTGTGAAAAATCTGGTATTGTCCATACGAGTCTACAAATACAGCTTACTTCTGGCGAGTTGCTTGCTGGTGATCATTACTTCTCCATTTTTCAGAACATCCAGTCTCGCATTTTTCTTGAATGCTCTGACACTCGCAATCAATATTGTAGCAGGTCTCATTGTAATTGGCAATAGACAAAACCTCCGATCTCGTATCATTCGGGCCATTGGCTACATCACACTCACCATGCAATTAGCTTCGTTGTTGTCTGTGGTTCCCAATGAACAGATGAGTAAGCTGATACCAGCGATCTTCATTATCTATTTCACTTCTGTATCGATCATTGTTTACAGCGATATCTACCGTGCACGCCAGATAGATGGCGAAATGGTAGCGGCAGTCTTTTGCGGGTTTATCATGCTGGGCTTACTGACCAGCTTCATATTCACGCTAGTGGAAATCTTTGAGCCTAACTCTTTTTCAGGCCTGGAGGATCGATTCAAGGTATTTGATAGCCTCGTTTACTTTAGCTTTATCTCATTGCTTACTATAGGCTATGGTGATATGGCACCTCAAACTGATGTTGCCAGAGTGACCACCATTTGTGTGAGTTTGGCAGGCCACTTTTATACCGTTTTTGTCACGGGTATCGTGATTGGCAAGTTCATTTCCGGTAGGACCAAAACCTATTAGAACCACGACCTATTCTTTTCAAGGCTCCATCTGAGCAAATACAGCTCATCTTCACCTCAAATCAAACTGTCTTTATTTGACAATTTTTAGACTCGTTTACACTATTACCTGTAGGTGGAAAGGGCGTGTAATACAATGAATCTAAAACAAACCAAATAAATGTCAATAATGAAAAAGCAATCAACACTAATCGCTCTCGTCCTTGTCATGCTCATAAGCGCATGCTCGGGGATCAAGACAGCAAGCGACCAAAAGGCCGGAGTAGACTTTACTCAATTTACGACCTATCAACTCAGAGATGACACTGATGACAATCTGCCTCCAAGCACTTTTAACAACGAGATCAACAAAAAACGCTTTGAGTCGGAAATGAAACAGAACCTCGCTGAGCGAAATCTCATCGAAAACGACAACCCAGATGTGTACATCTCTTACGCATTGGACAAGGAAATCAAAAAGGGATACTCCGGAAGCACAATTGATATGGGGGGACCGGTAATGTGGGGCAGAAGAGGTTACTATGGTATGGGTATGGGTACCAGCACCATGACCATGGAAGAATACTCAAAAACGATCGGCCAATTGACTATCGCGATTGTAGATGCCGACACGAATGAGTTACTGTGGTACACCTCTGCTTCCGGAGACATTAACATGAATATGAAGAAAGTAGAAAAGCATGTCGCTAGAGCAGTAGAAATGGTAATGGCTGACTTCCCTATCGATCAGCAGCACCCAGTAAGCGACGATCAAATAGCAACAGAGTAAGTACGGACGATTTCATATTGCTCTACTGTAAAGCAGCCTCTTTTTGGGGGGCTGTTTTCTGTGCTATAAGACCATCACTTTTTGGTTGGTATCTCAAGCTATCAAATGGGTATACTAATACACTCCATTTATCAGATTATTTTTCTAGTTTCCTAATCTAAGACCACCTCAGAGTATAAAGTATGCGAGGAGTTAAACCTATCAAGGAAGAAGTCAAAGTCATCAACTTCTGGAATTTTGACGAAAACAACAGGTTGTTTTTCAGACACCAGACTGAGCTTCACAATAGAGTCGGTGAGTTCGTCAGACCGCACCGACTCAAATATTTCGCAGTAAGATGGTTTATTCAGGGTACTACTACCCTTTACCTCGATCATGTACCCTATCACATCAAACCCAATACCTTCATGCTGGCAGGGCCAAGTCAGATCAGTGCCTTCGAACCTCTAACTGAGGGTGGAGGATTCGAAACCAAGACTGTTGCGTTTGATCATAACCTGGTGAGTATGATGGACTTTGACGAAAAGACGGTGCTCATGTTGAGTGGCACTGCATCTCATCTCTTTTTTCATATGCCCGAGGATCATGTTGATAGCCTCTCGCATTTTTTTCATCTCATCGAAAAAGAATATCAGGAGCCAAGCTCGATAGAGCGTGACCAGATCCTGGCTTACCTGATCAAGGCATTGATATTACAAGCCATACGCGTGAATGGTGGCAGAAACAAACTAACGTCTAACAGTGAGTATGAAAACCTGTACAAGCAGTTTCTCGAAGCGTTAGAGGCACACTTCACGGATAAGCATACCCTATCGGAATACGCTGCGTTACTGAATGTCAATGAAAAAAGACTGAGCCGGGCATGCCAGGCGATCACCAAAACTACGCCTGGCAAGATCATACACCGAAGACTCGACTATGAAGCGAAGCGTTTGCTTTACTATACCAGCAACAATGTCAAAGAGATTGGCTACCACCTTGGCTTCAAAGATCCGGCACACTTCAACAAGTTTTTCAAAAAAATGAATGGCTACAACCCCGGCACCTTACGGAAGCAGGTCTCTGCATAACCTCAAACTGTCTCAATCAGACAACAATCAGTAAGATATTGCCAACGACCTAATACTTCTCCACACGTTAGTTACCGTATAGGCCAGTGATAGTCAGATGTAGTTTTAAGTAATGTTCATTGTTTGAGTTTTGAGTAGCCCCGTGAATTGGATTCCGGGGCTTTTTTGTCTCTCCGAGTCATAACACTTCAGTGCTCCAAAATTCTATTGATCGATGTATAATATACCGTCATCATGGTATTGAAAATTGCAGTATAGCCTGCTAGGTTTAATGATAAATTTCATGATGAAATCATATAGCAGCATATTTCTACTCCTGTGTTGGGTACAAGTTTTTGCTCAAGACAATGACGAATTGATCAATGCTATTGGCTTGCAAAGCGGATCTTATATGTATCAAACACCAAGTTCTTATCAACAGACTAATCTGATGGGTGGTAGCATCATGAATTACTCACCAGAGGCTCTTTTTGATCAAGGACATAAGGTCTGGTGTTCCCAAAAAAAGTCCCAATTTCCTCATGAGTTTGTTATGGAGCTTACAGAGCCTTATATAATTGAAAAACTCGTATTTAATAATCAAGTAGAGGCGACTCAAGGTATAGCAACAAAGAAAGTCTCGGTAGCTTTTTCAACTACAGACCCTGATTATGGGTTCGTGAATATTGGTGAATATTCGTTAGAACCAGGAAACGTTCATGAGATTGAGATAGACCCTGGCGAAGCAAGATGGATCAAGCTGAGTATTCTTTCTAATCATGGCAATAAAAGCTACACAGAACTATCTGAGTTTCAAGCTTGGGGTAAGCATAAACATCCTGAGATCAGACCTGTCAATGTGGAAGGAAAGTGGGAGACTAATTGGGGTTGGGTTCAGTTTGGACAGAATGGTAGCTCAATAACTGGGAATTATCAATACAATGGAGGTGTAATCAGATACGGTGGTATTAACCGCAACATGATCACCTACAAATGGGTCGAAGATATAGTCAATCAACAGGGGTGGACCTTATTATTTATGAATCGTGAAGGGACACGCCTTACAGGTGTATGGTGCCAGAATGAGGACTGGAGTGACTATGGTTTCTGGATCATGGAACGTGATAAAGGAGTCCCTATGGAAGAAAGAATTGCTTCTATGACTGTAGAAGAATCAAATAATGTGGTAGTTGATGAGGTAGAAAAAGAAGTTGTAGAAGAGATGGGGAAGTCTCTTGAAGAAGAAGGTAAATTGATCCTTTATGGTATCAACTTTAAAACCAATTCATCTGAGCTGCTACCAGAGTCTTTTGCCGTGCTTAATCAAGTGGCTGAACTTCTCAATCAACAGGAGGACCTCATTATTCGAATTGAAGGTCATACTGACAATGTGGGAAGTGACTCATACAACCTGACTCTATCACAAGACAGGGCCTCTTCAGTCAAATCATACTTTGTCAATTCAAAGGGGGTCGATGAGAATAGAATAGAGGCTTTAGGCAAAGGTGAGGTTGCTCCAATTGCTAGCAACGATTTAGAATCAGGGAGATCAGCTAACCGACGTGTTGAAATATACCCGATCAAATGACCAATACGGTTAAACGGTCTTAAAGTCTAACTCCAGTTAATTCGATTCAGAAACTCTCAAATATTGCGAATCGAATTGTACAGCCGCATTTATTTTTTCTCTGTCATTCAGGCAATCCGGGCCTCTAGTTCAGTGATCTGTTCATCTTTCTTGGCAATCAACGCCTGTACCTCATCTGCATGAAATAATTGGGGAATGTGCTGCGGACAATTCCAGTCAAAGGCCTCCACATGAAGCAATATAATTCGTTCCGGTCTTGATTTGTAGGTTGTGTCTAGAAGGCGCTGGGTCAACGAAGGATCATCATCGAGGGCCAGCACTTCGGCTCTTGCATACAGTTTCAGACGTGCTCGCGCAGCATAGTCTACCATGATGAGCGAGACCTTATCATGCGCCTTAAGATTGCCTACCGAAATATATTGCTTATTGCCAGTGAAATCCAAAAAAGCCAACGTCTGGTCATCAAGTACTTGCAAGAAGCCCTTCGGACCTCCACGATGCTGGATATAGGGAAAACCATTCTGGCCATAAGTAGCCATGAAGAGACTGTCGCGCTCAGAGATAAAGTGCTCTTCAGCCGTACCCAAACCACTGCGGTCAGAGCGCTCTTCATGTCGCGCATAGCTATCGCGACTGCCTTGCTCACTTTGGACGTCTTTGATATCATTGGTGAATGCTGTAATGGAGTAGTTCATTGCATTGATTGTTGTACTCTTGGTTTTACGCGCTAGTAGTCGTCTTAGTAGAACTAAGAGTCATGTTCGGATGGCAGTTGTCGGCTGGGTGATAGTTGAGTATCCAGAAAACAACATTTTGAGTTTTGCTATCACACTCCTGTCAGACATAGGAAGGTGCTCGACAGTTTCAATATTCTCACCGGTCTATGCCATCCTGTCTACAAAGTAGTCTGTAAGAACCAGCAGCATATCCAAATAAGCACCACAGGTAGTAGGTAAACCTTCTCGAATACTTTAACTCATCTGAGTTTTTCATAAGCGCTAATCGTGGATACACTCAAATTGACCGATAGGTGAATCACCGTAGTAATTATGAAGCGTGAAAATGATATTCATATACATAAACTCTATGGACATGTTACTCTCCCACTACGACCACATTCATGACCTGATCAATCACCGCATCGAGATCGAACATAAGAACCAATACAAGGTAGTGGACGTACTGGGTTACAATGTGGATACCCGTACGGTCTACATTGAATATATGTTCAAAGAAGGTGAACATCATGCTCAAAAGGTCTCCTATCGCAAAATCTGGAACTGGATCAAAAAAGCATCAAGATTGCAGCATCGGGTACTTAAGTGAGCTTCTATTGATAAAGGATAATACCTCGTTATCAAGGCACTTCTACATGACGTTAAACACCTGTATCCAAATCAAGCGTGTAAACAAAATTCAGCCTAAGTTTACTCTCGCTGACATATGTCTATGAATGCGATATGCTAAAGGAAACGATCAGACAGTGGATTGACCACTCCTACTTCTCAAAGCTACTTAAGCAAAAGAAAGAAGCGGTATGGGCTCATGTCTATCATGACAGCATCAGGGATAAACCCTGGCTTACTAACGCCAACTTCAATGTTGGCCGGTGGGCATGCAATTATTCCTTCTTATATGTACTTAATCGGATACTAAGTGATTACAAGCCTACAAGTATCCTTGAGTTAGGTCTGGGTGAATCCTCCAGGATGATCTCTCTTCACCTAGAACATTCACTGGCTAATGCTACACACACCATACTGGAGAGTGATCCTGACTGGCAAATTCACTTCACACGGCTCGTCGACCTCTGCGATCGCTCAACGATCCATATGAGTGAACCGGAGACTAAAACCATCAATGGACAAAAGACCATAGGCTTTAAAGACACAGCCATTTTCGCTAGTCAAAAGTTCGACCTCTACATTGTCGATGCGCCCGGTGGCTCTCACAGATTTTCTAGACCTGATATTCTAACCTTATTGGCAGATGCCACTCCTAAAGACCAATTCATCATAATCATAGATGATTTTGATAGATCAGGTGAGCGAGAGACCTATCGGGAATTGAGAAAACAGTTATCCAGTAAGGGGATTGCTACTTATCCTGAAGTATACGAAGGAGTGAAGACCGTACTCGCTTTGGGCACTGAGCAATACAAATTTGTCCAAAGCCTCTAGATTACGCTCACAAATAGTACGGAAAGCTTGAGGTTGTTTTATTTTCAATAGAAACAATAAAGCATTGATCTCAGCTTGGGTTTGATTGATCACAAGCAAAATGACTTTAGGATCAATGACAATCATTCCGGTAGGCTATCCGGGTCTCAGATAGAAAACGGCAGTAAAACTCTTCTGGTATCTAAACCAAACTTAGAAGCTGGCAATCACCCCTTCACTCCCATGTGCCTCAATACAGGTACAGTAAATACCACGCCATTTCTGTCATTGATATACTTCTCAAGATCCCCAAATATGTCCTCCACCATAGCCTCTCCTACCAGACAAATAAGCATTGTGCTCCTCGTTGTAGGAAGTAATCCCTCTGACAAATGATCTCCCGTTTTTATACCCTTACCCCTGAAGATTTCAAGAGCTGTATAGCCATGTACACCAAGGTCTTCAAGATGGTCCACTAACTGTTCCAGGTATGAGTTAGATATGATTATTTCCAGTTTTTGTAATGCCATGATATTAAGCCCAAATTGTTTGAATCAAATAATAGTAAAGCGGTATCCCCACTGCTATGTTAAATGTGAAAGTCACCCCTAGTGACATGGGCAGCAGGATGCTCATGTTTGCCTGTGGCACAGCCATACGCATGGCGGCCGGTATTGCGATGTAAGAAGCACTTGCCAGCAGCACAGTTTGCAGTAGCGCATCACCTGGTGAATATCCTAGTACATAGGAAATGGCAATTCCGAATAGTGCAACGACTGGTGGAAAAACAGTAGCGAATGACACCACAAAACCCCCAGCCTGCCCCAGCTCCCTGATCCTACGTGCGGCAAGAAGTCCCATGTCGAGCATATACAGGCTGAGCATCCCAAAAAAGATCTCATTGACGAATGGCTTCAGCTCCTTCTCGCCTGTTTCTCCGGCGATATAGCCGATCAGCAAACTACCAACCAGCAAAAGCACTGACCCATTAAAAAAAGCCTCTCGCAGGATATGACCAATACTGCCTTTTGTGACTTCTTCCCCTTCACCCGGCTTTCTGTTAAGCCTTATCAGAATCAAACCCGCGATAATCGCTGGTGACTCCATTAATGCCATTCCTGCTACCATATAACCACCAAAAGTCACTTCCTGAGCCTCTAAAAATGCAGTAGCAGTAGCAAACGTGACAGCAGAAATGGAACCATAAGTAGCTGCTACAGCACCCGCATCATACACATTGAGCTTGCGCTTGAGGATGTGGTACATCCCAAAAGGGATAAGGAATGAGCCGAGTATACAAACCGTCATTACTACGATGACCTGGCTACTGAACCCGCTGTGAAAAAGCTCTTCTCCTCCTTTGATCCCGATATCAAACAAAAGGTAAATGCTCAAAAACTTGGCTATCTGAGGTGGAATCTCCAAATCAGATTTCAATAATATGGCCAGCATTCCCAGGAAGAAAAATAGGGTTGCCGGATGTGCAAAATTCTCTAATATAGTGTTTAGGCTCATTATTAATTTCTTTGAATTAGTTATCACAGACAAATAGCCATACTGGCTATTTGTCCTGAAAAAACATAGCTGATAAAATGAGGCGAGGTGAGCTAATGCCCACATCAGTATGTCAAAAAGAAATTAACAGAATGGGATCTTTAGAGAGCAGTATTTCAGAAACAAGTCAATCTGCACTCGGGTAAATAGATCTACCCTGTTACCTTGTCGCTTAAAACAGGAGTAGTTCTTTAGCCCAAGTTCGAAGGGTGATTGTACGATAAGAGCCCCATGCCCTGAGGAGGGTAAGAACCTAAAAACGTCCTTTCCTTCAGCTCTTTCTTCAAGCTCTTCTATCTCAGTTGGTCTACTTTCTATCAACTCCTCCTGTTCCAGGTAGTAGGACCGGGTGTCTACCAATGTCAGTGCCCCAAGAAGGAGAAAGGAAATAAAGATCAGTAAGGATTTGTTACGAACCACAGGCCAAATAAATGATGGTTCTCAACTAAAAAACAGGACTTAAGCATTGCTATTATGTAACAATAGTCACATTTTAACTTAGCATAAATCAAAAAAGGTTGAAAATAGATATTCAAAAATTCGATTTCAAAAGTGACAAGATACTGTCTTCGCTCTCTGCCTATGAAAAGGAGCTTTTTTTGGAACAGACTGAATCGCTATCCTTTAAAAAAGGAAAGCTGATTTTTTATGAAGGGGGTATACCAACAGGGGCCTTTCTTGTAGAAAGTGGGCGTGCCAAAATCTATAAAACAGGTCTGGATGGAAAAGACCAGATCTTTTATGTATATAAAACAGGCGATCTGCTTGGTTATCACGCCCTACTCTGTGACGAACACTATGAGGATTCTTGCGAAGCGCTGGAAGACTGTAAGATTTCGTTTATTAGCAAAACCAACTTTGAGGAGCTGATCCATAACATACCTGACTTGAATAAGCTCTTGATCCAGAATATGAGTCACGAATTTGGGGTCCTGGTCAATACCATTACTATTTTGGCTCAAAAACCATTACGTGAAAGGCTCGCGCTATGGCTGCTCATACTTCATGAAAGATATGATAAGTACCAAATCCTTTTGCCTAGAGAGGACCTTGCCAACCTTATAGGTACCGCCAGAGAAAGCCTTGGCAGATTGCTAAAAGAGTTTAGAGAAGAAAATCTTATCAGAATAGAAGGCCGTACCATTCACTGCACGGAAACAGCTGCGCTTCTCAAAATTGCCAGTTCTTTATACACCTGATAGACCTTCTTAGACTCCACTCTGATAACAAAATGCCTAATCAATATCATAAAATTCCCCTTAAGTGAATTGAAGAGCTTCGGACCACTGAGGCTTCTAAACACCACAACAATTCTGAACATTGAAAGAAAACAAGGGAAGACAATGGAAGGCCTTGTGCGCAGATATTATGGCTATGAGAAGGCCAACAATATTACGACTGGCTTCAACGATGAGAGCCAGACTGCCAATACCAAACAGCACATAAACAACTGAAACCAGACTGGAGAATTGGTTAACTTGAAGTTCCTAATCAAAGAGGGTCAACGAAACTCTTAAAACTAAGACTTCACTTTATGCACAAGAGGCATTTCTCAAAGCTAATCTTGATGATCATGTTGGCTTTTTCGGTCAACGTCATAGTAGCGCAAGAAGATTTCACAAGTAGTTTCAACAAGGCCCAAAGGCTTTCCAGAACGGATATTCGCACTGCTGTCAGCGATAATCAAAACAACAACAGTCATATTCCTGTCTCTATTATCAAAGGGAAAGCTGAGGGGCCAGTCTTCACCATAGTCGCAGGAGTACACGGGTATGAGTATCCCCCCATCATTGCCACTCAGGAACTACTGAACGAGATTGATGAAGGGCAATTGACCGGAACACTTGTCATCATTCCTATCGCCAATATCCCATCTTTTTATGGCCGCTCCCCGTTCGTTAACCCGCAGGATCATCTGAACTTAAACCGGACTTTCCCAGGTAAACCAGATGGTTCTGTTACTGAACAGATTGCTGATTTTATTACAAATACAATTATCCCGGTAAGCGACATTTTCCTAGACATTCATGGTGGAGATGCGAGTGAAGATCTCCTACCATTTGTCTGCTATTACAACAATGAGCAGAAACCAGAAAAGACAGGACTTGCCCGACAGCTGGCTGAAACAAGCGGTTTTCAATATATAGTTTCCTATCCCTACACCCTAAAGGATGATCAACCTGCTAAGTATGCATTCAAACAAGCAGTTCAGCTCGGCAAGACCGCTTTGAGTATCGAAAGTGGTAAACTCGGCAATGTACAAGAAGAAGCTGTCGCTCTGACCAAGCGAGGCATATACAATATGCTGGCGGAACTGGAAATGTATCCACAAAGTACCGAAGAGAATATCGCTATTACTCAGCTCAAGAATCAAGTGTATATGAGAGCCGAAAGTCAAGGTATCTTTTTCAGCGACTTAAGATCTGGTGATACTGTGAAAGAAGGAGAAGTAGTTGGTCATGTCCAGGACGAATTTGGCAAGGTCTCTATTGAATTGAAAGCACCCCATTCAGGAATCATCCTATATAAGATCGGAACACCACCAGTAAATGTCGGGGAGACCATCATGTGCATTGCTTACTAATCTGTGTAATCCAGGGTTTGAAAACTGTCACCCTTCCGGAATATCTAATACCCGTTGAAAAAAGGAGATCATGGTCTTCGACTACCAAGCACAGCAGGAGTACAATTCAACCTATAGATAATACATTCATCTTCCTGCTGGAAGGTAGCAAAGAAGTGTTTTCTAATCAGAAATCGACAGACATCTCCAACACCAAGTGAGCTAGCCTTTCCAGCCAATATGAGTATTTCCACACTCAAGAGGAAGTTGAGATACGCTTTCAAACTTCAACTAGCAAGTGGTTTTAAGAAAAAAGGTAGGAATTCATAGCATTGCTTTTCCAGATGAAATAGAATGGCAGAAGTCAGAGTGGTGAAACACCTAATAGAACCTGACAACACTCGGTTTTAAAAAAATGGTGATAATGTTTACTTTTTTACATCGATTACAAGCCAATGCACGAAATCAATAGCACTCAATTTAACCAAGTGACCGTCAGCATACAGTTAAAGTGCACTGCCCATTTCCGACGATTAATGGAGAGACCATTTGTAATGGCTTGATCAAAGATTATGTTGCTCCCAAATTATCTACAATAGATTAACCATATCGATGAAACAGCTTATTGTATTAACGCTCTTTGTCCTCCTACTCTGTGCATGCACGACAGAAAAAAAGTCTGATACCGAACCACAATCTCCCGTCCTCGATGCTGATGAATGGATTTATCTTTTTGATGGTACCAGTACCGATGGGTGGAGAGCATATGATGGTGAGACACTACCCAAGCAGTGGGTGATCAAAGATGGCGCTCTCACCTTCGATACCGAAAAGAAGTTAGAATTCGAATTTGAAGGTGGTAAGGACATCATTTATGGAGCTGAGCAGTTTGATAATTTTGAGCTGTACCTGGAATGGAAGCTACCCAAGGGTGGAAATAGTGGTGTTTTTTATCATTTGAAAGAAGGCTATGAAGGTCCATACGAAGTTAGCCCGGAGTATCAATTGTTAGATGATGTGGGTTGGGAGGAAATCAACAACGCTAAACTAGAGGAGTGGCAAAAAACCGCGGCTGACTATGCGATGCACATTCCTGATAATAATGTGAAAAACCTGAGACCTGCTGGGGAGTGGAATACTACGATGATCCGTTTCACACCCGAGTTAGTAGAACACTGGCTCAATGGTGTCAAAGTACTGTCTTTTGAGCCCTGGTCAGAAGATTGGTATAAGAGAAAAGCTGCCGGAAAATGGAAGGATTATCCCGATTACGGAAAGTTTAAGACTGGATATATTGGTCTTCAGGACCATGACAGTCCACTATGGTTTAGAAATATCAAAATCAAGAGATTGTAAAGAGCCAAGAGATGAAAAGGAGAACGTTTGTAAGAAATACCAGTGCTTTAGCCTCACTGGTCATGTTACCAGTATCGGCCTGGTCCCTTCCAAAAAAGAGAAAGCTGAGAACTGCACATATAGGTGTAAGTGGCATGGGCATGGAAGACCTCAACGCCATTTCTTCTCATGAATCAGTCAAAGTTGTTGCATTGTGTGATGTCGATGCTACAAACTTGTCAGCAGCTAGTGGGCTATTTCCCAAAGCAAAAACCTATGCCGACTACCGGGCATTACTGAAGGAAATGGGTGATGCCATCGATGCAGTGATCGTGTCCACACCAGACCATACCCACGCGCCAGCGTCCATGATGGCTATGGAAATGAACAAAGCCGTGTACTGTCAAAAGCCATTGACACATCATGTTTCCGAGGCAAGAGCCATGGCCAAGTTGGCGAAAGAAAAGAATCTTGTTACGCAAATGGGAATTCAGGTACACTCCTTCTACGATTATAAACTGGCTACTTCGCTCATTCAGTCCGGCATCATAGGCAAAGTCAGTACGGTACGCGCTTGGTCACCTAAAAACTGGGGGTTCGATGGCCTGGCACCACAAGGAAGTGATCCGGTTCCTGAGCATTTGGATTGGAATCTATGGCTCGGGACCTCCAAGAGTCGACCTTACAAGGAAGGCGTCTATCATCCGGGCAACTGGAGGAAACTACTTGATTATGGCTGTGGTACGCTGGGCGACATGGGTGTTCATATCTTTGATACCCCATATAATGCTTTGGAACTGGATGTTCCTATGACCATCACCAATAGCTGCAGAAATCCAACTGGATTTGGTTTCCCGGAGAACAATGTTGTCACTTATGATTTCCCTGGCACTAAGTACACAACAGACACCTTGCAGTGGGTATGGTACGATGGACCAGCAGCACCCAATATGCACAAGGATTTTGGATTACCCAATATGGAAAGATTACCTGAGCAGGGAGCCATGTTCATAGGAGAGAAAGGCAGATTGCTGTTGCCACACTTCATGGAACTCCCCAGATTAATCATAAATGGTGAGTACCAAAATATTGATGCAGAAATAGCAAGCATCGAAGCGAGTGATAATTTAGGAGCACCCGTGAGGGATTATGCTTTAGAAAGCCCTAAACACTACCATCAATTTGTGGATGCATGTCTCGGTAAGGGTAAGGTCAGCGCACCTTTCTCCTACTCCGCCAGACTAACGGAAGTAATACTTTTGGGAGTGATCGCAGGTCGCTTCCCCAATAAAACCTTGCACTGGGATAATAAAACGGCAAGATTCTCAGAACCAGAAGCCAATCAGTTTCTGGACGCTCCCTACAGGGATTTTTAGACTTCAGTTGTATTTAATAGCTCCTGTTGTACCTGCCAACGAAAATGTACCACTAAGGTCAAAACGCTACAAAAGTGTTAGAACTACCTTTAAATTATGTGGTCTTCAACTGGTCCTTGCTTGTGCTTTACAAACTTGACATCACTTATGTGGATGGCTGAACAAACTTAGATGTTAAAGCAAGGCAAGAGATTATGAAGGCAATAGGTTTCTACGTACTAAAGGGTCTTAGTAAAATGAAGAGATCAGGTAGGAAGATCACCTTAACACATCCCGAAAGTATGTAAGCAAGAGAGGTAGCTAACAAAAACCAACAATAGTCAAATGAACACCACACTATATTCAACCATCTTGAATGCTAAGTTGTCAGTAAGCAGCAATGCACTATGCAAGCCTGGCCTCAATATTTCTGATCAACTGGGCTCTATTGTTCTCCACTTTATCTAGAAAATCCCGTCGTATTGCCAAGCCAGTTTTATACTTGGCAGACCAGGCCATCATCTCTACTACTATCGGAATAAGGTCCTTACCCTTTGGTGTGAGGGAATACTGTTTCATGGTCTTGAGCTTTTCGTAGACTTTTGATTCAACGATTCCGTTCACCTCCAACTTCTTCAGTCTATCTGATAGGATATTCGTGGCGATACCTTCCTTCGAGCCAAGGAAGTCCTTGTAGAACTTCTTTCCTTCCAGCAAGTCTCGAATCACCAAGAAGGTCCACTTATCACCAAAAAAATCCAGGGCATAACTAACCGGGCAATCTGATCTCATGATTAAGTTGTTTACTCACTTACTTTTTGCAAGCATTAGTCATTACATTTGCTCACTTGCTTTTTGCAAGTTAGTGATTTTATATAGCATAACATCAAACAACTCATCGCATGGAAACAATTCATATCAACTTCGACGAATTGAAAAAAGCAAACTGGTCAGATAAAGAAGAAGAAAATGCTTCCCTATGTCTGGACTTTATTCAAAGGCTAATGAATGATCATAATTTCGACTATGTTCTCAAAGTCTTCACTAACGATAGTTACAAACAACACAATCGAAACATTCCTGATGGCATCAATGGTTTAGTTGAATACTTAAGAGCTTTCGTGAAAAGGTATCCTGAATATTCCTATGATGTAAAGCATATCTATACCGATGGAGATTACGTCACTTTTCACTCTCATGTGACGCTCAAAGCCAAACACCGTGGTAATGACCAAAAAGGTTTGAACATTATTGATACCTGGAGAATCGAAGACCAAAAGATCGTAGAGCACTGGGATTCCATCCAGCCGATGGATGGTTTAATGCGATTCATCATATGGCTCACAGGTGGGGCTATTCGCAATGCGAATGGGGTTTACTGATAGGCAAACTTGAATAGAGATTTAAGGGTATAGCTGTTTTGCTACCCTAAGTTGAAAATAAGCAACACATTCATTAAAAACTTAATGTCGGGTCAATGTCGGGTGCTAAAAAGGACAATTGACTGGATCAATAGGTAGAATTGAGGAATTCAAACTTCAATTCTATGCGTTACCTATTATTCAATATCACCTTATTATTCTTTTCTTGTCAAAATGAAAAGGTCGCCTATTTTTGCCAGCCCTGTGGCCTAGCATGCGATAAAGTAGTACATGACGGACCCGGTATATGTCCGCATTGTAAGATGGCATTGATCTCTGAGACGGAGCTGGAAGCCGAAAAATCACTAGAGATCAACCAAATCAATATTACTCAAGGCTCGAGTATGTTCTTTGTTGAAGGTGGCTCAGATCCTGATAAAGTCATTCGGGTACGTTATCACCAACCTGCTAACTTTACCAGAGGCAGTAGTGTCATGATAGTACTTCCCGGCGCTGGTAGAAATGGAATTGACTACCGCAATGCGTGGGTTGAGGCTTCTGAAGAGTATGGTTTGCTAGTACTCGCACTAGAGTACCCTGAAAAATACTATCCCGAATTTTGGAGTTACAATCTTGGAGGAATGATCTACGATGTTAACATTCGTGAGGATACCTATAAAATCACTCTTGACCCTTCTCAATGGATATTCCAAGACTTTGATCGCATCTTCAATCTTGTAAAGGAAGAACTTGATCTCACAAGTGAATCCTACGACTTGTTTGGTCACTCGGCAGGTGGTCAAGTGATTCACCGCTTGGCACTTTTTCATCCACAGAGTATGGCCGATCGTATTGTAGCGGCGAACTCAGGCTGGTATACCCTTCCTTCAAACAATCAACCTTTTCCATATGGACTAGATGGGATTATTCCTTCTTCTGAGCAACTCGACTTCAGTTCCCAGCTAACTGTATTTCTCGGAGAAAAAGATGATGCCAACGAAACAAGAGGCGATCTACGTAGATCACCTGAGGTTGACGTGCAAGGTACTCATCGACTAGCCAGAGGTCAGTATTTTTATCAAGTTGCTAAAGAACTGGCAGAAGAGCGTGAGATGGAGTTTAACTGGCAGATACACGTTCTACCGAATGTAGGTCACGACTACAAGACAATGAGTCAACATGCTGCGAGTTACCTTTATGGTAATAGTCCAATGTAAGAAGCTATAATCGAAGCTCACTAATTTGAACTAGAAAAAGCTCTGTTTTACGTTTGGTGAAAATTATCAGCTCAGTCATAGCAAAACGGTATATCGCCAATAACCATGAAAACAGACATTTCTGAAATACGAGAGACGCTCAAGACCATACTTGAAGGCCACTTGGGTACACTGAAAGTTAGAGTAGATATGCCTACCAACTTCGAAGTAAATGGAACTGTAGAAGCACCTTAAGGTAAACAGACCGTAAAGGGCATTTACTTCTCCAGTCTTGTACCCAAAGAAAAAGATGCACGGTTCTACTTTTACCCTGCCTACACCCATCCTGATGAATTCCAAGATATCTCGGACCAAATGAAAAAGTTCAAAAAAGGTAAATCCTGCTTTCATGTGAAGCATCTTGATGACGAGCTTGTAGAAGAAATCAAGTCCATGGTCGCTAAGGCCATAAGCGTTTATCAGAAAGAAGGTTGGTTAGCCTAATTAGCGACTTGTAATTCAGTTCTACTCGACTTGCTTTTACCCGTCATTTATCGAAACGTATATTATTCGAACTTTGAGGCACTGTTTATGGTAATATGAAAATCTGATATCCCGGTGGCTCAGCCCTAGCTTATAGTCAAGCTTCAAAAAGTAGCGTACGCAAAAGAACGGAGTATCACAGAAGATTTCTTTTTAGATGATCAGATCTTGCGAGTAGTGAAGATCCCTTTTGATTGAAAATGCAGACCGCAAAAACTATCTTCGTAGTATATTTCAAGTAAACTAAAATGCAACTTACACTTACAGAAGAGGAGCAAGAAGTCCTAAGAGCAATTTGGAAACTTAAGGTTGCATCCGAAGTAGAACTTCAGTCAATTACCCTACTCGATACCGATGAGCTCAAGTCGCTCATCAAATCCTTGGAGAAAAAAGATTTAGTCAAATTTGATTACAGTACGTTTAGCACCTCGGGTCAGGGTGATGGAGTTATGATTACCGACCTGGGTATGAACTACGTTTCGTGATGATGGACTGGTTGTCCCTTGATGCAGAAATGGGTTATTTAATTTTGACCATTTCTATTTCTGTTGTCATTGCTGCCACCGATATAGCACTGGAACGTCAGTTTAAGCAAAATTCCTTCTTCGCTGTTTTTCATAAGTGGGCTGTTCCAATTTACCTGCTTTATGCCTTAACAACATGGTTAATTGTTGCTCTAGCGCGTGAGAATGGGTTAATCGAACAGATGACGCTAACCAGTGCAGTTACCATTGGGTTGGCAGGTCCAGGAATTCTGAGATCACAATTCAGGATCATCGATACACAATCAGAGAATAAGGTGAATCGAATATTTATCGGAGTTAGAGAAATATTCATTAGCAGAATACTCAAGTCTATTGCCATAGGGCGTTTAAAAAGACTTGAGAGAGCTGCTCAGCTCGATGAGCAAAAATTAATGAGTACGCTTGAGAGCATCCTTTCCGGAGCGAAGCTTGAACAGGCCAAAAAATTGATCGACAAGCGAAAGTCATCGAATCCATCACTGGTGAACATATTGATCGTTTCCATCATCGACAATAATGACCCGCACGCGTTGGGCAAGCTTTCAGATGATTCTAAAAAGGAGTCTGAATAGCAGATCGATCAAAGCCGAGTAACCAACTCTGGTCTTAGCGAGACGCTAAGACCAGGAGGGCTTTATTTGAGAAGGTGATCTAAACAAATTGGATCCTCCTAAAAGGTGCAAGTGGAAACGCTTACCCCCTTTTTGATTTCATAAATCTCAGAATCTTTTTATCGTTATTATGAATGCAACACAGAGCAATGAGAACATAATATTGAGGGTCACATTCAAGGTGACTCATTAATTTTTTCGTCTTTTAAACCAAACTCCTTTTATACAGACTGATTAATGGGTAGTCTTGAAACCTTCTTGATAGTCGGTATTGTGCAGGGTGCGTTTTTAATTGTTACACTGCAGTTTGTACCAAACAGGAATCAACATGCTAATAACACACTAACCATTCTACTTTTTGCAACTACCACGTTGCTCTCTGGTGCTTTGCTTTACTACTTGTACGGAAAGCCCTGGGCATATCGCTGGGATAGTTTGTTTGGTATTACACTTCTTCTTTTTGGTCCTCTTTCCTATAGCTATATTATCAAGCTATATCCATCTCCAATAAAATTTCGGTTATCCATTGTTCATTATGTTCTCCCTCTATTTTTCTTCACTATCTTCCTTTACCATCTGACTTTGTGGGATGTCGAGGTTCTCAAAAACCTGCATAAAGAACATTGGTTTTTTCGTCTCCGAATTCAGGGTTTATGTTCATTTATTTCCGTTCTTTTTTACTTTATAGCAATTGTTGGATACTTGCGATCCCAAAGTACTTCGCTAAAAAGTGAAAGACCATGGAGGTCACTATCCATTACTTTTCTCATCATAACGATGTTGTTCCTTACAAGCTTGTGGCAAGGAGGAATGCTAATCAGAGATTATTTTTCCGTTTCGTTCAAAGGCTACTTGAAATTTCTTTGGATCACTATTCCAATCATCATTTACTTGATCGCCTATCTGAGCATTGCCAGACCAGATTTCCTCATAAAAAGATCTAAAAAGAAAGGCTCGCAACATCACAAACGTCTTGATGAAAATGAAGTAAAGCGGTACCGGTCAGTCCTTGAACAGATAATGCTAAACGACAAAATCTACCAAAACCAAAATCTGGCATTATCAGATCTAGCTCAAAAACTAAGGATGTCAACCCATGATCTTTCCTGGTTGCTCAACAAGGTATACGGATATAGTTTTTATGACTATATCAACGAACTCAGGATTCAGGATTTCATCAAGCAAATTGAAAGTGGAGCCCATCAGCGTCAAACTTTTCTCGCTGTAGCACATGCAGCCGGATTCAAGTCTAAATCAACATTTAACAGGGCGTTCAAAAAAACTACAAACCTGAACCCTCGCGAATACATCGACAAGATGCGCCCAACCAAATTGGGGAGTAAATAGGAGTCAAGTTATCCAAAGGGTCGATACACGAAGGGAACCGGCCTTCTTTTGCAATATTCAAATAAATAACTATTGCATGCGAACAGTATCAAACAAGAAACTCCGAGTTTTACAATCACTGAGTCTGGCCCTATTGTTGGCGTTCTTATCTTGTTCTGAAGATGAACCTAACAAGGTGGAACCTGACGAGCCCGATCGATCCTCACTTCTTGTCACCAACCTAAGCGTCTTTGCAATTGGTGAATCAGGAAATGCAAGCGACATACAATTATCATTTGATGCACCTGAGAACTTGGAGGATATTCTAGAGTTCAGAATAGTTATTTTAAAGTCGGAGAAAGAAGTTCTATCTGCTGAGGAAGCTGAGAATCTTACAGAGAACAGATATTTCTCGGTCGCACCTTCCAATGATGATAACTATAACGTAACGCTTCCGGAAGTTCTACTGGATTCCGATGGAGATGATGTGGGAGAATCCATACCATACAAACTTATTGTCATAAGCCTGGTTGAGACCGGAACTGGTACGGATTTTCTTGTCTCAGAGAGTTCGACTACTTTTTTGATTACTAATGTTACGAAGCTCAATGTGCAAAACATTGAAATTTTTGCTTTTGGTGAACAAGGTAGTGCGGGAGATATTGTAGTGTCTTTCGATGGTGCTGAAGACGCAGAACGTATTGCAGAATACAGGATAATAATATTAAAGACTGAGAATGAAACAATTTCGACTGAGGAAGCACGCGTTCTTGGACAAAATCAATACCAACAAGTAACTAATCTGGAGGATTCTTATACAGTCAGGTTATCCGAGAATCAAAGTGATGCTGACGGTGATGAGATCATGTACTCTCAGGCTTATGTCTTAGTAATTGTTTCAGTTCTTGTTGAAGATGAGTTCATATTATCAGGGCGGACCTCTGAATTTGTCATTGGCAATACCTTAGAATTAAAAGCGAGTTCGATAGAAGCATGTGACATAAGAGATGCCAACAACTCAAGTGACCTTGATGTGATGTTTGCAGCCACCGGTGATAATGTCTTCGTAGATGGTTTTAGGATTTTCGTTGTGAAGTCTTCCTCTGCTTCTTCCTTCGATCTTGACATAGCCAAAAATGTGCCCGAGGCTAGTTACACGTTTGTAAGTCCTGGTGAGACTCAATACAAAATCACACTAAATGATAACTTATCGGATACGGATGGTGACTTGATTTCTGAGAATATAGAATATAGGATTGGGATATTGACCCTTTTCTCATCCGGATCCAATGGGGCTTCCGTACTTTCTGACTTATCGGAACCTTTCGAGCTAAAACCTTTTGACCCTATAAGATCTACGACCTTAGCCTCATTTAACAACAATGTGGGTTTGGATGGGATGGATATTGACAGTCAGGGAAACATATATGTTTCTAACTATATGGGAAACAATGGCCGTGAAGTTTTTAAAATAACATCTGACGGTACCATTTCGACCTTTGCTCTCCTTGAAGCGGCACCCGGAGGTCTGGTGGTGGACTCTCAGGATAACGTCATTGTTATGACCACTGCGCGTCAGCTTCAAAAGATCAGCCCAGTCGGGGAAGTTTCCTTGTATGCAGAGGGAACGGATTTTGCCGGTCTGACCCGTGACCCAAGTGATAATGTCTATGCAACGGGATGGGTCCATCCTAACCTCCTTAAAATAGACCCCACGGGAAGAGTGGATACTATTGCAACAGACGACCGTTTGAGACGCAGTGCTGGAATTGTATACAATGTCGATAATAATACGATCTACACAGGCCAATTCAACGATGGAAAAATATATCAAATCACCATGCAAGGAGAGGTAACTGAATTGACCGATTTGGATGGTGGAATTGGTTATCTCACTGAAATGAATGGTAACATGTATGCCACGCTTCACAACCGAAATACTGTTATAAAGGTTTCATTTAATGGAGAATCAGAGGTCATAGCCGGATCTGGCGAAAGTGGAGAGAAAGACGGACCTTTATTAGATAGCAGGTTTAATGAGCCAAATGGAATCACAGGAGACTCCCAAAACAACCTTCTTATTATTAATGATGCAAATGATCGAGTGATCACACTTCAGCTTTAGGCACTTATTGTATGTACTGTTGCTTTAGTAATGGAACCATTTTAGCACTGTTCATTCGCAATAGCGCAAAACCTTTTCGAAAAGATGAGAAGCTTGAGGAAACCGTAAGCTTCCCATTTTTTAGGACAGGGTTAAAGTATAAAATCCAGGAGACATCAACGTTCTTGCTGGGGGTACCTCCCCTGCTGGCACAAGCGCAATATCATTAAGTTAAGCAAATCAGATCTCTTTAGAATTGACTATTCTACCTCTCCTTCTAGAGGAAGTGCCAGACCTTGGGAAAAATCGGTTTGGTCTTCCCTTTTCTTCAGCAACCTAATCATTATCATGATTTTCCTCACAGTGTCATCAATACACAATCAGAGAATACTGTGAATCGAATATTTATCGGAGTTAGAGAAATATTTATTAGCAGAATACTCAAGTCTATTGCTATAGGGCGTTTAAAAAGACTCGAGAGAGCTGCTAAGCTCGTTGAGCAGAAATTAATGAGTACGCTCGAAAGCATCCTTTCCGGATCAAAGCTTGAGCAGACAAGAAATTGATCGACAAGCGAAAGTCATCGAATCCATCTCTGGTGAACATATTGCTTGTTTCCATCATCGACAATAATGACCCGCATACCTTGCGCAAGCGTTCAAATGACTCTAAAAAAGAGTCTGAATAGCAGATAGATCAAAGTCGAATAACCAACTCTGGTCTTAGCTTCTTGCTAAGTCTAGGTGCAGTAGATTTCTGCCCATGCAGGAATTACGTTCTATGATATGAAATCCAATCAGGCTTATATTTAAGTAGAAAGCGATGGAAATCTGATTGATGTTCTTAAACAGGATAAACAATATTTATGGCTGGTTAATAACCAGCACTTCCGGTCTATTTATGTTTCTGGTATTGTTCGTATATCGAGCATACCATATTGATCAAACGCCTGCTTTTACCGGACATGGTATACTCTTCCGGTCGATCACACATGCCTTGATCATTTCGGGTGTATTCTATATTGTCGAATTCCACCTATCATCAAGACTCAATATAAAGCGTCGCATCAAACCATTAGTCACTGGTTTGATTGCCATTGTCGTCGGCTTGCATTTGACGTTCATGGCCTTCAATTATTTCTATCAGTGGACAGAATTATATTGGCAGAGCTATTTCCAATTTTTCTATGAGTATCCACTAATACTATTGATCCCAATGACCCTGAGCTACCTTATCGCTCGTCTTGTTGAGCTCAACCAACCAGACGAAAACACCTTGGTCACTTTCTTATCAGAAAATCAAAAGGACCGATTTCAGCTCAAACCTGAGAACCTTCTTTTTGTCAAGTCCGCGGACAACTATGTTGAGATATACTACCATGACACCAAGCAATTGGGTAAGCGCTTATTGCGCAACGCCCTGCAGAAACTGGAAGAAGAGTTCCGACACAAAAACTTCCTGATCAGATGTCATAGAAGCTATCTCGTCAATCCCTCCAACATAGATCACGTCGATAACGCATCCGGTAAAGTGGAATTGAATGTAAAAGGTGAAGTCATACCCGTATCCAAGAAGTACGTGAACAACTTTATTGCTAGCAACTAGATTTCGTTCGTCCCTCAATGGAGAATTTCGCCACAAATAGCTCCCAGGGATTGACCACATGGCTCTCTACGGCTTTATTCGCTGGCTGATATTCTATGAATAATGAGAGCGATAATCGTAAACTTCCTACTTAGCTTTATTTGGCTTGGAAGTTGTCAAGACCCAAAAGCCGGTCAGACCAATTTACAGCTGAGGCTAGATAGCCTTATCACTTCAGAGCACTCAGCTAATCAATTTGGCGGTACTATTGTCATTGGCACTAACGATACGATCCTATTTAGTAAAGCGATTGGTATAGCCAATCGTACCTGGCAAATACCAATGAGGCTTGATCATCGCTTTGATATCTGCTCAATCAACAAATCGTTTATTTCTGCATTGATTCTGATTGCAGTAGAAGAAGGCAAGCTATCCTTAGACGATTTGCTGGTAGATCATTTGGCGAATTATGAATATGCTGGCGAGTTTGATCCTGCTATCACAATCCATCAGATGATGAGTCATATCTCCGGTTTACCGGACTATGATAGTGTGGAACCTGAGCTATTGCAAAATGAGGGTAGGCTGTTCAAGAGAAAACAGTTCTCCAATGCAGCTTATGTCGATTTCATCAGCCAGCTTCCAGTCAAAGGTGCGCCTGAACAGCAATTCTACTACAGCAACTTCAGCTATCACCTCTTGGCCATCATTCTTGAAGACGTTTATCAGATGTCCTTCCCAGAATTGCTTGAGAACAAGATAGCTGACCCCCTTGGCCTGCATGAAACTTTCAGTTCGGTCTCAAACACTGAGGTATTCGAAAGATTGACCGAAGCTTACAACTACAAGTCAGCCTCCGATTCCTGGGAGCGCAACCAATTCATTGATCTAAGCCTGGGGAGGCGTATTTTCTCTTCGGCTCATGACCTTTATTTATGGGGCAAAGCCATGAGCGGAACATCGATTCTCAGCAATGAATCGCTCGCATTGATGACAACCAACCACGTAAAGACCATCAATCCAGATATCTCTTACGGCTATGGCTGGGCAGTGTTTGATGGAAAAAAGCAGTACCGCATGGGTGATCTAGGTATTGATCGCCGGTACATCATTCACGGTGGATCTACGGAAGGATACAAATCCATGCTTATCAACATTGAAAGCGGCCAGTACATCATCGCCTTTCTAGCCAATACTGGTGACCAAACCAATGAACTCAGGCTAGCTCAAAAAATTGTTAACATACTTATCAGCTCAGAAAATGATCAATAGGATTCTTCTCGTCACCATCTTTACAGTATTCTTCTCATATGCAACAATCGCACAATCCGTCACGGGACTCTGGGGGGTGACCAATGTATCAGTGGGAGATGAAACAATGACGCCAGTTGCTAAATGGTTCCAATTTAAAGAAGATGGGACTGCCACAGGCGGTAACGGCTGGACAAAAAACACAGTCGGCACCTGGACTTATAGCCAAGAGGCGCAAGAGCTATTAGCCACCAATGACATAGGTACCAAAGATGAATATGGCGCCTTCAAAGTGACTTTTGCTGGAGATACCATGCGATGGAATCGTATGGAAGATGATATGCCCGTGGTAGTCACACTAATACCCATTGATGACATGCCACCAGCACCGGCCGATCTTGTCAAAGGCCTCTGGGACTTGACCAGTGTGCAAGACAAGTCTGGGCAGGAAGTAGCTGACTATGACACTTCTAGCCAACAATTCATTTTCATCCGCCCAGATATGCGCTTTAGGTTCAGAAACACAGATGGCGAGGTAACCAATGGCTTCTGGCACATGGACGGTCATCGCCCCATTCTCACCTTGATCAACTACGACAGATCAATTAACAACCAGACTTTTAATGTCACTGTCGAACGGAAGAGCATGATACTAAAGTCCAGAAATGAGGACGGATTGACCTATCGATACTCAAGAATTCAGGAGTTTCCTGAGTAGTCGAAAGCTGCCTACAGCAACGTTGGAAATATCCTGAGTTTGCAACCTTGATTTAATAGATCAAAACATAAATCTTAAGAGATTGTCTATAAAATATCCGATCAAGTATCGCTTCGTGTACTAAAACGAACACCACCTATCAATTTTTACTCATTTTTAGGTATTTCTCGAAGTTGGATTATTATCTAAATTCCACCAGTACGTTTCAAGAAGGTTAGACAACTATTGTTTGTACTCTTCAACCATATTTTGAATTAAAGAGGAACAGTACTGTCTAATCGTTTCTTGTAGTTCAACATGGATTTAATAGACAAAAACAAGAATCTGATGAAAAACATACTCTTTATCTCGCTCCTATCACTCTCAACCTTCTCCATATTAGCACAGCAAAGAGGAGAAAAAAAAGTGACTATCGAAATAAATCAACGAGCATCATATATGGAGGTAAACGAGAGGTATGAGCTTTTAGGAGATACCATTTACTACAGTAACACAGGATTCTTGGTGTTTCCTGATTATGACATTATTGATATTGGTGGAGAGGATTATGTGATCTTAAGCTATCCAAATTTTAAAAATGGCCAACAATATACTACTTCAAAAAGGTCAGCAATTGCACCTTTAGCAGGAACTAGTCCTATTCATTTCGATATCGTTTCTAAGGATGAAAATGGCAAGAATCATTATATCAATGGGAAAAAACTTGCAATGAAAAAATCTGATTTTGAAGCATTAAATAAAACAGATCATTATAGCACCAGTTGGAATAAGCGCAGAAACTATGACTTGACCTTTGGAGTTCTTACAGTGCCGTTCAAACTCAGACCTAAAATAGATTCAACAAACTTCAATTTAACGACTGATATAACGCTAGGTCCATATTTCGGAATTACCAAAAGATTGTCAAGTAGTCGAAGGTTTTATATGACTGTGCCTTTCACTCTTGGTCTTTCCTTCATTAACGTAAATGACAGCAACACGTCAAATACGACTTTTGACAATGACATAGGTGTTGTCCCTGGTATAACTTGGTCATCAGGATTGGTTTTCCAGCTAGATGATTTCAATATTGGTATCGTCTTTGGTAAGGATCACGCTAGTTTTATTGGTGAAGAGTGGCGATATAATGGTGAGTATTGGTATTCATTTGCAATAGGTTACAATTTTTTAGCTCAGGACTAATCCCCGAGAAATCCAAATCGTATCTAACAACCGCATCAAAAAGTCAAACTGTTCATAAAGTCTAAATTGCCGACAACACCTTTTCCATTAAATCCATGAATAATCAGCCTGTAGACCAAAGTGACTTATGAGATTTAACGTATTCATCAAAACTCAATCCCGCGCTTCAAACATTCTTAATATTGATGAAGAGGAACTTGGAGTAGTGGTGAATGCTTACAATAATGGGAAAAGCGATTTTTTTATCGCAGGTAAAAAGTATTGGCTAAAACGACTATTTGAAATTAAAATCTTCACCTTCCCTTCTGGCAAATTAGAGGAATTTCTACAACTGGCGGAAGAAAAGGAGTTATATGAATTGCAATACGTCGGTGAGCCTTATTTACCACCTTCAACTCTTAGACACGTCGGTGAGAACATAACCAAGGATTATATTAAGGGAGATTTTGGCTATTTAGATAAAAATAAGGCTAGCACTGGATCAGAGATAGAAATGGACATTTTTATTAGCCATTCAAGCAAGGATGTCCTTTACGCAAAAATCTTAATCCAGATAATTCGTAAGGCTTTCAACATTAAGAGTGGATTGATTAGATGCACAAGTGTGCCTGGTTATAAGCTTAAAGTTGGTGCTAATACCGACAGTCAATTGAAAAAAGAAATATTTGCCGCCAAAGCCTTTATTGGCATTATAACGAAAGAGAGTATTAATTCAACATATGTGCTCTTTGAACTCGGTGCAAGATGGGGGGTAGGGTTACCACTAATCCCTCTACTATGTGATCAAAATGGTTCATCACTTTTAAGTGGTCCCATTAAGAACATCAACGCGCTTTCTGCACTTGACTCATCGGATTTACTTCAATTTTTGAGTGATTTAGGAGACATACTTGGAACAAGCCCTGAGGACCCATCAGCTTACATAGACGATATCGAAGATCTTAAGCAATCAATTATTGGTTCTAGTGGTGAAACTCAAGAAAGCGAATCGTCGAATGATATTGAATATATTGATTCTGATGACATAATTAAGAAACGTAGCGAGATCGAATGGCCGGAAGATTATGAAATGAGAATTCACTTTATTCAAGTTCAACAGAAGGCAGTCCAAGAATTAAAATCTGGAAAGCCAGAAGATCTAAGTGAGGAAGAGTTTTCGAGGATTCGAGAACGTGCAAAGCAGGAATGGCCATTAGATTTTGAAATGCGCTTACATTTCGAACGGACCCAGATCGATTCCTTGAGAAAGTTGAAAAACATATAGCATTGTAAACACTCTCGGTGTAAGTTTCAGGCTTGTGTCTAATCATTCAGATAGGCGCCTACATTCCGGTAGGTACAAAACCACATAAACCAGCTTGACTACTCGATCAGCAGTCACCCATTCACGGTAGTGCCATCACACCTCCCTCAAAAAATAATTTCAACACGTCTGTAACTTTTCCGTCGGGTGCACAGTCTGCCTTACAGAATGTCGTCACTCTTTGAACAAAACATCTTACCAGCATCCCAGCGGATGTACCGGTACGCGCTCTCGATCCTCAAGGATGTCGATAGTGCGCATGATGTAGTCCAGGAGTGTCTGGTGAAGATCTGGGACAAGCGCGAGATGCTACCGCGGGTAGACAATGCCGAAGCTTGGGCCATGCGGATCACTCGCAATCAATGCTTTGATTGGGTAAAAACCAACCGGTTTACACTACTGCCCCGGGAGCAGGAGGACGAGCCGGATCAGGTGAAGGCCGACCATGATACATTGATGGAGGATCAGCAGAAGTGGCTCAGACTGGTGCTGGACACGCTACCGCAAAAGCAGCAGGAAGTCTTTCACCTACGGGAAATTGACGGGATGACCTACCAGGAGATCTCCGAGGTACTATCGCTCAATTTGTCAGAAGTGAAAGTCAACCTACACCGCGCGCGTACCAAAGTGAGGTCCGCCTTACAAAAAATTGAATCCTATGGAATCGCGAATTGAACAACTATTGACCAAATACTGGGACGGAGAAACATCCCTGCAGGAAGAGGAAGAATTGAAAGCTTACTTCAAAGCCAACCCTTCACTTACACCTACCGGAATGTACTTCAGAGGCGTCAACAAAACCGCTGAAGAGGTATCCGCGAGACAGTTCAGGAAGCCAGGTGACTGGTTCGCCAGGTCAAGATGGACAGTAGCAGCGACAATCGTGATTGGGGTACTGGTCGGAACAATGATCTTAAGAGATACAGGTAAAAAAAATGACTTTGAGATCACTGATCCCGAACAGGCCTATGCCATAGCGCAGACCGTTTTGAGTAAGATGTCCACTTCACTCAACAAAGGTCAGGCACCAGCGACACAACTTAAAAAGATTAGTCAAGCAGAAGAATTGATAAAAGAACAACAACTATGAAGAAGGTAACAACTTTAGCAGTAGCACTATTTCTAGCCATTGGAGCAATGGCCCAGGGAGAAGTAGTCAGTAAGTATTTTGACAGGTTCAGTGGTAATGAAGACTATGTCAAAGCATCGATCAGTAGCAAAATGTTTTCACTCTTTACTGAGCTGGAAGCCGGTAGCGAAGAAGAGCAAGAGTTCCTTGAAGCGATCAGCAAGCTCAAAGGCATGAAAGTGCTGTATGGTGACAGTGTCGCCAACTCTAGCAAGATGTACAAAGAAGGAATTTCGGATGTACAAAAAGCAGGATTTGAGGAGTTGATGACGGTACTGGATGCAGAGGAAAATTTCCACTTTGCCATTAAAGAGAAGTCTGGTGTGATCTCAGAACTGATCATGGTATCCGGAGGTAAAAAAGGTTTTGGCATCATGAGCCTATACGGTGAGATCGATCTCAAGAACATCTCCAGGATTGCGCGAAACATGAATGTGCAGGGGCTTTCAGGGCTGGATAAACTCGACGATTCTGAGAACTAAGAGGCAAGAATGTCAATGCCGTTCTATATCGATATGACATTCATCCTTTAATCCGCCCTTGCAGTCACTCCCTTTAGGGAGTCCTTGGCCTACATGGACTTAAGCCCCCAAAAGTTGGGAAATAGATTCCCAAAGGGAATGACTTCTAAGGGTAGATAGGAGATAAAACCGTTTGTTGTTTCATCTCTATTTCAGAAAAACTCATTTGCTAACAATGACAAGAATCTAAAAACAACATGGCGAAGGTCAAATCGCTCAAAATATTTATCATCATTATAGGGCTAGTCCAGCCCCTTTTCGGACAGGAAAGCATCTTTAAGGACTATGCAGAGGAGCACAACAAGCGCAGTTATTGTCTGTACCCCAGCACACTGCGCATGATCAATCTTCAGAAAAACGAGGCATTTGATGACATGGCTTCTTCCTTTGAGAAGTTCCTCATCTATGAGCTGGACTCGATTTCTGCCTCCAATCGATCCTTCAACAGCATGCTTTCTTCCTATAAAGAAGAAGGCTTTGAAGAATACCTGACCATTATCGGGGCAGGCAACTACACCACAGTGCTCGGCGAGGAAAAACGCGTCAACGAGATGGTCGGCGTATTCGGTATTGAAAATCAGATGTTCGCTTTCTTCCTCCGTGGCAATATCGCCTGGCAGAAGATCCCGACGTTGGTCAATACCCTATCGGAAAATGATTTGTTCAACGTACTCGACATGCGCCAATGGGAATGATACTTGAGGTCAAAGAACTGACCAAGCACTTTGGTAAGATCCAGGCGGTCAATGGACTGAATCTGACCATCACTAGCGGAATGGTCTATGGTTTGCTCGGCCCAAATGGCAGTGGCAAAACAACAACATTGGGAATGTTGCTGGACGTGGTAGCGCCTACTTCTGGCAGCTATAGCTGGTTTGGAGGGAAACCCAACGTAGAGAGCCGTCAGCAAATTGGAGCGATCCTGGAGACACCTTGTTTCTACCCTTACCTGTCAGCTGTACAGAACTTGCGGATAGTTGCCCATATCAAGAAGGCCTCTACCAGCAGGATTGATGAGGTACTTGATCAGGTAGACCTATCGGAACGGAAAAATGACAAGTTCAAGAACTACAGTCTTGGTATGAAGCAGCGATTATCGATCGCGGCTGCACTATTAGCTGATCCACCAGTATTGATCCTCGACGAGCCAACGAATGGTTTGGATCCTCAAGGTATAGCTGAGATCAGGGAGTTGATCTCCAAAATTGCAAAACAGGGAAAGACGATTGTGCTAGCCAGTCATTTGCTGGATGAAGTGCAGAAAGTCTGTACAGATTTTTGCGTGCTGAAGAATGGCAACAAACTGCACGAAGGGCCAGTCAACGACATCCTCAATGAAACGAATACAGTGGAGATAGCTGCGGAGGATATGGAGTCGCTGACCATTTCGATTGCCGACTTTAGTGGAGCTACTAAAGTCAAAGCAGTGAATGGAAGCTTACAGCTTGAGTTGGGGCAAGACGCCACTTCCACTGATGTAAATCGATTCCTGTTCGATCGGGGCATAGTACTTAAGAAGCTAGTCACACAAACCAACTCATTGGAGCAGGAATTCCTTAAAATCCTGAGAGAAAATGGTTAGAGCATTTCAATTAGAATGGCTAAAACTGAGGAATTACAGGGTCTTTTGGATCCTGGTGGCCATGTATCTAGTCGCGTTGTTTTTCGCGACCTCCTCATTAATGTTCTTCCTCAATTGGTTGAAATCTGTCGGTGCAGATTTGGACGGTATAGATCCGACGATCATACCGATTTACGACTTTCCCGACATCTGGCAAAACACGACCTATCTGGCCTCCTTTCTGAAGGTGCTATTAGGCTTCATCGTCATTATCTCTGTGAATAATGACCTGAGCTACAACATGCTCCGCCAGAACGTCATTGACGGCATCAGCAAGCGTGAGTTCATCATTAGCAAGATGGCGTTGATCATGTTCCTTGCAGCTGTGAGTTCAGGTTTTGTTTTTCTTGCCGGCCTGATCAACGGGTCCATTTATTCGCATACAGGTGGCATGTCTCAAATGTTCAATGAGATAGAGTTCATATTTGGGTATTTCTACGATATTGTTGTGTATTGTACGCTGGCATTTTTGGTGGCATTGCTAATTAAGAAGTCAGGTTTTGCGATCATCTCGCTCTTCCTTTACACGATTATGTTTGAGCCTATCCTGGTTGCCATGCTTGAGAATGCAGAATATTTCGATGGTACCATATGGCAAGCGATAGCGCCATTTTTCCCCATAAGTGCCATCAACGATTTAATCCATATACCTTTTGGAAGGTATGTCTTCCAGGAAATCACAGACTACATACCGCTCAGCGCATTAGCCATTAGCACGGTTTGGTTGGCTATCTACATCTCGGCGATTTATTATCGATTAGCCAAGAGGGATTTGAAATAATATAAATGGTCATTTCCGAAGAATTGGAGTCAACTTTCTCATTGACTTCAATTCTGTCGGGAATCTCATCCGCGTAATGGTCTATTCTGTAGCTTTAAGTCAAACTACAGAAACTACTTATGCCCTACCCTGTCATTGACCTTCATTGCGATCTACTCGCCTACCTAAATGGTATTGAAAATGCCGACCCGATGCGAAAAGATGATTTGGGTTGTTCATTCCCCGCCTTAAACGAAGGTAATGTCAAACTCCAGGTATTGGCGATTTATACTCCAACCAAGAAGGGCAGTTCTGAGATGGGCCTGAGCCAAAGTAGGATTTACAAAGAGCTATTCAAGAACTATCCAGACCAGGTGATACAAGCCAGCGCGAAGAACATATCAAGTCTAAGCGATTCTCCGAAGATTGGTGTCGTTGCTGCGATTGAGAGTGCCTCTGGTTTTTGCGAAGAGGACGAACGTCTCGACAAAGGTTTTGAAAAGCTGGAAGAAATTATACGCAATACTGAAAGGGTCCTTTACATCAGTATCACCCATCATGATGAAAACCGCTTTGGCGGTGGTAACTACAGCAAATCAGGATTGAAGGATGACGGTAGGGCATTATTAGACTACATCAGCGGACGCAAAATATGTATCGACTTTTCACACACAAGCGATGCATTGGCCAGAGGGATTCTGGAGCACATTGATAAGCACAGCCTGGACATCCAGGTTATTGCAAGTCACTCTAACTATCGACCCGTTTTTGATCACTTGCGAAATCTACCTGATGATGTAGCCAAAGAGATCATCAGAAGAGATGGTATCATCGGGGTGAATTTCCTCAGGGCCTTTCTCAATGACGATGAGTCTGACGCCATATACGCTCATATCCAATATGGGCTTGAACTAGGAGGTGAAGATGCAGTCTGCCTGGGTGCAGATTATTTCTTTACTGGTCAACACCCTGACCAAAGTAGAATGCCATTCTATCATAATGGATACGAGAGCGCCACCTGTTATCCGGCAATCCTCGATGAAGTAAGCAAGAGATTCTCGGTAGAGGTTGCCGAGAAGTTGAGTTACCACAATGCGATCTCATTAATCGAAAGGACATGGGCTTAGCAATCATTCTTGTGCTGGAATTCAATTAATGCCTGACAAACATTCCATAGCATCCGATAACGAGGTGTCTACTAAAGTTGAGCACCTGTTTAGACATGAATATGGAAAACTGGTCTCTGCACTGACCAATACTTTCGGGACGTCCAATATCCAGCTTGCTGAAGATGTGGTCCAGGAATCAATGATGGAAGCGTTGCAACAATGGACATACTCAGGAGAACCTGAAAACCCTGTAGGATGGATCTATAAAGTGGCTAAGTACAAGGCCATTAATGTTATCAATCAAGATCAACTCAGAAAAAAGCACAAATTACTGATCTCGGGGGAACTAAATAGCGATGAAACAGGGTCAATAGAATTGAATTTCGACAATGCGGCCATTGTGGATGACCAGTTAAGGATGATTTTCACCTGCTGCCATCTATGTATTTCCAGTGATTCACAAGTGGCGCTTACCTTGAAAACACTTTGTGGATTTAGTATCCCAGAGATCGCCAAGGCATTCATCACCAATGAAGAGAATATCAACAAAAGGCTGGTAAGAGCCAGAAAAAGTATTCGAGAGGCTAACGTTCATTTTGAAGTGCCATCCGGTGACGAATTAAGGTCAAGGCTGGATAGTGTACTTGAAGTAATCTACTTAATGTTCAATGAAGGTTACCAAGCGTCAACAGGCATGGCGCCAATCAGGTATGAGCTCTGTCATGAAGCGATAAGATTGGGAGAATTGATGATTTCTGATGACAGGCTGAACCGAGTTTCTCAATTGCCAGCACTTCTCGCATTGATGTATTTTAACGCTTCAAGGTTTTCCGCCAGGATAAATGATAAAGGTGTTTTTGTAGAGTTAGAGCAGCAGGACAGAAATGAATGGGATGAAAGTTTAATCAGTCGCGGCTTTCATTATCTGAACTTATCCACGCTTCATGATGAGCTGTCTGAGTACCATATTTTGGCCACTATTTCCGGGCATTATTGCACAGCCAAGCACAACGCCGATATAGATTGGAAGAGCGTCCTAAACCTACACGATAGTTTAATTGCAATAAGCGATACCCCAATCAAAAGACTCAACAGAGCTGTGGTACTCTCTAAAACGGCGGATGCCGCGACAGCATTAAGGGAAATCAAGGCAATGCCAGACAAATCTGTCCTCCAAACTTACATACCATATCACAGTGTCAAAGCAGAACTATACAAACAAACGGGTGACTTAGCTAAGGCTATGGAATCGTTGGAAATGGCACTTCATCTTTCTCCTTCGGAACCTATACGATTGAGCTTATTGGCAAAACTTGAAGATTTAATTCATTATTAACTTATTGAATATCAGCAGCATATAACTATTTTCAATTTTTCATAAGCTAGTAATGTCCCTTTTTGCAGCGCTCGCTTGACTAAGAGGCATAATTCAAACCTTAAAAAAAATCATGAAAGAATTTATGCTATTTATCAGAACGAATGGGGATCACATCGCCCACATGTCTCCAGAAGAGCAGCAAGCTCATATCCAAAAGGTGGCGAAATACATCGGCAGCTTGACAGAATCAGGCAAGCTAAAGGGAGCTCAGCCCATTGAGACTGGTGGCGCCATTATTCGTGGTAACGGAGGTGCGTTTAAAGATGGTCCATTTAATGAGTCGAAAGAGATCATCACCGGCTATTTTCATATTCAGGCGGAAAGCTTAGTGGAAGCCAAGGAAATCGCAAAGGCCAATCCAATTTTTGAAGAAAAGGCTGACATTATGATCGAGATCAGGCCCATCAAGAGTGTAGAAGGAATCAACTAACTCGAGTCACTCATGAATAGTAATGAAACAGCCTATGGTGGTCATTGCGCGTTTGCAGTGAGCACTGGTAAAACGGACGTCAAGGGTGAAAAGAGTACGTTGACTGTTGATGGAACCACATACTCTTTTTCAAATCCCATTGCCAAATTTCTATTTCGCGTACTCCCCAATCGGATTGAGAAAGCGAATGCGGTATGGGAATCAAAATAAGTGGATTGAAATAGGAGCCATTCCATTGTCCATTCAGTATAATGGCAACATCGTGTGGCTCCTTTCAATAGGCTTATCCTTCAAAAAACTCTGAAGTACCGCTGAGGGGGTGTGATAAGCATCCCTCCAATTTCAGCTCAAGAGAACTGACCAAATCACATTCTGTATCATTCTGGAAACGGTTCAAAGGACTCAGCGCAATCGTATCTCAATTAGGAGTTAACGGTGCTTTTCTCAAGCCACGGTAGACTAATTGGAGATCTGCTCTGAGCAGAAGCAACCTTTCAGCCAAAATTCTCATCATAACAGCAGGCAAAAAGTCAAACTCATGATAAGGAACTACCTGCGCGTTTTTACTCAAAATTTGAGACGTCATCCAGTCTTCTCTCTTCTCAGCATTCTTGGTCTCAGCCTTGGCATTGGCATAAGTTATATTGTTGCTCTCTATACGATGGACGAACTATCGTACGACCAATTTCATAGAGATTCGGATCGAATTTATCGCATCGGTATTCAGGGGGTCTTATCAGGAAATGAGTTTGTTGGTGTCACAAGCTGTGCACCCCTATCCAAAGCGCTCAATGAAGAAGTACCAGGGGTAGAGTTAAGCATAAGACTTGGCCAACGAGGCAGTTTTCTGATCCATCAAGCAAATCAGGCCATAGCTGAAAACGATGTATTGCTCTCAGATCCGGAGTTCTTCGAATTCTGGGATTTTGCATTGCTTGCCGGGGATGCCCGAACAGCCCTATCCGGTGAAAAGAGAATAATTCTAACTGAAACGCTAGCAGCGAAGTACTTCCCAGATCTGACATACTCTGATGTAATTGGACAGACACTCCTTATCGGCAATGGTAAAGAGTCTCATCAGGTAACAGGCGTCATGGAAGACACACCAAAAAACTCTCATTTCACTTTTCCTCTGATCCTGTCCATGGACTCCTGGGACTATAGTCGTGACCTGCAATGGACGAGTAACAGTCTCTATACCTATTTCAAGATTGCGCCAGCTACTTCAGTCAATCAAATTGAGGAGAGTCTTGATCAGTTGATCACCAAATATGTCGGGCCAGAAATACAACAGTACCTAGGCATTTCTCTGGAGGAGTTCAGAGCAGGAGGAGGTGCTTACGGCTACTTTGCTCAACCACTCTCTGATATCCATTTGCACTCTCACTATGAGGGTGAGATGCAGGCCAATGGAGATATGCAAAACTTGATCATATTCGGTATTGTCGGCATTTTCGTCCTCCTGATTGCTGGAATCAATTTCGTTAATCTCTCAACCGCGCGTGCCACTGATAGAGCCAAAGAAGTGGGGATTAGGAAGGCTATAGGAGCACAGAAATCACAGTTGATTCTACAGCACATGTTGGAGTCATTTAGCTATTGCCTGATTGCAGGAATTATCGCGCTTGTGGGTGTGGCTCTGAGCCTTGACTTTTTCAATCATATACTCGACAAAGAGTTTGTGGTGAGTGATCTTATTGCCACGCCTTATATTTTTTACTTCCTTCTATTTATTCTACTGGTAAGTATTCTGTCAGGGGTATACCCTTCATTGATTCTTAGTTCTTTCCAGCCTGTCAAGATATTAAAAGGGCTCGCCTCAGATGATAAATCCAGTAAGCTCAATCCCAGAAACCTAATGGTCGGCTTTCAATTTGCCCTTACTACCCTGGCAATCGTGCTAACCATCACCGTCTTCAAACAGCTCGAGATGATGAGGAACAAAAACCTCGGTTTTGAAAAGGATCAGCTTATAGTCATCTACAATGCGCGCGGGCTTAATGGCCAAAATACTTTTAAAAATGCGTTGCTCTCCTTACCAGAAATTGAGAGTGTAAGCATGACGAACGGCTACCCACCTCAAATCGATAACAATTCGGTTTCCCGCGTAAGCGATACACAGGAAGATCACCTTTTTTGGCAGTACAGTACTGATGTAGATCATCTTGAAACGTTTGGATTCGAGCTGATAGAAGGTAGGTTTTTCGAAGATGCATCACTGGACTCAAACGCTGTGGTCATGAATCGAGCGGCGATGAAGCTAGCCGGTTGGGAGTCAATAGATGGAAAGAGGTTGGAAGAGTTTGAAGAGAATGGCATTAATAGCTATTACCATGTTGTTGGAGTAGTGGAAGACTTTCACTTCCAGAATTTTAGGGCTCCAATTCAACCAATTGTGATGTATTGTTCAGAAAGAGGGCGTTTCGTTACAGCCAAGCTGTCTACCAGTGACATAATGGGTACTGTTGCTAAGATCGAATCCTTTTGGGCTGAACACTCAGGAGGCAAACCGTTCGATTACAATTTTGTCGATAGTCAATTTGATCAACTCTTTGATTCGGAAAGAAGGTTGGCTGAGTTAACTTCCATTTTAACCCTCTTGACCATTATTACAGCTTCATTAGGCCTTTTTGGATTGGCAGCTTTTGTAGCCAGAAGCCGTCGCAAAGAGTTTAGTATTCGCAAAGTATTAGGCGCATCTACGATAAAGGTGGTTGTGCTTCAATTCCGTTATTTCCTAACGATTGCTGCGTTTGGACTGATGGTAGCTATTCCGGTCAGTTACAGGCTTGTTCAGACCTGGCTCAATGAGTTTGAATATCGAATCGCCAACGACTGGACCATTTATATCGGCACGATCCTTTCAGTGTTAGCCTTAATCATGATTACTGTGGGTTATCAATCGTATAAAGCTTCGGTTACACCGATTACCAGGGTTTTGAGGGAAGAATAATCCTCATATGATACTTTGGGGATCTCTCTAATAGCTATAATGAAACCGATTCATTTCAGTAGTCTGGAATTTATATTCGGGATCGCTTGTTAATAGGCAGTAACCCATGAGCTACAGCCCAAAAGACGGATTTCCCTATTATTTTGACTTGGTCAATGAGATTGACCTTTTGCCTCTCTTTGAGCCGGCATCTACTCTGAGCTTTTTTAAGTCTATTTCTAAAGAAAAGGCTGCTTATCGATATGAACCTTCAAAATGGAGTATCAAACAAGTTGTTGGGCATATTACGGATCACGAACGGATCAAGATGTACCGAGCATTCCTGTTAAGCAGAAACGAGAAGACAGAGTTATGGGGCTATGATCAAAACAAACTTGTAGAAAACAGTCGCTTTGATGAATTATCGATAGACTACCTGATCAATGATTATCATAAAGTGCGACAAGCATCTATAAGCTTCATTGATAGTTTGTCCGAAGCTCAATTCAAGATCATCGGAAATGCCCGACAATATGAGATTACACTTGAAGATTTCCTTAAATCAATCATAGGCCATGAAGAGCATCACGTTAGAATAATCAAGGAGCGATATGTGCGCTAAGGTATCCTTTAATAGTTGTCTAAACCTTTGCGAAGTGCAGGTATAACAACTGTCTGCTATGCACAGAGTGAGTTGGTCTATATGGCGTAATTGGTAAATCTGCCAGTATAAAAAAGCCATTTTCCATCTAATTATGGTCTAATTACTATTTTTAGCCGATACAATGGTGGAGGTCAAATGAAAAAGAAGATCGGCGACATTTTACTTCAAATCATCCCGGTAATGATTGGAGTGTATCTGGGTTTCGTAATCACCAATTGGGCTGACGCCAACAAGCGCAAAAAAGAGTCAGCCAAAATGATTGAGAACATACTGTCAGAAATAGCCACCAACAAGCAGAAAATAGAAGCAGTGGCTGGTTATCATGTGATGGTAAGAGACAGCAGTCGTCATTACGCTTATGCCCAATCTGAAATCAAAAAACCTACATTTTTCCAAGGTACCAGGGTATTACCGTTGACTAGTAGTGCATACAATACAGGTATTCAAACCGGTATTATCAATGAACTTCCTCTCGATCAAATCCAGGTGCTCAATCAGCTTTACACCTTTCAAGATGGGTACAATGATTATTCGAACATAATGATGTCAGGCCTGGTCAGCAAGAGGTTTTCTGATAAGGAGGAGGATATACGAGATATAGCCATGTATCTATCATTGACGATGACCGACGTAGTTTTCAAAGAGCGAGACTTGCTTCGTGAATATGAGAAAGTGATTGCAAACCTCGCCCCCAAGGAGTAGCATCTGTTTACTCTGACCTCAGTCTCTGAATGGGATTTGCGGTAGCCGCTTTGAGTGACTCTACGCTAATAGTCACAAAAGCGATCAGTACAGCTATCAGCCCACCGATAAAGAAGATCAGCCAATCAAGATCAATGCGATAAGCAAAATCATGCAGTAGTTCTTCCATGACTAGTTGTGCTGCAGGTAAAGCGATGACAATGGCTATGAAGACCAACTTGACAAAGTCAAAAGTGAGCAGAGCGAAGATCTTGACGACCCCAGCTCCAAGTACCTTTCGTACGCTCATCTCTTTGGCCCGCTGCTCTATCATGAATACAGATAGGGCAAACAAGCCCAGGCACGCGATCAGGACAGACAGAAAGGCAAAAATCATCAGAACTGTACGCATGCGACTGATACTGTCATACATCGCTGCAAAACGCTGATCCATAAAGTGCATGCGCAGACTCTGCCGTCCATTGAACTGATCCCAAACTGCAGAGATCATAGCAATAGAAGCAGATACATCCTCTGTAGCCAACTTGACGGAAAGTGTCGCTGCTGTAGGTCCGAAGACCATCACGAGTGGTCTCACCTCCCACTCCAAAGATTCGAAATTGAAATCCTGCACCACACCTATCACCCTGGATTTCTCGTCGAACATGTCCGTCAGTTGGGTACCAATCGGCTCATCCAACCTCAACACATCAGCCATACGTTGATTGATGATAATAGCATCTCCATTGTCCATGCCCTTATCGAATTCTCTGCCACTCACCATCTTCATACCCATTGTTTTGATGTAGTCCTCGTCTACGGTCCAGTGTGCGGCTTCCACACCATTATCGATTTGTCTTCTGGAGGTAACCCAAAATGACCTGTTCTGTACAGCGGCATCTTCCACAGGCAAAAAGTTACTGAAGGAAGCATCTCTGACTGCTGAAAGTTTGAGCAATTCCTCTTTGAAACTAAGTCTCCGCGACTTATCCATCGTCTCCAGTCCTACTATATTGATCACCTGTTCCTTATCATAGCCAAGGGAAACATTCATAAAGAACTCAAACTGTCGATGCACAACTATAGCCGAAATAATAAGTACGACAGTAGCTGCAAATTGGAACACGACAAGTCCATTCCGCATTGCGGTAGCTTCAGTGCGACCTGAACTACGCGACTTAAGCACATCGACTGGTCGATACCTTGTAAGATGATAGGCTGGGTAAATACCTGCCAGCAGGCCTATCGCAATGGCTCCTAGGCCCATAGTAGGCAAAAACCACCATGTGGCCCATGGTAAGACCAGTGTAAGCTGAGTTAGATCATTGAAGAACGGGAGTGCCAGGAGTGTCAATACCAATCCTGTAGTGGTAGCACCGATGCTCAAAAGACACGCTTCGGTTAGAAACTGCATCATCAATCCTGTATTGCTAGAGCCTACTACTTTTCTCAAACCCACCTCTCTGGCGCGTTGAAGTGAGCTCGCTGTAGACAGCTGAATAAAATTGACACAGGCCAATACCACGATGATGATGGCAATGACGATGAAGAGCCTGGTCAACTCAAGAGAGCCGTGAGGCAAGCCATCTCCTACCTCCTCCAGGTCTTTGTAGATATTAGCAACTGGCTGTAAGTAATATGACTGATACTGCTGCATCTCCTCAAGTCCGGACTGACCAGCATTTCGTAGTTTATCGATGATCAGACTATTGCGCATTGCACCAGTTGCTTGTTCTACTATACGCTTATCAGCCAATGGTCTTAGTTTTACATACATGTGGTAGTTGGTACAGCACCAGCCTGTAGTACCTGGCCCCCACTTCCGCTCTGCGAGTGTCAGTATGAAGTCGCCTTGCAAGTGGCTGTTATCAGGAAAGTCCTCCATTACCCCATCTATAGTGTATGTCGTTTCCGGATTATCATTAAGTCGCATCTGTTTTCCGATAGGATCTTCATTGGGAAAATACTGATCTGCTTTGGACCGGGAGATCACCATAGTGTTAGGTGAGCGAAGTGCAGTACTGACACTTCCACTTAATAATGGGACCTCAAGTACCTCGAGTAACTCTGGGTCTGCATAGAAAAAACCCTCCTCATAGTGATTGAAGTCCTCCTCCACTCTACGAATCTGATTTTCACCACCATCACCCCAGGGCCACAGCACCACTCTTGCCACTGACTCCATATCTGGAATATTGTCCTCCAGTACTTCCTTCAGTGGGCCATGTACATTAGCCCAGTATCCGGTCTCGCCATTTTCAGACCACTGGTTGACCAGGCGAAATATCCTATCCTGATCTGCATAGTGTTGATCATAAGTAAGCTGATGTTGGGCGTACAGTGCGATCAACAGGCACGCCGCTATCCCTACCGAGAATCCTCCAAGCTTGATTGTGGTGAATACACGATGCTTTCGCATCTGCCTCCAGGCCACCTTAATGTTGTTTTTCCACATACCGTAATTAGTTTTATTTTGAGAGAATAACCTTTTCAATAATACTGGCCTAAGCATTCCGACAACATCACGAATGTATAGCCAACGCGCCTTGCCATACGAGAAATCAGCAAGGTTATCAACAAAGCGCTCTTCCATGTCTCCTTCTACCTCTTCAGAAAATTCGTGCTTCAAGATAAACCGAAGAAGCCTGACCGCCCATGAGGGCGGATATTGCCCTTGATCCTGATGGGGCATTAGCCTATGTTAGGGTTAAGCAGCACCATTGCTTGCCATAGGTCAGATCGAATGTCTTTCATTTCCTGCAGAGCATTCATGGCCTCTGGGGTAGCCTGGTATATGCGCTTTCGCTTACCACCTCTTTTCTGTGATGCCTCACCCCAGACAGAGGTAAGAAATCCCTTCTCCTCCATACGCTTGAGTGCCGCCTGTATAGCACCCATGCTTAGTCGTTCTTGAAGTCGTTCTTCCAGGTTGCGCAATATCTCATTACCATAAGCTTCATCCTGAAGGATGATCACTGTCATTAACACCAACTCCTGGAACTCTCCCAGCCTATTCTTTTTCATAAACCAGACTATTTAGTACTAATTGAAGTAAATATAGTTGATTTATTTTATTCGAATTGAAGTTTTTATAAAATAAGTTAAATCATCACTAGCATTTTGGGTGTCAGTCAGCTGCTCTTCAAGGCTAAGAACTTCAGAATTAAGTGTTTCAACAAAGGATAGACTTGATAGGGATTACCTCAGTCGAAACTATCTTAGGCACTAGTCAGCCTCATGAACTAATAGAGATTTCTCACTTCACTGGTGATGATAATCTTTTATATTCAGCGGTTGTCTGAACTATCTTTTTTCCCTGCAAGTATTTTCTTGGATTCGTAAGGTGGGTATGAAGTAATTTCCATTTGCTCAGAAAGCTGAATCATTTTAAACCAAAGACTCACAGTAATGTAGAGTACAAAGCATACCCAGCCAAAGTTTTACACCCTGACCGGGTTAAACGTTAGGCTTGAGGTGTATAGAAAAACTGCTCACTGACTACTTTTCCATTGGCGACTTTGTAGACAGCAATCTCATCCATGTCGATAGGGCCGGGCGCTCCTTTCATTGTGATCTTGGAGAACCAAGCCACTGAAAAGTGATCCGCAGCGACTATTGGATCAGATAGAGAACCGGAATGGAAAGTCTCAACCATTTCATTCCACATCTTACCTTTTTCCTGAATTTCCTTCATGCCTTTAGAAATACCAGAGGGACTGCCTTCAGGCTCAATACTCCAACAGTCGGGAGAGAATAGTTCTTGATAAACCTGCTCGTACTTACCTTCTCGGCACAAGGCGACTAATCGATCAGCTACTTCTTGAGTGGTCATTACTTGTTCTGTTGTCATGCTAGTGTCTTTTATGATTAAACATGACTCAAAGAAATCCATCAGAGTGACAACCCTATGTCACTCTGATTTTACTGATCTGATTTTTTCGAAATTTTCTTTAACCCCACTTTGTCAACATAGCAAACTGACGTTGAGCCTGCCTTGCCGAATTCTAAGACTAAAGCAACCGTAAAGCATTGGATTTATCAAACATGTTGATATAGAGGGACAAAAGCCGATCCTCTGTTTACAACGGCAAAAATTCTGCTTAGAAGTTTATTTTTAACGGCGTTTAGCACAATCATTTTATGTTTCCCTTGCTCTAGTTTTCGCTTGTAGTATGCGGCAATCTCTGGATCATTTTGGATGGCCGATGCAATACCATTTCCAATTATGGCTTTTATTTTTTTGTTCCCAAGGTGGCTGACCCTTGTTTTACCTCGGATAGAGGTTCCTGATCGATATTCAAAAGGTGCTAAACCACAGTAGCAGGAAAACTTCCTCCATGAATTGAACTTGGTAAACCCATGGGTTGAAACAAGTAATTGTGAAGCAATCTGAAGTCCAACTCCCTTGACTGAAGTTACTAGGTCAAACAATCTCTTCAGCTCGGTATCAAGTGAAATGATTTGTTTCAATTCCTTATTGATCTTGGCGATACTCTTTTTTACTTGATCGATATGCCTACGCGAGTCGGCACATACCCAATCATGTAAATCCTTTGATGAAAAAGTCTTAAGCTCTTTGGAAGATGACTGCAGGGCTACCTTAGTTCTTACCAGCCTATCTCTATAAGAAAGCAGGTTTTTGAGTTGAAGAATTGATTTAGTGGGTAATTTGTACAGCTTAATATCAGATTTGTGTAGATAAGCATACCTAGCAATTATTTGCGCATCAGCTTTGTCATTCTTTCCTCTTTGGATACCCATAGAACGCTTGATTTCTAAACCCGGTTGTAAGCTGTAGACTAGGTTATTGCCCTCTAAAAACACACATACTGGCAAGCAATAAACTCCCGTATGTTCCAAGCAAAACAATGGGGCATCCATATCTACAACTCCGCATAGCCAGGTCATCATTGTTTTAAATCCTGAATGAGAGTTAGAGAATTGTTTGACCCCTAAATACTTTCCATCTCTGCTGAGAACGCATACATCGACAGTAAGCTTTGCAACGTCAATTCCAATGAACGTAGTATAATCCATACCTTTAAATTTGATTGAACAACTAAAACCTTTACCAGGCCTTTAAGCCTAAAATTCTAAATGGTTCTTGTTCAATTAGAAGGCAGAGGACTAATTCGGCAGTTAGATATCAAATCTAGCAGGCAGGCCAGTTCACCTCTGCCTTTCATAATTAAGCAGAACTCTTCAAAATAGTACTTTTAAAAGAAGGCTCAATCTAAAGGACAGGCAGGGTTCTCGAAACGTCTGATGAAATAGATTTCGAGAACCTCAATCTAACAAGCTGGTTAGAAAATCAAACTTGATAAAATGGGGTTAACAAGTACTTTTATCAACTTACTTACATCCCGGTAGCTTCTTGCGTCTGTCCAAGCAGATACTGATCCAGGAAGGTTTTGATCTTTCCATAACCTTCAATTTCATTTTCCTTTTTGCGGAAGCCATGACCTTCATCATCAAAGATGACATACTCTACCGGAACACCATTCGCTTTCACCCCTTCTACAATTTCATCCGATTCTACCTGCAGTACACGCACATCATTGGCACCTTGTAATACCATGAGCGGCTTGGTCACGTTGCTGGCATGGAATAGTGGAGAGATGTTGTAGAGCCTAACGGAATCTTCTGTCGTTGGATCGCCCATTTCATCATAGAGTGCCTTTCTAAAGCTTTCCCAGTAGGGAGGGATCGAATTTAAGGTTCTGAGCCAATTGGTCACACCAAAGATGTTGACGCCTACATCAAACTCTTCAGGCGCGAATGCCAATGCAGCCATCACCATGTAGCCACCGTAGGAACCTCCAATGATGCCGACTTTGTCCATATCGATTACGCCTGTAGAAGCGAAGAAGTCCTTACCAGCAATACAGTCCTTCAGGTCGCCATCACCATGGTTTTGATCATCCATGTGGTTGAAAGTTTTGCCATACCCACCGCTGCCTCGGTTGTTTACGGCAAGTATTGCATAGCCCTGATTGACCAAAAACTGGATCAACTCGAAGTAGCTGAGTCTAGACTGGCCACCCGGCCCTCCATGCACCCAAACTAAGCCAGGTGCAGGATTCTCAGCTGTAGCCGTCTTCGGTTGATAATAGATAGCCGGGATCTGTGTACCATCAAAACTGGCATATCGAACTACCTGTCCTTCTACCATATCATCCTGATTGATTTCAGGATTTAATGATTCTGTGAGTTTGGTCAATTCACCTGTTTCGAAACTGTAGACATAGATGTTATTCGGAGAGGCTGAAGAATTCACAGATAGCCTTACCATTTTTTCTGATCTCGAGATATTAGCGCCAATAATCGATGCACCAGGGATTTCCGGTAGGTCAATCTCCTGGCCTGACGCATTATCAAAAATGTGCATGACAGTTTGAGCCTCTTGGTTAACGCCTACTACTCGATACTTCTCGTTGTAACTGGAGTAACTATAGAGCACATCCCACGTATCTTCATAGACCTTTTCAACTTCTCCAGTCTCTATATTCATTTTGGCGAGATACATATACTCTGAGTTTTCGTCAGTGAGATAATAGAGTTCTGTATTGGCAATATTGAAGTACTGCGGACTGAACTGCACATCACCCTCATGCTCGCTGATGTCTTTGGTCTCGCCAGTCTCTCGGTCATAGAGGTACATTTTCGAGTCTGCACTTGTGATCGCCTGTTGTAATGCGAAGTAGCGCTTATTCTTAGAAATGGCACTGACATTCCAGCCATTATCATTTTGGTAGATCATCTCTCCAAATCCTACTTCCTCATCCAGCGAAGCAATGGATCTTTCATAAACATCCATGAACTGTGGATTGCGTTGGTTGCTGCCAATAAACATGCTCTTAAGATCATGACTCCAACCCATGAAACTGTTGCGTACACTGTCGTAAGGCGTGAGGTCTTTGGTAGCGCCTTCGGGACTTTGTACAAAGAGCTTGTAGTTTTCATTGCCACCTTCATCCGCAGTGAATAGTATGCGACCGTCTTCTGGGAAGTAGCCAATGGCATAGGTAGTTTCTAATTCGCTATCGGTGAGCTGCTTCTTATCAGAACCATCTGTGGCGAGGGTGTAAGCATTGAAGATGCCTGTCTCGTTACTTGAGATGAGGAGTTGACTGTCATCAGCGGAGAAGCTACCGCCTCTGAACTTGATGTTTTTATAAAACTGATCAATGGTGTAACTCTTGACCTTGGGTACCTCAGGTGCCGGCTGAGAGCAGCCTATGAATAGGAATGCGAATAAGAAAATGGCAATGTATGGTTTCATAGTTTAGAATGGTTTGATACCTCAAGTTAGAAAGAATAGGTCAGAGACTCTTTGAACGAAAACGTGGATCTAGCAACTCATTTTCCTAAAAGACCTTCTATCTACAACCCCAATAAGGCCAATTCCTATAGTTTAATTACTACACTTGAAGCTATCATATCGTGAATCGCTCTTCGCTCCTTATTGAAACTAATCGTTACAAAAGATAGCCAACCTAATAAGGCTTTAGTCAAAAAGCGAACGTAGGATTTTCCTAGGTTAATTCTGTCATTAGGCTCATCAATGCTTCTAACTCTTATCTTCATAATCCTTTGCCCTATGGTTGAAGAGTGCGTAACTAAAACCGGCTCATACAAGAAAAGAAATAATATATAGACAATCAAAAGCCACATAGAATCTGGGTCTAGAACCGACTTGACTTGAACACAAATTGTCATCAAAACAAGCAGAAGGAGTCCATCGATTAACATTGCTTTGTATCTGTCGATCAAATATGGGAACTCATGGGCTTTCCCATTTACAAGTAAATGATGAGGCTCACTCTGCACGGCATTGTCATCATCCTTGATCTGAAGAATTACAATCGGCTTCAGCCGTTTAGAAAAATGAGGTAACAGCCCAAATAGTAAGTAGTACAGCCCGACAATCTTAAGTTTGAGAGAGGGAATTTCGAATCCGGCAAATAAAAAGAGAAGGCCGAAAATCAATAGAAGTATGGTCAATACCCATCTTGCCCAGTTAAAACCCTTAATGGTCAGTACAATGAATATCAGGAATAAACAGGTGAGCCCGATACCGCCCAATACATCTTCATTCCCAACAACTTCAACATCTGATAAGAACAACATTTGTACAATCAGAAATAGTAGTGCTAATAGGTAGAAGTAAATTTTTGCTCTTCTTCTTGCTATTGATTCTCCCATGTGGTTCTTCCAGTTCTATTTGACTTAAAAGTATAGAAGTGATCCAACTTTTTATACCGATATAAAACCCATTGGCAATATCCTTGAAATGAGCTAACTAGCTTGACAATGTCACAAACCAACCAAAAGACCGGTCTGACAAGACAAATGGGTGTCATGGCTTTGGCTGCCACGGGTATCTGCTCTATGCTAGGAGCTGGTATCAACGTGGTGCCTTTCATGATCCAGCGCAATGTGCCAGGTATTGGACCTTACGTCCTTCCGGCATTTATCTGTGCAGCGATACCGGCGGTACTAGCAGCTTTTGCTTACAGCATACTGGCGTCAGCTATGCCTAGAGCCGGAGGTAGTTACATTTACGCGAGTCGTGGTTTGAGCCCATATTTAGGCTTCATTGCGAGCTTTTCCCAGTGGTTTGGTTTATCCATTGTTATTGGGGTAGTATCCTACGTGATTGTACCGTTCATTCGAGATGTGGCAGTTGCGCTTGAGTGGAGCGGTATGGCCGCTACTCTTGAGACTGGCGTGGTGCGTGTTGGATTGGCCTTGATACTCCTGTGGTTTTTTGTATATGTGAATATTCGAGGAGCCCAGATGTATGAACGCACGGTCATCCCGTTGATGTTCCTGATGTTCGGCTTAGGAGCCATTGTGATCGTGGCAGGATTCTATTTTACCCCTTCCGATTTCGATGCTGCTTTGATGGCGAAAGAAGGAAGAGGCCTGGAAATCTCTGGCGATAACACTTTTGACTGGGGGACTTTCATGGCTGCTGCAGCTTTGCTATTCTCCAGTTTCATAGGCTTTGACTCTATCGCCCAGGCGGGTGGGGAAGCCAAGAATCCCTCAAAATCACTTCCCTTGGCGATAGCGTTGGCCATTACGATAGTAGGTGGGTTTTATATGCTTTTCACCGGGGCAGTGTATCACGCAGTACCCTGGGAATTTGTTGCTCAGGAGGCCATGGTCAAAGATATCAGCGCACCTGGTATGTTGAGTTACCTGATGCCTTCCGGATTGGCGGTAGCGGTACTTGCTGGAGCGGCGATTGCCCTAATTAATGACCTGCCAGCAATGCTACTGTCAGTTTCACGATTGATGTTTGCATGGGCTGAAGATGGTATCTTTCCAAAGCAGGTAGCCAAAGTACATCCGACACTACATACTCCGCATATTGCGATTATCATGAGTGGTGTGATGGCGAGTATTGGCATTCTCGGTAGTCATTTTGCAGGTGATTTCTTCCTTGGGATTGATATTATGGTCACGAGTATGATGGTCAACTTCCTGTTGATGTGTGTGAGTCTATTGAGTTTACCAAAAGTCAACCCAACCCTGGCGGCTGAGATCAAAGTGGTAAAGAATGTGAGCTTTCAGAAGGCACTTGGATTTTCGGGTACGGTCATACTGATAGGCTTCCTTGCAGTCCATACCTGGAAAGACCTCAATGCTGAGGTGGCCGCATGGTATTTCCACTCCACACCGATATGGCTGATCGTCATGGCCATTGCTTCGGCGATCTTCTTCTACAAGCACCAAAACCTCAAGAAGGAGGGCGTAGATACTAAGACATTATTTTCAACATTACCCCCAGAGTAATCCATGGTACAATATACTGAGCTGGCACCCGGACTGAAGATTTCGCGGGTGCTTACCGGTCTTTGGCAGATCGCCGATCTAGAGAAGGATGGCACGCCGCTCGATCCACATGAGACCGCCCCGTCGATGATTCCATATGTCGAGGCAGGATTTACCACCTTCGATATGGCGGG
>DIYH01000030.1:277671-350649 GCA_002435755.1 Flammeovirgaceae bacterium UBA6059
CTTCGATATGGCGGATCACTATGGCTCGGCGGAGATCATCGCGGGTACTTTTAAGAAGGAGCACCCTATCGGAAATGACACACAGCTCTTCACGAAGTGGGTACCCAAGCCGGGTAAAGTGACGCGGGATGATGTGCGTGCTGCTATCCAGCTGTCGCTTGATCGCATGCAGTTGGATCGATTGGATCTACTGCAGTTTCATAGCTGGGTCTACACCGATCCGGTGTGGTTGGATTGTCTTTTCTGGCTTCAAGAGCTCAAGGAGGAGGGACTCATAGGCGCTCTTGGACTAACCAACTTCGATAGTGCACATCTACGGATGGCCGTGACTAGCGGGATCGATATCGCCTCCAACCAGATTTGCTACAGCTTGCTTGATCAGCGTGGCGGAGGCAAGATGTACGAGACCTGTGAGGAGTTTGGTGTGAAGCTATTGGCTTTTGGTACGATCGCCGGTGGTTTCCTATCGGAAAAATGGCTTGGTCAACCAGAGCCCGCCTTGGACGGACAGCTCACCATGTCCCAAGCCAAGTACAAACGCTACATTGATACAGCGGGAGGTTGGGATAAATTCCAGCAACTCCTTACGACTGTGAAACAGGTGGCCGATAAACATCAAGCTTCTATTCCCAATATTGCCACCAAATACATGCTAGAACAACCCGCTGTGGCAGGCGTAATCGTGGGAGCTAGGCTCGGTAGAAGTGCGCATGTAGAAGATACGTTAAAGCTCTTTGATATTGACTTAGACCTGGCTGATCTGGATTTGATCAAAGCGGCCCAGGCTGAACTTGACCCGATCCCAGGAGACTGTGGTGATGAGTACCGCAAGCCGCCCTTCCTTACTGCTACCGGTGATCTCAGTGATCACCTGGAGAGTATTCCTAAGCCTTTTGAAGCACAGGAAAAACTAGGTGGAGGTACCAAAGTGCTCAGCGGTACAGTCTGGGAGGAGAACTGTGGTTACAGCCGTGCTGTTCGCAAAGGCAATCGTATCTCCGTATCCGGGACAACAGCAACCCACGGCACCAAGATGATTGGAGGTCTTGATCCTGCTGCTCAAGCTCATTTTGTGCTGGACAAAATCCAGGCGGCCATCGAATCACTAGGCGGTAAGCTGGAGGATGTAGTGCGCACCCGCATCTTTGTCAATGACATCAACGATTGGGAACCAGTAGCCCTGGCTCATGGTGAGCGTTTCAAAGACATCCAACCTGCTAATACGCTTGTGGAGGCCAAACTGGTGGGAGAGGGTTATAAAGTGGAGATAGAGGCGGAAGCGATAGTGAATGGATAATGCCTTAATGGAGAATGGATAATCGAGAAGTTGATAGTTGGTAGCTGTAAACTTTTATCTCGTTGGCTAGCGCACGCGTGTCGCGTGTGCTACTATCAAACAAAATCTATCTCAAGTAAACCTTGGCCTCCACTGTAATCTATAGCACTGCTGTACTTCCAGTGCCAAGGTTCATTAACAAATCCAGCTTCAATCGGATTGTTATGAATGTACTCAACCTTCTGGTCAATTACTCCAGGACTCCAAAGTTCGATAGGTTTATTGTGATGTTGCCAGAACTGATACTTGGAAACGTTACTGCTGTTCGATCCGGCTCTCTCAAACATCCATAGTAACCACTCTTTTCTACTCTCTTGTGGGTTTTCCTTAATCTGTGCTACCAGTTTCTTTGAAGTAAACTCTTTGAGCCTGCCTAATACAGTTTCAGGATTTCCATTCTTGGCTCTAATGATCAAATGAATATGGCTAGGCATGATTAACCAACAGTAGATTCCGAGACCCTTCTTCTTTCTACAGTAGTCAAGGCTGTCAACTACTGTTTGACAATACTCGTCTCGGACGAATATGTCGATCCAGTTGACAGTAGCGAAACTCACGAAGTAGAGGCCTTCCTTGTTTAAAAACTTATACTTCCTGCTCAAGAATCTTCGAACCTTTGATTGTTCAAAGAAGGATAGCTAATTGAATCTTTGTATTCTGGTTAGAAAGATACACGCGGCACGCGTGCACTCGCATGGGGAGAGAAGAAAATGTCATTTATTTTTTACTATCCAGGGCATCACATACATTACCCTTCAAATCTTTTACAGCAGTGTTTATCGCGGATATGGAGCTACTCCAGAATTCAGATATCAAATCTTCTAAAAAGCTGTCTGTAACGTTTGTAAGCTTAGATAATACACCTAGTAGGTTGCACAATTCACTGTTTTCAAGGGAAGCATCGAGCATAGTGTAATAGCCCGTTTTGTGGTATAATTCATCTAACTTTTTAAGCTCTCTATAAGTAGCTTTTTTCTCAACTATTTCATAGAACTCGTCAATTGCCAGATGCAGACTATCAAGGGCTCTCCCATAAATCAAAGGAACATCTTTGATTCTTTCAGGGTCGTCTTTGTCTATCTGCAGCTCAGTTATTTTCTCATTGATATGATTGACAAGATCAATCATTTTAGTTCTGCTCTCTTTTATACCGTCAGGAACACCATATACAAGCTTGCACCCGCATAAAGGGATCAGGACAAAAAACAATAGTGATTTACTCATGTTAAGGGCCTTTGATACATTAGGAAGGTTACAAGATTATTCTGATTGATAAAATCAATGTCTGAGTCATATCCAGATCGCTTTAAAAACAAGTAGAATTCATATTCCTAAAGGGTAGCTAAGTAGTGTTTGAACATTGGAGTAAGTCTGAATTTCTTAGATTTTCGAAAATCGTCTAGTGTGTAATTACACATATAGGGATATATCTGACTCCCGTCTTGATTAATCAAATTGATACATCCCACTTGTAGAAATAACTCAGGATAACCAGAAGATACTAGTGCTTGAATCCAACCTTCTTTGTTTTCTAAATTCTGAAAGTCTTTATCAGTACCTTTTATCTCACGGATTAGTTGTGACATCTCAGATGGAGTGTATTCTAACTCGACATCCTTCGAGAAGACTATTGAAATTATCTTTCCGATTTCATGAAGTTCCTCACCATAGCTCGAACTGAAATAACTAAATGATTTATTACTAACAGATATTATTGTATCAACTAGAGAACGTTTATCAAGCTTCATAATTCCAAGTTTATGGTTATACTCAAGTGCACTGTGAATCCAAAACAGCATTTCTCTTGGTCCATTTCTAACGTTATTAAAAATTAGGCTATATATCTCATCTAGTTGCGTTAGCGATTCTTCTGTAAAAAGCGACTCCTCCCATTTTACTAAATCGGATTCCAAAAAGTATTGGACCCTAGATTTTAGAACCTTTTTTAATGAGTCCTTGTCCCAACAGATTCTCAGGTGCGAATTTGGATATTTGTCCAAGTCTGGAGTCTTACCGATCACCTCGTCATATATGTGAGTTTTTATGAGAAGAAACCCCCTTATGTTTACGCTATACTCATTGAGTCTCGATATTGCCAAGCACAAGCCACCAATCATTGAATAATCAATTGTTCGTCCTTGGACAAATATGTCTTCAGGATCATCAATGACAATTCGCATTTTTATTCCTGAATCGGCTATATTCTTTAAGAGTTTTCGGGCATTAACTTCTTCCTCTCTACCCTTCAAACTTGTAAGAATTTTTGATGCACCACTTGAAATATTTAGGCCACACCCAAGAACGCTGATTCCAGTGATGTTTCCTCCAACCTCCTTTAAATCGTCAAAAAATGAATGAACATATTTTTTGGCATCCTTTATATATTTCGGCTTGATCCTGTTGTGCAATCTAGTTTCTTGAACAACTGCCTTTAGGAACTCAATAGTAAGTTCATATTCAAATTCATAGGAGAATACTGAAGATCTTGAATTTTGAATTGGAACTTCAACTATATAAGTGTCGGAATGTAGTTTTATAACTATATCCGATTTATCATCAAATTCGCTTAATGCGCGAAATGTGGCTGTTTTTCCAATTCCTTTTATTCCAGAGATAATGCAATAGTTATCGTCTCTAACTATTTTCTCATAAAAATCAGTCTTAACGAAGTAGTTCTGTAAATCAGGCTCTGACAGTCTTGACGCATTGTAAGAATTAAAAGCTTCCTGAGGCTTCATCTAAAATTCAAAACTCTTTGAAGGCACCCAAATCCATTTTCTGCATACAGTAATTGTCAATGGTTTGAGAATCTGAAGTAAATTAAGTGACCATTTAAAATGAGAGTTACTCATTTTAGTGTTCATTGCCTCGTACATTTTATCAGTAGTTGGTAGAATATTCCTTTTTATCAGATCTTCAGAGGTTGATTGAATGACTTGAATATCTAGATTATTGTTATCTAAGTATGTTAATAGCAAATCACCCAACCATGAGTTGAACCCCCTTCGATCAGAAAAATTGGCTCCATCTGGGAGTGAAAAATTCTTATTAAAGACAGTGAGGTCACTGGCGTAGAAGATATAATCCCTTATTGTTCCCCAATCAGAATACTGAACTTGATCGTCCCTGATATAGGAAAACTCTTCTAGCTTCTCGTTAGCGATTCCTTGCGCAAATTGAATCGCATTTTGATATCTACGCTTCTTCTGCTCTTCTACAAGTCGAAAAATCTTATCAGTTATATCCCTGGCTGCCATATCAATTAGATTATTTTAAGATAATCTAATTAAGAGAGTTGTCAAAAATTAGACAAAAAGCAAGTAGTAGATAATTTTAATATCACTTAAAAAAATAATATCATCAACAAAAAGCCGACTCAAAAATGAATTAGGTCATATAAACGAAGGGTTGTCAATAGTTAACTAGGTGTAATTATTAAATAAACTGAAATAAATAATTTCATTACTACCATGTATCGAAATATAAATCAATAAGAATCTAGAATCACTTCAAAATGATTCTACGTGATTGTGAAGTGGACTTAGTACCAACAGAAATTTAGAAGTACAGGATTCTTCTCTTTTTCTTAGTCCACGTGGAATCTGCATTATCAGTCATTGACTATAATAAGATGTAGATCATAAGTTTATTATAGTGATGAAACAGACGGTTAAGGCAGTGGTACTTACAATGTTTTTAATAGAAACTTTCGAACCTCTATTCATGCCCTCCAACCAACCTAATAAAGAAAGTGTCTATCAATCAAACAACAACATTTGAAAGATATGTGTCATAGGTTATTCTTCATTCTTACCCTTTTGCTAGGTATATCAGTTTCCTCTTGTACTAATGAGGATGATGATGGTAGCGGGGAAGTTCCGGTACCAAGTGTTAGGTCACTATCAGCTGATGAAGCTGATGTAGCCTCATCAGCCAATAATTTCACCTTAAATTTAATGGCCGAATTGGATGAGGAGTTACCTAATGAAAACTACTTCATATCTTCTTTTAGCATCAGCACTGCGCTCAGCATGGTCATGAATGGCGCTTCTGAAGACAGCCAGCAAGGGTTTATCCAAGCTATGGACTTGACAGGCATGTCACCTGACGCGATCAATACATCTTATCAATCCCTGGTGGAATACGTTTATAGCCTTGACCCATCCATTACCTTGAGTATCGCCAATTCGAACTGGTACTCAAATGAATATGCTATCAATGGTGACTTTGCTAGCACTTTATCGGAGTATTACGACGCAGAGATCTTTGCGAGAGACTTTGGCAATTCCTCGACGCTTGATGAACTAAACGGGTGGGTCGAGCAGGAGACCAATGGCAAGATCAAGAATGTGCTCGATAGGATCAATCCTGCAGATGTCATGTTTTTGATCAATGCGATCTACTTCAAAGCTGACTGGACAAGTCAGTTTGATCCAGGCGCTACACAGGATAGGCCTTTCCTATTGGCGAATGGTCAATCTGTTGATGTTCCAACTATGACGGCCGAGGTGAAGCACTGGATGGCCTATGATGAGGCTTTGAATGCACAGATTATCGAGATACCTTATGGCAATGAAGCTTATGCTTTTACAATCATTATGCCCGATGAGGCATCTGATATAGACAATCTCTCTTCTAGCATTGAAGTGAACCGACTGAATAGCGTCCTCGCTGATTCGGCAACCTTTGAGCGGGAGCTATACCTTCCTAAGTTTCAACTTGATTTCAAAGCAGATCTAAAAGACATCTTGGTAGGGATGGGTATGCCTCTGACTGGGCTTGATAATCTGTTTGAGGAGGACTTGGCACTGGCGATCAGTAAAGTCATTCACCAATCGTTTCTTGAGGTGAATGAAGAAGGATCAGAGGCTGCAGCAGTCACAGTCATCGGTGTAGAGTTGACTTCTCTACCTGCTGCGACTCAAGTGAATCAGCCCTTTATCTTTCTCATTCGGGAAAGAAATAGTGATACGATCCTGTTTTCCGGTAAGCTACTGGATCCGAGATCGTCTAATTAGTAGGACTGGCTCACTCTTAATCCGACGAAGAGCTATCATCTACATTCTTTATGAGTTGATAGACGAATTGGATGCAGTCCTTGTAGTTCTGTTTGTTGATCCGCTCATTAATGCCATGGACCATCCCGGCGGTTTCAGGTGTGTAGTCCACAGGATAGAATCGATATTGATCATCAGAAAGCTCTACATAATGTTTGGAATCAGTACCTCCTGGTAATAAGCCTGGTGCTACAACCGCATCAGGGAATAGCTGTCTGATCGTCTTGCTCAGAACGTAAAATCCTTCAGATTCAGTGCTGCTGACCGTTGAAGGTTCGTTTTGCTGCTTGAAAGGTGAAACTTGAACAGCTGTATCGTTGACAGTCTCTACGATATGATTGTAAACATCTTCTACAGTCTCTCCTGGCATTATTCTGAAGTTGATGGTTGCGGTAGCTTGGGTCGGAATGACATTGTCCTTGATCCCACCATTGATGATCGTTGGTGCTGTGCTGGTGCGAGCGTTCAGACTTTCCAGAATTTGGTTTTCGATCAACCAGGAGTTGGCAAAGGCGAGTTTACCAATAAATCCTAATTCCGGACCCAGATAGGCAATTTGATCGGGGATCGGGGGCTGATTGAGCAGCGGTCTTTGATTATCATCTAATGCGATGATGGCCCTTGACAAAATCTCAATGGTTGTTCGCTCCGGTGGCGATGAGGAATGTCCGCCACTGGTATTGACCGTCAACTTAAAAGAGGCATAGCCTTTCTCGGCCACATTCACCATGGCCATTCTTCCTTCCAATCCGGGGATCAATCCAGAGACCATCAGACCCCCTTCATCAATAGTGAAGAGTGCCTGAACGCCTCTTGTTTTCAACTCGTGCGCAATCAAGCGCGCGCCGAATACTCCGCCTGTTTCTTCGTCATGACCAAAGGCCAGGTAAATCGTTCTTTCTGGTCTATAGCCTTCATTAAGAAGTACTTCGACAGCCTCAAGGATAGCCATCATGGTGCCTTTATCATCCATTGTTCCACGGCCCCAAATCTCAATGTCGGTTATATCACCAGAAAATGGATCGTGTTCCCACTGATCCGCGGTGGGCTCATCAACCGGCACCACATCCTGGTGCGACATGAGTATGACGGGCTTGAGGTCTGGATTAGATCCTTCCCATGTGTACAGCAGACTCAGACCATGGAGTTGTTTGTCGAGCAGCGAGTCAATAAGCGGGTAGCTCTGCTCAATGTATTCATGTAGGCCAAGGAAAGCGGTGCTGTCACTTACTCTGCCTGAGAATACGTTAATAGTTTTAAACTGGATTGCGTCCGAGAGCCGTTGGTAGGCTTCTTCGCTAACTTCAATTGGAGCAACCGGCTCCACATTGATCTGTTTTGACTCGAAAGTCAAAGTGTTAAATAAGATAATAACAGCTAAAACCCCAATGAGAGCAAGTAGGACTAAGAAGACTCTTTTCATGGGAGGCGAATTTAATCCAAATCCATTGAATGGAAGTTTAAAAGGTCAGGTACAAGAATAGTCCGAAGTTCTCCGGCTACTGCTGAAGCTTCATAGCTTGCTAAGCTCCATGTTGAGCTTGTTTAATCGAGCCATAAGATCATTGAGATAAGCCTTATATTTTTTGATCACCTTACCCTTTTTTAAATACATGGCGCCATCTGCAAGATTAAAATCGTTCCAGCCCATGTCATATTTGCTGTTGAGCTTTAGTCTGATGGCCGTAGGTTCGAATTGTATGCTGTTCTCTTCGAAGTTGAGGTTAATGGTATACTCAGCGATGTAGTACTTCTCACCGAGATGAGTAGCATTCCATTTGGTGCTGGTGAATTGGATGGACTGATTTTGGATTTTCTCTACTAATTCTAGCTTGTATTCTTCCTTGTTAGTCTCGATCCAATTCAGGGTCTTTTCATAAAACTCGCTTTGGGATAGATCATCAACGGCTGCCGATGAAAGTTCGGGTGCTAATCCATTTTCTGTGATGCGGAATTCTTGCTGACCATAACTTGACAGTGAAATAAGCGAGCTAATAATGAGCATCAGGTATTTCATAAACTGAAAGTATTGATATAAGGGCATAGGTACAAATTCAGTCCTAATCAGCGATCTATCGATTGAGAAAATCGAACAACTTGTTTTTAGCTGTATCATCAAAACCAACCAGGCCTACAGGAATGGTATGATCAATAGCCTTGTTAATGATCTCAAGGCCTGTATCGTCAAACCCACCGCAAAGCTCAATTACTTCAAAACCTTCATCGACTAAATTTTGAGCTGCATTACATGCAGATGCGATGGACGACACAGCTACAATGGTTGCTTCAAAGGCGGTTGAGTTCATCTGTATAGATCTTCCTGGATCTTCATACCCAGGTCCTTTGAAGATGAATGCATATTTGGTGAGTCTGGCCATTTCAGAAGCTAATTTGAGTAAATGACCAGGGCACTACTATTTTGGCAGCTGATAGGTCTGAACCCATCCTAAAAACTAAATGGTTATGTTAAGCTCTTAGGAAAGTAGAAAATTGGTCACCATTAGGATAAAGGAGCCGGAGACTCAACACCAAACAAACCGCAGCTGGACCTGTGCCTGATGGATCATGTAAGATGTGGAACATAGTCGCATTAAATATAATGGCTGTGATAAGCGTCAAGCCTACCGGAACAAACTTACGTGTGACTAAAGCAGGGTCCCCGATCACTTCAAGCGCACCAATAGGTCTTAAAAATCATGAGGTGACATAGATCTGTATCAACTGACACAACTGTCCTGAGCTTGAAACTCGGGACAGTTGTGTCGAGCGGCAGGATACCCGTCCTTTTTTCACCTTGTAAAATCATCTATTTCATTAAAGACCTCAACGGAGATACGCTTACCCAGGTCATGCATGGACTGCATTTGACTGTGCTCAGTTTTGTTCCAAAACCTTTTCCAGTGATCCAAAGAGTCCCACCTTGCTATTGTCTTTATGGTGCAGGGGTCTACCTCACTTTGCAGCATAAAACTGCCTCTCGCGCCTTCCACCTCTTCGTGGATCGTATTGGTGGTCTCCTTCCAGGTTTCTATGAATTCTTCCAGATTCTCTGGTACTACTTTCCAGCTGTATATGATCCGTATCATTAAATAGTGGCTTGGGATTAATTTCTTAGCGTAAGATAGCTTTCACCCTTCCAATACTATATGAGTTAGCTGTTCATTCATGGTTAGAACATGTCCAAAACAAGTGTAATTTGAATATGTGTTCTTTCTTGGAAGCTTTCTAGTAATAAATAGGAATAGACAGACCAGAATCAACAGTGCAAAGCCTACTTATGATGAATAGCCAAAATCTACACTATACTTTTTGCCACTTCAAATTCTTCATGTCCATTGCACAACTGCATTGATGGATGCAGTGCTACTACACCGGTTTCAGTAATGATAGCCTTTTGGCGATAGAGTAGAAAATCGACCGCATATTCTTTAGGGAAAGCCGTTCCTGAACATGCAGCGAAGCGAACATCTGTTCCCCATGTATCACCGATTTTTTCTACGAGTTTTTCTGGAGTCAATTCTTTGTTGTATTGCTCAATCAAAAAAACTACTTCATGTATATGCCTAATATTCACCTTCTCCTTTCAATGGTTCTCTTAACAGTTTACTTACGATTGGCCTAGTGTTGGGTCGTAATCACAGAAATCAAAACTATGATCTATCACACTAATTCAAGTTGATGTAAGTCAAGTGCGATTCCTGATCTCTATCATTGACAAGGTACTCGGCATTGACGTTTCTATACTTCACTCCTCTGCTCATTAGATAAGACTTGCTCGAATTACAAACGAATAGGCAAAAGAGTTGGGTTAATAATCGCCTCTATAACCCTTATTCCGGTAGGCCTACGGGAGGTAGTTCATCATAAAAGATAAGACTTTATTCAAATAGCTAGAAATGAATAGTTTAGCAACCAAACAAAAGATTTGTGTGTCGTTGTTTCATTGGTAACCAAAAGCTTATAATATGACCCTTCGATTAGTCCTTATCTGTATTGCTATAGGTGTCGCAGCAGGCTTACTTACCGCATTAGTCATTCCTGTAGACTTTGAGATATTGGTATGGTTTGTGGTAATAGTTGTCATAGCATGGCTCATGATCAACACTGGTATGGTTCAACTTTTTAAGCAAGCATTCATCCATGCAGCTATCACAGGTATGGGCATCACAGCCACTCATCTCACCTTTCTCAATGCCTACCTGGCATCTCACCCTGAGGAGAAAGAAATGTTAAGTAACTGGGGTATCAGCTCTGACTACCTTGGCCTGTTGATGATCGCTCCTATCTACTGGATGATTTTGGGCTTGCTGACGGGAGCAGTGGCGTTACTTCTAATAAGATTTACTTCAAAAACTTAGAGTGATTGCGGGATTGATATTGTCTACAACCAGATCGATTACAGCTTGCCTGATCAGCGTAGTGTACTCAAGATGCGCAAGACCTATAAGGAGTTTAGTCTGAAGCTGCTGGCTTTTGCCACTATCTCTGGTGGCTTCCTATCGGAAAAATGGTTGACCAACTGATCTGGCCGTGGACGGACAGTTGACCAAGTCACAAGCCAAATAGAAGCACTATATTGATGCAGCTGGGTCTGGGCAAATTCCAGCAACTATTAACTGCTTTGAAGCGAGTGGAATCTTAGCATTCAGATGAATGAATTTCACGAATTCTTGGGTATTGTCTAAGCTTACACTAGTGCTTAAATTGAATCTACTCGTAGAGAGTGAGAAGAGATAATGAAGTACAAATGATAACTGATGTTTTCAAACGGTTAACATCGAAAATCATATTGGAAATCAATAGGCTATGCCTAAAAAGTCTAAATACCTGCAAGAAGAATCATGAGCACTGTCCATCACACCAATGTAGTGGCAAATTACATAGCGTTCAATTATGAATAATCAAACACATTGACTTGAGATTACTAGCTTCAATTTATTTGGTTACGCTGCTATTGGCATTTACTAGCAACTGTCAATCGAAAAAGGCTTCAATTCAAAAAACCATTTTTGAACCAGGGCATATATCTACTCAGTTGGTCGAGTATTCAGTAACCTTTTCACCCTCCGGTACTGAAGTTTACTTTGCGCGGAGCAATGATCAATGGGGTAAAAGAGGTATGAAGAGTTCGATCTACTTTGCCACTAAACGAAATCAAAAATGGTCTAAACCCGAGTTGGCTTCCTTTTCAGGTCAATATGATGATAGCGCACCTTACCTAACTGACGGAGGAAAAACACTTTATTTCATCTCTAAAATACCACATAAAGAAGTACAACAGGTCTCAATGGATATTTGGAAAGTCGAAAGACTTTATAATGAGGAATGGGGTACTCCTGTCAGATTAGACGATCCCATCAATTCTCCACAAAATGAGTATTGCCTGAGAGCCGATAAGTATGGTAACCTATATTTTGCATCGGACCGTAATGGAGGCTATGGTCAAGGCGACCTGTACAAAGTCGAAAAGACTGGAGACATGTATGGGTCTCCAGTTAATTTCGGAAAGGCACTGAATTCAGCTACAGGTGAATGGAATTTGGAAGTAAGCGAAAATGGGAATGTCATAATATTTGAGGCCTCTGGTAGACCTGAGAACTTTTCACCCTATGGAGATCTGTTTATAAGTTTTAAGTCAAATGACACATGGTCGATACCTCAGAATATTGTAGAAATCAATACTACAGGAAGTGACCTTTATCCCGAAATCATTGAAGACCAGAATATCATCTATTTCACGAGCAGTGACAGCATCAAAAGTCTGCAAACAAATATTTACTCTGTCAGCTACAGTGATATTCTTGACAAATACAAAAGAAGTGCAGTGTTCAAAGTACAATGAAAGTAATCGTCCTTCGACACTTTTTGACCTCAACTGGCTTCTTAGTAATAAGCAATATGGGATATGTCTTTGAAGTAATTCAGAATTGAATATGGATCAATCAGGAAGACTCTACTTTCAATCAGGCTTTCGATTTCACACCAACACCAAAGGCAAATTCAAATGGATCTATGACTGTCAAACCTCCAACTTCAGAAATCCAGTGCCATCGCAGAATTCTCTTCAGCTAGGAGGTACTCCAGTAGCCTATAACTTTGATGTATGTACCAGCCGAATCCTCTCTAAAATCGCCGCTGAATTATAAGTTGATCCATCTCATCTACAGCAATTCATGCATCCATTCAAGTGTATCTTATCAATTCTTAATTATTGTTTGAGCAGAACAGAATCGGTAAATTAAAGTGATTATAGAATCATTTCTGTCACTGTTTACACTAATTATAAGCCTTGTAGTTTAAAGTCATGCCATTTAAACGGTCCATGAAAAATTGGTTTGGTCGCAAGTTGCCATTTTTGCATGTACGACATTATTACCTTGGAATGAAAACTGGTCTACGAAATGAATTTGCATGAGTAACAGAGCCAACAAGATACAGGAGACTAAGGCTCAACCAGCATCTGCTATGGACTCCCAGACGCAAAGTGGTGGTGAGTCAACTTTTCAGTTTGTTGATAACAGACCTAAAACCTTAGTTCAAAGAAGGTTACAAGACATGGCAAATAATAGTCTTAAGTTAAAACAAGTGGCACAATTACAGGCTATGACTGACAATTACCTGGCAAGACAACACAACCCCATCCAAAAAAAAGAAAATGATACCGGCTTGCCAGACAATTTGAAATCAGGTATAGAAAACCTATCAGGTTACTCTATGAATGATGTTAAAGTACATTACAACTCTGATAAACCTACACAGCTCAATGCACATGCATATGCACAAGGAACAGACATTCATATAGCATCTGGACAAGAAAAACACTTGCCTCATGAAGCCTGGCATGTGGTACAACAGAAGCAAGGAAGGGTGAAACCTACTATACAGATGAAAGGTGGAGTAAATGTTAATGATGATGTACGACTAGAGAACGAGGCTGATGTCATGGGAAAAAAAGCTTTGCAAGCTAATAGTTTACCCAAAGCGGTTTCTCAAGGAAATCCATATAACTCATCTAGTAATTCCTCGGATCAAACTGAGCCATTAAGGCAAATAATCAATTTCCCTGAGGTCCGTCAATTATTTGGGCTAACAGTAGGTGGAGGTCAAGAAGCTTTTGAAATTGATACTGCATTGGCAGGTGACGTTACTTCGGCTGATGAAGAAGACGATAACAGAGTCCAATTAGCAGACTTAGGAGACGAAACACTGTTTGTTCTAGGTCACGGCATTCCTGCACTTGGAAATGAACCTCCGAAAGTAGATGTATATAATCCAACTGAATTTGTAGAAATGTTGGTAGCGCTTGGTTATGACCCAGGGAAACACACTGGTTCTATTGACTTCAAATCATGTACAGCAGGCTGGGCTCGTACAAAAGATGGATCATTTATTGAACAGGTGAAAGTTCTTCTTTCCGATAGAGGCTATAATGGACAAATCAGAGGAGTTGAAGGATTTGCTCTTGCAATTCCACAAGACGAAATTCCGGTAGATAATAGAGTTGCTGAAGCAGATGAGAACAATATTGGTAGATATCAGGATTTTGGAATTTTCAGGCAATGGAGAACTTGGAAGACGTTCTTAGAACAGGTGATTCTTAAAAAAATTGAAGACCTAACGGAAGACGTTGATGAACAAATAGCAGTCGTTAAAGAACTCATGAATGATTTAGAAACTGAAACTATAAATCAAATGAGCGAATTGTCAAGGTTATTAGAAACCAGTGAGGAAGCCTATCGGACTGGAATAGTTCAAACTAAAGAGGCTATTGCTAAATCAGGTGATTTCTGGTTTAAGAAATTCCTAGTATGGAAACATCGCGGTGTATCTCAAGATGACAGAGATGACTCAATGATGTATGTAGTAATATCATTAGAACCAGTAAATACGGCTATTACTGAACAAATTGACACATATCGAGAAAGAGCGGAGAATTTAAAACCTTTACCGGGCTATACAAATGTTCCTGCCAGGCCAGAAGTAGCAAATATAGCATGAAAACAGTCTCTCGAATTAAACATTGTATCAGAAGACAGTAGTCCTCTACATCGAAAACATTCAATGTTACCCGATAAGAATAGGCGACCCTAGCTACGACTTCCTGCATCTCTGATTCCCTCTAAAATAGATTGAGTAGCATCTAACTAATCATTCAAAACTTGCCAATAAGGACCTCTCCACTTGCATCTCTCATTATTACTTATAATTTTGTATAACATACAATGTATAAGTAATGAAAAACAAAGGCCTGGGTGAGTTTGAAGAGTTGGTACTATTGGCGGTATGTATCTTAAAGGATGAAGCCTATGGCATCACAGTGAAGAATGAGGTCGAGAAACATTCCGGTAGGGCGATACTCCTGGGAGCCGTGCACATCACACTTTACCGCCTACAGGACAAAGGCTTTTTAGCATCCGAGCTTGGAGGCAACACCAAGAAGCGAGGGGATCGCAGAAAAAGACTATTCACCATCACCAGCACTGGCCTGGAGCAGCTACAGGAAGCGCAGCGCATCAGACAAAACATGTGGCAACTCATCCCACAACTAAAACCCAGCTTATGAAAAACCAACGATCGCACCGCCCACCTTTTCTGGCCAACTGGCTACTTGCCCGACTATTGGGGAACGACGTACGCGAGGAACTCGAAGGGGACTTATTCGAGATCTATCATGAGCGGGTTTTGAAGCGAGACCGCTGGTACGCATCGATGATGTATTGGGTGGATGTGATCCACTTGTGTATTGGATTTTTCCGTAAGTCGCGTCGGTCTGCCAACAGCAACTCCATGTGGCAGCACTATATGATGATTGCCTTCAGGAGCCTGTCCAAGAACAAGACTTATGCGACTATTAACATACTGAGTTTGGCGGTAGCCATGGGTGTCTGCATCGCCATTGCGCAATATGTCTACTCGGAGTTCCATCAAGACCTTGACCTCACGCAAAATCCTAATGTTTATAGGCTGACGCTAGAGCGAAGCAAGGACCAGTCGCTCGTTGATCGTGACCTGTATGTGGCTCATTCATTGGGCACCATTGCCAATGCGCAATTGCCTGAAGTCACTCGGTTCACCAGACTCTACGTCCCCGATGAAGGTGCCTATGTCTCCGATTCCGGTCGTCGACCTGTGAGTATTGAAGCCGGTGACATGTACTTCGTAGATACCAATTTTCTGAATTTCTTCGAGCTTCTGCTTCTTGCAGGAGATCCTCAGAATGCACTCGATGATCTCTTCAATGTAGTCATCTCGGATCGGATTGCCAGGCGATATTTCGGTAGTACTAACCCTATCGGGAAAATATTGACGATAGGTGGTGGGGCTTCCCACGGTGACTACAAAGTGACTGGAGTGTTTGCGGACAGACCTGACAACAGCCATCTGCGGTTTGATTTCCTTTTCCCTTTGGACAATTTCAAAGCTTATGGATGGATGGGGGCTATTGAGCGCAATCCACATTTGCCATGGTTTGTCACCTATTTCGAGTTAAACCCCCAGGCGGACAGGTCAAGAGTAGAGCAGCAACTTGATGACATCATTGCCAACCACAAAGCAGAATGGAACCCAGAACTGTTGTTGACCGAGCGCACCCAGCTCCAACCTTTGAGCGACATTCATCTGGATGCGAATGTCTATGCTAATACAGACTATGTCACCAACAAAGGGAATCGAGCTGATCTGAATAGCTATATATTGGTCGGAACATTCATATTGATCATTGCCTGGTTTAACTATATCAATCTGTCTACTGCCCAATCGATGCGTCGAGCTAAGGAGGTCGGCATCCGCAAATCGATGGGCGCCAAAAAGCAACAGCTCATCTCCCAGTTTCTGTGTGAAGCGGTGCTCATCAATGTGATCAGCGCTATCCTTGCCCTAGGGATCGGGTTCGGCGCATTGGACATGCTCGCAACCACCATCGACAAGTCCATTTCAACCACGCTCTTTTCAAACCTGTACTTCTGGTTATCCTTCTTCGGTATAGTCCTTATTGGAGCTATGCTCTCGGGTGCCTACCCAGCCTTCCTCCTATCGAATCACAAGTCCATGAACATGTTGTCCACTAGAAACTCTGGTTCACCCTCCCGGTACAACCTGAGACGTGCGCTGGTCACTTTTCAGTTTTTAATTTCGCTGTTACTCATTTCGGGTACGTACCTGACCTACAAGCAGATCGCTTACATGCAAAATGAGGACCTGGGTATCGACATGGATCAAGTACTCGTGGTGAGAGGACCCAAGCATGTGGAGGTACTTGATGGAGGTCCGCAGCTCACGAGCTATGAGGGTCTTGAGGAGTTCAAAAAATACAGTCGCAAGACATTTAGCACCTTTCGCAACGAGATGCTCAAGATCCCCGCTATCAATTCTATCGCCGGATCATGGTCTCTGCCGGGGGAAGTCTATCATACCCTACAAGATGACATCAGGAGATGGGGTACACCGGAAAGTGAGAATCAGTCCGTCCGCATAGCACAAGTAGGACTTGATTTTTTCCGCACTTACGACCTGGAACTCATCGCCGGTAGCGCCTTTACAGCTGACCTATCAGGAACAAGGTCGGTGGTCCTCAATGAGAAAGCAGTCAGCACATTCGGGTTTGCATCACCTCAGGAAGCCGTCGGTGATCGCCTGTACTTCGGCCGACCACTCGAGATTGTCGGAGTAGTCAAAGACTATCATTGGCAATCGCTCAAAGAGGATCATGCCTCATGGATCATCTGGTTCAGCACTTCTACGCCACAGTACTTTTCTATGAAACTCAGCTCGATCAATCTGCAGGAGACGTTACCGCAAATTCAAAAAGTGTACGACGAGCTGTACCCCGGAAATCCATTTGAGTACTTCTTCATCGATGATCAATTCAACCAGCAATATCAGGCAGACCTCCAGTTTGGTCAGCTGTTTTTTATCCTGACGATCATAGCCATAGCCATAGCCTGTATCGGACTCTTCGCCCTGATCTCCTACTCAGCCACCATGAAGGTAAAAGAATTTGGCGTCCGCAAAGTGCTCGGAGCGACAGTCAGCCAACTTATGCTGCTACTGTCGAAAGAGTACTTCATACTTCTGGCATTAGCTACAGTGATTGCTGCACCATTGATCACCTATCTCGGCACCCAATGGCTTAATAATTATGCATTCAGAATTGATTTAGGTGTTGATGTTTTCGTCTTGCCCGGATTAATACTAGTGCTGGTTTCTATTGCCACTGTCAGTCATCGAACCCTGACAGCTGCCAGAATTAACCCGGTGGATTCATTGAGGTCTGAGTAAGGTTGACAAGCCAAACTATTTTTGGCTCTCCTACCGGAATCACCGCGCTCCTTCAAGTGAATTATACCAACTTTTAGGTATTGTTTGGGCTGTCGGGAATGTCTAACTTGACTATGAGCAAATAGATCAAAAACACGGGGATTGGGCTAAGCGACAACAAATTCTTGTAACCGACTAATATCGGATATAGCTGAAGTCTACAACACGTTACACTAAAAATTCCAGTTTAGCTATATTAGAAATAACGCTCACTATGCACGTTACATTAACGTTAACGATAATGCAAAAAGAGGTTTTCGTATCATATTCCTGGTCTGAGGATTCCGATATCATAAATTCGGAGCACGTAGTAGATGCCATTTGCAAACGTTTTTCAACTGAAGACTACCTCTTACAGAGGTGATCAATTCATATATGGCTCTTACCAGCTGGTCTATACTGATCACTTCTAACATCTTCTCTTCAACTTTCTTAAGCGACTTAGCTACTCCTTCCAATGATAACTTACTCAACCGTCGCATCTCCATGGCTCCTTTCTTATCAAAATGACCGATCTCCTCTATCGCTCTTTCCTGGCTTAGCTTACTCTTCAATAACCTTGACCTGAGCCGCATTAGGTTCTATAAGCGCTCCAATGTTGTGTGAGTCAGCTTTATCAGCTTCGCCCCCTACTGACGAGTCATTGCAAATCGGGCTATCCTTTCTGCATCAATCTTGTCGCTCTTGTCTCTGGCTAAACCTATGCTGCGCTTGATGTGAAGTGAGGATTCCAACCATACCTTCCCTCCTCTGCTCATCAAGTATTTTACCGTATTTCTATTATAAATGTCCATGTGTTCCATGCAAAATAAAGTGTGCTCATGATCATCATTACCATGCTGCTTCGGCCAGCGTTTGAGTTTAGTATACCCTTCAGAGGTATTGGTTAAAGTGATACAATTACTATGCTGAGTGATCATTTCAATCATACATAAATCGATACTTTCTTTACTCACGTCCATACCCACTATGAAGGGATACTTTAATTGCTGACCTTCTGATTTCTTCATAACTTATTCTTTCTAAACCTTAATAATGGGATGTTGGACCTTCGGGTCCAGCTCCCAAATCGTCCAATAGATCTTTATACCTAGTTAACTGGAGGACGCCTAGTCCTGTTGCTCAACTGACTATCCTGTCTTTAAGTTATTAGCAAATCCTGCTCCTAAGAATAGTTATATCAAGGGAAGGTAAAAACCCCAAGGCAAATAAATGCATGTGTGTGTTAATGATTGATTAGTGTTTGATCCTTCTATTAACAAACCAATAGAGATACCTTGGTCAGGCATTTAAATCCGTTTGAGGTTACCTCTTTTGACCTATGACTAATACGATCGAATATTAAGATATATCCTTCATGAATGATATAAGTGATTTCTTCACCATTAATATGAACTGCCTGCACCGATCCATCTATTAGAAAGAAGAAATCCTTGCAAATAGCGTAGGAGCACTTGATGAAATCATTTTTGTTGAAGTGCTCAGGTTCAAACGGATCAAGTATTTCATCAATCTCTTGGAGTGATGGACTTCAACTTTTTCTCTGATTAATTGTGCAAGGACGTCCTTCATTCGCCTTCAAATGTAATGAAACGTGACTCTTTACAATTGGACATCTTGAAATCTACAATTCCTAGCTATCTGCCATTTTGGAATTGTCAGTTCCCACCTTGCTTTTCAGCGGATTGCAGCTGCTTATTGTAGACTTCTATTCTGGCGTGCGCCATCCCGTCAATCAATAGGATAATCATCAACATGGCTATGGTAGTAATTCCAATGGCGCGCCAAAGTGGAGTGTTGACGAACATGACTATCAATGCGGCTACAATAATCAACATGGGGACTACCTTGAGGACAATGGAGTATTCCTTCAATGTGCCTTCTGCGCGGACCAATTCCGATTCGACAAAAGCTGAAGGATCCTGCTTATGATGCTCCGCAAAACTTGAAATCCTTGACTTGTTGGTATAAAACAAACCCAATCCTATGGTGAGAAGCAAAGCGCCGGCAACAAAAAATGGAATGATGTAGGCTCTTGCTAGATCCGTCTTGCCTAGCTGCCAAAAGCCAAAACCTATGGATACAAATATGAATCCAGCAAGAATGAAAAAACGGGTCGAGAAAACTTCTGCTTTGGCCCACTCGGTGGCAACTTTTAATATTTCCATGTGCTTATGATTTATCGATCAAGGTATGAGTTAATTCGGGTTGATGGCGCTAGGGCTGTGACCATAGGCTTTTTTGAAGGCAAAGGAAAAATGAGAGAGGTTCTCAAAACCTGCGGCAAGATAGACCTCAGTAGCCTTCTGCTTTCCCAGAGCTAGCTTTTGATACGCAAGGTCGAGCCTTTTCTGAGTCAGCCATTTGCCTGGGGTATTCTTGAATGTCTTCTTGAAATCCGATTTGAAGGTCGTCAAACTTCTACCGGTAAGAAAAGCGAATCTTTCCAAGGGTAGATTGTACATGAAATGCTCTTCCATGTACTTCTCGAGATCAATTTTTCCAATCTCGCTAAACGTACCTAAGATCGAACTTATCCTACTGTCCACTTCATCAATGATGGTCAAAGCCTCTTGAATCTTTATAGATACCAGCGCTGCAGGAAGTTCATCTTGTCTTTCAAAATAGGAGAGTAGCGACTCAAAATAGCTACCCAGCAGGGGGTGTTTGTTGATCGGTCGTTGCTTGGCAATATTTTCATTCCAGTTTTCCAGCACCGATCGATCAACATAAAACCTGCGCAATTCTTCTTCAGGGATCAGCATTGATATCGCTTTGAAAGGTTGCCCATTGACTGGGTTTTTGACAACCCTGGTCAATTGATTTTTGGGAACCAAGAGTGTATCTCCTGCAACACAATTCAGCGCATTTACGCCATAGGTAATGGTCATTTCACCCGAACAAACGAAGACGATGATATGCTGAGAAGCAATATGCTCCCACGTATGTTGCTTCTCGACAGTTCCTGATAAGAATACCCTCGCTTCATTATTTGCATTTGGTTTGGCCATCTATTCAAAATTGGAACTTTTGATTGGTTTGTTCTTCTGAAATCGCCCATAGTTTTGAAGCAACTTCCTTGTCTTTGGCGTGCGGCTCCAATTTACATTCACCTACCGGACCAGTCCAGTAGTTTCTTCCTGTAGGGCCATAAAACCCTTTCTGGTCCAGATCGTCTTCCGTAGCGCACATGACTTCCGGGTACGAACCTTTTTCTGCCGATTGTACCAATGGTGATAGCGTCAGAAGATACCAAATGAACCGCATCGTTCGACTACCGCTGGTTTTGATCAATGATGTGGCGGATGCACCCGGATGACAGGCGTAAACCTTGACATCATTCTTTCCTGCGGCGCTCAACCGATCCTGAAGTTCATAGACCGATATGATCTGCGCCAATTTGCTCTGACTATACACATCATTGGCTTGATAATTCTTATCCCAATTCATATCATCAAACTGAATCGTCCTAATACCCATTTTATAACCTTCACTACCTACCACCACGATTCGCCCTTTTGATACCTCAATGCGTGGAAATAGCAGGGCCTGTAGCAGGAAGTGACCATAGTGATTCACACCAAGCTGACTTTCAAAACCATCTACCGTAATGACTTGCTTAGGTACCTGAGCAATAACGCCGTTGCAGATCAGCGCATCAATCCGTGGAACTTTGTCCAATATCTCCTCTCCCGCATTTCGTACTGAAGCCAACTCTCCAAGATCTATTTTTATGAATGAAACGTCCGCATCATTGCCTAGCTCTTGCTTTAGCGCCGTTATGGCGGCTGTAGATTTTTTTGGGTTACGGTTGAGCATCACCACTTTCGCTCCTTTGGATAGCAATATCTTGGATGCTTCAAACCCTGTACCGCTGTTGGCTCCAGTGATGAGATAAGTCTTGCCTTCCAGCGTATGAATTCGCTCTGGTGTCCAACCTTTTTTGCCAAATTGATTTGTAGTGCTCATCTCTCTTTGTTTCAATTATTATGAAGCAAAAGTCTTGAGAAGTGAGATATGCTACTTTGTTCAGAAGTCGTTTGTTGTTTGTTTAAAAGTCAGATTGAAGTTTGTGCTGCGTGAGATTGCTAGAACTAACTATTACCAATATCGATATACCGCATGAGGTCCAAAGTCAAGCAGGTCGATGGTAGAATCATGCTTTGCACCAAGTCTCAAAGCCAATTGCTTGGAAGGCTCATTTTCAGCATCGATGTAGCTTACCAGCGAATCGAGCTTTAAAGTTTCAAGCGCATACTTCTTGAGCGCTAATCCAGCCTCGACACCAAAGCCTTTGCCCTGAGATTCCGGCAGTAGCCAATAGCCCAATTCCGGTTCTGGCCATGGCTCAGAATTCCAGAGGCCAACAGTACCTATGAGTTTCTTAGTGGCCTTTTCATCAATCGCGAGGTAGGAGTAGCCATGCAATTCATAATGGCCAATGTAGGTAGCCATCAGCCTCCATGACTCCTCAGCATTCTTGACACCACCAACAAACTTGGCATTCTGCTTTGAGGAATAGAAAGCTTTGAATGCTTCATAATCAGTGGCTCGCCACTGTCTGAATTTCAGCCGTTTGGTTTCTAGTCCTATCATATTGCTGCCCTTGTCATGATTATCGAATGTCAATTTACATACTGCTAGGGCGCGTTTGCAACGCGTCTTTCAAAATTGAATTATGCATCCTGAGAGTCACCTGAAAGGGACTCTGAGCTTTGGATATTTGCAATCGTCCTTATCGACTCAATTCTTATTCGAAGTGTGGAAATGAAGAATTTTCCATTCGCCTTCTTCCAGCTTGAAAACTATGGTTTCAATAGCTTGAAATTTCATTTTGGTTTCTCCTGAGGTACCTTCAAATTGAGTGCTGTAGGTAGCGAAAGCAAGATCGTTTGATGCTGACATTTTGATTTCTAATTCCTCAAGTCGGAAATCTATTCCTTGCCAGTCATCAGATCGCATGAATGACATAAAACTGGACTTGTTATGAACAGTGCAATTGTCTGTGAAATATGAGAAATCATCCGACAGGAATTCCTCTACGTCATTCCACTTTTTGGCATTAAAAGCGTCATAGTAATTGGTGAGTCTCTTCTCAATGACTGCATTCTCCATTCTTTTAATCTTTACTTAAAATACCGCTAGGACACGCATGCAATGCGTCTGTCAAAATTAGACTTTATATCAAAACTAGAGGTGTGGTAAACGCTTTTGAGTTGAGCATAGCACTATAACCAAGGCAGATTACATGGGCACGCGTTTGAAAAAGCATGCCAGCTTAGTATGGACCTGGTTATACTCATTCAAAAGGTTTCAATAAACAGGCGTTGGGAAGTAGGACAAGCTTATAAATTAATAGGCGCCTTTAGTGGAGGTGAATTAGCTTAGGAGATTGCTTGTCTTTAATCAAAGTACTTTTCAAATTCAGATTTCAATGTGTTGTTTTCCAGAATAATCCATCTCTTAAAAGCAGTGAAATTTGACCCACGGTGAATATGACCCCTAATCTTGACTAGAAAGTATTCTAAATCTTCTTGCGTATTTGTATCCAAGAAATAGTCACACAACAAGCCTTGGAACTCCATGATTTCTTTTAATAGCTTGTTTCGTAGGTTAGAGGATTCAATTGTTTTTAGCTTAGTGGTTCCGTTGTAAACTTCCAATAATAAATTCTTTGTCGCAATTGTTTCTGGCGAAGTATCGAGTTCTTCAATATTTACTTCTTCGAAGGGGAACGGCTTCAAAGTGTATTTGAGCCTATTCTCTATGTCATGAGTATGGTCAGTGCAATTAAGTATGTTATCATATTTTCCGACTTTGGTGTTATTACAATGACCACATGACCAAAATAGGTTTTCCCAGCTGAATTTGAGGTCTTTGTCTTTTCCACAAGGTTGAAAATGCTCGACATTTATGGTCTCTGGCTCCTTGTATTCACATATGTAGCATTTGTTTTTAAAATCATTTTTTATCCGAGTTAGCACGTCACCACATTTGTAATCTCCATCAGCCTTTGCTTTTTCGGCTTCTAAACAACTGGGCGCAGGTTGAGATTTATCGAAATACACCATTCTAACTGTTTTTTTTGTTTAACTCGTTCAACTCAATCTGTTGTAATCTCACACGCAACTCGTTAGATAAATATTTAGGAGCATGAGCGAAGTAATTTCTTAAATGACGCAGGTTGTCATTTTCGTGGGGAGTTCTTTTGTCTAAAGACGTTAACCTGTCAAACTCCGATATTTTTGCCTTTATTTCATCCGAATACTTATCAGCTTTAAAATAGCTCTCAATAAGAGCGTCATAGGAATAATTTGATAGGTCGCTGGTTATTGTCCTTGATTCAAGATCACAAACTGTCGCGTTAGAAACAGAAGACAATATGAACGGTGAATGAGTCGTAACGATGAACTGAAGTTTTGGAAAGAAATCGGTTAGAAAGGGAAGAATTTTCTTCTGTAATTCTACATGCAAGTGTGTTTCAATTTCATCTATTATTACGACTCCTTCAAGGTCATAAGACTTAGAACTGTGAGCTTCCATGCGTAGAAGTAATTCAGAAATTATGCTAATAATTGCTGAGTACCCATCTGAAAGGGTGTTGAAATTAAAAGGTTCGCCTGCTCCAAGGACAATATCAAAGTTGTAAGCCCTTCTATCGAATTTTAATCGTAAATTCTGATCATCAAATATTGACTGCAGTCTTGATTCTAGTCGGTCAAACCACCGATCAATTTTTGCAACTGTATCCATTTCATTGTCATCCCTAGCAAATGATCGATCTGCCTTAAGGTTGACTATATATTGAATGAAACTGGCACTTACTTTTTCTGTGAGACCATACTTTTTTTTCAGCTTAACTTTATTAATTCCGCTAGGTACAGAAAGATTAGTATGTCTTTTGGAGTCGAAGAACGCGAGTAAAAAAAGGCCTTCCTGACATTGATTGGATATACTTTGATAATCAGAAGAAAACAAAATTTCAGTACCTCCGAAATTAGCTAGTCTTTCTTTAGTCTTTTTTAGGTTATTCTCAGTTTGAGATCTATTCTGGTTAGGAGAGTTTTCTAACCGTTCTTTGTAAATCTCTAATTGTTGTAAATAAGATTCACGATTTCTAATTTGACCGTTATCAACATGAGCAAGGAATTTGCTCAATTCTAAAAGCAAGCTGGTTTTGCCGGAACCATTCTTTCCTGTCAAAATAAGATGTTGCCTACTATTTGGAGATAATTGGATTTCTAGATCATTCACATTTCTTGAATGATTTATTTTTATTGAGGTAATGAAGCTTTCCATCTTGGACAGTTTTAATTTCTAAAATCCTTAATGATAATGAGGTCAAGTTCGAGAAGTGGGTAACACTCGGATCAATTGATTTCTACTCTTTATCTCTTTTGGTTAAGTGGCTTTTCTTTTTAATATTTATTCTGAGCAGTTCATTCTGTTTGCTGTTGAAACGGGTTTTGATCAAACCTAAAAGAGATGGATATAAAGGGATTTACCTTGTATAACATTTCGTGGAGTTGTTCACGGCCAAGGTTTTCATTGATCACCTGTTTTTCATCATATTTTCCTAGCAAGACGTTTTGTTTATGCGCAACCAAACCTAAATGAATCTTAATATTCTGATTGTAAGAAATAGTTGGGCTTAAGAAAACAGTCGGGTTTTCAAAGTCAAAACCTAAGCCACCCGAAAATCCGATGCTCCATGTTTCGTTGAGTGATTTATTCGGCATCCAAGTGAAAAAGAGGGAAGGAGCGAAACTCATTGATTTCCTGTTGTTCTCTTGCTGTATAGTAAATGACGTATCATTCGCGGCAGAGAAGAAAAGCTTCTCTTCGTTAAAAATTTGAGTTATAAATGAAAAGCCATATGATACTTGCCAAACGCCTCTAGGCTCGGTGGAAAACACTTGGGTCCACTTTCTAGGCTCATCGTCTGTCTCCCTTGTTATTACTATTTCTAATTGCTCTCCACTTTTAAGGTTCCACACTCCAATATCAATTTTAGTCAGATCTAATATGTCACGAGCTTGCCGTATATGCGAAATCATACAACCCTCATCTGTAGTATCTCTATTAGTTAGAACTTGAGTTATGTCTTGAATGTCTTCTTCTATTTCGCCAAGCTTCAATTTCAGATCTTCTTCTCGCCGAAGATCATATATTTGATATACTTCGTTGATAAACCGAGCGCACATCGCCATTCCACCACCTGTTGTTTCAATTCCTTCAGCTCGAGATGGTAGACTAAAAGCATCAATAGGAATAGCCTTTTTTGTTATTTGAACTTCGTATTCTTGATAAGGCAATTTGTTGATTAAATACACCTGGAAGGGTTTATTACTGCTCACTGTTCTTTTCTTAGTGATGTTTACTGTTTCAGCTAAATCTAGCACGTAACTAGATTGGGCTTTAGCCAGCAAGTGACCTAAAACCACCAATAATGAGATAAGAAAGAATCTGAGTTTCATTTGTGTTCATTTATAGAATTAATACTGATACATATCGTAAGAACATATGCGCAATCCACCTAGCAGATTATGTCCATTTTTCATTGGTTATCGCACATTCCCTGATCAAATCAGTACTAAAACCATATTATTAACTGTTTTATGTGAATGGTTTGAGAGATGTCATACTGACTTGGTTCTATCACAATTTACCCATTCACTCAACCCGAAACAATACCTAAATCTTGGTATAATTTGAAGCTGACACGACCTGATTCCGGTAGGTAATACACAAAAGAAAAGTCGTCTGACCGCTCGAAGCGGTCTGACGACTAGTCCAGTAGTGCGACGACTTTACGATACCCAATTCATTATTCCGGTAGGTAATCCTAACCTACCAACTACTCGTACCTTAGATTCTCCGAAGGGTTGCTGCTGGCGACTTTGGAGGTTTGCCAGAAGATAGAGGCAAAGCCCACTGCGAAAAGGAAGATAATGCTGACGACCACTTCTTGGATTCCTAGTCCCGGACCGTAGCGGATCAGGAAGTAGAGGAAGAGTTTGTCGTAGAACAAATAGGAGAAGGGGATGGCGATCATGGCGGAGATGCCGATGAGTCGGATAAAGTCTTTGGTCAGCAGGAAGTAGAGGCTGTTCATGGTGGCGCCCATGATTTTCCGAATGGCGATTTCTTTGGTTCTGTTCTCGGTAGTGTAGGAGACCATACCCAGCAATCCGAGGCAGGAGATGGAGATGGCCAGGACACTCAGATAACTAAAGATCTTGATCTGTGCCCGGATGAAGGAGTAGGCTTTCTCAATCTCATCATCGAGGAAGGTCGCTTCGAAATGCACATTGGTATCAATCGTATGCCAGATGTCTTCCAATTCGCTCATCGTAAGCTGGATGTCGCTGGAGTTGACCGTCAGCAATGCATACTGACTTTGCGCTAGCGACTGACGAAAGATCAATGGTCGAATTAGTCTGTCTAACGGCTCGTAGTTGAAGTCTTCCGTGATGCCTACGATGCGGCATTGGGTACCATCGGCGAGTGTGAACTGTAGCGAATCACTTTGTTGATCGAATACACTCATCGACTTTAGAAAAGACTGATTGACTAATACCTTTTCCTCGTTTTGATTGCTTTCGTTGAGCTGGGTAGCTGAGCCCCAGACGAGCGTCATACCTAGCTGCTCGACGAACTCTTCTCCAATATAGACCTGGTTTACTTCCAGCGTATCCTGTGTGTTGGGGAGTACTTTTACTTCATTAGACAGTGGTACACCGGGCAATTGCCCTGCAGTGGTGACGGCTTTCACATCAGGATGAGCGCGGAGTTCGTTGATGGCCACTTGCTTGTCCATTCGCTCAAAAGGCACGACCAGGACATTGTCTGAATTGAAGCCGTGGTTGTTATTGAGCACGTAAGCATACTGTTTTGCGATAGCGCCTACACCGATGATAAAGACCAGTGAGACAAAAAACTGGAAAACGAATAGTCCTTTTTTGATGCCGGAGACACTTACTTTTTGTCCCGAAAGTTGGCCCTTGAGGGTATAGACAGGATTAAGACTAGCAAAGAATCGCGCAGGGAAAAGTCCGGCAAACCAACCCACCAGCAGACAGAAGATAAGGAATACCGATAGCTGAATCCACCCCATGGAGGTGTCCATTACCTCTGCCGCATATATCATGTCTAGGAACTGCTCTTTTACCGGTAGGTAGATCAGCACCGAACCAAGGAGGGCGATGAAGGTCAGCACCATGGTCTCCACGATAAACTGTGTCTTGACCTGGCCCGTACCCGCACCCACGACCTTGCGGATACCGATCTCTTTGGAGCGCTTCAGCGCACGGGCGATAGACAGGTTAGTATAATTGAAGATGGCCGGCACGAGTATGAGCAGACCGATCGAAAAGAAGAAATACAGCGACGGCAGGTCCCAGCCGATCCCAATATTGTTGCTCACGTTCCACTGCGGTACCACATCACCGAGATTGGTGGCCTGGAGCTCGATGCTGGTGTCAGGATGATACTCTTCAGCCAGTGAAGCGACCTGCGCCAGCGCCTCTTTCATAGATGCTTGCGGCGTATTGGGCCGTACCCGAATGTACACGTAGTTGTCCATGAATGGTCCCCATTGTTGGGTGCTCGTCAGGTCAGCTTGTTGTGTATAAGTGCTGGCAGAGGCAAGAAAGTCAAAGTACAAATGCGTACTTCTTGGGTCTGCCATTACGCCTGTGACCTGGAATGCACCTTCAGCCGTTTCCAGCATTTTTCCGATAGGGTCTTCATCCCTGAATAGGGTATACGCCACTGACTGGGTCAGCACGATACTGTTGGGGTCTCGCAGCACTGTCCCGGGATCACCCTGAAGGAGTGGAAAATCAAAAATCTCAAAAAATGACCTGCTGGCGTAGTAGCCGTCAAAGGAGATCGAACTACCGTTAACGAGGAATGCTGGTGAAAACTCCGACCTCACCGCCACGGCTTCCTCTACAAACGGGTAGTCAGCGGTGAGCTTATCGGCTATCGTAGGAAAAGTCGAGGCAAAAGTCCGCGTACCATACTGATCGTCGATGAAGGTATTGATCTGATAGATATCTGCCTTGCGCGCATGCCATTCGTCCGTCTGATATATCGCTACCGCAATGGACAGGGCAAGCAGGCACACCGACATACCGAGTGCAAGACCGACGACATTGACTAGCGTGAATAGCTTGTGCTTCGAGAAGTTACGCACCGAGATCTTCACATAACTCATGATCATAGCGCCCGTGTTGGCGCTGTAGTAATCAGAGTAGGCGGCTGACGCTTTGCGCCGCTTGACAGCATAGCTGAATATCAGCGAAAATGTCTGATAGATGTAGAAGAGCCTGGCTTTTAGTAGGCTCTCGTTTTCTGCCCTGTAGGCGAACTCCTCATCCATGTCACCGATGAGGTCTTCTATGTCCGAACCCTTCGCCCACCAGCGCAATAGCTTCACGGCGAACTGAGGAGGATGTTGTTGTTGAGTTTTCATTTATTGACCGTTGTTGTTATTCGTATCTGAGATTTGCTGCAGGGTTGACATTCGATAGTCTGGTGACCATCCAAAGGATCGGCAGACCTCCAAGGACAAACATGAAGCTAACGCTTGTCACTATTTCGAGCCAGCCCACACCGACACTGTATTTGCTTATCATTTTCACAAAGACCTGATCATAAAACAGATAGGCCGGTGGTGTAGCAATGATGGTAGCAATCGCCAATAGCTTCATGAAACTACTACCCAATACCCGATAAAGATCAAGAAGGCTGGCACCCATGATTTTGCGTAAGGCGACCTCTTTAATGTGGCTTTCTGTGAAGTAGACAATCATTCCTAGCAGGCCGATACAAGAGATGGTTATCGACAGTAGACCAAGGAAACCAACTACTTTGATGATGGAGAAAGCTGACTGATAGGAAGCTTCAATCTGATGATCAAGGAAATAGCTCTCAAATGATTTCTCCTGATCGATCTGATCCCACTTTGCTTCCAGTTGATCGATAGTAGAAATGATGTTTTGACCATCTACTTTGAGCAAGGCATACCTAGCTCTTTCGGGAGCGTAGCGGATGATCATGGGAGCGATGGCCATATTGAGCTGCATGAAGTTGAAGTCTTTCAGCACCCCAACGATATGGGAACGTTGCTCACCGATGTTCATCAGTAGTGAATCCTGACCCTCGTTAATGATCTTATTTCGCTCCATGAAAGTCTCATTGACTAATATAGGCTCGTTGATACTGCTCGCGTAATTGAGGTTTTCACCCCACACCATCTCAAAGCCCAGCGAGGACAAGAATTGGTCATCCACGTACATTTCATAGACTTTCATTGAGTCTTCGACATTGTTGGATTGTCGGATATGGGTGCGAATCAGGCCTGTCTCCATGCCGGGCATGTTGGAAGAGAGACTTACTTCTTTTACTCCTGCGACATTGCTAAACTCCTGTGCTACGAGTTCACCATCCACTCCTTTTAAGGGCACGGTCAGGACATTGTCCTGATCAAATCCCAAATGATAGCTGAGCATATCTTGATGTTGCTTGGCAATGACGGTTACTCCAATGATGAAAACCAAAGAGATGACGAATTGCACGACAATCAAAGACTTTCTAATGGTAGATATGCTGATGCTTCCTGAGCTTGACGCACCTTTTAATGCGCCAAGCGGTCGAATTTTTGAAAAGTATAATGCCGGAAATAAACCTGCCCCGATACCCACCAACAAGCCAAAAACGACAAACCAGATGATCATATTGATACTCAAGCTGAGATCAAGCGTTTCTGCACCGTAGACCATGCTTGTAAATTGATCTCTGACTATGGTGAAAATCAATATGGTGCCTATTAGGGCCATCAAGGTGAGCAGCACGGATTCTACTAAAAACTGTATGACAATCTGCTGCTGGCTACCGCCAACCACTTTGCGAATGCCAATCTCTTTCGAGCGCTTCAGCGCCCTGCCAATCATCAGGTTAGCATAATTGAAGCAAGCTGGAATGAGAATTAATAGACCAAGGCAAAACAAGAACACCGCTGTTAGCCAGTCAAAAGGGGTATTGTCATTAAAGAGGTTCTTGCCTGGGCTGATATCAGTGAACGCCTGAAGGTCATAGTTGACCTTAGCCTGTTCCAGGTGGCTATTGGCTTGGTTAGATAGCTGTGCTAGCAGTGGAGCTAAGGAATCATCATCTGCATTATCTTCTAAATGGAGGTAAACGTAGAAGCTTCCTCGGTTACTCCATGCTTGCTCGGTAGATAGGGCGTTAGGTTTACCATTAAGTGTATTAGTGGCCACTATGGACTCATAACTTAAGTGAGTCTGCCTTGGGTGAGGGGCGAGAACCCCAGTCACAGTATAATGGTGACCAGATCGGGTAGTTAGTATTTTGCCGATAGGGTTAACGTCATCGAATAGCTTCTGGGCAGTAGATTGAGATAGTATAATGCTGTAAGGCTTCACTAGTGCCTCACGAACGTCACCTGCCGATAGCTCAAATGAAAACACATCGAAGTAGTTAGGGTCGGTGTAGATACCTGATATGTGGATCTCATGATTTTCGTGGAGGAGTGTTTCGTGAAAGTTTTCATCCACCCGAACGACGTTTTGTATATCTGGATAGCCTTGACTGATCGCTTCAAATAAGCCTTGGGAGGTGGAAGCATATGTCCTCTGACCGTCAAGGTCTTGATGGTCAGTAACGACCCTGTAGATCTCGTTTTTATGCTCATGGAACTCATCAAACTGTACCACCTGCGATAGCACGGCTACAATGAGTAGGCTTACTGACATGCCCATGGCCAGCCCACCAATATTGATGAAGGTAAAGAGTTTTTGCTTGGAGAAGTTGCGAATGGCAATTTTGAAATAGTTGCCAAACATGGCCAGGCTGCTATCCGAATAATAGTGTGTGTATGCAGCCGATGCTTTTCGTTGCTTTAGCGAGTAGGAGAAGATTAGCGAGAGGACGTGTCTGATATAATCCCATTGTGCTTTGAGCTTACCATATTCTTGAAGACTGTAGGCATATGCCTCATCCATATCGCCGAGTAGATCATCGATATCCGCCTCTTTCGCCCACCAGCACAGCAGTTGCCTTGGCCACTTAGGTGGGTTCTGCATAGGTTTACTCACAGTGAAAGGTCGATTTTAGGGTTTGACCAAAGCTGATCACGTAGCGACTTCATATCGTTGAGTGCTACGATGGCATTGTCAGTCAGCTCGAAGTATCGCTTTCTGCGACCACCTCGTTCGTTGGTGGGCTCACCTAGATAGGAGGTGATAAAGCCTTTCTCTTCCAGTCGTGTCAGCGTGGAGTGCATAGCTCCCAGACTCAGGTTGCGATTAGTGCGTTCGTTGATGTCACGTAACAGTGCCAACCCATAGGCGCCATCACCTAGATTGGCGATGGTCAGCAAGACTAATTCTTCAAACTCTCCGAGGTAACCCTTCATATATTTCTATTTTTGAGATGATATAGGTTACGAAGGTAGAATTTATATGTTTCTAAATTTGAGAAATAATTAAATATTAGTTTGAAATTTCTTCTACCCCTTCGCCAAACACTGCCGAATGGAGCAGATGTGATAGAAGATGGCAAAGGGCAGCAAGACCCCTGGAAGCAGCACATAGGGGAGTTTAGTAAGCTCATAGGCCAGATCCGTTTCTGCAAATCCAAGGAAATAGTAGGAACTGATAAATGCATAAACAGTGACCGATAAGACTGCAAGCGCAGCTATATTCCAAATCAGTACCCATCGGGATGGGAGAAGCTTGAATTGAACCAAGGCACCAATAACCAGCGCTGAAGCACCAACGAAAATATCATAGTTGAGACCCTCAAAAGTGGCCCTCATTGGTATGATGCTTTCTAATGCAGCTCCATAGATCAGCAGCTCAACAATAACCCGAAAGCTTTGAACATAAATTATCCGGTGTAGACTGATTTGACTGAGCATTGATTTGAATGTGGATCTGCCCGTCCAGTAAATCATGATGAGGGTAATGGGTATGACGAGAAAGATCGGTATTCGCGGTGGAAAGGAGAAGTCAGCCAACCAACCCATCGAGGAAATGAAGATGACGTAGGCTAACCACAGTACCGCACCAACCATATATGTTTTTCTAAGGCTTGTTTGGTGTTTGAAGGAAGAAAATACCAGAAAAGGGCTCAAAAGCATGAGCAGAGATAGTCCAAAAAATCCAATCTTGATCATGAGTGTTTTTGTTTAGATCAAAGCTGGTGTTTATTTGAGACAGAGGACTATCCTGGATTGCTAAAAGTGAAATTTGGGTCAAAGTAAAGTCGATGTGAGACTCGTAAAAACGATCAAACGAAACGTCTACGCGACCCGGTCATTGCGGCATTTTTAGCAATAGATTGATTTTTGGAATTGCTAAAAATAGCCGCAATCTAATTGATCAATCTTTGGAGATTCCGGATAAAATAGTCCTTTTAGTGATGTTAAGGCCTATTTTTCCGGAATGACGCTATTAACTGAGGTTAGTTTAACGAGATTAAGAGAGAGCCTTTCCGCTCATCCACGCGCGATTTTTTCGCCCTGCCCTCCAAATCGTAGGTCAAATATCCTAATTACTAGTTCTATACTGCTGTGCTGAAATACCTAAGGTTCTCGTGAACAGGCGGTGAAAGGAGTTGGGCTCCTCATAGCCGATCGAGCGGGCGATTTCTATGATGGATTTCCGTGAATGACTAAGTGCATGTTTGGCTGCATCAAGTCGGATCTGCATCTGGTATTGCCGAGGTGATTGTCCAAAGACCTGCTTAAAACACCTCAGGAAATGGAATTTGGACATACAAGCCGCTTTGGCTAGTGCTTCGGAACTTGTGGTTTCATTCCAATGCGTATGAAGGTAGTCAATGGCAAGACCCAGGCGAGTATGGATTTCTACTTTCGTGCTCCTCTTAAGGCTTTCAAATTGGTTGAGTCCTTTAAGATCAAGTTCATTGATAGAAAATAACTCAATCAATAGTCCTAGTAACAGTTCGTTCTCTTTCTCGCTATAGTAGGGTGACTTTTGGTCGAGCTGTCCAAGCTGGTGAATGGCAGTAATGTACTGTCTGACTTTTTGGAATGTCCAGTAGGTGCGATCACTGAAATTTAGGTGCCCTGCTGACAACTCACTATATTCTAGTTGATCTTCTGTGGATTGAAGGGCGAGTGAATATGCCTGCTTGACCAGGTCCTCTCCAAAGTGAATGTTGAAGGTAGTCGTATTTTGCTTTTCCGGTAGGATCAGATCATAGAGTGCTCCATGATTGCTCAGACAAAAAACATTGTTGTTGATCGTACTTGTCCTTCCAGCTCGGGTCACCCAACCTTCTCCGGTTAGATTGGTAAACAGGCTTAAAGGGCCTTGAATATCTTTCCGTTCACAGCCCCAGGATGAGGTGTTCATGATGACGTTAGGCCAACCTGGATGCTGCATAGTTCCTTTGACTGTCTCCAGATTTTGGAAGTTACTTTTGGATTGTCGCTGTATCCAACTCAGGTCTGGAAATTCATGGAGAAGCATGACTCAATTTACGGTATTCCTCGCTTTTTTGTTAGTCATGTGATTTGGTTGAGTTTATGATTTAGATTTTTGGAAATATAGAGTATCTGTTTGACTATCAACAGGTACCTTGCTTCCATATCTGAATAGCCATAATGCTAGGTATATCACTTTCGAATGATGCTGAGAGTGACCTGTGATCTACTAGGCTTGAAGCGTGCTACTCAACAAGGGCAACAGCAGAAATGCGCTATCGCAAATTGTTTTCACAAATGACAAGTTAGAGATTACTCTTGGATGGCCTGCTCGATGGCGTTTCTAAACTCCTGAATGCCTTCCTCGTTCAATAACGGTATACATTTCGAGTAAACTACTTCGTCGTTTTTGTCAACAATCATGGTTGTTGGGAAACACCTTGGATTAAAAGTAGGGTGGTCTGTGAAACGATCTATGATAGCAACATTGCCTATGATATCCCATTGAATAGGGTGATCAACCAAGAAACGCTCTAAATCCTCACCACTCGCTCCTGTTATTGATAAGAACGTAACCTCCTCACTCATATATTCGTCTCGCAACTGGTTGAGATAATCTAGCTCTTGTACGCATCCTTTACATCCGATATACCAAAAATTGAATACCCGAATCTTGTCATCACCTTCAGTGAGATAATGCCTTTCACCATTTAAAAGAGGGATAAACTCAAGGTCATATGCATCACCTTTTTGGAAAGTTTGAGCTGATAAATGGGCACTTAAAAGGATTAGGGTTGCTATCAGCGATAGCTTGGTTAGTTTGATCGTCATGGCCATAACGTCTATTTGCACTGGTCAACGAAAATATTGGAAAATTGGTATGTAATGAAATATGCTGGAGGCCTAACCAAAAGTGATTTGCCCGGTTACTTGAATTCTAAGGCCACCTTAAACACTATGCGATTGAGCCACACATCAAAATTGTGAGTGATGGGTGTGGCCCCCCACGGTGAAAAATCAACACTGGTTCCTTTGGTGTGCATCAGGAGGCTGGAGAGAGACAAAATCGGTTTGAACTTGCCTTTCGTAGCAATGTGAAATCCAACTCCCGGCTGAAAATACAGGCCGCCTGAATGACCTTCACTCAAGTCCGTGTCATTAGCAAATGCATAACCCAACTTGGTGTCGGCAAACAACCTCCAGTTACTATCATTTATGTAGTAGCGACCATAGCCATAGACAGGATTATAGTTGAACGTAGACCAGCTATTACCGATCGTAAGATCGTGTATGTCGGCAGCTACTCCAAAGCCGAGGGCAATTCTTTCAGTCAGGCGATATCCCGCCATAGCGTCGAACTGTGCAGAGGCATCCAGGCTGCTTCCACCAGCAGCTATAGATACAAAACCGAAATAACCAGAGCGGTAATGAAATTTACCCCTCCGCTTCATCAAGTGATCGCCAGAGTTGACCATTTTTTTGATCATGTGCAGTTGGACACTGATCGTATCTCCTGTAGTCAGCCGGATCTGCATGGTGTTTTGATCGGCGGATACTATAGTGCCCTGAAAGAGTGAACCATCTGCATAGTCGATGATGACCTGACCATAAGGTGTACTATCCTGGGCAGAAACATTAGAACACCATAAGATCAACGATCCTGCTAAAACAACAAGTAGGCCGGTGCGCAAGACTAGAATGCCACGTTGCTGATAAGGAAGAACTCTTCGGCCTCTCCAATACGGTATTGGCTAAATCCATTCGGACCTGCAATGAGGATGACATCCGTTATTCTTGGGTGAGGAATAATGTCGTAAGCTTCCACAGATGCGTCTCGCTCGATAAGACGTAAGTTGGTCCTATTGGAGGCGTCAAATATTGCCAGACCATTGGCTCCTTCACCAACGTACAGTCGGTCACCTATCAGACTCATACCATATGGGCTGGCCATTTCAAAACTTTGGAGCTCGCTAACGCCGCTCCAGTTATTGTTATCAATATCTAGCACAAGAAGCTCGTTTGTATCACCGGGACATGCACTAAAGTCTCCTGATCGTAATGTAACATAGGCGGTGTTAACACTAACCGGTAGCACAGGATCGCAAGAAGTCTCATGCCAGTAGCTGCCTTCTCTGATCGGAGAGACAGGATCGGTGATATCGTATACCTCCATAGAATTACGCGTACCTATGAAAAGCTTGTTTTCCATCGGGTATATGGTTTCCATATCCCAACCAATACCCTGCTTGGCCAGCAATTCGAAAGATCCCAGGCCTGAGAATATAGATACTTCGCTCCTGCTGATCACATATACAAAATTTTCATGTGAGGCAATTCTGTTGACCGTGCCATTCCCACCCGAGCTGTTGCCAGCGAACGAGGTAGGCACTGCCGAAGGTGGTATCAACTGGTTGGTAAAATCAAAAAAGAATGTTTCTCCACCTTCACCTAACCATTGTAACTCCGGATCATTAACGTCATACTCCTCTGTGACCTGTTCATAGTTGAAGCCGATGATCGCCTCACCCTGGTCGTTATATCTGGGCTGGGAAAATACATCGTTAACCCTATTGATGATTTGTGGTTGCTGTACATTGGTCAGGTCGATCTTTACCATATCGTAGACACTCTCAGCATACAGATCGTTACCGTCAAGGAAGAATTCCCTGTTACCAAAGATTTGAATGAACCCAAGATTAGTTGGTTGCTCTGGATTGGCATTGTCAAAAACATGGATGCCCTCACCTTCCTCTCCAATGAGAAGGTAACGATCACCAATAAAGATCTTTCCCGGATCATTGATCTGTCTTGCAGAAGTATAGAGAGGTTGATTTCTCATGGCTTCCAGGTCACCATAAGTGGCTGTTGCCTTTTGGTAGGTGACAGTGGTCTTTCCAAAATCTTCTGTACAACTGACAAAAGCAATAAGACCTAGTAAAAACAAAAAATGGTGAGTCTTCATAGTGCGCTATGTTTAGATGGTAACAAAACAACCAATGCTTACATAAAGATATTGCGTTTCAAGGATTATTTCTGAGTTAACAATCGGATATAGTCATGGCCATAGGTTAAAGAGCACTCCTACCAGCAAATGGTTGGTTCGGATCTAAACTTTTTTATGTAGTGCTAAGTAGCCTTGTGCTTGGCTTCTAAAAAACCGCTGTTGCTTATCCTGTTCGCTTTCATTCAAAAATCGCTACAGCTCGTACAGGGGAGCCTGTCCCACCCCTGATTTTTAACGGGAGCCCAATAAATCTAAAAGGTCCCATCCCAATAAGCAGATGTAGGTTGATCAGGTTTTCATAATGTGTAAAGCCTAGTTCTCCACAGACCTGGTGTACCTGCTTGTTACTCACATTTCTGACACCTGGGGCCATGCTCTCCACCCCAAAAGCGGATATCTCTTGTTGGCCCAACCATCTCGCAGCTTCGACGCTGAGCCCAGGGTTTTGAGGCCATTGGTGAGTATCAAAGTGTTTGCGATAATGGTCCGTATAGAGGAGCACGGTATCACCTGCTTGTATTTCCCTACCGGAATCATCTAGTGCTGTCTGCAGGTCAGTTATCTCTATGAGTTGGTTGAGACCTTTTTCCGATAGGTCGAGACAGATGCCCCTCGTGTAAAACATGGTCAGAGGCATGGTATCAATGCTTTGACTTCCGTAGGCCATGCCCATATGAGAGAGGGCATCAACATGACTTCCAGTGTGTTCGCTCATTTGTATCAAATTCACACTTGGAGTACCTTCCTCCGTACTCGTAGCTTCGCCCGCCCATTGCTCATGAGTAGCATGTACATCGATTTTTACCTGGGGTTGGGTATGGTGCATGGGCATGCCGGCATATATCTCTGGACTGAGATCGATGATTTTCATGATACTAAGATCTAGATAGAAACCAAGTATTCAAATCAACAGTTATAAAACAGTATGCAAAGCACTGATCATTCCTTTTTGTTAGGGAAGATCTATCATTCAGTTGTTTGTCATTAGCTGTTAACCTTAAACTAAGCATCATGAAAATACTTCTTCACACCATTGTGCTATGCATCTTCCTCAGCCTGCTAGCCAATAAGACATTAGCACAAGGCTATGCTGCAGATATCTCGCTTGGTATGGGTAATGTCACAGGCGTAGACCATGGTCGTGGTAAAATACAACTGGGGATCATGTGTCTAAGAAGTATGATGCATGATCGCGTACATGCAGGCATTGAAATCACGATTGGTGGTAACTTCATTCCTGGTGATGAGGCTGCCGATGATGTGACTGGGGTAGAGACCATCGGAGCGGCCAATGCCAACTGGACTGGTGTTCAGTTTAGGGGACGTTATTTCTTAACTGATGGCATCTTTAAATCTCAGTTAGGTACGTTCAGACCTTACCTGGGGATGAGTGTTGGCGGCAACAATTATTGGTTCAATGTCAATACAATTGAGGCCGATATGGTGAATCGCTGGAACCTGGCCGTTACACCCGAAGTAGGCGTGGATATCAATAAATTTAAAGTGGCACTGAGGTACCTTATCGGGGGTGAGACACCAGCCTTTAGCGGTACAAGACCCCCATCTTTTGGAGGCAATGAAGTGGTGCTAGTCAGCGACCAAATCAATGTGATCATGGTGACCATTGGTTATACTTTTAACTTCAATTAGTCCGCTCAGCTCCTAAATCGAGCTTTTAACTTATTATTTCTTGTACAAATGCACAACTAACTAATATCTTGTGCGTTTGTACAAGAAATATTTTCGATATGAAAGGAGAACATATAGGGGAACTGGAAGAGCTTGTACTCTTGACCATTGGGTCGATTTATCAGGAAGCTTATGCGCTAGCTATCCTTGAGGAGATCAAAGGCCAGACCAATCGAAGCATGGATGTAACTGCTGTGCACTCAGTACTCAGAAGGTTGGAAAAGAAAGGCTTTGTGACATCAGAAATGGGAGGTGCCACACAGGACAGGGGTGGTCGCCGCAAGCGCTTCTTTTCCTTAACGCAGACAGGCCGTAAGGTGCTTGATGATACGATGGAGCTGCGACTCAACCTGTACAACAAACTGCCGAGACTTACTTTTAGCGCATTATCATGAACCACGTTCCCCCTGGTTGGGCGGACCGATTTTTAGAATGGTATTGCAGTCCTGACTTGCTGGAAGACCTGCAAGGTGACCTCTATGAGGTCTACTATTCGAATGTTGATCTGGGCAATCCATTAAGGGCAAAGTGGCTTTTCATTTGGCTCGTCTTACGCTCATTGCGACCCTCTGTAATCCGAAGAAAACAACTGCACAAAAACTCAATATTGACTATGACACGCAACAATTTCAAAATAGCTCTTAGGGTACTCTGGTCTGACCGTACCAATACAGCGATCAATCTACTTGGACTTACCATAGGTATGGCCTGCTTTTTATTACTTGGCCTTTACGCTAAGCAAGAGCTCAGCTATGACCAATTCCACGCCAAAAAGGACCGCACCTTTCGAATGTGGCTCAAGGAGGACTATGGGGAAGGTCAGATCTTCTTCAATTCTATTACTCCCTTGCGCTTTGAGGCCTTGATGGAGGACAACTTTCCCGAAGTAGAGCGTGCAGTGCATTATATCGAGGAAAATCATCTTGTGGGTGAGAATGACAGAAGAATTGATGAGAAAGTTGCTATCATCAGTCCTGACTTTTTTGAGGTATTTGACTTTCCATTCGGGTTGGGCTCGGCTAATCAACCCTTTTATAATCGCAATAGTGTAATTCTGTCAGAACGATATGCACAGAAGTACTTTGGTGATGAGGCACCCATTGGTCAATCGTTGCAGATCGATTTGTATGGACAATCGAGAGCCTTCGAGGTATCCGGTGTTTTTGAGGATATACCTAAGGGATCAAGCATACAGTTCGATATAGCTATATCTACGGAGAATGGTGATGAATTATATGGAGAACGAATGTATCAGGCCTGGTTTACTGTTATTCCGGAGACCTATGTACTGCTTAAAGATCAGGGTTCTATCGAGGAGGTTAAAGACAAAATGCAGGACGTTGTACTCAGTCAGATGGGTGATGCTAGCTATGGTGACGACCCAATGGAGCGAGACCAGTACAATATCGGAATGCAGCCTCTTACTGACATCCATCTCAATCCTAATATTCCGCTAGGTTATGCACCAGTGAGCAATCCTCAGTACGTGTTCATTTTAGGTGCTATCGGACTACTTGTTTTGGTGATTGCATGTATCAACTATACCACCCTGGCTACTGGTCAATCTCTCAGACGAGCTAAGGAGGTCAGCGTTCGGAAGGTAATGGGAGCGAGTCGTAGCATACTTATTTATCAGTACTTGACGGAAAGCTCCGTGCTTGCCATGCTTGCCATGTTTATCGCTACCGCAATCACGCTAACCATTATACCAGCATTTAACGCATTGACAGGGTCTGAACTGATATATGTTTTTGAATGGGGTCATCTTGCAGTAGTAGTTGGCCTGGTTATATTCATTGGGATATTGGCAGGAGCCTATCCAGCATTGGTGATTTCAGGATTTAACGTGATCAGTGTCCTGAAAGGGAGTAAGCAAGCGCCTGGAGGGCTCAACGTCCGTAGAGCCTTGGTCATACTACAGTTTATGATCACTATTTTTCTGATAAGCACAGCCCTGCTCATGGGCGATCAGATTTCCTACCTTATGACAAAAGACCTAGGGTATAGCTACAAGACGGTCGTAACCGCTCGATTACCACATGATCCTGAAGCTAATCGGCTTTCAACGCTCATTCCGTCGGGCATGCAGAATGGAGAGCTAATTAGAGCAAAACTGGAAGCTTACCCGGAGATTACTGACATTACCATGGCTACTCATCTTTTTGGTAGCAATGGCTGGGTGAATTTAGCCTATAGGGATCCGAAGGATGTTTTTAGAAGGTTTAGAATACTGGCCGTAGATGCCAGGTTTGTTGATGCTTTTGATATTCCGGTAGTCGAAGGACGAGGCTTTGAGCCAGGCAATGGCTTGGATGAGCGCCAGTCGATCATGCTCAACGAAACAGCGGCACGTTATTTTGGTTTTGAGGACCCTATCGGGAAAAAGCTACCAGGAAATGATTTCGGGGAGCACATCATTATCGGGGTAGTCAAAGACTTTCACTATTCATCATTGCATAGCGAGATTGAGCCGTTAATAATTGCACAAAATATAATTCCGATAACGCAGGGTATCTCCGACTCAGACTTCAGCGACTCTGTAGCACCTAAGTTGATATTTACCTATACCGGTGCTCAACTCTCAGAAGCTGTGGATATCCTGGAGCGAGAATGGACGGCCACTTTTCCTAATGAAGAGCTCAGTTTTGAATTTATGGATCAGCGGATTAAAGCCCAGTATCAAGAAGAGGCCCGAATGAACCAGCTGATCTCAGTGGCTACCCTGCTATCGATAATCATTGCCAGCCTTGGACTCCTTGGACTGATCATGCTGGTGGTCACGAGCAAGCTGAAGGAGTTGAGTATTCGTAAGGTGATCGGAGCATCGCCTCTCACACTACTGATGGTATTAGCCAAAGACTTCATTATACAGATGTTTATTGCATTTGCATTGTCTGTACCGTTGACGCTGTGGTTTGCAAATAGCTGGCTGGAGAATTTTGCCTATCAGATATCTCTTGGTCCCGGGCTCTTTCTAGTGAGCGCAGTAGTGGCGATGGGTATTGCCTCTATTGTGATTGGCTATCATGCATGGCGAGCCACACGGGTCAATCCGATTCAGTCATTAAGGATGGAGTAGCTCTAAACGCAAAAAAGCCACTTTTGAGAGTGGCTTTGGAATTGGATATGTTTTTTGAATTAGGAGCTATACAATGGCTTCCTCAATCTGGCGAAGCTGTAGGGTCAGTCTTGTCAGTTCTTTCTCAACATCTTTAAGCTTATTGATAGCAGAATCATCATGATGCGTCGCGATGAGCTTTTTCATGTCTTCAAGGGCGTTAAGGCATTGGGTCTGGTGAAATACCACGTTCTCGATTTGTTCTTTAGTATCCATTTCTACTGTGTTTAAATGTTGAAATGAAAACTAATGGCGAGAAGACCAAAGACCAATGGCCTTTCTTAGGGATAGGCTTGATAAAAATCAGTTTTCCGAGCCTTATTTTAACATGCTCACCAGCAACGCCATTTGTCCCTGATGGTAGATATCATGCTCTATGACACCATGGATCATGTAAGCATAGCTATAACCATTGCCATCGTGTCCTTTCGAGCCCGGAACGATCGCATTGTAATCTTTAACTTCAGGAATAAGAGCTGCTAACTGTTGCTGCGTCTCTTTTAACTCTATTATCATAGCCTGCCAACTTTCATGATCATACAGGGTTGGCCCAGGCCAGTCCGTAGGTGTATTCATTTCTATGATGTATTCGGCATTGCCTTGAAGCCGCTTAATGATCAACCTCCGCCATGCAATGATATGGGCAAGGCGCTCCCCGGCAGTCTTGGTGTTTTTAGTCGGGCGATGGTTGACCTGGTCAATGGTCATTCGATCAATAAGCTGCAGCAAAGACTCACCATACCACGGTTGGCTTTCAAATGAATTGTTGAAGTGAAGTAATGTTTCGTCAGGTTGCATATGCATCTATGATAGTGATTTATACTTCTTTGAGATGATCAAATATAGCAGACCAATATTGATCACCACAATCAGAAAAAGAGAAGGCAACCCCCCCAGGTTGGATAGCATTTTGATCCCATCAATTCCTGCCATATTGATCATGATGAAGGCGACCGCACCGATAGTGATCCCCCAAATGACTTTAATGATCGTAGGAGGTGTAGGTGAGTCCGGAGAAATGCCTGTAGAGCTGATGCCGCCCATGGCTTCCGTGTTAGAGTCAGCGGCGGTGACATAAGACAGAAATGCGGTGACCAAAAACAAAGGGGCGATGATGTATCGAAGAGGTAGTTCTTCGAAGATGCGATAGATAACAGATTCAGGCCCTTGCTCTTGTAGTAAATCTCCCAATCCAAGTTTTGAGGTTAGTTCAAAGTCTAAGGTCATACCACCAAAGATGCTCATCCAAAGCATACCGAAAAGCGAAGGGAGAATCCAATTGAAGATGAGGAACTGCTTTACAGTATAGCCATAAGACAAGCGGCCCAGGAAAAGGGCAGTGATAGGAGCCCAGGCCAGCCAGTTGGACCAGGAAAAGGTGGTCCAGCTTTTGGGCCAGGGATCTTCGGGATGTAGGATGGATACCAGACTCATTTCCGGTAGGGTAGTGAAGAATACCTGAAGCCCGGATGCTGCATACTCAACAATGGCCAGTGTAGGGCCAAAGAAGAGTATGAACAGGGCAAGCACTGTGAATATCCGCGCATTGATATCAGACAGTATTCGAATGCCTTTCATTAAACCTGATACGGCAGATAATATGAATGATCCAACAATCAGACAAGTGATGACGAGTTGTAGCCATTGGCTCTCATACCCTGTGAGATTGCGGATGCCACCGGAAAGTGTGAGGATACCTGCCCCTAGTGAAGCGGCCATACCCGCCACCAATGCATAAAGGCATATGCCATCGATGAAACTGGCCAGGAACGGCTGCTGCTGGTTGCGTAACAATGGAAAAAGTGTGGAATGAAGGCTAAAGCTCTTTTGCTGATTGTAAAATGCTAACGCAAACATCACCGCTGGAAGGCAGTAGATAGCGTAAGGTATAAAAGTCCAGTGCAGAAACAGGTAGCCCATGGCGTCATTGGCGGCCTTTGCTGATCCTGCTTCAACTCCTGAAAAGGAAGGAGGGTCTGCAAGATGATATAATGGTTCGGCAGTACCCCAAAAAATGATACCCGTCGCAATCGTAGTACACAGCACTATGGAGAACCATCGCCATTTTGTAAGAAAGGGTTGTGCATGGGCTCCCCCTATCTTTATTTTCCCGATAGGGTGAAAACAGATAAAAAGGCAGGTCAGAAGCATCAAAGTCGTGCCTGCACTGAAGAGCCATCCAAAATTGTTGAGAATGAAGTTGTTGATCCGGGCTGTAGTGTCTAAGAACTTGTCACTATCAGCAATACTAAAGATCAATGCCACCATTAAAAGAACGAATGGAGGCCAGAAAACCTGATGCCGCAGCTTGGCAGTCAAGATAGTCGTGAAGTTTGAGAAGTTGGAAATGGTTTTGTGATTAAATGAGTCGGAAAATTAGCCTTTAGTTGATAGGCGACAAAATACCAACGTCATTGATCTTAGAGACCAGCTAGTTTGACATCATTTTCTTAATTTGGCTAAAAGACGAGTTATGCATGTTGCTTTGATCCAGGACTCTCCGGTATTGTTTGATCTGCCAGCCACAATGAACAAAATCAGGTCATTAGCAGCAGAAGCTGCAAAGGATAGACCTGATCTCATCTTGTTTCCTGAGGCCTTCATTCCAGCCTATCCTCGAGGTTTGACCTTTGGTACTGTCGTGGGGAGCCGTAGCGCAGAGGGTCGCGAGACCTGGCTCAGATATTGGCAGAATTGTATCGAAGTACCGAGTGTCGATACTGAAGCGCTCGGCCAGATAGCGAAAGAGCACAGCGTATACCTCATCATAGGTGTGGTGGAACGTGGTGCGACAGGCACGCTTTATTGCACCATTCTTTATTTTGACCCTACCGGAAAACTGCTCGGTAAGCATCGCAAGCTCAAGCCAACAGCAGCAGAGCGCATCATCTGGGGTGAGGGAGATGGAGATGACCTGGACGTATTTGATACACCTATCGGAAAAATAGGTGGACTGGTATGCTGGGAAAATTACATGCCGCTACCGCGAACAAAACTCTACGGACAGGGCATTGAGATCTACTGCGCTCCGACGGCTGATCATCGAGAGAGCTGGCAACATACCATACGTCATATTGCGCTGGAAGGTAGGTGTTTTGTGTTAGGCTGCAATCAATATGTCGAGAAAGGTGATTACCCTGAACTGCCGGGTGAAGATTACAGAGCATTTCCTGAGATCATGAGTAAAGGAGGCAGTGTGATCGTCGACCCTTTAGGCAATCTTGTGGCCGGGCCATTATTTGATGAGCCCGGTATTCTTACAGCAAACCTTGATATGGATCTGATTGCCAAAGGGAAGATGGACTTTGATGTGGCGGGACACTACTTAAGGAAGGACATTGAATAATGGAGAATTGAAAATTGAGAATTCGAAATAAATTGAATCTGTCATAAGGAAGGAAGTCTTTCTTAAGCTTCCTCGAATTTGTTAATAACTTTTACTTCTAGGGAAACAACCGTTATGCTGAGGTATTTGGTCATTCTTGAATTAGTAATTCTCTTCAATACCCACAACCTTGAAGCTCAGACCGCTGAAAGAAGAATCGAAGTTGAGAATCAAGTGGATCAATTTCTGCAGGAGTCATTAATCGAACCTGATAGCCTGATATTGGTTGGTAAATGGTTATTCAGTGGTGGTTTCTATTCCTCCTACATTTATTTGAAGGATAATGGAAGGTTTAAAAGCGGCGAGTCAACGTGTTTTGGTAGATACGGTGGTAGAGGTAAATGGTATATTTCAAATGACCAGCTTGAATTAAGAAGTTTATCAAAATTTAGAAAACTATTGGTTTACGCCTTTAAGGATTGTTACTTTCTAATCGATAATGATGGTGTAACTGTTGATGAAATTAAACTCTTAGCTTCTGACATTTATAGGAAGAAACCAATGTCAAAAGAAGATTTGTGGGGCCTTGTTATGTCGATGGTACTAATTAAGCAACAAGAAAAATTAGACACTCAAACTCAATAGACTTTAAAACCGCTGACTATTTTCCATGGACTTTCAAGTTCGTGGGTGGCCTGTTAGGTATAGGTGTGGTGGTGGCCTTGACCAAGGTGATGCTCCTATTAGCAGCAGTGTTTCTTGTTTTCGAGGTACTACTACTGACCACTAACTATCGATTAAGCATTGATCAGGCCAACAATCAATACAAAGAATACATTTGGGTGCTTGGTATCAAGAGAGGGGATTGGAAGCCCTATGAGAAGCTAGACTACCTCTTTATCAATAAGAAGTTTGTCAGCCAGAAAATGAATATGGAATCACTTTCGAATACCATTCGGAAGCCAGTTTATGATGGCTACCTGAGGTTTTCTGAAGATCATAAGCTCTTTGTTGGTTCTAGTGATAGCAAGTCATCACTTATTCAAAGAATGAAACCCATCGCGGATCAACTCGGTGTTGAGCTTGTCGATTATGATGCGTCCTGAATCAGTATGCTTGGCACAATAGTCGTTCTGACTTTCAAACTCAGGAAATAGGACCAAGAAAAATAATTTTATAGTACTGATGTAACCTTTCGTATTTCGTCAAGTCTTCCAGATGTGACGCAAATTCTCACTATGCGAGGAGGTACCACCCAGATAATCAAGTATTTCTACTTTCATATACTTTGTAATACTTAGTACTATGTATTACATTTATCAGGTCAAAACTCAAAATCATGTTCAAAAACTACTTCAATGTGGCCTGGAGGTCACTGCTCAAACACCCGCTGTATGCCGCAATTAACGTTTTCGGATTAGCATTAGGTATCTCAGCCTACCTGCTGATCATGCAGTATGTCTCCTTCGAGGAGAGCTATGAATCTCATGTTCCAAATGCGAAGGACATCTATCGAGTTCGCCTTGATATGTATCGCAATGGCGAACTCATGTACAAGAGTTCTGAGAATTATCCCGGTGTTGGGCCTGCCTTGCTGGACGAGTATCCTGAAGTGCTTCAATCCGCCAAGGCCTACAACATCGGCTCTAAGAATAATGTGATCATTACTCGTGATGATGCTCCTGGAGGTCCTGTTGTGATGAAGCATCGGAAGTTCATGTATGCTGAAAAGGACATTCTGGCTCTACTCGGATTTCAGATGATCCAGGGAGACATCAACACAGCCCTGGAAGAACCCTTCTCCATGGTCATTTCGGAATCGATGGCCAGGAAGTATTTCGGTAATGAAAACCCAATAGGTAGAAACCTTAGACTTGAAGATGATGACTTTGCCAATGAACTCAATAAAGTCACTGGTGTATTCGCTGATTTACCATCAAGCACGCATTTAAAGGTAGATGTATTGTCTTCCTTTAGTACTCTGCTGACACGAGGTGATTGGGCTCAGGGACGCTATGGTACTGGATGGGGTCGTAAGGACTTTTATACCTATGTACGACTGACGTCTGGTACTAATCCCGCTACGCTTCAGGCTAAGTTTTCAGCGCTTGTTGACAAATATCAACCAGATAACAAAGGGAAGAACATCGTTAATGAGCTATTGCTTCAACCTATCACATCAATACATCTTGACGATCCATTGACTGACGAACCAGAGGTGAATGGCAGTCGAGAGGCTGTTTCCTATCTGGGTATCATCACAGTGTTTATCATCATCATTGCTTGGGTCAATTATATCAACCTGAGTACTGCACGGTCGATGGACCGGGGTAGAGAGGTCGGATTAAGAAAGGTGATGGGCTCTTATCGCCACCACCTGATCATCCAGTTCCTCATTGAGGCGTTTGTAATTAACGGACTAGCAATGTTGCTCGGATTCTTCATCATTGCGGTAGCGACACCTTTTTTTGTTGGCATTGGTGGTACACCTGAAGATTATATCATCTGGCAGCAATCATGGTTCTGGGGGCATGTTAGTGTTCTCTTCGTCGTTGGTTCTTTGCTTTCGGGGATATACCCAGCCTTTGTGATGTCCTCTTTCAAGCCTATCATGGTACTCAAAGGCAAACTCAAAAACTCAAGCGCTGGGCTCTCTTTACGCAAGGGTCTGGTGATACTTCAGTTCACCATTGCGGTAGCGCTTATGATCGGGACATGGACGGTTTACAATCAGATGGAGTACATGCAAAATCGTGATCTTGGTTTTAATATCGATCAAACCATCGTGGTGGAGCGACCAGCGAAGCGTGATACTTCTCATGCACTCAATGTTAGCCGCGTAACTGCATTTAAGAATTCGCTCCGCCAAGAGTCTGATGTCATCAATGTAGGAGGTGGTTCTGCCCTACCGGGCAAACAATTGCGGTTCAAAACACCTATTCGTACAAGGGAGCAAACCGTGCAGGACGCCATTCCTTTTTCCTATGCCAACATGGATTATGGATATTTCGAGACCATGAATATGAAAGCGGTAGCTGGTCGGGTTTTCGCTGAGGAGTTCAAAGATCATGAGGACCGTGGGAATATCATGATCAATGAAACAGGCGCGCGGCAGCTCGGATTTGAAACGCCGGAGGAGGCAATCAACGCTGTGCTAGCCATAGACCAATTTGATGTGGAGGTGAAGGTAGTTGGTGTCTTAGAGGACTATCATCAAGAATCGCTCAAAGAGGCCAAGTCACCCATCATATTCGGTGCTGCAGAAGGTGTAATGGAGTACTATATGGTTCATGTCAATACCAATGATCTACCTATGACCTTAGAAAAAATTGAGACAGCCTGGTTGAAGGCATTTCCGGGGAATGCTTTTGACTACTTCTTTCTCGATACCTACTTCAATAGCTATTATGAAAGTGAACGCCAATTCAGAGATCTGTTTACAGCCTTTGCGATACTGGCAGCAGTGATTGGGTGTTTGGGTCTATTCGGATTGTCATCTTTCACGGCAATGCAGCGTACCCGCGAAATAGCGATTCGCAAGGTGCTTGGTAGCTCGGTGAACAAGATCGTTTTGTTGCTTTCACGCGATTTTCTCTTGCTTGTGGGAGTAGGTATTGTGATTGCTTGGCCATTGAGTTATTTCATTATGGATAACTGGTTGGCTAATTATCCTTATGCAGTTTCCATCGGGATGACATCCTTCATTGCTTCCGGATTGATTGTGGTGGGAGTGGCATTGCTGACCATCACCTATCATATCCTCAAGTCAGCCTTGGCCAATCCAGTGGAGAGCTTGAAGTATGAGTAAAGGTTGAGCTTTAGCTCATCAGCCTTTCGTTATCCCAGCACATTGAAGGAATCTCTTCGAGATTTGATATTTCAACTAGACAAATGCTCTACATGGATTCCTCTATCTATACATTCACTACTAACAGATCTTAAAAGCTAAATTCTAAACCTAGTTCAAAGAACGATCACACTAAACATATCTGATAAAAAGATGAAACATCATATTTGTCAAACGTAATTAAATCAAAGTAAGGATTACTTAAGTCGTTCCTACTTCTCAATGACGAGCTCTTGTGGAGCGGTACCATGTTTTACACATGCTTGTCATTCCTAGCTCGCGTTCATGAACAAGTCATATACAGTATCGAAATCCCCATCCCCTCCCACAGCGGTTCTTGCAAGTCAAGCAAACAACATCTAATTTGACACAATGATACATCGATTTCAACCTCTCGCGCTCTTACTCTTACTGGCCTGTTCAACTCCACCCAAGGAGCCACAGACATTTCCGGTAGGACAGATCAAAACACCTCAAGGAGAAATGCTCTTCTGGCTCTATGATAAGACACCTATTCATAAAGAGAGTTTCATCAAGCTAGCTAATGAGCGTTATTGGCATGATTATACTTTTAACCGTGTGGTCGAAGGTTTTGTGATTCAAGGTGGATGTCCTGATACGCCAGAAGGTTTTGCAGATTCACATTACCTTCTCCAGCCAGAGTTTAACGATAGCATCAAACACATTTATGGCGCATTGGGTGCCGGCCGTGATGGCAATCCAGAAAAGCTATCTGCGGGCTGCCAGCTCTACATCGTCCATGATCAAGAAGGTATCCCACGACTTGATGGCAACTATATGATCTTTGGTCAGATGCTCCAAGGTTTCGACGTGCTGGAAGCTATTGCGGTAGTGGAAGTGGACTCTCTGGATAAGCCACTGATAGACGTACCGATGGAAGTCAATATACTAGACATGACCGCCAGGGAGCTGAGTGAGTTGGGTTACGAAGTGGACAACTAGCCCTCACTCCAACCTTCCAAATAATTCTACTTTAACCCAATACGGGAGATCAGTACTTTAAAACAAACTTCTAAACCATGAGATTCTTAATCATCCTCCTGATAGTATCCTCAACCACATTGCTAGCTCAGAGGAGAAAACGAGCTGCACCTGCAGCTCCACAAGTGGACCTTAACGAACATTATGCAGCTGTAAAGTGGCGAAATGTTGGACCATTTCGTGGTGGTCGCTCTGTGGCTTCCAGTGGTGTGATCGGCGATCCACTAACATACTACATGACCACTACAGGTGGCGGCCTTTGGAAGACCTATGATGCTGGGAACTCCTGGACCAATATCTCCGACGGCTTCTTCAAGACGGGTTCGGTAGGAGCGATTGCCGTATCCGAAAGTGATCCTAACGTCATCTACGTTGGCATGGGTGAACATGCACCCCGAGGTGTAATGACCTCCTTTGGAGATGGTATTTATAAGTCTACTGACGCAGGCAAAACCTGGGAGCATCTGGGATTAGAACTTACGAGGCATATCGCCAATATCAAGATCCATCCTAAGAACCCTGATATCGTATATGTCGCTGCTCAAGGTGCGGTACACGGACCTACACAAGAGCGTGGCATCTATAAAAGTACCGATGGTGGTAAGAACTGGCGCAAAGTACTCTTCATCGATGAGAACTCAGGTGCTAGTAGTCTCTCCATGGATATGACCAACCCAAGAATACTCTACGCAGCTTTCTGGGATCATATTCGCTTGCCTTGGAAGGTCGTCAGTGGAGGGCCTGGAAGTGGCGTTTACAAGTCCAAGGACAGTGGTGAGACCTGGGAGAAAATTCAGGATGGCTTACCGACAGAATTGGGTAAGATTGGCATCTCCGTCAGCCGTGCTAATCCAGAAAAGGTTTATGCCATCGTGGAGAGTGATTCTGAACAAGACAAGGGTGGTCTATTTGTATCCAGCAACGGTGGAAAGAACTGGAGCCGTATTAGCCGTGATCATCGATTGACAATGAGAGCTTGGTACTACACCGAAGTATTTGCTGATCCTACTGATGAGCATACGGTTTACGTACTTAGTCCACATGCTTTGAAGTCCATCGACGGAGGTAAGAGTTGGTCTCGAATGACAGGTACGCATGGTGATTTTCATGACCTATGGATCAATCCAGATAACGGTCAAAATATGGTGATCTCTAATGATGGTGGTGCCGGCATTACTTTCAACCAGGGCGACACCTGGTCACGTCAGGACATCATGCCAACAGCACAATTTTACCGAGTCAATCTTGACAATGTATTCCCTTATCGCATCTATGGAGGTCAGCAAGACAACTCTTCTGTTGTAATTCAGCACCGTGATCCTAATGGGTATGGCATAGACAAGCAGCATTGGACGTACTCCGCAGGAGGAGAGAGTGCTTTCCTTGCTTTTGATCCCGACAATCCGCGCTATGTATTAGGAGGTAGTTATCAGGGTGCTATCGAGGCATTAGACACCAAACTGGGTGATGGTAATCGCATTATGTCAGCCCCAATCCAGTACCTCGCTATGGAGGCAAGGGACATGAAATATCGTTTCAATTGGAATGCTCCTATCATCTGGTCTAAGCACGAACCCAACACCTACTATCATGGTGCACAGGTACTACTAAAGACCAAAGATCGCGGTATCAGCTGGGAAGAAGTTTCTCCTGACCTTACCAGAAATCAAGATAGCAAGCAAGGAAAAGGTGGTGGCCCATACACTAATGAAGGTGCCGGAGGCGAAAACTACGGTACATTGAGTTACGTGGTAGAGTCGCCTCATGAAGCTGGTGTCATCTGGACAGGAAGTGATGATGGTTTGGTGCACATCACAAGAGATGGTGGTGCTAATTGGAACAACGTCACTCCGTCAGGCCTCCAGGAATGCCTAATCAATGCCATTGAGGTATCACCTCATGATCCGGCAACAGCTTACATCGCTACTACGCGCTATAAGTTCAATGACTTCACACCAGCGATGTACAAAACGACCGACTATGGTCAGACCTGGACTAATATCAGCGGCAATTTGCCTTATGGTTCCTACGGTCGTGCTGTACGTGAAGATGAAGAACGCAAAGATCTGCTTTACACAGGCACGGAAATGGGCGTTTATGTCTCCTTCAACGGAGGTCAAAGCTGGTCATCCCTTCAGCTAAACTTGCCTATCGTACCTATCACTGATTTGATCCAACGTCATTGTGATTTAATTGTGGCCACTCAAGGTCGTTCATTTTGGGTACTCGATGATATAGGTTTGATTCGTCAGTACGCAGGAGCCAATGACGGTTTCAAGCTTTACCAACCTGAGGACACCTACCGAGTTACAGGAGGAAGTGAGTTGGATAGTTCCTCGCCTTCAGTAGACGGCAAAGGCAAGTTCACTGGTGTCAATCCTGCGTCAGGAGTAGTGATGTACTATAACCTAGATACTGATTCACTTGATCTGGAGTTGACCATTTCCGGTAGTGACGGCAATGTGGTACGCCAATTGAGCTCCAAGAAGGATCCTAACTACAAGTCTTATCGCGGTGGACCATCAGCTGATCCCACACTATCAAATAGCAAAGGAATAAATAGAATCGTTTGGGATATGCGTTACCCTACCATGGCCGGAGTACCAACAGTATATATCGAGGGTAGCTATAGAGGTCACAAGGCTGTACCAGGTGAATACACCGTTACCTTAAAATCAGGTGACCGTGAGTCTTCATCAAGTTTCACGATCATGCCTAATCCTCTACTAGAAGCTACAACAGCTGACTATCAGAAGCAGCACGAAGTGATGTCATCTATTCAAAGGCGTGTGAATGATATTCATGGTAAGGTTAATGATATGTCCAAGGTGCGTGATCAAATCGATGCAATCATTGATCGTTTGTCAGATGATGAGACTTACTACGAAATAGTAGACCAGGGGAAAGCATTGATGAAGAAGTTGACCGAATGGGATGGAGAACTCATTCAGCGTAAGTCTGAAGAGTACGATGACACCATCAATTTCCCGAATAAACTGACAGCTTCTTACATGTTTATCAATGGTCAGTTGAATTCGAATATCCCGTTCGTCACCAAAGGAGCAGAGGAGCAGTTTGGTGAACTAGAAGGCCAATGGAAAGTGCTCGAGGCTCAGTATCAAGAGATGCTCAACAAGGATATTCCAGAATTCAACAAGTCGCTGAATGATGCAGGAGTGGGTGTTTTGAGCTCAGATTTTGAGGAGAGTATCCCATAATAGAAAACATTAGCCAACGAAACGTACGACTATCATGAAGGAAATCAAAAAGGAAGACATCAGCCAGGAGGTATTTGACCTCTACGACGATTATGCACATAATAAGCTTGAGCGCAGACAATTCATTGAGCGACTGTCCACCTATGCTGTTGGTGGGCTGACGGTCCCTTCATTACTCAGTTTCATGATGCCCAACTATAAGGATAATATCACGGTACCTCAGGATGATGAGCGCATTGATTCTGGGTACGTCAACTATGACTCTCCTAAAGGTGGTGGTGGCATTAAGGGGCTTCTTTCTTCACCAAAAGGAACGGATCAAAAGCTTCCGGGAATAGTCGTCGTACACGAGAATCGAGGACTTAATCCTTACATTGAGGATGTAGGTCGCAGATGTGCCGTGGCTGGTTTTGTAAGTATTGCTCCAGATGCGCTAACACCACTTGGCGGCTATCCTGGCAATGATGATGACGGGCGTGCTATGCAGCGCGAGCGAGATCGCGATGAAATGCTGGAAGACTTCATAGCAGCTTACGAATATATACGCAACCATGAGAAATGTAATGGTAAAGTTGGTGTGGTGGGCTTCTGCTTTGGTGGTTGGATTTCTAACATGATGGCGGTTCGCCTACCAGAATTGGGTGCCGCAGTGCCATACTATGGTCGTCAGCCAGAATCAGTGGATGTTCCCAAGATCAATGCTCCTTTAATGATGCAATACGCTGGGCTGGACAAGCGAGTCAATGAAGGTTGGCCTGCCTATGAAGAGGCATTGAAAGCCAATGATAAGGATTACGTCGCTCACTTCTATCCTGATGTCAATCATGGTTTCCATAACAACACCACACCGAGATACGATGAGAAGTCTGCAAAGCTCTCCTGGGAGAGGACCATTGCTTTCTTTAATGAGAAACTGGGCTGAAAGTGAACAAATCAGAGCTTCAGTCCAAGCTGAAAGAACAGTACCAACAGTTCATGGATCTGATCAATGGTCTAACTGAGGAGCAGTTGATGGCAGCTCCTGAAGGCAAGTGGAATCCGGGCCAACATCTCAGTCACCTGATTCGGAGTCTATCACCTCTTAACAAAGTGATGAGCTCAAGAGAAGTGGTCTTGAGCTTCGGTAAAGCTGAAAACCCAAGTCGCAATTACGATGATGTAGTAGCATTCTACCTAGGTGCATTGTCAAAAGGTGGAAAGGCCAGTGGACAATTTCTACCTCATGAAATTTCAACCGATCAGCGAAAGGAGTTTACCGATAAGCTCGTTTCAAAAGCAGAACTTCTAGCCAATCAACTTAATGATTATTCCGAACAAGACCTGGATGAATTGGTGATCCCTCACCCGCTCCTTGGCAACCTTACTTTGAGGGAGATGATGTACTTTACTATCTATCATGTTAGTCATCATGAAATGGGAATACGCAGGGTCTTAGATAGTTATTAGCGTCACTGTTGGAAATGGTCCTTGATGTGGTACTTCGCAAAGTTGCTTACAAACCTCTGCTGGTTTAAGGTCTGGATATACCTAGGTTGAATAGATCGCACATATTTAATTGCTTCTTCAGTTTCATAACCCTTTGTCACCATATAGCATGCGGCTATCATACCGGTTCGCCCTACACCAGCCTTGCAGTGAATTAGAGGAACATGACCAAGGGAAATGATCCGCTCAATTTTGGTCATTGCGTTGCTCGCGTCCCTTGGCATAGGTATGTCCATATCTCTGATTGGAAAATGCAGATAGCCCATATCAGCCACTCTAGCTGTTCTACTCAATTCGTTCGTTTCAGTTAGGCTGATGATGTAGTCTATTCGTCTTGCTCTCAGGAATTCAAGGTCCTGGTCTATACTGGCGTACAACCCAGGTTGTGATGCTCCTGCCAGTTCATTTTCTATTATCCATTTAAATCCTATCATAGTATTCTTCGCTAACAGCCCATGGTCGATACATACTGTACGTAAGGGTCATCACTATTAAAAAACTCACTCCTATCGTAGACACCCCTACTCTCTCCAGACTTAAGAATAAGCACCTTATCACTACACTCTTCTACATAATGTAGGTGATGAGTAACAAATACGATTGTGCTGTCTGCAGCCTTCATGTAGTCACAATAAATCTTAAACCTTTCCAGAGAAACACCATTTTCCGGTTCATCGATCAGACATAGGTCCGCAGACTCACTAAGCAGACTGATGACACTTTTTGTCCAATTCTTATTGAAATCGAAGTAGGCAATACTACCAAAAGAATTGAAGTTGTCAGTAAACGTATAATACAACTCCCTGGGCAATTTGCCAGATAGGAAATGTAATAGCAAAGACTTCCCACTACCACCATGTCCATAAATGGCGATACGTTCTCCTGAAGTAATCTCTAGGGAATCAACGGAAAGCAGCGATCTGCTCTCCGCTGATATTTGGAGGTCCCTTATGTTTATCATGAGTTGTTATATCTCAAGATCCTTTGCAATCTCCCGTGCCTTTACCATTACCAATCCGACATTCGCGTCTGCTGAGCAGACTACTGCATACACAAGTGTCTGATTATGGGGGAGCCTCGTAAAGTAGTGTAGCAGGTTGGTCGAATACACAACGATTTCTTTAAAGTAGTGCTCTGTACTTTTACTACCCCTGGACTTCTTGAAAATATCCTCAATAGTTACTACACTTTCACCTTCAAACATATCTTTAGTAGCAGCTGCAAGAAAGTCAAATACCTCTTGAGGGTGGCTTTCAGTAGTTTTCATATCGAGCATCATTCCACTACCCATGTCTACTACTCCGGCGGCTACAGCCTTGGGTACGTTCTTAATAGAGGCTTCAATCGCCTTGTCTAGTTTCATAGCTTTATTGTTTAGGTTTTTAAAATTCAAAGTCTAATACCCAAAAGCAGAATATCATCTGTCTGCTCCTCGAGAGTTCCTTGCCAATCTTGAAACCTCTCCTTTATCTTATCGGATTGATCACGACCGCTTAGTTCCCAAAAATCCGAAAAGCAAGATTCAAGGCGCTTATTGGAAAATCTCCTGCCGGTTTCACTCCCAAATTGGTCCTTCATACCATCAGTTGATACATAGATCATGGTATCATCTGTGTACGTAATGCATTGATCCTCAATATTAACGCTTGACTTTTCATACCCTACGTGCCTTGTCTTTATTGTTTTTGACACGTCGGATCCATAAGTAAAAACATACTGACCAGTTGAGGCAAACTTGATTTGTTTTTTGCTTTCGTTAATGAAAAGCAGTGTTGCTTCCATTCCGTCACTTAAGTAGTCATCACCGTTATCAAGCATTGATGCTAGTCGATCCAGCGCTTTGGTTATGATAAGCGCCGGACTAAGTGTTTTATACTTGTTCAAAAGCTCCTTAAGGATTGAGACACACAGAGCAGAGAGCATGGCACCAGAGGGTCCATGTCCTGTACAATCACCTACTAGTATCATCTTCTGCCCGGCAATACTATCAACCAGATAAAAATCGCCTCCTACGGCATCCTTCGGTTGATCTATTATAAACCCATCTTTAAAATGGTCTTCGACAGTCTTATTCCTAAAAAGTGCATCTTGTAGTTTCTGGGCATAAAGTATATTTTGATCAAGTCGTTCTATCCTGTCATGTTTAGAAGTCAGATGATCATCAATGGTCACTTGAGCAGAAAGTGCTGACATAAAAAATAAGGGTGGTTTATTGAAAAATTATTTGGTCGCCGTATTGCAAGACTCACTTAAGTCTTTTGCTTAAGAGCCTTACCCACTCAGTGTTATATACATAGCTTTGATTCCTTTGATTTCTTCTTTAGAAACATCACTCTAATACCTCGGATAAGTCGTACACGTGAGTTTCAGATTAGAAGTTATATAGCTGTTAATTTCTATCCAAACCACAAGACAGCATCATAGGATGACATGACTAGATGGATTGTCTAGCCATAATTCTTATTTATTCAACAACCAGAGTGAAAATAGTCCTAAAACGGAAGGTTTTGAAGATGAACCCTCGGATCCACTCCACCGATTCCAAAAAAAACCTCTGTGTTAATTTAAGTGCATTACCTAGAAAATTAAGTAACACTCTTAGTGTTTTTGCTAGGTTTATACTTAGTAAAAAGGCGTGTCAGACCAGGATTTAATACAAGCAGCACTCGGCGACTTCTGGTACTTACTCATACCTCTCCCACCACTTGGCGGTAGGGATGTCGAGATCGATGTAGAACACCTGCCCCACCTCAGGTTGGGCTATAATGACTTGCTCTCCCTGGAGCGCCGCATGGAGTCGCTCAACTGGTTCTTTCCATGGGTGAAGTGCCAGGTTAAACTTGCCCCAGTGGATCGGCATCAATACTCTTCCTCGAAGGTCCAAACAAGCCTGTGCAGATTCTTCAGGCATCAAGTGAATATTCGGCCATAGCTTATTGTAAGCACCGCATTCCATCATCACAAAATCAAATGGTCCGTACTTATCTCCGATCTCTTTAAATCCAGGAAAGTAGCCAGTATCTCCACTGAAGTAAACTCGATATTGTTGACCTATGATAGTCCAAGAGGCCCATTGCGTCTTGTTGCCATCATTCAATCCCCTTCCAGAAAAATGGCGTGAAGGCGTAGCAATCAAAGTAATATTGTTTTCAAAAACAGTTTCTTCCCACCAGTCCAGTTCAGTGATCTTTTCTTCCGGCACTCCCCATCGCCTTAAGTGTGATCCCACACCTAGCGGAGTATAGAAATGCTTTACACGATCAATCAAATGAGTAATCCCATAATAGTCGAGATGATCATAATGATCATGGCTTATGATAACTGCATCTATCTCTGGTAGCTGCTCAATCATTGGTCTTGGATCATAGTTGAATCGCTCCGGTCCAGCAAATCCAAACATAGAAGCACGCTGACCGAATACTGGGTCAGTGAGTATGGTCTTCCCCTCTATCCTGATCACTGTGGTAGAGTGTCCAAACCAGCTGATCGCTGCTTTATCCGCACCAATAGAGGTGATTTTAGCCTTGTCGAATGGTATCGTTTTTATCGCCTCTTTCGGTTCTCTTATCTCAGCGTTGAAAAAGAACTCATCTCCTACCTCCCACATAATTTTCAATGGATCAGCCATTGCTGTAGGAATGTTATTGATGAAGCCAGCCTCACCATAGTTGGGTGATTGACTGATCCGTTCAAGGTGATCCCCAGCAGGAGACTGACCAATCTGTGGTGCGAATGTGATATATATGAGAACTCCCCCTACCGTGAAAACGATAAAACAGACCAGTACAAAGGCAAATTTTAAAAGTACTTTAAACATAGGCTCAAGTCGAGTAAGCTACCGCAATATTGCATTCCGATAGGAAAGAAATGAAACGGCTATCAAATATCACTTTGATCAGAACTGTTTTTACTGCTATTTACAATAAGACCTAACAATCACAATCATGAACCGAATAACGAACCTGACCCTTTTGTTTTGCCTCGCACTTGTTTGTACCTACTGCAGTTCACCTACCGGAAATAAAAAAACTAGTGATATAGAAACTGAAGAGCCAGAAGCTCCTGCACATCAGGCAGTCTCCTTTCTTGGTGATAAACTTTATCAAATTGCTCCTTCAGACCGAGCACAGGCCAATCTAGATTCAGTCAAAGCCATGTATGAAGCTGATCCTACGCTTGACAACCTCATCTGGTTTGGACGATTTACCGCCTATGCCGGAGACTATCAGGGCTCCATAGACATCTATACTGAAGGACTTGATAAGTATCCTAATGACCCCTGGCTTCTTCGACACAGGGGCCACCGCTATATTTCGATAAGGGAGTTGGATAAGGCAATTGCAGACCTGGAATTGGGTGCGTCCCTTATCGCAGGAAAAGAGGATATCGTCGAGCCTGATGGTGCTCCAAATGCAGCAGGTATCCCTATTGGTAGCCTCCAGTCCAACATGGGCTATCACCTTGGGCTAGCATACTACCTCAAAGGTGATTATGAAAACTCAGCCAGGGTGTATGGTAATGAAGCGGAGACAGCTGATAATGTGGATAAGCTGGTCTCTTCAACCCACTGGTACTACATGAGTCTGCGTAATCTTGGTCGGGATGAAGAAGCTGCTGCTGCAGTTGCAGACATCACCGCTAATATGGAAATCATCGAGAACTTCGACTATCATAAGTTGTGCTTGCTCTATAACGGCACTACACCCGTAGAGTCAATGACTATCGACAAAGATCGTGGTTCTGCCGGTGACGCACTCGCTTACGGTATAGGAAATTATCATCTGTACTCTGGTGACACTGCTAAAGCAAAGGAGATTTTTCAAGGATTAATTGAAGGACCAGTTTGGGCTTCTTTTGGCCACATTGCAGCAGAAGCACATTACGCACAAGTATTTAAGTAAAGCATATGAAAGAAGGATGATCTTTATCCAGATCATCCTTCTCTATCTCCCTCATCTTCAGCCAGGGTCTCATCTACCGAGACATAATTTGTTTAGAAAATGATCAAATCTCTTTCTTAAAACGAATTAGAAACCTCTGTTTAGCTCGGACCGAATCATTCGTTTCAATAGCCGGTCAATAACGTATTTTCATTGGACAAATAAGTATTTCAAAGGAGAATATTCTTTTATACGAACTTTGAGATATTCAAATATTCGGTAGTATTCTGAGGGGTTTAAATACATTTTGTTTAATCAAATGGCTCATAAATTAAACAAAATAAAAAGACAGGCTGTTGCCAAGTTGTTCAATCAAAATTATAAGTATCATGAATACTCTAAATTCGATCTTGGCAGCAAACCTGTCACCTACTGATTACGTAGGATTTACCTTTTTTGTTGGCGCTATGGCTATGGCAGCAGCAGCAGTATTCTTTTTCATTGAAAGAGGCAATGTAGAAGGAAAATGGAAAACCTCTATGCTTGTATCCGGTATAATTACATTCATTGCTGCGGTACATTATTACTACATGCGTGAATTCTGGATTGAGAACCAGTATTCGCCTACAGCACTACGTTACATCGACTGGACATTGACTGTGCCTTTGATGTGTGTTGAGTTTTATCTTATCCTTAAAGCATTCGGAGCTAAAACTGCTTTGATGTGGAAAATGATTTTCTATTCTGTATGGATGCTTGTAGCTGGTTACCTAGGTGAGACTGTTTTCAGAAGCAGCAGTGCTGTTTGGGGTGCTATCTCTACTATCGGTTACTTAGGCATTGTCTATGAAATCTGGATGGGTAGCGCTAAGAAATTGGCCGATGGGTCTAATGATCCAATTCTCCAAAATGCATTCAGATCACTAGGTTGGTTTGTCCTCGTAGGATGGGCTATCTATCCTATCGGTTATATGGCTATCGAGACTGACGGACTTCTAAGAGGTGTCCTTCCACTGGCATCTATGGATCTAATCTACAACATTGGTGATGCTGTTAATAAAATTGGATTTGGTTTAGTTATATACGGTTTGGCGATTGCTTCTAAGAGCCGCTCTGCTGCTGCAGGAGTCTAAGCAAAACCTATTCTAGACAGATTATTCCCGGTTACCGGCCCTTGGTTCCGGGAATATCTTTTCCATGATATACGACTACATCATAGCAGGTGCAGGTTTGGGCGGATTAAGCTTCGCTCATCATCTCATCCACTCCCAGCGTCCATTTGAGCGTATTCTTATCATTGACAGAGATGACAAAAAGACAAATGACCGTACTTGGAGTTTTTGGTCTGAGGAACAACCTGAATATCATTGTGCCCACGGGCAACATTGGGAGCAGTTGGGCTTCATCTCAAATCACTTTTCAAAATTTGAGAATATCAATCCTTTCAAATATTACACAATAGACGGACTATCCTTTTACGAGGAGGTCCGCCAAGAAATTTCCAAAGATTCACGATTTCATTGGCTAAAAGCCGATGTAAAACATATTAGCTCTCATCTGGATGATGGTGTCGTTTCAACAAACCTAGGATTACATCATGGACAGGTCGTTATAGACAGTATTTCTCGACCCAAACTTGATGATAATCATAGCATCAATGTTTGGCAGTCTTTCTTAGGCTGGACCATACAGACACATTCTCCATTATTCGATCCGGACAAGCCTATCTTGATGGACTTCCGGGTTACTCAAGCAGGTGCCGCTAGTTTTGTTTACGTCTTACCCTACTCTCCCAATCACGCGCTAGTAGAGTATACACAGTTCACCTCCACTAAAAGTATTGACAAAGAGGCCTACGCTAGAGCGCTTAATCAATATCTTAAAAGGCATTGGGGTTTAACTGACTTTGGTATCGAAGATGAAGAAATCGGTCAGATACCAATGACCAATCACGAATTCAATCCTCACCCATCAGAAAGAGTCCACCGTCTAGGTACGGCTGGTGGGGATACCAAGCCTACAACAGGCTACACATTCACAAATGTGCAATCACATGTCAAAGCGATCTTGAACGAGCAAGTCCAAACCAGGGAGGACAAGACAAGGTTTGCTTTCTATGACACACTGTTATTGCAGATTATTCAGCAAAAACCTGAGCAGGTCAAACCTATCATGGAATACCTTTTTAAATCCCAACCATTTACTCGCGTGTTGAGATTTTTGGATGAAACGACACATCCGCTGGAGGAGATGATGATTTTTGGTCAATTACCTTGGGCACCCTTTATCAACAGTCTAACCAAAAAATGGAAGCATGACTATATTGGCTAAGCTGCTGGTGATGTTATTCTCACTCCTGCTATTTATGATCGTGGAAGGTACTATAGCAGAGTACGTCATCGCATTTACAATGATTGCACTGTTTGGGATACCGCATGGTGCAACAGATCATACACTCTACTCACTTGAAGAACCTCAAAACAAATCCAAAGGGCTCAATTGGAAGTTCTTGGGGATTTATATAGTCGTCATGGCCGCCTATGCGGTGCTATGGTATGTTAGCCCATCCTTTTCATTTATTGCCTTCCTGCTCATGTCGGCGTTTCACTTTGGAGAAGCACAACTGGCGTACGCCGGCAAGCTCAAGATGATCAACTGGACTGCCGTGTTCAGTGGCTTATCATTCTTGATGATTCTCTTCCTACCTCACTCTGATGAAGTAAGTACGCATATAGTACCCTACTTTGTAAGTGAGAGTGCTTATCAGCAATTTCTGGATTTAGGTGTGTACTTAACCGGTGTTTGTATTCTTGGTCTTGTACTGCTTCTTTTTCTTACCAGAAAACAGGTTATTACCAAGGAGGTCATAGATCTGATATTGGTTTTTGTAATTAGCTACAACACCAGCCTGTTATTCTCTTTTGCGGTATTCTTTGTATTCTGGCATTCTTGGGATGCTACTTCTATTCAGATCTTTAAAATCGGCACATTTAGAAAAGGATTTGACTTCAAAAGTTGGATGAAGGAGGCGGCTCCTTTTTCGCTTATCAGCTGGTTTGGAATAGCCCTGCTCTTGTGGCTGTCAACCTACTGGTCAATAAGTTGGCCTCTCATTACTCTTTTTTTTGTTATGGTCTCTATCATCACCTTACCTCATGCCATTGTGATGAGTCGATTTTATAGTACCGATTATGCGACTAACTCAGATTCTTTTTCTTTTTCAGGGCCAGTGGGAAGTGAGACTCCCGGAGGTAGATCTAAGATTGGCTCTGAGCTGAATATGCCGCCATCCTGATCATCATCGTCATCTTCAGGCCTGAAGTTCTTGACAGCAATAATCACTTTGTAGACTAGAAAAATCAATACTCCAAGGACGAGCAGATAATCGGGGTGAGATTGCAAAAAATTGAGCATAACAGCTTAAATGTACAAAACAGCCACAGCATTCAAAGTTTTTATAACAATATTCTCAATTAGATCTTCATTTCATTGAATACTGTTTAATCTTAGTAACCATCGGATTAAACAAGTGGACAAGATCGCCACAGATTATGACCGTAATCTTATGACTAACTGAATGGGCAACACTTGATCGAAGCTGTGATTTCATGTAACTTAATTAAGTGAATTTGATCCAATCAGTATTCAGACTTAAACACCAATCTTATGTCACTTAGCACCAAAGCCAAGGAAATAGTCAATCAAGTTGGCGGTTCAGAAACCAAGCTTGGTGACCTTAGAAAGATCGCTAAAGACATCAAGAAGGACCATGAGCTGGCACTCGAACTGTGGTCTTCAGGAGATTTTATGACCCGGCAATTGGCCATTTTAATCATGGATAAAAAGCTGCTTAGTATGGAGGTGATAGAACAATTGGATAATGACATTCAGCAACATTCCGAAAAAGAACGAAATGACTTGATTGACTGGCTTATGGCGAATCAACTCATGAAGGATAAGAAGACAACAGCACTTATTGAATCCTGGGAGCTTCACCCTTCATCTCTTCTACGAAGAGTCTATTGGTATTACCAAGGAAGATTGCGCTGGATGGGCAAAGTTCCCATAGATAATGCCATTGAATTACTTACCAGCATTGAAAAGAAGCAAGCCAATGAAGCTCCTGAAGTTCAGTGGGCTATGAATTTTACCGCAGCACAAATTGGTATTTTCGAATCGAAACATAGACCTAAGTGCATATCTATCGGTGAACAACTCGGTCTTTATAAGGATAAACCTGTTCCAAAAAACTGTACGCCAGAATACTTGCCGGCATGGATCGAGACTGAAGTAGCAAAAAGAAGCATCTAATTTAACAGCACATAATGAGATGAAGATTGTCCATCAAGCATAGAACTTGAGCATTCCTTTGTGTCCATACTGTCTAAGCGTGCACGCACCTGCTTTAAAAAAAAGTCATACCAAGGTGTAATGTTTTTCAACTTCGGCCACTAAAGGAGAAAAAACAGTGAGCAGCGATTTCTATACATCTTCTGTATTGCCCTATGCCGCTATCATCATCAAGATCTGTCGCGCATACACCAATACACAGGTGGATTTCGAGGATTATTACCAGGAGGTGTGCTTACAGATTTGGAAGAGCAAGGACAACTTCCGTGGTGAATCTGAATGGGCCACCTGGATTTATCGGTTATCGCTCAATGTATGCTTGACACTGCTAAAAAAGAAGAAAAGCAGTAACCAGTATTTTGCTTCGGACGCTTTAACAGAAGAAGCAATAGAAGATAGCAGGGATTTCACTGACGAATCACTCAACTTGTTGTATGATGCCATACGTCAGTTATCCGAAGTAGACAGAGGAGTGATACTGTTGTATCTGGAAGAGAAATCTTACCAGGAAATCGCTGACATCATTGGCACCAACCCCAACAACATTGGTGTTCGGATCAAACGAATCAAGGGACGACTACAAAAAATATTACATGGAAAGATCAATTGAAACTATCTGGAAAGAGGGCTTTTTGAAAGGGGATGCCGTAATTGCCCCAAAGTTGAACAACCTGTACAATCAAAAGTCGATTCATCTGATCGATAAGTTCAAACGAATGTTTAAGATCAACCTAAATGCGATAGTGATCGGTGCGGTACTTTTCCTTATCATCTCGTTCTTTATAAAAATCCCAATCATGGGTATAGGCTTTTTCGTGATTTTGAGTGTGGTGGTGATCGTCAATAGAAAGCTTTTGAAAGGTCTGGATCGAATTGATAAAAGTGACAACAGCTATCATTACCTACTCAAGTTTGATCATTGGATGAAAGAACAACTTGCGGTTAACAAGAAAATGGCAAGGGTCTACTATCCATTATTTTTCCTTTCCACTGTACTTGGTTTTTGGTACTCCAATTTCAGAGGGAAAACACTTGGAGAAAAGGTAGTCGATGAGCTAACAATCTATTTTTCTGACCTCTTCTTACTTTTTGGGATACCAATATCGGGATTAGTGCTCATAGTCATAGTAGCAGGGCTATTAGCGATCTTTGGTAATAAGATTTACAGCTGGGATGTGAACCTTATCTATGGCCGTGTTTTCAGCAAACTTGATGAAATTATTTCTGATATGGAAGAGCTAAGGAAGTAATGTCAATCTCCATTCAAATGATACTAGTTATCAACGGATAGAAAGTAGCTCATGAACACTAGCGACCTTTATTAAGGTATTCCAATGAGATATGCGATGAGATAGTCTGATGAAGCTTTATTCTACAGAATGAGACATACGACTACCAAACAAAGATCATAAAAAGGTGGAGTTTACTCAATCACTCAAGTAGTTTTGGAATTAGATGAGGCCGATATCGCGACTTGACTTCATTTAGGTTAACATTTAATCTGGTATTTTCAAATTATTGATTAGTTCCTAAGACTAGGTAATATCATGAATCAAACAGAAATAGTAATCACAACTTTCAGAATGAAAAAGACCCTACTGATAAGCGCAAGACCATCCTTACCCTCACCAAAAAAGCTAAAAGCACTATTTCTCTATTCACTGGATATGGGAAATAGGCAAAGAAGTGGCGCTGGAATTTATTAATAACGTAATTACGATCCAGCACTATGTTAATTCTGAAACCGACGATATCTTAGAACTACTCGGTTCCACGTAATAATGACTAGCTCTTTGACCTAAGGAGCTATAATCAGCGCATTCCCCAGAGGTGTGTCTGTTTGGCTATTCCTTACTACCAATAACTCAAAACTCATAATATTCATTATTCTGTAGTTGAAAGTAATTATGCAGTTAACTGCATAATTATAAAATTATCCTTATCATTGGCCTATGAATGATGATTTAGTACAAGAACTGGGCTATGCCAATCTGGATACCAGACTCAAGCGCATCAGTGATAAGATAGCACATAGTCTTCGAGCCATGTATCGGGAACTGGATATCGAGACTGAGCCCAACTGGTATTTAGTACTCTGGATCGTGCAGGCACAGCCTGAAGTATCCGTAATGGAAATTGCGCAGCGGCTGAGATTCACACATCAGTCTGTGATTACTATGACCAACAAGATGATTACCAAAGGCTATCTAACCAGCGAAAAGGATCTTGTTGATAAGCGTAAAACCATCTTCAAATTGACCAAAAAAGCAGAGCAAATGATGCCACTTTTCACCAGAATCTGGGAAATCGGAAAGGAGGTTATGCTTGACCTTCTCGATCAGGATACCGCGATTATGACCCACCTGGACAAGCTCGAAAGCAACTTATCCAAAGCATCATTTGGCGAGCGCATCGCTGATAAACTCAAACTTGAAAACCTATGAAGCAACATCATTACAATGCCACAATAGTATGGACAGGCAATCTTGGTAAAGGTACTGAGCACTACACGGCCTACAGCAGAGACCACCAGGTGGAAATACAAGGTAAATATGCCGAACTGTTATGTGCATCCGATCCAGCCTTCCGAGGGGACCCTTCCAGGTACAACCCAGAAGAATTGTTCCTCTCATCAATATCGTCGTGCCATATGCTATGGTACTTACACCTATGTGCAAAGCACGGCATTGTAGTAACAGACTATAGCGATGATGCCAAAGGCACCATGGAGGAATCGGCTTATGGAAGCGGTAAATTCACCAGCGTCGTACTACATCCCAAAGTGACCATCACAGATAAGGACCAGGAAGCTGAAGCTACCGAACTTCATGAGGCCGCCAACAGTATGTGCTTCATCGCCAACTCTTGTAATTTCCTTATTAAACACCAACCTACTATCGCTGCGTGTAATGTTTGAGCTTAGACCTATCTGCGAAAATTGTGGTAAACCATTGCCCTATGATAGTGAAGAGGCAATGATCTGCACGTTCGAGTGTACATTCTGCGGTACATGCGTTGAAGAAGTTCTTTTTAATGTCTGCCCGAACTGTGGTGGTGGGTTTGAAAAAAGACCAGTTCGACCAAGGTCCTTTCTAGAAAAGTATCCACCAACAAGAGACAAACTCCTCAAGCCCGTTGATGCGACAGCATTCGAATCGATGTTGAAAAAGTATCAAGATGTCAGACCCAACAAGCGGTAATGTCATGACCATTCGATATGCCCATACGAACATCGTCAGCACCGACTGGAAAGCATTAGTTGATTTTTATGTCAAGACCTTCCAATGCAAAGTTGTTCCCCCGATAAGGAAACAATCTGGTCAATGGCTGGAGAAGGGAACGGGTGTACCTGGTGCCGCACTTGAAGGTGCTCACTTACTGCTTCCAGGTTATGAGGAAAACGGGCCTACGTTGGAGATTTATCAATATGCCCATATCGATGATCGTCCTTCAATTGATCCCAATACCAAAGGTTTTGGGCACATCGCTTTCGAAGTAGATGATGTTGAGGACGTACTTTCAAGACTAGAACATAATGGCGGATCAAGCAATGGTGAAGTCGTCGTAAGACAAGTTGAAAGTGTAGGTGAAATTACCTTCGTTTATGCCAGAGACCCGGAAGGCAACTTGATCGAGTTGCAGAGCTGGAAGAAGAATATCTAATTCCAACCCAGCATGTGTCGTTACAACCCAGTCGTCAAAGTTTGTCTAATCGGTGATCCTATTGGCGCAAGGCGAAAAAATCGTGTGTGGATGCGGGGAAAGGCTCGCGCGTTAATTTTTTCTTGATTTTGGTCTACTTTTCATCAAGGAAAAGTAGGAGCCCCTCGCTCGGCGAACCGCCGGCTAGAGGAGAAATCAAAACAGGATTAAGTTAAACCTCAAAAACTGATGATCAGATTAGAAAATCACTTTGTACAATTTCAAGTATTGAGCACCAATGGATCGACATTGGCTATTCCATAAGAGATATGAAACATAAACATTTTAATATCGACGAAATCAAAAGAGCCATCAATAAAAGCGTGCTCTGTTGGCTAGCTACTTTTTCCAAGGACAACATACCCAATGTATCGCCCAAAGAAGTATTCACCTACTTTGAGGATGACCAGATTATCATTGCCAATATTGCTTCTCCCCAAAGCGTCAGCAATATCCAAGAAAACAATCAGGTCTGTGTGAGCTTCATTGATATCTTGATTCAGAAGGGCTTTCAAATTAAAGGTCAGGCTGAGATCATTGATGCCGTGCATCCTGATTATTCAGGTATGGAAAGTACCCTTCTGAAAATAACAGGTGGTAAATACCCTTTCAAAACCATTACTTCAATCAAGATTGAAAAAGTAAAACCTATCATTGCGCCGAGTTATTTTCTATTTCCAGAGATTACTGAAAAAGAGCAAATCGAGAACGCCAAGAAGACCTATGGTTTGAATTAAATCAATTCTTCAAATAAGATTTGAACTGAACTAAGGTCACTATTCTCTATTTGGTATTGCTTCTTCCATTATCTGCTCTAATATCAGCTTCACTCCCTCAGCGCCAGAAACTTTCCATGTGATTCCCGAAGCATGGGAGCCAATGGAAATATCCTGTTGAAAGAACGGACAGCATTGTTTTTCAGCAAGGACGTAATGAAATAATTCCGGTAGTAGGCTTTCGTCATCATCGAATTGAAAAACATAACCATCATCAACTTCTGAGACATGCTTCACTTTAGCGAAGATCGCTTTTTGCAGTTCATTTTTTCTTTTAGCAAGCTCTGGACTAGTTAGTGTGCAGGTTAGTGCATTTTCAAAGTTTAAACTCATTTTATCGGGTTTTAGAATTTCTGTCATGTCTTGAGCTTCGGACACAACGGAAACCAGTACACGTAATACGCTAGGGATCAGATGCTTTGTCATAGTATATGCCTTTTACATATCTTACGCCTTGGAGTTAACTCCAAGGTTATGGTTTTGACGAAAAATTTTGAAGGGTCATGTTGATAGGCGAATTGTCCCAGAAATCAGGTTTGTCGAGGGATACTATCCGATGGTATGAGAAGGTTGGTCTACTCAGCTGCGATAAGGCATTGAGGGGTTCGAACAATTACAGGAAGTATGACAATGCAGCTTTAGATACGTTGCTTTTAATAAAGCAATCCAAGTCATTTGGCTTCTCACTCAATGAAATCAAGGAGTTTCTGTCATTGATAGAAACTGATGATCTTGACTGCGCCACCATGGAACCGATGATTGATTCCAAACTCAACATGTTGAATGAAAAAATAACTGCGCTTCAGAGCATACATGATAGGTTGCTAAGACTTAAAGAGCTATGCTCGGGTGATTGTGAAGCAGAAATCCTAAATGCGCAATCCCAATAAATCAATATCATCGATGGCGGATCAAAAGGAGGTACTTGTACTTACGGGAGCATGTGGTGTTGGCAAATCGACCATTGCTAAGGCATGGGCTAAATCAAAGGCAGGTGTATGCATCGAAAGTGACTACTTGCTGAGTGGATTCATGATAATCACTCTATTAGCACAGACTATTTCAATAGTATTGAACCCTTAGTTGCTCGATTATCCTGGGCCAGTTGTCAAGAGTATCTCAGAGGTGGTTATGCAGTAGCCATAGAAAATGTATGGACACCTAAAGGCTTAAGCCAACTCAGGGACGCAATGATGGCTTCTGATCTGGACGTCCATTCCAAATTCATCTACCTCAGATGTGACCTTCAACTCAATCAACTACGAGACCAAGGTCGCTCCTCAGATAATCAGATGAATGATCGTGTGGGTATAGTTCGCAGTGAACTAGAGGAATACGAATGGCCGGACTTTGTTCAGGTCATCGACAGCACTGCATTGTCCATTAAGGAGACCTTGGATCAGATTCTTTATCTTTAGTGTATGCTCAATGCGACTGAAATCTACTCAAGCCTGAGCCCTCAACTTGCAACGCTCGATGTTGAGCGTATTAGATTACGCAACAATCTTTACCCCATCAATGTATTATTCCCGGTCTTATTGCTCGGTGGTGGCGCGACCCTATACTGGCTGTTGGACAATGGTCAGGATGATACCCTGGACTGGTACGTGCCGACATTCCTCATTACGGCTTTTTTCACCTTGATCATTTGGGCATTTAGTAGGTACCATTACAAAAAGAAGTTCAAGGAGCTTTTCATTGCTGAGATCGTACCCAAAATTATTTCGAGCCTGGGAAATGATTTTACCTATGACTATAAGAAGCACATTTCCGTGACGGAAGTGCGCGATAGTCTGCTCTTTCCCAAGTTCACCAAGTTTCATAGTGAAGACCTGGTTCGAGGCACAATTGATGGAGTGACGCTCAAATTTGCTGAAATCAAGTTGGTAGAGGAGAAAAGTAAGAGCGAGGGAAGCGGTACCAATTACTCCACCATATTTGAGGGCATCTATTTCAATGCGAGCCTACCGGTAACATTCCCGACTTCCATTTGGCTAGTAACACGCTACTTTGTTGATACTTTGAAATCCATGAGAGTGGATGAAGTAAAACTGGATCATAATCGAGATTCCAAGTATCGTTGCTACTCAGAGGAACCAGAGGTAGCCCAAACTGTGCTTCGACCTTTTATTCTTGACAAGATTGACGACCTCAACCATAGGTTAAAGTCTGATGGCATTGTGAAGAAGCCCTTACTCTATCGATTTAGCAAAAACCGAGTTCAAATGGCAATGGAAACCAAGCATGGTCTTTTCGAACCTCGTCTATCTAAAACCATCAACAGTCAGGAATTCATTGAAAAACAGACCAACATTCTCAATGCTATTGCTGGCTTGCTGAATGAGTTAACATTGAATTGACTGTTCAATAACAGCAAGAATCTATTTTATGCTGACATTCATACACTGCGCAATGCAACCCTTTCAATGAATAAAATGGTTGCCCAAGTGGATCTTTAAAAATCAATGGTTTCTTTCGGAATATGAGCAAGACGAGGCTTTCAACTTTCCTGATGACCATTTTGGCTTTCTTCATCTGGTTTCCCGAAGCAAGTGCCCAATCACCAGCACTGGAACAAGAGCAATTACATTTCGACAAAATGGCCAATTACTTGATCAAAGGAAGTGGTAAATGGACTGGAGAAAACAAGAACCATGATCCTGCGAATCCCAAATCACCAAAGGCTTTTGGTCTATGGTTCGATAGGCCGCTGCAAAATTTACTTAACATAAAAATTGTCGCTTATCTGGAAGACACTATTCTGATAAGCTCTCAAGGAGCCTTCTCCTGGCACCCTACAAAGAATCAATACGTCCACACTATAGTCGACAGAGGCAATGGCTATTCAGAAGGCATTTCCGAATTTCCCAATGACTCCTCTTTTATATCCACTATGGTGATCTATCGACCCAGCGGTGAAGTATATGATCATAAGGATGAAAACTTCATCGTCAATGAAGACGAGCACAGAAATGTCTCATTTACTAAGGATGAGAGCGGCGAATGGAAGGAAAAGGGGAATTGGATCTGGAAAAGAGATCCCGCACACTGACACCCAAAAGTGCATTGGTTTCGAGTACTTGAATAAGTTAATTCCTAAATCAAATAATAGAAGACCTAATTATTCTGGCTTGAAGTAGCCAAGTGTTCTCTGATTTCCCGAATATGCAAGTCAATGTGATGGTCGAGTGCTGACTGTGTATAAAAAAGTTCTTCGGCGAGGTTGATAAGGTAAGCGATCATTTCTTTTTCATTTACTGATTTGACCTTACTACGCCTAGGGTTCAACTTTACCCAACCATTTGAAGAGTAAATATTGTCCGGCTAGCCTCTTGGCGACTTGAAATAGCCCTTTCTAGAGAATTTGCACTTGGCTTACACTTTTATAGGCATCTTTTCAGGCTAATAACCTAAAGCCAATAGAGAATGAATTTTAAAAATGCAGAAGTGGCATTCATAGAGCATTGCCGCTATGAAAAGAATCTTGCTGATAAAACCATCAAGTTTTACCTGATAGACTTAAAGCAATTTCATGAATTCCTTTTGAAAGAAGTTTCCGCTTCGTTTCAGGTTGCGGATATCGACAAACAACTCATCAAAGAATATTTAAAGGTAATCTCGAACTTCAAACCAAAAACCATCAAGAGGAAGATTGCTACTGCTAAGGCTTTTTTTAACTACCTGGAATTCGAAGATATCGTCTTGATCAATCCATTTAGGAAAGTGAGGATCAAAATCAAAGATTCTAGAGCTTTACCTACTGTTCTGAGCAGCGATGAGGTACAATCAATATTTACTTGTGCTTACAGGGTTAAGAAATCAACAATGCCCGGATCCTCCCAATATGCCACTGCAATTAAAGACATTGCTGTTCTGGAGTTATTGTTTGCTACAGGAGTGAGGGTCTCTGAGTTATGTAACCTAAAATCAGAAAACATTGATGTTGGTACAGGAACGATCAAAGTTCTGGGAAAAGGAAGTAAAGAAAGGCTCATTCAGATATGCCACAAGCAAGTCAAAGCTGCCCTGCTTGAATATGAAAAACTGTTTCATGGCACAAAGGATAATTCTGGCTATTACTTTGTCAATAGACAAGGGAATAGGTTATCAGAACAATCAGTAAGGTTTATGGTAAAGCGGTTGGCTAACGACAGTTCAATAGGCAAGCACGTCACACCACACACGTTCAGACATTCTTTTGCAACTCTACTGCTAGAAGAAGATGTAGATATCAAATATATTCAGCATTTTCTGGGCCACAGCTCCATCGCTACCACCCAACTCTACACTCACGTCAACCAGGCCAAACAAGAGCAAATCCTGAGTAGGAAGCATCCGAGGAATGGGTTTTGAGTAGATGGTTATCTGTATGAAGGATAACTATTAATTATGA
>DIYH01000017.1:0-160993 GCA_002435755.1 Flammeovirgaceae bacterium UBA6059
ATAAATGATTGGACGAATGTTGGTGCATTTGATTGGAATCGAACCTCTGAAAATGCGGCAGACTATAATGGGCAGATAACTTACTATTCCTTATTTGCACGTGGAGATCAGAATTATAGTGGTACTGGTGAGTCGTTATTTGCAAAATTTGAGAGCCCGAGTTTTGAGTTTGCTGCCAATGAAAGAAGCCATCTACTTTCATTGGACTACAAAATGGTGAACCAATCTTCTTCAGCTAAAGGATTTCTTTTGGTTCAGATAAAAGTTGGGATAAACGATTGGTATACTTTAGCTTCCTCGAGTTATAGCGAATCTTCCTGGCAAAGCATCTCTGTTCATCTTGGCGAACACTTATCTGTTGATTTAGCCAATCCAATCAATGTTAAGTTTAGAATTGTATCAGAGCACGACCGATCCAACTACTATTATGAAAATGCTGACTTATATGTCGACAACTTTGAAATATCGGGACCAGTACCTTCAGCGGTTCCTTCCATCGAAGGAGAGATTATCAGCCTTGATGATAATTATACTGGTCAGGTCTCCGCAAGTAGTAATACGTTATCTTATCCTGCCAATTTGTATATACCATCAAAAGCTTTCGACCAAGATTTCGGCACTCAATGGAGGGCCAATTCACAATCTGAATGGATAAAGTATGAAATCCCGGGCTGCACGACCTATGAGTTAGTAGATTATCAAATTGCATCAATCACTGCTAGCTACGCACCGAAAGAGTTTAAGTTGGAAGGGGCCAAGGCGGCCGGGGCATGGCATGAATTAGATTATCAATGTTGTGAGTCATGGAGCTCGTACCAGACCAAAACTTTTCAAGTTGATCATGATCAATCCTTCAGTAAATTCAAAATTGTTGTAACACAAACCTCAAATGGAAGTAAAACGGGAATTGGAGAGATTAATTTCAATGGGCGAATAGGATATACAGCACCTATTGAAGCATTTCTAAATGGCAACTCGGGATCATTTAGTTACAAAGAGGGTGTAACAGAGTATGATAACAAGACTTCTAAGGCTTGGCTTATTAAGCCGATGGATGGTAGTCAAGTTCAATTAACTTTTGATTCTTTTGATTTTAGCTGTCCTGGTGATGTATTGAGAATCTATAATGGTGAGAACCGTGGTGCTCCACTCATGGGAGAATATTCTACCACTTACATCCCTGAGGTGACCACTTCTTCAAATCACGCCTTGTACGTTGAGTTCCTTACGAGCGGAGGTAACGGCACTGATTTAGGCCAGGGCTTTACAGCCTCCTATGTCAGCACCGACTATGCCCAAAGCACTTACCCCTGGACACAAGTCAATGATAACAGTTTCGTGCTGGATGGAAGACTAGGCATCAATACACCATTTGTGTCGGATGAATTTGATCTGCTTGTCAACGGTGGCTTAGTAGCAGACGAACTGGTAATAGAGTCTTTAGCCAATGCTCCGGACTATGTGTTTGAAGAAGATTATGACCTCAAGACCTTGAAAGAAGTCAAGCGATACATTGAAGAAAACGGACACCTTCCTGAAGTGCCCAGTGCAGCAGAGCTGGAGGAGTCGGGTATGAGTGTCAGCGAGATGAACTTACTACTATTGAAGAAGATAGAAGAGTTGACGCTGCATATGATCCGGCAGCAGGCTGAGATTGATTCTTTAAAAGTTGCCAGGCAATAATGACATCAGACATCCGGTATTTCCGAAATATCGGATGTCTCGATTCTAGATCACAGATTTAGCCAATAAGTGAGCTTGAAGACCAATGCCCGGGTACGCGGAGCAAAGTCTCTGATGGTATCATCATCAAAGCTGTAAAAGTAGTTATCAGTGTAGACAATAAAGAAGTCTGATACAGGTTTAAAGCGCCATTGTAGCCGGGCGTTGATATTGATGTTGTCGTTCTGGCTATTGAACTGTACGAAGTTGGTGATGAAAAGGCTCCTGGTCAACGTGAGGTCAAGTCTCGGCCCGATCAGGAAGATATCGGATGTGGCAAAAGGGGTAGGAAGGTCCACGTGGTTGTAATTAAACCTAAGCGAGACATTTCCGAAGGGTTGAAACCGGTACCGCAACTCAGTATTGACCTGGTAACGGCTACCATTGAAGTATTGACCCAGACTTGTACTGAGACTGAAGTTAAAGAGCTTACGAGGATCAGAGCTATAGCGGGCGAAGAAATTGACATACTCGTAAGATGACCCGGCAGGTAGAGGCTCTCCGTCTGATCGTGTGGGATCAAAATCATTGAAGAGGTACGTAAAGCGTCGGTTGACCGCTACACGACTATTTGCCAGGTTTTGAAACCTGAAGTCGTAGAAGAAGCGAACAAGTTGATCGGACTTACCCACATCACCACCCCAAAATTGCTCGAAAAGCATCCCTGGTCCATGATTGTTGATGAGCCTGGATTGTGGGTAGAAAGTATGTGTGATAGTGGGACTTACGCTATTGATCCCTGTACGTCTTACAAAGCCAACCTCGGCATTGTAGTTTTCCCCCACCAGCAAATGGTTCCATTCGATCCGCCACAGGGGATTGTTAAAAGCAATGTTAGCCCCTTGTGAGTAGGTATCATCAAGTTGACGGTCCTGAAAAGTCCTGTGGTAAAAAAGTTTGCTGGTCAGCCTGTTGTTGTCGGTAGCAAGGTTGAGGTCAAGACCGGCCGTTCGGTTATAAGAAGTAGGCTCTTCAAAGAGTTTGTCTGTAAAGTCCGAACTGAAAGATTGCTTGTTGACGAAGATACCAGAGATGTTGGACCTGGCACTGATGCGCTGTTGGGCTACCGCAACAACATAGTTGATGGCGGGTAGGTTGATATCTTCATCTTCGGCGGCCTGTATATCCATCAGACCTATGCGCAGTTTACTGTTGATATTGCCGCTGACCCTCGCACCAGCAACGATCTTGTTTTGCACGTTAGTGCCTGTCGCTGTGTCTATAGCTACACCAATACGACGGCTGAAAAAGGGGCGTGCATCTTCAGCACCGAAGGAAGCAAAGAGGTCTGCATTTTCAAGAAAGAACTGTCGTCGCTCAGGAAAAAAGATCTCAAAGCGGTCGAGGTTGGTCACTTGCTGATCTACTTCCACTTGCGAGAAATCAGGATTGATCGTGAGGTCGAGGTTGAGCGCGGGAGTCAGTGCTACTTTTGCATCTCCCCCAATGGAGAAGTTGTCTTCTGTCGGTGTGCTCTCTTCAAAGTTTTTGGACAGCCCTCCGGCCATGAAGGGAATGAGCGAGATGTTGGGGCCTTGTTTCTTAGGTGGCTTGTCCCAGATCATTTCGCTGGCATACGCCAATGTGTAGGGCCTCCAGTTACGCGGGATATAGCTCCATGCAGACCGCTCGTTTTCCTTGCTATCGATCCTGTAGGCATTGAAGTTCCACCGGTCTCTGTCACTCTTGTAGCGTAAGGTTTTGAACGGGATCGCCAATTCTGCTGTCCAACCATTTTCGCCTCGCACTACCTCGTTGTACCATTTGTTGTCCCATGACAATGTAAAATCATCACGTATGGTCCCGCCATTGGCGATCAGCCCTTCACGCTGTACCCCAAATGGGTTTACTCCAAACGAGAAGGCATTGGTCTTATCCTGATAAGTATCAAAAAGTAGCGTCAGACCGTCCGCGCCGGGAGACCTGTAGTCCCTTCTCAAAGAAGTGATGACGTAATCTCCGTCTTTTTCGTCAAGCCATTCAATCCCCACATACAAGTTCTTGTCATCATAAGCCATTTTGATGATCGTCCTGGTTTGGGCCATTGAGGTATCAAAAGGAAAGAACTGAAAAAAATCGTCAGCAGGGTCTGCCACTTGCCATGATTCTTCCGAAAGGAGCCCGTCTAAAACAATCGCATCTACGACCTCCTTGACATGTACGCTAGGTGTTTGTGACTTTTCCTGCGCTACCGCAATGTGGAATGTCCACGACAGTAGCAACAGGACAATGGTGAATCGCATAACAGAATACCTCGTTTGCTGTTTATTTTCTTAATATTGTGGAATATAGAAGATTCAACTACCGCAATCTGTTCGTTGATTTTGGAGATAATGTATAAGTGGTCTTATTCACTGATAATCAGCGAAATTCAATCACAGGAAACAACACGATAAATTGGAATTCAAAAGTCTAGGACTATCTGAGAAGGTACTCGAAGGGTTGGATGCGATGGGCTTTGCTACCCCGACACCCATTCAGGAAAAAGCAATCCCTACCATACTGGAGGGAAACGACTTGATTGGCTGTGCCCAGACGGGTACAGGTAAGACGGCCGCCTTCATACTACCGGTACTTCATGACCTGTCGATGACGGGTGACCGGGGCAAGATCGATACAGTGATATTGGCACCTACCAGGGAACTGGCACTACAGATCGATCAGCAGGTGCAGGGGCTTGGCTACTTCAGCGGTGTAGGGTCAGCGCCAATCTATGGTGGGGGGGATGGTAGCTCCTGGGATGTGCAGAAGAGTGCTCTGACCACAAGTGCCGAGATCATCATCGCTACACCGGGTAGACTCATAGCGCACATGCAAATGGGCTATGTCGATCTATCTACCGTGAAACACCTCATACTCGATGAAGCGGACAGGATGCTGGATATGGGCTTCTATGACGACCTGATGCGCATCATCAACGAGATGCCAGCCACACGTCAGTCTTTGCTCTTCTCGGCGACCATGCCCCCTAAGATCAGAAAACTGGCCAAGGAAATACTCAATGACCCGTCAGAAGTTAATATTGCCATATCAAAGCCTTCTGAAAAGATCGTTCAGGCTGCTTTTCTGACTTATGATGCTCAAAAACTCGGCCTGATCAGTCACTTGTTAAGTGCTAAAACGATGAACAGCGTGATCATCTTTTGCAGCCGAAAGATCACGGTCGACAAAGTGGTACGCGAGCTTAACAAACATGATATTCCGGCCCAGGGAATTCACTCAGACCTGGACCAGGCCAAAAGGGAAGACATTCTTCGAGATTTTAAAAACAGGAAGCTCAATGTTCTCATAGCGACCGATATATTGAGCCGAGGTATAGACGTGGAGGATATCGATCTGGTGATCAACTATGATGTACCTCAGGATGCAGCCGATTATGTACACCGGATAGGTCGGACAGCCCGTGCACAATCAGATGGAGTAGCGTTCACATTTATCAATCCCGATGATCAATACAACTTCTACAATATTGAGGAACTCATCGAAAGGGAAGTAAGAAAAGTAGCACTTCCGGCTCACCTCGGAGAGGGCCCGGAGTGGAACCCTCTCGCTGGTAAGTCATCGAAAGGTAAGAGAAGAAAACCTTCAAAAAAATCTGGTAGATAATATCTATAGCAATCTACTAGAAAGGCAGGTCATCATCATCGTTAGACTGTAGCCACTCTGGTTCTTTCTGGTTTTCCAGTGCAGCATCTTCTGGAGAGGGAGATGAGGTTGGGGAGACATCATTGACACGTTCTACCTTCCAGGCTTGTAGCGAATTGAAGTACTTCACCTCACCCTTTGGGTCAGTCCATTTGCGCCCCTTCAAGTTAAATGACACATCAATTTCCTGACCGGGCTGTATAGCGTCCACCAGGTCACAGCGGTCCTGGATGAGTTCGAATTTGAGGAATTCCGGGTACTGAGGATTCTCGCTATACTCGACGATGAATTCCCGCTTTTTGAATGTAGCAGAGATCTGTTGTGTATCTGATTTTTCGAGGAGTTTTCCTTTGATATTCATGAATTGTAGGATTCTTGTGTTTGCACTCAAATATCCATTAAACCATAACCAACTTCAACAAAAATCTCTATATACAATGATGTATTACTTGATATGATAGAAAATAAATATCTGAATATTAGTGCTATATGAGTATGAAATCTTTTGTCAGTTTTTTGTACTAATAATTTTAGTATTACTTAGTCGTATACTGCCATGACCAAAATCACTTAATGAATGACCTACTCCGTGATGATGATCAAGGTTTCACTTTTAATGGCCCTATAGCTTTAACTGTATATTTTTTCAACTAACAGTCTGATGACATGGAGCTGGGCCAAAACGAGATGATTATCATTTTTAATAGTAAAGACAATGCACACAAGGAGGCCATCGCCTATGCGAGTATTCTTTCTGGTAAGGTCAGACAGTTTGACATTACCAAGGTTAGATTTACAGAAAAGATATTATCTGATCTGGCACGACGGCTTAAAGTTGAGGTCAGCGAGTTGCTTGATGTAGAAGGCGATTTGTTTACCCGCTTGAGATTGAGCATTGCCCGGATAGATAATAGGAGCGCTATGAACTTGATCCTGGAATACCCGGAGCTACTTAAGACACCAATATTGCTGACCCACAACGGCACAATTTTTATCAAGGACAAACATGATATTATGAACCTGGCCGTGGCTTAATAGTCGATGGTCAGTTGGCCGCTTGTATGAGGAAGGGGCTCTTGTATAGTGAAGTTGGAAACGGATATCCCTAGCAACCTTATTGGTTTATTCTCCCAATCTATTTCCGGATAGAGTTGCTCATAGCATTGCCAGAAATCCTGCTTCGAACTCATAAGTCCATCAGTCGAGCGGCTCTTGGTGTGTACCTCAAAATCATGATGTTTGTATTTGATGGTTAGGGTACGCGCCCGTACGTTTGACTTTTGAATGCGCCGATAAACTTCTTCAAATATCTTGTTCAGTGCTGAGCGGATTTGAGGCTCTCGAAACAGGTCGGTAGAGTAGGTATTTTCTGCGCCAATCGACTTACGCTCGCGGTGCGGATTGACAGACCTATGATCAATGCCCCTTGCAATGTCGTAATAGTATTGTCCGGATTTTCCGAATGTACTTTTCAACCTGGTGATTGAAAGCGCCTTCAAGTCCTTACCCGTAAAAACCCCCATCTTTTTCAGTTTTTCAGAGGTTACCTTACCGATACCAAAAAACCTATGAATGGGAAGTTTCTCCACAAACATTTCTGCTTCCTCCGGTAAGATCACACTCAGTCCATCAGGCTTATCCAAGTCACTTGCAGTTTTAGCAAGAAACTTATTGATGGAGATACCTGCTGAGGCTGTAAGGTCAACATCAGCTTTGATCCTCTGCTTGATCTCCCTTGCAATCAGCGTGGCACTTGGCATGCCTACTTTGTTGGTTGTCACATCGAGATATGCCTCATCCAAAGACAGTGGTTCAATGAGATCAGTGTAGTCTTCAAAGATCTTATGGATAGCAGCAGAAGCTTCTTTGTAGGCGCTGAACCGGTGCTTAACAAAGATTAGGTCCTTGCACCTCCGTGCTGCCTCAGAGGAGGTCATCGCTGAGCTGACGCCATATTTTCTTGCTTCATAACTTGCTGCTGCCACTACACCACGCTTACTACTTCCTCCTACTGCCACGGGCTTTCCCTTGAGCTCGGGATGGTCACGTTGTTCGACAGAAGCATAAAACGCATCCATGTCTACATGGATGATCTTGCGTAAGGTCTCAGGCGACTGATCTGTTGGTATCATCGGCATCAATCTTTAGCTGACTTTCCCTCTATTCTGCTAAGAGTTTCATAATTTGGTAGATGAAAATTATGGGCTATTCCTGCATAAGGATAAGCTTAAGGATCATCATCTTCAATAGATAAAATTATAGCATATGAGATTTACGAGATCACTACTATTAGTTGTTGCTTTTGTAGTAACAGGATATGTGGCACAGGCTCAAAGTAAACCTATCCGGATAGGTGTAAAAGCCGGACTGTCCAACCTGGCAAGTATTAATGCGGAGTACGTAACTCCTTTGGCTAACGAGAAGATTGCTTTTTCCGGGGACTTTTCGACTTTTGATCTTACGATCGACGATGTAGACACAGACTTCACTTATTGGGAAATAGGAGCTCATTATTACTTACTGCGAAAAGGTCGTAATGTTTATGTCGGGATCTCTTACAACAGCTTTGACTCAGACCTCACATTCACTGATCTGGATTCGGATGCCGGAAATGGTAGTGGTGGTACGGGTACCACGAGCTATGATTTCACAGCTGTGAATCTCAAAGTAGGTGGCAAGTTCGGTGGTACTTTCTATTTCCGACCTGAGATTGGTTATGCTATTGCCGGAGGCGGAGACGACCAGGTCGTGATCAATGCAGATTTTGATGGTGTAAGCGAAACAATCACAGAAGATCTACCCAGTGCATTGACAGGTGGACTGTTAGTCAATCTTGGATTTGGGTTTGCCTTCTGATCACTCAGGAGCCAAAGATATTTCAACCCTGGCCAAAGCGGCTGGGGTTTTTTGTGATATTGAAAACCTTTTCTCTCTACTTTTGTAAACATCATTAGCCTATCGGCCGAATGAAGAGATCCAAGAAAATATTCCTTTTATTGTCTTTGGTGTTCCTGATCATTATGATCATGATCGGTATCGATATATCTAGTAAAACAACGTTTCCTGGTGCTAAAAAGAACCTTAAGGAAAGAATAGAAAACCCCAAGTGATAGTGGCCCAAAAGACTGGAAAGAAGATAGATGTAGACAATATTGACCTGGAGTTGATGAAGGAGAAAACTACTCCTGATCCAGGTTTGATAGAGTTCGCGCATACCGTAGGAAGTGCAATTGTTAAGCCTACTGATGCAGGCAAGATCAAAGGCAAAGCTGTATCTGCAATGCATGATCAGACACATAGACAGTTCAGACAGCTATACGAGCAGATGCAGACTTTAGTGGAGCAGGCAAGAGACCTCAAAGAAAGGGTCAAACTCTCAGAGCGCATTTATTTAGCCAAAATCAATTTTGAACCAGTCATCAATCATGTCTATCATCTCTACCAGAGAGAGGACGGTACCGATTTTCTGTCGATGATAAGTCCTGAAGAATGGGGTAGGGTAAAACCTTTTACAAGTGTTCTTGGCAAAGTTCAACTGCTTTCAGATCATACATGGGAAATCCTCGAAGGAGACGCTATCCATTCAGATGATTGAGGCAAAAAACCGATTGATATGTCCCCGAGATTTTTGAAGTATTTCATTTTGTCAATCACAGTCTTTTCTTTGTTCTCTTGTGGTGGAGATGAAGATGATCCTGGTCCTAGCCCACAGCCACCTACTGTCGATTGTAGTACATTGGGTGTATCGGTGACGAGCTCCACAAATGCTAGCTGTACCAGCCTCGGTGCAATAGAACTAACAGGTAACGGTGGCTTGGAACCTTACACATACGCGCTAGCCGGAGGAGCATTCCAGTCCTCCGGGACTTTCGAAGAATTGACAGCCGGCAGTTATAATGTCTCCGTCAAAGATGCTAATGACTGCTCTGCCAGCCTCATGGTGACCGTAGACGAAGATGCTAACGACTTATCCATGTCAGCTAATCCAACCACCTCAGCAGGTTGTGGTACTGCTGAAGGAACGATAGAGGTGTCGTTGGATAGTGGTTCAGGAGATATCCAATACAGCCTCAATGGAGGAGACTTTAGTGCGGATGTCATCTTTACCGGCTTATCCGCAGATACTTACGAGATCACTGCTCGCAATGCCGACGGTTGTGAAACAACCACTTCCACTCAGGTCTTAACAGGAATTTCATTAAGTGGTGACGTACAAGCAATAATTACGAACAACTGTGCTTTGGCTACTTGCCATGGCGGTGCGCGTTTCCCGGATTTCAGACAGAAAACCAACATCATCAACAATGCCACCAATATTGCTGATCGGACTGCCAACGGCTCCATGCCTCCTTCCGGTGCTCTCGACCAGGGGTTGATCGATCTGATCGCCTGTTGGGTGGAGGACGGTGCTCCGGATAACTAGCATAGTTACAAGATTAAGTTAGCTCATGAGCGTTTGGCACAAGAAGATTTCAGAAGTACTTACATTAGAGGAGTACCTCTTACAATCCAATCCAGATTTGCCGGTTGAAAAAGCTAAGTTATCAGATCTTTACAAGGATGAAAATGTAAGAGAAGTGTATGAAGATCTTGGTGGGCTTGGCAGTCTTGACCAAATAAGCCTTCGGTCTGTAGACTTCTGGGTAGGAGAGTATTATGCTTTGATCGATGACGCATTGAGATTTCATAGATACCGGTTAGCTACATTCAGAAGCCCAGCTTACCAGAATATCAACCTGGACATTAGTAATTACCGTCGGTATTGCAGACAGTTTGAAAGTGAGTGTATCAAGGCAGGTGTCAGAGATGATCTCTGGACCAATCCTGAAGCGGAAAACCATTTTGGTAGGGCGGCTGAAGCTGGCGATTTCTTTGGGGCTGGCAGCCCGGGCTGGAAGTATACTGCCTTCCAGGACTTTCTACTGGATGCCTATGCTTATAAAGCCAACATATCGCTGTTACGACTACCCATTTATGCTAATTTTATGGTCGGGGGAAAACTTGAGCGGTTTGATAAGCTATTACTCAAGGGAGATGAACAAAGTAAAAAGTATGTTTCCCAGCATCTTGCTCGACTGTTAACTAAATAGCCCATTGATCTCCACGTTGATCATGTTTATGATGCGCGCACGATCCTCCTGATCATTAACGAAATCAATATAGTCCACATCGATGATCATCAGCTTACCATGGTCATATGATTTGATCCAGTCTTCATAATGGACGTTGAGGTTTTTTAGATAGTCGATGCGGATGGCATCCTCATAGTCCCTACCGCGCCTTTCGATATTGGAGACCAGCTTTCCAATATTTGACCTTAAATAAATCAGTAAGTCCGGTGGTTGTACGTACTGGATCATTGAATGAAATAGCCTCAAGTAGTTCTGATAATCCCGTTCCTGAAAATGTCCTGAGTTGTAGAGACTTTTAGCGAAGATGTAAGCATCCTCGTAAATAGTTCGGTCCTGGATCACTGTTTTGTCTCCCTTGCGTACCTTATGGATCTGTTCAAAGCGGCTGTTCAAAAAGTAGACCTGAAGGTGGAAGGACCACTTGGGCATATCCCCATAGAAGTCTCTTAAGTATGGGTTTTCGTCTACGTCTTCATACTCGGCATGCCAGCCAAAATGCTTAGCTAACAGCTCTGTAAGGGTGGTTTTGCCAGCTCCAATATTCCCGGATACGGCGATGTGCATGTTCTGTGATCCCATGCCTGCAAAGGTAAGTCCTGAGTAGGTAAATGGAGTAGAAAAAGGAAAAGGCCGAAGCAACTTCAGCCCTTTAACCTATCCAATATGAAGAGCATTCTACTGGCGCAAAAGTAGAAGACCTGATGATCCTATAGATAAGCTCAAGGTTATGATTCAATGAAGTAGCAACAAGCGAATTAATGTGTTGATAATGCTACTGCGGCCAATAACTGCATTAAGGGATTTAGCAGTCAAATCAAAGTCAAAGGATATCTTTCCAACCCAGGGCTGCTGCACCAAGGATAGCCGAGTTCTTCTCTTCCATACCTGATGGTAGCAACTTTACTTTACCACGGTAGACTGTTATCAGGTTCTCCTCCATATACTTGATGGTAGGTTCGAAGATGAGTTTACCAGAACTTGCCAGACCACCTAGTAGGAATATTGCTTCTGGTTGGGAGAACGTCACAAAATTGGCAAGTGCTCTACCGAGGATTTCGCCAGTATAGTCAAAAGCCTTCAGTGCAATAAAATCTCCTTCTTCTGCAGCTTTGGAGATTTCTTCGCCGTGCAGGTCATTAAAAGCTATGCTTCTGAACCGGCTGTCTTCACGGTAGTAGCCGAGCATATGCATGATGGTCCTTTTCAAGCCTGTGGCTGATACATAAGCTTCCAGGCCTCCTTTGACACCAAGTCCGGTGAGCCTTCCTTCATCGACAACTGCAAAATGTCCCAACTCGCCAGCGAACCCATCATGTCCCATGATCAATTCACCATTGGCTACTATGCCACTACCTAGTCCGGTACCCAAGGTGATGACAATGAAGTCTTTCATACCTTTAGCATTACCATAGATCATCTCACCAAGAGCTGCGACATTGGCGTCATTGGTGATCTTAATTGGAACATCATAAAGCTTCTGAAATTCTTCAACAAAAGGCGTCACCCCTTTCCACGCAAGATTGGCTGGATATTCGAGGGTTCCTCGATGATAACTAGCATTGGGTGCACCTACACCGAAACCGAGGATATTGACCGGTTCGAAATACTCGTCTTGAAGCTTTTCGACATGTGTCTTTATATTTTGAAGAAACTCTCTGAACACTGGAAAATCTCTTGTCCTAAAGGAGTTTTGTCTTAAGCACTGACCATCCTTTGTGACCAGTCCAATTTTGGTAATTGTACCTCCTATATCTATTCCAACAACGATATCCTTCATGGTGTAGAGATTTTGATTTTTAGTTTCATAGGTGATCGTTAATCACCCCTGTCGTGCTACTTTTGAAAAATCTAAATCTAATCAATCAGAAATTAAGTCACCTGAACCTCTTCTGTTTTGTGAGATGAGTTGTCAAAAATCATTTTAATGTCGGTTATTTCAGATTCCTCTTATCGCTACCGCCCGTTTTATTTGGTTAATGGACACATGGAGACCATTGTTCCAAGCCTCTTTCGTAAGGTAAAAGGAGTTGGTTACTGGCGAGAACGCCTTGAGTTGGAGGATGGAGATTTTCTGGATTTGGATTGGCTCAAGTCTGGAAACGATCAACTCATAGTGATATCCCATGGGTTGGAAGGAAGTTCAGAACGACATTATGTAAAAGGAACGGCCAAATATTTTCATGACAGGGGATGGGACGTGCTAGCATGGAACTATCGCAGCTGTAGTGGTGAAATCAACAGGCTACCGCGAATGTATCACCATGGAGTGACGGATGACCTGGAAGCCGTGATCAATCACGGGATCAGCAAGGGTTACAAAGAGCTTGTATTGGTAGGGTTCTCAATGGGAGGCAGCACCACACTTAAGTTCCTGGGTGAAAAAGGGGCAAACGTGGACAATTGTATTTCTGGCGCTGCAGTGTTCTCTGTTCCTTGCAATCTTTGGGACAGTGCAGTTCAGCTAACCAAGAGATCGAACAACTTTTATAAGGAAAGATTTCTCAACAAACTCAAAAAGAAGATCGCCCAGAAAGCTGTGATGTACCCTGATCTCATCGATGTGACAGGCTTGGATACTTTGAGAAGTTTCGATGAGTTTGATGAGCGTTATACTGCACCGCTTCATGGCTTTAAAAATGCACAGGACTTCTACACCAGCTCTTCGTCTGATCAGTTTTACAATAATATCAAAGTGAGATCGATCATCGTTAACGCTATCAATGATCCGTTACTAGGGGAGAAATGCTATCCTTATGATATAGTCAAGGGGCATGATCATTTATCGTTAGAAACTCCTAAAGTAGGTGGTCATGTTGGTTTTACCAGAGTAGCCGGTGCAGCGTGGATGGAGGAGCGTGCTTTTGAGTTTCTGGTGGATAAAAAAGAGTAGGCTGACCCAATGAGTCAGCCCACCATAACTTAGCTTAAAATAACACTGATTCCAAGACAACCATGGAAGTAGTTACCCTCATTCGATTGTAAGATTTATTCGAACGGTTTGACAGCAATATTAGCCACGGTCTCACCGATACTGAGGGAAGATGTGGCAGCAGGTGAAGGTGCATTGCACACATGAACTGCATTTTTATTTTCTACGATCATGAAGTCATCAAGTAGCCCACCTTCGCGATCACATGCCTGCGCGCGCACACCAGCTCCTCCTGGCTCCAGGTCTTCTTCTCTGATATCTGGTATCAGCTTTTGAAGAGCTCTTGTAAAAGCAGCTTTAGAGAATGATCTGTACATCTCACCAAACCCTGTTTTCCAATACTTAGCAGCTACTTTTTGAAATCCGGGCCAGGATAAGGTCTCAACAAGTTCTACCATTCCTATCTGCGATTTGGAGTAGCCTTCACGTCGGAAGGCGAGCACAGCATTCGGACCTGCCTCTACTGCTCCATCGATCATACGGGTAAAGTGGACTCCTAAAAATGGAAAGTTAGGGTCAGGTACTGGATAGATAAGGTTTCTGACCAAGTACTTTCTATTCTCCTTTAGTTTGAAATATTCGCCTCTGAACGGCACTATTTTTACATTGAGGTCCGGTGCTGTGTGCCTGGCAAGCCTATCGGAATGGAGTCCTCCGCAGGTGACTACTTGCTTAGACGTATAAGTACTGTTTACAGTAGTTACCTCTGAATAAGATCTGGATGAAGTGATGCCTGTAACTTCCTGATTGAAGAGTATTTCGCCACCTAAAGTTGAGATCTTTTCTCCAAGTCGATTTGCTACTTGTTTATAGTCAATAATACCCGTTTGCGGTACGAAGATGCCTTCCTTGCCATTGACATAAGGTTCACGTTCCTTGATCTCATCCGCGCTGATCTTCCTGATACCCTCCAGACCATTTTCTATTCCACGCTTGTAGATATTGTTGAGGGTAGGAATTTCATTACTTGAGGTAGCGACAATCACCTTACCACATAACTCGTAATCAATGTCTTCCTTCTTGCAAAAGTTGATCATCTCATGGTATCCCTCAATGCAGTTTTTAGCTTTAAGGCTACCCGGTTTATAGTAAATACCTGAGTGGATCACCCCGCTGTTGTGCCCGGTTTGATGTGTTGCTAGCTGGCTTTCTTTCTCCAGGAGCAATAGCTTTAGGTTTGACTTCTTCTGAAGCAGTTTGTAGGCTGTTGCCAGTCCAACAATCCCGCCTCCTACAACAACAATATCGTACTTCATCTAGCTCCTGTTTGTGTTCACAAATTTAGTATGCCATATCCAATCAAACACTGATGGATGGTACCTTCTCTCAAATCTCAGACCCAAGCCCTCCTTTTGCATATTCTTATACATAATCCAGATTCAATCAGCCCCTTGAGTAAGAATCTTGAAAAAAAGTGTGCGAAGCAAACAAGCCAATGTCACCTTAAGTAACCAAACAGATCATGATTATGGGTAGCCGGGCAATGAACGAGTCTCGATCAACTCCTGAGCAAGTCCCAACTCATACTTTTTATAACACCAATCTTAAATCCAGAGAGGAGATTGGCAGAACTAGAAGTGATAGAATTCCGGTAGTGGACCGAAGAGTGAGTTACCCTTGCTATGCCAGTCGTCGCTTTTAAAAAACTCTTCAACACCTTTGATGAGTTCTTCTTCATCGAGGACGCCATTCCCATTGTTATCCAATACGGTAAAAGCATCGTGTGCCGGACCGTCTTTAACTCCCATACATTTCATAAAAAGAATGTACTCCCAAGCATCAATAGCGCCATTTCTGTTGACATCCAGTATAGTAAAAATCCCTTTTACCACCTTGTTGACATATCCGGCATAGGTGGCATCATCTACACTGATCACTTTCTCCTCAATAAACTTTGACCACTCTTCCGGGGTTGCTTTATCGGCTTGTTTCGCGCCAATAAATGGACTAAGGTCTTTCCAAATTCCCTGTACAGCCTGCTGAATACGATCATATTCTTGCTGACCTTTTTGAATGCCACGTTCAGTGGTCAGTCTTTGACCGATTGCTACCCAATCGTCTGCTTCCATGAGACCATTATTATCAATATCAATCAGTTTAAAAAGATGGGTCTGTTTCTTTTGTTGGAGTGCGGTCAGCATTACTCTGTTTTTGAATTGTAAAGGAATATAATTAAAGACGATGTATCTTCTTTATTGTCGTACAAATATTGGGTGATCATCCTTAAAAACTTCGACCAATGCTTTCCTTGATTTTATTTTTTACAGACGAAGAGGCCTATTGACGTTTGCTGAATGATTCTATCTGATTACGGCATTTTGATTTCGTTTACTGACCAAAGTCAGTTGATAATGTCACATCAATCAGGCCTTGTAAGGCTCGGGCTGACATAGATTTGCAGTAGCGATTAAGCATAGGAGAACGATGAAAAACACATACACTACGGCCCAGGAAGCCGTAAAAAACATTAAGTCAGGAGATAAGGTCTTCATACATAGTGTTGCAGCTGCACCACAGTTGTTAATTGATGCTATGGTAGCTCGAAGTGGTGAGCTCAATGACGTGGAAATCTATCATTTGCATACAGAGGCAACCGCTCCTTATGTAGAACCTCAATATGAGGGAATATTTCGGTTAAAATCCTTTTTTGTTGGTGCCAATGTCAGACGTGCTACTCAAGAGCATCGGGCAGATTACATACCCGTTTTCCTTAGTGAGGTACCTAAATTGATGCGAGAAGGCATTATTCCAATAGATGTAGCTTTAGTACAAATATCTCCGCCCGATGCACATGGATATTGTTCTCTTGGAGTAAGTGTAGATGCGACCATCGCAGCTATAGAACAGGCTAAAACGGTGATTGCGCAGGTCAACCCGCAGATGCCGCGTACACAAGGAGATGGTTGTATGCATGTCAAGCATTTTCATCATTTGATTGAACATGATACCCCTATTCCGGAAGCCCATATCCCTGCAATCACCGAAGTAGAACGAATGATTGGAGAAAATGTAGCGAGTTTGGTGGAAGATGGCGCCACATTGCAGATGGGTATCGGTGGTATCCCTAATGCAGTTTTGGCAGCCCTCACAAATCACAGAAAGCTCGGTGTTCATACTGAGATGTTCAGTGATGGCCTTATCCCTTTGATCGAGCAAGGAGTGATTACCAATGAAAAGAAGAAGCTCAACCGTGAAAAGACTGTCTCATCCTTCGTAATGGGTAGCAAAAAACTCTACGACTATATAGATGATAACCCCGGCGTGCTTATGATGGATGTGGCCTATGTCAATGATGTGGCCAATATTCGGAAAAACCCTAAAGTGACAGCTATCAATAGTGCAATAGAAATTGACCTCACTGGACAGGTATGTTCCGACTCTATCGGAAAGAAGCATTTTTCAGGAGTGGGGGGACAAATTGACTTTATCCGTGGCGCCAGTTACTCAAAGGGTGGTAAGCCTATCATAGCTATATCCTCTACTACCCCCAAAGGTGTGAGTAAGATCACGCCATACCTGAAAGAGGGGGCGGGTGTCGTAACGACACGTGCTAACATTCAGTATGTCGTGACGGAATACGGTGTTGCTAACCTTTATGGAAGATCACTCAAGGAGCGTACACGTATGTTGATTGACATTGCACATCCTGATCACCGGGCGACACTTGAGGAAGCAGCGTTCGAAAGATTCGGTAAAATATAAACTGAAGAATGGGTATACTGGATAGCTTATTTGGTAACAAAGGGGAAAAGATCGAGGAGTACAAGGCCAAAGGTGCCATGGTGATTGATGTGCGCTCACCAGGAGAGTTTCAGTCAGGTCATGTCAAGGGAGCCCGCAACATACCCCTACCGGAAATCAGAGGGAGAGTGAGTGAAATTGCCCACTATAAAAAGCCAATAATACTTTGCTGTGCATCAGGAGGTCGAAGTGGTCAGGCCACCAGTATCCTGAAAAAAGAGGGTATCGATTGTATCAACGGGGGTGGCTGGATGAAGGTGAATAGTCACTTTTGATTTGATGTTCTGATAAAGGATAGTAAACAATAAACCGGTGTTGATGTACTATCAAGACTTTATGGGCTCAATTATCAAAGTAAAACCATCGACCATCAACCTCCTCAAGATAGTAGATCATTGCGGGCCATAAGGGAGGTTGGTTTTGAGCTGACCATTGATCATATTGTCTAATCAAGCGTTTTACCAAAGGGTCATTTCGATGCTTGACATAGACATCCTGATTCTCCAGGGTATCCACACTAATTTGATATAGCAGAGTGTCCTTCATTTCGGTATGCCATATCATTTTCCATTCATCAGTCATGATAGCTTTGCTGGAGCCTCGCTCCCAAAAGAAGCTGCGGTGAGACAGGTCTGAACTAGTGGTATCCCGTACAAGTGCGAGCAAATCTATCCCATCGGTTTTTGGTAGTTGGTCAGTTGTAACACCTGCAGCTGTGATAGAAGAGTTGAAGATGTCCATGGCAATCACCGGCGCTTTACAATGCCCAGGGCTTAACTGACCTGTCCACCTCATGATAAAAGGAACAGCGAGACCACCTTCCAAATCCGTTATTTTACCACCTTTGAGTACACCGTTATCTGTCGTCTTGGTATAAGTAGCTCCGCCATTGTCGCTAATGAAAAACACCAAAGTGTTATCTGATTTGCCACTTACTTCGAGATAGTCAAGCAGCTGACCGATACCTGTATCAAGATGCTCGATCATAGCATAGTAAGTACGTTTTAGGGGATTTTCCACCTGAGCATACTTATCATAATATTCGGCTGTAGCCTGGAAAGGTGAATGTGGAGCATTGTAACTGGCGAGTAAGAAGAAAGGATCATCATCCTGTTGGTCCATGTAGCTAATGGACTCTTCCGTGATAGCATCTGTTAAGTAGCGACTTTCCAGTACTTCACTACAATTGCGGTAGATAGCATGTTGGCCATCACGTTGGCCACTCCAGATATGAGGATCCGTAAAATCACCCTCTACCTTTTGATCAATGATACCCGGCGTGCTCTCATACGCATATAGGGAATGAGAGGCATAGAACCCATATTGGAAGTCTAGCCCAAAATTGCAAGGCCTATTTTCCTCTGACCAGCCAAGATGCCACTTGCCGACAAGGCCGGTGCGATAGCCTGCGCGTTGCAGGATTTCCGGTAGGGTGATCTCTGAGGGTGGTAAACCCTGCTTCATGATTGCCTCCTCATTAGGCACTTCATCCATCCATTTTGGGACCCAAGGGTGACTGTTCACAAACCATTTGAATCCATAATACTGGAGTCGATTGGTCAGGTAGATATCGTGCAACTGGTTTTGATAACCGAATCGCTGTTGATATCTACCGGTCAGTAGAGCCGCTCTCGAAGGGCTACAAACAGGAGAAGATACATACGCCCGATCGAAGACTATTCCCTGTGCTGCCATTCGATCGATATTGGGTGTTTGCACGATGTTGTTACCACCGTAAAGTGGTATGTCCATCTTACCAAGATCATCCACCAGTATGATGAGGATATTTGGCTGCTTTGCTGAAGTGTCTCTGGAGATTTCAGACAGCACACGCTGCTTTTTTAATAATGCCTCCTGTTCCCATTCAAAATTATATCTGTCCCCAGCCAATGGCCAAAGCAACCATGCTAAGCAGCTGACTAGAAGCAAGGTGAAAATGATCAGTGAAAACTTCTTCATGAGCGCTGTGATTGTGCGAATGTCATTAGTTTAGGCGCTTAAATAAATGCATTCGCAGAGATAATACCAATCGATGGCCCACGGAAGATTTGACAACCCAGTAGTAGCAGCACTTCATGGCATTTATGATCTTTTCAGGAAGCAGGACCTTGTGGATCGCCTATCGGAAAATGATCGACTGGATGGTAAAAGTATAGTGATCACAGGTGCTAATTCGGGACTTGGCTATGCTCTCACTGTGGAGATGGCGCGACGAGGAGGTCGGGTGATCATGGCTTGCCGGAGGGACCTACCGGAAGTATTGCAAAAAGCCAAAAGAGAGTCTGGCTCTGAATCAATTGAAATGCGCTATCTGGATTTAGGAAAAGTAGAAAGTTTATATGAGTTTACCAGTAACCTCAAGTCGGAAGGTAAGCAAATATATGTGCTGGTCTTGAACGCTGCGGTCGCCTTGCCTAAAGCACGGAAAACAGAGCATGGATTAGAGGAAATGTTCTTGGTCAACTATCTGTCTAACTTCATGTTGGCCAATTTAATGACTGCAGAAAAGGTAATGAGCCTGGAATGTGCAGAGGCGCCTCGCATGCTTTTCATTTCTTCAGACTCCCATCAGGGCTCCAGTGCGGTCGACTACAGCGAGTTTGGCAACTATGTCGACTATGGTGTATCGAAGGGTATTGGATATTATAGCTATTATAAGCTTGTGACAAATACCATGATGGTAGAGTTATCACGAAGGATCAATAAAAATGGTCATAAGATGGGAGTCAATGTCATTTGTCCGGGCCCGGTAAATACGGAGATTGCCAAAGAAGCACCGCCATTTTTGCACAAGATCCTGAAAGGTATTTTTTGGGTATTCTTCAAATCACCGAAAGTAGCTGCTCTGCCTGTGGTTTATATGGCTACCTCGAAGGATTATGATGGTAGGTCCGAAGAGTACCAGCATATGTTTAATGAAAAGAAAATGGACCCCAAATGCTATGAATCTGATGCAGGAGTTAAGCTTTGGGAAGAGTCACTGAAGCTTTGGAGACAGTTGGGGTTTGATGTACCGAAGATGGACTATTGATCTTGCTTGTTGTTAGCCTATATACTTGCTTTGTTAAACTCTAAAGCTTTTTTAATCCAAAAATCCAGATCTTCATCAGCATCAAATCCATCCGGATCAATGAAGAGAAACCCACGCATTACTCTACCTGTGAAATCCATCTCCCGGCTGCCTTTGTTGAAGACAAGTTGATCGTGAGATGCTTTGCCCACGCGTACCATCAGTCGGTCCAGACCAGAGGCCTTATCCTTGTCGATTCCTACACACATCTTATCATTAACCATGAAGATGAGCCCACCCATCATTTTCTTTTCTTCGGTGACATTTGCCGAAGCAAGTCTTTGTCTTACACGGTCGGCTAAAAATTCGCTGTAGGCCATAATGATTTAAGATCAGTTCTTCTAAAATTAACGAATACTGATCACACTCATACTCTTCCGAAAGGTTCAGAAGAACCCTAAATACATAAAGGAGTGTCGGAAATGTACTCCGATTCGATCCTATTCTTTAAGTGTCAAAACACCTCGTTCAAAGGTCATTTCCTTATTTGAAGCAACATTGACATTCGGCTCAAGGATCGTTTCCATGTAGTACCAGGTTGCCTTTCCTTCATTTTCCGATAAGGTGAGCACCATATATCCATGATCTCGCAGGTTCGTATATTTCAACTGAGGGTTGAGACTGTCTTTGACAATATTGACTTCATGTTCCAGTACCAATTCAGTAGGGGCGCGTTCGTTTGAGTTCGATGAGTTGATACTTGGCGTACCTAGTTCAAGTGCTACTGCTCCATCAGTCTGATAGCTGCCAAAAGGATCATTTGTCACTTCCAAACCCCAGGATGAGTGGGTGTCTCCCGTGACAAACACTACATTATCCAGCTCATTGGTTTTGATAAAGTCCATGATAGCGGCTTGTTCCACAGGGTATCCGTCCCAAGAGTCCAGGTTGATGTTGAACCCTGGGAATCCCCAATTGAGGTAGCTGAAGATCACCTGGTTGCCGATGATATTCCATTTCGCCTGGCTGGACATCAATTCATTTTGAAACCATGACATTTGTTCTGCCCCGATCATACTGCGATCCGGACTATTGAGGTCGGGAGCTGTAAGGCTGTCCACCTGCTGAGTACGCCCTTCGAGCCGTTCGTCAAGCATTATGAGTCTGGCCATATCTCCGTACGAGAACGAGCGGTAGAGTTTCTCAGATTCTCTTACGGGAAGCCATTCATAATAGGCCTGTCGTGCATAGTTGCGCCGTACTCCATAGTCACCTTCATCTTCCTGATGGTTTTGCGCTCCGTCTTTGTAGCTGTCGTTTGCAATCTCGTGATCATCCCATATTGTTATGAAAGGATGCGCCTGGTGCGCAGCTCGCAGGTCCTTATCCAATCGATACTGTGCATATCGTGTGCGATAGTCCTCAAGACTGAGGATCTCGTGGACTGGTCTGTGAAAACGGCCTGTAGAGCTGTCTCCATAGGTGCCTACACCATACTCGTAGATGTAGTCTCCCAGGTGTAAAACGACATCTATGTCCTCATTTTTGGCTAAGGCATTATAAGCATTGAAAAATCCCGCTTCGTAATTGCTACAGCTCACCACCCCGAGAGTTAGCTGTTCCGTCTGCTTGGGAGCGGTCTTTGTCCTACCGGAAATAGAGTAACTTCCTTCGTATTGAAATCGGTAGAAATAAGTAGAGCCTGCTTCCAGACCTTTGACATCAATTTTCACCGTGTAGTTGCGCTCTGGTCGTGTAGTGTACTCCCCGGATTTAGCAATTGAACTAAAATCCTCACTTGATGAAACTTCCCAGGTACCTTTTGCTTCGGGAGTGGAATCAGCAGGTGTCAGCTTTGTCCAAATAATCACTGCATCTTGTGTGGGATCGCCTGAGGCCACACCATGATAAAAAGGAGCCAATTCAGGGTCCCAAAGGTCTGCTAACGGATCTTCAATTTCAGAATAGTCAACGTTTACTTCTAGTTGGCAACTGGCTAACCCAAGTAGGAAAAGGGTTAAGTAGGGTAGTTTCATAGGTTTATTTTATATACAATTAAGTACAATCTATGTCCTTAATGAAAGTAGTTCGTTTACTATTGTGTTAAGTAGTAAACTTTGTTGTTGGCTAATCAATTGTCAATTATTTCTTGAAGCCGGTTTAGAGTATTTTGATCGACGATTGGTATCAGCATATTATCCTCAAAAGAATAGAACACTAAAAATTCAGGGAGCTCCTCTCTCTTCGTTGAAGTAGTTTGAGCATTAGTGACCCTGAAAACTAATTGCTCGATATTTTCTAAATATTCGAAGCTTAGAATCTTATAACTTGAATTATTGAGTTGCTTTATCTCTCCTGAACCGTGATTGTAGACATAGGCTATTTTAAAATCCTCTTCGCTCAATTTGCCGTCGCTATTAGTATCTTCGTCCCAACCTGTGAAAACTACCAGCTTTCTACTCTTAGAGCTAAAAAGGTCATATCTGTCTATATTCATTCTGCTATCTAGTAAGACACGTGTATTTGAAGATGAAAATTCATATAAAACAAGATTGTTGTAGTTGCCATATGCGTAGTATTGATATCCTGAAATCGACTGAGCATCTAATAGTTCAAAGACCTGATCATCGCGAGACGATGGATCGGACAGTTGCTTATGACGAACAGGTATTAAATAGGTATTAGAAGCAGAATCAAAAAGGTAAATTCCATCTAATGAAACTATTTGGTTTCTTACGTTTAGTTCTTTGAGTGAATCTAGCTCTTCTCTTACAATAAGGGTATTCTCTACATAAGTGTCGCTCTTTAAAAAGTCAATTAATAGGTTAACTCCCGTTACCAGCACCGCTATCAGTATTATTGTTCCGATAACAGAAATGAGAATTTGGTTGTACCTGTTAATACCACTCATAGGTTTCTAGGATTGTTTTGATAGTCAAAAGTCAGTATTTAATCAGACAAGAAAGTTTAATAGGTGATTAAAAAGGGATATATTCTAAGACGATTGAGCTGCTAAAATCTAGTGTTGCTTTTTATTCAACCTGCTCTGGTTAATACAAATCAGTTTGATCTTTTGATTTTAACTAGTTGCAAACTGTTAAGGTGATCATTGCTGGTGTTTTAAGACAGCTTAGTTTCCCCTTTCTGATATGAAATAAATAATAGATCCAACGACCAAAATACCTACACCAATCATGCTCTCCATTGGTTTGTCAATGAAGACAAACACTAAGGTCCATATGCTGATGACCAGAAAGATCAGTGGAGTGATAGGGTAGCCCCACGTTTTGTAAGAAGTGGTGATATCTGCATGCTTTATTCGCAATATGAAAATACCACCCACGGTCAAAGTGGTAATTGATATGAGTAGGAAAGAGGTATACACCAACACTTGATCAAAGGAGGAGGTGTAGATGAAAAGTAAGCTGAGGAAGGTGGAGAACATAAAGGCATTTTGTGGAATCCCTTGCTTATTCTTTATCGATAACCAGCGTAGCGCCCGGAAATCTTCACCCATGATTTGAGTGATCCTCGGACCCAGGAATACGTAAGCACTTACTGTTGACAGAAGAAGCAGTGAGATCACTATAGCCATTACTTTGCCTCCCATACTACCGAAAATAGAAGTGCCTGATATGAAGCCGACTTCAATTTGTCCTTCCAACTGAGGTATAGGAACCGAATAGAGGAAAACGAAATTGAGTAAGAGGTACAGCACCATTACGATCAAAGTGCCCAGGAATAATGATTTAGGTAGGTTTTGAATGGGGTTTTCAATTTCGTCAATGATATATATAGAACTATTCCATCCTGTATAGGCGTACGAAACAAAGACAAGTGATACAGCAAAAGGAGCGCTGATGATTTCCGACCAGCTCTGGGATTGTGGCAACAGACTAATCTGCTGAGGTTGATCGATCATCAGCCCAGCCCCAACAAAAACCATGATCAATCCAATCTTTAGAACCGTAAAAAAGTTCTGAAAGAGGCTACCACCTTTAATGGTGGTGCCATGTAAGATACTGAGGGACAGCACACATCCGGCTGCCAGATGATTTTCCGGTAGGTCAGGAAAAAAAGTACTCACATAGGAGGCTAGTGCCATGGCAGCTAGAGAGGCTGGGGCGGCAAAACCTACCGTAGCAGATACCCACCCTGCGACGAAACCCAGCGATGGGTGGTAGAGCCTGGAGAGCAGATTGTACTCACCACCGGAACGAGGAAATGCTGCCCCGAGCTCAGCATAGGTAACTGCTCCGCAAAATGCAATGACACCTCCCACCAACCAAAGCGTCATGATCGAAAATCCTGTCTTGATATCAACCACCTGAAAACCAAGACTAGTAAATACCCCAGTACCGATCATTGCGGCTATCACGAGTGATGAGGCAGTAAGTAATCCTACTTTGGAGTTTGGTTGGGCCATAAGCTGGGGAAGATAACAATGATCCCCGAATCTTTTCTGTGTGAGGTTGACAAGATTGACGAGAACGCTAGCAAGACAACTGACGGTTTGCAACCCAATGACCCATTGGATATCTTACCGCAAGCGAACAACTAACCCATGAGTAAAGAATTTGATTATATCATAGTAGGAGCGGGTTCCGCAGGTTGCCTACTTGCCAATAGACTGTCTGCAGACCCATCCAATCGTGTGCTCTTGCTCGAGGCTGGAGGCAGGGATAGTGACCCTTTAGTGCATATCCCTGGTGCATACGCCAAGCTTTTTAAGAAAAAGCATGACTGGGGTTTCTGGACGATACCTCAGCCAAATGTAAATAATCGCAAGCTCTATTTGCCAAGGGGCAAGATGTTGGGTGGGTGCAGTAGCAACAACGCAATGGCCTATGTTCGTGGTAACAAATATGACTATGATGGATGGGCTGCTCTTGGCAATGATGGTTGGAGCTATAAGGATATTTTACCCTACTTTGTCAAGTCGGAGCACAACGAGCAGGCTGATCAGCTCAACGATGGCTACCATGGTGAAGGTGGAGACCTCAATGTCACCTTTTCACAGCAGTTCAAGACACCTTTAGGTCAGGCTTTCATTGATGCGGGTGTAGAGGCAGGGCTACCGCCAAATGATGATTACAATGGTAAGGAGCAAAAAGGCATTGGTCGTTTTCAGTTTACCATCAAAAATGGAGCAAGGCACAGTGGTGTAGATGCCTTTTTGAAGCCTGCAATGAAGCGACCTAATCTCGAAGTACTGACGAATGCCCAGGTACAAGAAGTTTTGGTTGAAAAGGATCAGGCCTTCGGTGTTAAACTGATTAAAGGAGGACAGAAGTTCCGTGTTTCGAAAGAGGTGATATTGTCAGCCGGGGGTTTTCAATCTCCGCAGATATTGATGCTTTCAGGTATTGGAGAGAAGGAGCAACTTACTAGTCATGGAATCGAGTTGAAATTAGAACTACCGGGAGTGGGTAAGAACCTGCAGGATCACCTTTTCTTCCCGGTAAGTTGCTTGTCTAAAGAGCAGGTAGGTCTCAATCACCACATCAAGTTGTCCAATCAGATCAAGGGCTTTGCACAATATACAATAGGTAGAAAAGGACCGTTTACGATCGGGCCATTAGAGTCAGTGGCTTTTTTGAATATTGATGACCCTACAGGTCCGGCCAACTTTCAATTACATTTTGCGCCAATGCAGATTGGAAGAGAATATGGTTATGACCTATATGACCTCAATACGTTTCCTCATGAGGATGGCTTTAGCATACTTCCGAGTTTGCTGCAACCAAAGAGCAGGGGTGAAGTGACCTTGAAGGATGGTAATCCCCGATCATCGCCAGTTATTGATCCCAGGTTCTTATCAGAAGAATCTGATCTAAAGCAGCTAGTGGCTGGAGCCAGATTGGCGCTTGACATTATAAAACAGGAAGCGCTGCAAAAGCATACTAAGCAACTGCAAATGCCGCTTGATACAAGCAGTGAAGATGCTTTGGCGGAGCATATTAGAAAATCACTGGAGACGATCTACCATCCTGTGGGTACCTGCAAGATGGGCCAGGATGAAATGGCCGTGGTGGATCCTCAGTTGAGAGTAAGAGGTATAGAAGGCTTAAGGGTGGTGGACGCCTCGATCATGCCAAATATCATGACTGGTAATACCAATGCGCCGGTTTATATGATTGCAGAGAAAGCAGCTGAAATGATCCTAAACTGATAATGGAGAATGGATGGTTGATATTTTTCCATTCTCCATTATTCATTTTCAATCCATTGATGCAATCAACTTTTCGTTGAGTCTCACATAATCCATGTTGCCAGCAGTTTTGGCTAATTCAATGGATTGATTTGCAGCTTTTTCTGCTTCTTTGTTCTTTCCAAGTTTGGCAAGGATTTTAGCTTTAAGGTGCACTTGCCAGTACTTTTCGTCACCTTCGACGATTCCTTTGTTAATGAAGTCAAGTGCCTGGTTTAGATCCTTATCAGCAGAGAAGTAGTAGCTAGCCGCTTGATAATATGTACCAGTGTTCTCTGGTGTAGCGTCGATCACTTGTGCTTTGATCTGCTCCATGATCTTGCTGTCCACTTCGTTCTCTATTTTGAATTTAGCTTTCGATTTCTCCCATTTCAAGTTGAGATAGGCGGAGTTCATTGTAAAGTCTGAGAAGCTAATAGTAAATGTCTCATAATGACTGCTGACCTCTTTGGCGGGTACGTCAAATCTGATTTGGTCCTGTGCCTCATCATATCCGGCAATCCCCCATAATGTAAGATCCTTGTTGAGGATAAAAGTCCAGGTCTCCTTACCAGGAATGCTATAAAGCGCATATTCTCCCGCAGGCACTGCTTTTCCTTCGATGATCACATCGTCACTGAATTTGATTTTAGTGCTTGCATTGGCACCAGTCCTCCAGAGTTCTCCGTAGGGCACCAGATCACCGAAAATTGTTCTACCCTTGGCACTTGGCCTGGCGTAAGTGACACTAACATCTGCAAGACCTACAGTTCCTCCTACTGTAAATGTTGGACTTGGAGGAGGCATATCTATCTGGCCAAAAGCTGTGAAAACTCCAAAAAACAGGAGTAGAGTGAGTGTTTTTTTTATTGTCATTTTTTGATTGGCAAGTTAATGACAATAGCTTTCAAAAAATATATGGTACAAAACGGTTTGTAAAGTCCTTGAATTTCAGTATTATTGATTAAGTAATAAATAATATAAATATAGTCATATTTTATAAATCAACTCGCTATGAACAGAACTTTGAAATTTCAGAGAGTCCTTTTGATCACGCTAGTACTCCAGTTTGTTATAGCGTTGTTCGCGATTAAAGCATGGTCCCAAACATTAGATGAGAAGTATAACAGTCTTATTGATAAGTCTGAGACATATGATAAGTATAAGGTGATTTCAAAAACCAAGCTAGATGGGTTATGGTCAGATTTGCAACTAGAGTTGGCTGCTAGTCAAAGATCCATTTCGGAGCTCAGACAGTCCATCGCTCAGGCCAAAAATGCCAATGATTCGTTGATAGCCAGTATCAATACGGTTTCAAGAAAGTTAAACGAAAGTCAGGCCAGTAACGGACTGATTGCTTTTTTGGGTATTGATATAGAGCATGGTGTCTATCATTCTATCGTTTGGAGTATTGTTGGCATTCTTTTAGGCGGACTGGTTTATTTCGGCGCAAGATTTAAGATCAGCGGCAGAGTAGTTGACCAACTGATATTAGAGAAAGAAGCTTTGTCCTCGGAATTCGAAGATCATAAATTCAACTCCCATCAAAGAATGCTGAAAACGAAAAGAGAGCTACAGACAGCATTGAACAAGCTGGAAGAATTGAAAGTGCATTAGCTAATAATCCAATGACATAGTCCTGTTGGTCGACACAGTGAGTATTTAAATTATTTTGAATACTTTTTCGTCATGTTGACTGAGCAAGAGATCAATACCTATCAAAGCCAGGGATATCTTTTGATTCGTGATTTTCTGGATTCGAGTCACATTGATGCATGCCGGCAGCAGGCTATGTCTATACTGGAAAGTCAGAGTTCTGAAAGCGCTTCGGTATTCAGTAGTATCGATCAGACCAGGACCTCTGACGACTATTTCCTTGATAGCGGTGATAAGATAAGATGCTTCTTCGAGGAGGATGCCAGCATACAAGATGATCCGTTCAGGTCAATCAATAAAATTGGCCATGCACTGCATGATCTTGATCCAGTCTTCGAGAAAATGTCGTATTCCAGGGACCTGTTTGCGATAGCCACGCAAATCGGCTTATCAATTCCTACGATAGTTCAAAGCCAGGTCATTTTTAAGCAGCCAAGGATAGGAGGGAAAGTTATGCCGCATCAGGATAGCACTTTCCTTTACACCGACCCACAAAGCTGTACTGGTTTTTGGATGGCACTTGAAGATGCCAATGTTCACAATGGTTGTCTGATGGGTATACCGGGTTCTCACCGGTCCGGTCTTGCCAACTACAGGTTTGTACGGACTAAAGATGGCCTTTCCGTCACCTTTGAAGGAAGTGTTCCTCATTGGGACGTATCCGAAATGGTGACCCTCGAAGCGAAGAAGGGTGATTTGGTCCTGCTAGATGGTTCATTTGTGCACATGAGTCATGAGAATAGGTCACCTAACTCCAGATGGGCCTACATACTACATATGATTGATGGTCAGTACAACTGGGATGAGCGCAACTGGTTGCAACGGCCCCCTGATATGTCTTTTCGAAGAATGGTCGATGTGATATAGTTCATGTATTCGCGAAAGCAATCTTCCCAAATCAGACAGGAGTTTTGGACCACTTTTGGTCAGTATATGCGGCCAATACCATCAGCTTCTGGCCTAAAGGTGAATTGGGTGAACTATAAGACTGGGGTGAAACACATACGCTTTACTATGAGTGCTGATAATGAGATGGCGAGAGTTGCGATCATGTTGTCACATCCAGATAGAGATATTCAGTTGCTCTTTATGGAGCAATTTGAACAAATGAAGACCTACCTTCATAATACGCTTGGGGAGCAGTGGATTTGGGATGTTGAAGCATATGACCACTTGGGGCGGCCTACTAGTATGATTTACAAAGAGCTTGATCAGGTCAACGTACTTGACAAAGACAGTTGGTCCCGGCTTATCACCTTTTTTAAGCCACGAATCATTTCGCTCGATGAGTTTTGGTCAATGGCGTTTGATACATTTGATGATTTGCAGAATTGAAATATGCAGCCTTACAATTCGTTGAATTAAAAGTGTTAGGTTCCAGAATACTATTCCAATGCATCGCAGGTCTTTTTCTCTTACATTGTTCGAGTTCAAGTCTATTGGCGCAAACGATCAACGATGCTCGCAACCCAGTTTATCAGCTAGAATATGGTATGGGAATGAGTGCTCAGTTTTTTGGTTACAGCAAAGTAAATTCTGGGACTAGTTTGGCACTAAGTGCTCAAGATCCGGATCTAAACCCGCAAGGTCTCGGGATCCCGTTGTATCTGAACATAATATTGAGAAATGGTTGGGGTATTGAATTCTCACCGACTATTCGCAGAGACCATATCAGCTATAGGGGAGTTGACCTGAGCAGAGAAAATTCTGTAGACAGCTGGATACTTGACCATCATTTCTCTATTCTTCACAGGTTTCAGGCTCAGTATCTCAATTCTCCTTTGATAGGATTGGGCTTTTCTATAATAAGTCCCGGTCAATCTACCGATGGCCTTATTAGTTTTAGACGACCCAATTCTAATGTTGATGTTGTCAGTGACCTCAGGACTGATTTTCAGTTTTCTGGTTTGCACCTTTTCATGAGATGGGACCTATTTCGGAAGGGCATATTGTTAGAACCCAAACTACTCTTCGTTCCAGCGGGAAATATTAGCTATAAACCTCATGCTGCTTTCACGCTGATGCATTTCATAACCGTGAAGTTTGCATTATCAAGGTGGATCGCTGAAGGAAAGTCGATTTGAGCTTTATATCCTCTTTGGTTTCTTCTAAGGGGTAGGCAAGTGACCTAGTAGAATTGTCCCAGGTCTTCACATGCCAAACAGGCATTGGCAAAGCTGTCGTATCGATCATAGGCAGGTCCTGGCCTACCATAAAGTGTAATGATCCTATCAAGTCGGATCAGTTGTCCATTTGCCAGATTGATAAACTCTCCGTCACCTATTGAGGTGATCTCTACAATTGGGCCTGCACTATCCATGATCTGATCTGCACTATCAAAATAGTGGACTTTTCCAGACTTTTGCTCTTCCTTGACTAAAGAGATTATGTCAAGAAAATCAGGATCTACTGGCAAGTAGCTATTTTGTGTCTCCATATCCTTGATCGACAAAGAACATCACCAATTAGTTCCTTGTAGGTTTCGATTTAAACAGAGGTGCCCATCATTGTTCCAACCTTTTCAAGCAGCGCCTTGGTGGCCTTAATGCCGTCCGTTTCGCTGAGTATCGATCCCTCATACTCTATACCGATATGGCCAGTGTAGCCTGCGTCCTTTACGATGCTCAACATTTTGGAGTAATCGGTATGTATTTCATTACCCGATTCGTCAAAGTCATGTGACTTGGCGCTCACGCCTTTGGCATAAGGCATAAGCTCTGTTACACCCTTGTATCTGTCATACTCGTTGATGCATCCATTATCTCCCGATTCTATGCAGAAGTTTCCAAAGTCAGGTAGTGTCCCACAGTTCTCCATATTTACCTGGTGCATTACTTCAGCCAGCCATGCGCCGTTTGAAGAGTATCCTCCGTGGTTTTCTACGATAACATTGATTCCTGCTTCGGCACCATACTCGCTCAATCTGCCTAATCCGTCAATCGCTGCTTGTTGTACTTCGTCAGCAGTGCCTTCACCAGCTGCGTTGACCCGTATGGAGTGGCAACCTAAGAATTTGGCAGCTTCAATCCATGGATAATGGTTCTCGACGGCTGTACGTCTGAGTTCATCATCTATATCTCCAAGGTTACCTAGTCTATCGCACATGATGAGCAGGCTGGACACATCATTATCATCACAGCGCTTTTTGAGTTCGTTGAGGTAGGTTTGGTCCTTGACCCTATCATAAAAAAATATATTAACATATTCTACCGCTCTAATATCAAATTGATTTTTGGCGATCGATGGAAAATCAAGTGGGTCTATATCTCCGCGTAGGATCGACCGAGGATCTTTCTTTAGCATTTCGTTGAATGCAGGCCAGCCTTGATCCAAAGCATCACCAAAGAACCCATTGTGCAATGACCATTGCGCTAACGAAATACTGAAGAATGGAACTGTTACGGCTGTGCTTTCAGAAGTCTCAGGTTCTTCCTGAGTCTCTTCCTTAGTTTCCGGTGTTGAGCTACACGCATTGAATAAACTCGCAGTTAGGCCTATACCAGCTGTAGTGTAAGTCGTTTGTTTGATGAATTTCCTTCTTGGTGATTTCATGATAGTGGTTTTTGCAATGATTGAATATAACAAACTTTCAATAGGATATGGTACGTCTGGGCATAAGCTATTCCGGTAGGTGGTACGATCAGTGCCCAGGTATTGTGTATGCCGAAGTAGCGATGGTACTTATTCTTACTAACTTGCGGCCCTTATTATAAATATGGAATTGATGAAGATTGAAAAGCACACGGTAGCTTCCGTGACATATGCACTGGCTGTTGACGGAGAGCCAATAGAAAAGGCTGATGAAGCCAACCCTCTTACGTTTTTGGTTGGTGTTGGGATGATGATCCCAGGGTTCGAAAATCAACTGCTAGGTAAAGGTGTAGGTGATGATTACAGTATCACTGTGTCACCAGAAGAAGGTTATGGTGAGGTTGATCCCCAGGCTATCGTGGACTTGTCTAAGGATGTATTTAAAGTAGATGGGCAAATTAATGAGGAGTTGTTGCAACTTGGTAACAAAGTGCCTATGCAGGATCAAGGCGGTAATCCACTGAATGGAGTGATCATTGGTATTGCAGATACTACTGTGAAGATGGATTTTAACCATGAAATGGCGGGCAAGACATTAGATTTTGAGGGAAAGGTGCTAGACATTCGAGCAGCTACGGCCGAGGAGATTGAACATGGTCAGGTGCACGGACCAGAAGGTCATCAGCACTAAAGACATTATGTATAAGTTAAGAAAGCCGGCCATAATACCGGCTTTTTTAATGCCTACCGATCACATAAAGCATCTCGACCTTAGTCCTGTGTTGCATATATTTAGTTTCATTATAACCAAACTGATTCTATTGTGGAAAAACCTGCCCTACCTTCTAAAGCTATACTGATCATTGCTTTGATGCTAGTCCATATGATGAGCCTTGGACAAGAAGCTCATCGCAGATGGCGAAAGATGAATCAAATCAGGAATGATAAGTTCAAGCTGGTCCTACCGGAAGTCATGCGAGAAAATAACATTGATATGTGGATTGTGACCAATCGTGAGGGTAACTATGATCCGCTTTGGCCGGATATGGGTGGTGGCTACACTTCAGCTAACGGATACTATATATTCACTGATAACGGAGAGGACAGAATAGAGCGAGCGGCGCTTGGGATAGGTGGATACCTGATGGAAGAAGGGGGAGCCTATGACTATGTTGGCAATGCGGCGATACTCGCGGATTATGTGGCAGAGCGCGATCCAAAGAGGATTGGCTTAAACATGTCTAAGAACTTTGGTGGGGCTGATGGACTCTCTCACACAGAGTTTTTAGAGCTATCGGAAATACTTGGGGAAAAATATGCTGATCGATTTGTGTCTGCTGAGAAGCTGGTTTCTGATTTCAGGAGCAGGAGAGTTGCTTCAGAGATTGCTGCTTTTGCCGAAGCAGGAGAGCTTAGCTATACACTCGCAGAGCGAGCACTTTCTAACGAAGTGATCACACCTGGTAAAACCACCCTTGAAGATGTGGCCTGGTGGCTGACGGAGCAACAGTTTAAGAATAATCTGGGTACATCATTTGGTATGCCATCGGTTTACATCACAGGACCTGATGGTATAGAGGCAACTTCCAGTGATCGTATCATTCAGCGTGGTGATGTGTTAATGATAGACTGGGGTGTGGGGTTGATGAACTTCTATACAGATATGAAGAGGGTCGCTTATGTGCTCAAGGATGGAGAGATTGAAGTTCCGGAAAGTATCCAAAAGGCATTTGATAAGGCCGTTGAAGCACGAGAAATACTGATCGGCCAGGTCAAACCGGGCAAAACAGCTAAGCAAGCTGAAAAGGACATTTATGCTGCGCTCGAAGATAGGGGATTTTCGCAGATGGGATTGTTTAACCAGCCAAGTCGATATCTCGATAAGACTGATGTTATCATTGGCTGTCATTCGGTAGGAAACTGGGGACATGGTGTAGGACCATCCATTGCATTTTTCAATCCTGAACGGCTCACTTATGAACTCAAACCGTCCAATTTGTTGTCAATTGAACTGTTTGCGTATACAAGCATTCCCGAATGGGACGGGCGCAAACTAAGGGTGCCTCTTGAAGATGACGCTATTGTAACCTCCCGCGGTATAGAATGGCTTTACCCTGTTAACAGTCGCGTGCTGCTAATAAAATAGAGGTCCGCTGGTTGACATCTCTAGCATGAATCAAACAAAAGTATCTAACGGTGCGTCATAAGGGTAAATATTATCATTATGCTAAACCCATTTCTGAACGTATCTGCCAAAATTGTTTTTCTCCTTTTAGTTATTGTTTGTGTCATTGGATGTTCCAATGATCGAACTAATACTCGTGAACCTGAAAGAGCGGAGATCATTGCGGTAGCTGAGCCCCAAAAGCCGCTTGAAGACTTAAGTAGGGCCTACTTTGCCAGTGGGTGTTTCTGGTGCGTGGAAGCCATTTATGAAAGTGTAAATGGCGTCCAGGAAGCCATTTCAGGTTATGCAGGAGGGCCGGAACAGAACCCTACTTATCGTCAGGTTGCCAGTGGTGCTACAGGGCACACTGAGAGTGTGGAAGTGTATTATGATCCGGAAGTAGTGAGCTTCGAAACGCTGGTAGAGGTATACTATGGGTCTCACGACCCTTCTACCGTGAATGGACAACATCCTGACTATGGCCGTCAGTATAGGTCAGTCATATTCTACCAAAATGATGAGGAAAGAGCGATTGCGGAGCGTTGGAAAAAAAAGGTAGGCGAGTCGGGAGAATACGATAAGCCTATTGCTACAGAGATCAGTGAGCTAGAGAAGTTCTGGCCTGCTGAAGACTATCATCAGGACTTTGAAAAAAAGAACCCTAATCAGTCGTATGTCCGTGCCGTTTCTATCCCCAGATTGAGAGCATTTCAGGCAAAGTATCCACACTTACTCAAGAAAGAGCTTACTCACTAGATTCAGCTGTCTTAAGCACTTCTCTTATATTTCTAAGTGATCATTAGGAGATTAGGCCTATTGACCCTTAGGGTAATCACGTAATTTATCATTTGTTGTAGGGATTGGTTTGGCTTTTTCATACTTTGAAGAAGCTATGGAGAAGGTAGTCAGCTAATGCTCACTACCAATTATCAAACTAAATCAGCCAGCTATGAAAGTGTGGATTACCCTCCCTGTATTATGCTTATGCTCCTTTATTTGTTCCTCAGGTTACGCTCAGGAGGAAGAGGATATTTACTACTTTGACTATATGGATCATCGATTAGAAGATCCTGATATAGATGAAGACTACCTGAAGGAACACCCTTTCGGCAAAGAAGTTGCGCTAAGGGTAGAGGCACTTCGTCAACGATACACCTATAGGGTGGAAGGTAGTGCTACAGTACCTCAAGACAGGACCATTGTAGAAAAGCCTGTGCTCTATTACGCAATGCAGAAAATTGACGCGTACTATAAGAAGCAGTCAAAAAAGGGTGGTATGAGTGCAGATAAAGCAGCTGAAAAGCTGGTCTATGCACTGGATGTGGCCATGCTAATTAGATACCAGCGGACGGAAGCTTTAGAAAAAGAGATCAAAAAGCTCAAAGGGGGAGAGGAGATCGCACAGTTTTTTAATGAAAAGGTCAAGATCAGGTTCTAGGTAGATTGTAAGAGGTTTTGTATCATTTTTTGAGCAAAACAAATTCTCTCCATCTTCAACGCTAGACCTTCAATTTCGGTATAAACCCATGGTTTTTTGGGTGTACAATTTGATATTGTTGTTCCAATAGAGATGTATTATTCTTTTTGATACAGTCCTTGGTATGACTGATACATCTATCCGGTATCTAAAATTTCAATAAGAAAAACTCTAAGAGATGATAAGTGTGCCCTCAAGGGTGTTTCAAGACTTTTCCATATAGGTATCAGGTTGCTGAGTTTTGCGAAAACCATGTTTCTCATAGAGACTATGGGCGTCACTGGTGTTTAACCTCCATCTAATAATGCCATCGAGTCTTGGATCGGTAATTATAGAATCCATCAACTTATTCGCAAGCCCCATGCCTCGCCACTCTTCCAGAATGAATAGATCAAGAATCCATGCAAAAGTGGAATAGTCCGTAATGACTCTTGCAAAACCAACTGTATCATTATTGTGATACAATCCAAAGCATAAGGAGTTTTTGATAGATTTTAGAATAACCTGCTTTGATCGCCCTTTCGCCCAATATGAACGGTGGGTTAGAAACTCGCATACGACAGATAGATCGAGCCTGGATTGATCTGTAGATACTATAAATATTTCAATTGGTGTATTTGTTGGCATACATCAAAGTCTATTTCTCCATCAGGAATTTAATAGACTCGTTCAACAATCGATCGAAATCATCCGGATACTCATGTCCGGAACCCTGAACAACTTCAAACTTTAACGGGAAACCCGCCTCCTCCAGCAGCCTGGAAAATTCCTCTTGGCCTTTTATGAGGTAATCACTTTCCCCTGTTATTATCACACCTCTTCCTTTATGTGTATCCTTTTCACTTATCTTGGACGTTCTTGATGGGTTGAATGTGAGAAAACCGGACGCTTTAATATCCTGATCCAAAAACCTGTTGATGGCAAATCGTCCACCATTAGAAAAACCTCCGATCATTACTTGCTTCTTCTCAATACTGTGCTCGTTTAGAACAACCTCATGTGTCTTTTGAAAATCAGATATAACGTCGGGATATTCAACCCAGTCAAAGCTGAAATTGCTTCGGGCATAAGAAGATTGAGCCAGGACAACTATAAGCCTTCTATTGAGTAACACATGTTGCCATTGAGCTTGCAATGAGGACAAGTTACTGTTGTTGCCATGTAAAAAGTAAAGTAATGGATATTGACTTTTAGCATCATACCCTTCAGGTAGTATCACGCTATACTCAACTGTAGAAGTCTTCATAAACTCTTCTCTGACTTGGGAGTTTTGATCCATCACATTTTGCCCTTCACTGCTCTTACTCAACAACTCAATATGCGTAGGCCAGAATGAAAAGAAGAACTCTTGTCCAAACCCCGATTTAAACACTTCAAAGTATTTTTGATGCTTTCCAAGCTCTAGATAAAGAAGCCCCAGGTAGTAAACAAGAGCATGTTGATGTTTAGGTAGGTTGAAATGATCTTTTGAATCCTCCAATAGAAATATTGCTTCCTGATGTCTATTCTCTTCCCAGAGAGTGAATACACTTTGTCTTAACTGATCAAATCTTGGGCTCTCCTGGCCTAATAAAAGTTCGGATGAAGAACTTGTGATCAGCAGGCAGAATAGTACTCTTTTCAGAATCAAAATGATATTTTTTACTCCGTCAAGGTCAAAGATTCACTGGTCAACCATTTCCCCTTCAAAACTATACCTTCTGGTGATCGTAGTGTCTCCAAGTTCATCAGTGGGTTTTCATTGAGTAGTAGGAGGTTTGCTTTGCGTCCAACCTCGATGGTGCCAATATCATTAGTGAACAAGGCTTTAGCGGCATTGAAAGTGCCTGCGCGAAGTACATCATAGTTCGAGAAACCAGCTTGACTAAGGAAGAAAAGTTCCTGGAGTGATGAATGCCCGGCGATGTTGACAGTGCTATGAGAATCCGTCCCAATCACAATATTCACTCCTTCATCGTTGAACCTATTCAGAACGGAAAGTACAAAATTGAAACTATTTTTTTCATCGAGATCCACATCTGGTTGATCTTTGATAATACTCCTGAGTTGAGCAATGCCATCGTCTCCATAGTATGCTTTGGTTAATTGAAGAAGAGAATCTGTGAGAAATGTCTCACTATGGTTTCTAAGCATTTCATATCGATAATCGTTTCCGAGTAGTGTACTTATTGTGGTCTCATTCTGCTTCAAAATCTCAATGATATAGTTCATCCGCAACTCACTTTGATCCTCCAAAAAAGCCGCTCTGATGAATTCTACTGCATGTTCGATTCCCATGCCAGATTGAATAGACTGTTCAACGGTAATATCGGCATAGTCTATACTGTCTCCATCTATATTGATGTCCGGTAAATGTCCTGAAACAGGAATACCCACTTTTCTGGCCTCATCAATCAAGGCAAAGAATGAAAGACTTTCCAGCCTGAATATCTTTATCAAATCATAGCCAGACTCCTTGTACTTGTTCACCCATTTTCTGGCTTCTTTGCTAGTTCGTATTGCATATTCATAATTGGGCCTAATGGCTTGAGCATGCCGACAGCCGATAATTGTAGGAGAGGAGGTATACAGATCGGGAGAAATCAAAGTTCTATTCTCAATTTCCTCCTTCCATTTAAGGGGGTCTCCGAAGTTCCCATTCATATTTCTAACTGTAGTAAATCCGTGTTTTAGGTACTCTCTTAGTATTTCCTTCTCACGAATATGAACATGCATTTCGATCAGGCCGGGAAGTAGGTATTTACCAGTACCATCGATGCTTTTGACTTTGTTACTAACCGACGCATCACCACTTCTACTTATCGATACTATACGATCCTCTTCGATCAGAATATCGAGATTATACAACACCGTTTTGTGTGTCATGGGAATAATATTCACATTTTTAATAAGTAAGGATTCCTGAGCTTCAAGTGATGCTGCAGTAAGTGACGCTACAATGATGAAACAGGCCAGATGTTTTTTCATATAGATTGAGTTTGCCTCAAACTAACCTTTCTCTTTCCTGTCAAAGTGTTTTATCGGTTTTGATAAGTCCGTTTGGATGAATTCGGTCAAAACCTTTTGACTGAATACCTGACAGATAATAGGCTACCAATATCTGTGACAAGCCTGTGTGGCTCGTATTAAGTTAGACATTCGGTTGAAGGTATTATTCCTTTTGGATGTACTGTTCCATTTCAAGCTTCCAGTTTGGATTCGTCGGATTTAGAGACAAGGACATTCTAAAGCTTTCTTTTGCCTTATCAATTTCTCCCATCAGTTTGTAGACTTCTCCGAGTTCACGATAGGCCACCCACTTCGCATCTATCTCAACGAACAATTGGGACACCTCGAGCGCCTTTTTGAGCATACCTCGTTTTCTTGCCTCTCTACTTAGAAACATGAACTCGTCACGCAGTGGAATAGAACTGTATCCAGCCTCTAGGAAGTGATTGTAATACTGCGCTGTGGCTTCCGGGCCATCATCTTCCAGAGTTTTCCAGATTGTCCTCCTCGTTTTTGGTAAAGGAAGTCCAACTGGTAATTCATGCATGAGCCTGGTGAATCTTCGTCTGATGTCATAAATCTCAGTAGCCCGAAACTTGTTACTAAGTATGATGATCATAGTTTGACTATCTGTGAAACAGGTAACAAGACTGGTAAAGCCATTGAACCACCCGTTGGTGTCTAACAGTTCAAAAGCGTATTCGGCTGAAAGTGAATTGGGTTGGTCAGTTAGAGATCCTTCTGAGATTCCCATTTGCCTAATGCCCATGACTGTTTTGACCGACTGGTTAGAAGTTTGGATCCATTGTGATACGTGATTATAAAACTTATATGAATCGATTACTGTCGAATACATTGAGCTAAAAGGACCGAAGCATTCTGGATTGAACTTGTTGGCTTGGTTGACATCATTAAAAAAATACATGTAAGGTGTGGCAAGCTCTGATATAACCATTTTGTCATGCATAAACCCTGTATTTGACATCTCCAATTGATTCATGATATGGTGTTGTACGTATTCTTGAAATGGTATATCTAGCTTCCTTTCAATGATTGAGGCCATTATGACAGGGCTAGACCAACCGAAAGAATAGGCTGTTCCTGGCTTGTTGATCAATGGTAAACTATCTATTACCGCAAGCAACTGGTTTAAATCATGCCTGGAATCAAGGTTAATAACTCCTTCAAGTGATTCGTTGAGCCCGGATCTAAACTGGACAATATCAAGTACGGTAATTTGTTTAAAATGCAAGTTCGTCAACTCTGGCAGTATATCAGATATAGCTGAACCTAATGATACTTGACCTGACGCTACCAATTGCGCCAGTCCATAGCGTGCAAAATGAAAGCTGGCATAACCGATCAAATACTTGGTTTCACTTGTCGCTGGCACATTGAACGAACGATTTGACTTACCAAAACCTTTGGAGATCATTGTTTGGCCATTTCTTGCTACCAGTACTGAGCCCATGAATTCATCATCCATAGCCCATGTGTCCATCACTTTACTGATTATTTCATCAAAGCTTGCTTCTCCTGTCCAGCCTACAGGTCCACCAGACTGTTTGTCTGATCCTATTAGGGCATAGGGCGACTGAGCCCCGCCGAGGAAAGGCACAAAGAGCATGAAAATTGAATAAAATAGGGCCTTCATATCCGCCTTAGTCAAGACCTGTTTCCAATGTGATCGTCCATATGTCCAGGTCGTTTGCATTCATGCTAAACACAATTTCCTGATCATTGAGCCAACTTGGAGGTGATTCGACATAGACGTTATTGGTGAGCTGACAGGTTTTTCCAGACCTCCTGTCCCAATATTTGATATCAAATTGAGGGTTTCTGGTAAGGTAAAGCAGGCGGTTTTGAACTTTGTCCCATTTAGCTTCTACCGGGGTGGTTTCAGTATCCATGATTCTATCAAACTGACCTGACCTCAGGTCTAACTCATACAGTCGGTAGTCACCATAGTTAATTCTTTCGTGGAAGATGACAGATGAGTCTTGATGATTGTATTGCGAAGCAAATACACCATGTTCTGTTCCAAGCAGAACGCTCTTCTCCTTGGTGTCAACATTTACCTTCCATAGTATTTGGTTAAGCTTATTGTCGATATCGGAGTACACTACGAGCCTTGTACCATGTATCCACACAGGGTTTCTTAATCTGCTTCCTGCCACAATTTCTTTATAAGAGCCCGTAGTGATATCAATAAGATAGAGAGAAAGTGACTGGTCAGGTTGAATATCTTCGGACTGAGTACCAGTAAATACGATTGATTCTCCACCTCCTGACCAGTTCAAGTACTCGAGGAACTCGAATGGAGGACCAATACGTTTAGGTCGCCCCGACTCAAGCGTACATATAAAATGCTTGTTGGTTTGTTCATCTATCTGGATGTGAGCAACATTGCCTTCCTTAGACACAATAGGCATTTTGTTGGTGTGGGAATGAGTGAGTTGAGTGAGTTGTCCCGAGTTAATGTTATATGAGTAGAGTTGTTCATTTTCCTTTCTTCTGCTAAACACAACATTTTCACCATCGGGATGCCAGGAAGGGAAATAATTATACTCAGAGTTAGTCAATCTGAGAATTTCATTGTGATTACGGTTACCAAGCCATATGTTCTGTACCCCTCCGATGTGGGTTGTGAACACAAATTGTTCATTATCCGGTCCAATCTCTGGGTAATACCCAGTATAGCTGATCCCACTCAGGCACTTCAATGATCCCGTGCTTAAGTCAACGGTCATGATGGAATCGTTCCTACCGGTATAATATATCAAATGCCTTCCATCTCTTGACCACTTCCCATTGTATTCATCACCATTGAAGGTGACTCTTCTGATATCATTTTTTTGAAGATCAATCACCCACTGGTAATACTTGTTTTTATACAGACCTGTCGCTGCGACATATCTTCCGTCAGGAGACCAGTCGGGCCCACTTAGCTTTAAAGAATCTTCAAAGAACACTTCTCTCTCTGGCCCTTCATTGACGTTTTTTCTGAACAATCCATAGGAACCTTCTTTTGCAACCATGTAGATCAACTCCTTGCTATTTGGAGACCATGTGGGAACAGCTTCATTATTAGGTGACTCTGCTACACGATATATTTCGGATGTTTCCAGGTCTTTCACCAAAATGTTTCCATCACCATTGTTAATACTTTGGAATGCCAAAAAACGGCCGTCAGGAGAAAGTCGCGCCCTTATCTCGTTACCCGGGAGATCGGTCAACTGACTTAATGAAGACTTCTTGTTCATTGATGGATCCTGACAAGAGCATATCACGATGGTTAGGAAGAAAAGTAGCTTTCTCATTGGGACGGAAAGAACATATTCTGTGTGAGATTATCTATCGGGTAAGTGAATAGAAAGGTACGAATTGAACTATTCGTACAAATTTCAATCGGACTTATCACTAGAGCCAGGAAGTACAGATATCTTCAAGAACTCAATTTTGCTATTGTAGCCTGAATTCAGAGAGGTTATAGATGAAGCAAAGGATTGGCCTATACTCCGGCTAGCAATAACTTTGTCAGATAAACTACTGGCTGTTAGCAGAATCGCTCCGTATGTATTCTTTTGGTGTCATATTGGTGAGCTTTTTAAAGGCAGTGTTGAAGCTTGATTTTGATCTGAATCCTGCCTGATTGGCTATTGCCTCAATAGTAAGGTTTCTGTTTCGTTGGTCTTTCAGCATTAATTTGACCTCATTGATGCGGTAGCTATTAACGAAATCATAGAAGCTTTTTCCTACCCCATTGTTCAATACTGAGCTTAGATATCGAGGGTTGATATCCAACCACGTCGCAAGCTTTTCAAGATTGAGGTTGGGATCGGCGTAGATCTTTTCTTCTTTCATCAAAGTTTGCAGCTCATGGGTATACCGGCTCATTTCTTCAACAAGGAAGATATTGTCTTCAGAAAAAAGCGTATTCTTTCTTAGCAGAAAGAACTTTGGATTGAGCAATATCTCGGCAGCCACCCACGAGAGGAAAATGGCGAAAGCCAACCAAAGTGGATAGTTGGTGAGTGTAGTTACACCAAAATCAAATAACCAGTAATTGATCATTATTGTCAGACCCCAAACCGAAATTAGCATAACAACTGCAACCAGAAACTTCGAAATCCACAACTTCGTCTTGGCCTCATTAGTCTTATGATCATTGATCCATTTGTTGTATTTACGGTAGCTTAACCAAGTGTAGATATACCCGGACAGAATAGCCAACAGCTGCTCTGGTATGCTAAAAGAAACTTCAAAATGTGAAAATACAAATTGCTCTTTTATTGTATCAGGGCTGACTATCAACACTGTATATGCCAAAAAGGAGAGGAGCCCTGGAATGGCATGAACCCAATAGCTCTTTTTCCAACAAAACCGAAGGTCAAGTAGACTGGATGTATGAAAATAGATCAATGGTCCGATGAGAAGTATGAAAGAAATCGGGGTGAAAATGGCATACCTGTAGGACGTAAGACCTTCATCTACGCCATAAAGTTGGTTTTTAAAACCATAGAGTGCCAATACTAGAATTAGTATAGTCAGAAAGATGTTGAGAGATTTTCCACGTATTCTGGCAAAGAGCATGAAGAATGAAAAAAGCATCCCTCCTGCGAATACCGGGTAAACTAGTTTAGGGTAGAGGAAGCCTAGTGCCCCGTCCTGGAAAATAGGTTCGAACCAAGCATCAATCTTCTTTTGAACCCCTTGATTTACAGGTATGAGGGTCATGCTGCACTCCGAACATTTACCTGATTGGCCGAAAAACAGTCCATCATTGTTGCATCCGCAAGGAGGGCATCTATACTGTGTTGTAGGTGAGACATTAGGGTGCAACAAGTCTACCAATGACGTGTCCAGGCCTGCTTGAGAATTTGGCTCGTGCTGCCTGTTGTGTTGTCCGAGAGTGACATTAAATGCCGATAAGCCGATTCCGAAAAGTATACAGCACACAAGCTTTTTCATACCTGAAAAATTCACCGATCCTGAGTTCTTCAATTCATAGGTAAGCCCTAAAATAAGATCGCTGGATCAATAATTCAGTCCTTAGCTCTGGTATACCGCGCTTCTCCAAACTGTTGGTATTCGTTCTCTTTCCATACAAAATCACGAACCGAGACGGAATCGGTATTGATTAGAGCATAGACGGTTTTACCTTGTTCGTACTCATTGGCCCAATGACTCGTTAGGGCATTTTCGCTCAGTTTGCCTTCTATTTCTACGAAATAACCTCGGTTATCAAACCATTTGCCTATTACTTCATGCTCTGCCGAAGGACGGTAGTAGGCCTCAGATTTTATACCCTGACCATTGGAGATGATCTCATTTTTAAAGGTAAGCTTGATGTATTGTCCATCTAGTGCTTCCTCCCAGGTCATAGTATACTTTGCCTCCTGACCGAATAGCTGGCCTGTACCTTGCCAGGTGCCAACCAAATCGGTTAGTGCCATGCGCTCCTGGGCTTGTGTTTCTATACACACAGCTAAAATGAAGAGTAATAAAGTGTATTTCATACTAAGAAAAAGTTGACGGGAATTTAACAACTGATGATGATACATCCCTATGATTGTGGAGAACACTATAGCTAAAGGTTGATCCTGTGCCGCAACTCGGGAAGTACTCTCTCCTCAAACCATGGTTTCTAAACCAGGTATTGTTACACGGAGAGGGGTGTAGTAATACTAAGTAATCGGGGAGATAGTCTTTGAGACTCCTGGCAGTCTCAGTCAACGTTTTTTTGATTATGTAGTGACTTTTGCCACTGCGGCGGGCATTCAGACCCGGGAAGCAGATAACCTGATTTTCCTTTTCCGGGATAGCAAAAACCCATGGGTACCAAGACCACTTTCTGTGGATCTTAAAAGGTATCCTTTTCCACTTGAAGCCACTCCCTTAGCCTTTCTCCACTCTTGTCATCCCAAGGAATGCCAATCTTATGCAGAAAGCTACCGGGAGCTTGCCCAATAACGACCAATTTACTATCCATACTAGCTGAAAGTATCGGTTTGCAGCCATGCGTCAAGTTTTCCTGACAAATGAGACAAGCTCCGATTTCTGCTAGAGGTCATTCATGACAGGAATATAGTCAAATGATCATCACTTAGCCCTGCTTCCGATTGTGGATTGGAACTTCTCGTTTCTCTGGATTTTGTGTAGTTTCAAATACAAACAATCTGACCCATGAAAAAGCCCCATTTATCCGAAGGCTCGAGAAGAACTTTTCTCAAACAATCTTCTTTACTAGCAGGAACATTGATGCTCCCTCATCTACCGGCAATATCAAATCCACGACTGGTGGATAAGCCAGGTTTGATCATGGATGCCATGGGAGAGATCCGGACTATTTATACTCCTGAACTGGTGAAGGAAATATTGGCTAGCGGTACGAATAGTGTCACAATTACTCTTACCGATCCTAAAATTTACGGAGAAGAAGGTTTTCATACTTTGCTGGAAGACTTGGCAAGCTATGATCGATACTTTGATGACAACTCTGACCTGTTCCTGAAATGTAAGAACATGACAGATTTTGAGCGGGCTAAGAAAGGTGGCAAACTGGCCATATTCTATTTGATCCAAAACTCTGCCCCGATCGAGAAGGACCTTGATCGACTCGACTTTTTTTATAATCTGGGCTTGCGTAGCGTACAGCTTACATACAACTATCGCAATTTTGTCGGAGATGGTTGCTATGAGCGTACAGATGCGGGGCTGTCGGTCTATGGCCTGGAAATGATCAATAAGATGAATGAGATGGGTATGCTCGTGGACTTATCCCACGCAGGTATGTTGACCATGAAAGAAGCAATAGAGCACTCGGAACAACCTGTGATCATCTCACATACGTGCTGCAAGACATTATTCGACCATGACCGTAATACTACCGATGAAAACCTGAGACTTTTGGCTGACCGGGGTGGACTCGCCGGGATTACCCAGATTAGGATATTCATGACTGAAAAAAAGACAGACAATACTGAAGTCTACTTTGACCATATCGATCATGCTGTGAATATTGCAGGTATCGATGCGGTCTGTATCGGTAGTGATAGAGACCACAGAGTGATTCCGGATACGGAGGAAGAAATAGCGATTTTACTGAAAGAAGAAGGAGCTCAGTTCAAGCCGGATTATTGGCCACTCTATCTCGAGAAACTGAATGGCCCCTGGCGTATGGAAGTGATCTTCGACGGATTGGTGAAGAGAGGCTATACCCAGGATCAAGTGGATAAGATCATGGGTAAAAACCTTCATCGCATTTACTCTGGAGTCATAGGTTAGCCCTCCTTTTTGAAACCAAGGCTCGCTGAGTTCATACAAAACCTTTCACCAGTAGGTTGTGGGCCATCATTGAACAGATGCCCTAGGTGACCTCCACATTTGGCGCATTCTACTTCAGTTCTGACCATTCCAAAAGATTTGTCTAACTTAAGCATAACTGCGTCTTTGCTAATGGGCTCCCAGAAACTGGGCCACCCTGAGCCTGAGTCGTATTTGGTATCAGACTTGAAGAGGGGGTTACCACATGCGGCGCATGAGTAAACTCCTGTTTCTTTGTTGTGAAGAAGTTCTCCTGTGAAAGCTCGTTCGGTTCCCTTATTACGAAGGATCTCGTATTGTTCTGAAGTGAGCTGTTCTTTCCATTCTTGCTCGCTCTTCTCAATTTTATCCATTGAATTCTAGTTTGTTTCGTGTTAACAAGTGGTCAATGACATTGGTTTCAACTACAGTTCTTCCCGGCTGAGCTACAACTCACTGAAGTATCTAACCCTTTTGTCATAAAAAACTCGAAAAGTGAAACAAAAACACAAGTTTTGCAATTAAAGGACATCATAAAGGACCTAAACTCAACTTACCTATGAGCCGCAAAGCGATAGCTTTTATCATCGTGCCTATTTTATTAGTAGGTGCCTTTTTATTCATGAATTTTCTGGCAGACAAAAAAGAACTCCCACCACAAAGACCTAAGCCACCGGCAATCAACTATGTAAAGGTGGAAGAAGTAGCCTATAAAGAGACACCTGTAGAGATTGAAGTGTTTGGGCGTGTGGGGTCGTCTCAGCAGATCAATGTCGTCGCTGAGGTAGGTGGAAGACTAGAGATTGGTAGCATCAACCTCAAAGAAGGAGAGAACTTTAGAAAAGGCCAGTTACTGGCCAGGGTCAATAGCAATGAACAGGCACTTAACCTCCAGTCGAGAAAGGCAAATTTTTTAAACCTCTTCGCATCAGTTATTCCCGATATCAAGATTGATTTTCCAGATACTTACGATCTCTGGTTAGATTATTATAACAAAATAGATCTGAATAAGGACCTGCCATTGATCCCGACAGAGATCCCTTCCAAGGCACGTACCTTCCTCGCCTCCAAGGGCATCTTATCAGAATACTACTCGATAAAAAGCCTTGAAGAGAATCTGCGAAAGTATAGCATCATAGCACCATATACCGGTAGTATCTTATCAGTCAATTTGGAGACAGGTTCTGTGGTCAATCCCGGAGCGGTCATCGCGTCGATCATACGTACAGACAAGCTGGAACTAAAAGTACCTGTCCAGCAAAAAGACATAGAGTATGTGAGTATAGGTACTGAAGTACAGGTGGTACAAGAAGCAGCAGGGAAGTCTTGGACAGGCAGGATCGTTCGTAAAGCTGACTTTATTGATCCCAACACTCAGTCTGTGAGTGTATACATCAGTCTGGACAATACTTCCAGTGACGTTTATGATGGATTGTACCTGAAGGCGATCATTCCTGGTAAGGTCATAGATCAGGGCATGGAGATAGATCGCAGCGTACTTCGAAATAAGAATGAGGTATTTGTGGTAGCCGATTCTGTGCTTAGGACCAAAGAGGTCAATATCATCAAGGTCAGCAGCAATCGTGCAGTGATCAATGGTCTGACAGAGGGTGACAAATTAGTAGTAGATGCACCATCCAATGCTTCAAATAATATGAAAGTTCAAATTGTAGAGTAGCATATGAGATCAGTTGTAACGTTTTTTGTGAAGTATCCTATATGGGCCAATGCCATCATTGCTACGGTAATGGTGATTGGACTGTTGAGCTACTTCTTTGGACTCAAAAAGTCATTCTTTCCGGAGCGTGACCCTCGTAATATTACCATCAATGTGGTTTACCCGGGAGCTTCTCCAGAAGAAGTAGAAGAGGGTGTTACCATCAAAATTGAGGAGGCCATCAAAGGTATTGTTGGCATTGAAGAGGTGACTTCAGTATCTTCAGAAAACTCAGCGAGTATCACAGTCCAAACCCTGGGTGATTATGATCTGGATGAGGTCACAACAGAAGTTAAAAATGCGGTAGACCGGATCAACTCATTCCCTGTTAGCGCCGAAAAGCCGGTGATCTTCAAGGAGAAATCAACCAGCATCGCCATGTTTATGGGGGTGAAGGGAGATGTTTCATTGGTTGATCTGAAAAAAGCAGCCGAAAGGGTTGAAAATGACTTCCTCAATTCTGGTAAGATAAGTCAGGTTAGATTGTCGGGATTCCCCGAACTGGAAATCTCTATTGAGGTATTGGAAGAGGACTTGCGAAGATTCGGGATCACATTTGACATGGTGGCGAATGCGGTCAGGTTCAACAACAGAGACATTTCGGGAGGATCGATCAAAACTGTTAACGAGGAGATCAAGATCAGAGCAAATTCGAAGGAGTTCGATCCAGCTATCATCGAAGAGATCATCGTTAGGGCTAACCCTGACGGTACCAAGATCTTACTCAAAGATATCGCCGATGTACAGTTGAAGTTTGCCGACATACCTAACAAGGTATTTTCAAACAACGAACGCGCCGTGAGTATCATCGTCTCCAAATTGCCCGAAGAAGATATTACCACGATAAGCAGCTACATTGAAGGATATGTTGAGGAGTTCAATGCTAAGAGTTCCAATGTTGAGCTATTTACTTATTTCAATTTCAATGATGTGCTGGGTGAGCGGCTCGAGTTGCTTGCCAGCAACTTTGGAATAGGACTTTTTCTCGTGCTTTTGACGCTTGGTCTGTTTCTATCATTGCGACTTTCTTTCTGGGTCGCTTTTGGTATCCCGCTTTCATTCCTTGCCATGTTTATCGTTGGTGACTTAGCAGGAATTACCATTAACATGCTGTCATTGTTCGGAATGCTGCTAGTGGTAGGTATCCTGGTGGACGATGGTATTGTGATAGCAGAAAACATCTATACGCATTTTGAAAAAGGTAAAGACCCTAAGACTGCAGCTATAGACGGAACTATGGAGATGGTGCCGTCCGTATTTACATCTGTCACCACCACGATGATTGCTTTCTTACCATTGCTTTTTTTGGACAACAATGGGTTTACCGGCGAAATGGCGATTGTTGTCATTGCTTGCCTGGGCTTTTCGATGATAGAAGCATTCTTTGTATTGCCCGCCCACCTTGCCAGTGAAAGGATACTTTCAAGACGCAAGAATCAGGAAAGCGTTTATGCCAGATTCAGATCCTCTATGGAAGGGATCATAGAATGGCTCAGAAGTAAACTGTACGCCAGAATGTTACGGTTTCTTATCGAATGGAAGTGGGTTTCATTCACTTTTCCAATGGTTTTCTTTTTTGTGACCATTGGTCTCTTCAGAGGTGGGTTTATCAACTCTAGCTTTTTCCCAGTACCCCCTGCTGATGATATCAACCTTGACATCAAGCTTAAACCAGGTACCAGGGAGAATGTGACAGAAGAGTTCTTGAGAGCTTTCCAAGACTCGGTTTGGGTAACTCATCGAGAGATCCAGGAAGAGTATGGGTTCCAGGATTCTGTGATTTCTACGGTTGATCTGGTTGTGGGTAACTCTTCAAGCCGGGAATCAGGTAGCCATATTGGTAGATTAGGTATCAATTTCGAAAACCTTGATGCTAAGAATATTTCTGCATTTGAAATATCCGAGCGTATCCGTAAAAAGATAGGCCCTGTTCCTGAGGCGGAGACTTTCACACTAGGTAGTGTCAACTACTTCGGAAAGCCTGTGGCTATATCCCTCAAAAGTTCTGATATAGATGAGTTGGAATCAGCCAAGACAGAGCTTAAGGATAAACTCGCTGAAATCTCGGCAATCAAAGACATTTCAGATAACGCCTCCATTGGTCAGAGAGAGATAGAGCTTGAACTAAAACCGCTCGCTTATCTATTGGGACTCACGCAACAGGACATTACCAAGCAGATTCGTCAGGGTTTTTTTGGTGAGGAGGTACAGCGCCTTCAAATCGGCACTGACGAAGTGAAAGTTTGGGTTAGATATCCCGAAGAAGACAGGCTGTCTATTACTCAACTAGAAACTATGAAAGTCAAAATGGCAGATGGTGCGGAGTATCCATTGACAGAGTTGGCGGACTATGATATCGGTAGGGGAGTCATAGCGATCAATCACTTCAATGGTAAACGAGAGGTACGTATTACCGCTGATTTAGCCTCTAAGACACAAAGTCTACCAGATGTTCTAGAGAAGATATCTGCAGATGTCATGCCACCGTTATTGTCTAAGTATCCGGGTTTGGATTTTACGTATGAAGGACAATCGAGTAGGGGGGCTAGAGAGTTCGGCTCTCTACTCCAGGTAGGACCTATTATTTTGATCTTGCTTGTACTGACGATCACACTCAATTTCAGATCACTTTACCAAACAATGCTCATTTTTTCTTTGATTCCGATAGGAGTGATCTGCGCCATGTTTGGTCATTGGGTGGAAGGTGCTGTATTCTATTATTCGATCAGTGGCTATGGCATACTCGCACTTTCCGGAGTGATCATCAATGATGCGGTAGTGATGCTCGACCGTTTCAATAGAAACATCAAAGAAGGGATGGCCATTAAGGAAGCGGCATTCCAGGCTGGTGTAGCAAGGTATCGTGCTATCATACTGACATCTTTGACGACCGTGGCTGGTTTGTATCCGCTCATCCTTGAGACAAGCTTCCAGGCACAATTTATCATCCCGATGGCAATATCATTGGCATGGGGTGTATTATTGGGTACTTTCTTCATTCTTTCATTTTTCCCTGTCTTTATTCTGGTATTCAATGACATACGAGTTGTCTTCTATAGGATGGCCAGGTACATCATTAGAGGAGATGGTTCTAAACCATCCAATGAAGAAGTGGAACCTGCAATGATTGAGCACAGAAGAGAACTTCAGTTTTAAAATAATGATGGCTAAACGAATTTCAGTGGCATTGTGCGCAGTGCTAAGTATTAGCGTGTTCTTTGTTTCAGCTCAAGAACTAACGCTGACCGATGCGATATTGCAAGGGCTTGATAACAACTTCTCTATTCAGATTGAAGAACGGCGAGTAGATATTGCCAGAAACAACAATAATGCAGGTGAGGCCGGCATGTGGCCAACGGTAAGTGTTAACATTACTGAAAGTTTAAGTAGGACGGAATTCGATAACCCAGCTGGCTTCTTGAGTGCCGGTAATATCGATGGTCGTACGTTCAACCCTTCGGCAACTGTCAACTGGACCCTGTTCAATGGGTTCAATGTGCGTATAACGAGAGAACGTCTTAATTACTTAGAGGAGCAGAGTTTGGGGAATGCCCAGATCGTAGTTGAAAACTCCATTCAGGCCATTATTCTTGCTTACTATACTGCACTGCTAGAGGAACAACGCCTCGATGTGTTTCAGCGTACGCTAGCATTGTCAAGAGATCGGTACAACTATGGACGCATGCGTGGAGAGATTGGTACGGCCGTAACTTTTGATATTCTTCAAGATAAGAATGCTTACCTCACTGACTCGTCGAACTATATAACCCAGGTACTCAACTACCGTAATGCTCAACGCAATTTGAATCTGCTAATGGGAATAGATGTCGAGAACTACTATGAACTGACCGATTCGCTGGCAGTTGAGACCAAGAACTTTGTATTGGACGAATTGTATGGGCAAATGACTGCATCAAATAGCAATCTTAAGAATCAATTCATTACACAGGAGATATTAAGACGTGACGTTAAGATTGCTAAGTCTGCTTTGTACCCTAACATTGCTCTTAACTTGAATGCATCAGACAACAATCAAGTGCAGGATCTGAGCTCAGCTGTATTCGCCAATGGACAAACTGGTGACTCAGGGGTGAAATCCTCTACGCTCAACTACACCGCCGGACTCACTTTGAGCTATACACTATTCAATGGTGGTCGGATAAGACGTCAATTTGAGAACGCCAGGATCAATGAGCAAATTGGACAACTTCAAATCTCAGAACTCAAACAGAGCCTTAAAAATGATCTGGTTAGTGCTTACGATCGATACAACCTTCGTGGTAGCTTACTGGCAATCTCCCAGGAGAATGTAGAGACAGCAGAACTCAACCTGTCTTTGGCAACAGATCGCTATCGCAATGGTACGATCACATCTTTCGAGTTTCGCGACATACAGATCACATTCCTGACCACATCACTAAATTATGTGCAAGCCATATACAATCTGATTGAGTCCGAGACCGAGTTGATGAGACTCACAGGAGGCATCACTGAGAGTTACGACGAGTAACTATTCACTAGCGGCTTGATGTAGTGCTACTCTATTGCCTTCCGAGTCTTCGAAGTGCCCTGAGTAGCCGTGCTCTCCCAAACTAAACTTGGGATTGATCACCTTGCCTCCTGCTTGCTCTACTCTAGCGAGTACATCATCTATTTCGGGTACAGAAAAGTAAACCATAGTGCCATGGTAGGAAGGCACATAACTCTCACCTTTCATGAGGGTTCCTGTAGCTCCTGTACCCTGAGGATCAAATGGAAACCAACCCATCAGCGCTTTGCCGAGCGGTTGTACAGTGATCTTAATATCTAATATGGATTCGTAAAAAGTCTTAGCCCTGTCCATATCGTTGACAGGTAGCTCGAACCAATTGACTGGGTTTTTCATATGCTTAAACCTGGATTATGCAATAGAGATCGTTGCGAAGTTGTAAAGTGCCAAGAAACAGGCACTTATGTTGAAGAGGCATAGCACCGCTATGGTGATTCAACAAATAGATGGTAAGTGGCTGTTTCAAAGCAATTTACGACTACAGTAGATTTTCTATTGCATATTTCAGGTTAAATGATGTCTTCGAAGATTAAGCTTTTCCAAACTACCCATCAAGTATCATGCAGCAAGCGGATGTATATGATGCGCATCTGGATACGATGATCAATAGTTATCCCTCATCCATTCGAGTATGTGTTGCATTTGAGGTTTGATAGACGATGAAGGTCCAGGAAAATTGTTGTTCATAAAACTAAAAATGAGGGTTCGACCACTTGTCGTTTCGAGATATCCTGACAAACAGTGATTGTTACTCAAAGTACCGGTTTTAGCATAGACATAGGGTGGATTACCTGCATACCAGTCCATGATCGTACCCGAAACACCACCCTCAGGTAGCAGACTAAAAAGCTCATCCTTAGGTAAGTGATCATAGATCATGTCCAGTAACTGGACGACTGATCGTGGAGTGAATAGATTATATCTTGATAACCCTGAGCCATCCCGCCAAATTGGTTTTTGCTCCATGTGCCGGAAATGAAGCCTTTCCATAAATGTGATGGCGTTAATTGCTTTCAATTGTTCGCTCAGCCTGCCACTAGCGTTAATGAGCAATTGCTCAGCGAGGAAGTTGTCACTAGCTTTTAGCATCAATGCATAGACCGGCTCAACAGGCTGACTGTATACAGATCTGTCAAACTCAATATCCGTGTCCTCAATGATAGTAACCTTTTTCTGCAGTGTATCAGTGAGTAGTTGGGCAACTAATTCAGGTGTGTATTGAAACGGCCTGTTGAGCGTATCCTCTTCATCGATCCAGAGTTTGGGATTGGCTTGAAAAAAATTGTAGTAGTGATTACGTCGGAGTTTACTCCCATTATTATCATCAAGTTCAATCAGTTCGTTGAACCTGGAAGGGATAGCTGAGAGACTATCGGAACCGACAGGTTGGAAGAACCTTACCACATTACCATAAATGGGTAGTTCGCTTCGCTCAGGTTGGAAAGCATAAGCATAATCGTCCCACGACCAGCCAGGGCCAAATGAAGGTTCGTCATAGTAACCGGTAGCCCAGTAGAGCTGTCTTTCCACGGACGAGAGAAAGTCAAAGACAGATTGGTTTTCGAAAGCAGGATGTAGAAGAGTCGGATCGCCCGTTCCTCTGAAGATCAATGAGTCTCCACGTATAGTATATTTCAATCCTTCCAAAGAGTCGCTCAGCAGTTTTAGGCCTGCAAGGAATGTGAACAGTTTAGTGTTGGAGGCGGGGGTAAAGTAGCGGTCCGGCGCATTCTCATACAAATATTCATTGGTGAGAGGATCAAAAATGACCAAGCCTACAAAGTGATCAGCTAACTTATCAGATTGGTTAATTCTGCTATCAAGCTGCCGGGTTTTGAAGCTTGCACATGATGAGAAGAGCAACGTCAAAGTGGCCAATAGCACCAGACAAATATGGAAGGGGTACCGCTTAAATTTCAATGCTTAGTTTCAACCTATTTTGAAAAGAAGTATAACCAAAATTCCCCAAATTGGGGCTTTTCTAATACCAACCGAATATAAATGAAATGAGCATAAACATTCAAGACCGAATTTGTACCAACCGGTTGACGAATGCTTATAGCGAATTCCCGCTTCGGCGGACCGATGTGACCATTGAAAATTAAACCCATACACATGAAATTGACATTAAAATTCGGACTCGATTTTACACCAACCGAGGATAAGTTTTTAATCAAAGATTCCATGTGTGCCATTGGAAATAAACACTATACACATGAAAGGAACAGCTATTGTATTCTCAAACGGCATCTTTGATTCAAGATCTGCCAAAACAACTCATGGGTTGATCCGTGGGTCGGAGAGGTTTGATATAAAAGGTGTTATTGATCACAAATTCCATGGTAATGATGCCGGTGAATTGCTTGATGGAGTACATCGGGACATCCCGATCTATGCGAGTGTTGAAGAGTTTTTGAACTCCGGGCAGTCTGTGGATTATGCCGTTATAGGAATTGCACCAGGAGGAGGTCAACTTCCGGCAGCAATGCGAGAAGATGTTATCAAGGCACTGAGCAATGGTGTTTCGCTGGTAAGTGGTTTGCATCAGTTTTTGGCTGACGACAGTGAACTCGCTGAGATAGCCAAAGAGAACCTCGCCGATATTCATGATATTCGAAAGCCCAGGCCAAAGAAGGATTTGGCATTTTGGAATGGTGATATAAAAGAAGTGACCTGTCCCAAGCTGGTAGTGATGGGCGATGATTGTGGTCTGGGAAAGCGTACAACAGCCAAATTCACGGTAGAAGCACTCAGAAAAAAGGGATATAAGTCCGAGATGATTTTTACTGGTCAGACCGGCTGGATGCAAGGTTGGAAGTATGGTTTTATCCTAGATTCTACTGTCAATGATTTTGTTTCCGGAGAACTTGAGCATATGATGGTCAGGTGCTTCAGGGAGGAGTCTCCTGATGCGATTGTTATAGAGGGACAGGCCGCTTTACGCAATCCAAGCGGCCCTTGTGGAGCTGAGTTCCTTATTTCGGGTCGTATGGATGGAGTGATCCTGCAGCACGCTCCGGCGCGTAAGTATTATGAGGGCGTACCCGAATTGAAAATTGAGATTCCGCCGGTCAAATCTGAAATAGAGCTGATCGCTATGTATGGTGTACCGGTAGTAGCGTTGACGCTTAATACAAAAGGCCTAACACTCGATGAGGCGAAGAGGTACCAGTCTGATTATCAGGAAGAACTTGATATCCCGGTATTCCTGCCCATTGAAGAAGGCCTTGATGGGATAGTACCTATTATCGAACAACTCAGGAAGTCATGAGAATAGCTGACATCAATATCCGAAAAGAAAACCTGGCGCTGACCAGACCATATGCCATCTCCTATAAGACCGTGGATAGCGTAGAAAACGTCATTGTCGAACTGCACCTGGAAAATGGGGTCATTGGGTATGGTGCTGCTAACCCCTCAAAATATGTGGTGGGGAAGGATGTGGACGATACATACAATCGCCTAAGGGTGGACGAGTTAGGTTGGCTTAAAAACGAGAAGATCAGCCAGTTTCCGCACCTGCTTGATCAGGTTTATACAGCCTTTGAGGATGATGCAGGTGTGAAAGTAGCATTAGATGTTGCATTACATGATGCATTTACCAAGTTGCTTGATATTCCGTTGGTAGCCTTTTACGGTCAGAAGATCCAATCTCTACCTACGTCAGTGACGATAGGTATTATGGGTATTGAAGAGACCCTGGCAGAAGCCAAGGAGTATCTCGACGGAGGGTTTAAGGTACTTAAGGTCAAGCTTGGTAAGGAACTCAAAGAAGATATAGAACGACTGAAAGCTTTGAGGATCGAATATGGTGGCAAGCCTGTGATCAGGATTGATGCCAATCAAGGCTGGAGCAAGGCAGAAACGATGGATTTCTTTCAGTACACCTCAGATCTTGACATTGAGCTTGTAGAGCAGCCAGTCAAAGCAGATCAGATCGGCCAGCTGTGTGACCTACCGGAACAGTTCAAAGAGCTGATAGCTGCGGATGAGTCGTTGGTCAATGAGCAAGACGCAATGTCGCTGGCCCAAACACCGCACCCTGCAGGTATCTTCAATATCAAGCTCATGAAGTGTGGGGGCGTAAGAGAAGCAAAGAGAATTGCCCGGGTAGCAGAACAGTCGGGTATAGCACTCATGTGGGGTTGCAATGATGAAAGCATTATTAGCATTACCGCTGCACTACATGCCGCTTTATCATCTTTCAACACAAAGTACCTTGATCTTGATGGAAGTTTTGACCTAGCCAAAGACGTTGTGAAAGGTGGTTTTGTTCTTAAGGATGGCTACCTTTCGCTTTCGGATAAGCCTGGCCTGGGCGTCTTTGCATGAGACTACTAGCTATTTTTTTTACTCTCTTTTTGATTCTTAACAGTGGAGTAAGTCAACCTTCCAAGCAAAATCCCGACTTTCTTAATCAGGGACATCAATGGGCCGATTCTATACTTAGTGACCTTTCCATTGATCAAAAGATCGGTCAGCTCATTATGGTAGATGCCTACAGCTCCGATACAGCAGTCAACAGAGAGCAGGTGCTGACATGGATAGAGGAGTATGAGGTTGGAGGGGTGATCTTCTTCGCCGGTACTCCACATAAGCAAATATCATTGACCAATGAGTACCAGAAAGCAAGTCATCTACCGCTAATGATCGCACTGGACGCGGAGTATGGTGCTTCCATGCGCTTGAGTGAGCAGATCGAGTATCCATACAACATGACTCTTGGAGCTATTCAGGATACTGAGCTACTCTATGAGCTGGGGCAGGAGATGGGTCGTAATCTAAAATCGCTGGGTGTACATGTGAATTTCGCTCCTGTGGTGGATGTCAACAATAATCCTAACAACCCTATTATCAATTGGAGGTCGTATGGAGATGACCCGCAAAGAGTAGCTACACTTGGTAGGCAAGTGATGTTGGGTATGCAGTCCCAGGGGATTATTGCTACTGCAAAACATTTTCCGGGACATGGTGATACAGATGTAGATAGTCATAAAGACCTACCTGCCCTGAGCTTTGGTATAGATAGAATGAAGGAGGTTGAGCTGCCACCATTCCAGGAGTTGATAAACCATGGAGTAGGTGGGGTCATGGTAGCGCATATGGAGATGCCACAGCTCGATACTACAAGTCACTTACCAACAACCCTATCTGGTAAAGTCATCAACGATCTGCTGATTAAGGATATGGGCTTTGAGGGCCTTGTATTTACTGATGCCCTCAACATGGATGGTGTAACCAAATATCATGATCAGCGATCTATGGGAGTGAAGGCATTGCTAGCTGGAAATGATGTTTTGCTGTTTCCTGAAGAGATCGATCAAATGGTTGCTGGTATCAAGGAAGCAATCAATTCGAAAAAGCTTAGTATTGAGCTTATCAATCAGAAAGTCAGGAAGGTCCTGTTGGCAAAATATTGGTTAGGGCTGTCAAAGGATGAAAAGAGAATCATCAGGGAGGATTGGTCATTTAATCATAGTGCAGAATGGCTCCAACGAAGATTGATAGAGAAGAGTATCACCACACTCAAGAATGCTCAACAGGTTGTTCCTCTCAAAAGGCTGGATACTTTGAGGGTCGCTTCTTTAAGTATTGGGGTCGAGAGCAAGTCTTTATTTCAAGATCGTCTTGATGACTATATGTCGATAGATGATTTTCAAATGAGCAAGATGCCTACGCTAGAGGTACTTGAACAGCTAAGGGACCAACTTGATAGCTACAACCTGATCATAGTAGGTATGCACCGTGGACAATGGTTTCCATGGAGTGATGAGACCTATGATACGGCCATTTATGATTGGTTGGCGGAGCTTGGGAAAAGGCAAAAACTTCTGGTGGTGAGCTTCAGAAGTCCATACCTTATTTCGGCTTTTCCGGTAGGAGAGTGGAATGCTTTCATTACTACCTATCAGGACGGTCCATTGTACCAGGACTATGCCGCACAGTTGATTTTTGGTGGTATTTCGAGCGAGGGACTATTACCCATATCTGTTGACAAAGAATGGAAGGCTGGGCGAGGATCTCAGACAGGAGGTGACATACGAATGAAGTACACCATACCCGAGGAGTTGGGTATCGATGGTATAGAGTTGGAGAGAAGGGTGGACTCAGTAGTTTATGCCGGGCTTGATGCTGAGGCATACCCAGGAGCGCAGGTGTTATTGGCGAAGGATAAAAAGGTCTTTTATCACAAGGCGTATGGACATCATACCTATGATAAAGCACGAGAGGTTAAAATCGATGATATCTACGATCTGGCTTCTATCACCAAAGTGACCGGAGCTACTGCCGGCCTTATGAAACTTCATGACCATGGTAAGTTTGATCTAGAAGCGAGGCTGAAAGACTACTTCCCAAAAATGACTTTTTCGAATAAGAAGAATGTTGATTTTCGCAACCTTTTGGCACACAATGCAAGAATGAAACCCTGGATAGCCTACTATACGACGACCACCAAACCCAACGGAAGGTACCGATCCAAAACGCTTGTTGAAAACTACTCTGAGGACTACCCACATCAACTGGCACCTGATCTGTACATGCACAAAGACTACAGGGAGAAGATCTACAAGATGATCAAGAAGGCCCCAATGAATAAAGAAGGAGGGTATGTATATTCTGGTCTAGCCTTTTACATGTTTCCGGATTTGATCAGCAGACAGTCCGGTGTTGATTATGCTGAGTTTTTAGATCAGACCTATTATTCACCGCTAGGGGCAAATACGCTGACTTATAATCCATTAGAAAAGTTCACGCTCGATCGAATAGTACCTACGGAGAAAGACGACTACTTCCGTAATATGCAGTTGCACGGTGTGGTACATGATGAAGGTGCCGCGATGATGCTAGGCGTATCTGGCAATGCAGGGCTTTTTAGCAATGCGAATGATCTGGCGAAGATGTGGCAAATGTACATGGACTATGGTAGCTATGGTGGTCAGGAATACATCAGTTATCAAACCATACAGAAGTTCACAGCGTGCCAGTTTTGTGAGCAGGGCAACAAGCGTGGACTGGGTTTTGATAAACCTGACCTGGTCTATGATGAGTTGGGGAGTGGTATGGCGAAAAATGCCAGTCCTCAAACTTTTGGGCATAGTGGCTACACAGGCACATTGGTTTGGGCTGATCCGGTCGAAAATCTAATGTTCATTTTCCTCTCAAACAGGGTGTATCCAACCCGCGATAATCGCAAGCTCTACACTATGAACATTCGCCCAACCATTCACAATATTGTTTATGATCTATTGCCCAAAGAGTGAAGCTGTTGTTAAATAGAAAGGTATTCGATCTTAGTAAGAGCCTGTAACTTTACTAATGACTTGAGGTTTGATTAAGTATGTATTACACGAAGCGATAGGTAAGCTAAGAGACGAAATGGAGGTGGACTTTATCGAACTTGAAAAGCAATTGTACGCTAATCAGGAAATGCTTGATAGCATCTCTAATCCAACGGGAAAGATGGCAAATATCATGAATTTGTTTTCTGATAAGATCAAGAAGGTGTTTGTTATTATCGAAGAAGCTTTGGATAGTGATCCGGGTCTTATTGATTCAGAAATTAGTGATACTAAAGATCTGTTAGATCATTCTTATCTGCAATAACTAGCCATATTAAACGACTTTTCTGTTCATCTTATTGATCACCAAGTGTACACCTTACCAGAAAAAATCGCTGCTGTCTCAGAGGTATTTAGCAAGCTTGATCAGGAGATAGCCAAGTTTCAGTCTGTTTCAGGCATGGACTGCTTCTTTGGATGTGGCCTTTGTTGTACCAAGCCTGACATTGAAGCGAGCATTTTGGAGTTCCTACCATTGGCACAACAGCACTATGATGAAGATAATGCTGAAAGTATGTATGAATTGTTGCAGCAAGACGGCCTTGATCCTGTTTGCGTTAACTTCAAAAAACACTCGACCCATCAGGACCGGGGCTTGTGTACGCAATACACGAACCGAGGCTTGATCTGTAGATTATTTGGGTATAGTGCCAGAATAGATAAGTATGGCAACAATGAGTTGGTCACTTGTGCGAGGATAAAGAATGAAAGCCCGAAAGCGTACAAGAAGGGAGCAAAGCACGTCAGTGATGGCGGAGAAGTTCCTGTGATGAGCCATTACTACCGTCAACTTCAGGCTATTGATTTCGAACTGGCCAATCAACGACTACCTATCAACCAGGCAATGCTGGAAGCACTAAAAATTGTGATGGCCTACCAAGCCTACCGTTGATCTTTAGTGGCACTGGTTTGCACATGATCGTAGACGATCTTGGACAATGAAGCCATTATCTCAGTGCAGCGATCAAAGTCTTCCAGTTTTTCCGATAGGAGAACTAGCACGTACGATCGACCGTCTGGTAGATAAACAATCCCAGCATCATGGTGAACACCTGTGATAGATCCGGTCTTGTGTGCTACTTCTATGCCAGGAGGTAGCTGCGCAGGAATGATTTCGTTAAACTGCTGGTCCTTAAGTATATCGATCATCTCTTGTGAATTTGAGGAGTTTGCGGCCCTTCCATCAGCCAGGGCCTTAAATATTTCCATCAAATCATTAGCAGTAGTACTGTTGGAGAGCCCCTGTTCGTAGGCTTTAATGTCTTCCACACCTCTGAGTACCTCAATGGACTTTGCACCAAGAGTTCGCATGGTTGAGGTGGTCTGCTTACCTCCGACCAGTTGGATCAGAATGTTAGTAGCGAAGTTGGAACTCACAGTGATCATCTGATAGGTCAAATCAGCAAGAGTCATTTTTTGGCCAATTCGCTGGTAGACGATGCTGTCAGAGTCGTCCTCAATGCTTAAAGCATACAAACTACTATCTACTATACTTCTGAACTCATTTTTAACCAGGATTGAATCTGAGAGTGACAAACTACCCAGTGCTGCTTGTCGATAGAGTTCGATCATCACAGGTACTTTCATAGTGCTCGCAGCATGATACTTTTTATCACCATTGATCCGGAGCGACTCCTGGTTGTCCAGGTTGAAGTAGGCTACTGCATATTCACCCCCACAGCCCTGCATGGCAGTTTCAAGATCACTGCGCAGTTGATCAAGGCGTTGGGGCTTAGGTTGACATGTGAGGAGCAGGGAGTAAGCTACTATTACTATGATATGCACTAATCTCATGCAACCAATTTAGCGATAGCAAGAGACCCGTCCTAGACAGTCATAGAGAATAGCTGGGTTTGAGGCTGATCGGCCCATAGCCTCAAGTCAAAAGCCATACAGATGTTTCTAAGAAAAGGTCGACCTTCCGATGTTATACGAATCTGATCGTCATCCAGTGCTATGAGATTGTCACGCAAGGGTTCGGCAAGACGATCAAGAATATCTGGCTGCTGAGACAACTCGGGAATGTTGGTTTGAAAATGACACATGAGATCAAGGATATGCTCACGTATCATAAGGTCTTCTTCAGTAAGCAAATGTCCTCGAAATACGGCGGATTCTCCATTATGAATGTGTGCCAAGTAGTCTTCGACAGATTTGACATTTTGTGCGAATCCAAACCAACTGTCGGATATGGCTGATACTCCCAGACCGATCATCAATCTTGAGTGGTCCTCGGTATAGCCCATAAAGTTGCGATGGAGACGACCTTCGTGATAAGATGTGCTCAACGTGTCACTGGGCAGAGCAAAGTGGTCCATGCCTATCTCTATGTATCCAGCATCGAGTAGCTTTTGCTTGCCAAGAGTGTATAGTTCCAGTTTGTCGCTAGCGTTGGGTAGGTCGGCTTCTGTAAACTTACGTTGGCCATTGCCCTTGATCCATGGTACATGAGCATAGCTGTAAAATGCAATCCGATCTGGTCTGAGCTTAATCACTTCGTGAACAGTCAGATCGATCGATTGAAGTGTCTGGTGTGGGAGACCGTAGATGATGTCATAGTTGATAGAGGAGTAGTTAAGCGATCTTGAGATGTCAGTTATTGCTTTGACCTGATCAATCGTCTGCACGCGGTTAATAGCGAGCTGGACCTTAGGATCAAAACACTGTATGCCATAGCTCACCCGGTTGAACCCCAAAGTCCTCAGTGTTTTTAGTTGCTCAAGGGTGGTACTGTTAGGATGGCCTTCCAGCCCAAGTGTGGCATTAGGTAGGATCTCTGCACTATCGCTAATAGCACTGATCAATCTGGACAGGTTGTCACTACTGAAGAAAGTAGGGGTACCACCTCCGAGATGTATCTCCTGAATGCGCGGAACTGTACTAAAGAGACTAAGATATTGCTGCCATTCCCGGATCAATGCGTCTATATAAGGAGCCTCAACACTATGGTTTTTTGTGATTCGCTTATTGCATCCGCAGAAAGTACACAAACTCTCACAGTAGGGCAGATGGATGTAAATACTTATGCCCTGATCATCTTGTTTGAAAGATTGCCTGACACTGTCATTCCATCCTTCAATATTGAATCCTTTGATATCCCAATAGGGGACTGTTGGATAGCTTGTATATCTGGGACCAGGAGTATTGTATTTAGAGATTAGGTTTCGCTCCACAGTAGTTCGTGTTTGCAGCAAAATTGTGCGAATCTCCATGATCTCGGACTGACGAATATCAGGATCTGTTAGAAAAAATGCATGGTATGGTTAAGGAACTTCCATTGAATCTTATTCATAACTCTTTCAGCAGGTTCCTAGATCAGATTGAAAACCTCTTTAAAAAGGAAGAGTAAACAAGTTTCTACCTATTATATCATAAAAGTTGATAGCAATGAAATAAACAGGAGTATCGTATTATCCTAAATTGACTTTTTTGGTTTCAGCGGTCAGTTTGTAAGCCGTCATTGATATCAGGAATATCTAACTTATAATAAGTGGATTTCTGGAACTCATGGAAAATGGGGTGATTACTTGGAAAGCTTTCCAGTAACCAGCTTCTCAATAAGTCCTTATAAATGCTATTCAGATTGTCCGACTCATCCGGAATATCACCTATATAATCCCAATCCTCTGATATGTCTTCAGTATCATACATTTGATCCCTGTTTGATCGCTTTAATATCTTCATATAGTCTAACTACAGTTGTGGTGGAGCTTGTTAGCCTGCAGGTTGAATGGACTTTTACCTTTCCCCCTAGGCTTTCTTTTTATCACCGCAATAAAAGGACAATCTGTTCATTACTAATGTTTGGATGACCTTCACAATCCATCATTTTATTCGATCAATCATTAAATAAAACCGATCAAACTTTGAATTAACCGCTTAGCGTACATGGCACGAATGCTTGGACTTGTTATCAGTTGTTATGAACTACTTTAAATGAAATAGATAAATAAGAAATAGACGAACAGTATTCATTTGTAGGATCTGATGAATGGTTAGTCGGAATAACTATTGCGGTATTACGTATTTTAGGCAGAATCTATTTTGAAGTGACAAGGGACAGCCCTTAAGCTCGAGGTTTAATCATCCTCAACTGTGATGCTAGCCTATCTTGATGCACCCTATATAGCAATAGACTCGTTTAGTCAAAGGATATGTCCGGCTAAGAAAATGTGCTGTGAGTCTTTAGGTAATTCTCCTATATTAGCTATAAGCTTAATAGGAGGTAAGTTAGCAGAGATCAATGGGTAATAATTCTCGTATTCTACTTTGTGGTAGGAAAGGGACCATCAGGGACGCCATTTCAAAAGCCTTAAAAGGCGAAAATAAGGTTGAATCCTTAGATTTGATCGAGCCTGAAGATCTAAGAAATGGGTTCGAAACTGATTTGCTGTTTGTTCTTTTGATTGGAACTGAAGTAACAGACTCTTTTTTCGAAATGATTACCAGATTTGAGTGTACCAAAATAGCTCTACATACTTTCGACAGTGAAATTGTACGAGAAGACTACATCAAAAAAGGATTTGATGAGTACATTTCCCTCTTTGACTTTTTGGACGATTCAGGTCCAGTGATAGACGGATTCATTCATCAATAAGCATACGGACTTTATCTTAATGAGCTAATTGACAGCCATAGCCAACATCAAAGTGAGCAACCACATGGCTGATATGTAGGTGGTAACCAGACTCCAGGTGTTGTTTTTTGCCTCTTGGTTTATTGGATCATTGATTTTTATATTCTGAGGTTTCATATTAGTCGTTTTCATAAGGATAAATTTGAGAATAGTTTGTTTTTTAATCATTCGTTAAATCTTGTAAATTGAATAATAAGCATATTACCTAACTGATAGACAGTAGCTACAACCTCCGAGCTCCGACCTAGACAAGTATCATCCAGGTTAGTTTTTAACAGTTGTACTGTTCAATTGCATTTCTACCAGTTGATTTTGATCATAATGCTTATATCCTGTGGCGCAGGCTCATCCCCACCAAAATATGGGAAAAGCATATAATAGAAACCACCGGAGCATGTTTTGCCTCTTGGTATCTTCTTAGTGGTTTCCCCAAAAGTGAATGCATAGTGATCGTCTTGAACGAGAATTTGATAGTAATGGGATTCACCAATGTTGGCTGCTCCTAGTTTTTCGGTTATTCGTTGGCCATTGGTATAGACATAGGCAAAGATCTCTAATTGATCATTGGCCCATCTCCAGCCAAACCTGGCACTGTTATCGTGGTGCATTGAGTTGCAGTCTGAAAACCCCATTAGCTTATTGATGTCGAATTGGTTTTCACTGGTCTTGGTAGTATATATTGCTGATTGGTCAAATCGAGCATTAAAACTTATTCCTGATGTTTGAAGGGACATGATCTTACGTGTGCTGAAGTGCTGCCCCTTGCGAATATGATAGATCTCATAAGGACCTTCATAAGGTTCTTCACAGCCACCAAAGACAACAAGTACTAAAATGAAGGTAGCTGTATTGAAGATGGCTCTCATTTTTTATTTTGATTGAAGAATACATCTAATATCAGGAATATAATAACAGGAATCACCGCATTGATATCGGTCAAACTTGTTGATCATGGAAGTTGAAGACTATAGATACCTAGGGCGGTAGTTTTTAATTCGTGTTGGCATATCTATAGAAAGCCCAATCATCATTGTAGCTTGGCTAGCGCGAATGGAACTACTGAAATGTAAGGACAGTCGGTCCTTGATTTGAGCACTTGCCTTTAGACCAGGGATCATGATCATCTGTTGCCGATCACTAACGCCTAGACGTAACATAGGTGCTAGTGCGACCTTTTGATTACCGATGAGATATTGACTTACCGTGATACCAGCAAGCTCATATCCGTGAGGAGAGATTTCTGAGAGGTTGTTGATGTTACGTTGATAAAAGCCTCCTACGAATAGTCCTCCCTCAGTCTTAACTCCGATTGATGCTCCTACTTGCTGGCCCATAACTGCTTTTTCCGTGAACATTGAGGTTGAGATCACCTGAGCATTGGCTTTAGAAGCTTTCAGGATCAGAAGTATGATCAGAAGCACGAGAATCATTCCGAGGGTATGAGTTTTTGATTCTGGAGAGAAATTATGCTCTTTACCAGGCTTCAATTGATTTTTCATGATAGTAAAGGTTTTAAGTGCTTATGATCTGAATTTCCAGGTAAGTCCACCCATTAGGGTAAGGGACATAGATCTTGTGCTAAGTCCGGCATTGAGACTTAGTCGGTCTATGACGCGTACTTTGCCAAGAACAGATGGGACTATTTTGAAGTGTTCATGATTGACCATGCCGGTTCTCACCTGTAGGTCTAATTCTACTGCATTCCCATCTATCAATGTACAGCTTGCGAATAGACCATAGAAAGATTGCTCATAGTCGAGGGTTTGAGGTCTATCTTGACCGTAGTGGCTTGATGCTTGATAAAAGCCCCCAAGCTCCCAATCTCCAACATATCCAGGTGTGGAATAGCCAATCATTACACCTGTCTTGGGAGACATATTTGTTATCTCTGTGTAGTAATTAACATGGATTGACTTAGGACTATCAGATAGTGAGTACTTCTTTTCATCCTCCATAGCCAGACTATCGAAATAGGAGAAATTTTGAGCTTGAACGTGGGTTTCAATCCAGAGGGATAGGGTTGAAAAGAGAATTATGGAGAATAATGTTTGTGTCTGTGTTTTCATGTTTTTTTGTTTTAATTACACTTCAAAGCTGACTTTATACGGAGAGATAATTAATGGTAAAAAGCCTAATTGACATAAATAGGTGATTCGCCTAGGTATAGGTTATCCTGTAAAATCATCTATCCAAGGAGATATGTATCTTGCTGCTAAGCTTTGATTTTGGCCTTTTGAGAGTATTTTAGCTTTTCCAACACACTACTTCTGACATTTGCTTGATCCGAACTTGTAGACTTTATTGTGTTGATGCATTTTATATTTTATCGAATAAGTGTGTTATTTTATCGAATAGGTTCATTGATAGGATCAATGAGAGATGCTTAATGATTAACTTGAATAAAGAACATAAGGGGATGCTAATTGGGGGTATCAAGGGAGTTTATGGAGAAAGATCGAGCACATCCAAAGGATGCTTGGAGTATTATGCTTTATTTAAAGTCTGTTTTGAGTTAGAGACAAACTGTTTAAACAATAAATAATATACTAGTTTGACGGATAGGGTATTTATGTATATTTTAACATCCTATGGTGTACTAGGGGATGTATAGTTGGCATATATGCAATGTGCCGACTACTTTGCCACGAAACCGCTCGATTTAAGTTCATTTTTTAGAGGCTGTAAGATCTCTCAATCTTTTTTGGAAGAATTTGCCTTACTGCCATTGGTATAGCTATGCATAGGAATCTCGATAAATCTTTTTTGATACTCCTTATTGAAAATAATCCCGATGATGCGCTGATTGTATCATCTTATCTCAAGGAAAGTGAAACGTTACGATTTGAGATCACGAATGTGAGTAGATTGGCTGATGGTCTCAGCGAAATACGTGACACCCATCCCCAGGTGATTTTATTGGACATGGGCCTTCCTGAGAGCCCGAGGCTCGGTTCGATTGAGACTATATTGAATTCTTTTCCAGAGAGCTGTATCGTTGTGCTAACAAGTAATAATGCAGAGGGCCTGGGGCAGCAAGCGCTTAAGGCTGGTGCGCAGGAATATCTGATCAAGGACAAGATCAATCCTCATGCATTAGAGCATACGATTCTTTGCTCATACGAAAGATCTCTCTTGAAGGCGCGCCTTATGGAGAAGGAAAGGGAGTTGGAAAGACTGTCCATTGCTGTTGAGCAAACATCTGTGGCAGTATTGATTACTGACAAGAAAGGTGTTATTGAATATGTTAATCCTCAAGTATGTCAAGTATCAGGTTACTCCAAAGAGGAAATGATAGGTCAACCAACTTCTATTCTTAAGTCCGGTCGCCATAGAGATCAATTTTATAAGGAGATGTATGATGTCATCTCCCAAGGAGGTAGATGGAAAGGTATCTTTATCAACAAAGCCAAAGATGGTCGGGAGTATTTTGATGAAACGTCCATTTCTCCCTTTTATTCAAGTGATGGAAATATAGCCAGCTATGTAGCGGTAATGGAAGACATCACTCATCGTGTGGCGATTGAAGAAGAATTAAGTAATAAGGCACATATACTAGACAGTATTCAAGATGCTGTGGTTGGGATTACTCGACAGGGAAAAGTAAGCTATTGGAATAAGGCCGCTGAGTCACTTTTTGGATATGATCAAACTCATGCCGTGGGCTGTACATTAAAGGAACTTGATTTATGTATTGAGGATGAAGGACGGATCAATAAAGACATACGAAAGCTCATGAGAGAGGGTATTCTTAATAAAGAATACAAAATAAAAAGAAGTGATGATAAAACTATTTTTATCCATGTAAATGCGTCAGTCTTAAAGGACTCTATGGGCTTACAAAAAGGGGTACTTGGTATATGCTCTGATATTACAGAAGAAAAGAGACTAAATGAAAAAGTAAAACAGACATCAAGACAATATGAGAATCTAATAGCTAATGTCCCGGGAATGGTTTTTAGATGTGGTTTTTCCAAAGACTTTCCAATTCACTTTATTAGCAAAGGTTGCGAGATCCTGACAGGATTTAAGGTGAGTGAGTTCTCAGAGAATAAGTCGTTGATGTTGAATATTGTTCATGATGATAATAAAGATGAAAGGTGGAATAGTATAAGAGTGGCGGCCATGATCAACGAGTCTTATAGCCTTACCTATAGGATCAGGACAAAGGCCGGTCAACTCAGATGGGTGATGGAAAATGGGAATGTTATTAAAGATATGGAGCAAGGTGAACGTTTGATTGAAGGCGTAGTATATGACTACACCGATCCTGTCGAGGCGCGTGATCAGCTCATGAATACCATACTGAATACTGAAACCTCGGAGAGAAGTAGAATCTCAAAAGAGATACATGATGGATTACAGCAGACTTTGACCTCATCATTTCTTCACTTTGAGAGGATCAAGGCAGACATAACTCAGGAAGGAGGAGAAGTCCTGGAAAAGTATCAAACCGGATACGACTTACTTCAAAAGGCCATTCAGGAATCAAGAAGTATCGCTCATAGACTATTACCAAAGGTTATTGAAGACTATAATCTGCTTCAGTCACTAGAATCATTAATCAAAGAGTTCGCTGGAGCTAACTTCAATTTAGAATTTGGTCATAATCTAAATCGGGAGCAGGAATTGGATAAAAACATCCAGTTGGTTATTTACCGTATTATACAAGAAGGCCTCACCAATGTGATGAAGTACGCTTACGCAAAACAGGTTGATTTGCAAGTGTTTGTATATTCTGATCAGGTGATTTTAACTCTGGAGGACGATGGGTGTGGTTTTGACACTATTAAGTCTGTTGACAACAGCTTTGGTTTGATCAGTATGAAAAGTCGTGCGGCCGCTGTGGGTGGCTTTGTTCAGATAGATAGTAGACCTGGAATAGGAACAAATATTCTATTGGTCGTACCTTTAAATGAGGATAACGAGAAAGGAAATGATTAGGATAATTCTTGTTGATGATCATAAGCTAATCAGGGAAGGGCTAAAGTCATTCATAGAGAAGGGCAATGAAATAGAGGTGCTCGCGGAGGCAGAAAATGGGAAAAAAGCTCTCGAACTTCTAGCTGGAATACAGGTTGATGTCATCGTCTCTGATATTGCTATGCCCGAGATGGATGGATTAGAGTTCGTAAAAGAGGTTAAGATCGGTAATCCTGACCAAAAGATACTAGCGCTTACCATGATGAATGAGGGCCATCATATTAAGCAGATGCTGGGGGCTGGAGCAAACGGGTACGTATTAAAAAACTGTACTGAGGAGGAATTCACACAGGCCATAAAGATGGTTGCCAAGGGTGATTCATACTATTCTCCGGAGGTAACAGAAGTGATCATGGACAATCTTAACAGAAGTAAAAAACCGAAGCAAAGGTTGACCTATGAAATACCTCTGACCAGCCGGGAAAAGGAAGTACTCCATTTGATTTGTAAAGAACTGAGCAATCAGGAGATTGCCGATCAGCTCTTTATCAGTGTGCGAACGGTTGAAGCCCATAAGCGCAACCTGCTTGAAAAGACAGGTTGCAAAAATGTAGCAGGATTGGTGGTGTACGCATTAGAAAGATCAATGTTCGAAGATGTATAGCCTTTATGACGCTTTAATGGGTTCTTCAAATTCGCTACTAAAAGTTGTCGCTAATAGTTTTTTTTCAGAGCTGCGATTGAGGCGTTCCTTTTCACGAATAATCCAATAGTGGATATCTAATATTAATTCGAAGTAGGCTTCAGATGGTTTAAGAGATATCGCATAATAAGTGGAGACTTCTTGCCCCCTCAAATCTCTAAGTCTGCTCAATTCAAGGCTTGATCCAAAAAAATCAGAGTCTAAGAACTGAAACAGCGATGACAGAAGTTTGGCATCCATGCGACTATAGTGTATCGCAATGAATTCCTTAAGTTCTTCCTCAATATCCTTACATGTCCTTGAAATCAGTTGATCCCATCTTAGTCTTAGATGACCCTCTGGTATATCATTTAGGTCAAGCTTAAGCATCATGCGCTTATATAGTTTTTGATTATAAACAGTCTCGACATATAGGACAGAGTCTATTCCAACGTGCTCATACGCAGCTTTCCAGAGTAAGTAGTACCTGTCAAATATTTTTGTTAGATCCCTAAGAATAACGATCCTTATTGGGAGACCTCTCTGCTTCCTCATCCCTGTGTATAGATGCTCTACAACATACACCATTACAAAAATACCGACCATCTCAGCGAGAAAGTTGATACCAAATTCCTTGAATTCAGCGTCGTTAACAAGCAAGCCTGCTAATACGAAAAAGACTACCAGCAGAGAAAATAAGATAGCCGGATAGATACAGGTGAGTAACCTTGACAATTGAGCATAAAGCCCATAGGTGAAATTACGTTTTTTAAGAAAGTTCATGTTTTGTTGATTAAGTACTGTCACCCTAATGATGACGAAAATTCAATTTGATTCGGTAAAACTAGATGGTAGACTGAGCGTCTGCATTGGTGAATCACCTAAAGGATAAAATAGGTGGATAGACTACCATGATGAGGCTATAATAATGTTTCGGTTAAATATTGGCAGATAGGTGATTTGCCTATTTGTCACTATTGGTACTCTACCGATGTGGACTTCTAGTCAGTGCGATTCCTTTGAGGTGATTCAAAATACAAAAATCTACATATGTCAAATTTTAAAGGATTGGATGTCCTTATCGTAGATGATGATGAGTTGAGTTCATCAGCATTAAGGCACATTCTAAAGCGACTTAAGTTGAATGTTTCAATAGCTGAAAATGGAGTTGAGTGTTTAAGGGAAATTGCCTTAAAAGACTATGATCTCATTTTCATGGATTATCAGATGCCTGTGATGGATGGCAAAACAGCGGCCAGAGAGATTCGCAAATCCCGTTTAAGTGATGTGCCAATTATTACCATAACGGGTTCTGTCCACTTGTCCGAAAAGGAACTCAAAGAGTATGGTTTTGACGACTGGCTCATAAAGCCCTACCGTCGAGAGGATATTGTTAGACTACTCGATGAGTTTATTTTGAGATAAAAGGGTACGATACCTTGTCCTGGAATGATTGAGGAAATGTCGTAGTTAAGGTTTTGACTAGGCTTATGTTATCAGTCTTTAACATTTACAAAAGCATGCTTTGAATAATTTTAGCAATACATCTAACGGTGTTTGCTGTGGGTTTGAGCACACCCGGCAATGAAAAGGAAACATAAGTCTAACCTACCAACACGTAGAATGACTAATTCTCACGAATGACTTGAGCTGGATTCTGTTGGATTGTCTGTAACAAATGATAGATGAGAATGACTGATGTCATTAAAAGCAGAACGAGTACCGGTATGACATAAATATATAAACCAAAATCTACTCGATCAATAAATCTATCCATCCAGCTACTGAGTAGCAAGAATGCAATGGGCAGTGAAATCAATGTTGCTAGTCCCATATCTCGCATATAGCCTGTTATAAAGGACCTTAATAGATGGTTGAAATTGGCGCCTAAGACTCTCCTAACGCTTACTTCTTTTTTTCTTGTCACCACAAGAAATGCAGTCAAACCAAAAAGGCCCAAAACTGTAATACAGAGGGTCAGTATAGAGAAGAAACTGAATATCTTTCCAAATTTCAAGTCTGATTGATACAATCGATTATAGTGATCATCTTGAAAGAAATAGTCAAACGAGTCATGCGAATAGATAGTATTGTGGAGTTGCCTAATCTCATTGATCTGGTTTTCCATGTTGGCTGTATTGTTCATTTTAATCGCTATAAAATTGGTAACGAACCAAGATGACCACCTTCTATTCATTATATAAATGATAGCCTGAGGTTCGTTATTGGCTTCCTGCTCAAAGTCCTTTACAACTCCCACTACTTTAAATGGATCTATTTCACCTCTATTGCGTACCCAGTCTACAGGTTGGTCTATGGCTTCTTCCGCACTAGCAAAACCTAGTCTTTTGATGGCCTCTTCTGTGAACATAACCCCGTCTCTTACATCCGTTTGATTTTCCTCTAAGAAAGGTCTTCCAGCCGCTAATTCCAGGCCATACAAATCGAAAAAATCATAATCAACCCATACAAATTTTAGTATCTGAGCTTCTTCTCTTAATTGTTCACCCCGCTTGAAGGATTCAACCATATTTAAGTAGGTGCCGGGAATCTCTCTTGAGGTGGTGACTTCTGTCACGTAGCTCTTTTGCTTTAGCAGATTTTTAAACCTATCATAGTCTCTCCAAAAAGTCTCATTTCGAACGTTTGGCATATTTGTGATCAGAACCTGGTCGATATCTACTCCAGTTTCACGCTCTCTCATAAAATTCACCTGGCTAAATATTCCAAATGTCAATATCATTAGGGTCAAAGCAAGGGTAAATTGGAAAACTACCAAACCTTTCCTGACCAACAGCCCTTGTTTTGAATGAGAGTACTTGCCTCTTAAGGCGGTAATCACACTAATATTTGATAAGAAAAATGCGGGATAAAGACCTGAGCCTATTGTACCCAGAACAAGTGTTGTCATAAGAAAGTATACTCCGTTAGCATCTATTAGCTCAGATAAGTCAATTCGATAGCCAGTCACGCTTTCAAGTGTAGGGCCACTTAAAATGATGAGTCCAAAGGCCGCTAAAAGTGCAAGGAGATTGTATACAAAGGCTTCAGCTAAATATTGAAATGTAAGCGATACTCTATCCGCTCCTATGATCTTTCTTACACCAACTTCTTTTGCCCTAAGGTTGGCAATGGCAGTGGCTAAGTTGATGTAGTTTATCCAGGCTAGAAATAGAATAAAATAGGCGATAATCTCCAAATAGGACAACAACTCTCCATTCCCATTGGTCCCTAATTCTCGACCCAGGTGAGAGGTAAGATGAATATCAGCAATATTCTGTAATTCAAAATCCAAGGTGTATCCACGCATTTCAAAAGCCGAGCGGCCAGCTTGGGCTACAGAAGCATTGATTTTCTCCTCAAGCTCGATAGGGTCTGTTCCGTCATCGACAAGTATATAGGTATGGAAATAATCCCAATCCCATGCTGTCCAACGCCAATGCGGTCGTTGTTTAACGAAAGTATCGAAAGAGATAAGAAAGTCGTATTGAAAATGACTGTTTAGAGGAGCATTATCAACCAAACCTGTAATTTCGTAGACCATTTCAAAATCATCGGTAAGGGTTAGGGTTTTCCCAATCGGATTAACATCACCAAAGTACTTATTGGCAGCAGTTTTAGTCAGTACAATTTTATTAGGGCCGTCTAAGGCAGTTTCCGGATTACCTTGAATTAATGGGGTTCCAAATATTTCGAAAAAGTCCTTTTCTGCATGAAAGCCGAGCTTCTCAACATATGTCTTAACATTATCCGGATCATGATCGATTCTAACTATTAACCTATGGGCCTCCAAGATATTGATTCTTGTTGCTTTGTTTATTTCTGGATGACTTTGCAATAAATGCTCTTTCAGGATGACCGGACCGCTTGATTTTCTCTCCAAATCTGTGTTATTCTGAGTCTTCTGGCTCGTTACACGATAGACAAGACCTGAATTCTTGTTAAATTCTTCAAAGCTCTTTTCAAAGCGTATATAGGAACTCATGTAAATAAATGCGCTTAAACCAATGGTCAGCCCGAAGAGATTTAGAGTTGTAAAGAGTTTATCCTGTTTAAATTTTCGTATGAACAAGCGAAAGGGGTGCATGAGATCATCTAGCTTTTACTAGTTAGCTCTACTCAACATACCGCGTTCAGGTTTATCCTATACGATTAACAACTCGATAGTAGAGTCAAACGACAGTTTTTAAGGGAGAATGAATCGAACGGATAGTACTTGCAATCTAAATGCAGCTCTTTATCAGAAAACCTTTCAATCAATGCTCACATTCCATGAGCTTGAGGAATAACTTTTTTGGCGCTTTTTTACTTGATTGCCCAACTTCACTTACCAGGAATTCTGATGTGTCGGATGAATAGATCTATTCTTCTGTTGGTTTTCAACGAATTTCAGCGGTGTTGTGCCTGTTTCTCTCTTGAAAGCAGCATAAAATGCGGACGGTGTTCCGAAACCGGCTTCAAATGCCAAAGCCTCGATTTTGATCATTTTATGTTCATTGTTGAGCAGTCGATTTTTGACTTCATTGATTCTGAAATGATTTATTAACTCTGAAAATGGCTTATTGTACACCTTCTTTATGGCATAGCTCACTTTATAGGAAGGCTCGCCCATTTCCACAGCCAACTGCTTGGAAGTAATTGAACTATTCAGATAGACCTTATCCTTCTCTACAATTTCTTTAAGCTTGCTAATAATCGTCTCACTGATCTCAGGACTATTAGTTGGTCTTACAAAAAGATGGTTGCGCCTTAACATATAGAAGAAAAGTATGTAGGTAAGCGATCCGGCTATAGCTGCACCTACTGCATATTCGAATAGACTACTGGAAAACAATTGCATTAAGAACATTGAAAGCACGCCGAGAACAGAAAATACAACAAGTCTATTCCAGGCCAATAGCTTTTTTATGGGCCTGTTTTTTTCTAATGTGTAGTAGGCAACCACTGTATACAAAATCGAAACCCAGGTCGCCATCTGATAGAATAATCTGGTGCTAGTTCCTTCATTGACAGACAAAATGATACAACCAATGATACCGGGTAAGAAATGAAGTAGTTCTACGCGCTTAAACCTTGATACATCACGCCTTGAATATTTTATGTACAGCCAAATAAATACTCCAATGAAAGCCAGTCCAGTGAAACCAATAGCGGCCCCCATCCTCGGAATACCAAAAATGAAATAGATAACTGATTTTATGGTGCGGACATTAATTGATAAAAGAAGGCCTGAAAAAAGAACTCTTGGAAGCCTTTCTCCTTTTTGAACGATATTAATGTAAATGACAAAAAAGAGTGTCGTAGATACAAGAACACTAGTAAAAACACCTAACAGCATCAATTCACTCATAACAAACTTCTTCTGATTGTAACAATATTGAGAAGAACAGAGGATACTTCTTACACAACAAATGCCTCAATCTCTAATATTGATATTATCAAACGAAGCACTCATGACCATTAACTTATATTCAAGTTTTAAACCTATACTCTGTAGTGCCAGAAATGTTACGATTTTTTCAATGGTTGGCATCCTTTCATTTTTGCTAAGTACCACAACGTGTTTTGGTCAAAGCAAAACAGAGCTTAGTTCAATAAAGGATATCCGACAGAGCATAAAGGCCTATAGGTCCGAATACTATGCGGTGCTTCCGTTTTGGGAGTCTCCTTACCTTCCATTCGCAGGAGCAGATGCTATTACTTCGGAGCATGCAGCAACGAGAATTCATTTACAACTGGACTATGATAGCCTGGGAAGAATTATAGCTTCTCATGTAAAAATTGGATCAGCCTATAAAGAATTCGAGGGACGATTTGGGCATCTTTATATCAACGCCCCATTGACACTTGTAGCTTATAACGACAATCAAGAAACCCATTCCTTTTTTGATCGCTTCGGAAACCAAATCAAGGTTCAAGATGATGTTTACAAAAAAGTATACTACAAAGATGATTTGAATCGTAATATTCGGCTTAGCTTCTTTGACGAGGATGATAATACTGTAAATGACGTTTTTGGAGTTCAAGAGTATACTTGGACCCACTTACCGGATGGGAGTGTTATCGAAGAAAGATTTGATAGCGATGGCAAGCTCGTTCCTTTAAGGAGAGATTTTCAGCTCTTAAGGACCAAAATGATTTTTGGATCAAGCGGTTTCTTCGGGCTTCTGATCAACGTTGACTCTGTTTTCAACACTTTAGCTGGCCCCAATCAGGCAGCTGCTTTTCGATATTATTATGACACTAAGAACAGATTTAAGCGGTGGGAGGTATTTGATCAATACTGGAATTCCGCTATTGGGCCATCAAATACCGCTGGTGAATATAATCTTCACGCGCGACACGATCTATTGGATATAGTTTTCTTCAACCCGCAGGGAGAACCGGCTTTGCATTGGTCTGGCGCTGAAAGGTGGCATTTAGAGGTAGATGATTACGGTAATATCACAACGCTTTCGTTTCAAAAAAATGATGGCACCCTAATGAACGGAAGTAGAGGTTACGCAGTGGCCTCCTATATCTGGTCGGAGGATGGTAGGTTCCTACAGAGTCAGTCATTCTTTGATAGTTCAGGGGAGCCCATTCTTCATGGGGATTTAGGCGTTCATGAAATATTGTATCTCAGAAAAGAAAATGGTGTAATTGAAGAGATCAAACACCTAGATACAAGCCAAGAACTAAAGAACAGGAGAGACACTGGAGTTGCCAGAATTGTTTACGAGTATGACGCCAATTGGCTCTTGAAGGAAACGCATGACTTCTCAGCAAAGGAATCGAATCTATAATATTCACATATGACTTGCTAGCAAACAAGCAAACTAACGTAAGCATCAATTACTATTCCTCAATCCATATTACATGAAATCATATTGCAAATTATCCCGGATGATGCGAGTATTTATACTTCTGGTTTATGTGGTAACGGCTCATGTAGGTATTGCTACATCTCAGAGTATAGACATTAAAGGTGAATGCTACAGATACATGGTTTTTAGAGGGTCTCCGTTTGCCGAGTTGAGAGGTCGCTATCCTGTGCGGGTAGAAAGTATTGGTCATGGAAGACATTTTAGATTTTATAGAGATGAAAATGGTCTGGTGACTAGAATCGAACATTGGATAAACAACAAGATGTCAGAAGGAGGGTACAACAGATTTGGTGCATTAGCTAGTGCTGCAGTATTGGAGATAGAGCGAGTCGACAGTCTGGAGATACGTAATTATCTGGATGCTTCCGGTAACCCAATGGAGAACTTTTGGGGTGTCGCTGTTGAACAGATCGTGCGAGATGATCAAGGATACAAAAAAAGCCTGAGCTATTATAATACTGAAGGTGATCGTATTGAAGACTCCAGGGGTGTTTGGGAGACTTCATGGCAAGTGTCGAATAATGGAATGACGGTTATTGAAGAAAGGTGGAATAAAGATGGAGAAGCAAAACGGTTCAACAATTTTCTGGATTTTGGAAGAGTTCTAATGGAATTTGATGAAGATGGACTTAGGGTGGCATGCTGGAATATTGACGAGAACGGTACCATACGACATAGTCCCAAAAGGAAAGTAGCAGGGGTCATAACTTCATGGAACAAAAGCACGCTGGACGAGAAGTCGATTCATTGGGTTGATGTAGACAGACAACAAAAGGATCTTTCACTTTTTGAAGTAGCTAAGGGTAATTACGGGTTTTCGAGAGAGCATTATGAACATGACCTTAACGGTAACATCACCGCGTTGACTAAATACGATACTCAAGAGAATCTAGTTGCTCCGCCAGTACGGGACTATGCATACTTCAGAAGAATTTTTGACAACTACGGATTCATAATTGATCAGAGATATTTCGATACCGACGGACTACCTACGGAAAATACCAACGGTGTTGCGAGAGAAGAGTACATTCGAAATGAACTAGGAAATCCTAAGGAATTTAGACGATACAATTTAGATGGTCATCTCACCAATGGTACTAAAGATGGATATGCGTCCATAAAGACTTATTACAAAAAAAACGACCCCTCAAAACCTCTTTATCGTTTATATCTCAACGCCCATGACGTTGAGATAAAGAGGGAATATTTGGACGGTCGTTGATATAGCATATGGTTTTAATAATACATCGTTCTATTTCTATTTAGTTAAGGTTGAGTTAAATGGTGTCATCAAATCATACAAATAGTGCTTTACTAGAATCCGAATTGGCTCGTCTCATGGCCAAGTGGGATAGAAAACATGCAGATTATTTGATTAAGATTTATCAAGGACATGAGGATGACCATGGATTCATTGATCAGGTTATCAGCATATATCTTCATCATTCTAGCTTGGAACATGCCACCACATGGATTCTCAAACATTTTATTGATAAAGGGAATAAGCTTAGCGAATCGAAGCAAAACCTTATTTTATCAAAGATGGGAGAACTTGATTATTGGGAAAGTCAGCTACATGTTTTACAAATCATACCTAGGATGAGTCTGACTTTAGAAAATGCCGAGAAAATCAAACCAATTGTTCATGGTATGATGCATTCAGAAAAGAAATTTGTTAAAGCTGCTGCATTTGAGGCATTTCTAGAGATAGTCAAGCTATTTCCTGAACTCAAAGCCGATTTCAGCTTGTTTTGCGAGCGAGCTATTGAGTTTGAAAGCGCATCCATTCGATCAAAAGTGAGAAAAGTAATTCAACAAATGACCTCTCTGTAGCTCTTTGGCGGATTATACAAACTGTATGAGAGTGAAACTATTCAGTTCAAGTGCTATTACTGGATATTACTGCTATAATTCAAAGAAAACTATATGATCGTATGGTGATCTGGTAGCACTAAGAGTGGTTTTTATTGTTCTACTCATACGAGAAATCTTGTCATTATGATCTTCTACAGCTCAAAAAAGGACCTTCTTTCTTACGAGAGTAAATCTCTTTATCAAGAACACCCAAGTGCAATAAAAAAGGCAGTCACACTTGATGTAACTGCCTAATATTTAAGAGCCCCCTGCCGGGATCGAACCAGCGACCTACTGATTACAAGTCAGTCTATATAAAAATCACCGGGATAAAAAATGCCTTTAATTGGATTCAAAGGCATTTTTTACGAAATTTATATACCGATAAAACCCGTTGAAAACCAAAAAAGCATGTAAGTAGCATGTAAGTAAAAGCTTCAAATCATGGCGACTGCAAGAATTATTCTCGATCAAAGGGCACACTGTAAAGACGGAAATGGAGCCTACCCCCTAGTTGTGCGCATTGGACATAAAAGTCAAAACAGGGACATTCCCTTGGACATTCATGCCTTGCCTTCTCAGTTCAATATTGAAACTAGAAAGATCACTGGTATTACAAATGCGGTGCGCCATAGCAAGCGCGTTCAAAAACTCTACAGTGATATTGATTTATGGCTAGATGAAAACAAAGCTATAATCAAGCTTTGGACTATCTCTAAGCTTAAACAGGAAATAGAGCGGCTCTTCTTTAATAAGCAAAACGAACTTACGCTCCTACAGCACGGGGCGAAGTACTTGCAAAGACTTATCGCTGAAGAAAGGTTTCCAACAGCGTCATCTTATCAAGATGCACTGAAAGTCTTTGTGAAATTCCAAATGAAGCAACAGAAACAGAATGACAAAGTGAAGATCAAAACGCTTTTCGATAAAAAGGGCGAAACGTTCATTATTCTGGATGAGTATCTAAAATATGACACGCCTATCAAGGCTTTTGACACAGAATTCGCCAAAGACTTTAAGGCCTATCTTGCTCGTAGACTGAAATCAAAGAATTCTCTTGGTATATTTCTGAGGAGCTTACAAGCAATCATCAATGATGCAGGCGGATCATATGTAGACCTTAAAGATCATAGACCTTTAGAGCGTATTAAAAAGGGCAGTTACCAAAACACGCCAAACCCTTTAACCCTTAATGAAGTAAGTGTGATTCGACGTACCCCCACTGTAGCAGACTCAGGTGAGTTTCATGCCAAGAACTATTTTTTATTCATGTTCGGAAATATGGGTGCGAACTTCGTTGACTTGGCTTTGATGAAACGATCAAGGTTTGACGGTGAACGGATCAAATATTTTCGTAAAAAAACAGAGGAAGAGGGCGATTTCTTTTCCATCAAGCAAAATGAAGAATGTATAGCAATTCTCGATCACTACATATCCGAAGATCAAAAACCAGATGATTACTTGTTCCCAATCTTGCCAAACGGCATAGCAAAAGCCAAGATTCACCGAACAAAAAATGACAGGCTACAAACCTTCAATGATCAAATCAGAAGACTAGCAAAGCGTGCAGGTATCACCAAAGATATCACCTCTTATACGGCGCGTGACACTTGGACGAATATTGGCTTTGAAATGGGAATCGACATACGAAAAATTTCGGCGGGATTAGGACATTCTAGTATCGAGGTAACAAATAAGCACTATGGAGCAAGTATCCACGAGCGGATTTTAGATGAGATCAATGAGAAAATCACGGCTTCTGCTTGAATAAAAACTATTTCGAAATTCGAGAGCTGACAAATTAAATTACATACTCATTTTGAGTATGTAAACATCTTACTCTTCAGCAAACTTGACATAGACGCCTGAACAAAGGTCTTAAACCTAAAATACATAGAATTCTCTTTGTGTCTAACCGGCAAATCAATAGTTTACTAGCAATTAACTATTGCCAGGTTTGAACGTTATATGTTTACAAGAAGAAGCCTTTTATGAGTTGATCGAACGAGTGGTCGAGAGGCTCAGTGACAAGCACAATGTCCCGGCTAATCGTTGGATTGATGGCAAAGAAGCTTTGCGTATGCTTGGAAGAGCAGAAACCGCAACTACCACGTTACAGCGACTGCGTGATGAAGGGAAAATACGCTACAGCCAGCCATCTAAGAAGGTCATTATGTATGACCGTGAATCAATCGATGAATATCTAGACGTGAACGCAAAAGAAACCTTTTGATCGATGGAAGAAGAGCAACTGGAAGTTTCGGAACAATACAAAAAAGCCTATAATCACGCGGATATGATATGTCGTTTTATGCCTCATATCCTCGACGGTATGCAGACTCCAGAGAGTGAGCCAAGCGAATACACCAGAGGCTTTGAAGACCGTGTAAAGCTGTTTGAAAAGGAACAGGAAGCCATTAAGAGCTACAGCCCAAAATCCAAAGACGATTTGAGTAAAAGCAAAGATGAGCACGGTCGAGATCACGAAATGAAATAGAAGATAGTAGGCTTGAAGGCATTAACTTATGTAATTTGGATATTTTCAAGCGCAAGCAAACACCACAAACCAATGAGCAAGGCCATGAAGCCTTTCTTGATCAAACTCTCTATACCGTCCCAGGTACAAATCAAAAAATCACGTGGGCTGACAGCATTGAAGGCACTCTAATATTAGGTGCTACAGGTAGCGGAAAATCAAGCGGCCCTGGAAAATTTATCGCCAGGGCAATGCTTAGAAGTGGATACGGTTTTTGTGTGCTGTGCGCTAAGCCAGATGAGCGAAAACGTTGGGAATCCTATATCGAAGCCGAAGGCCGAAGTGAGGATACAGTCATGTTCGATCAGGAAAGCGGTCTTCAGTTTGATTTCTTATTATATGAACTCAAACGGGAAGGTGCCGGTGCAGGCGACAACCTGAACATGATTAACGGTCTCATGAACTTGCATGAGCAAAACAAAATCTATTCAGGTGGCGGCGAAACCAAAGAAGAAAAGTTTTGGGATCAGTCTACCAAACGTCTCATTAGCAGATCCATTTCCTTTCTAAAGCTCGCTAAAGAGGATGTTAGTATTTTCAACATCCGGAAAATCATTGCGCATTGTTTCCAGGGAGATGAAGCCGACAATTTTGGTACAGCGAAAAGTGATAGCTTGAACTCAGAACTTGACGAGAAAACGCAGCTTGCTGCCAGAACCTATGTTGATGATTTAGCCAAGACCAACTTTTTCGTTCACACACTTGAAAAAATTCGTAAGCGCGAATTCCAATCAGGATCAAGGGAACTCGAACACAGCCAAATGGTGATCGATTACTGGCTAAAGGAATTTCCGCGTATGTCTGAGAAAACCACCAGTACGATAATCGAAACGGTAATGGGTATTATCGAACCTTTCATGAATGAAGGTATCTTAAACAGGCAATTTTCAGGCGGCCTCAGTGATGAACTAAAACCTGAACGCATCATCCAAAATAGTAAGATCATCATCATAGATTTCCCAATTAAAGAATATGGTCTTGCTGGTGTATACGCCGCATCCATCTATAAAACCACCTTTCAAACGGCAATGGAGCGGCGTGATATCGAAAAAGAAACCGATCCTAAACCTGCTGCATTGTGGATTGATGAATATCAGAATTTCTGCAATCCGTTGGTTGATAGCCTATTTCAAACTACTGCGCGCAGTGCGTGGGCTGCAACGGTTTATATCACGCAAAACATCAACAACCTATATTTTGTGATGGGTAGTCAAATGCCTGCAGCTAGAGCCAAGGCCTTACTTGGCAACTTACGGCTTAAATACTTCGCCAATAATGATGATCCGGAAACCAATCACTGGGCATCAAATATGATTGGCCAGCATCTGACTGATACGGAGCAAACCAGTTATGGTGAAGGCAGGTCAATCACCAAAACCAAAAGCCAGCAAATGCAATACCGCCTTACACCAGATCACTTTACGACCCTAAAAACAGGCCGCAAAGCCAACAAGTACAAGGTTGAAGTGGTAATATTCAAATCCGGTAAAAGGTGGAATATACAAGGACTCAATGGCGAAAGTGAAGAAAGGAACTATGAGATCGTAGCATTTGATCAATAAGGCTGGTTGCAATAGCTGCTCAATGAGCAATGAAGTGAAATTGATCTTCCGTTCAACTCAAAGTGCCAAACTATTTTGCTTTTTATCCCACAAACCCTCGATACTGAAATTATTTTCGATACAATAATTCAACGCACGCTTTACGACATCTATATTTGGTAATTTCTTGTTTCGACCCAAATTGTCATTCATATCCTTTAGCCTTTCCAAATAAAATGTGAACGATTCCAGAACGTCTTGATCTGAGGGAGAACCTTGTGAACCAGCTGCCTCGAAGTCTTTAACAAGTTTAAATTTCTCTCTATCCATCTTATCATCAGCAACTGAAAACGTGTCCCAAAAGAGATTGTTGTATTCAACGTTCCAGTTATGATCCTCAAGGTGCTTCATGTGCCAATATAGATTTCTCCTAAAGGCAGGCACTTCATCTTGATCGCTGAGTGATAGAAAAACATGGATGAAGTTTCTTATATTCTGATTGTAGAAATAGTTAATCTTATTTCTCCCTATTGGCGAGTTGTTATGGATATATAACATGCTGTTATCGATGAGGCAACACTTAACTCACTACTAGTCTATCGTCTCGGTGCTTAACGAAAGATACAATGCTTTCAAGAATATTTCCTTCCAATTCTTCAAATAAATTAGAGTAGCTCACTATTTCGACTCCCAATTCCCTTAAAGCTAGAATTCTATCTGACATTATTTCTATAAAATCACCGTTTAAATCCTTTTCTTTTTTATACAAAATCATACAATTAGGAACATAGCTCAACGCCCATCCAAGCTGAACCATGGTAAAAGAATACTTTGCAGTGCTTTCAACAATAGCTACAAAATATCGAGTCCGTTTTAGTTGGTTGAGACTTTCAAATGGTATCTCTTCGTCGTTATTCTTGTTAAGAGGTGCTTTGACGGCTTGTACAAAACCAAGCCTGGTTTCCACTTTCTTCGCCAGAATAGCAATTGAGGAATTTAGCTTGTCGAACTCCTTATTGTTATTAAAGGACAGCTCCATATTGTTCAAATCACCATCATTGTCACCCACAGAATAAGAGGTTTGAGGAAATGAAATAAACAGCGTTGGTTTTTTGTAATCTGCTAACCACCTGTGTCTGCTCTCGCGAAAACGCTTTCGCCGGTGCTGAGTAGACTCAAAATCAACGATGTTTGTTCTCGCTTTTGGTACGAGATAATGATTGCGTCTTTTTACAGCCAAAAATTCGTATATGCTTTCATTTAGTTTTTCAGCACAAGTTTCTCGTCCATTTTTGTAATCGAACAAAAATGGAGTGATTAAAGGATTTCCACTCCTGTCTTTTTTTAAGTCTTTTATAATTACATCATCGATCACTTCACCAACTAGACTGCCGCTATATATTCTGGTTGCATCAAAAGTAGTATATGTGGCAAATACGTACCTGTAGTCTTCCTTAAACTCAGCTTTAAAATGCAGATTCCTAGTCTTTTTCTTGTTTGACAAATCGAGCATTAGCACATCATTCTTCCCAATACTTGACCAAAGACCAGTATAATCATGGCTGTCAGCACCGGGAATATTGTCAAATTCGGCCCAACCCTCTGAGCTTTGTTCTTTTTCAATAACATTATTGTAAAACCTCACCACGCTACGGGCGATTTTGGGTGGAGTTTCATAATTATCTGAGCGCACATAAAGAAAATAGAAGAACCAGGTACTTTGTAAGTCACCCTTCAGATATGCCTCAGACCTCTTATAGCACTCTTTACAAGAGTGGTTATTCTTCAAAGCTTGATTATGTATTGTCGAATTTCGGACCGAACCCTCACTACCCGACGACTTTATATCTACATCATGGCTGTTACCATAATCCATTAAGAACTTAAAATACTCTTCAGCAGCATCTATGTAAAAATCCGCTTTGTCAATCCACCCTTCTATCCTTGCCGTGCTCTCCCTCTGTGCCGCTACTGGTTGATGAGCACACATTCTCAAACCTGCTTTGCATTCTGCGACCATCGAATGCATGAGTCCATTTGACCTATGCAAGGTACTTCTAATACCATCTAGTTCAGGGTCATTAATCCACTCTTCTAGAGCCTTCGTCCCTTTGCCACCTTTGTAACCATTTTCGTGCTTTTGGATCTTCTTATCGACTTTTCTGAATTCTTCCCATTTATCTCGTCCCTTTGATAGATAATTAATCCAACCCAGTTTTTCAAAGTCCTCATTTGACATATCCTTACTCACGAATACTCAGTTTTTACAAAATTATAAATCCGACAATTTCCGGCTTTTTCCGGTAAATGACAAATTGCTTTGTTTTCGTGAGAAACGGAATTCCATGTCACCTAATGGAAATTTCCGGCAGCCCGTGTACTTCCGCTCTATACTGTTGATTTATAATTACTTACAAAGGAGATTTATCGATGCCCCAAGATCAGATTATGCAATTTTTCAACGAAAAGATCTTCAATATAAAAATTCAATAAGGTCAAATATGGTTCGCGGAGCTAAGTTTTCCTCGACGAGTAAGTGATCTGATTATAACCTATAAAACCGCTAAAAATGAGAAATCTATTTAAACGCCTTTTAGAGGCCCTCTCTTCCTTGCGCAAAGCGTTTGGAAGCGAAAGAAAAATGCCGCGTATGCTTTGTGGCACGCTCCTAAACCTTAAGTCCCTTGCATATAGTCAAGGGCTTGCAGACGGCCTGGCTGGAAAAGCCAGTAATTGTGAAGACCTAGATGTGCTTAGCAGCTGGAAGGGCAATGTCACCGCATTTACGATTCAGCTTGTGGCTAAAGATAAAAAAACACTAGCCTCCGCTAATGTACAGTTTGAGAATGTATCTATCCTGCTTAATCAATCATGGGAGAGCAGAACCAAAAAATTCGCAGCACAAATGGTTGAGAAATGGGCCACTGCAAATGAAGAAGTGCTACTGCGCTACGGAGAAGTACAAGCAAAAATTACCTCCACGCGCAATGCACAAAAGAACGCTCATGAAGCCCTCTATGCTGAAATTCAAAAACTTGGAGGTACGCCGCCGTCAGCGCGCTCCTTCATGGATGGTACAACAGCAATACGGGCAACCATAATATTAAACACGGTACTTGAGACTATTTTGAGTTACCCAGCACTTGATGCGCACGGCATTCCGATGGGGGCCTTATCAATACTTATCTGTCTCGTTTTTGGTATTCTTCTTGGGTTAAGTTGCCACCAATTTGGAGCAGCATGCGCCGAAGATCACAAATTGAGCCAGCTCTCTTGGTTAGGTGTCGCCGTTTCCATCGTCGTAATTGTGATTGGCATACGGGCAACAGCTCCACCACCCATCGATCCTGCCACTGAGCATATGGACAGTACCCTATTGGCTTTTTTGAATGTAATCTTATTAATAGTTGGATTACTCTTAGGGGAACGTGTTAACCGCTATCGCGAGTATTTCAAAGCTGTTGAGCAGGTAGAACAAATTCCAGTAAAACTCGACGAATTGGCAACAAAAGAGACCCTGAAGGAAGAGGAGCTTCAACATGTCAATGACAAGTTTGACGGAATCGTGGTTCTTCAGGCTAACGAGGAAATCAAAGAACTTCAAAGCAAGCGTAGCCACGCGGAAGTTCTCATAGCCGAATCCACTGCAAAGATTGAGATCATTAATAATCTATGCACCAGCTGGATAAGCGAAGGATTGGCAGAGCTGAAAACGGCTTATCAAAAGGGCTATAGTCAATCACCATATCTCTAAATCCATTATCCTTTAAAGTAAGAAATCATGAAAGTAACTACACTTATTCTACTACTCGCTACCAGCACCTTTTTACAATTGGGGTGCGACGAACTGAGCAATGACATCAAAGCTCCGAAAGATACTATCGGGGTGATGATCTCGATGGATATTAGCGACTCTCCTAATCAGGATCGCTATCCAACAGCCGACGAGCTGTACAACTACATTTTAGTAATAACTGGGCTGGATAAACGACAAAACTATTTCGCGCCCGGTATATTGGTTAGCTTTTCCGTCATCGGTGAAGAACTGCAACCTCAAATCTCACAGGTTCTGCTTGAACCAGGGACAAATTGGTTTATAGATAATACACGAACCCGTCACAGACAGGTCAAAGCGTTTTTGGTGTCTCTGCGCGAGCAAGTTGACCGGTTTATTAATCAACCCAAGGATCATCAAGCCACCAATATCGCAAGCAGCTTGTCTTATCAGTTCGAGGTAATAAAGGAAGCGAGCTTTTCAGATAGCACCTTTGTCCTCATCTTAACTGATGGTCTGCAAGTTGGACAAGGTTTAAACATGGAGAAGTTAAACGGATCTCCCTCTGACAGCATTGCATTTCAACAGCTGCAACAGCTTTGTTCCTTTGGTGACCTCTCTGGTTTTAATGTAACACTTCTAAGCAGTCCAATTGCCGATAGAAGGGTTATCACAAATAGAGCCCTTCATAACTGGACAGATATTCTTGAAAGCTCTGGGGCAAGAGCGCGCATAAGGTCGAACTTAATCACTGAAGCTCATGTCGCAGACCTCTAGATCAAATCAAGATCCCGGTAATTACCAAAGCAAACGATATGGTGATCTACCGATCTTCTACAAGATACTAAAATTCCCATTTTTAGGTATGATGCTATTCAAGACCAAGCAATGGATTTTTAGTATTGTAATGGGGCTGCTCGAATTTCAAACGGCTGCCTTGGGCCGCTGTTATACTGTGTTCTTCCGTTATCATTTTGGATCAAGAGACACCGGAATTTTACTTATTCTCATGTCTTTCTTTAGTCTTATCACAGCGAATTCCATGGCTATTCACTGGCTGCTAAAACCTGTCTTGGTTTTTTTCGTGCCGCTGGTTCCCATCTTCACAACTTGGGCTGAAACCTGGGATTTGCTTACAGTTTATGTCCACTCCAAACCCATGGTTGTATTCACCGCTTTAAATCTTGCTCTTGGATTGGGGCATTTGCTCTACACCCACTTAAAGCGTCCAAAAAGGCTTACAGGCAAAGGGGTGAGTTGGCTCTATACTTTACTGAAGAGGATCATACCTGTGAAACGAATGACAATCTATTTTTTCGAAGTTCTCATTGTTTCAATAATAGCCTACATATTTTGGGTGCATTTTGATGATAAAGTATTTGCAATGTTCTTATGGATTTGCGCAGGTTCAGAATTGATCAATTTGCTCAAGGAACTATCAGAAACAAGCGAGCGCGAAGCGATTTTGAAAGCCTAATACCGCTGTATGCAAATAAGACTTTATTCCTAAAACTTATTGCAGATTATCTGAAAATCGAAAATACTGATGATACATAGCCCGGCAATCCGACTCAATTTTAGTGAGCAATTTGACGGGCATATTTCCTCACTTCATTAGACAAAGATTAAAATGTTGCGTATCACTCCAAGTTATAGCCCACAAGCCGCCGTCGCCTATTTTTTAGAGGCACTTTCCAAAGAGGGTGGCTCCTATTATTTAGACCAACAGGTCTACGCCGAATTTGGAGGCCGGGCCAGCAGACTTTTAGGTATATACCGACAGAAAATCACGAAAGAGGTCTTCGCGCAGCTCGCTCACAACATCCACCCGCAGACAGGCAAGCGGTTAACGGTGAAGAACGCTCTTAATCGTAAGGCTGGCTATGATTATACTTTTAATGCCAGCAAGAGTGTGAGCGTTTTATACAGCATAAATCAAGATGACCAGATTTTAGCTGCTCATCAAAAGGCGGTGGATTTCGCTGCCAAGATGATTGAAGCTGACAGCCAGACACAAGCCAATGATGCAAAAACTCGAAACTACCAGGATACCAAAAATTTAGCCTGGGGAAGGTTCGACCATTTTACCGCCCGTCCTGTAGAAGACAATGGGCGCTATATCCCCGATCCTCAGCTCCATTCTCATCTATATATTTTCAATCTGACGCACAACCAAACAAAAGATAGGTTTCAGGCGGTTGAACTTGGTAATGTTCATAGGCAGGCGGGTTTCTATGAAGCCTTGTATCATTCAGTTTTAAGCCATGAATTAAACCAGATCGGCTACTCAACGCGCCTGACCAAAGACCGCTTTGAAATTCAAGGTGTTTCACAAGCCATTATTGATAAATTCAGCAACCGCACGCACCTTATCAATAAAATTGCTCAGGAAAAAAACTTAGGGGTCAAAGAGAAAGCCGCTTTAGGTGCCAAGACAAGGCTTAAAAAGGACAAATCGATCAAGCAAGAGGAACTAGATGCTTTCTGGAGAGATCGACTTACAGAGTCGGAGCTTAACACCTTACTCAACCTGAAAGGGAAACATTTTGATAAGCCGAAACCCATCACGCCTCAACAGGCCATTGAACACAGCCTCTCCCATTTCTTAGAGCGCAACTCAACGATCGCCGAAAAAAAGCTTCTAGCCAAAGCCCTATCCATGAGTTACGGCACACTGCGGTTAGAAGAGCTACAAAAGGCACTTAATGATCGCACAGACATAATACGCGCTAAGGATAATCACATCATGACCCTCACCACCCAAGATATGCTTCATCAGGAAAATATGATGATCAAAAAAGCAGTAGAAGGTAAAGGCAAGTTTAAACCGATCAATAAGGCTTATACCATCCAGCAAGAAATACTAAACACAAATCAAAGAAAAGCAGTCCATACCCTGCTAAACTCCAAATGCCAATTTAATATCCTTAAAGGCGTCGCAGGCAGCGGCAAAACCTCACTTTTATCTGAGGTGGTCGCAGGTGCTCGCCTGGCTGGGAAGCCTGTTTACGGGGTCGCTCCGAGTTCCCAGGCAACCCAAGTTTTATCGGAAACGTTGCCCTCGCACACAATAGCCTCTCTCCTAACAGATAAAACAAAGCAACAACAACTTAAGGATGGGTTGTTGATTGTTGATGAAAGCGGGATGTGCGGGGTAAAAACACTTTCTAAAATCATTGATATCGCCCGAAGAAATCAAACTCACGTCATTTTCAGCGGTGATACAAAGCAATTAGGGCCGGTTGAATATGGTGACGGACAAAAAATCTTAGAGCAAAAGGCCAAGCTCACAACAGCTCAGGTGAATGAGGTTGTTCGCCAAAAACCACAGCAGTTTCGCGAAGCTGTCACCCAAATCAGCAAGGGCAAAACTGTGGATGGCTTTCAAAAATTGGATCAGATGAAAGCGATTGTAGAGATCGAAGATCATGATGCGCGTATTCAAAAAATCTCAGAAGACTATGTGCGCTCAATCTCCAGTAAGCGTTCCGCCCTTATTATCAGTCCAACACACGCCGAAGGGAATTTAATCTCGAATAAGGTACGCTCCATTCTCAAAGAAAAAGGTGTGATCAAAGGCAAAGAGCGTAGCTTTGAAACATTACGCTCTCTCTCTTTTACCAATCAGGAAAAGCAAACGCCTCATAGTTTCGAACATAAGCAAATCCTGCGCTTCAGCAAGAAGGCCGGCCAAGACTATAAAGCCGGTAGTCATCATATGGTAGTTATTAATCCAAAATCACAAGAGCCGGAGCTGCTAAATCTGGGCACAAAACTCATAAAGCCAATTCCCTTTGAAAAGCCCGGCAGCTTTGAGGTCTATCGGCAAGAACAGACAGTCATCGCTGTTGGCGATAAGATTAGACTGACGAATAACACTTACACTTTAGAGAAAACAAAGACGAATAACGGCACAACGCACACCGTCAAAGGTTTTTCCAAAGAAGGCGATATCAAGCTCGAAAATGGTAAAACCCTCTCAAAACTCGAGAAGCACTTTAAAAATGGCTATGTGGAGACCGTATTTTCATCTCAGGGTAAAACAACGCAAGATTGCTTTATCTCAATGTCAGATCTCAGTTACGGCGCCACCAGTCAGGAAAGCTTTTATGTGGCCGTCTCAAGAGCAACCCACCAGGTCAAGCTCTATACACCTGATAAATCAGACTTAAAGAAAGCCATCATGAAAAGTACCGCATCGCCGAGTGCAAGCGACATTGCTGAGGCTCATCATGAACGCATGCAGCTAGAACGTAGACAACGCAGCTATCACCAAATAATCCAGAATAAAAAGTCCAGAACACATGAAAAACATCGAGAGCAACACCCAGGTTCAAACCGTGTTCAATCAAGAAATTCAAACACCAAGCACCTCGAATAACGATGGACACATGGTGGTTTCAGGTGAGCAATATTATACTATTGCAGGTGCCGGTGAAGTCACGCAGGCTTTCAGAGTAGTTCTTCGATGTGGAACAAAGCATATTATCCCCTACGCCCTCTTGCCCGTCATCACACTGCGCCCTAGTGGAAAATTGATTATTACGGCTTATGAGTTGTTAATCATTGTCGAAGGGCGTTGCTTGGATAAAATCGAGGAATACTTTTTCACCAATCGGATTACCTCTCTAACTGAGAGTTCAAGCGGCAAGGATCATGGCAATCAGGATGTCTTTATCTCCCATATCAAAGCCTCCGGTCATACTCTAAATCCCGAAGGAGAACAATAAACTTCATGCTTTATGAATGAATCAGAACCACAAAAGGAGGATCATCTCTCACCCACTCGTATCCCATCCAAGCAAAATAAAGACGCAGCTAAAGGCAGCATTCCTGAACTCTCACACGAAGAGCTCCCGAACCGTCTGGATTCATACAGCATGGTTAACCTTGGCGAGGAAATGGATCATCACTTTAAGCAACAACGTCTGAAAGCTGATTACCTCAAGGAGATGAACAAACGAAAAGAAACACGCACCCAACAAGACAAATCCTATAGCGACGGGGAAAGGACAGGTTTGCCACAACCATCCTATCAACGCGTAAATGATAATCATGAACACTACGACAAGAAGCTGAGGGATCAAGTGATAAAAGAGGCGAAGGAAGCCTACCGAGCAAACAACAGTACTACCAAGGTCTTCGGGGAGCAAAACAAAGAACCGACAATACCGGAGTCAAAATCTGTGGTGATTGAATTTTCAAAAAGTAAAAACAAGGGGGTGGACAAAGAACGTTGATCGGGTCTTGTATCTAGTGCGCATTTCCCTTTGTCAGCCAATCTAGCGCACCGAAGAACACGTCAAAAGAGATCGCCAAAATTCTTCTTTGAAGAAGAATTTTAACAGCTTCCTTTTACCTTGGTTCTTCCGGCTCGGCTCTTTGGCGGCTTAACAAAATCAAATGCGATGGTCTGAAACAACGGCGGACAATTCCAAGCTTTCCCAGTTCAAAACCGATTTTAGGAATAGCCAGTTAATTTGAAGCTATTAGAAATGGAACCTAAAAAGAGCAAGCCCCAAATCATAAAGAGATTATTAACCTTCAAGCGATATAATTAGTGTGGGGATAAGGCATGGCCAATAATAAGTCAGATACGGATTCAGAGAAATTCGAGAGCTTCCAAAGCATTTCTAATCAAACTCAATGGGATGCGCAGGATACCAATATCCAGTCGGGCTTTAAGATTGACGTTAAAAGACCCGCAAGTTTAGAGCGACTAATTGGTGGATTGAATGGTGAAAATGACGAATTAAGTCGAATTACAGGCAAACAGATATTCGTCATTCCAATTGAAGATCTGGCACCGATTTTCCAAGATTTGATCTTGAATTCCAACTCAGACAATATTTCGGCGGAGAAACCGTCATATATCGTTTTTAAAGAAGAGCATCCAGATTTTATTGAACATGCCATGGAAGGCACTCATGGAGTTGACTCTGCCACTACCTTGATTAGCCAACTATGTAGAAAGGTAGTACTCTCTCAAAGCCCTGCTCTTGGAATGCCAATTTCTGATCTTGCAGGGGCTGTCTTTTGGCACAATCAAGGGGTGTCCAATACATTTCGAATATTTTCTGAATGTATAGACTGGGGAAATTCCTCTCCTCCAAAGTTTGCCGGAACCATCGAAGAGCTGCATGCTCTCGTGTTGTTACATGAGTTAGAACATGCAGCTACCAATCAAAGAGAGGATCTTCATAATCATATGGGCTCAGACGACTTGAAGCAACATCAGCAAAACATGATGGAAGTAGAGTCGGATATAGCGGCATTCGTTAATGCTACTGGTATTATCTCCGACAAAGCGGTTAGTAGCTTTGTTGATATGCGCTTTGCCTTTGCTGCCTATGCTCACTGTAATGACCTACTGCATGATTCTGATAGCAGGTTACAAGCACCTGAACATGACACGGCCTTGTTTGTTCGGGAATATGAGAGCACGGGATTCCTACCCGATTATGATGAGCTCGCCGTTACCAGAGATTCATTTTACAGTAAGATTTCAGAAACTATCAAGGAGTATATAATGCAAAGTCAAGGGAGGCTGTCCACTGATGATTCTATTCCAATTGGGGTAATAATGGATGTAGTCAGGGAAAACCTTGTTTCTCAAACATCTCTAAAATTTGAAGGAATGGAAGTAGTGGCAGCACAATATTTTTTGGATGCTATGAACCGATTGTCGATCAACCCAGAGCCTATATCAGATTTCACAAATGAGCTAAAAGTGAGAAGTGATCGTGAAAGAGACTATTTGCAGCAAGACTCAGCTAACATCAACATAGATTCTTTAATCCCTGGCAAGAATTAGGCCTGCTCAACCTAGACAATACAAAAAAGCTTCACTTGTAAATTCTACTAGCAAAGACTCGGCTTTTATAAACCCCATAAAAGTCAAAAAACACCCACCCATCATGAATTATCCATCAACACCTTCTAGAAGAGGTCGAATAGCATGAAAAATAAACTCACTCCATTAGTTCAACTATCTGCCAAACACCTTTTCTTCTTAAGAACCTCGCCGTTTTAATAGCATTCTGACTGAGCTTGTTCAACGGGTTATTGTAGAAAGCACCCATAAGACCACCACTGACGTTAATATTTGCTACATAATCACAAGTGAACCCAGGTTTGCCATCTGCCTTTTCACAACCATACTTCTCAAAAGACTCTAGCTCAATTTTTGTCCCTGCGGTAACCATACCACCAAGCCTAAGCAGAGCTGACGCGGCATTATCCGGTTCGATATCATTAAGACTTTCCTGGGCTTGAGTTCTTGCCTCTAAGAAAGTTTGATAAGCAAACATCATTTGCCATTCGTTAGGTTCTCCGGTAGGCGTCGTTTCATCAAGTTTTCTTCGTAACTCCTCAAGCTTTTTTTCTTCGGCCAATGCCCTTTCTCGTTCCTCCAGCCTTTTTTGTTCTTCAGCCCTCGCCAACCTTTCTTTTCTTTCGGTTTCTGCTATGTGAGCGATTCTTTCTGTAGCCACAGTGCGCAAATGCTGAGTATCAATGGATTCATTAACATTTGTTAGATAAGTATCCGATAGAAAGCGAATGCGCCCGATGCCACTTGAGCCCTCAATCATTCGTGCAAGCTTGTCTTTATTATTGGTTAAGATAGAAGATTTGACATCCTTGAAAGCCTGAACTGTGAGCCGCACAGGTTCAAATTTCCGATAACTTGTAAATCTCTTATCAAAGGACTTGTATAGATCATTCAACTCATCAACTTGAACGAGGCTATTGAACTTCAGCACTTTCTGTTTGTACTCTTGACATAGATCATTGAGAATGACTTCTTTTTTAATATTCACCTTGGACTCAAGCTCCTGCTTACGCACATCACTCAAATATCTTGAGATAGCCTTATTATTGTAGAATATCGAATTCAGTTCTCGTAAAGTACTATAGTTGTTTTCTTTTTTACTCGCATCATAAACTTTCTTGGTGAATAGCCTGTAAGCAGCTTCAGGCCTTTTCTCCTTGATAAGTTCCCTTGCGGCTTCTTTTTCATAATTGAATAAATACCGATATTTCTCAGAAAAGTCCTTTTCAAAATTAGTCAGATAATCAAAATCAGGCTCTTTTTTGTCATATAGTTCTTCTGTTCGAGTTCTCAAATCCTTCCGTAACTCGGAGATTTCTCTCGTTAGTTTTAGAACATCATTCTTTGTTTTAGATGTGGTAAGGCTCGGTATATCAGCAGAGCTGAAATCTATATTCTCATCTACAAACAATTCGACCATAGGGATTTTGCCGGAACGAATTGCATAACCCAAAACACCGTAACCATCAATTTGAATCCTTTCTACATCAACAGACTGTTGACGCAATTTGGATGACAGCTTTTTAGCTGACCTCAAATCATCTGATTTAACTGATGAAATGAAATCGTCTATTTTAGCCTTTACACCCAGTGGGTAGAATTCAATCTCCGCAATAGAATAGGTGTAGTCTTCCAGCGATTTAGCAGAAGCATTTCCTTTTACATAGTCAATTACATTTAGTCTTATTTTTTTTGAATTGACGAGGGGCAGTTTGAAGGTCTGTTGCTCTAAAACATCTCGAAACTGGTATTCAACTCGATCTCCATTATCGAATATCAACTCGAAAGTTTTGATTCTCCAATTATAGAAGTAATTGGTCTCACTATGTTGTTTTGACCATCCTTTTGCCACACCATACCAAAAACCGCTGTTAATTCGGATTTGATCTATCACCGTTTTCTTTTCAAATGAGAATTGTAGCCATGATCCGGCATTACTTTCTGGAATCCAAGATGTTGATAAATCGCCATCGACCAAATGAAGTGGGTTACCATCCGTGAATCTCCAGTCTCCACCATTATTCTGACGCTTTGATGAAGATGAAGCCGAAATTTCTATTTTCTTAGCATCTAACGGTTTCAGTTTTTGCCCACTTAGAGTGTAATAAAGACAGGTGCTTAAGACTACTAGTATGACTTTAGCAATTTCCATGGTTTAGAATTTGGGATGACATTATCGACTTAATACATTACCAAAATGAAATAAAAGAAGAGGGAATTTGGTGGGCAGTAGAAGATATTAAGTAACCGTCTTTTACGCGTGTATATCTGTTTTAAACAGTCGTCTATTTGTTCCTTAAGTACACATTATCACAGCAGACTAATTGAAATATTTTGCAGACCTTCACTAGGTCATATTATTTGTTCTCAAAATGAATGAAGGATGAGAAGGTGTGTTTTTCTAGTGTTTTTAGTTATAAGTATTGAGCTGTCCGGACAATCCACGATTCTTGATTCTCTGAAAATAGCCTTAGATCAAAGAGATGTACTAGATACTAGTCTGGTCAAAATAAGGCTCGATTACATCAAACACAGCATTCACTCTTCTCCTGCAGATTCCACGTTACTGAATTTTGCCTTGGAGACACTTGAGCAAGCTTCTCTCATTAACTACTCCAAAGGAGAGATATTGGCCAATCAAAGGGTTGGAGTGATATTGCAGTATTTTCTGTCTAGACCGTTAGTGGCTCTCGAATACTATCAGAATGCAGTCACTTTGATTGATCAAAATCCTGAGCATAAGCAACTGATGCAAGGAAGTCTAAACAACATTGCCACGATCTACGCGGAGCGAAAAGACTATCAACAAGCATTGGAAATATACCGCCAGATAGTCAGAGAATACAATGGACAAAGCATTCCCGAGCGATACCTGGGAATTGTTTTCGGCGAGCTAGATCAATTGGACTCCTCCATTTACTATTTTGAAGTTGCAATTAAACGTGCCCTAGAAACAAATAATACTGCTATTGAAGCCAATTGCCTTAGCAACCTGTCTTTAATATTTAGCAGAGTTGATCGAATGGAAGATGCGATTTCTTCCGTGGAAAGGGCCTTGCATCTCGTGGACTCTAATCAAATAGATATTATCAGACCAACCGCCTATTTGAACGCCAGCGAAGTCTATTTAAAAACTGGACAATTTGATTTGGCTGAATTCTATGCTTTAGAGGCATTAAGTATACCGGCGCTAAAAGCTAACCTTTTTGTTCAGAAAAGCATATATGCCACGTTGTATGATGTATACAAGGCAACGGAGAGATTTGAGTCAGCACTAAGAGCTCATGAACGCTTTAAGGACTTGAACGATAGCCTAACCTCCATTGATCAAAGAGTTGCAATAACAAAGAAAGATCTAGAGTTCGAATCTGAGAGAAGGCAAATAAAGGCAGAGGCAGAAATTAGAAGACAGCTATTGATTAATAGAATTTACTTGGTTGTCGGCTTGGCCATTCTTGCTCTAGGGGCGTTTATATCCTTTTTGATTTGGCAGAAAAGAAAATCATTTCACAAAGCGAAAGAGGCCGAGTTCAACAGAGAGATAGCTGAATCAAGACTGATTGCTCTGAGAACCCAGCTTGATCCTCACTTCATTTTTAACTCAATCGGTGCGATTGATCAGTATATGATAACCAATGGAGTAGAAAAGGCCAGTGTTTACCTTACCAAATTCTCGTCTTTAATGAGAAGAATCCTTGAGAATTCTAATCACGACTGGGTATCACTAGCTGACGAGATAGAATTAATGCGGTGGTATGTCGATATCAATAAACTGCGCCTATCTAATGGGTTAACTTTGAATGTTCAAATAGACCCTGAAATCAATGCTGAACATACGTTAGTGCCATCACTGTTTATCCAACCATTCATCGAGAATAGCATTAAACATGGTCTTGCAAAGAAAGACGGGCCTGGAACCATAAGTGTGATCGCTTCAATAACAATTGATGACAAGTTCCTCTTTGTTATTGAAGATGATGGTATAGGCCTATCTATGGAAGCAGAGAATAAAAAAAGAGCTTCTCTGGGAAGTAAGATAGCCCAGAGTAGAATTAACTATCTCAACTATCTTTCTCATAACGATGCAACTTTCGAGACACAAGAACTGGAACAAGGTTTCAGGGTGACATTTACTATTCCTTACAAACAAAAATTCTAGCCATATGCTAACAGCCTTTATATTGGAGGACGAGCAACATTGCATAGATCGACTACTCAGATTATTAGAAAACCACTCAAAAAAAATCCAAATTCTCGGGCAGTCGGGTACTGTTAAAAATGGTTTAGTTCAAATAAAGGCACTTCAACCTGATATCGTGTTTATGGATGTCGAATTAGAAGATGGTAACTGTTTCGACTTATTAAAGGAATTCGAAAAACCAATCTTCAATATCATCTTTACGACGGCTCATGACAGGTACGCTGTACAAGCGTTTGAATACAGCGCCGTACACTATTTATTGAAACCAGTTGATCCTGAACTATTAGAGATCGCCGTTGCTAGAACCTTTGAAGGTAAAGAAGCTCGAAACACTCATCAGAAACTGGAATATCTAAGTCACAATTTCGAAGCTCATAGCTCTCTTGATAAAAAAATAGCGATACCCACGCCAAAGGGTTTGTTCTTCTATAGAGTGGGTGAAATCGTCCGTGTACAGGCTGAAGGTAATTATTGTACAGTTTTTCTTTCTGGGGGACAACGACACTTAGTGACAAAACAACTCAAGTACTACGAGGAGCTATTTGATGGGCGATACTTCTTTCGCACCCATCATAAGCATTTGGTGCATTTAGCATTTGTTGATCAATATGTCAAATCCAAAGAAACCTTTGTCAAATTGAGCAATGGGGAAGAAATACCTGTTTCAGTTAGAAGAAGAGAAGCGTTTTTCAATCTCTTGGCCGAAAATCAACAAATTTGATCTCGACCTTACTTCTCCTTCCAAGAGCTTTGTACATTGCCAAACTCATCCAGTCTACACTTCATAATCTCGGGGTCCATCAAGCCTAAAAATATGAAGGGCAATGGGGTTGTTAGAACTCTTGTAAAGCGCTTGCGAAGACAGTCCGGCATTTCTTGCAGCTTGAACAAATTCTTTCACGGGATATTTGTAACAATTCACCAAAGGTAGTTCTTGTCCCGATCTCAAAGCAAAAGCCATTTGTGCAATCTGAAAATGGATTGGCAAACCCTTTTCATTGCTCTTAACCTTAGCATTGAGTGTGATTAGATTTTCTCTGGGCAGCCATCTAGAAACATATTCAAACACTTCCGGGTCAAAATCTCTTGTGGGCAAATCCCGTTTTATCTTGTGCATGATCGACAAGATATAGTGCGCCAGGTCAGGGTGCGTGTAGGCCTTTAATAGGTCCTGCTCGTCTTGTTGAGTGTCTTGCGTGATAACAAGATGGTCTCCAAGATTCATGATGTTTAGGGCCAGCTTGTTGAACGTATCTGTTAGCTGGGTTTCACTATTCACACCTTCGATTTTCCCACCATTGGCTAATAGCCCACCAAATAAAGAAAAGATCGCTTGGCCGGTACCAGATCGAAGTTCTTCAGCCAAAAAATCACCTTTTATGAATTCTGATCTTAGCCCCGTCTCATTTTCAATAATTTTTGCTGCATTATTTGCAAAATCACCATTGATATCAATTGAGATGAACTTCTTAGGAGATTTTAAGCTCCTTAAAAGGCGTAGGGTTTTTCTGTGAATGGCTTTTTCTTCACCCGGTCCAAGCTCGCCATAAATAGCGTTGACCGGTAAGGCCGAACCTATTTGATCTGCATATTGATCAATGATCCTGATCTCATTATCAATGACCTTGTAATCTTTGGAGAGAAGAATGAAATTTCCCCAATGTTTCCCGCCCTGAACCGGATCGTTACCAATGGAAGGATCAGGCTCATTAAAAGCGTGTGGATTCATATGTCCCGTTTCAACTCCAGAAAACAAGCGTAGCGTATCCCTTAGAAAACGTTCCCTCTGATGATCTTCGTGAAATTGTTCCTGAATACGGCCATTAAACATTTGGTTTTTCCGCGCTCTTCCAGAAGGCTTCAAACTGCCTTCGATGTAAGTCAGTGATTTCCTCTACATTCAAAATGAAAATTTGCGGTTTGTGGCCAAAGACGATGTACGCAACTTTGTGACCATAGAGATAGGTCGGTATTGATTGAAAAGCCTCCGGTGAAATCCATCGATATTCAGCATAAGCTTCAGCTGGGAAGTAAGTATCACCATGCTGTATAAGGATTTTGTATTGAGCTTTGAGCTTCTTGACACGCTCAATATGTTCATTTAATTGATCGCCTTGCCAAGCGACAAACTGCCTTTCATCAACATTACTCACATAAACAAGCCGATCTTCCGAAGCTTTGAGCGTGTGGTAAACATCTTCATAAAAGTCTAAAAAACCAGTCTTACCTTCATAGACCTGAAAACCCTGCCGATCTTGAACACCGTTATTTTCTGTGAATTCAAGCCCGTGAAGCTCAATGGTATTGACGATTTTATTTAGCGTCTCCATTTGAAGTGTTGCGCCGTTTTCTAAATTATTGACTGTGTCTTTCGCAACTTTGGATTGTTTTGCCAGCTCTGCTTGCGTCCATCCAAGGTTGGCTCTAGCCATTTTTACCTGTTTTGCGGAAACATACCTTTGCATTATTTATAGCCCCTATGCCATTCATTATGTACTTTTTCTGGGTGCAGTACAAAATCTGAAAAAAGCACCCTTTTATCCGAAATAACTCTTGACTTACATGAATTATTCAGTGTAAAAGTCGAGAAACATCGGATTTGGTTCGGTTTTATATCACTCCGTTTGAAGAGTGTAAAGCCTCAATGTGTGGGATGCTCATGATGGTCTGACGGTTTTCGCCCTGTTCGAGCAACTAAAATTTTATTCGATCAATCTTACACAAAGCAAAAACAGAACTTTAGATCTGAGTAGTGCTGCGAAAACAGCTCTATTTTGATCGATGGCGACGGGTGAATAGTTAATCATGTTTACAAACTGTGTGGAGTACGTAATGCATAATATATCAAAGACTAAACCTAGAATAACTAAGCAAGATATTGCACTAGGAAAGCGCCTTGAAGAAATCAGAACAAGTAAAGGTGTTAGTAGAAAAAACCTTGGTTCATTTCTAGAGATTACGTACCAACAAATTCAGAAATACGAGAAGGGTAAGAACAGAATATCGGCCTTGACAATGCATCGGATTGCCGAATATTTGGAGGTGCCTATAGCCTTTTTCTTTGATGCAACACCCTATGAAGGCCGGGATCACAAATTAGCCGAAAAAACACTAGTCAGGCTAGGTTCTGCCGAATTTGAACATATCGAGGAATCTTTTCATAAACAGTTCGGTAGACATAAAGACTGGATACATGATGCCATTGAAGCCGGTATCAAGTTTAGCTATGGCCAATCAACTGCCAATAATCACTATGATGATATTCAAATGGTTTCAACCAAGCTTGTGCTTGCCATTGGCCAAAAAATCATCAAGAATATTTCTGAAGGGCTAAATGACAATTGACGACTGGTTCATTAAGGGAAAATTGAAGCTTGAATTGCAGGTAAATTGCAAAATTGTCTTTAATCGCTCTCGAACGTTTTGCAAATATCTCTCATGACCTCATGGCAGGCTTGAAGCACCCGTTCGACATGCTCCCTTTTTGCACGTCCTCCTTTTTGCAACCACCTTGCAATCTCGGTGCTGTCTATACTTTCAAGACGGCCTTGATCTGGTACCAGATCAAAGATTTTTCCTGGCAAAAGAACACCCTGAACTGATCGCAACTTCCTTAGTTGCTCTTCTGTAATGGGCTCATAGTCATCCTTAAATCTTTGGACAGGAGATTTCTTCGCCCCTTTATAAGTACCAACACTTTCATAAAGCTCTAAAACCTTCTCAAAGTTAGGTATATAGCCCTTCTTAGTGTTTCCAGACACATTCGCCATTATGATACTTGCTTTAATCCGCTTAATGTTATGAATCTTCAAAAGCTTATTAACACTCACATTCGTACGCTCTATCTCAGCTTTTATTCGATCTTTGATTTCCTGTGGTATCTCAACGTAACCGTCACGGTGCTGGCCCTTATGCCTATCATAAATATCTTTAACGCCCGGCCACTCTTGAAAACAGACCTCATGGATACTATCGATCAGCGGTATGGAAACCTTCCTTCTACCGCCCGTTAGAAGTCCAGCAAAATAGTCATAGTTAAGACCATCGACTTTATCCTTTAAAAGGCTCTCAAAAAGTCGTTTAGGCGTCATATCAGTGGCACGGACAAGAACCTGTAAGTCGTATGCTAAACGCTTATTCCAGACAATTAAATCGCCTTTTTTAAAAGGTGTGTTGCCCATTTCCCAAAACCCCTAACCGTTCATTTTAGACCCCATCTTAACCAGTGTAACACGTTATTTTCATTACACAATCCTGGGATAGATCGGATTTTATTAAAAAACCAATAAAATATTATGAAAACTTTACCTCACCTTAAGGTCAATCTGCCAGACTATAGGGGTAATTGGGGGCAGAGGTCCAATGGAAGATGATGTATCAAAAATAGATGAACAAGCGCGTGAAGACGCTGTTGAACGCTATAAGCTCACTAAAAAGGGATGGGCTGAGGATGTCGGCATCATTGCCACTAACGCTGTTATGGGCGGTATAGATGATTTCCTTAGAAACGAGAAAAAAGACGGCGATAGCACTGCCGACGCCATGATGGGCGAAATCCTTAAAGATCTTCAAAGACAGATTGATGATATCCTGGATGTGCTCAACGAACATTTAAGAGAGCTAGAAGAGCGCATGGCTGAAAACCGCAGAACGCATCAAGCCTTGGTACAGCGCATGCAGGATATACAAGAAGTATTAGATGATTTCGACTACGGCGGAGAGTTCGACTTTGAAAAGGCAAATAAGCTGATTGAGGCAACTGGACATAAAAAACCACAAACAGATGACATTCAAGATTACGTGCTTCTGTTGCAATTATGCAGATCGCAAACATCTGATCAGATGGATGACTTAGATGTCACGTATGAGATGGATAAAACCAGTCATGAGGCGACTCACAATAGAATTGAAACAATCTTAGAGCAAGCTAAAACCTCAAGAAATGACCCCGAGGCACTACAGTCAATTGTGAACGAAAGCGTTAAGTCAGACGCCTATGCAGCGGCCAGACGAGCGCAGGGTACTGAAACCGAGAGAGAATTAGTTCTAGCAAACCGAAACGCCTTCGAGAACGCAAACGAGGGAAGCTCATCAAGCTACAACAGCTATTCCTTGGATTTTTAGTTACCACCACCATTCATGGTGAGCTGTTGACCATCTGAAATCGGAAAAATAGCGGCTGTCGGCTTGCCGTATTCCTTTTCGTAATTCTCTACAATCAGCGGCAGAACACCAACAAACTCTTCAAAGTTAAATGGCCCATGCATTTTATCTCCAATGAAGTAAGCTAACGTGGCACCCTCTTTCCTCACAGGATCAATGATGAATTCCAAAGGAACACCCTTACTTTTCATCTTCTCAACTACAGCCTGGGTGAACGCATTAAACTGATCCATGTTATCTGGCCCTTTTGTTACATAAACAGTGACAATGTCCTCTGACGCTGATTTCTTGCCAGCTTGAAGCATAAGGGGCTCCTCAACTTCAGGCTTGAAGCCAGATTCTTTATTAAAGCCCTGAGAATGAGCATTATCGTTCGACGCGAACCATAGCACGGTCGTCAGAAATGCCAGCGGTAGTATACCTTTTTTCATTGCTTTAATCCTTCTAGTCGAAGTCTATACTAGCATCAAGTACCAATGCTTTCCAGGGATTTAGGGGGACTTATTAAGAAATTAACCTTTGCGTGATTAGGGGGATTGAGTATACGACCTAATCCCCCAATTCAAAATCATTTAAATCGGCTGCATCATCCGTTTAGACCCAAAGTCTTCCAGTTCCTAAACATTTAGAGCAGTTCTTTTTACTCCCTGTCAGCTTCTCCATAAATGAGCTATTGGACAGAACCTTGCCCGTCCCAAAGCACATGTCACATTCCTTTTGTTTTTTACTCATCATTCATACTGTTTAAGCGTCTAAAAACATTCTAAACCAATGATTTTAATGGTGTTTCAGTGATGATGTCCGAAAATTAGGTATAGTATGCCACTGTAAATTTTTATGGAAAAAGGGGACTATTTTGAAGCCTAACCTGTTTTATCATTTCCAAAGAATATGTTAGTTGACCTCACAAAGGTTAGAGGCCATTAGCATTGATGAAAAGTCAACTTATTTTAGGACGATACATTCGGTACAAAGTCGGAGCAGGGGAGTCGCGCGGGCGGCACTCGTACAGCGTTAAGGTTAGTTTCACTTGTGTAGTATCAAAGCCCTATGTGGTTTGCCATTGGCAGACAGTAAGCAGGCGGAAGGGGAAGCGCAGGCGCAGGACGAGGAAGCGGTGCTGACGAGGGCAGTGTGAGTGCGGTGGCATTACTAAGCCAACCGGTCGGCTATTGGATTGATGGTAGTATAACAAGAGCAGACGAAAGGATCTTCAGGTGAGCCTGGCATAGGCGAGCCGTATTGCGCTTCAACGTCCAGCTATCGGGCATATGTCCAACAGCTAGTGAATAGCAACAATGTAGTGAAATCTGCCGAAGCTCACAACGGTTCAGAAACCCACTGCGTTCAGAAAGTCAAAAAATCCTGCGAGCAAAAGTCAGTCGAAAGCACAGCCGTTTCTCAGCGGCAGATATCACGGTCAAGTTGCACCAAAACTAGCAAGAATGCACTGAGACATATGCCCGATCAGCGTCTGTTAGCATCAGTTTAGATGTCCAGAAAGTCTTCCTGAAATTCGATTATTTCCTGTTGTTCGTTCAGGTAAAAGTACAAGATCATCGCATCACCTTCCGAATTGACATACCAAGTTAAACGTTGATAACTACCTTCCTGGTTCTGCCAGCCTTTGTTAAATCGTTCAGCGTTTTTTATTGTTGTCTCGAATCTAGCAGGTTCAATTTTAGCTATTTCCGCAAATTCCTTGAGGTCAGACGATTCAAGTCCTTCAAATTGTTCAAACATGTCAATGTAGGTCTCGTCCATAAGAAAATCCGTCATATCTTCAAGTTCGAATGATGGTGTCAGGCCGTTTGCGTTTCCGAAATCGTTTATGAATTTCATATAGGTCTTGCGGAACCCTATTCTAAATTCATACTCTTCTTTTGTTAGCCGTTCGTTTATTTGGTTGGTTAGTTCGAACTCACCAAAATAGATTTCATCTTCAAGATATTTTCTGATTACTTTCTCGTTAGCCTGTGAAAAACCAAGGGTCGGGAGGAGTATGAGTAAGAAAATTATGCGCATAGCTGATATTGATGCTAATGCCCGCGTAAGGGTGGTTCAAGATACAGAGGAATCCTGTGAATATGAAGATGAGCGATTGGGGTCGTTCCCTGCTTTAGATGTTGAGCTGGTAGAATCTTCATATGTAAGGATTCCGGGAGTAGATTGAAGTACAAAAGTGGCCATAGAATCACACTTACGTAGTGTTAAGCACTGTTCGGATCGCCGGTGCTTGAGTAGTGTTGTTGATTGCTAGCCACTTTTGGGTTACGGTTTGGCTAAACTGTGTTTCAATGCAGTTTAGGTCTTGTTATAGGCCTTTATAATTCCTCTTATTCATCTTTTATAAATCCACCTAAAGCAAAATCCGATAAATCCTTATGGAAAGAGTCTAGAACATCTGGTGTGTAACTACCCAGACTCTTATTTAAAAAGACAGCAATATCTCTTAATTCAATAACAACCAAATCATCCCCATCTCCGTCCTTTTCCATTTTTCCCAAAGCACCCATGGACTTATCTGTAGTGTGTCCTCTAGGTAGAAATGCTCCTGGTGCAGTCATAAGATCGGACTCCATAAACACGTTAGAATAATCAGCCGTGGGTGTGGCTTCTGGCATCTCTTGAACTTGGACTTGTTTAGCACGATCATCAACAATGGAATCATACCACTGTTTAAATGACATTTCCCCTGTTAAACCGTCAAAAAGCTTTTGTTCTCCGCTTTTAGCAATGGCAGGAGCCATGGCCAGCTTATAATCGTCCTGAGCAGTTTTGTCCAAGCCTTGAAACATTGACCTAAACGAAGATCTTAATAATAAGGGAAAGGACATTTTTTTGTATCCGGTTGCTTCGGTTTTGTCCTTAGCTACTGTATAATAATGATTGGTCATAGCAAACAGAGCCTTTACTTCGTTAACCTTTGCCGACTTTAATTTACCCCCACTTTGTAGTCGCTGAAAGTAGAATTCGGTTTCCTGTAACAACTGTTTTAAGGCAGCTAATTTTTGTGAGGACATCACTCCTTTATTAGCTGCGGCTTCATCTTTGAAGATCGAAACAATGGGAGGAGTTTCCTCAGTTTGCGTAGATGAATCCTTGGGTGCTGCTGATTTTCCTAAAGAATCCGATGGAATGGAATACACAGCGGGTTCATCAAGACTAAATGGATGTCTTTTTTCAATTTCTTGTTTATGAAGTGCGTTTAGGTGTTTTGAAGACTTCAGTTCGTACGTGTCCAGAAACTTCAGGAAATCGAACAGTTTTGAAAACTTAATGCCGACAGTAATTTGCGGCTTTCCAGTGATTTTACCTAAAAATTTCTGTTGTGCGTTATAAGGTTTAATCAAGGGCATCGGATTACCGCTTCCCTTAATCTTAAAACTATCTAATCTAGTTGGGTATAGGGGGGTAATAGCGCTAGGGAATTTGTTTGCTTCCGTTTGAATATCCTGTAGTATAGGTAGGAGCGCTTTTAAGTTAACCGGAGGTTCTGTTACAAACTCTAGTTTCGAATTGTCCGAATCAATAACCCAACCAGAGCCGGAATTCCAAATTCGTTCGTCTTGATCATAACGTTTTTGAAGAAAAGCATGGTTGATTTTATCCTTATCCCAATCTCCTGCAGATCCTCCGAAAATGCTTACGGGAGGTTCGTTATATGGAGCTCCCCAGTCTTTAGCAGCTTCAATGCCGGTTTCCCACTCAACACCCACCTTTAGTTGAGCCGTTTCATTCGAGGCACCAACATTAGAATTTATGGTTGAAGGATTTCCTGCACTTTCCATCTGCATTGCCTTGGACCCCATAACGTCTGCTTCTTTTTCTAAAGCTGGATCATCGTTTATATTGGTATTGCCTTTTAATTGTGTGGTGGGCTTAACACGTCCTTGCTTTTGCTGAGTAACGTGCCATGCTTCATGAGGTAAATGCTTTTCTTGTCCAGATGCTAGGTGGATTTCAGCTCCTTGAGCGTATGCATGAGCTTGTAATTGAGCGGGTTTGTCAGAGTTGTAATGCACTTTTACATCATCCATAGAATATCCTGATAGCTTTTCTATGCCTGTTTTTAAATTATCTGGCAAACCGGTATTGTTTTCCTTTTTTGGGATACGCTGTTGTATGGTAGCATGGTTGTTAACCATCTCTTGTAACTTTCTTTGTGCAATTGCTTCAGGACGATTGTCTACAAACTGGAAAACAGGCTTTCTGTCACTCTTTTTTTGAGAAACAGTATTTACTACTGCTTTGTCTTTGTTTTCCTGATTTTTATCCGCATGTGTTTGCATAATTGCACTTATTGCCTGTAACGGTCTCGGCTAAAATGAGTATACAACCTAACTGCTAGGAGCAATGAAGCTTCCGTTTTGCATTGTCATATCAGACAGCTTTGCCACTATATTAATTTTAGTGTTTGTTATGTTCACTCCTTGAGTTCTTTTATCTTAATTACCGCCTCATTAATATCGCTAGAATAATTGTTAGATGAGGCGACTTTTAATGCCCTGGTATAATATTCTAAAGCTTTGGTTTTATCTCCTGCTAGTAGGTAGCAATCCCCAATACTCAATAAGGGATAAGATTGATATCTAATAAATCCAATTTCTTCAGCTAATTCTGCCGAAGTTAAATATGATTTTATAGCCTCGGTATACCTGCCCATCTTTTTTAGAACATCACCAATGGATGAATGAGACGCTGGAATAAAGGGCATAAAACCAATTTCCTCCCGGAGTTCCAAAGAAGTTTGAAATAATTCAAGGGCTACTTCAAATTCTTGTGTCTGTCTTCTGTATATCTGACCCAAATGACGTGTATTGTATGCTAATGCATATTTGCTATACCTACTGCTAAATTCTATTTCTTCATTGTACCGAGGAATCAGTTTAAGTATTTCATCTGTTTTTTCTTTTTGAAGTAATTGGTTGTGTAACCTTGAAATATCGCTGGCTCTTATTTTTGCAATCTCTTGAAAGTCTTGAATTTCGGTAAAACTAGAGGTCGCTTTATTCTGGTAAATAATTGCGGAATCTTGATTGTTAATCGATCTATGAGCGTTTGAAAATGCAAGAAAGTAATTTCCGCGAATGCTCGGGTCATCAAGTTTATTAACAATCGGAAGAAATTGTTGGAGCTTCTCAAAGTTCTTTTTTGGGTTTGATTTTTTAGCATAGACTATGTTCATGAACCCACTTATCCGTAAATCCTGCATAGTTAATAATAGTCGATGCTTGGGCTGTAAGTTCTTGATATTCTCAAAGTAGGACAGTTCGACAATATTTCTGGCTTCAGTGAATTTTGCATCAAATAATGCTTCTTCCGACAATATAACTGCCAACTTCACAATCAAATCCACTTCGGATTGTGTCTTTATTTGGCCCGCTGCTGCTGATGAAACAAGCATCAGGGTTATAATGATATGAACGACATGTTTGATCATAACGAAAGCTATCGGGTGTATGTCCATAGCTAGCGAATAGCACTAAAGTAGTGAAATCTGCCGAAGCTCACAACGGTTCTAAATGGCACTGCATTGTGAAAATCAAAATCTCCTGCGAGCAAAACCTGGTAGAATGCACTGCCGTTTCTCAGCGGCAGATGTCACGGTCGAGTTGCATAAAAGCCAGCCAGAAAGCACTTAGACATATGCCCGATCAGTGTCTGTTATCGGCTTTAATTTTCACTTTAAATTCTTCAATTGCTTCAATCAAAAAGTTCTTTCTGTTCTGAAATTCGTAGTTTTTCTGTTCGTCGTAGTTGAAGTGATTTGCAATGGGTTTGCCCATGGTTAGTCGTCCGTCAAATGGATCATCCATATCGTTTGCAGTAACTTCAAGTTGGACTTCACCCGCCTTGGAAATTGTTCCAGTCAATCTTCGCGGAATCCTTCTGAAGAAGGCATGATCTGTTCTGGTCTTTCGAAGTTTGATTAGTCCCCAATGATCAATATTCCCGTTCATTCGAGATGGGAATGCAAATGAGTCGAAAGGAAGCCAGTTAATATTGTGCCGTACTCCTTCTGAATAGCTATAACCGTTCGGATAAATTACCCCTTCAAGTTTTGTGGTATGTGAGCCGATGAAGGAGAAGTCTTTAGTATAAACCGTGAATTGGATATGTTCACTTTCTAGTAGTTCGCGGATCTCCGAAACCACTTTTTTATACTCAGCACTTGTGGAGATAAGATAATCGTCGACCTGATAGAATTGTTGGTTATCCAGTTTTTTCAGTCTCTTTCTAAGTCGAGGTTCCTTAAACCAAGAAGAAAGTCCCCCGGTTTGTTCAATGTTTACGAGTTGCTGCTGTATCGAATTGATCTCTGCCTGAGTTCGTTCTAAAAGTTCTATCATTTTCGATGCAGCTATTGCCGATAACGCTAAGCTAGCCAGTGGATGTCGCGAACTCAGCAATTTCTACTAAAGCTAGCGAACCTGCACCATACCTACAATCCTCGCTACAAGTACTGCGTACCACAATCAAACGCCAGAACTGACACAGTTCTTCACTGGGCTGAGAAGATCGATGAAGGTGTAGGGAGCGGGCTGCTGGCACAGAGGCGGATACGAGCCTGACATCTGCGGGCTAGCGAATGTTATCTACAGATTTAATGTCTGTTCTATTGTTCTTCGCATACGGTTATAAGAATCAAATGCGTTCAGAGTTACTATGAAAATCCATGCTGCAGAAAATCCTGCGGCATATCCAGCAGTTTCCATAAAATTACTCCCATCGAAGGCAAATAGGGATATAAAGAAAACTCCTATACCAATAAGATATTTTGTTATTTGATAATTCGATGGAATGTAATCGACACTGACTATTGTCTTCTCTTGTGCTGTTTTTATTTGTCCTTTAACCAATGGTGGAGATCTTCTACTGGTTACAAATGTGTCTTTGATCTGAAATCTGTCTTCATCAATATATCCAACATACCGTGGTTCGTTAAAAAGAGTTTCGATCTCAAATAGCCCCTGTATTTCAACTTTAAGCTGAGCCAAGACCAAATTGCTTCTATATTCTTTGGTTATGGTAAAACGTTCTGAGATTACCTTTATTAGATCTGTAACTAGTTGAAGCATTTTGTAGATAACGCCAAGCTAGCGAGTGGATGTCGCGAGACTGGCAATTTCTACTAAAGCTAGCGAACCTACACCATACCTACAATCCTAACCACGAAGTGGAGCGTACCGCAAGTCAACCACCAGAACTGATACAGTTCTTCCCGGGGCTGGAAGATCGATGAAGGTAAAGGGAGCGAAGTGCTTGCAGAGAGGTGGTTAGTGGTAGCCTGACATCTGCGGGCTAGCGACTGGTACAGGCTTTTATTTGCATTGCTCCATAGCCATTTTGGCGAGTTCAGAAATGCGTTTTTTCTGCTCGGTGAATTCGCCAGAGTTCGCCTGCATAAAGGTTCCGTCAGGCTTAATGCACCGAATCATTTTGTTGTTCCAAAAATAGTATCGGTATTCCTCCTTAGTTGTTTTGGAGTAGTCATACTCTGGTTGAGTAGGAGGAGCGTTATACTCATAGTTCTTGGCAAATGCGAAATAGAGTTGACCAGTGGCGAAGTAGTATTCGTGTTCACTCTTGCCAATGTGTCCATAATAGACTGTTTCTATCAACCTTATTCCGTTTTCATCTTTGTAGGCAGTAAGTTGGCCACCCTCTGATGAGTTCTCAAAATCGTCTTGAGTTAGCTGAGCATAACTACTCTTATTCTGTTGGGTCTCATTGTACATTTTCCTGATTTCGGTGATTTCCTGGTTCTGGGCAGTTAACCCGTTCAGAAGAAAAAGAGTGAAGGAAGTTGCTATAATAAATCTCATGTGAGTGCGGCAATTGCCTGTAACGTCCAACTTTCATCCGTAAGCTGAACGGTTCAAATTTCAATAAAAGTATCGTATTGCAGCAGCCTTTAAATAGCTCAGTTAGCTTATGGATGATAGTGCCTGTTATATGGCTTACTTTGTAAAAGGATAAATCGTAAATATCTGCGAAAAAATTATGTAAAGAAATAGTGCGAATCCTGACAAAAAGAAATACAGCACTACCCTCAACCAAAAACGTTTAGTTTTCTTGACTATGTTTATAACCTTCTGTTTTTCACCATCTGATTTAGCTGTATAGGCTCTGGGGTAAATACCTAACACAGTTCCCACAATAGCAAAAAACCAAAACAGTATCGGTGTGAAAAGAAGTAGCTGCGTTAAGCTATTTCTAAAAAAGGTATCATCTTTTAGATAATCTTGAAGGATCTTTGAATAGATAGCGATGATAATTCCTGAACTAGTTGCTATGTACTTTATAGCGTCAATCAGGTTGTCAATATTCTTTTTCTCTAGTTCATCAAAATCTTCAGTTCTAGGTGGAGTTTCAGAAGGTTTCTTGCCCTCAAAATAGTTCTTTGGCATCTCTGGATTGAGGAACATTAAAATTTGCTAAGGAAATCATCTAAACCACCGCTCCTCTTAAATTTATCCACTATATCATCCAAGCTATCTCCGCTTTTTGATATATGACTTAAGATTTCTAAAGCCTTTTCCTTTGTTATGTCAATATCATTTGCTGTACCACAGTGTTCGCAAATGAATCTAACTGACTCCATCGAATCTTTATCTGGACCAAATCGCTCAATCTTAATTCGATCGTCCGATTTGGTTTTAAATGAACTTAGTTCACCACAATCGTGACATTTAAATTTTAGTGCATCCATTTGATCTTTAGTTTATGCCATATAACGATCAGCTAAAATCCGTAGGCTGACCGTCCGTTTATTTCATTAAAAATATCTGTTTCTCCTGCTGTTTGCAAATAGCTCATGAGCCTATGGATTTTAGCGCCTGTTAGCATTATTTTTTATTCGCTCTTCTTTTGGCTAAACTCATAAATATTAAAATTTCACTTTTTTCTGAGCGATCATAAGTATTCTTATATTCTAAATACGCTTGTTCAAACTTCTCTGATTTTTGATAGATATGTGCCTTAATTCCATATGGGTAAGCCTCATGCGGTTTTAATTCAATTGCTTTGTCTAAATCTTTGATGGCCTTATCATACATTTCTTTCTTCGCATAAGCCACAGCTCTATTACAATAATTAGTAAACAGATTAACATTTAGGTTGATGTATTTCGTCAAAGAATCAATTTCTCCAATTCCATAAATGGCTGTCTGAGGTAGTGGAATTTCTGTAGGAGATATTTTTTTGAAGTGTTCGTAATACTTATCACAATTCAATATAAGCTCAGAAATGAGAAGTGAATTAATTTTTTGAGCATCTTGATATCCAACTAAATATTCAGGTTGGTCTGAACCAGTTGTTTTATATTCTTCTAGTAGTTTCTCTTGATTATCTTCTAAAAGATTTGACACACATTTCTTATGAAATGCTTCTAATAATTCATTTGTTCCACTTTCAACCTTCATAGAATTAAAGCATTTACAAGCTTTAGACTGAACCTTTTTCAAGGTAGACTGTCCAAAACAAAAAGAAGAACTCAGAAGGATTATTAATACTATTCTAATCATAATTAATGCTAACGATCAGATATGGCGAGTGGCCATATCCTCTCTAAAGAGTACTAAGGTAGTGGAACTGCCCAATCCCCACAACAGTATCTACAATGCATTGCTTTATGAAAGTCTAAGTCCAGAAAGAATAGAAGTAGCTAGAAGTACAAAATCTGGCAGAATGGGCAGGTTCACGGACGAATCGCAAAGACGACTGCAAATAGCTCTGTTGGCCATTCGGCATATCGCTTGTTAGCACCAGTTATTTCTTTGTCACTTTTATTTGATTGTTTGCTAAAATTTGAATCTCAAATAGCTCATCACTTTCAAGGAGTTCAAAGGTTTGAAAGTCTTTCCATTCCTTAAAGTTAAGGTTAGTCAAGCATCCCCATTCGAGAACATCTCCAGTATCAAATCCAGTATAAAAATTTCGTTCGATTGCCTTCCACTCACCGCCTTCTTCTCGAGGAAGTTGAATTTTTTCAATAAGCAGGTTGAAGTAGATTTCGCTTAGAACAAATGAAGCACGATATCTGAAGGAACCGTCATATTCAGTGTCCCTTTTACGACTTCCATATTGTTCTTTCGAGTTCGCAACCCTATGAAATCGATCACCAGTCGTTAAAAAAAATATGTCAACATCCAGTTCGATTCCGCTCTTTGGAAATTTGTAAGGGGCAACAGTTTGCGACTGTCCAAGAAGTTCAGCAGTTGAGAAGAGAATAAAGGAAAGAAGAAGTAATCTCATTGCAGTCTATTGGTGCTAACCTTTAGCTTCTCTTGATATAACTATTCTTAGAAGCAGGATTTACTAATAACTTAAAGACAGGATAGTCAGGTGAGCACCAAGCGCTAACCAGGTATAAAGACCTATTGGACGATTTGGGACCTGCTATTCTGTCTAAGAGTTTCATATAGATATTCGGGAGCTGGACCCGAAGGTCCAACGTCCCATTATTAAGGTTTAGAAAGAATAAGTTATGAAGAAATCAGAAGGTCAGCAATTAAAGTACCCCTTCATTGTGGGTATAGATGTGAGTAAAGAGAGTATCGATATATGTATGATTGAAATGATCACTCAGCATAGTAATTGTATCACTTTAACCAATACCTCTGAAGGGTATACTAAACTCAGACGCTGGCTGAAGCAGCATGGTAATGACGATCATGAGCATACACTGTTCTGTATGGAGCATATGGGTATTTATACCAGGAACCTGGTGAAGTATCTGCTGGGCCGTGGTGGTAAGGTATGGCTAGAATCCTCACTTCATATCAAACGAAGCATAGGTTTAGCCAGGGGCAAAAGTGACAAGATAGATGCAGAAAGGATAGCACGGTTTGCTATGCTCCATCAGCAGGAGGCGAAGCTGATAAAGCTGACCCATCCCACCTTAGAGCGTTTACAGAACCTAATGCGTCTTAGGTCAAGGCTCCTGAAGAGTAAACTCAGTCAAGAACGTGCGATAGAGGAGATCGGTCATTTTGATAAGAAAGGGGCCATGGAGATAAGACGGCTGAGTAAGTCATCATTGGAAGGAGTAGCTAAGTCGCTCAAAAAAGTGGAAGAGAAAATGCTGGAAGTGATCAGCATAGACAAAGAAGTCAGGTCCTTATATGAGTTGATCACCTCAGTAAAATGTGTAGGTAAGGTGTTGGCTACAGACCTGATCATCTATACACACGGATTTACCAGAATGCTGGATGGGAAGAAGCTGGCTTGCTACTGTGGAGTAGCACCCTTTGAGTATAGCAGTGGAACGAGTATCAAAGGATCTCCGGGTACGTCAAACTTTGCCAACAAGATACTGAAGTATCATTTACATATGGCTTCCATGAGTGCGATCAGACATTGTCCTGAACTGAAGGAATATTATCAACGAAAAAGAGAAGAAGGTAAAGGCAAGATGACCATTCTCAATGCCATTAGAAACAAGCTGCTACATCGTATTGTGGCAGTGGTGAAAAGAGGTACTCCTTATAAAGACCGAATTGTACTAAATAAAGTTGAAATGACTTGACTTTACCATAGATATCGACCAGCTATCGGGCGTATGTCCGCAGCTAGTGAATAGCACTAAAGTAGTGAAATCTGCCGAAGCTCACAATGCTTCTAAATGGCGCTGCGTTCTGAAAGTGAAAAACCCTGCGAGCAGAAGTAAGTAGAAAGCACTGCCGTATCTCAGCGGTAGATATCACGATCCAGTTGCACTGAAACCAGCCAGAAAGCACTAAGACATATGCCCGATCAGCGTCTGTTAGTAGCCTTTTCTAAATGGAGAAGTGATTGTCCACCATAAGCGTTTATACCATGGAATTCGGATTTCACCTAGCCAGACTATATCTGGTTCAAGAGTAACTTTCAAGTCTATAAGCTCTTTGCCAAGTTCAATTTCGGTGTTCATGAAACCAACATAAGTGAAAATCAAAACAGGATGCTTCGTTAGATTTTCTGCAGCGATTTCAAGCACAAATTTGCCATCCAAATCAGTTTCTGTTCCTAAAGTTGTTCCTTTGAGTACCACAGATACTCCGGGTAGACGTTCATTGTTATCATCCGTTACAATACCTGTTAACGATATTGTTGAATCATTTTTTAGTTCATGAGAGGACTCAAAAGTTCGCGCACTCTTATTAGTATATTCTTGGATATAAGGAGTTGATGCGGAGTTGGAAATAGGGGTTGCGTTAGAGTCTGTAACTGTTGCAAACCCAATCAAAAAGAACATGAAAGTCTTTAGAAGATGTTTGTTAGTTCGGTTGGATTGAATAACCCTGTCAACTTGTGATTTTCTAATTCTCCCGCACACTTTGCCGTTTGACTTCATTACAAAGTCTACAATTTCTTCCGAGCTTTTAGAAGTTAGGTCTACAACAAGAGTTGAACATGACTGACAAAACCTAGTGTTACCACACCCAGTTAGGGAGTCCCAAGTTAAACCGCATGGATTTTTGATTGCTATATGGTTTCTATCGGATTGCACTAATGGCTACTAACACCAAGCTAGCGAGTGGATGTCGAGAACCTGGCAATTTCTACTAAAGCTAGCGAACCTGCACCATACCTACAATTGTATCCACGAAGCACCGCGCCGTACAGATAAATCACCAGAACTGAGACAGTTCTTCACAGGGCTGGAAAACCGATGAAGGTGTAGGAAGCGATTAGATAATAGCAAGGATGCGACCGGCAGCCTGACATCTGCGGGCTAGCGATTGTTACCAGCATTTATTCCTTTTCAATCAAGATATCTTCAAAAAAGAGCGTTTGTGTACCGCGTGTCCAAACGCTGTATGACCGTTCGTTCTTAAACATCAATTGTTCACTTCCACCCATTATGTTCAGGATTCTTTTAATAACCAGATCGTCATCCAAGTTGACAATTTGAATTGCAGTTTTAAGAGTTCGCCCATCTCCAGTTGAAAGTATGGCATCCATTGTTCTTTTAAGCCGGTGTTCCAAATAGAAATCAGAATCTTCTTGGCCCATGATATTCATGCAGGACTTAGTATTCAAAAGTGTCGTAAGTTCCACAGGGTGGTCTTGAAGAATATTGAGTCCAACCTTAATTGCTTTTTTGCATTTGCTGGTCATAATCAGGCGATCGAATTCCTTTCGACCTGGAATAGTCAATGTGAGTGATTTGTCCCCTTCTTGGAAGATTTGACCATAGTACAAATGTTTACAATCTTCTATTGTAAGATTCTGTGGTTCTTTTTGGACTTTATCTAATAAGACAGGGTAATAAAATTGTGATGTGCTGTCTTGAACCGACGCGCCAATTCCTGACATAAAATTGTTCTGACCGAGTCCTTGAAGACACTGCAAGAGCGAGAGTGTAAGTAAGATGGATTTCACTATTACGTTCCGGAAATTGCTTGTAACGTCTATATAAATGCAACTTAGTGAATATACACTTTTTAACCACCCAATTTGGTATTGTAATCAGCTATTAGATTCAATAATTCTGTAGACTTGATCTCAAATGAGTAAAGCTGATTTACGGAAAATAATGGAAGTTAAACGCTATAGTGAAAACACGATTCTCACCTATTGCTCTTTAATTTCCAAAATTGAGCGTGAACTGAATATGCCTATCAACCGACTTTCTGAAACCGATCTTCATGGCTATGTATATTCACAAATTCATAGTAAAAAAATTTCTAGATCTACCCAAAAGCAATTAGTAAATGCCCTAAAGTTGTATTTTTCAGAAGTTGAAGGAATAGAGACTAACTTCCGTTTTCTACTACCGAGAAAGAGTGATTTCGTTCTTCCAGAAGTCCTGAGCAAAAGAGAAGTTTATGCTATCTTAAGGAAAGCAAAGAACGTTAAACATAAAGCGATATTAGCTTTGCTGTACAGCTCAGGTTTGAGAATTGGGGAAGTCATTAAGCTTCAAGTTAAAAGTATTGATTCTGATCGGATGACCATTCTCATAATTGGAGGTAAAGGGGTAAAAGACAGATTAGTGCCATTGAGTCAAAATCTGTTAATTATTTTAAGAGAGTACTACAAGAAATATAAACCAAAAAAATACTTATTCGAAGGCCAGAATAGTCCTCAATATTCGAGTTCATCGGCTAATCAGTTCATCAAAAAATATTCGAATAGAGCGGGAGTTAAGAAGAAAGTAACCGCGCATACTTTTCGGCATAGTTACGCAACACATTTGTTAGAAAATGGTACAGATATCAGGATTATACAGAAATTACTGGGCCATAATAGTATCAAGACGACTATGATTTACACTCACGTAGCAGAACAAAGTATACTATCAATACAAAGTCCATTTGATAACCTAAATATTTGAAACGGCTGCTTATGAAATAGCTGTGATAATAGAAAAACCCAATAATTCATCAAAGTCGATTGACCGTCAATTATCACTTCTTTGGTTTCAGTGGTCAATTTTTCTTGATTTTTTGTCCGAGAATACCTAATAATCAGACAGTTATATTTCACAAAGGACTGTCATGAGCAAAACTGAGATATCACTTTATAATCTTCGTGGAGAACGAAAATATCTAAACCTGGAGGAACGGCTTCGATTTGTTGAGGCTGCCAATGATCAAGTCGCGAAAGTGCGCTTATTCTGTCTGCTGCTCTACTACACGGGAGCGCGTATCACCGAGGTGCACAATCTTGTGCCGCGTGGTCTTGATCATGCGAACGGGTCTGTTATTATTGAAACACTAAAAAAGAGAAGGAAAGGCATTTTCCGTGAAATCCCTGTACCACACTTCCTACTCAAGGATTTGCAGTTCTATATCATTGATAATCAAATTAATATCAGTAATAGACTGTGGCCATTTTCGTTGCGAACTGCATCTAGAAAAATCAAGGCGGTCATGACAATGGCCAATATTGACGGTGTTAAAAGCAGTGCGAGAGGCCTGCGTCACGGCTTTGCTGTGCATGCAGTGACCCTGGCACCACTCACGCTAGTAAAAAAATGGCTTGGACATAGTCGGTTGGAGACTACTGAGATTTATCTCAATGTTATGGGTAATGAAGAGCGTGAATTTTCACGTAAAGTTTGGGGAATAGAGGAATTGAGGGCTACTGGATGAAGAAACAGGACGTATCTATTCATAATGAAATTCACGCAATAGAGGACGAGCTTATCCAGCTTTCCGGACTTTTGGAGGCGCTACAGCTCATTGAGATTGAAAATGAGGCTACACTCTGCCTTATCAATGCCATTGACCACCAGCTTAAGCAGGTCAAGCATAATTTTTATGGGCACTGGAAAGCGCTGTTCGATAAGAAATAAGAAGAGCTTAATGTAAATCTTTTACGTTTTCAACGTTACTAGAGCAGAGATAAAGGCCATTATTAAGTTGATTTGTAGGTCGCATATCCCAGTGCGGCCTATGTTTTCGCCATCATCAATGTCACGAAGAACTTGACTTTGTCTTGAAATGACTACGGCAGAACTTTGAAGCCAGCTATCTAAACGCCCCATAACATCAAAAGCAGCGGTAAGAGTAATCGAGGGATTGTCGCATCAAGCTTTCCTGAAGTACAAAAATTCGGGGTACGGCTTAGCACGCCATCGCGCTTAGCGTTGCGTTTATGCCCGAATGCAACACTTCTTAAGTGGAACTTTGATTTGTTCTCTAATATGTCCGAGACGGTGAATGACATCATTCTGGATAAGGCTCCGGTTAATGAGCGTGCGACGATGGATGAGTTTTACCTTGATATGACGGGTCTAGATCGTTTTTTCGGTGCGCATCAATTCACTAAAGAATAGCCGCTGAAATTACCCATGAAACAGGCTTATCGCTTTCCTATAGCCTTAGTATCAATAAGAAAGTGGCTAAAATGGCAACCAATCATATGAGACTCTATGGGTCTTTAACGGTTGAAAAACCGCAAGTGCAACCTTTCCTTGATCCGCAGAGTATCAGGAATATACCACAGGTGGGGGATGTGACTTATAAGCTCTTGCGTACTTGAATTGGTCAGGTCTTTTAAAACCGAAAGCCAAACCAATAAAATGAGATCCATTGAGGGAGACATGGGCTTAAGAACAAGACTTATATCTACCAAGGCCCCTTTCAATTGCTAAGAACGATTAAATGGTGACGTAAATATGCACTTGTAATTTGCAACAGTTAGCCACTGGTTGAACTAAATAATACTAGGCTATGCTACTTCCTATATTCGCCAACGCCAAATACACCATTTTTTAAATGTACGGAATCGCCAACATTCCAATTGAGAATACGAGTAGATCCATTAGGCATAATTTTGTTAGTAATGTGCGTTTCGTAGTATGACTCACCGGTCTTTGCTACGCTTCCTGGTTCACGCCACCAATGGGCATACGGCAGGAAGTGCTTGGGTTGAACGATATCTAAAAAATGCTGCATTCCATCTGGTCCGAAAGTCATTTTTTTTCCGTCGGGCCATCGATTAGGGTCTTCCAAGATATCTTGAGGGAAGCAAAAAAGATATCTACCTGATCCATCAATTGCTCCTGGACGCCAACCAAAGATGCCGAGATTACTCATGACTAAATCGATACCAGATGCATATTCATTTCCTAAGTGCGCGATATCAACCATCGAGTGACCATATTCCTGTCCTGAGTCAATTAGTATCCACGTCTTAAAACCATTTGAATCGACAATGAACGTATTAGCATTATTCCTAAAATTCTCAAAAGGAGATTCAAAGTCTAACCAAGGTTGTTCTCCGAAAAATGGCATACTGGTAATTTTCATATCCTTTAGTTCTATGGACTTGTAACATTCAGCCTCTATAACGTTAGTGAAACCTGCATCTCTCAGAAGAGATGCCATATTTACACTTAACATTGTGGTATTGGATTTTGGCAATACTATAGTTGTATCGGTAGGGAACTGCATTAGACTCAACAATGAAAAGTGGTCATTATGAGAATGAGAAATAAGAATTACGTCAACTTGGGGAAGGTCTTGAGGATGTAACCAACTATCCCGTACTCCGTAAACAGGATCGGTTAATAAAACACAATCAGATGATTTGAACAAGAGAGATGCATGTTGTAGTCGATAAACCCCTTCATTTTTAAAATGATTTCTTTGATTCTCTTGAGATCTAACCAGTATTTTTTTGCCAAGCAGGAATCTTGCAATTTCATTACTCTGACTGGAGTCTTCTTCATCAAGCCAGTCTCCAGATACAGCCTTTCTAAGCTCAACTAAGTCCTGTTTATTTACAATGTTGACCGCGTCGACACTGTCGCCTTGGCGAAAGGCAAACCTACAAGGATACTCGCTTTCTGGGAAAGCGGCACGGCGTGGAACTACTAGCTCATAATTGTCCCTTTGGCCTTCAACAAAAAAGTTCTGCACAGATTTATCCAATGCCATCTTATCTATAGCGCCCAGGATGCTTGAAGATGATGTCAGTTGATTTCTGAGTTCTCCAAGGTCAAGACCATATAAAACATTGGTCGGTATTAAGCTTCCATAATGCTGAATAAACTCTGTATCCGAATTAAACCTGTATTCCCTGTTCATTTCGTTCTTTTTAAATGATTAAAGTGTAGTCCATTTGATTCTAATATTCATTCACTTGTTCTTAATTCTTCTATTGGTTTCTTTTTAACAATTGGACTTAAGAAAAGAGAACAGCGCATAGAATCTCAGAGACCATACTAGACATTAACGCTAAAGGGAGTAGATAAGAAAGCAGTTCTATTCCACTAAAGAAGTTGTTCGACCGATAGACAGAATAGTAAGCTACCGCCAATACATTCATTACAAATGAAATGAGTATCATAAAAATTACATTTTCACACACGACTCGATTATGTCTAACCGGTCCGTACCTAGAATTCTTCTTAACACAGACGACTTTTTTTGGCATTGCGGACTCTACCAAAGCACTCGTTAAAACCAAACACGGCAAGATATGAGGAAGCTAAAGAAATCTCAATTATATAATCCTCTGGCCGATAACTAAAATCGAAATTTAGAACCTGAATCTGTACGGCCTCAATCACCAACGGCGTTTGTGAGATAAGTGACTTTTTTAAGAATCTTTCCGCAGCCGCGACCTTACTCTCTTCACCTAAAAGTCCTAAGTACAACGACTCCAACAACATAAATAATAAAGTATTTCTTTAATACAAGTTGGGTGGGGTTAGAAACTTATCATATCAATTACAAAACATTTAACATAAATATTATGCAAAATACATCAATTATAATGATTTAGAAAATAATTATGTTGACAAGGTACGTGGTTGTGATTCACTTTAATCACTTCTTCTCAATTAATATAGAACAAAGAAATGGTTCACTGATAGTGAGTTTGAATTGCTCTTTGTACAGAATAGAGCGATTCGATTGAGTATTCATAATTAGGTTTACAATCTCCTTAGAATAAAGTTCTTCACCTCTGGATGATCAAAAAACACTACATATACCATTAGTAGGGTCCCGCCAATTATGTAGCAAATCAACAGTTTTTCGTCAGAGTAGAATCAAACAACTACAAGAATGATGTAGAATAAGTACAAAATATTTGTAGAAATAAAAGAGTTGAGCTAATGAGAAATCAGTTTTAATCACAGAATCTAGTTGCCATAAAGAAAAGTTGAAACGCTTTAAGTCTCTCAAATAAATAAAAAGAGCAACTATAAGATGATGATGGATTTTATTTACTAATGATATATCTCAAAATCAAGAATATCGTCGCTTTTCGATTTTATGACAGGGCAAAGTTCAACGTTTTATCTGAAGAAATATTCTCATTAAACTACCTTCACTCGTATGGTCCCTAATAACAAACACAAAGTCACCAGAAATCAAGATAACAGGCTGAAATGCATAAGGTCGTCAGTGTCAAAACAAGGAAATCGTCAATCTTCCGCAAGTAAACATCGAACTGTTTTGTAGGTCGGCAGACTTTGAACTAGATCTTTCAGGAGTATTGCTACCTCAACTCTAAGAGCCAATTTAGAGAGGGTTTGAACATTTTCCATTTTACTCATGCGTATAGCACGTCTAATAAATCTCTTTGCAGGAATAACGGGTTTGGAAAATTAAGAATAATGTGACGCCGAAATGGCTATTTGAAATCACCCGTTTCTGAAAAAAGCCGGAATAAACTTGTCTTTTCCCAGAGCCTCAGGCTTATATTGTTGCAATCAGCGTCTTCTTTTGCCTTGACTGGACCAAACATGCAGATTTGAGCATTAACCTTAGGCATTAATAACGGATTTGTATTCAAAGTATGTTGTTGAGAAACCACAGCGCAAACCGTATCTAAATCAGTTTTAAAGCTCAACCCTCCATATATCTTTAGCAGTGCGCCGTCTTTATTTACAAACTGCATGATCTCATCCGATACGGAGCTAAAGGTATATGTTTCAATGAATTCTTCTGTGTTCAATATCTCTGCGCCGAACGATGAAACAGAATATGTTGTTTTTCCCGTAGTCTTTTCAACATATACGAGTCTCGCAAATATGATAAATAGCGAAAGTGCTAAAAACAACAGTGTGACCAACCAACCTATTAATGCCGGCTGCCAAGGAACATTCCCTAATTTTTCAAGTTCGGATCGATTCATCGGTGTGATAGCTAATTGAAACTATTACACTTCAAGTTCAAGGCTTTGAGTCGGTAGACACCTTTGCAACATTACTTTGCGACGGAGGAGTAGAGATGAAGAAGACATACAGTTAAATAGTTCAAAGTCCAAATTTTTAGGGTGTTACCAAGTATCTCTACCACGTTTTGAAAGAGAGCATCGCCCAAAGATGCAAAGATTTAAATCGTCATACGCATGGATTTGCGGATATAAGAATGAGAAAAAAAATGACAACCAAGGAATATCCGTACACCCTTAAGTAATACAAACTCTTTAATTGATCGGTATTTTGAGAAAAGGCTAGGGGCAGGAGTCCCAAACAGTTCCAACATGAATTGCTTACACTCATAAAGTGAATTAATGTCCGGAACTGGTGTAAATCAATAATGGTAGACTAGACTAATAAAATAGTCAATGAATGTCTCGAGCATCACAGAGAGTGCTTCGACATTAATGACAGCAGTTTTAGTGTTGAGTGAAAGTTCTATTCTTCTTGTGAGCTATCCACTTTCAATGGATTGTGGTTCTGTAAATACGCTATGCTACATAAGATCAAAACCCAACTGATCCATTATTAACCTTTTATAAACACCATTTAAGGCTATGAGATCACCATGCGTACCAGATTCACATATCGCACTCTTGTCAATTACTGCGATCATATCAGCACTACGTATAGTACTCAATCTATGGGCAACTATAATAAGTGTCTTATTACCAAACTCTCTTTTAAGATTATTCAAAATAATTTTTTCGTTTCTCGAATCAAGTGAACTTGTAGGCTCATCTAGTATTAGGATATCTGGTTTTTTATAGACAGCTCTAGCAATCAATAATCGCTGTTGCTCACCAGGACTCAGTTTAGGCTGATCCTCGGTGTCCAAAATCGTATCAACCCCATTTGGTAACTTTTCAACAAGTGGTATGAGGTTCGCTACTTCTAGAGCATTGATGAACTGCAATTCATCAAAACGTTCGTTGGATCTTGATTCTATGATATTGTTCTTTAAACTGTCTTTAAATACATGACCATTTTGAAGGACGACTCCAACTTTTCTCCGCCATTTGGCTAGGTTCATTTTATGAAGTGGCTCTGCATTAACCAATATCTCCCCTTGGTCCACTGTATAAAGGCCAAGCAAGAGTCGAACCAGTGTTGACTTACCACCCCCGCTTTCACCAACAATAGCCAATGTACTTTGATCATAAATCTTAAGATCAATACCGCTCAACGCATCTTTTGATGCATTAGGATATCTAAAACTGACATTCCGAAGTTCAACGACAGGAGACGGATGCTTAGTCATTATTTTGTTTTTTTCACCTGCTCCCTGCTTGATTACATTAGGAGTGTCTGGCTCTTCGAACATTTGAATTAGGCGATTAGTACTTAAAGCAGCATCTTGCGTAGTGCGAGTGAAGGCTATTATTTGAGACAATGGAGCATTTAATTGGGTCACAGTGTACTGTATGGCGAGGAGAGATCCTATTGTCAAATCACCTTCGATAACTAAGTAAGAAGAGATTAGAAATATTGAGCCATTTCTTAATGCGCTAATAATTTCACTTCCATGGTATTGAAGATGAAAATAGGTTAAAACCTTAAGTGCCAGATTGAACATAACAATCTTCAACTTTTCCCATTTACTTCTTACTAAAACCGCTGAATCGGAGATTTTGATCTCCTCAATACCATTGATCATTTCAAGTAGACTATTCTGGACTTTTGCCCTTTTATCAAACAGTTTGTGATCGTATTCGGCCAGCAGTTTTAAAAACCTCTTCACCCAGATGACATAAATGATGCTGAACAACAAAAAAACGCCAAAAATCAGTACACTGTAATAAGCAAGCAATCCACCTAAGAATGAAATTGTTACAACAGAAAAAAGAGTGTTCAGTGTAATTGCGGACATAAATTTCTCTATTCTTGAAGTGTCCTGGACCCTCTGTAGAATGTCACCAGTAGACCTTGATTCAAAAAAAAGCAACGGTTTCTCCATAAGCTTTATAATAAAATCAGACAGCATATTGATACTAACTCGACCTCCCAAGTGTACTAAGATTCTGTCTTTCGTTACGGCAAGAGAAGATTTTGATGCAAACAACAGAAACTGGACTAACAGAATAAGGCTCACAGTGAGCAAGTCTTTTCTGACAATGCCGATGTCAACCACCAGTTGAGTCAAGATGGGTATCAAAATCTGGATGAAGCTGCCTAAAAATAAAGTCGCAAATAAGATTGTAAGCTGAATCTGATATTTAGCATAGTAGTTCCAGATAAATCCAATACCTTTCGGTCCGGAATGAACGTTGTTTGAAAAGCCATTTTGTCGAGGTTCCAAGGCAATAGCAGTTCCCCGACTTTTATTATTGAGAAACCCAGCCTCAAATTCAGCATGAGTGAATTCAATTTTCCCGAATTTTGGATCGACAGCATGTACTCTTCTTCGAGTGATGCTATATACAACAATAAAAGTACGCCTTTGCCACTCGACTATTATGGGTAGATCACTATTGAGACTGTTTAAATCGAAGCTCTGGATTCTTGCTCGAAACCCAACCTCCTCCGAAATCCTGGCAATGACTTCCTTTGAGTTCCAATTCAAAGAAAGACTCCTTACTCGTTCCAGTTCATCTACACCAAGGTCTTTGCCATAATACTTGGCAACCGTTCTTAAACATGAGACACCAACATCATTAGAGTCTTCTTGCAAAAAGACTTCTATCTTCTTTCTTTTTCGCACTACCTTCTAATCCACAGGTTTAATGCATACTTCGTTCCCGAAATCACCTCCTCACCGGCATGTAGAGACGATACTATTATTTGCCCCTTTTCATCCAAATTTTTAAAAACAAGAGCCCTCCCCACTTTGGGAATAACGCTATACTCTAGTTCAGGAAAAACTGTTTTTCCTCCTTCAAAACCCTCATTTAAATAAACTAATAGAGTAAACTCACGATCTAACCCTTCTGCGGCATCAAAATGAAACTTAAAAAATTGTCCAGAACGATATCTAACGCACTGAGCATTTTCCACATTATTTTTTGGCTTGCCAACCGTATCGGCAGCTTTCTGAATCGCCTCTTGAACATCCAGTGTTGGTTCATTAATGTAATATGAACTGCTAATCCTTGTGTCTATGTTCAACCTAGAACTTAATTGTCCATCACCCTTTATAAGGCTCGAGGAAAATGCGTTTTTCTTCTCACAAGACTCTATTACATCTTGACATTGCTCTGCACTCAAAAAATCGTCTATGACTGTAAGGTGATTGTTTAAGTAATACTGACGGTCTAGATGTTCAATTTGCATGTCATTAGAATACTCTTCATGCTCGTACCCTTCAGGTATGCTTATAGCGACGATAACATGATCACGATAATTTCTCCTAAACTCTTGTTCTTCCATCTTTATATCGTCAGATGAATCAGAAATTATAATTAATCCATCAGTCGCAATTCTGAATAGTTTAATTTGAGAATCACCAGGGTCAATTATAAACATGGGTTTTGACCTGAAGGAAGTTCCTTCGAGAGGCAATACCTTATATTCGAAGCCGAAGGAAATAAAAAGATTTAAAAAACCCCTCAGAGTAACTAAGGGATAATTACTAGTGCTGAAGACCGCTTTCCGTACAGTAGTTCGAGATATTCTTGTACTGTTTTCTGAAAAAAATTTCTCCAGTAAAATCACGAATTTGTTGAAAACGATGTATGAAAATGTGTCTTTCATATGTGCATAAATATTAACTATGTTAATTGCCTTTAACTAATATAGGACTAACAGAAATTAGTCACGCCCTCTATGAAGCTTCATAAGCTTGGATTCCTTTCGCCAGCGCTCGTAAATCAGATAATCTTTGTGTTTGATTTTCACATAGATTTACAATCATTATTTCCTGAATTTTGAATTCATGAGACAAATCAAACATGTCTTTTATACATTCAGTTATTGTTCCCCGAAAATTCGATTTTGGGAACGATCTTAAAGAATCACCTAAGTTGTTGGTACGACTATCAATGAATTGACAAGCCACAGCGAGACTAATGAGCGGCTTCCTGCCTATTTTCTGCTCATACATTTTGAGAAGTTCTAGAATTCTTTCTGGGCTCTCGATACTCTGATTATGAAAAAATGAAAAACAATATGAACATTGCTCATCTATAATTTTTAAAGCGTTTTTACCACTCGACCCTAAGATCCATATCTGAGGTGCGCGATTATTGTAAGGAGGACTCCATATAGTCTCATTACCTCCCTCTTTCCTATCTGCGTTGGACAAAAACCTCAATACTTCCTGCACACGCTCGATATGATTAATTGAGTTCAACTCACATTGATCAGGTCCTACCAGATAATTAGCAATGCGATCAACGGTTGTTCCTTTGGCAATTCCTAAGTCAATACGTCCTGAATAGAGATGATTAAACATTCGGAAATTTTGAGCCACTCGAAGTGTTGAATGAAGAGGCAGACAAATACCTCCACTACCAATCCTTATCTTACTTGTTCTCTCTGCTAAAACTCCAATTAAAGCTTCAGGGCTACGCCAAGCGGTAGTATCTTCATGATGTTCTCCCACCCAGAATCTACTAAAGCCCAATCGATCAGCTTCAATGGCGTATTCTACCGTATTATCAACGGAATCACCCGCTGAACTCATGTCATTAATGTATCCAAGGTCAAGAATACCAAATCTTAGTTCTCTGTTGTTCACAATCCTAGAAACTTGTTGTAATTCTTAAATTCCTTGAGGACAGCAATAAAGTCTTTAGTATCGCTATTCAAAATCCGCATCAGATTTCGATTTAAGGAATTGTATTCATGGCTTATTTCCATCAAAAATGTCATTTGGGCCAATAGAAGTAGGTTGAACCTATCCGAAAAACAGCAAATATTTTCTCAAGTTTTACCCTCATATTTGTCCATACTTTTAAAATCAAGAATTATCTCGTCGGATCACTTCTACAGGGTTCCATTTGCTTAAGGGCTGAATTATTGACGAGGCGGTCAAGATAAAACCAGTTAAGACGACAAGGGTACCGGAGATCAAATATAATTCGTATGTCAATTCTATCCGGTAGCTATAGTTATCAAGCCAGCTTGATAATAAATATAATGAAATTGGTAACATCAAACAGAACGATACAACGGAGTAAATCAAAGCTCTTTGAAGATACATAACCAAGAGTTGAGTAATGTCAGCTCCTAAAATTCGTCTTATCATTAAGGATTTCTGCTCACTCTGGAGGTTGGATTTCAATGCTGTATAAAAACCGAAGAGTGCAATTACAATGGTTCCCGCTGTCATTATGAATATTATCTCCATCAACGTCCATTCCTCTGAAGTCAAATCTTTATATCTGGCATCAAGCGAATGGTAGTTGAGCGGTGTTGATATATTCGATTCAGTACTCAACATCTTCAGAGTTTCGAAAGACAACACCCCAGGCCTAGCTGATTTGACAATTACGTTCTGATCGAAGTTCTCCCGGATATCTGGATTGTAGATCATAGTAGACATTAGCTTTTTCTCGAAGCCTTGATAATAAAAATCTTGAACTACTCCGATGACAGTTAGTCCCTCTCGATTCAGCCACGTACTTAGCCTATAGTCATTTAAGTCAGCAGGACTATTAATATTTAAAACATTTGCTGAAGTCTCATTAATAATCACTGCATTTTTGTCAGAGGGCCTTTGTGGATCAAAATTCCTTCCAATGACCATGTTCAAACCCATCATCGCAACAGTTTCTGGAGCCATAGCATTCCAGGCAGCACTGAATTTTATGGTATCATTTGTTTCGCTATGTATTGCTCTAACCGTGTTGGTAGGATAATCATCGACAAAGCCATGTCTCATAACACCTACGTTACCAACTCTGTTATCTTTTAAAAGGTTGGTTTTGAGATAATCCCAACTACTGTTAGAAACAATTGAACCCCGTGTAATACTCCAAATACCTTCTGATTCAAAACCTTTATCCCGGTTGGTTAAGAATTGTAGTTGTTCATTAATCGTTAATCCCGTCGTGATAATTAAGAAAGAAGCAAAAAGTTGTACAACCACAAACATCTGCAAAACTGACCACCCTCTAGTTGATGATTTTGGCGCAAAGTTTTGAGGAGAAAGACTTCGGTTTAAACCGATAATGGTTTTTACAGGAAAAAGTGACATCAAGGCAGCTGATGCAATTATTACAATTAATGAGATCGGCAAAAAAGCACTATCTTCAACTGATTCAGCAACTTCGAGTAAATTCAATAATTCGTATTGTTTTAGGAAATGGGTCATTAAAAAAGCAAGTAATGTAGATGCAATCATTAACCAGATTCCACGTAAAAATTCACCGAGAATCAAAGTTGTACGAGAATTACCAAGAATCAATGTTGTTACACTTCGTCGATACGTCCTTATGAAATTGGTTGCCATCAATATAGAATTGTTCAATAACCCGGTTAAAAGCAAAACCGTAGCAAAAATGAAAAGTATAATATTTGTTTGTAGGTCGGATTTATAAGCAAAATCAAATGACTTCGAATCGTCAAAATAGATCTCTTGAATGGGTTGGACGTGGAAACTAGTTGATGGATCGAATAATTCTTGAGTGGACTGATTAATGATTGATTTGATACTGCTAACGTCACTTATCTCTTGCAAGGTGCTGAAATAGACATAGAGATTGTAACCACCATTAGCAGGATCGCTAAGTCTTTTCCAGTATCCAACACCAGAGGAAGTGATGAGCACATCAAATTGAATGTGGCTATTCGGTGGAAGTGATTTGAATACTCCTGTCACTTTATAGGGAGAAGAACCGTTAGCTGAGATGAAATCAATTGTCTGATCAATCGGGTTCTCATTTCCAAACAAACTTTTAGCCACTTTATCACTGATAACAATTGAACTGGGTTCTTCTAAGGATTTTTGTCTATCTCCCTTTTCTAAGTCTAACCCTAGTATGGATAGGAAATATGGATCCACCATAAAAGTAGATCCGGCATCAACGAGTATTCGCTTGTCGTTTACGCCAAAAGTGAAATCATAATCCAGTAGTTGCATTCTAGCAACATCCTTGACTCCAGGTGTTTCGGAAGTGAGCACATTGTACAGATATCCATTAGTGACAGCCATTTTCATTTCAGACTCCTTATCGCTAATCTCAGTCGTGATTCTGTAGGTCTTATGACGATTCTTGAAAACGTAATCATGGTTGACATCAAAATTGAGATATTCACCGATCACAAAACAACAACAGATTGCCGCGCTCATAGCTGTTATAATAAAGATGAAATTTATATAATCTCTTTTTTGATCTCTAAGAAAAAACTTAATCCATATCATCATATTCAAAGATAGATTCACGTTGTTTTATTGTATAAATATAGGTTATATCTATATCATCCGGAACTTGGATTTTATAATCACCATTGGACCACTGACCGGCCACTACCAACATGTTAATTAGCTCCCTTAAACCAATAGAGAAAATCATATGTATCTGCATTCAATTAAACTGCTCCTGCCAAGAATAATATAATATGGAGCGAGACTTCCTCTTTACTTTGTTGTTTCAAAAGAGTTTGAGATTCGTAATGTCAGTGAATCCCGTATGGGCATAAAACGGAGCAATTAACTAAGCACGAAAAAGTAAAGATATTGTGCACAATTCGAATAATTGATTTCACTAGGTTCATCAAAAGTTTTATTATCTCTCGAGATCTATGATATCTGCTTTTAACCCGATTTGATCAGTCTAAAGATCTGGGCTCTCGGTCAATGTTTATTGTTTAAGTATTTTAAGATAGTCCCCAGCTACATCAATGTCCTTGCTATCATATTTTACGCAACTGGGATGAATCAAACGGAACAACCATCAAACTCACAATAAAGAATTAAAGGAGATCATTAACCGGAAATTCTTAGGATAATCGTTAAGCGGTTGGGACTGTGAATTCTCTCGGTAATCGCAAACGATAACTGGAAGTATCTCATAACTAAGTTACAAGCCTGATTCATACATGCATGTTCTAATCAAAAGTGACAGATCGCATAAGATGTATTTACTATTGGACTAATATGTGTCTTGCTTTTTGGCTTTCCTTATGGCTTGGATTTCAATATAGGAGTCTATCAAATGTTTGTCATGGCATGTTCTAGCATAGATGGATCAATACAAATTTTCCCAGATACAATGACCTTTGATTACTATCATATGTTAAAGGTCAACCAAAACTGCATCTTTGATTGCAAGGGACATTTCGTTAGAGCGTTATGGGTCTAACTTGATCTAGTTAAGAAGCCAAGTCTCAGATAACGGTAATATGATCGTCAGGAAAAGATTCGATTTCCAGTTTTGAAGAGAGTGTACCATAAACTATACCAGAAACACCATCAAGGAAACTAAGAGGATTTAGAACTTTGTATTTCTTGATCAGGTCAACAGCCGTTCGTTGCCAAAAGTGCCACAAGTCATGAGGAATAAAGTTGTTTTCATTAAGAATCACTTCAATTTTTCTCATTAAGAATAGTATGCCAGCCGCACCGTGACAAAAAAAGGGATCTTCGACTTTGGAGTAGGCCAGATCCTGACGAGATAGCACATTTAATATGAGTTCCTTCAACTCTCTGGTCTTTTGGGGGTACTTTAATGAAACACTGAGCCTTAATAGTACAATGAGTGATGACAAATCACCGTAGCACCAAGCAATTCGGGGTGAATAATAGTACTGACCGTTGCGTTTAGATGCAGGGTAAAGTTCTCCCTTTAAAGCATAGCTGGAATCCATTAGCAATTCAAGCGCTAACTCGAATTGTTGCGTCACAAAGTTCGTGTATAAAGTCTTGGCATAAACTGTTTCATTTAATCTAGCAACCAAACTTAAAACACCAAGAAGTCCATGGGATACACTAAAGTTCAAACTATCTCTTTTACCCTTATCAAGGGCATAGACGACCCCGTTATTCTCCTTAATTTGATCAATGATTCCTCGGACTAAGAAATCCAAATCCTTGCTCAACGAAACGTCATTACAGTCTAAATAATAGATTAAAGCACTTGAAGCACCATGAAGGGGGTCCAGATTACCTCGAGACAAGTATTCTTTACTAAAATCAGATACATACTTGTTGAGCTGAAGAGTCAAATCCCTCTTGATATTTCCAAGTGAGCATTCATGAGGTATTGATACAGTTAAACCCATGAGTCCATCTGCAAGCTTGAAACTATTGACTTCACCTCTCTTTAATTTCTCAATCACGACAGTTTCAACATGTTCGCATGCTAAATCAACATCCAATCCATTTTTTCGACATAATTGTAATGTCATATAAATTCCACCAATACCTGAATATGCCCCAACATTGAGACTCTCCAATTCAAGTTTAGTAGATGTCCTATGTATTAGCTCATCTGAAACATCCCTTACGATCGTCTCGAACATTACTTGTTATTCATTTTAATTTTTGAATTCTGAATGCTAGCATATAGAGAATAAAATAGAAATTCTTGAAGTCGTTGTTCATGGCTGAAGATACGGTTGCAAAACATGTGAATGTGACTTAGGAAAGAGCTTCTGTCAAATCTACTATGAGCATTGACGCGTAGTTCTTGTAGGAAAAATTCTACCTGAGTTAATAACGGTTTTGACAAAGAATATGATCCATCAAGAAACTGATTCCGATGTTTTCTTATATAGCTCTTAATGGTTTGTCTACTAAGTCCAGGAAATTCTTTGGTGTAGGCATTCTCAGAACTCCGCGCTATAATTAGCCTTTCACCTATTGGTACAGAAAAACAATCGAATTGGCTATCGACATATAAAAAAACGATTTTGAGGTTGTTTTCAAATGAGTAATCTGCGCTTGTTAGATAGTCAGATAAAAAGGCACTTTCTGCGGAGAATATTTTTTCCGCAACTTCAATATCTAAGTATCGATTGATCTCAGGAACATAATGACCTTGAGTAATTGAATGAATTTTCATCAGACGCTTTTGCTCCATGAAATACTTTAAAAGGTCTACTGTTAATTCTTGGATTCTATCAGATGGACAATTAACTCTTACTCTTAGCTCAAAATTCCGGTTAACTTGATATCTAACAAAAAACCATCCAAAGTCTGAAAATTGTCTATTTATAAATGACCCAAAATCACCAATGATTGAATGACTCATGTTTTCATTCATCACCAAACGGAAATACAACCACTGATACTTTGAAATTTTTCCTACCATTGAGATTAAATCGAGGGAACTAGTATTTCGTTGCAGTGCCAACTACCATCATCCATTCGAATATGGCTAGATTGATCAAAATATTCCGTCATAATAATGGGTCTTGAATTTCTCAATTCTTTAAAAATCATATTTTGAAAGAATTTGATTTTAGTTGAAATAACAATTTGTCTGTCCTCAAACCCAAAGTATACATACTCAGGAACATCGTTTTCATCAAGCCAATCCTTCACCTTCTTTAAACTAATCAACCTTAGTTCTTCACTTTCTGTTAGCCTCCATTTCCATGTTCGCGGTTTCAACACCCAACTATCAAAAGTAACCCTTGGAAGACGTTGTAAATTGTTGTACTTACCCCAACTCCAATGAAAATTCGTCTGGCCATCATTAATAAATTGAAAACGGGATAGGAATATACAAATTGGGCTCAATCCAGAGAGTGAGGTATTCAATGGGCTAGAAAAAATTGGATGAATACGACGATTAGTTTTTTGATCAACTAAAATCAATCTATTCCCTTCAATCCTAACCTCCAGATCAGAAATCTTAATAGCTCGTTTTGACCTGTCTGCCAAATAATTCGTGGCAAATGGTATATATCTATGAGTGAAGATTTGTCTTTCCAAAATATCAGAAAACCTACCACTGAAATTGTAAACAACTTCTACCAATTCTGTCTGTCGAGCAGTTTCGTATTCTTGCTGTAGTCTTTTTTGAACATTGCGAGCGAGTTCCTCAAACCCTTCGTCCCAGCAATTTCTGTTAATCAAAGCATTTGCAGACTTCCAAAATCCTTTCACCCAAAATTTTTTTTCAGAATGTTTAATAAAACTGCCCATGGAGATATAGGTATGCTTGGTAATATCCCCACCCGCTGCATTAACAAAATCATTCACTGACGACCTTATATTCACCTCTTCCAGCTCTGGACGTACATATTTCACATTAACATCAAACACATTCTTGTCTTCAGCCTTGAATCGGTGTAAATCAATTCCGTGAACTGGGTCCATTAAATCGACTAGCCTAGCATGATCGGTTTGAAGAACTTCGACTAGATAATTCTTCACTTGAGTAAAAAAATTTAGAGGCCTCGATTGTTTGTCATATAAATAGGCAAAGAGAATATCAAGTTTCTTGATGCTGATAGCCCCCTTTGTGACTTTTGACTTTTCAGTTATATGATAGTAACTATTGCTATTGGTTCCATCTAAATCGTTCAGTGGTATTCCATGTGATACACGTACATCAAAACGCGGAAATTGGTTAGTGATTAATATTTCTTTTGCAATTAAGTCTTTAAGTGCATCTTTTATGATTTCTAGGTCCTCGATTGATAAAGAAGCACTCAGTTTCTCTAGCAAACTCGATAATTTCAAGCCATCAGGATTGATCTCCATAATGGTTTTTAGCAGGCCATTGAGCTTATATGACTTTCGCTCGTGTACTTCTCCATTTATGTATATTATAACTTCTTGATCATGCCGAAATAATGTAGGGTTAATCCAAATCTTCTCAGAATCGCTCATCAAACTAAGCTTTGATTTGTTGTATGAATTCGATTTACTCTTATATGTCTCGCAAGAATAGAATCTCGCGGTGTCCTTTTGCAGTGAAATCTCACCTTCCTGGACTCTGTCAACCGCCATTGACGTGACACTTTGAACTGAGAAAAGATTCATTGGTGTACTCCTAATACATGATCGAGCATAATAACCCACTAAGGTCATAAGTAATTCATTATCAGTAATTAATGAACTACTGAATAGGAGATTATAGACTGCTAGATTTGTGTGCTTTAATGCGATTACGAACTTTCTATCATTTCTGAATCGCTCTATTAAACTAGTCTTGTCCGTATTATCGAGAATCTCCAACAGCTCAAAATAATTAGATGCAGGACGCAATGGCCTTCTAATTATCACATCGACAATCTTGCGATTAAAACTATTTGTCATAATTCTAGAAATGTACTAACTTCATCAATCAAAATAAAATTCAAAAATTATGAAAAATGAAACTTTAACCTTGGAAGAGTCATCCTCGAAAGTACAGTCTTCAAAAATTGAGCTCTTGGATAAACTAGATCTCGATAGTCTCGTTAGTGATGATCTTGGTAAATTATCTACTGGAGTATCTGATTGTTGTGCTCCACTTAACACCGACGCCTGCCAGTCGGCCCATCATTGCGATTGATAGAGAATTTAGATTTCTATTATTTCACCCCCACGTTCAAGCGTCGGGGTGAATTTTGAAAAAGAAATCAATTATTTTGAGGAAAAGTGCTTAAAGTAAGAGTGATGAATTCCGTTTACACAGATTAAAACCTAAATAATGTATCTTAATGAAGATTATTGAAAGTGACGAGTAAGTACGTGTGGCCACTCAATGAAATTGAGCTTTCGTTGATCACAATCTCTCAGACTTAAATAGAAATCTCCTTATTTACCCCTTCTACTTTGTTAGAGTAGTGGATGCATAAGCTCCATTTCTACAAGACGTTCGATCATTTTTAGCCACTTATCCGAACTCCTATCTAAAAAGCTGATTTTTTAGACTGTTTTAGGAATTGACTCTTATTAAATTCACAGGTTTGAAATATTGAATACACCTATTAGAGCTACAATTAATTACCCACCTCTGTTTAGGTCGTTCAAAAATCAACTAAACGATATCAATTAGAGTGAGGTGTGCGTTCCCTTAACCAAATGATATTTACAGCCTTAAAGATCTGAGTTGTTTTTATAGATTACTTTAATTTAATGTCAAGGTGATTGTTCTATAAGCAGCAGGTTGGCAGCGGAATATATTAAACTAGTCCATTCAGTGTTTATGGACAATAATAAGGTAACGAGTATGCTTGTTACTGAAAAAACTCAAGATTCGATTGTAACGGCAACTGGATTAGTCCTTGCCTTTCAGCTGGCATTTTTCACAGCCTGGAACTTTGCTGATGGCGGGTGCTGTCCCCAAAACCAACTCAGTTTTACGAAATCTTCATGGTGAGCCTGATATTCATATCAATCACACTTGAGATGTATGAGTTAGATGGTGGCCATGAATGATTTATACCTTTCTATCGTCTACACCAATCAATGCCTTAGGTCTTGCACCAGCTGATGATTTGTTTAAGGTTAATCGCTCCTCTAACACGTCTGCTGAATCACCGCTACGCGGTATGAGGGTCAACACAATCATGGAATGCGCTGGAAAGTGATAGAACTCAAAGTGCTTGCTTTTCTAATAGACTTTAACTTCGATCTTGATACATCGACTTCAAAAAGTCTTAAAGCAAACATCCTTGAGAAGTGTAGATAAACGAGCCTTAGCTGAACATCCATGGAAGATGCGAGATACTTTGTGGTACATGGCCTGTTCCAATTCATAACCCCCAGGCTTACCAAGGAGTTGTTTACCTATTCGGTATAATCTCCACTTGCTGTCGCTCAGAATGTCGCCACCTTGAAACCCCTCCATGATGGGAGCATGCCCCCCTGCCGGTGGCCGAGCTTAAAGTACCATCTTTACATACCGCACCAATTCGATCACCCCTTATTGTTGTGACTTTCGCATATCCATCTCTCACATAGTCTTGATGAACATAACCCTCGAACTGCCCAATTCTTACTTTGAGCCAATCAACAGCAAGAGTATCCGAAACAATTAAGTTATCATACCTCTCAAGCTTTCTCAGTACACCTGAGCTTGTTGAAGCTTCTGACCTTAGATTTAGCGTAGAAGCGTTTACATGAATATTGGTTTGTCCGAAGGAAGAAGCTATTACACTATATGTAATTATGATCGTTAGGATAGTCCTCATATGTAAGATGTTTATAACGTTTGTACTAAAACGAGTTTGATAATGCCTATTTCCAGTCATGTCATTAACTGAAGACTGCATTTAGAATAATAAGGCGATCAAGACCCCACAAAGAATCGTTTACGTTTTCACGACTTTTTCTTTTGTACCTGCTCAAGGACAGAGTTTGATGCGTTCAAAAATTTAGCAAAACTTTGACTGCCACCACCAATCAAGCCTCCAGTTATCAGAATGTCGATAGCCCTGAACACCGCTACCTGTCCCGGACCAAGGATCTCGGTGCTTATAATAAGCATGTCGTCCAGTATACTCAAACCAAGAAATGCAACCACCACGCCACCAAGAAAAACGATTCTTGATGCTCGTTTCTTTGTTGCAGATTCGTACTCCGAGAGTTTAAAATTATAAGCTTCAAGTGTCATTTTAAGATACGTTCTGATCTCATCCCAACTGGCCGTCGTATAGCGATCACCGTCCACAGGTAATTCCAATGGTTTATAGGTGGTATTGTCTGGTAGAGATGAGATTATCCGATGTTCCTTTCTGTATGATTCTTGAAGCCTGTTAAGCGACGTTTCTTCCTTTACTTTAGTATCTTCCAAGACATCCTTAACACGTTCAATCCTCCTTTGGATCTTATCCTTTCCAGGATTACGGTATATGTTCAAATACACCGAGGCCGCTCTTTCCAAGGCCACAACTACAAACAGGTAGCTTAAGAAAATATCGGTTCCTTTTTCTGAAAGTTGTGGATCGACCTTTATGGTCTGAAACCATAGTTGGCTGTAGAACCATGCGCCTGCGCAGCAGACTGCTAAGGCTACTCCTATTAAGAGGTTGGGAAATTTCTTACTGCTCTCTGGCAACAGTTCACCGTACTTTACATTGCTTGGCATAACTTATTCTTCTTGGTTTTGCTGATCTTGCCCGAGTTGTGCCTTGTTCTTCCAATAATCAAGGTCAAAACTACCTTCCAATACTTTTTCGATTTTATTATCCAGGCTCCCAAAGAAATCTATGCCGGTCTTACCTTCCAATTCGTCTATTGTAATGGCGGCATCCCAAAGGGAAACGACATCGACAGCATCATGTCTCAAAACGAAAGCTATGCTCTGAGTCCTGTCAGGTGAGAGCATAGCCTTGTAGAAATATCCTGGTACAGTCACGAAGTTTTCTTCTCCAACGACTTCCAAATTATCTATGAATATGGGTCCCGAGACACAATAGATTTTGTCTAGTCCAAATGCGATGTCTTTTTCTAACTCTTCGAGATTATACCAATCTCCACCTGTACGATTGAAGTTCACACCTATCTGTGGACTGATGTTGGACATCAGGTAGGACTGTCTGTAGGCTACATTTGATATTTTGTTAAATTCTGCTCTTGAAAGATGTCCACGATCATATCCTGTATTAGTATAATCATCATGAACAGCTGATCCTGTTGATATACTATTATCCTCTATAAATGGGCTTATTCTATCTCTACTTGCAATTGACAGTTCTGCTTGGGTGAGCTCATATGCGACCCAGTACGGCTGTTCATGTTCTTCAGAGTAACATGTCGTGTACTGCTCATATTTTTTTGCTTCACAGGATTTTCCTTTGGGTGTGAAATCAAAGTTTTGTGAATATGAAAATGAACTTAGCGTTAAGGCAAAAAAACACAGGGCGTAAAACTTCATTGTAGGATTTTTGAACGATCTCTCTTCTTGTAAGTTCTCACATTCCAGAAACCTGAACAATACCTAATTCTTGGTAATTTTTGACAGGAAATAGAACCTTTTCAATAATTGATTATAGATAACCAATTTCAAATAAAAAATAAGATCTTGACAGAATGCTGACAGTTTGGGCAGTGGGATTGTTAACGCCTACTAAAAGATGATGTGATCTTTGGGCGTTCCCCTGCGGGTCGGGCTATCGCCGCTAGGCGGTAGCTGGCTCTATCCCTAACGCTCCACCTTCTCTCCAAATGGATTCTACGCCCAATTGAAATCAAGATAAAAGGTGTAACCAATCACTGAATTTGTTGAACACCATTTCCATGCGCTGCGCCAAAGCTACCCAGCCGCCGAACCTACCAAAAGGCTACGGCATAAAGCCAAGCGCACGGCCAGCTCCATTTATTCCGTTTCCTGTTTGGCTTGGTTCGTTGTGCTGGGCTCAAAGGCGGCTTATCGGATAGAAATGGGATCGTATGAACTGGCATGTCCTGCTTTTCTACGTTCCGCCGTTCGCCTTAACGTCATAAGCAATGAATACATGCTTTGTATAATACATACAATGAGATGGTGCGGACAATAAAGCGTGACCTTCTTGGATTGTTAGGCTTTCTGGGCCTAAGCAAAGGGTCAGGGAGTATCATAGGATAGGCTTGCCGCCTCAGTGAGAACAAACCATGAATATTGGCCTTGACACCAAAGCGGCGCATTGATAAAACCCTGATTGAATAATGATATAGGACTATTTTCCTATGATCAATGAACTGTGTAACTCATGTGTGGAAGGAGTAACTAAAGGATGAGGAACAATACATACTACTATGGCGAAATTGTCGCCCGTATAGCTGGGAAGCTATATTCCTTAACCAATGATCATGTAAATGACAATGATGTATCTCAAAAGCGAGATATTTCATTTGAAGATATGATCTGTGATATCAGTGCAGATGCTGGACGGGTCTTTGACACCTTAGAAGATTTATCAGGTGAGCATTTTATCGATTGGCCGAAGGCCCTTGATTATTACTCAAATTCATTACGCGCATTCATCAAGACTGATCGCAGACCCAACATGGTGGATATGATCTCTATGGCTGCCAAGAGCATGGATGTTTCCAGAGGTGAGAGCGTAGCTGAAGCCAAAACATTGCTTTAGGCGTTCCCCCTCGCGCGGCGCAAGGTTTCCTTAACAGCAAAAAAACAATTCCCCGCTTTTCCGCACTTCGTTTGTGCAAAGCGGGTGATCCCCCATGTTGTTTTTTTGACCTTGCGCCTTGCTCACCCCCTGTTCGCCACAGGGCAAGGGTTATGGACAGCCCATAACCCCTTTTACAAAGGTGTTTTTAAACCAAAGACATAAAGGAGAAAACATATGTCAAAACCAGAAACCAAGACTGAAAACCAAACGCAAACCGAGGTCCCAACGGGTCAGGATAACCTGTTCGCTGATACCAATATCTCAATGAAATCAGGTCGCTTAGTCAAAGATGCTGAGCTTGTCTCTGATGACAGGTTTGTGAAAATTAGGATCGCCAGTAACAAGCAATATGAACACAATGGTGAGATTAAGAACCTAACCAATTATTTCAACATCCTAATCTCAAGCAACCTGACCAAGGCCTTCGATATCGCTAAAGATTTAAAGAAAGGTGATTGGGCTTATTTCAAAGGTGAGGATAGTGCCAAGAGCTTTGATACAGCAGACGGCTACAAACAAACTGCAGTCACAACCTTCGCCTATCACGTAACTAAGAAGAAAGCGAAGACTGAGGAGGTGCAATCTCGAGCCGAGCAAGATACACCGCAAGTCGTCTAGTTCACCACTCAAACTGTAGGAGGAAGCGCTTTGCTTCCTCCACTTTTTCATGACAGGAGGGAGGCATGGCCTACCCAAAAACAGATATACATCAAGACATTACCAATAATATCATCACCCTGCTGGATCAGGTTGATTTGACCGAGTACGAGCCGCCTTTTGCAAATCTTGCCGCGCTTGGCATTCCCGAAAATCCAGTTACCAGAAATCAATACCAAGGGATTAACATTCTACCGCTTTGGTTCAATCAGAAATCCAAGGCCTTGCGCTCCAATCAATGGGCCAGTTTCAAACAATGGCAGCAGATAGGAGCCAAAGTCAAAAAAGGTGAAAAAGGGTCCAGGATCATATTCTATAAAACATTGATAAAAGAAGATCAAAACGACCAAGGGGAAACGGAAGAAGCCAGAATCCCGATGCTCCGCCAGTATGTTGTGTTCAATGCCTCCCAGGTTGAAGGATATGAACGCCAGAAACAAACCTCATTGCCTGTTACTGACAACGTTAAGCATTTATCTACCATTGATCAATTCTGCGAGAATACAGGCGCGGACATTCGATGTGAAGAGGATGAGGCCTATTATTCTCATAGGGATGATTACATCAATATGCCGAATTCAAAACTCTTTCTTGATACGAAACATGCCACAGCCACAGAAAACTACTACGCTACCCTACTCCATGAACTTACACATTGGACAGGTGCGAGCAAACGCCTTAACAGGCCAGGTATAGCCGGAAAGGTCGAGAAGAAGGATTACGCTTTTGAAGAACTCATTGCCGAGCTTGGCTGTGCCTTTCTATGCGCGAAGCTTAATATCAAACAAAGTCAACCAAAAGATCACGCGCTTTACATCAAAAGTTGGCTATCAGCGCTAAGAGATGACAAGACCTTTATCTTCAAAGCCTCAGCTCAAGCCGCGAAAGCGACGCAACATCTAAATGATCTACAATGTGAGGTACCAAATGAGCTTAATTGAAGAAGTGAAGCTCACATATAGGAATAAGCTGAAAGCCAGTGATCGACCGAAAATCGGATGTGGCGAAGATGCATATAAGGTCTTTTTGCAAGCTTGGGATCTTGATCAAATCGATCTATTGGAGGAATGTAAGGCGATGTTTTTAGATCGCAGTCTTAGGGTGATGTCTTTAGCCACCATTTCAAAAGGTGGATTTAGTGGAACAGTTGTGGATTTAAAGTTAATCTTCTCAATAGCACTTAAAAGGCGAGCAAATAGCCTCATTCTAGCGCATAATCACCCATCGGGAAATCTAAGACCAAGCAGGCAGGACATATCATTGACACGGAATCTCGTAGCCGCTGGGCAGATCATGCAAATTGAAGTCCAGGATCATCTAATCATAACAAGAGATGGCTTCTACTCAATTGGGCCAGATTTGTAGACAGTAAAGAATTATCCGACCATACCCCAACTTGTTTCACCTTTTAGTGCGTCCTCTTTGACAATGCGCATTTCATAGCCGCATGCCTTAACGATGCTCAAGAAATTGCTAAGCTTTATGTCATCACTCTTCCCAGACTTTACATTCTGAATAGTTGTCGGTGATATACCCGCTAGTTCAGCGAGTTTCCTGACACTCTTACCATCATTTTCCATGAGGGCGTGGAGCAGCTCAGATAAAGCAAGCTCCTTGAATTCCTTGTCATAGTCTTTCTTGAATTCTGGATCCTTCAAGAACTTATCGAAGGTTGGTCCGAACTTCTTTTTATCCTTTGTCTTCATAGTATGTTCCTTTCTTGCAACGTGCTTCGTAATCTATCTTCTTCTCAAGCGCTCTTTCCTTTTCAGCACTAGGAAGCTTCTGCTGCTTTTTCATAAAGGCATTCGTGATAATGATTTTTTTGCCACTTACGAAGAAGCATAAAAAGCGATGAGGTTGAGGCTTAAAAGCATAAATCTTATCGCCCTCATTTCTGAACTTCTCTTTGTTCCTGATCGTCCCAACATCGCCCATCAGTTGAAGAAGATGCGCAAGTTTCTTTACGTCACTCGCTGCCATATTCTCCAAATAATCTCTAGGTTGACTTTGACCTTTGTCATCAAAATAGAATTCTATTTGATAGACATCGCCTTGGTAGGCTATGTAATTGGGCATTTCAACCATACTTACAAGTGTACAACTTTATTGTTACAGTGTCAATAAGAAAACACATCAGTGAGGCTCCTAGTTTCAATGACCATCAGGTGTTGCTTTGGTGCATTAAAGGGCCATTTGATCCATCGAATTAAGCCTTAGAAATGAGTGGTTCAAAATCGCCTTTTTTCTATCAGACATCACGTCAAAGAAGATACTCTTCTTTGAAATTCCTGTGAATTCAAGATCCAAGAATGTCTCCATTTGCGAGGCACGACAATGGAACATATGAAGAACATTTGGTTGACAATCATTCAATATTAGGACTATTATCCTAAACTATGTCAGAAGAAGTATGGAATCCAGAAGAAGTACTTAGAAGATGGGCCGGACAAAATCTCGTTGGCTCGGCTAAAGAAACAATCAAAAGTCATCTTAAGCCATATCGGTCCGATGATTATATACCTATTGCAGAGCTTGAAACAGTAGTTCTAAAAACCGCAGGTATCGTTGAAGCTCTAGGCCCAAATTACATTGATCTTTTTGAGAGGGCTGAGGCGGAGCTCACCAAGGCACAACAAGATTTGGACACCTTAGAAAGAATTAAGCGGATTGCCCTCAACTACGATGTCCATCAATCAAACATTAAAAACGATCTTATCAAGCCAAGCTCGTTTTTGCTCAAGGCTTGGGCCATCGCCGTATCGAGGGCGAATATACTTATGTCCCATTAGAGCTGCTTGAACTTTTTCAGGTGGCTCTACCGCTGTTAATCGATCTTCAAAACTATGGCGCAGAGAGTAGAGCTTATGGTTTTTTGAAGGGAGGAAATCGCTATCTCGGAAATACTTGTTAATAGTATTTGAAACCAAGTCTGACTTTCCAAAATATCTATCAAACGTCCCATCTAGTATCTGAAAAGCTCGTAGAGATGTACCAACCAGTGGTAAATCCCTTTCGCTCTGAGGTGTTTTAAGAGTGCGTGTTTCATTAGGACGAATCATTATGTACGGAATGTCATCATTCAATATGATATCTTCACTTTCCAAGCCGACCAGTTCGCCGATCCTTGCACCAGTATCAATCATTGCATAAATCAATAATCTAGCCTCTTCATTAAGTCCGCTAAGCTTACTACCCATTAAAGTGCTTTGAATAAACTCATTACTGAAGGGGTAGCGTTTGCTTTTCTCAACCTCCTTAAGACGCATGCCCTCAAAGAGATTGTTAATCGATAAGGTAAGTCCGTGCGTCCGCTCTGCATGGCGTAGAATCTGTTTGATAAAACCAAGCTCTTTATTGACAGTGTTGGTACTTACACCTTCTTTCTCTACCCGATTGATCCACCAATTGCGAAATGTAATTATGTCTTGCCTAATAAGGTGTGAGATGTCTTTTTTGCCAACGAGCCTGGTGAAATTCCTAACCGCCTTTTTTCTTGGATTTTCCCATTTTACACGCTGATGTTCAGATAGCCCAATCAAATTGCCTTTCTCGTGCTCGAAATATTCTTCCTGAGCTTTTAGAAGGGTAAACGGATTGCGTTCATATTCCCTGGCATCCAAAATAGTACGCTTAGCTTCAGTATCTCGAGTGTCGCTTGCGAGATTAATCCTATTCACAAATTCTGATAATGTCGCTTCTTTGACTAGCTTTTCTTTTGATAGCGGGTAATAGCCATTTTTCCGTAATTCTAAGCTGAGCTTTTGAAGATATGGAAGGGCGTTTGACCTGTTGAAGAGATGCAGGTTTTGTAAAAACTCTTCCAGGATAAGGTTGAAACTATTTGCTCTGTTTGTAGCAACAACCTCACTATCTGTATCTAGTGCAATCTCAATTAATGCACATGCTAAGAGGTCCTCATATACCTTTGGCACACGACGCTGGAAATGAAATCTCTTTCCTCTCTTTTTCAAATATTTTGGCATTCATTCTTCCCGAGCTTCACTTGCACATTACAATTTGTAGTACAATTTGTAGTACAAAGTCAAGCCTTAAATGACCTTTAGACGAAACCGGAAGTGGTCATGAAAGCATTAAAATGGTTTGATATCAGTGTTTTAAGTCATTCGCCAAGATGGGGGGAATAGAGACTATTGGTGCAGGGGGTAAGATTGCGAGCGAAATTTGTGCACGCATAAGATATTGATATAAAGCACATAATTCGATTTAACAGAAAATCACTTTCTTGATTGTAGGACAATTTGTAGGACAGCTCGATTTCCTGTTCTAGTCGCTCAAAGATTGATAAGTACTGCTCACCATGAGCAGCAATAATTTTAGCACACTCATTTCGTGCGGCAATAATCTCATCAAGCTTGGGTTCTTGCATTGAGGACTCATATATTACATAATGAATTAGAATCCAACGCTGGACTCTAATTGGCATACATCTCCAAGTGGCTTGATCCACTTAGACGTAATGTCTGATTGAAAAAATACGACTATGGACAATAGCTGTTAATATACTTCCCCATCTTTCTAGACGTTTTAAGAAGGGAAGTCGAATGGAGCCTGACCCTGAATACTAGAGAGAGGATTGAAAAAAGGTAGCAACCACAAACGCCACTATCATTGTTACCATCAGGCCAATTAGCCAACGCATATTTCTGTCCATTTTTTCATTTGCTAGAGCTTGCTGCTGGTTTAGAAAACGCGTTTGCTCATGAAATGCTTCTTCTATTCGATTTTTGTTGTCCATCAATTTCTTCATCACCCAGTGTTCACTGGCAACAATTACAGGTATTTTGTAGGATTATCTTCTCCTGTAAACGACATAATATCACCAATCGCTAGGTAGATCAATCGACCCGCCCCAAAATTGGGTCGCATGACATTAATGTTGGCATTGGCCAAGATAGGATCTATTCCGGCCTCTTCACTTTAATCAGTTTGGTATTGCGTCAGACTTCTCTGCAAGCCCACTGATAGTTGAGATTTGTTAAATCTTATTCTGTAGGCATAACTGGCATAAGCGCCGTGCCGAGTGTTAACTCTTCGTCTAATTATTGAGGCGGGAGGTGACAAAATGGATAATTTTTTATGTCGAGAGGGAAATAATGATGTATTTCTCGACTTCCAATGAGCATGGAACATAATAGCCACCTCGAAACCTGAGAGTGCGAGATTCATTAAGCTTTTTCTAACTCTTTATCAGTACCATTAAGCCAATAGCCATGGAGTTGTTGATGCATGAAGGTTCAAAAAATAGTGTCGGTAAACTTGATTCACTCTCTCTTAGTAGTGAATTCAATACGGCGAGCACGACAGAAAAAGGACTGATTCATTTTAAAATCGAATATGAACATCTAATTGAAGCAATCTTATCACAGGAGAAAATTAGAGTTTTGCATCTGGCAGATACGGATCATTACAATTTTGGGGTTCAATACCTTCTAAACTCTCCTCTAGCAATTCAATTAATGGCTGAAAACGGCTTTGAGAAGTTTTTTATAGAGCAACACCCTAATGATGTACAGAATAGCTATGCTGTCTTAGACAATTTTAAAGTTCAAAGCGAGCTAATTAATGAAGAGATAGAGTTTTTTTATCGGAATTATTGGTCGGTAGACGAAGAAGATAAAAGGACTATTATCTCTGAGTTCTACAATGGGTCTTCATCAACTGAGGAAATCGGAGACCAAGAAAAGCATATCAATAGACTAATGGTCGATCTTGCAAACGAGCTAGGTCTTTTGAAAGCGCGGGAGCATGGAATCGAAGTTCTTGGCTTGGACTGTAACACCAACAAGGAGAAATCCACCAAGCATTCATATCAAGATAGAATAGAAAGATTTGGATATGATGAAGTGATCACCTCCAAACTTGACTCTGTGCTGGCACTTAGCGAATCGAAGGTTGTATTGTCCTACGGCTCACATCATCAGTTTGAACCAAAATCCAGTGGAAACGCTCCAAATACTGTTCAAAGGCTTGAAATATTTTCAAGTGAGCGTGACTACCATCAAAACTATGTTGACTGGCAAATTTTAAACTTACGTCTCTTAGATAAAGACGGAGTGCCAAAATTTTGGAATGAATTTAACAATAAGACTTGTATTGGGCGCTATTATGCCAAAGAGCAGGTGTTTATACTTGATGAAGATGCACCAAGTGAATTGAAGGAGAAGTTAATCCAAATCACGAATAGTACTAAGTATTGCAAAAATCCGAAAACTGAAGATACAATCATACACAAACCATAAGGATAATTTGTATTTGGATCATATAACTATATCAAATTGATAAAATCCATTTATATCAAACACTTCGGAAGAAAATTGGACGTTGTTTGAAATGATTTTTTGGTGCAGGGGGTAGGACTGCGGTGAAAATTGACGCGCATACAAGTAATTGATATAAAGTGGAAAAAAGTCTAATCCTTCGAATCAACTTCGCCATTGTAGGACAATTTGTAGGATAATTCATTTGACAGTCTATTTAAATCTGAAAAGCTTATTTCAGGCGGAGGGATTCTTCTGGGGAAATAGAGAAGAAGAAACAAACATTTTCTCGTCCGCTTTTTGTTGGTGTTGGTCCTGCCAATGTTTTAAGAGTAGTTCAAAATTCTCGATTATTCATCCTTCTGAATGATACCTTGTGTTGGGCTTTTCTTGTACCTTCTTTCTAACTGTCAAAGAGGAGAAGGCGTGTATGCCAATTATATACCTTCACTCGTAGATAGCCATATCGTCGAGTTTGATACTTCAGAGTTGTGTGATCTGAGCAACCTGATCAAGATGGAAGTAATTCATCATTCGTCTGATTGCCAATTTGGATGAAATTATTATCAGTGCTGTCCTGGCCAATAGAGAAAATATTCACAGTAAAGAAATTGATAACTACCCAAATCGACTCCAGCAACGTGAAAACAAACCCAGTAACGACGGAATCGGAGTTGGGTTACCCGAAAATCAGTCACGAGGTGACGAAAAGCTAGTCGCATTCTACTAAAACCAATCTCGGCTTGTCGAAAAGTCAGTTGTATGCAACGAAAACATTTCGGCTGGAGGAAAAAGGCATCTGGCAAAGGGCGAAACCGGGTCATGACCGACAATAGCGATGACTTATTGTTAGAAATATCTCCGTTGATAATAACCATATTTTTCATATTCTTTGAAGCGTTATCACAATATCAAGAATGACCTCCTGAGGCTTGCTTTTTCATCTAATTGTGTTTTTCTTCCATTGACCACAGCTAATAGGGATTTTCTGATGCCTGTACGATATCATTCCTTCTCTAACCACATGAGACCCTCGTATATGGCACTCAATTGCAGGTCTTTTAAATGTTAGGAATAAATACAGAATCTCTATGAATGCTCTATTTCATCCATATTACCATGACTCAAATCCAGTCATCTCAATAGTCTTGGATCAAGCCCATGTCTGCTCACCCATAAGAGTTGCTCAATTACTAACCTTATTGGCGATATCGGCAAGCGGTGTTCCATTACCTGCAATTAGCCGTGGGAACCTCTAAAGAAAAGATGGTCATCGACTAACTTCATAGGATGACAATACAACCTTTGTTTTTACTCGGTGGCCATGACCTGGAGATGAAAGCCATAGCCAAGCTACTTACCAGCAATCATGTGCCCTACCTTGACGCTAACCTGTCGTGGGACAATGCCCTGTGGGAAGCCTACTTGCAGCCTCCATACAAGGCGCAGCTGGAAGCGGCGCTGGCTCAAGTGCAACCGTTATATGGGATAGAGCTCCGCGGCAGTATCCCTGACGGATGCCAACTGATCGACCATCACAACAAGCAGGAAGACCAACCGTCATCGATTGATCAGGTAAGCAAGATCATAGGTCATACTATGACGAGATGGGAAGAGCTAGTAGCGGCCAATGATACCGGCTACATCCCAGCCTTGATGCAAATGGGTGCCTCTGATGAGGAGATCGAAAAGGTAAGACGTGCTGACCGACAAGCGCAGGGTGTGACAGAGGAGGACGAAGAGTTGGCTCTGAAGTCCATCGGAGAGCACATGGAAGTGAGTCCTGATGAACTAATAGTAGTTCGATCGCTGACCTCAAGGTTTTCGCCGATCACCGACCGCTTGTACGGTCAGGCAAATCGTCTGCTCGTCTATCATGACCGTGACCTCAACTATTATGGTGAGGGCAAGGAAAAACTAGTATCACATTTTGACGACTTGCTCAAAGCTGATAATGCGTACCATGGAGGAGGGTCCTCAGGCTTTTTCGGCATTCACTCTATAGAGAATGACCAGCACATGCAGGAATTGATCGCAGATATAAAAAGGTTGACCAATGCCTAGACAACTACATAGCTATCACATCTTCATGTTTCCGTTTAGCTGGACGCTATGGCAAGAACATCCGGCCAACAAAAAAGCAAAGCCACTAGATGAGAAGACCAGGTTTGAGCTTATGACCGAGAGGCTTAAAAAAGGTCACTGGTCGGAAGACGAGGAGTTCTGCATAGATACAGGTGAAGCGTACAATGAATATAATTACTTCTATCCGCATGTCAGAGAAATACTCTACGACCAGCATGCTAACCTAAGAATCCATAGCTCGGAAGAGAATCAATTTTTGATTAAACACTTTAAATATAAAAATCCAGCTGGAGACCTTAAGTACCTCGTTGTTCATGATAGTAAAAAGGATGACCAATCATGGGAAACAATTACACATACACTTAATGTAGACTCCATAATACTAAATGTCTACAATACAGGCACTGCTATACTGAGTTTTCATCTACGCAACTATGAGAGTGGAAAACCTCGAAAAATTCTTGAGATCAACCAGTTTGGTCGCAGGCTGTACCCACCATCCTATATCTTGTACAAAGATCAAGACTGGATATTGGAAGGAACTAAAGATAATACGTTCGACAAGTACCAGCCCGATCAATATCGATACCATGAACTCCCCAAAAAGATAGCCATCTACTCAGGTGACGATATAAAAAAAGCTGGGTCATGGAAGAGCATCGAAGACTTCAATAAATATCAAGATAAGGAGCAACTCAAGCATGGGCCTTTCAATATTCCAACCTTCATTGAAGACCTCTTTCCTCTTCAGTTTATAGGATGTCATGAAAAGCAAATGGCGAAAGACATCTTCATGTACATCAGGCCAGTACTGGACGACCGCATGTTTGTCGTCTCGTGGGCTGGTAACAACGGGTTGTCGAGAAAGCTAAAGTCCTTTAGCCATTTCCCTCGCTCATACAAATACCCTTCAAATGATTGGTGGTACGAATATGTTTTCGTCGATCATAATGGTCCCTCTTGCCAAAATAAGATTGAAAGAGAATCCCAACTCTCTGCAAGCACTTATGCCCGCTGGATAGACTATGGAACGTTGTTCGGCATCACAAAGTACAGCTTTGCAATGGTCACGAAACAGATAAATGATGGCAATGCCTTCCTTCTTGGTCATTTACAGACGATGTACTACAAGATGGTGGAATTGTGCCTGATGCACAGAGCGTCATTGCTCCACTTCTCTGACGAGATCACGCATGTCGTAGCACAAGATGAAAAAACGCAACTGGCAGCCATACAGTCGCTCTACAAGCGATACGTGCTCTTTATCAATAAGATCTACTTCCGCGAAGTGACCGCACAGGAGCAGGGCATAGAGCTATACAATATGATCCAGCAACAAATGAACCTTCCCCAAGAGGTAAAAGCCCTGGATCATGAAATGCAGGAGCTGCATCAGTTAGCGAGATCTATACAGGATAAGAAAAACAACGACCTGCTATTGATCATAGCTATTATCAGTGCCTTCTTCTTGCCTTTGTCTCTAATGGTGGGCATATTCGGGATGACCAGTTATCCAAGTTCGGAGGTCAACGAACCAATTTCCGGTGTGTTGTATTACCCCTTCTGGCAGACGCTCGGCATTGCTATAGGTGCTCCATCCCTTATCAGTATAGTACTTATTACGCTACACGCCTTATACAAGCGGCTGGTAGACAGGAATGTTGTCCGTAAATACACCTTGAGCAAATGGCGCACATGGCTGCTACTGATCTCTATACTCGCCCTTGGCGTCAGCCTGTTTTTATTCTTTATCCATCGATTCTTCTAAAAGTCGACCCATGCACAAACTAACCTTCACCCTAAAGCAGCACACACCTATCATTCACTTCCAGCATAACCAGCCAGATGCCACGCTACGTGCCACTGAAGTAAAGCCGAAGCTGGATGATTTTTTGAGAAAAAAGCTCAAAGAGAAAATTAGGAAGGAATGGAAAGTTCCCAACCAAGAGGCACTTGATTACAAATTGAAAATTAAGTGCGGGAGTAAGCCGGATGAAGAAGAGATTGCTTCTAACTATTCTCTTTTTTTTGGCAATACCGGAGGAAAAAATTACCATGTAATCTCATCACCAAAATGCCAAATGACCATATTATCATGGCACTCACATTTAATAACAAAAATTGAGAATTACCTGTGCGACTTTTTTAATGAGCACAATTTCGGCATGAGGCAATCTAAGGGCTTTGGAAGCTTCTATCCTGATCCGCAGGATCAGCTATTTAACAGAATCAAGTATAAACAACCGTCCTCTAAATGGCCTGCCTTTACTATACAAACAAATAATGCCAAGTCTGTCTTTAGTCAACTTGAACTTTTCTACAGTTCCTTGAGAAGCGGAATCAACTTGGTGTCTGGATTTGAAGATTTTGAATATTCGGAAGAAAAAAATGCCTCATCGTCAGAAACCTTTCTTGTAGTGCATTCTAAATCAAAATTCTTTTTTAAGTCATTACTCTTTAAGTATTTAAGTGAATATCATCACCTACAGTGGGACAAAAAAACGATAAAGCAGGAATTCCTAAATCCAATAGGTCAAGACTTCTGTAAAAGAGGAAGGAAGATCAATTTAAAGAACGAAGAGAGGATCATCAAAAGGAAGTTGGTTTTTCACAAAGATGATCCGTTGGATTGGAATTATGTTTATCAGTCAGCTAATAATCGACAGGAGGACTTGTATCCTGATGGCCCTGCTGGTTTTAAGCAAAACAAAGAAAAAGAGAAGTACTTATTTCGCGACTACTTCGGCCTTTCGACACAAGAATCTTGGTTCCATTATGGATTGTCACTTTCTAAGGAAAATGATGTGATATCGCGTTTTAAATCTCCAATCCTATTCAAAATATTCAAAGAAACAGAAACCTCATTCAAGGTATTCTTGCATATTCTAGCGATACCAGAGCGATTACGCAAAGCCCAATTCAAAATCCAAATGGACAGAAAAGAATTGGACCTCAACATGTATCCTGATTTCGATTTCGCCCACTTTTTCTCTTGGGCTTTTGACGAATCTAAATTTAATATTGAACTCCATGTAGACAAATCAATGCAAGGACATGAGAATTATACTGTTCTTAAGTGCATCTACGATCAATTGCAGAAACCAAATCATGCCTAGCTACATCGCCATCACTATAGGCCCGGTCTTTAGGACCATCGATAGGGCACGCCGCACCCGCATGACATGGGCGGCCAGTTACTTTTATTCCTATATCACAAAAAAACTTGCTTTTTTTCTCAACGAAGAAATGAAGCCCGGCTTTCATGACAGGTTGATCTTCCCCGCCCAGTCAGACAATACCTCTGATGATTCGGAGCAAGAACTCACGGTCAAAACGGGCGCTGGCCTCTATGCCGACAAGCTACTCTTTGAGTCCCGAACTGGTGATATGGACAAAGTAGAGTTGGCAATAGACAAACTCATTGACCACCTAACTATTGGTATTACTAAGCATATCGACCAAACGAAATGGGGTTCACAAGACAAGAGGCCGGTTGAAGAATCAAAAGTCAAGGAATATCTCAGGCAGTACCTACAGTTTTACTACATCGAAAAAGAGTACGGCGAAAAGGATGGCAGCCCTGTATTGGAAATGTACAAATATCTGGATATGCTGGAGGTCCGGCAGCAGCATATCACTGAGGGTGATGAAGATTATCTGTTTCATTTTCTGTTTCGCGTCAACAAAGAAAAAGATAAAAAATCAAGCTTCTTAGCCAAAGATGCCTTTGGAGATGACGGCAAGCGCTTTGACTCGCTGGTAGAGATTACTACACGTGGGCTTGGTCGCATCAGTCCCCAAGAGGGGTGGCAGGCGGAAGCATTACGACTAGGTCTGCACAGCTGTCATGTTGATGTAGGCAAGAGATCCGGTTTGCGCGAGAGTCTGTATACCAGACTGGCTTGTCATTATATCTGGTACTATCAAAAATTCGAAGATGAAATACCGGAAGAATCTTACCAAACCAGCAAAACGCCTAATACCAAAAAGCCACTTCGTGAAAACAATACGCTAAAAACCGAAGAAGAAAGCCAAAATGATTTTCTCACTGATTTAAAAAAAATCTACAAGGCTGATTTCCGACAGTACCATAAGTATGTAGCCGTCATCAGTGCCGATGGTGACAACATTAGCGGCTTACTAAATCAGCTTGGAGCATCTAATCCGAACCTAAAAGCTTTCTCGAAAGCACAGAGTAAGTTTAGTGACGAAGCGGCTCAGGCGGTGGTGGTTTATGGTGGAGCACCGATCTATATGGGTGGGGACGACATGGTCATCTTCGCACCCGTGGCATGCCGTACTGAAGATGGTCAGTCCGTCAGGACCATCTTTGATCTAATCACTGAGGTGGATCGGCTATTTGATAAGGCTATGGGTGATCTGATCAGCGATTTTGAGCTTACACTAAAGTCACCAACCATCTCCTGGGGGGTAGCCATCGGCTACTACAAGCATCCTTTGATCGACTTTATCACTGAGTCTCGTAGACTTCTGGATACGGCCAAAGACAAAAGCATATTTCCTGATAAGAACACCATCGGACTTTCACTTCAAAAGCATAGTGGACAGACTTTTGAGGCATTCTATGAAAAGACTTTCGAAGCTGGTCACAGGGATGGACGTTCTTTTGCCCGAGCGAAGAGGCTTATATCTGATTTCATATCCTTAGAACAGCAAACCAATAGCGAGGATATCCGATCCGCATTGGTGAGTGGCATAGCCCATAGGCTCAAAAATGCCGAATTCTCTCAGTTGCTTGACCTGGCAGCCACGGAAGGAATATTAGAACATTTTTTTGAAAATACCTTCAATGAGCCATTTCACCGGCAGGAATCAGCGAAAAAATACCTTGAGCAGGTCAGGCTGCTTGTGCAGCAGGCTTACGAAGACTACAGTGGTCATACCACTGATGGGAGCAAACGAGCGTGTAAGATGGTATACGCCACACTGCGACTATTACATTTCCTACTGACCAAAGACGATGAAGCATGAGCGACAAACAAGCACATTATCTGGTGACCCTCAAGTCCGTACAGCCCTATTTCTTCGGGGGTGAAAATATGCACGAAACAGGCAACAAGCGTGATTTTTTCGTAAAGAGCACCCGCTTTCCCCAGCAGACCGCCCTACTGGGAATGCTGCGCCACTATCTACTCCTTCACCACGGGCTTATTGATGCTGGCAACAAGCTGACAGATAGAAAAAAAGCTTCTGAAATCATCGGCCCCAAAAGCTTTTGCAAAGGTGAAAAAAGAGAGTTTGGTGTTATTAAAAAGCTAAGTCCGGTTGGCTTACTTCATCAGGGCAGCCTTTATTATTCCGCACCAATGGATTATTCGCTGAGGTGGGAACCAGTAGACGTATCCACGAGAATGTGGCGATCTAGGAAAAGTGATGAAAAAGAGAGCCCACTCAAACAAATCCTGTACGACCCAACCTATGATTCCAAAGAGGGTATGCCCGATTTGCTGGTAGACGTAAGAGAGGAGTTGATCTATGATGAAAAGAAACCCGTCTTCAAAGCACTTACCCGACCGGGAATAGTCAAAAGTAGGGAGGGGCGTGTAGCTGATCAGGAGTACTATCGTCAGCAATACTATCAGTTGCGTGAAGATTGTTCATTTGGTTTTTACCTGACCACAGACAGCAGCACCGATCTTGACGGCCTTAGTGACCTGATGCTGATGGGCGGGGAGCAGTCACCTTTCAGGATCGAGTTTGTGCGAAAACAAAAAAAACCGCAGGAGGGTAAGATGATCCACTACCCATCAGCCAATACTCTGCCTGAAGGTTGGGTACGGCTGGTTTTATTGAGCGATACCTATGTTGATCAGAAAGATGATCTTGTGAGACAGGCAGAATTCGCTATGAATAATATGGTAAGCTTCCGCTCCATAGCCAGTGTCACCTACACATCTGATCAGAACGAGCGACACACCGAATACTTCCACAATGTGGTGCCAAAAGAAAGAAAAGCCAGTCACGGCGGCAAGTCACACGCAGTAATGAGCCGACAGTACTTCCTCTATGCCAGGGGCTCTGTTTTTTACTATCGTAATAAGGACACTGCCAACAATCAGCTTAAGCGCATTCATGATCAAGAAGAATTTTACACGATAGGCTATAATCATGCCGTCATCCTTAACTGATATCCTATGACCAGTACAAAAAAGCATTTCGAACACGACTTCTATGTAGTTACAGCACTAACCAACCTACACGCGGGGAGTGGGGATACAAACTACGGTCTTGTGGACAAGACGGTACAGTGTGATCCTGCCACAAAACTGCCTACGGTTTTTTCTTCCAGCCTCAAAGGAGCGCTCAGGGAGTATTTCGAAGTAGAACAAGGCATACCAGAAGCACAAGCCACTGAGGTCTTTGGTACAGCTATAAAGGCGGTACGAGAGCAGGAGCCGGAGGAAAATGATTCGACCAAGGCAAATAAAGGCAAAGAGTTTTCACCGGGTCGCTATCGCTTCTTTGGACTGGACCTGCTGTCTTTTCCTGCCAGGAGTAGCCATAGGCTCTTTCACCGGATCGTCGCTCCTGATCAGCTTGCGAGTATCCTCAATCGACTTAGATCGTTTAGTTACCAGCCTTCTGATCATCAACCTGATTACGCAGCATTAATTGACAGGCTACTTGGCAACTTTGATGGCGCTAAGGTTTTTGAAGAGGATACAGTCATCATTGAGTCGTACGAGGCAGACAAAAAGAACCATGATGGTAATGACCTGAAACAACTGTACAAGCTACTGGGAGAGCCCCTTGCACTACTTACTGACAAGCAATACAAAGATGTATTAGGCCACCTACCCGTCATAGCTCGCAACCAACTGGAAAACGGTGAAAGCCAAAACCTGTGGTATGAGGAGATAGTGCCTAGGGAAACTAGGTTTCTCACGGTAGTGAGCAGGCCGACCAACTGCCAATACAAACTCGACTTGCATGGTCATGTGGTGCAGATAGGGGCCAATGGCTCTATCGGCTATGGCCTTTGCTTATTTGAAGACATCAATAAACTAAGTAAAGATGGAAAAGCTGGATAAACTGATACCTCGAGCGGTGAAGGTACTGAAGAAGTATGGCATAGTAGAAAATAATATTTACCCTGGGCAATTTAATGGCTATATATCCTCTTTTGGGGCGGCTATCAACCAGTCAGGTTTACTTCCGGCTGTCGTGTTCTTTGCTAAAGATGAAAGGGCCGAGGATAAGCGATCTCATCTCCTCAGAGTGATCCGGGACTTGTTGGATGAAGATGACAATCCTCAAGAAAGCACAATTCAGTATACACCAATGGATATGTATGAGTATATAAAGAATGTCTCCGAGGAAGGACGAAGTATGATGAATATGATGGAGCAGAAAATAATACTTCGAGCCACGGCTGTAAAGCTGGCATTGAGGCTCTTCCAAAAGAAAAATGACCATGGAGAGAACTAAAATACCTAGCGTAAAGAACGGTCATTTGACTGGCGCCAATGCCGGATGGCTATTCTATAAGCATCAGTTTGAAGGAAAAATGCAGGGCGAGGCTGCCGCCGATTTTAAGCTCATGATCAATCCTAATCCAAGTCCTGAGGATAAAAAAGCCCTTGATAGTTTTTTCTCAAATAAAAATAAATTGCTGACAAAGCCTGACATATCCTGGAGTCCTGCTTTTCGCACAGGCGGCAAGCCTACAGCTCATAAGGGTCCCTATTACCTCAAGACTACTTATCCTGGCTTACTGATAGGGAGTGGCTACACCCACGAGACAGGTAGTCTGGGCGAGTTTAAGTTGGGTTTTTTCTTTGACCATACCACCGGCATGCCCGTCATTCCCGGTTCATCTATCAAAGGGACGGTTCGGAGTGTATTCCCCCAATGGGACAATAAAGCGATACGCCACAAAACATCCAAAACCAGGTACATCTGGCAATGCCTTCATGAGATATCCGAGGAGCATTTTAATATGCCAGAAGATGAGACCGATGACTACTGGGGCGACCACACCAAACCGGAGGTCATTCTTGTGCATCATCTTGAGTTGGTGTTGTTTGAAGGTAAAAACCCTAGGTACCTTGAAGCTTCTGAGGGAGAAAGAGAAAGCTTGTTTAGGCATCTCTCTTATTACAAACGGGACATTTTCCATGATGCAGCCATCACTGAGCAGGTTTCTGGCGAACTCTTTGGTAATGATTTTATCACGCCACATAAGCATCCGACAGACCCATCACTTGATCCCTTCACTAATCCTACTCCCATACAGTTTTTGAAGATAATGCCGGAGGTGCCCTTCACCTTCACCTTCGACTTTGAGGACTCTACTTTCTTAGTTAAAGATCAATCCTATACGATATCGGCCGAAACAAAACAGAAGCTCTGCATTGAGATCATTAAGACCATCGGCTTGGGTGCAAAGACCAATGTGGGATATGGGCAGTTTGTCGACGAGACTGTGCATAACCCGCAAACAAGCATCGTTGTAAAGCCTCAAAAAATCCCATTATATAGAGTTAGCGATAACCCGCACAAGGCCGTAGTGACCTTTGTTAGTCCAAATACCAAAAAAGGTGATTTTAATTTCAATATGGAGAATACTGAGTTCTCTGGGAGGATGAAGTTATCCAAGCTACCCAAAGGGTTTATAGTGAAGGAAGGTGATATTATCGAAATCAACTTGAATCATGATTACTATGGAGAGCCAAATGAAGAGATCCTTTTCAAAAACGACGTAAAAAAACTATGAGTAATCAAACCATCCCCCTCACCGCCATCACCTTTGAACTGCCTGCGATTCCGCATGCGATGCGCAAGCTACGTGGAGCGGTCATCGAGAGTGTCATGCAGCACAAAGCTGTCTTTGAGGCTGCCGGCGTAACTACCGAACTCTTTCACAACCATAAGGAAGAAGTGATGATCGCAGACGGAGCACCTATGCCTGAGGAACAGTCCGCTCCGGCGCGTAGTTTTGACTATCCCAAAGTGCAATACAAGATCCGTCACCGCAAGGCAGAGGTCTTCGGTATCGGGCCGGGGGCCCAGGCCGTGCAGCTATGGGTATCGCTGGTAGGCGATATGCTCAATGTCAATGGACAGGAGGTGCCGCTATCGGTGCGTCACCATCATCATGAGCAGTGGAAACCACAGCTGGGTGAAAAACTACAAACGTGCCGCCTCAACAAATGGCTGGCCTTCAACCCACAGAATTACGAACTATGGCAGCAAACACCCAAGCTGGTAGACAAGGCCCCCATTCTTGATAAGCTACTTTGGGGCCATTGCTTTCACTTAGCAGAGGGGCTGGACTTTGAACTGGACCGGGAGCAGCTACAGCTCCATGTGAGCACCATCGACATGATGACTTACAAAGACTGCTTCGGCATCAAAAAGCTGGCGCTGGACATCACCTTCCAAACCAATCTCAACATACCGGAAGAAATAGGTCTGGGGCAGGGCGTAACGATCGGCTTTGGTAAAGTGCAACAGATCAGGAAAAAAGCACAGCGTCTGTCCTAGTGCAAAGTCTCTATCACATAGAGAAAGCAGCCGCACAACTCCTCAGTTGCAGATACCTGACAGATCTTGAGCAACTGCTGGAAGTCCCTAGGAAAGACCTCTCACTGCTGTCGATCTCTACCGAATACTACGTCTTCACCGTCCCCAAGGCAGATGGTAGCGCAAGGTTGATAGAGGCTCCCTATCCGGGGTTGAAAAAGCTCCTCAGAAAACTCAACCACCATTTACAGTGCGTGTACTTCCTGCAAAAGCCAGCGGCAGCCTACGGATACATCATCAACTACAAAGGCAACAGCGAGCCGCGCAATATGCTCACCAATGCTGAGCAACATCTCGGCAGTCAGTACCTGCTCAATGTAGACTTTGAAGACTTCTTTCATCAGTTTACCAAAGAAAGGGTACACCGCATCTTCAGCTCGGCACCTTTCCGGCTGACCGCCCGCTGTGTGGAGGTATTGACGGGTCTATGCTGCTTCAAGGAGAGGCTACCGATGGGTAGCCCGGTCTCACCTGTGTTGTCTAATTTTGGCACGGAGACACTCGACCAACAGCTAGCTGATTGGGCGGCAAGCAGGGCGACCTATACCAGGTTTGTCGATGACCTCTCATTTTCCAGCCATACCCCATTTTCTGATAAGGCATTAGAGGAGATCAGCACGATCTGTAGTGACCATCAACTCCATCTCAATCCCACCAAGACCAAGAAGTATGGCCCTGGAGACACAAAGATCGTGACGGGGCTGGAAGTCTCTCACAGGGTAAGCGTACCGGGTGATTTTTACTTCGAACTCACTGAAGATATCAAAAGACTCGAGCAGACCATGGAGGCTAGTGCCATCATGGAAGGTGACCGAACTTCGGATTTTGTCAAGGACTTTAAGCAGCAGGTACAGGGCAAGATCAACTTTATAGCCATGGTACATGGCGAAGGGTCGGAAAAGTACCTCGAGTACATTGAAAAATATGACAAAGCAGTCAGCCCTGACCTGGGGCGGCTGTCGATGCGCTGGACTGATTTCCCCTATACCCTACCATAATGCAGCTAGTGATAGATACTGCCCAGACTAAGATCACTGTCAAAGACAAGAGCTTTTACATTAGTAATAAAACTATCAAGCGACAGATAAGCCCTAAGAGAATCTCTAGTATCGCCATTACCAGCAATGCGCTTATCAGTGCCAAGGCAATGATCCTAGCGAGTGAAAATGAGGTGCCTATTTACTATTTTGATAACCTTGGTCAGGTTAAAGCTAAGGTGTGGAGTCCCTATTTTAAGAGCTTGGCCTCTCTGAGAAAGCGGCAGTGGTCGTTAATGGAGGAAAGCTATGCAGTGAGGTTTAGCATTGCCAACCTGAAACTGAAAATACAAGTACAGGAAGCCATTGCAGGCAGGTGTTGTCTTAAAAATCAGATGAGTCAGCAGAAACTCCAACAGTATCTTGAGACAAGTCGAGCAGTGTCTGATCAACTCACAACCTATCTAAGCTCGCATAGCTCAATGAGGTCTCTTCGTCATCCGATCTTAGGACTAGAGGGTCAGTTATCCCGGCAATACTGGCTACTCCTAGGAGGCGAGCTTTCTCCCCCCTTCAACTTCAAAAATCGGTCGAGGAGACCCGCCAAGGACTTTTTCAACTCAGCCATTAATTACCTCTATGGTATGACCTATACGGTAGTGGAGCAAGGTATTACTAGCACGGGACTAGATCAACATGCGGGATTCTTTCACACAGAAAACTATCGTAAAACGTCCCTGGTGTTTGATCTCATAGAGCCTTTCAGACCATTTATCGATGAGCTGCTAGTTACACTCATCCGGCAAGGGCTGCTCAACAAATCGTGTTTCACGAAAGATTTAAAAGGTGTGAAAGTCAATAGCACTGGTAAGAAAGTACTTATCCCTGCATTCAATGATCACATCAATTCACGCGTGACTTTCACTAATCGAAGAGGACGACTAAAAGACCATATCTACAGGTATTGTGCTGATCTTGCGTTAAACATAAAAAATCAATCCGTATGACCTATCTCATCGCTTACGATATCAGCGAAGACCATATCCGCAACAAAGTTGCCAAGCTGCTCAATCGGGAAGGATACGAGCGTATCCAGTATTCCTTATTTGCTGGTCCTGATGACCCTAAAAAGAATGTTGGCCTGTGGAGTAAGCTTACACAACTTAATGAGCAGGAAGAGAAAAATCAACAGGCCAAGGCTTATAAAGTCTTTGTGATTCCTGTGCCGACCAAGCATCTGATGTCGATGGAGATCATTGGTGATGTAGGGATAGATCTTGACTATATTACAGGTACAAAAAGTACAATGTTCGTGTAGTATAATTCTGCATTCGGTCTGTATATTGTTCATTGACGTATTGAAGAAGTAAGTATTAATAGAATTGGGCCTAGATTGTGTAAAAAGTCGAATACGCCTTTTTAGGAAAATGGAGTTGAGAGTTAAGCAGTTGATAACAAAGGATTTACGAAAAGACAGGCTTGAAGTGAGTATCTATCCGAGAGGTGACTGAAACACCAATTCAGGTGCACTTGAGCCGATTGCATTAACTTGAAGTGAGTATCTATCCGAGAGGTGACTGAAACCGTGAGATCCGTTTGTGCAAAAAAGAAAAAAACTTGAAGTGAGTATCTATCCGAGAGGTGACTGAAACTAAGAAAAGGTATAGTCTCTCTGGCAGGCGGCCATTCTTGAAGTGAGTATCTATCCGAGAGGTGACTGAAACTTTTACTTCTTTAAGATATTTACCGTTCTTACAGCTTGAAGTGAGTATCTATCCGAGAGGTGACTGAAACTCTAGAACCAAATTGACAGTTCCCGTTACTCCATCTTGAAGTGAGTATCTATCCGAGAGGTGACTGAAACGAAAACAAGTGAGCAAACATATACTGGTGCCCACTTGAAGTGAGTATCTATCCGAGAGGTGACTGAAACCTGAAGCAAAGAATACCCATACATAGACAAGCTTCTTGAAGTGAGTATCTATCCGAGAGGTGACTGAAACGACTACCAGAAGACCTATCCTTAGAACACTCATGCTTGAAGTGAGTATCTATCCGAGAGGTGACTGAAACCTTTGTTTCTTGTGAATACACGGGGTTTACCCATCTTGAAGTGAGTATCTATCCGAGAGGTGACTGAAACAATTTAAGACTAATTCTGGCGCACTTGATGCCACCTTGAAGTGAGTATCTATCCGAGAGGTGACTGAAACCCATAGCAGACCAGCCCCAAGCGCGATCATTATCTTGAAGTGAGTATCTATCCGAGAGGTGACTGAAACCTCCATCAGTTCATCTGCTGTTAACTTGATAACTTCTTGAAGTGAGTATCTATCCGAGAGGTGACTGAAACCCGGTAGTTCCGAATCGGGAACCTGCTTCACGCTTGAAGTGAGTATCTATCCGAGAGGTGACTGAAACAAACTTCATTAATTGGTTTGTAGCTTCTCCAATTCTTGAAGTGAGTATCTATCCGAGAGGTGACTGAAACCTTTGGATAGTTATGGGATCTGTAAAAGGCCAACTTGAAGTGAGTATCTATCCGAGAGGTGACTGAAACCAATCAGCTTGTAGCTGGCCTCCATCTGAGCAAGCTTGAAGTGAGTATCTATCCGAGAGGTGACTGAAACCAACGAAGACTTCCACTTCTACTTCCTCTATGACTTGAAGTGAGTATCTATCCGAGAGGTGACTGAAACCTAAGCAAAAACCCAATTTTTGTTTAATTGAATCTTGAAGTGAGTATCTATCCG
>DIYH01000017.1:161149-333738 GCA_002435755.1 Flammeovirgaceae bacterium UBA6059
ATCCGAGAGGTGACTGAAACCTGTATTCGAATCTGCAAACGGAATTGATCAACCACTTGAAGTGAGTATCTATCCGAGAGGTGACTGAAACCTTTCCACCAAGCTCTCTTGTTCAAGGAAAGCGACTTGAAGTGAGTATCTATCCGAGAGGTGACTGAAACCTTTGTAAATCAACATCTAGTTCCATGTTTTCACTTGAAGTGAGTATCTATCCGAGAGGTGACTGAAACCGAATAGGGTGCTGGTTAATGAGAACATAGCTTGCTTGAAGTGAGTATCTATCCGAGAGGTGACTGAAACTGTTCCATCAGGCATGTTTCTAATGCGGAGGCTTTCTTGAAGTGAGTATCTATCCGAGAGGTGACTGAAACCTTTTACTGGTGTACTCAAATCAAAATCACTAACTTGAAGTGAGTATCTATCCGAGAGGTGACTGAAACTCTGTATATTGTAACAAGATATCCTTGTTATGGACTTGAAGTGAGTATCTATCCGAGAGGTGACTGAAACCCATCATCATCTACACAAACGGAGTAGGTTCCAAACTTGAAGTGAGTATCTATCCGAGAGGTGACTGAAACGTAAATAATACGGCTTTCTCCTCGTTGCTTTCAGCTTGAAGTGAGTATCTATCCGAGAGGTGACTGAAAACTATCAAATGTAAAAAAGAAGCCATTTCCACCTCGTAGAAAACGATTAATCAAGAAAAACATGTAATAAGCATGTAAGTAAAACAAAAAAGGCAGTCACATTATCTGTAACTGCCTGATTATCAAGAGCCCCCTGCCGGGATCGAACCAGCGACCTACTGATTACAAGTCAGTTGCTCTACCAGCTGAGCTAAGGAGGCTTAACTCTAATTACCGATCAAACTACCATCTTCGCTAGTCACTCTATCGAATCGTCGAACCGCAACTGAACTAAGGAGGCCTGTTTTTCGGTTGGCAAATGTATGCCAGTTTTGGTCTTTTGCAAAGCCAAGTTTAGAAAATTATCAGCTATTTCTCAGAACTCTAAGTTCAGCTTTCAACACTTCTAATTCTGACTCAGCTTCTTTGATATTATTCTCTACTTGATCCTTGAGTTTATCAGCAGTAGCGGAAGATGCAAAGAACTCCATATTGGTCTTCCAGGTGTTGAGATCTGTCTCTATCTGGGTGATCCTTCTTCGTATTCCCTGTTCTTTCCTATTCAGTCTTCGATCAGCGTTTGGAGCACCTTTTAGCTTATTTACAGACAAATTGGCTTTGAAGGCGCTGAGTTCGTCTTTGTCCAGGCTTGTACTTGACGTAATGGCTTCAAGTGCATGATCGTAGCGCTTCTGGATCTTTTTGATGGCATTGCGAGGTACAAAACCTATCTGTGCATACTCTTCCTGGAGTTTGAATATTGCCTCCTTGTCCAGGTCTGTCGACTTTGCGATTTGCTCAAGTTGATCGCATATTGCTTCTTTCGCCTTCAGGTTATTCTCAAAGTCCTTTTCCGCCCCCTTGGTCTGTTCACGTCTGCTATTAAAAAAAGTGTCACATGCCTCCTTGAACCTTTTGTAAACGTCATTACGCTTCTTCTCAGGTACAGGCCCGATCTCTTTCCACTCGCGCTGCAGCCTTTTAAATGTCTCAGTAGTGGTATTCCAGTCAACCGAGTCCTTTAACTCTTCAGCCCTTGCTACCAATTCCTCCTTCTTCAATAGGTTGTCATCTCTCATGGACTCAAGCTTCTTGAAGAATTTGTTTTTATTAGCAAAGAACCCTTTAAAAGAGCTCCAAAACTTTTTATTTACTTCTTTGGCATGCTCACGTGGTAAACCGCCGATGCTTTCCCATTTTCTCTGCAGATCGAGCAAGGCTTTGGTTTTATCATTCCATTCATTGATCCTATCGGAATCAAATTGGAGAAATGCCGACACCTCTTCACCGAGCTCTAGCTTTTTCCTCATGTTTTCCTTAAGCTCAGACTTTAGTTGGTCGACAAAACCTTTTCTTTTGACATATATCTTATCCGAAGCGGCCTTGAACCTTAGCCACAGTGCTTCTTGATCATCTTTTGGTACCGGACCTATGTGTTTGAATTCTTCATGCAGCTCGTTAAGCTGTTTTACCGCTTCTTTTATATTGGTTTCAGCATCTAGCTGTTCAGCTTTCTCACACAACTCCAACTTGGAATCTAAATTCTTCTTCCTGTCAAGCTCCTTTAGCTCAAAGTAAATGCTTCTATTATCATAGAATCTATCAATCAACGCATTGTAATTTGCCCAAAGGGTCTTATTGTGTGCTCCCGGAACCGGGCCGATCGCTTTCCACTCTTCCTGGAGTGACTTCAGTGTATTTATGGAGGTAGTACTTTCTTCACCATCGACTATCTGACGTAGTTTTTCAAGTAGCTCGTTCTTCTTTTCGAGGTTCTCGTCCTTTTGTTTTTCAAGCTCTCGATAGTATTTGGCTTTACGCTCTCTGATGATTTTGATGTACTCTTCAAACTTCTCAGCATCTACATCATGCTTATATTCGAAATCAGCAGCTTCACCACCATCAGCTTTAAACTTCTCAAGCGCGTCTTGGCGTTCTTTATTGAAAACCGCGTCGAAAGCATTTTTTACCTCTCTTGATACTCCTTCAGCCCGCCTGGGATCATCTAGTGCTGCGAGTTCAGAAATTATATTCAGTAAATCGTCTTTGGAAGATTTGCCAAAATCTATTTCAGCATACTTATCTAGCTCGTCGGAAGAATCATCTGAAACATCACTCTCCGGTTCTGTTTCAGTAGCTGATTGCGATTCGATATTGGTGTCTTCAGTTGCTGTACTCACAGTCTCCTGAACTTCACTTTGATCTATCGCTTCAGGTTGTTGTTCTGATTCTGAGGTTGCCTCTTTGTCTTTAACAGCAGAAACCTCAGGATCTTCCTCTGCGGTAATGGTTTTTGGTGTGACTGTTGCAACATCGTCCACTACTTCATCGGGTTTTCCCGGAAGAGCTTCTGCGTCCTTACTGGTGACTTCTGCTGTAGCCGTTTCCGGTACTGCCCCGCTCTCCTCAGTCTTGTCGGTAGGAGTGGTTACATCTTTTGAATTGTCAACCGTATCTTCCTGATCCTTGGTTTCATTGATTAATTCAGCTTTCTGCTGAACGTTTTCTGATGTAGCCTTATCTTTTGACTCATCAGCCTCGCTGCGCTCTTTGTCCATCTTATTGATTTCACCTTATGTAAGTCAAAGGTAATAAATAACCTTAGTTTAATCTTGGGTCCGAGGGGTAGTTGGAGAACATCTTATACTTACCACCCATCGCTTTAAGGACTGTTCTCCACAACTCATCAGGATCAGTATCAAACACTTGAGTAGCTGTTGCTCCCTTATATACGATCCATGATTTGGACTCTAGTTCATCAGCTAGTTGCCCTTCTGCCCAACCCGAATAACCAATGAAAAACCTGAAATCCGCAGGGTTAATGATTTTGTTTTGGATGATGGATAGTAGCCTTTCGAAATCACCACCCCAGTGAATACCATTCCTGATCAGTTTTCCACTTTTCATTAACTCAGGTGTACGATGCAGGAAATGCAAAGTCTGTTGCTCTACAGGTCCTCCGACCATTAGCAATTCTTTAAAGTCTTCTGTACTATCAATCACCTCATCAAAGTGCAGAAGTGAAGGCTTGTTTAGCACAAAACCAAATGTGCCATTTTCATCATGCTCACAGAGATATACAACCGATCGTTCAAAATTGGGGTCAGGCAAATAGGGCTCTGAGATCAGTAAATCACCTCTTTTGGGAGTGATTGGGTTATTGATGTCGAAGTAGTCAAAATCGTTCATTAATGTAGGGCAGGTTTTAATGGAAGCTGACTTATAACATTACCTTCAAACTCGTTGATCTCTTTTAACCTATCATAAACATCTTTTTCATCAAAATACCTCAATGCCATGTGAACAAATATTTCACCATGTCTCGCTTCTGACACCCACAGGTCCTTGTAGAACTTTTTAAGTTCAGGATCTTCCAGTGCATCGGCAACAAGTTTGAACCGTTCAGCACCTCTAGTTTCTACCACAGAGGCTAGCAACAGTCGGTCCATAAATCTTTCGATCCTGCCTGATCGACAGTTATCTACGAGTGCCTTGACGTACAGATCCTGACCGATAGAATGCGGCAGTTGAATGCCGCGCTTTTCCATTAACTCGTATACTTGGCGGAAATGTTCCAGCTCTTCTACAGCTGTGTCAATCAGTTCGGGAATGATATCGACCCTATCCGGATACTTGGCGACAAAACTCATTGCCATCGATGAAGCTTTACGCTCGCAGTTGGCGTGATCCTTCAAAAACTCATCAAAATCTTCTATCACAGTTTCCACCCAAGACTGGCTGCTAGCTACGGTTAAATCCAATCTGAATTGCATAAATTCGCTCTTTGTTTATCTCTTACTCAAACCCATCAAACTAACTGTAGGTTGTTTCGAGAACGAACAACCACAATCGCTTTTTCATGAGCAATATCGCCGATTTAAGAAAAGAATACCAGCAAGCAGCGCTTGATGTATCAAGTGTAAAACCGAATCCCATCGATCAATTTGAAACTTGGTTTGATCAGGCTTTGTCCAGTGATATCCTCGAACCTAACGCAATGGTGCTAAGCACTTCAGATGCCAATGGACAATCTACGCAGCGGACTGTTTTACTGAAGGCGTTCGATCATAAGGGATTTGTGTTCTACACTAATTATAAAAGCCGCAAGGCAAAGCAGATTACAGAAAATACGAGGGTCAGTTTGCTATTCCCATGGTACCCTCTTGAGCGTCAGGTGATTATTCAGGGTACTGCCGAAAAAGTGAGTAAAGCAGAGTCGTTAAAATATTTTATGAGTCGACCATCAGGAAGTCGATTAGGAGCATGGGTTTCTCATCAGAGTCAAATTATCACTTCAAGGAGTATACTTGAAATGAAGCTCGAAGAAATGAAACGAAAGTTCAAAGATGGCCATATACCATTGCCGGATTTTTGGGGTGGATTTCGGGTGGTTCCTCATACGGTTGAATTTTGGCAAGGAAGGCCTAACAGACTTCATGACCGAATTGAGTACCTCAAAAAGGGACCGCACTGGTCCTCTCATCGCCTATCCCCTTGAGGCCAAGCGTTTATCTGGAAAGGTACGCTTATCCGGTCAACTATTTTGATATAGACCGTCATGTAGGTGCTCATATCATTGTGGTCATCCCATGCTTTGACGAACCGGACCTGATCAGAACACTTGATTCCGTATCTCTCGCTGAGAGACCCAGTAGCGTGGAAGTTTCCGTTTTGATAGTTATCAATCATAGTCAAAAAGCCTCAGCTGACCTTAAGTCTAGAAATCTTGGTACTCTCCATTCTACTGATAAATGGATACGGACCCGTCAACGGTCTAATTTGAAATTCGAAGTTCAATTAGTGGAATTACCTCCAATACATGCAGGGGTAGGTCTTGCAAGAAAAGTTGGAATGGATGATGCTTTACGGATATTTCATAAGTCAGACTATGATGGGGTGATTCTTTGTTTGGATGCTGACTGTACGGTGGATAACAACTATTTCGTTTCGATCTCTAGAGCATTTGACGAAGCTAGTGTCAAAGGAGCTTCTCTTCATTTTGAACATGAAATAGACGAGGTTGGTAGCACTACTGAAGGAATAGTGCTTTACGAGCTCTACTTACGCTATTATATTAATGCCCTGAAATACACTCGCTATCCGATGGCGACTCAAACCATTGGATCATCTATGGCTGTAAGGGCCTCTGCCTACGAGAGGGTAGGAGGGATGAATCGAAGGAAAGCCGGAGAAGACTTCTACTTTATCCACAAGCTACTACCGCAAGGAGGCTTTGTAGAGATAGTAGACACCACGGTCAGACCTTCGTCGAGGGTCTCTGAAAGAGTACCTTTTGGTACAGGAGCGGCCATCGGCAAGTGGTTGAAGGATAAAGAGCATTTGGATCTTGTTTATAGCCCCAAGGTTTTTGAGGAGCTCCATCTTCTTATCCAACTTTTAAAGGACGGTTTTGCCCAAACTAAAAGTCAGTGGGAGTGGGGCCTTGAGTTGCTATCAGAATCTATTCAGGGCTTTCTTGAAAGGGAAAATGTTCGGTCAAGTGTTTTTGAGATTAAACAGCGAACAGCTTCAGTAGACGCTTTTGAGAAGCAACTATGGCAATATTTTGACGGGCTCAAAATTCTTAAGTGTGTCCATTTCTTATCGGATCATCACCACCCACGCACGGAGATCGATGATGCTTTAGCATGGTTGTTTGAGGTACACATCAAGAGCCCTCAGCCGACAACATATAATGCTACCCTCAAAAAACTGAGGAAATTCGATAAGCTTAATGCAGGTCAAATAGGTCTTTGAGGCCAATACGCTTAGAAATGGTAAAACCTTCTGCATATTTGAAACCTACAGGTTGTCCCATTTCTACTCCTCTGGATTCGATGAGGTTCATGAAGGCGGGGGTAGAAATGAATGTTTCCGGTTCCTTGCTCTTCGGGTCATAAAACTGAGATTTATAAGCTTTGACGGCTTCCATTTTCTTGTCCCAATGTTCTGACACATCCAATACAAAATCGGGATCAATGAAATTGCTTTGGATCATGTGGTACACATTCCTGGGACGCCATGGCTCCTGAGTTTGGCCATCTACTTCCGTTTCTACCCGTTTCAAGCCGGCGATGAAGCACGCTTGAGCAATAAGAGAAGCGCCTTTGCCATGATCTGGGTGCCTGTCAGTGACAGCATTGGCAATTACTACATCCGGTCGATATTTCCTGATCTCTTTGGCTATAGCCAACTGATGCTCACGGTCGTTGACGAAAAAGACATCCTCAAATGCCAAATTGATCCTGACACTGACTCCCATAACATCTGCAGCTTCTGCGGCTTCTTTCAGGCGAATTTCAGGTGTGCCCCGGGTCCCCATTTCACCTCTGGTCAGGTCCACTATTCCTACCTTGCGTCCTTTGGCTACATTGGAGACAATGGTACCACCTGCTGCCAGCTCTGCATCGTCAGGATGAGCTGCTATTACGAGTAAGTCTAGTTTCATTTGGGTTAGGTTATAAAGCAAGAATGGCCTGTTCAAATGAACGGCCACTCCATTGTTATTTAATGTTCTATGTTTGTGTGTCTTTAAGCAAGCTCCATCTCCTTGGCGGCCAGGAAGCGTTCTGCATCTAAGGCCCCCATACAACCTGTGCCTGCAGCTGTCACCGCCTGTCGGTAAACATTGTCCTGCGCATCACCTGTTGCGAATACGCCTTCTATATTGGTTTTTGAAGTGCCGGGTATGGTCTTGATGTAGCCGCTTTCATCCATATCCAGATAGTCTTTAAAGATACCCGTGTTGGGTTGATGGCCGATAGCTACAAAAAATCCCTGTGCTTTGATTTCCGTTTTTTCGCCTGTCTTATTGTTGAAAACCTTTACGGCTTCAACTTCATCCTGTCCTACGACTTCCTCGACCTCAGTATTCCAGACGATCTCTATGTTTGCTTTGCTCATCACGCGCTTCTGCATGATTTTCGAAGCTCTCATTTCATCCCTTCTCACAAGCATGTAAACTTTATTGGCAAGATTCGCCAAGTAACTGGCCTCTTCTGCGGCTGTATCACCAGCTCCCACGATCACAACATCTTGTCCTTTAAAGAAGAAACCATCGCACACAGCACAGGCGGATACTCCTTTACCATTGAGGCGCTCCTCTGATTCCAATCCCAACCATTTGGCGCTAGCTCCTGTAGATATGATCACAGACTCAGCCTCAATTTCGTGCTTCTCATCTACGGTGGCTCTTAACGGATATGAACTAAAATCCACTGAAGTTACTAAGCCATATCGGATATCAGCACCGAAGCGTTCAGCCTGCTTCTGGAAATCTGTCATCATTTGAGGGCCCATGACACCATCTGCATATCCTGGGTAATTTTCAACATCATTGGTGATGGTTAATTGGCCACCTGGCTGTCCTCCTTGGTAGAGTACAGGCTTGAGCCCTGCACGCGAGGCATAAATGGCCGCTGTATATCCAGCCGGACCCGAACCAATGATCAATACTTGAACTTTCTCCATATTTTCATTACTCTAAGACCTCTAAAAAGAGATCGCTAAATTAGTTAATCACCTACTAAGCCTTAAACAGAAACAAAACAAAAAAGGTCTCATCAGCGAGACCTTTTGTCGTATTCATGTCAATTAATCAGCCCAGATAGGGCTTCAATGATTTACTTCTTGAAGTATGCCTTAGCCTGCGAATGGCCTTTTCTTTGATTTGGCGTACTCTTTCCCTGGTCAAAGCGAATTTCTCTCCAATTTCCTCCAGTGTAAACGGCTGTTCTCCATTCAACCCAAAATACAACGCTACTACGTCCGCTTCTCGTTGCGTTAATGTTGAGAGAGCTCTCTGTACCTCTCGTCTGAGAGAGTCAGTCATCAGTGTATTGTCAGGAGTTACTTCGGTTTCGTTTTCCAGTACATCAAGCAAGCTATTCTCTTCTCCATTGGCGAAGGGAGCATCTACTGATATGTGCCTACCTGAAATCTTCATCGTATCCAGCACTTCACTGGTTGTGATTTCGAGGAACTCGGCCATTTCATCAGGAGAAGGTTCCCGCTCATATTTTTGCTCTAACTCGCTAAAAGTCTTAGATATCTTATTGAGAGAACCGACCCGATTAAGCGGTAGTCGCACAATCCGAGACTGCTCAGCCAGGGCCTGTAATATGGACTGACGTATCCACCAGACAGCATAGGATATAAACTTAAAACCCCGGGTTTCGTCAAAGCGCTGTGCTGCTTTGATCAATCCGAGGTTTCCTTCATTGATCAAGTCTCCTAGTGTGAGACCTTGATTCTGATATTGTTTGGCTACTGAGACTACAAATCGGAGATTTGCTTTAGTAAGCTTCTCAAGGGCCAGTTGGTCTCCGTCTTTTATCCGCTTTGCGAGCTCAACCTCTTCGTCAGCTGTAAGCAAATCAACTCTTCCGATCTCCTGTAGGTATTTATCAAGCGATTGACTTTCCCTATTGGTGATCTGCTTACTTATCTTCAGTTGTCTCATTCAGTTAGGATTAGGTTTCTTAACCGTTACGTATATTAATATTCTGTGAAACAATTAATTCACAGAATATTAATATCATAGAAAATTAATCAACCCAGATATTTAATTCCTAACTGTCAGCAGATTTTTTCTCAGGCTTAGGTAAAAGTACTTTTCTGGATAATCTGAATTTCCCGGTCTTCTTATCAATCTCGGTAAGCTTCACTTTGACTGTCTCACCTACCTCAAGAATACCATCCATCTTCTCGATACGTTCCCACTTGATCTCAGAAATATGTAGGAGTCCATCCTTACCAGGCATAAATTCGATAAACGCACCAAAAGGCATGATCGACTTCACTTTACCTTCATAAACTTCACCCACTTCAGGAACAGCCACGATGGCTTTGATCTTACCTAATGCATCATCCATTGATTCCTGATTGACGGCAAATACATTGACCAAACCACCCTTATCTGTCTCCTCTATCACTACAGTAGCGCCGGTCGACTTTTGAATTTCCTGTACAACTTTACCACCAGGGCCAATTAGTGGCCCGATCATCTCACGATCAATGATCAATTTGTGAGATCTTGGTGCATTAGGCTTCAATTCAGGACGAGGTTCTAATAAGGTTTCACTGATTTTATCAAGAATGTGTAGTCTTCCCTGACGCGCTTGCTCAAGCGCCTCTGCCAACAGATCGAAAGACAATCCATCAATTTTGATATCCATCTGGCATGCAGTGATGCCATCCTTTGTGCCGGTCACCTTGAAGTCCATATCTCCAAGATGATCTTCATCTCCAAGGATGTCCGATAGGATTGCATATTTCTTGGTATCGCTATCTGAGATCATACCCATAGCAATACCAGTTACAGGCTTTTTCAGAGGCACCCCGGCATCCATTAATGCTAATGATCCTGCACATACAGTGGCCATAGAAGAAGACCCATTGGACTCTAGGATATCAGATACAACTCTGATGGTGTATGGGTTGTCATCGTCCGCAGGAAGCATGTTTTTGAGCGCTCTCATGGCAAGGTTGCCATGACCAACCTCTCTTCTTCCTGGTCCTCTATTTGGTCTTACTTCTCCAGTGGAAAAAGCAGGGAAATTGTAGTGAAGAATGAATTTGTTGTAGCCGGAGTGGATTGCCCCGTCGATCATTTGCTCATCGAGCTTTGTGCCCAGCGTTACAGAGGTAAGCGACTGGGTCTCACCACGCGTAAAAATGGCGGAACCGTGTGCGGTAGGTAGGTAATCCACCTCAGACCATATAGGTCTGATCTCATCGGTTTGACGACCGTCAAGTCTTATTTTGTGATCTAATACACTATTCCTGATGGCTTCCTTCTCAACATCATGGTAGTAAGTTTTAACCAGAAACTCATCAAGTTCTCTATCTTCTGGTTGTGCCTCAACCCACTCTGTAATAATAGCTTTGAATTTCTCACCTCTTAGCGCTTTGTTGGCTATACCTTCTCTGGCAACTTCGTAGACTTTGTCATAAGTTGCTTTCTTGATTTCCTCTTTTAATTCGAGATTGTGTGTCTCATGTGAGTACTCTCGTTTTTCAGGTGCTCCCACCATTTTTGCCAAGTCAAGCTGAGCCTGACACATTACTTTTATTGCCTCGTGGGCTACTCTTATGCCTTCAAGCATTTCAGCTTCGGATACTTCTTTTGCTTCGCCTTCTACCATAGCGATATTGTCGATAGTCGCACCCACCATAAGATCAAGTGTTGCTTCTTCGAGCTGCGCAGGAGTTGGGTTAACGATATAGTCGTCACCTACTTTGACCACTCTGACCTCAGCAATAGGGCCGTCAAATGGTATATCAGAAACTGAGATGGCCGCCGAAGCAGCAAAAGCGGCAAGTGCATCAGGTAGTACTTCAGGGTCAGCACTGATCATAGATATTGCTATCTGCGTATCAGCGTGGTAGTCTCCTGGCATCAATGGTCTGATCACCCTGTCAACTAAACGGCTGATCAAAATCTCATAGTCTGAGAGTCTTCCTTCTCTTTTAAGAAATCCTCCTGGTATTTTTCCGGAAGCAGCAAACTTCTCCTGATAGTCTACTGACAATGGAAGAAAATCTACTCCTTCTTTTGCTTCTTTACTTGAGACAACAGTCGCCAACAACATGGTGTTACCCATTCTTACTACAACAGACCCATCAGCCTGCTTAGCTAGCTTTCCTGTCTCAATAGATATCTCCCTACCATCAGGAAGATTAAAAGTTTTCGTTTGAAAATTTGTTAACATTTAAGTGTGTTTTCTCCTTTTGCACCGATGAGCACAAAAAGAAAAGGGATTCCCTTTGAATCCCTGTTTCGATTATTACTTTCTTAATTTCAGTTCCGCGATGATCGCCCGATATCTTTCGATATCGATCTTGTAGAGGTAATTAAGCAACCTTCTTCTTTTACCTACCAGTTTCAAAAGACCTTTTCTTGACGAGTGGTCTTTTTTGTTTGTTTTAAGATGCTCAGTGAGATGATTGATACGGTAAGTAAAGAGTGCAATTTGAGACTCGGGTGAGCCCGTATCCGTCTTTGACTTTAACCGACCATGATTCTCGAACAAATCAGTTTTGACTTCTTGCGTTAAATACATGCTTAGCAAAAGATTAATTGTTTTTCAAAATTTGAAGGTGCAAAGGTAGACAGTATTATGACGTAACCCAAAAGAACTTACAACTTCGAATCGCGAGCACAGGCTGTTATTTATGGCGCAAAAGTCAGTTCTAACGTTTTAGTGCCACCTTTACCTTATCGATCCAAACCAAATAGAAGTCTGTATCAAACAGCCTGGCATCTTTCCTGGCTTGTCGCAGGAAGAAAAGGCCCACTGGGAAAAGTATCATATTGGAAATCCAGGCTGCAGTCAGCGGTGGTACAATGTCCTCCCGAGCCCATTTGATACTTAGGATATTGAGGACATAATAAAGAATGTAAAAGAAAATGGATATGATAACGGGTACTCCTAGTCCGCCTTTCTTGATAATCGCTCCAAGAGGTGCTCCAATCAAAAACATGGTAAAACAAGCAGCAGCCTGAGCATACTTACGGTACATCTCCATCGCATTTTTGTCTGACTCACGTTCCATGGTGACGAGCCTGGCAGTGCTGCTACTAATGGTAGAGCGAACATTACGTGCCGACCTTAGCGCATTATCCAAAACTATGCTTTTCTTTCTGTCCTGATACACGACATTGTCAAAACCTTTTGATGTTGCGGCCACTACGCCTTGCCATGTTGTGTCAGTTGAATGGGTCTTTTGTTTTTTACTGATCTGATCATCCTCCAAGAATGGGAACATTGAAGCCTTTTCAACCCTTGATTTTGGGGCTACTATTCTAGGTCGTTTTCGTTTTTTAGATGAGTCAGGAATAATGGACTTGCGAACGTTTTTGAGTGAATCTGCTTTTTCCTTTGCAGCATTGTCCAGAGCGTCTTGAAATGATTGATACTCTTCCGGTAGATCAAGTTTTTCTGATAAGTGGTGGGTGTAGAATGCAGGAGCGGTCTTATAAATATTGAACATCACTTTGTCCATACCTTTTGCTAAAGAGTCTACATCCTGTTTTAGTAACTCAATTGACTTCATTCGGTAGTCACCTGCAAAAAGCTCCTTTTTAGTTTCTTTGAAGTCAAATGATGACAAACTAAATACCAATTTCATCTCCTTGTAGGCGTTCCGGGTGAACTGGTTGATCTGATCAGGGCCATAACCGTTGGATTTTTGTCCTGTATTAGGATACTCCTCAAACAGGTTGCCATTGAAAAGCTCAAAAACAAGATACTTCTCATTCATGTATGTGTACATGCGGCTAGAATCAGCATAAATGACACGATTATTCCCCTGGCCTTGGGTGTGATCATAAATGATGACATCCTTGAGTGTGATGTCATCATTGAATTTCTCAGTTACCTTGATACTGTAGTTAGGTATACCATCATAAAAAACGCCTTCTTTCAGGTCAAGCGAGGGCTTCTTTTGCTTGATGTCATATAGCATGCTCAACGCCTTCAAATTGGCTGCCGGCACGATGTAGTTATTGGAAAAATAAGCGCCAATGGAAAGAAGGACTGAAAAAACAAATATTGGTTGGATTGCCCGGGTCAATGAGATGCCAGCACTCTTGATCGCCGTGAGTTCGAAATGCTCTCCCAGATTGCCAAAAGTCATCAGTGATGAAAGAAGAACTGCTAAGGGCAGAGCATCGGGCGTAATACGGACACTAAAATAGAACAGGAACTCTGCAAGTACAGGGAAGGGGAGACCTTTACCAATGATGTCATCGAAGTACTTCAGCATCAACTGAAGCAAAAGGATGAATACAGTAATAAAAAAAGTAAGAAAAAAGGGTCCAAAGAAGGACGACAGGATGAGCTTATCCAGTTTCTTCATTTCACAACCTTCTGCACTCTTTCTACAACGTTAAATGCTGTAAACAAGTCGGCAAAGATTGCTAAAAATTGTTAACCCCCGACGATTTCCTTCAAATTATGTATAAGGTTGTCCCAGATGTCCTGGGCCTCCTCCAGGTCCTCCACGTCGGAGTAATCGACTATCCTTAGAAAAACTGTTTGGGTGAGTTCATTGATCTCAAGTTTGAACTCAAGATAGTTCGGATCATCTTCCTCGTCCATAAACTCGAACTTCACCATGTAGTTGGTCCTTTGGGCTACCATGCGTGCACGATTCTCGTCCCCATCCCATAAAAAAGTGAAGGTCTTATCAGCATTGTTAATGTTAACATCGTCAGCAAACCATTGTGATAGCCCGCTGGCTGAGCTCAGGTAGGGGTAGAGCATTTTTTTTGATGCGCTGAATTCATATTCGCCGTTGAATTTTTGTTTGCTCATAGGCCAATATTTTGAAAGAGTTAATGTCAATAAAAAATTAAAGGCGGCATATCAATTGTGCGCCCAAACGCTTGTATAAGGACTAACTTATTTTCTATTTTTGCCCTCCCATTTGGCGAGGTAGCTCAGATGGTTAGAGCGCAGGATTCATAACCCTGAGGTCGGGGGTTCAATTCCCCCTCTCGCTACACAGTCAAGCCCTTATATCTTCAATATAAGGGTTTTTCTTTTATAACCTCGACATATTGTAATTTCTCATCTTCTTTTTTCAAGATGATGCAATATGACTCACTTCACTACTTCCAAAGTCCACCTTATAAGAAATACTTTTTTAAATACATGTGATCTGATGAACCCGGTTGGTAAATTCAGGGTTCAATTCATAAATCATTTTTTAATCGAAAATCTTTAACAAAATGGCACTAAGAATAGGTGATGAAGCACCTGATTTTACGGTAGAGACCACTGAAGGAAAATTGAGCTTTCATGAATGGCTAGGAGATAAGTGGGGGTTGCTCTACTCGCACCCAGCCGACTATACTCCTGTATGTACTACTGAGCTCGGTAGGACAGCTAAACTTAAGGATGAATTTGATAATAGAGATACCAAAGTATTGGTGGTAAGCGTGGATGATCTGGAAGCCCATCAAGGTTGGATCAAAGACATCAACGAGACTCAAAACACAACTGTCAACTTCCCGATCATTGCAGACCCGGATAGAAAAGTATCTACGTTATATGATATGATACATGAGAATGCAAGTGCTACGGCAACTGTAAGGTCAGTATTCTTCATTGGGCCGGATAAAACGATCAAAGCGATGATCACTTACCCGGCATCTACTGGTAGGAACTTCACTGAGATACTTAGAGTGATTGATTCACTTCAATTGACTGCAAACTATAGTGTTGCTACACCTGCTGACTGGAAAGATGGAGAGGATGTAGTAGTAGTCCCAACCATTCCTACCGAGGAAATACCAGAAAGATTTCCAAAAGGACATAAAGTGATCAAACCGTATCTCAGGACTACACCTCAGCCCAATAGATAATCGGTGAGTCACAATAGGATCTTTGAGAGCTCGATGAAAATCGAGCTCTTTTCATTCCACCACTTTTAGCCCATCCAGTACGTAAGGCATCAATTCGGATACTGTAGGATGGACCAGTACTACTTCACGGTAGTTGCGGCATGGGATACCGCTATGCATGATAGCCGCAAACATATTGATGATCTCATCTCCTCCGGGTCCCAAGATGGCTGCTCCTAGGATGAGGTCACTCTTTGCATCTACAATAAGCTTGGCTAAACCCTGAGTTTCCCCCATTTCCTTTGCCCGACTAATGGTGCTCATTAGCTTGGAGGCTTTCATTATCTTATGTCCCTTGGCCAACGCTTCTTTTTCTGTCATCCCTACACGGCCAAGAGGAGGGTCTGAGAATAGCGCATAAACAGGTATGCGATTTGATAACTTCCGATTTCCTCCAAATAGATAGTCGAGTACTATCTCAGCATCATTGACAGCAGTATGTGTAAAGGCGCCATGTCCGTTGACATCTCCTACCGCAAACACATCCTTTACATTGGTCTCACAGTAGTCATTAACCAGAATAAAGCCACGTTCGTTAATAGCTATACCGCTTTTTTCAAGTTGGAGTTGTTGAGTATTGGGTTTCCTTCCGGCCGCAATGAGTAGCTGATCCCCTACGAGAGTTGATGTCGTGCCGTTCTGTTCTACTTCAAGTCTAAAACTATCATTGTGTTTGACAGACCTGGCGTTCGCTTCAAGTAGGACACTGATACCTTCACTTATCAGGATTTCTTCTATGGTTTTTGCAATCTCAGGATCTTCTTGTGGCATCAATTGTGCACCTCGCTGTATGATAGTTACTTCTGATCCTAGCCGATTGAATACCTGCGCAAACTCCACACCGATGTATCCACCTCCAACGACGATCAGATGTTTAGGCAGGCGTTCCAACTCAAGTAGTCCCGCACTGTCCAACCATGGCACCTTTTCTATACCTGCTATAGGAGGAGCTGCCGGGCTTGTGCCTACGTTGATGTAGATTTTGTCAGCCGAGATTTGCTCACCATTGACCTCTACAGCTTTCTTACCAGAAAAATGAGCCCAACCATCTATTAAGGTAACTTTCTCTTCTGAAGTTATCCACCCTCTTAATCCATTGGATGATCCATTGCGTATTTCATTCATTCGGGCCATTACCCTGGTGAAGTCTACTTTTGGTACGGCTTGGAAGCCATAGAAGTCTCCTCTGCGAGCCTGGTGTATGGCCTTGGCTGAGGCAACCATTGTCTTTGTTGGTGTGCATCCATAGTTGACACAACTTCCCCCAACCTTGTGGCCCTCAATGATGACAATGGAGTCTCCAGTACCTGACAGCTTGCTGAGCAGGGTGCCCGTAGCTTGACCGGTTCCAATGATCATGTGATCGAAATGCTTCATTCTAATATTGTTTAAGCTTAATTGGTCCCTCTGAGTACTAATTCTTTGGATGTAGAAGGTAGTTCGAAAGCAATGACCTGGCGATCTGCAATTGAAGTTACAGTGACATCAATATCATTGCTAACAAGGGGATTCTTATAACCAATGACTTCAATGGTGACCTTGCGTGATTCAGGTGCGCCAATGTACGCCTCTCCGGTGAAGTTGAATGAAAAAGTTATACCGTTCTCTGTTGGATTAGCTTCGATTTCAATCAATTGATAATCCCCCTTGTAGTAAGCTTGTGGCGTACTACCGTCATCGAAGTATATAGAGGTTTGACTGCTTTGTATATTGTAGTAGTAGCTCAATGTAAGCTGACCATTGAAATATTGAGTGGTGCGGTTGATCGCTGACTTAGAAGGTATGATACTGCCTGCTTTAACATATACTGGTGTTTCAGCCATAGACAGTGTTTGGGTGTACCATTGGCTACCGTTAATAGGATTATTGTTCCAATAGTTGTACCACTTCCCTTCCGGTAGGTAGACTTCCTGGGCCTCTAGTCCAGCTGAGAGTACGGGAGCAACAAGGAAACTTTCACCCCACATGTATTGCGACTCCAGCGTGTCTGGTAGGTTAGAAAACTCGACGAACATCGGACGGGCCAGAGGCATGCCAGTTGTCATGTTTTGCCAGGCTAGCGTGTAGTTGTAAGGGAGCAATTTGTACCGTAGCTCTACATATGGTTTTACATTTTGCTGAACCTCTGGAGGCCACTCAGAAGGTTCAGCAGGTACTACCTGGTCAGCATGTGGTCTGAAGATAGGAGTAAATGCAGCAAACTGTATCCACCGTGTGTAGAGTTCTTCATCCGGTTCTTCGACCATGGAGAAACCACCCGCGTCACTATGCATGTAGCCAAGCCCTGATATGCCCATGCCTAGCATAATGGGTAGCTGTGCTTTGAATCCCGACCATGATCGGCTAATGTCTCCAGACCATGGGATCAATCCGTATCGCTGCGAACCCGCAAAACCAGACCGACCAAGATGCATAAGTCTTTCTCCCGGGTAGTCATCTTTGTAACCTTCATAGAGCGTTTTAGCCCATTCGTGACCGTAAACTCCATGAATTTCATCAGCTGTCCCGTTTTCATGGATCATGTAGCTGGGATGTTTTTCAGGTTCTCCTAGATCAACCCACCAGCCCTCAACACCGTAGCTTTTTATATACTTATAGCGATCCCATATCCACTTCTTGGCGCCATCTTGGAATATGTCCAGGAGACCGGCCTCACCGAAATAGAATTCAGGAATTGTCGCTGCTTCCCCGTCATCAGTAGTAGCTAGCAGACCCTGCTCAGCCAATCCGTCGAATTCTCCTGACTTCAATGTAAAGAAAGGCTCTGAAACGATGATTGTTTTAATATCCTGTTTCCTAAACCCTTGGACCATTCTCTTTGGATCAGGCCAGTTGACGGTATCCCAATCCAGGCGTCCCATTTGGCCATCTTCCAGCTCTGGGCCAAACCAGTAAATATCAAGGATCACGGCATCTATTGGGTAGTCTTGATCCAACGCTTTTTTTACAGAAGCTTCTGTTTCAGTCTGACTGTGATAACCAAATCTGGAATGCAGATTACCCAACGTCCAAATTGGTGGTAATGGTTGTTTGCCAGTAAGGTCAGTATACTCATTGATAAGGCTGCTGAAACCTTCTCCGTTGATGAAATAGTACGACATATTCCCACCCAAACTGGCGAATTCCAAGACGTCCTGTTCTGTGTGACCTATATCAAACCATGCTTTGGCAGGATTATCAATCAATAGCATATACTCATTGGAAGAGTAGATATGAGGAATACTGTAGTTGATCTCAGTACTACCATAATCATAGCCATATTGAGGCTGGTTGTAATTCATGAATCGCTCTCCACGTCTGTTCATGGGAATTGCACGAGACCCTGTGCCATAGATGGCTTCATTTTCCGATAGGGAAAAGCGAAAACCAAGGGTATCTCCACGTTGAAAAAAGCCATCTTCTTCCGAGAGTTTCAAGCCTGTGGTGTTATCGTTAAATGAGATATCAAAGGGCGTAAGCGTAACCTTGACCTCAAGCTGAGCTGTGCGCAATACCACCTCGTTATCTTTATTTGAAATATCAAAAGGTTGAGGGTTGCTCTTGACTGGTCCATAGAGGCGGTTGCTATAGTAGGTTTCGCCCTCGTACTGAACTCTCACCACATTGTCAGAGATGGCTGAAATGCTCACCGTTTGGCCATCATTTTGAAAAATCACTTTGTGACCTTCAAGTTGATAAGGAAGAGGTACTTGACAGGATACGACTGCAATAAAAACTAAGGCTAGGATTCTCGTCATGTGAGTATATGGGAGTTGGAGTATGTTGGAGAGTGCAGACTGATCAGGATTGTGACTTTGGTATAACCCCAATCTTGCGCCAGACATGGTCCCCGGGAAAGAAGGGGATCGCTGCAGTGCCATCTCTCATAAATAGGCGCAGGAAGTGCTCCAGTGGGAAGATGACAAAAGCGATGATCGCGTTGATCATGAAATCGACCACCGGTGTACTCTCCACATTCAATGTATTTTGAGCAATGCTCTGTAAAAACTCGATAACGAGAACTATTGTGAAAATCGTCAATACCTGAGTGATGAGATTGTATTTTTGCTGCTTCCTTCGGTTGAGCCATATCGAAAAGGTGAACATCATAGCGAAGAAGAGTAGTTCGAGTAATCCGAACCACGCCGTTTTCCAGTAGGGGGGCTTTACTCTGAAAGTAATAGGAGCGTTTTCCAATGATCTTCCAAAGCTATCACGTGACCTTACCAGCAGTGTATACTTGCCCGGTGGTAGGAAGTTGAAGGCTACTACGTTGTTAGTGCTCCAACCAGACCAATTGTCATTGAGCCCCTCCATTTTGTATTGATACTCTACTTGCAGAAGTCCCAGGTAATCGGGTCGGGCCAGCTCGAAGGTGATGTAATTTTCATCATAATCGAAAACCAAATCGTCTGTCAACTCGATGTGTCCCTTGGTTCCACGTACCTCTTTAATGGACATGACGCTATTGAAGACGAGGCTGTCGCTGATCTCTTTGTCTACCTTATATACATCATGTGTTTCATTGATGACCCAGTAGCTATCATCAATTTGGTCGATGAAAGTCATGTCCGGGAATAAAGCCAAATGCTCCCTTTCATAAACATGTCCTTTCTCATCTATCACAAACCAGATCTTTCCATTATATACCCAAGTTTCGCCATTGGGCTGTTGTAAGTGCTTTATAGGCGCGCCGATCCTTTCATGGTAAGTACTATCCTCTAATACGCGACCAGAGCGTTCATCCACATAATAATATCCCTGGTTGTTGATGAGGTAGATCTTATTGTTGATCTCGTTGATCTTTATATTGTCTATATACTGATTTGGGATACTATAAGAAGTTACCAATTCACGGTACGTGGAGTCGATTACGTAAAGTGAAGTGGGGCTGGCTGCCCAGGTCTGACCCAGATCATCCTGATGCAGACTGAGAATGATATCTCCTAATAGGTCTATTTCTTCAACTTGTGCCCAGATACTATTGATATGTTCGAACACCATCACCTGATCATTGATAGTATTGATGATAAGCTGATGACCTGTGGTACTGACAATCATGTTTCTAGCCGGTAGATCGATCACCAGCTCAGCATCGTCCAACCCAATCTGATAAATACCGGAGTTGCATACAGCTAGCAACTGACCCTCGAAATTGACAAACTGCTTGCATTTGGTTTGCATTCCCGGAATAGGTCTGAACTCATAGTTGGTAGAGATCAACTCTCGTCTAACATTCCTTTTGTACTTGACATTTTTATCCGGTCTACCGACGAACACGGCTCCATCTTCCTGGTTTAAAGTTTGATCCAGCTCGCTTTCATTTTCATTATTGTCTGCTGAAAACGCTATTCTCAATTTTGAGAAAATACCATTCTTCCATCTTCTTGATTTCGTAGGAGTTTGGTCGGCTTCAGCTACAGTCTCCTTTCTGTCACTTGCTACCTCTTCTTTATCATCATTCTTCAGAAAGCTGAACAATCCTTTTTTCTCTTCTTCCTTTTCACCTTCTACAGTATCGGCCATTGTAATAGTCGACTGTTCTATGCTATCCTGCTTGTCTTTCTTTAATACCTGGTTCTTTAGCCTTCCAAGCTTTCCAAAGAGACCCTTTTTCTTTTTACCTTCTTGATCTGATATCTCTTCATTCGCCAGTTCTTCGGCTAGTGTTTCATTTTGATCTACTGTTGGCACTTCAGCAGGGGTTGCTGGCTCTACGACTGTTTTTTGACGAGTTTTGGGTCTTGGCTGTTGCGGGCTTGATTTGTCTACGGTATAGTAAACTATGTTTTTGTACTCCTGGATCGAGTCGAGATGGTAAACGCCTTTGCTCGTTGCGAAGTACATTTTATCATCAAATTTGGTAACTGCTAACAAATTGCCATGAATACCGGGGTAGTTGGAGAAGCTTCTGACTGGTAGTACGGGCGCAAGCCTGGAGATACCAAACTCATGAGCGATCCATAACCCTTCAGCATCATCAGTCACCAAATCGAAAACCTGGTTGTCAGGTAGACCCGATCCATCGTCAATGACATCAATAAGACTATCTTGCTTCTGGCTAAACAACATACAGCCGTGCTCCAATGAGCTTAACACAAACAGATCATCCGTAACCCAATCGCCATCCATCATTATGATGCCATTCTTTTTGAGATAGTCTGTACTCTCTAGTTTTGCATAGGTTCCTCGTTCGTAGATGTAAACACTCTGTTTTTCACTGCCAATCAGATATTTATCACTTTTAGGATGCTTCACAACAAAGCTCACCTCGGTACTGTCTGGTGAGTTTATATAAGAAGATATTAGTGCGCCTTCCTTAGTTACTATATAGTGATCCTGGTCAGTTTGGATGTTGACTTCATTATTAAAGTCATAGGCATTGATAATGATGTCATCAGATTGCTGTAGCGCTACTACTTTTGTTTGTGTGTCTTCTTTGGTCAAGTCAACTATGGCGACTTTTCGTTCGCCTACGAAGTAGACATAATCATCTAATATGATGGTCTCAAAAACAAGATGAGAAACACTGGTATCAGCCATTGATACGAACTGGTAGGCATCACCTACCAACTCTATTTTTCCATAGTCATCAACACAGCCTACGTATATGTCACCATTGTCAGCTACCGCGATAGATAAAGCTGCACTTGGAGTAAGATGGAAGTCCCAGGTTTTACCGTCATAGATTAGTACACCAGACCGATTGGCGATATACAATAGGCCGCCGAAATTGACGGCCATGTCAAAATTGAGATTGTCAAGCCCTTCTCCATCTGGTCGATGATGAGAAAGAAAGAGATCACCGACCTGGCCAAAACATAAGGTGATACAGAAACTCTGGAAAAGCAGAATAAATACTAATGACTTGAGTCTACCCATTATGGTCAACGATGGTTTGTATCGTAGGCTCAAGTTAATTAATAATACATTGATGATTCTCAATTACCATTATTCGGTTGAGCCTTGAATATCTTCGCCTCAGGTTTTGACCGTCAAGATTATGGTGATGAACAAGACGATAACAATAATCATAGAATGGGAAAATGTTATCCTTAGTGCTGATGATAGAGCTTTGATAATGCTCTCTGAATTGTCCTCTCAGATTGATGCTGTGTTAGAAGAAGGGTGCTTAACTTCATTGCTTGAGCCTTTTCTTAACGATGAACTTACGATCAGCTTGAATTCTGATGATAAGCCAAAAGCAAGTCCTATTGAAATTATAGTTTTTGCAGATCCGCGGCGCATCATATTTGAAGATGTAAAGAATATTCTTAAGGTTCAACTGACCCAAATAATCGATAAAGTCAGTATTAGGTTATTTGAGGCCCATGACATTCATTATTATGATATCAAGAATCTAGGAGCTTTGGTAGCAAAAGGGGACTATTGCCTTTTTTTGGACAGTGATGTGATCCCCCAGCCTAACTGGCTAAAGAATTATATATACGCGCTAGAGCAGAATCCTACCATAGAGGTGGTTGGGGGGAACGCCTACATCGACCTAACAGACGTTTATCACAAGACTTTTGCTTTAACTTGGTTTTTTGATTTACAAAAGAACAATAACGACCTGTATCATTTTCAAAATTTTAAGGCTAACAACTTCGTCATTAGAAGATCAACTCTTTTGGAAAACCCCTTTCCTTCAGGTACAAAAATGTATAGGAGCCAATGTTCATTGTTATGTGAAAACCTATCAGGCGATGGAATAAAAGTATATAAAACAAACGGCAGTGAGGTTTCCCATCCCGCTCCTAATGGGTTAAGGCATTTTTTTCAAAGGGCTATCTGTCAGGGCCATGATATCGTCCAATCTAGAATCTATCGTCAAAAGAGGAGAATCTCTGTTCTAATGTACTTGAAGCTTGTAAGAAGAATGCTTTCGGCTTTAAAGCAACTTACTATCAATCATAGACTGGTGAAGTTAGATTTATTTCAGATTCCGGTAGCTCTATTTATAGCATGGACTTATCAGCTATTTGTTATACTAGGGACCGTATTGGCAGTCATTAGCCCAGAGTTTGTAAGGAGGAACTTTCAGATTTAGAGAGCTTTAAGGTTTATTGATTGTCTTATTACTCAAGGAATCTATCTCATTATACTTTATACTGAATTAATAACTATTGAAAACTCCCTGCCTTTTACGTTGAACTAGATGCTATTGACCTGGAAGCTCTTGATTATGTACTTTGGTTTTTTACTTGCTCTTTCTTTCGGAGCGGTCTCACACCTCTATTCTCAACCCTATCAAGGGCGACTTGTTGATGCTGAGTCAAGTTCTCCTATTGGTTATGGACAAATATTAACTAGTGATTCGTCAGTTGTAATGCCGGATGAGGGTGGTCGCTTTGAAGTTTTTGTCCCTCAGATTTCGGTATACTCATTAGGCTACCTCAGTCAAGAAATAACACTCATTGATGGTGTGATCAATGAAATCGAACTTGTTGCTAATCCCGTTTTACTAAGTGAAGTGATCGTACAGCGACTAGTCAGTGAGATCAATCTTCAGGAGTATGCTGGTGCATTTGGTTATCTGAGCGTTAAGGCCTTGGAAAATGAGGACCGGTCGATCATCGCCAATGCCCTAAATAGTCAACCGGGTATATATATGCACTCAGGTGCATTGAATACTAACCGGATCACAGTGCGTGGTATCGGAGCACGAACTCCTTTTTCGACGAACAAGGTAAGAGCGTACTTTGGGGATGTTCCGCTAACAGACGGGGTTGGTGAAACCACCATAGAGGATATTGATATGTCAGCGATTGGTGAAGTCACTGTGTTCAAAGGGCCAAACAGTAGTATCTACGGTGCTGGCTTGGGAGGAGCTATCCAGTTACAGCCCGTTCGATTGCAACCCGGTACCCGAAGGCTCTATGGTGAGTTTGGTGCGGGCTCGTATGGGCTATCACGGGCTAATCTGGCTTATGCCGTGGGGACAGAGCAACACGAACTGAATGTTTCTTATCTGATACAGACGAGCGACGGCTATCGTGATAACAATGAGTTTGAAAGGAATGGGATACAACTCATGGCGGCCTGGCATAGGCCAAAGGCGTCTTATCGCTTGATGACTTACTATGTCAATCAGTTTGCAGAGATTCCAAGCTCGCTCAATGAGGATGATTATCTTAACGATCCGAGAAAAGCGGCATTTACCTGGGGAGCAGCTCAGGGTCATGAAGACTATGACAAGTTGATCGCAGGTATTACCTCAGATCACGACCTGAGTGCCCGGAGTTCTTTGAGAACAACAGTATATACGCAATGGAGAGATGCGAATGAACCGCGTCCATTCAATATTTTGGATGAAGATGTGCTTGGGTATGGTCTTCGTAGCAGATACCTGTACGAAATGGGAGAGGGTACTACCGTGAATGCGGGGTTTGAAGCCTACCAAGATCGCTATGATTGGCAGACCTACGAAAATCTTTATCAGGACTTTCCAGGACAGGGAAGTGTCCAGGGTGATTTGCTAAACCAGTTTTCAGAAGATAGAAGCTTCTTTAACATTTTCGGAGAAGTAGGACATTCGCTCTCTCAACAATGGCAGCTTACAGGAGGCTTCAATATCAACAGGACGAGACACGTACTGGACGATCAGGTGAATACAGGAACTGCTGATCAATCCGGAGAATATAGCTTCGATTGGAACGTGTCTCCGCGAATATCGATTGCCTATAGTACTGCTGATGCTACCATTTATGCTAATGCAAGCCATGGTTTTTCACCTCCGTCTTTGGAGGAAACATTGGCTCCTGATGGGACTCTGAATCCTGACATTCAACCCGAAACTGGTTGGAGCTATGAAGTAGGGACAAGAGGAAGTCTATTCAGCCAGAGACTAAGTTATGACATCTCACTGTATACTATGAGAATCCGCAATTTGCTGGTGGCTCAACGAGTGGCCGAGGATCAGTTTGTTGGTATCAACACTGGCAGTACCACACACAATGGTTTAGAAGTTGGGATCCATACGTTGTTATGGTCTAAACGTTCGAGCACTGGCCAACTTAGAGTCAATGGAAGCATCAATGATTTTACGTTTAAAGAGTTTGTCGATGAGGATAATGATTTCTCAGGCAATGATCTGACTGGTGTACCTACCTCACAATGGAGCATGAGTCTTGACCTGTCATTTTTAAGGTCCTTTTATGGACGCTTGGAGTTCCTATCTATTGGAGAAATGCCAATCACTGATAGCAATTCTATTTACTCAGACAGTTACCGGTTGATCAATACCATCCTCGGATGGAAGGGATCTATCTGGGATTTTCTCGGAATTGATGTAAGCTATCGCGTGAACAATCTGCTCGATGAGCGGTACGCTTCTATGCTGGCTGTCAACGCTGGTTCATTTGGTGGTAGCGCTCCGAGATATTATTACCCCGGGCTTCCGATTTTTCATCAGGTGAGCGTCAGATTTACAATGGAATGGTGATTTTTATTGCGTCTACCAATCCTCATCAATGGGAGCCACGCCCTCGAAGTGAATTACTTTTTCACCGTATATTGGGTCGTAATAGTGACCTCCTTCCTGGTAATCAGGGTTCCATTTTTTTGTGCCGTCCGATTGCAATGTATAGAGGAAGGGGGATAAATGAAGGCGCTCAAGGTGCCAGCGCCCTTCTTTTCCGGAAGGAATGTCTTCACCATCTCCGTAAAGCATTAAACCTCCGTCCGCATGGACTTCATGCTGAGGGCCTATGTCTTTGTACTCATGGCTTACGTTCATTACCTTATGTCCGATCTCATGCGCGATTGTTCCTCTCAGACGATCCGGTCGGGTCAGATTAGTGATCGTAATTACACCGCGATATCTGTTAGGAACCTGATCAACATAGCTATAAGTAGGAAAGGAGAGGCCACCGGTTCTCACAGTATTCATCGTCCAGTTACGCTCTTCAGCGACTGTAAGGAAAGGGTAGAAGACATCCTGCAGCACTATGATATACAAGGTACGATCGCTATTTTCTTTTGGCTCTATGATAGACTCAAAAGCTTCCTTCGCATGGTCGGTGAGCTGAGCCGGATGTCTTCTACTATGCTCGTACATATTAGTATACTCCGTCAGTGGTATGCCGGGTACTTCATTGGCCTGTATAGCGAAGTACCTGGGATTGACTTCACCAGTTTTGATCCAAAGCACATTGAGTTGAACCCCTGTTGGTGCATAGATCTCTTTCGCAGCACGAATACTGATCATTAACTTCTCTAATGAAACTTTCTGGAAATCCGGATCAAAGTTAGAGGGAAAATAGACACCCAGATCCATGGTCGGTTTACCTTCGACCAAATCTGCGTTAAGCGCTTTAACATCAATAGTGTCCACTTCTGACCATTGCACTCTTTGAATGTTTATTTCAGATGGAGTGGTTTGAGACGATGATCCTTCTTTAGCAGCGGGAGCGTTGCAACTTGCTATCGCTAAAGAAAATACGTAGAACAAGTATTTTTTCATGACTGCTGGTATAGGTCTTTTGAGGTATTGCCAAGTCAATGTCTAAGAAGTTAAGATGCCGATTCTGAGTTTTCGCCTGGATTTGATGCCGCTTCGTCCATCCACCATGTCAGCTGTCCTGATCTCGGCTGTATATGTGCCGCAGGGAATTGTTGGTAGCCCTCAGCATGCTCAAGTATAGACTTGACCTTCTCCTTTTTCCCCTCTCCGGTCACGAGAAAGGCCACTTCTTTGGCGTTGTTAATCACTTTTCCAGTAAGACTTATCCGTTGCTGCCCTGTTACCGGATGATGAGCCACTTCACAAACTTTGTCGCTATCCAACAACTCCATTTGATGAGGAAATATTGAAGCAGTATGGCCATCTTCCCCAAGACCAAGCATGATCAAATCAAATTGTGGTAGCTCATTTGAAGCTGGTATTTGCTCATGAAGCAATTGCGCATATCTTTTGGCTTCACTGTCCGGATTGTCTTCCCCAAAGACTCTATGGATATTAGCTTCATTGATATCTATGTGATCGAATAAATGGTTTTTAGTCATTAGGTAGTTGCTATCAGGATCTCCGGGGGGTACGCAACGTTCATCACCCCAGTAGAAATGAATTTTATTCCACTCGATCTTGTCTTTGTAATCACTGGCGAGAATATCGAAGAGCAATTTAGGTGTTGATCCGCCAGATAAGGCGATATTGAAGCGATCCGTCTGCTGTGACTTCTCAAGAATCATTTGCGCAAAGGCCCTGGCAACATCATTTGGTGTCGGGAATACTTTAATCTCTGGTTTCATAATTCACAGTAGATACCGTCATCAGTAAGGTTTTTGCAAGGATTTCTCCAATCTCCCTTTTCAATCAATGAATCTGATTGTTCCGGGCCCCAGGTACCTGATGGGTAACCATATAGTGGGATGGAGGGGTCTGATTTCCAAGCTTCAAGGATTGGATCAATGAATTTCCAGGCCGCCTCGACACTGTCCCCCCTGGCGTATAAAGTAGCATCTCCTCGCATACAGTCCAGGATCAATCGCTCATAGGCCTCAGGAACGTATTTGTCCGTTAGGTCATTGTAGAGAAAGTCCATATTGACCGTCTGTACATTGAAGCCCGAACCAGGAATCTTTAACCCAAATTTTAGCAATACACCTTCATTGGGTTGTATACGAAACACCAACACGTTGTGCGAATTGTCGATACGCTCCTGATTAAACAGTTGAATATGATTGTCTTTGAAGTGGATCACCACTTCAGAGACTCTTGTGGGCATGCGTTTACCTGTTCGGATATAAAAAGGAACATCAGCCCAGCGCCAGTTATCAATGTAGAATTTGAGTGCCGCATAGGTTTCGGTCCTCGATGACTGGTCTACACCTTCTTCTTCACGGTAGCCCAAAAGTTGTTCACCTTTGTAAGACGCAGCTCCATACTGTCCTCGTACTACATTGGACCGAATGTCTTCGGGAGTCATTGGCCGAAGCGATTGAAAGAGTTTCAGCTTCTCGTTACGTATGCTATGCGCATCTACTTTAACAGGCGGCTCCATGGCGACCATAGACAGCAGTTGCAGTAAGTGATTTTGCACCATGTCTCGCAATGCGCCTGACCCATCATAATAGCCACCTCGTTTTTCTACCCCAACACTTTCCGCTGCTGTGATCTCCACCCGCTGAATATAGTTGCGGTTCCAAAGGGGTTCGAAGATACTGTTGGCAAAACGCGCCACCATCACATTTTGGACTGTCTCTTTACCCAGGTAATGGTCGATCCGGTATATCTGCTGTTCGTTGAAGCAGTCAAGTAGTTTTTTGTTGAGATCGAGGGCTGATCCTAAGTCGTACCCGAATGGTTTTTCAATGATCAGGCGTTTCCAGCCATTTTCTTCATTGTTGAGACCTACTCCCGCAAGATGAGCACCTATAACCTCGTAGAGACTCGGGGGTGTGGATAGATAGAAAATGCAATTATCGTCTTCTGCTGAGTTTATCTCACTTATGCGCGCTTTAAGCGTTTTATAATCATCAGCGTCCTTGGTATCGCTAGGTTGGTAGTGCACCAACCTAGCGAAAATATCGAGATCCTCTTTAGATGATTGGTCCCCCAAATGCTGGTTGTCATATACTACTTTTTTCCGGTAGGCCTCATCAGTGTAGTCAGTCCTGCTTACACCTAGGATAGCGAATTTTTCCGGTAGGTAACCTCGCTTGCAGAGATTGAACAATCCCGGGATAAGTTTTCTGGCTGTAAGATCGCCAGAGGCCCCAAAAATGATAAGAATCTGATTTTCAGTCATTCAGGTTTTGTTTTGCAGCTTAGAGTTAAAGTATAGTCGACTAGTACAAGGTAAATGGGGCAACATTGTTTGTTTCGGTCGCTGAATATACCAATATTCGATCTAAACTATTTCTTCATAGTGTGCATGAAGCGCACGCAAAATATTCTTTGATGGCAGGAAATTATGATTTTGGTTTAGTGGGCCTTGGTGTGATGGGCCGAAACTTTATACTCAATGTAGCGGACAATGATTTTTCAGCATATGGCCTTGACACGGATCCCGATAAGGTAGCATCGCTAAAGCAGGAAGGTGAGGGAAAGAAAGTTAGTGGCACCACAGACAAATTGGACTTCATTAACCAACTGGCAACCCCTCGTAAGATCATGCTCTTAGTGCCTGCAGGTGGACCCGTAGATGCCGTTATTCGTGACCTACGACCACATCTAGACAAGGGTGATCTCATCATTGATGGAGGCAATAGTTTTTTTACGGATACGGATAGGAGAGAAGAGGGCCTAAGAGAAAATGGCATCTACTTTATAGGATCGGGTGTATCCGGAGGTGCAAAAGGTGCAAGATTCGGGCCCAGTATCATGCCGGGCGGTGCGAAAGAGGCTTATGAGCTTGTCAGGCCCATCTTCGAAGCTGTTTCAGCCAAAGTAGATGGTACGCCATGCGTTGACTATTTAGGTCAAAAGTCAGCTGGCAATTATGTGAAAATGGTGCATAATGGCATTGAATATGGCTTGATGCAGCTTATCTCCGAGATGTATGCGGTCATGAAGTCCGGACTTGGATTGAGCAATGCAGAGATGCACAGCACTTTCGATCAATGGAATCATGGCAGATTGCAGTCATTTTTGGTTGAGATCACAGCTGACATCTTTACTAAAAAAGATGAATTGAGTGATGCCGATCTGGTGGATATGATCCTTGATAAGGCGAAGCAGAAGGGTACAGGAAAATGGACCTCTCAGAACGCCATGGACCTTGGCATGCCAATACCTACTATTGATGCTGCAGTCAGCATGCGCGAGATATCTGCAATGAAGTCGATGCGGGTAGAAGCTGACGAAAAGTATGATGACAATGTGGGAGAATCAGTTGTTCCTTCAGTCGATGATGTGGAGCAGGCACTCTATTTTTCGTTTATCGTAACTTATGCGCAGGGCATGACGCAGCTTGCTGCTGCCTCAGAAGAATATGGATATGGACTAGATATGGAGACGATTGCCAAGATATGGCGCGGAGGTTGCATCATACGGGCTGGACTTCTTGAAGATATGCGAAGCGCTTATGATGCCGACCCTGGATTGAAAAGCTTGCTGCTTGATGATACTATGGCGGATATGGTCAAGTCGACAGTAGGAGGTGCACGCAAGGTACTCTCATATGCTATAGCTACCGGTACTTCAATGATGGGTTTAGCAGCTAGTGTTAGCTACTTTGATGCGTTTCGCTCAGGACGCCTACCGCTTAATTTGATCCAGGCCCAGCGTGATCATTTTGGTTCTCATACTTATGAGCGCACTGATAGGGAGGGTATATTTCACACTGAGTGGTAACAGATATTATGGAGTTAACAGAAATTGCAGGACATTTTGGCGCTTTTTTGAGCAGCGTGACTTTTATTCCCCAGGTCTATAAAGCCTGGCAAACCAAGAGTGTCGGAGACCTCAGCCTAACGATGATGCTGATCGTATTGACCAGCACCGTCGTTTGGCTCTACTATGGCATTTCACTGAATCTGCTTCCTGTGATCATTGCCAATGGGATCATTTGCTTTTTGAGCATGGTGTTGATAGGGTTTAAATTCTCTTTTAAAGAACAAATAGTAGAGGGGTAATCCATTGCTGTAGGCACCTTCGGTTTACTCCAAGCCCGCCAGTTCTCTGGCCCATCTTACCAAACGCCCGCTGATCTCATCATCCCACTTGCCAGGGTTGCCCAGGAATGAGTCTTCAGGTCTTTCATGAATGGTATTCCAATGATCCATGCCATCTATTTCATATAACTCATGATCTTCGTGACCTGCTCGATCTAGTAGCTCCATGATCATCTGATTGTCAAATGAGGACATGATCCAGTCATGGGTGCCTCTCAAGATGCGCACAGGTACTTTGAGGTTTTCCCAGCCACCGGCAAGGTCAAACTCCTGTAATTGTTGATAGTAGACCATTGGTCTGCCATACATATGCTCCGGACTGTGGTAATTGTAATCCGCAAGGGCAGGGTATTCGTCGATGGCTTCCTGGTAACTGTTTTTCTCAATCATCATCTTATAATAGAGTGGTATATAGTACTTGTTGAGCTTTTGCACTATTTCTGGTTCGCTATCACCACTCATTTGGCGGATACGCCGCTCTATCTCCAGCATATGTTCAAACCAGGTCTTAAAAAAAGTGCCATCGGAAATCACCCCGGCTAACCTGTGCTCGTTAGCCAGATAAGGGGCTAAAGCACTGCCCATGCTTGATCCGTAAATAATTATGTTGGTAGTGTCTATGTAGGGTTTTGACTTAAGTGCTCTGATGGCCGCATGATAACCGGAGAGGTCCGTCAGAAAATCAGATGAACCACAATCGCCTTCACTATCACCAACTCCAGGTTTTTCTATTCTCATCATGACCATATCTGTTTGCTCGACAAGATTGTTGATGGTCCTTTGCCAGTTATTAGTACGGGTAGGATGTAGCTCTATCGAGGAACAACTTAATCCTCCGATAAGAACCAACGCTGGTTGCTTTCCCTGCTTCTTTGGTTTAGTAATGATTATGCGCTGTGTGATGCCAAAGTTGCTTGTCACCTCTTCGTAGTAGGTATCTAAACCTTCGTGTTCTTCTTTTGGCCAGGCCTTGAGCTGTATGTTTAGATTGAGGACTTCTTCACCTCGCTTGACCAGAAATTGTGTTGATTGGTCTGCTCTTAAACCATAGCTAATATTGCTCCATACTTCCCCGGAGGAGACGAGTACACCATCAACTTTTAAGATGCGATCTCCCGCCATCAATCCCGCTACTTGTATTGGACTACTGACGTCTAAGGATCGAATGACGGCACCTGGATTGTCTGATGAAGGTGAAATGACAGATGCCCCGAGAAAGGCCCTACGTCCTAAAAATTGTGGTAGCGCTTCGAACTGAACAACCAGTAATAAGACTAGAGTGAAAATGTTTTTGACCATGTTTTTTTGATCAACATTATTCCATTTCCGTTTAGGTTTGGAGTTTATTATGCCAATGCGCCTTGTTTCTATGTGTTCGAAGGCGCTGACATGACTTCACGATGCAGCATTATTATCTTTTCGGATCCCGCATACTTAGCCATGCCGTTTTTTGGTTGCTTTATTTCCTGTCTTTTGGGTTTATATGGGCCAAAAATGGAGACTATTGGACGAGCTATTATCTGGAGTTTGTGCTATTACCCGTAAGGATTGGAGCGGTCTATTTGACACTCTATTGGCTGATGCCACGATACCTCCTGCAAAAGAGATTCCTGGGGATGCTGATTTCGTATATCGGTATGCTGCTAGGTGCTGCTTTGATCCAGCGACTATTGACCTATTTCTTTTATGAGCAGCAGACCGTTCTTATATTATCAGAATTGCTTGATCCGGGTGCTATTCTAAGGTCAGCGATATTGATCAATACTACGGTGCTGTTTCTTGGTGCTATCAAGCTGCTCTGGTTGTACTTTGAAGAAAGGGATAAGAACGCCACGATGGTAAGTGGTCTGATAGAGATCAAATCGGACAAGCGGTATTACCGGATCGACCCTAATGATATTCTCTTCATAGAGGGACTGGGAAATTATGTGGCCTATCACTTGGAGAATGACCAGAAAATTATTCGCTATGCCAGTATGAAAGAGGCACTTGGTGAGCTGAATGAGGCATTTGTAAGGATACATAAAAGCTTCATTATCAATAAGGCGCATATCAAGTCATACAATCAAGAGAATGTGGAGCTGCCCTCAGATCGGTTTTTGCCTATAGGCAATAGCTATAGGGAAGCGCTGACCAGAAAGAGCGAGTCTAATATTTCTGTTCTTTAAGCTTATCTGAAATGAATACTTTGATCACACTTTGTCTGGTCACACCAAGTCTTTTAGATACCATATCGAGTTCTTCGACCATCCACTCTGGAAAATCTACGCTTACTCGTCGAGCTTTAAGTCCAGGCCTTTCCATTTTTGATAGATCTAATTGGTCATTTAGGTCTTGACCGTCTTCGAAAAGCTGGTCAAACTCAGCTGCGGTAATAGAGGTTTTTTTCATTCTTTCTTGATTTTCGGATGGAAATGATCCTGATTTTGGACTCTCTCATTGTATAAATAGCAGACCAGAGGTCTGATTCCAGCCTTGCGATAAGTAAGAATCTTGGTTCGCCAATGACTTTTGCAGGAATCATTATCCGATCCACATCTCGCCAAAGTAATTGAGCTTTGATGAAATCAATCCCGTGCTTATTATAGTTTAGATCGCTTTTGTTGGGATCAAATTCAAACACAGTACTAATGTAACAGTAAAAGTGTAATTATTATATAATTAATAATTAGTTCTTACTCATATTGATTTAATATCCACAACCAGACCAACTTGATCCCTGCAGGGAACCATTCTCGAAGATTGATTCTTGATGGCTCATAAGAAAGTAGTCCTTGTCAATTCCCATAATCTTGAAACTAACATTTTGGTAGAGCCTGATTTGTGACATACTGAATATTGATGGTGCGTTTGATAAGACGCTTGGCTTGGGCGATTTTCGAATATGCAGCACTTTGCAATAGCCTGGTGCCAGTGCCATATCCCTGAGTCTTTTCAACGCCGATAGCCCATGTATACTTACAGTGTCTTGCAGATTATCTTTAGCTACTATGATTGCGGAATCGCAGATGTAACTTTCAATCACTCAATAGACGGATCGGCCAAAACAAGTAGCTCCATTGGCAGAAATGCCTTTTAGTCGGATGGCTCAATAGATACCTCCATGAGCTTAAACTGACCAATGATAGATGAAGTTGGTCTAATTATCCATGATCAACATGAGGTCTGCAGCCCTTGAGTCATAACCGCTCCAGGTCGGATCAGATACTATTTCATTCTGGATCTCTGATAAGGTCACTTCGTCTAAACCGAGATAGTCCCTGGTCAATTCAAATGGCGTCTCGAACCTAGGGTAAGCAGATTGGATGTCCACGCCGAGGAGTTGCAACAGATGTGTAGCAGCGGCACCTGAGTGGTACCATAGTCTAAAGGCAATGGCAGTACGTACGACTTCCGCTTCAGTAGTATTGTTTAAGATGTCCCTCCAGCCATGAGAGGGGTCTTGATGAACATCAGGATAGACCTCCGGAAAAACGCTGTAGGTCTCAATATATCGCGCCGAGCCTTCCATAAGTTCCTGATAGGTACCCATCGTTCTTACGAGTTGTTCTGGTGAAGTATCCAGCTCTTGCATTCTGGTCATAGCGGCTACATAGCGTCGGGCAAAGGCCTCTGCATCATTTGCGCTTGCAGCAAAATGGGCGTCTGCCATCAAGTCATAGTAGTAAAGGTGCCATGTGAGTATCTCTTGTTCGAATGGATACTCCGCAATGTTCTGGACCCATTCTTCACTGATCTGCCATTGATCAAACTGAAATTTGTGAAATAGCTCATGCGCGAGTATCATACTTTCCCATGCACCTGTGGCATCTTTGTAATCATCGTAGAAATGGCCTTCTCTTGGATTGTCATAGATCACAAAATAGCTGGTGCCCTCATGAGGGAACTCGAAAATGAATCTACGAAACTCACCAAGTTCTACTAGCGCTGACTCGGCCATGTCGCTGTTTCTATAAATGGTGTAGCCGGATGTTTGATTTTCGGCAACTAGCTCGCTTCCACTAGGTAACACTTCCGGTGGATTGAGCACATATCCTTGTGTGATTTCAAGGTTAGGTTCATCAAAAAGCATCAATGTCGGATGTGTGGTGAGGTAATCGTACGTTGGCCATAGCAACTGTACTTCCTCTGCTACACTTGCAAGATTTGAGAATTGTGTTGCTGCATGACTTGTGATCGATATTCCGGATGGTGTTTCTTCTCCATCGTCACTACAAGAAGATATAGCCAGAATGAAGACTGCCAAACACAGTTTGGTGTTGAGATAATTACAGCGTATGAAATACATAGGGTCAGTAGGTTGCTTGATCTTATTAAAAACAAAATCACAACCATTGACCCTTAACCCTAAGAATCAAGCTAATTAGCGTTAAGAAGCAGTTCCATCAATGCTTCTGCGGCTACTGTACCTTTATGGTCAAGAAATTCTCGATCTGTGTTATCACCAAACTCAAATACAAGACCAGGCGTATCAAATGTCTTGAAGAAATAGTTGCGCGAGACAGTTGTAGGTTCAATTTTGTTTGATGGACGTACATTGGGAGTATAATCGGGTATTCGATCGTCCATTTGATCGACCCAGTCATATAGTATCATTTGATCATCGCTTAGAAGTGTGGAGTCGATGGTGTAGTAGATATCATCCCATGTTGAGTGAAAGTCAATAAAAAAGTGATATCGAGCTTGCCCAGTGCTCACTTTTTCCTGAGCATAGTCTCGTACATTTCTGGTTTCCGGTTGGTTAAAGTCGGACCAGTCGCGGTTGAGGTCTATACCACCACTATTGTGCCTCCAGTGACCATTGTCTACTCCATCGGGATTCATTAGGGGTACCACATCTACCACGAATGTTTTGCGAAACTTCCTGGCCAGCTTGGAATCACCAGCCACAGTTTCGATAAAGCCCCTCATTGCCAGATAGCCTGTGACTTCAGGTGGATGTTGCCTTGAAATGATCATTACCCTTTTTTTACTATCCTGATCACCAATAGACATTAAACGCATGTTTCTTCCTTCTTTTGACTTGCCTATGGAGCGCATTGTCACATCTTTCTGTGCAGAAAGCTCGTCCATCCAGCCATACACATAAGAGGTAGTCTGTAGTTCTTGAGCGGCCACCCAAAGCGTATCCGTAGAAACCCTCATCGTAATCTCAATTGTCTCAGGTAGTGAGCCAGGCCCAAAGTCGGCACTACCTTTCTCAAACTCTTGATAGTCCGTAGAGTCTAGTGATTGCCAGGTACCACCATCACTACTGAGCTTTGGAAAATACCGACTCTTGGCATTCTGATAAGTGTAGTAGAGCTTGACCTCTCGGTCAGAGGTGCTCCACACCTTGAAGGCATACCACGGGCTTGGGTTGATTGGCTCATTTTCTGGAGTTATCACTATCGTGAATGAGTTATCTCCACTTTGAGTAATACCATTGAGTCTGCCACCTTGGAAATCATTGGAGAAGAAAACGGTACTATCGTCTAACGCATAAATGCCCTTCCATTGAGGAACTATAGGCCTATTGGTAGTCTGCACAGCCCGAGTAGGTCCTTGTCCTTGATATATTGGTTTTTGAGCGTGAAGCGGCGCAGTGAGAAATACTAGTAGAATGACGAGATGAGATGTGCGCATAAGACTTGAGTTTAATGAGGTTGTATAAGGTCCCATTTGTTGCCATAGATGTCCTGGAACACGGCTACCGACCCATAGCTTTCGTGTCGAGGAGGTTCAAGGAATAGAACACCTTTGGAATGGAGTGTCTTGTAGTCGTTTTCAAAATCATCCGAGTGAAGGAATAGAAAAACACGACCTCCCGATTGGTTGCCTATAGCCGATACTTGTGCTTCACCTTGAGCTTTTGCTAGTAGAAGCTTCGTCGTAGATGTTGCGCTAGGAGACAAGAGTACCCAGCGCTTGTCAGAACTAAGCTTCGTATCCTCAATCAGATTAAAGCCCAATGTATCAACATAGTAGTCGAGTGCTTTGTCGTAATCATCGACTAAAAGTGTAATCGCCCCAAGATCAGTGATCATAGGGCTAAGTTAGGCCATATACTCACTGTATAAGAGGATAATCTACGTGACGTATCCGTTATTAGATAAAGATACATATGTATATAATGTATTAATTATAATAATTTAACATATAAATTATGGCTAAGTAATTTGTGTATTGACTAGGTAAACACCAGTACTGCGGTTAAGTAAAATGCTTATCCTGAATAAGGAGGAAGCGTATTTTTCTTATAATAATACTTTAATCTTTGATAATGATACTTTTTGTTCATACTCTTGACAAACCCAACAATGATAAGCGATCATAACAACTCAAGTTGTATATAGTTCCTAGTTGAACTAATATTAACTAATTCGGTTAATTATTGACTTATTTATAACTAGCTATTGAGCGTATGAAAAATTTAACGCGTACTTACGTCGTGGCATTATCCGTAATCGCGCTGGTGATCGGATTTAGCCAGTTTCTTATTCAATCATCGATTACCGAGAGCAGCTCTGATTCGAGGGTGATCAACATATCCGGTCGACAAAGAATGTTGTCTCAACGTATTACAAAAGCCTCTTTGGCAATGAGTAATGCACAGGCAGTAGACGAATACCTGTCTCGTCGCGAGGAGTTAGAAAAAGCTTATTCGCTGTGGAATGAGTCTCATTTCGCACTTCAGTTTGGTAGTGCCAAAATGGATATGACTAATGTGAACAATTCAGCTGTTATTCTGGAGCTATTCACACAGATCGAACCGTACTACTCAGAGATGGAAAAGGGTGTAACGGGTGTGCTAACAACTGATTACGAGAACAGACAGTCGGAGGAGTTCCAAAGATCCCTGTCACTTGTACTTGCTAATGAAGGTCCGTTTCTGGAATTGATGAACGAGATCACTTTCGAATACGATGCAGAAGCCCTGGGCAGAGTAGAAGAGCTGTCCAGAAACGAGTACATACTCTTTGCTATTGCCATTGTGCTGCTCATTGTTGAGGCACTTGTGATCTTCCGTCCTGCTATGCAAAGAATAGCCCAATACACTAAGAAGCTGAAGTCTCAAGGTAAGTCACTCAAGCGTGCCCTTGTCCAGTCTCAATATCTGACCAACCAGGCTAAGAGTATTTTTGAAAATGTGGATCAGGGTATTTTTCTTCTCAATGAGAAGTTTGAGATAGATTCATTCTACTCAAAGGAAACAGAAAAAGTACTCGATGAAGACGAGCTTGCCGGAGCGAACTTTATTCAGATCATGAAATCGAAACTCTTGCCAAGAGACATTGAGGCACTTGAGTTGTACTCTGAAAACCTGTTCAATACTGAAATCAGAGAGAGTGTGGTCAATAGGCTGAATCCTATAGAACAGGTGGAGATCTTTACAGAAAAGGAGAATGGCAAAGGGATAGAGAGCAGGTATCTACGGGTATCATTTTCCAGAATTATGAGCAACAATCAGATCTATCGGATCCTCGTTACAGTGTTGGACGAAACAGAGAGTGTCTTACTAAGAAAGCAAATAGAAGAAGCAGAAGTCAGAAACGAGAGAGAGTCGGCACAGCTGTTGGCTATTTTCAAAGTGAATCCAAAACTTCTGAATGAGTATTTGGATAAAACGATTGACACTTTAGGGAGTATCTCAAAAATGTATGAATCGGGATCAAGCGATGATCTCGAAACACTAGTCAATCATACCTTCACGGTAGTGCATACAGCCAAAGGCAATGCTACTCTGATCAACCTTGACCTGATTGAAGATCGACTTCATAAACTTGAAGAAACGATCACCAGGCTTAGGGACAAGTCTAACCTACAGGGTAAAGATTTTCTGAATATCATTTATGAAGTGACCGAGATCATCATGGTGCTGGACAACATGAAGGCCATGATGAAGAAAATCGCTAAAGTTTACAAAACCTGGAACCAGGAAGAATCAGAAAAACCAAATAACCTCATCGTATCTACGCTTGAAAAGGGTGTCGCTAAATTGAGTCAGCGTCAGAAGAAGGAAGTTTCATTTGTCTTCGAAGATAATGACCTGGAGCTGCCTGATTACTTCATGTTGGACTTCAAGGATCTTGCCATTCAGCTGATCCGCAATAGTATCGTTCATGGTATTGAGTCAACTGATGACCGCCGGTTTATGGGTAAGGTGGAGAAACCAGAGATAAAGATATCACTTGATAGAGAAGAGGACGGTGAAATCATCCTCAGCTATCAGGATAATGGTAAAGGACTTGACCTGGATGAAATTGCTGATAAGGCCATAGATAAGGCTTTGATAAATGCGGAACAGGCGTTGGTAATGGATGATCACCAAAAGGCAGCATTGATATTCAAAGAAGGTTTTTCAACCGCGGACAATGTAACAGAATTGGCAGGAAGAGGTCAGGGTATGAGTGTGATCGATAGCATTGTGGAGAAACATAATGCGTCGTTCGAATTGGATACCAAAAAAGATGAGTACTTCAAGATGGTCATCAGACTACCGCAGAAGACCCGAGGTTTCTCAAGAACCCTAAAACAAGCAGTATAAGCCATGAAGTTGTTGATTGTTGATGATTCCTCGATGATGCGAATGACCATTGAGGAACATTTGAAGAATTATGACATTGAGATCGTTGGTACGGCTTCAAACGGGAAGGAAGCCATTGAACAGGTCACGGCCAAAAAACCGGATGCCGTTACTTTAGACATCACCATGCCTGAAATGGATGGTCTGGAATGCCTGGAGGAGATCATGAAAATATCGCCTGATCTCAAGGTGATGGTCATCACTGCTCTTTCTGATAAACTCACAGGCTTAAAAGCCCTCAAAAAGGGGGCAAGAGAGTATCTCTATAAACCCGTGACCCCAGATGAATTAATGAAAGGTTTCGACCTATTATTCAATAGACCAGCTAGCTAATGAGTACCCAAAAAGAACAATTTGAAAAGACCGTCAATGTCTTTATTTCGTCCATCGAAAACTACTTTGATAAACTCACGAAAATTCCAATCTCCACCAAACCACCCTTTGTCAAGACACAAGATGAGCTTTTGCTCAAAGAATGTACAGGCATGATCGGTGTGTCTGGTATCAAAAAAGGGTTCATCTATATCTCCGGAGACATGGAGCTTTTTCGAGACCTGATCAGGCGATACGTGAAACTACAAGACCCAACCGAAAATAACATGCTGGACATGGCAGGGGAGCTATCTAATGTAGTATCTGGTAATGTCCGCGAGACCTACGGTGACGAGTTTATGATCTCCGTGCCTATCGTTTTCAAAGGCAAGCCTGATAACCTAAAGTTTCCGGACGATGTACCCATTTACGTCATACCGTTTCAGTGGAACAAGTTTGAAGCATACATGGTGGTTGGATTAATCTAAAGACAATGAAAGAATTATTGTTCATTGGTCTCTTTCTGACCTTAACAGGAAACCTATATGCCCAATTCACCGTCGTTGGTGAAATCAGACCAAGGGCAGAATATCGTCATGGATTTAAATCTCTTGCCGCAGATGGCGCTGACGCAGCTTTCTTCGTGGAGCAGCGATCAAGACTCTATTTCAATTACTTTACTGAGAAATATTCTTTCAGCTTGAGCGCACAGGACATTCGTCTTTGGGGAGAGAACCCTCAGATATTCAAAGATGATAATGGATTCTTCAATGTCTATGAAGCGTGGGGAGCCTATCACTTCTCCGATACATGGAAAATCAAAGTCGGACGCCAGGCATTGAATTATAATAATGCCCGGATATTGGGAGACCTGGCATGGGCACAACAAGGCAGAAGTCACGATGCACTATTGATAACATATGTTAAAAATAAATCCAAACTTCATATCGGAGCTGCCTTCAATCAGGAGGACGTGGATGGTCTACCAGAACCGACTAGGTTGGTAGGTACTTTCTACAGTGGTGTAAATAACTACAAGACCATGCAGTACATCTGGTATAACCAGGCCTGGGACAAAGGACAGTTGTCACTGCTCGCACTAAACAACGGCATCCAAACTCCCGATAGTCTTGTCAATTTCAGTCAGACCAGTGGGCTTGTATTTAAACAAAAGCTGGGAGGAACAAGCTTGATGGTTGAAGGCTACTATCAAAGTGGGGAAGCTCCTTCAGGTGACGATCTGGCTGCCTATATGTTGGCAGTCAATCTGGGTTGGAAGATCGGAGGTTCATCACTATTACTCGGTGGAGATTACCTAAGCGGTCAAGACAGAAACAGCGATCAAAACACTGTTTTTACACCGCTCTATGGTACCAACCATAAGTTCTATGGTTTGATGGATTACTTCTATGTCGGTAATGGGTTCGGCAATGTTGGCCTGGTAAATGGATATGTAAAATTAGGTTTGAAACTTGGAAAGAAATCAACACTCAATATACATGGCCATCAATTTATGTCACAGACTGATCTTTTCGATCTTGAAGGAAACACTACGTCTAAGACTTTAGGGACGGAAGTGGACCTTGTGTACAATCTCAATATCGATCAGGCTGTCAACTTAAAGATCGGCTATTCACAAATGTTTGCAACTGGCAGTATGGAACTGGTAAAGAGCGGCAGCAAGAACGAGCTTAACAACTGGGCATGGGTCATGATGACAATCAAGCCGACACTATTCAAAAAAGAATAGTGAGAATCTATTAGCTTAACCCTTTTCTTCCAGCCGACCGTCAGCATGTTTTGCAAACCTGCCTTTGCTATGATCATGCACATGATCATGTGATGGCCAGGGCCACCCGCCAAATTCGGTTTTCTGGTAGTCCATCATTGCCTGTTGTATTTCTTGTTGTGTGTTCATCACGAACGGTCCATACTGCGCCACGGGTTCATTGATTGGCTTACCTTGTAGTAGGAGTAGATGAGCTTGCTCTGATCCATTCTTTAGTACAATAGGTTGATCAGGCATCAATTCAGCACCATGGTTCGGAGTAATTGTTTGATCTGCTATGGTGACTTCACTTCCCTGATAAAAGTAGATGGTACGGTTGATGTCTTCACTCGCTGTTGGTAGTGCCCACTTAGCATTTGGGGCAAGCTTGATTACCCAAATGGCTACTTCATGACTAGGATCATTGGCCCATGAGTCGGGTGGAGGAGAAGGAGCTCTGTGGTTGTCTATGCTACCCGCAACAACTCTCACTTCAATCTTATTTCCATCGGCATCCTGTGTTTGGTAGATAGGTGTTTCCTCTCTCCAGAGCATTGCGAAATGTGGTTCTACGAACTTTCCGACTTTCGGCAGATTAAGCCATATTTGGAAAAGTACCAGAGGATTGGGTTCTTCCTTATTTAGCAATGGAAACATCTCCGAGTGCTGTACGCCTTTACCTGCCGTCATCCACTGAGTGTCACCATTACCAAAGCGTCCGGCTGCTCCAATAGAGTCGCTATGATCGACTAGTCCCTGAGGTACTACCGTAACAGTTTCAAAACCGCGGTGTGGGTGGGCAGGGAAGCCAGGCACAGTTTTTCCATGGTACATTCTGAAGCCGTCCTTGATGGTGAAGTCATTCCCTAAATGACGCCCTTCTAATGACGTAGTTGGCCCAGCTTGATCATTTCCGGTAGGGTAGTCATCCTTATGATATACACAAAAAAGGAACGGATCACTGGTCTGCCACGGAAAACCCAAAGGGAAAGTACGTTTGACGCTGCTCATAGTAATAGATGTAAGTACATAGAATTAACAAGTTAATCTGAATTGAGTTCAGAAGAGTTCTGAAATTGTATTGTTAAATGTTACTATGAGCCTTAACAGTCACTAGCCAATACGGACTACCAATAACATATGAATACAGCTTTACGATTTTTTCTTGTCGTTACTATGCTGTCGCTTTTGAGCATATTGATACAACCATATAGCCGTTGGAATTATGACAACATAGCACAATAAAATATGCCAAACGAGGCTCATATCTCGTTCCGCAGTTAACTCAGAGACCTTACTCAAAAAGTCCGTTGACATATGTTGATAGAGATTTAAGGAGTCCAATTTATTACATTGCCAACAACTAAAAAAGCTGCCCCAAATTGGAGCAGCTTTTAATCCTATGAATCAATGTTTGGTTGGTGATTAATTACAATCTGCTGCATAGGTATAAGACACTACAAGTTCAGTTGTTTGACCACCTGTTGTAGTCGTAGTAGTAATCATAGTTGGATTACCATTCGAATTAAACTCGTAATCAATATCTACCTTGGTAGTTACTTCAGCGATTGTTGAAGTATACCCGGTGATCAAGTCTTCAGATGCGGCATACGGCAATGTCCATTCTGGTAAGGAGATGCCTTGTTCCAAATAATCCTGATAGAAATTTTTCTCACTGCTATTATATTCGAAAGTGATGGTCCCTGTACCCAGATCACCGGACTGATCGATTGACGTCACGTTGTTTCCAGTATAGTTGTAAGTATATGTAATGTTCTGTCCCACAAGGGCGGCAGTAATACTCTCGACTCTGCCGTCTGCACCGAAAGTATAATCATAAGTAATGTCACCTGTGAAAGAGTTGCCTAGAACAACCTGAGCAGGAAACCCTTTGCTATTGAAGCCATTGTATTCCACAGTCGTGGTGATTCCAGAAGTTACACTTGTAACCTTAATCAATCGACCGTCACTATCATAATCAAATGTAGCGTCCGCGGAGAAGTTAAAACCTGATGCAGAACCAGTCACCACAGCTGTTTCAGCCTGGCAGTTGTCATTGTAGTCGATTGTAGTGGTTGAAGACTGATCTGGGCCAACTTGAGTTACCTCAATGATATACTCACCTATTCCGGGACTTGGATCTGGGTCAGGACCTGGATCAGGATCCGTACCACCTGAGGTCGCGGCTGTAGATACATTTGAGTTATCAGAGATAGTCAGGCCATCGGTTGAGCGTACTCGGAAGTAGTAGTTGGTACCTGCAGTAAGATCAGCTACTGAAAGTGAGCTACCCGTAACGACCTGATTGTCCATTACAAGGGTCGTAAAAGCATCATCAGAAGCTACATCAATGAAGTAGCTGATAGCTCCGGTCACTGAGCTCCAGTTAGCCGTAAATCCAGTATCAGTGATGTCAGTGGCATCACCTACCATAGGAGCTCCAATAGTCGTTGCTGCAGCCACAACAATATCTGCAAATGATCCACCGGTAATGCTTACCGTGCTCATAGTGCGGGCATTTATGAAGCTAAAGTCTGCTTCAAATGCATAGGTCCCGGACATACTTGGAGATACTGAAGTTACCTCAAGAGTTCCTGCTGTGGCAGTAAACACAGAGTCACCGTTCTGATAGGTTGCGGTATGATCACCTGTTGCTGCTACTGAATAAGTGCCAGCAGCAGTGGCATTTGTGGTAACTGTAATCGTAATAGTGCCATTAGAAAACACCAGTTGAGTTTTCCCATCTGCAGATCTTCCCTCGTTTGTAGAAGGCTCGAAAGCTTCTCCATTGATAGAAGCCGCATTTCCAGGAGCCGGATCCGGGTCTGGGTCCGGGTCAGGATCGGGATCAGGATCCGGGTCGGGATCTGCTTCAGCTTCGGTGGTTACTGTTACCACCGATGAGTAGTCTGACGTACCATCAGTGTTAGTTGCATTGACACGTACAAAATATTCAGTTCCACTAGACAAGCCTGTTACGGTAGCACTTGTAGTACTAATCCCCGATTCATTGGCGACTACAGTGCTAAAACCATTGTCTGAAGCAACCTGTACAGCGTAACTTTCCGCTACAGAAACGGCGGTCCAGCTCACAGTAAATCCATTTGTGTTGACATCACTCGTCACTACGCCTGTGGGAGCTGATGGTGGCTCTGGATCAGGCGTTGGAGTAGCATCACCATCATCATCTCCGCAACTCCAGCCGACAAAGACAAGCATGGCAATGAACATTGCTCTTTTTAATTCTTTCATAGTTTTCTCCGTTTAGTTTCGATTAGATTCCGCGCCAGGCGCAGAGAAATTCATATTTATTGATCGATACCAAATTTTTCTATTTTACCAGCCTACTTCAATACCCTGAAGGCGGTATATAGCACTACGCGCTGACCGTTGGACATTGTTTAGTCGTCTGGCATTGATCGTTGGTGAGTTTTGTAGCTACCTTGGTACCCTAATGGAACGTATACACGCTAGTTCGAAGGAGTTGATAGACCTTGTTTTGAAGCACTATGGGATTTCCGGTAGGATGAGGTCACTTTACGGAGATGTTGACCTCAACTATCATGTCCTATCCGAAAACAAAAAGGAATTTATACTAAAGCTCAAGTATGGCACAGCCGAAAAAGAGAACCTTCTTTTTCAACATAAAATGGCGCATCACTTGTCTGCGTCAGGGCTGGAGATGCCGACACCTTTGGTGGCTTTAGGTGGTAGCACTGTGATTGCTTGTAAGCTAGGTGCAAACGACTACCTCATGAGTATGCTGACCTGGATGCCAGGTAGGCTCTGGTCGGAGCAAGTGCCTCATACCACTAAGATGCTGATAAGTCTGGGAAAAATGTTGGGCCGTATTTCAACAGCATTGGCTGGATTCACCCATTCGGATGCTTACCGCGAGACACTTTGGGATAGCGCTAGAGCTGAATGGATAGATACAAAACTCATTGTCTTTGAAGGTGAGCAAAAACAGTTAGTACAGTACTTTCTCAATCAATATCTATCTTCGGATAAGTTACGAGCAGCGTTAAGACGCTCTGTCATTCACGGAGATGCGAACGACAACAACATCATTTTAAACGATGATAGCTGTGAGACCACCGTAAGGTCAGTGATCGACTATGGTGATGCCCTGTACACCTATACTATTTGTGAACTTGCCAACGCTCTGGCCTATCTAATGATGGACAAGCGCAACCCTGTTCATAGTGCCTTACCAGTCATTAGGTCATATCATGATCAATTTCCGCTTCAAGAAAACGAAGTAGCCCTGTTGCCGCTGATGATCGCTATGAGACTTATGATCAGTGTCACTCATTCAACACTTAACTATCAAAAAGACCCAACAAATGAATATCATCAGATAAGTGCCAGAGGCGCCTGGCAATTGCTTGATTGGCTTAGGTCGGCTGATGAGCAGTTGATGATAGCTCAGTTCAGGAGCGCTTGTGCCTGGGACCCTAGTGGGAAATATGAGCGCTATCATCAATGGTTTAGCACAAGTATGGCTAACCTTCGACCAATAGTTAGTGGTGTGAATCCAGACAATACGGTAGCACTGGACTTATCTGTAGATAGCACAACGCTAGGGCACTACTCTAACTATACAGATATCAGAAAAATGGGGCGTATGATTGAAGATCAGCGACATGTCCAAAAGGCCACATTGGGAATCGGTCGATATGCTGAAGTACGCCCGATCTATACCAATGATGGCTTTATGGAGATAGGTGATGAAGGTCCGGGTTGGAGAACAGTTCATCTCGGACTTGATATTTTTGGCCCTGAGGGTACTACCGTGTTGGCACCTTTGCGTGGGGTTGTTCACTCGGTGTATGATAATGGTATGAATGGTGACTATGGTCCTACAGTCATCCTTAAGCATAACGAAGAGGAGCTAGAGTTTTATACCCTCTATGGGCATCTAAGTAACACTGACCTGGATTTGTTGGCTCAAGGTCGTGAAGTTCGAGCAGGAGAAATCATAGGCCACTTTGGCGCTCCTGATGAAAACGGTGATTGGCCACCTCACGTGCATTTCCAGATCATTCTTGATCTGTTTGAGTATGGGCACAACTATCCTGGGGTATGCTACTATGATGAGCAGGTCTTTTGGAAGACCATCTGTCCTGATCCCTCGGGCTGGTTAGGCATTGGGAAGAACTTCCGACCTGAAGAAGCTGTCAGCCCCGTTCCTCTTGTCTCAAAAAGGAAACTCTTATTGGGAAGAAGTCTGAGCGTCTCATATCAGCGGCCACTTCACATGGTAAGGGGTATAGGTCAATACTTGATGGACCATACTGGCCGCCGCTATTTGGATATGGTCAATAATGTTGCGCATGTTGGTCATGAACATCCTAAAGTGGTAGAGGCTGGTCAGAGACAAATGGCTCTACTTAATACGAACACGCGCTATCTTCATGAGGAGTTAACTGCTTTTGCTGAAGAGCTCATTTCGACACTGCCTTCGCCTTTAAGTGTGTGTCATTTTGCGAACTCAGGTAGTGAGGCTAATGAGCTTGCGCTGCGCATGGCCAAGGTGTATACGGGTGCTAAAGACATCATTGCGGTAGCGCATGGCTATCACGGCAATACGCAGGAGTGTATCAATGTAAGCTCTTACAAATTTGACAGCCCAGGTGGGGAGGGTAAACCGGATCACGTGCATTTGCTGGACATGCCGGATGTTTATCGGGGACAGTTTCGCGATCAGGATGCAGGCGAACACTACGCATCACAGGCCAAAGATTTAGTAGCCACACTTATAAAAAATGGTAAAAAACCCGCGGCGCTAATTTGCGAGAGTATTCTCAGTTGTGGTGGGCAGGTGATGTTGCCTAAAGACTATCTGAGCTATATCTACAACAAAGTTAGAGCTGCTGGTGGTGTTTGTATAGCAGACGAAGTGCAAGTCGGAATCGGCCGTATAGGTGAGCATTATTGGGGGTTTGAGTTGAGTGGTGTAGTCCCAGATATCGTTACGATTGGTAAGCCACTGGGTAATGGACACCCAGTTGCAGCGGTGATCACTACTCCTGAGATTGCGGATGCCTTCGACAATGGTATGGAGTTTTTTAATACGTTTGGTGGCAATCCGGTAAGCTGCGCTATAGGAAGATCGGTGTTGAAGGTCGTAGAGGAAGAGGATCTGCAGCGACATGCTCTGGAGATGGGTGAAAGACTTAAGAATGGCCTCCTTGAACTTCAAACTCATTACCCCATCATCGGTGATGTACGAGGAGTAGGACTTTTTCAGGGATTTGAACTTGTAGAAAACCTTGAGACTTTGTATCCCGCTGATAAACAGGCTAGCTACCTCACCAACCGCATGCGCGAAAAAGGAGTATTATTGAGTACAGACGGGCCATTGCATAATGTGATCAAGATCAAGCCTCCAATGGTGATACAGGCAGAGGATATCGATATGGCTTTGAGCTTATTAGATGAGGTGTTTCAGGAAACACAGATGAAGATTTGAGCAAATTTACTTCGTTTGTTCATTTAGCTGGACAGTAATCAATTTATCCACTGAAGTAACAAGCTGTTCGGAACGACAGAAAGTCCAAATAATCATTAGCGTTGTACGCGTGAGCTATTCCCGGGAGTTTGTGATCATAAACCAAATGGCTCCAAGTGATATCGCCGATACATCTATCCAGTCTGCCGTGAATCTATTGGAAAGAAAAGGGAATAGCATTTCTGAAACTAGTGAAAGGAAAACGACAAGCACCAACATGTCAATCCAGGATAGTTTTTGTTCACCAAAGTACCACCATCGTTCGATATTGATAAGGTAGCAGGCCATTGCGCTAGCGCAAAAGGGATCAAGATAAGAATCAAGAAATTCTATTTCTAATCTCAAACCATATTGAAGCCATTGATGAACACAAAAAGCAGTCAATGGTAGAACAAACCCGAAATGCAATAAGCTTCTTCTTATCATAATGCGACTAAAAATGCGATGATTAGTGCCAACAATAAGGCCGGACTAAAGATGATCAACAGTAATATACCACTGACCCTGAGCAATACCTTTTTGAATTTAGTTCTAAGAGAATCCCCCTCTACGAACGTCGATTGTTCATTCCACCACCAGAATGCATCCTGAGAAGCCTTTTTTGTTCCCTTAGTATTCTTTGATGTTGTCATAAGGACTATTTCTTTTCCCCTAATAGCCTAAGTCTAAAGCTGAAAACACCTATTTCGAAGCTTAGCGTAACATACTGACCTACAACAATTGATAGTACCTCCTCTTACATGACTCGTTTTTTGGTTGATTCTGCTAGGCTTGCCAAAGTGCTAAGCTTTACCTCTTTTCTATTATAGTATACGCACCTTCTATCTAAAGCATCTTACTTTCACCTTAATTTAGTTGTCAGTCGGCTTTTAAGATTCTTATATTCCAATAGCTAAACCATGACAAAGAGCTTGACTATTGTGGCTAACGGGTACGGCGAGCGGGGTGATGGATCAGGAAGTATAGAGACCGCAATTTTACGATGAAGCATTCAAGGATGTTTGATGTACTCAGGTAGGCAAAGGTTGCTAGTGGTCAGATACTAAGCCTATTCTCCTAACAAAGCTGATCAAAGTCCCCAATCCAGAGCTCTCTTTCAGTAAGGCTCTCACATCGCAGGTCTAGTCTGTTGAACTCATCAGCATACTTCTTTCGAAAAGCATCGCGATGGGCTTTTGATTCCCATGTATCGATTGTGATGAACGTCAGATCATCTGAATTGTCTCTGTAGAACATGGTGGAAATGTAGCCATCTGCTTTTCTGAACAACTGGACCCAATCACCTTCAGAGCCGTAGGCCTTTTCGAATTCATCTAAGCGATCCTCTTTCACAGTGTATTTCCAGATATAACTAAATCTCTTGCACGGCATAAGTGATAGATTTATTTACTGATACGAAAAGCCTTGTGGCAAGATGTACTAACCCATTGGTTGACTTGTATGAACCTGCTATATGAAACCACTTGTAGAACATTTGAATAATGTCCATATTCGGCTGTTATATGATCAACAAGTGGTCAGACGACTAGGAAATAATCAACTGCTAATTCCAGAGTCTTGCAGAGAGAAGCCTTACAAGATACGTTCGACCACTACCGCAACCTAACCCAACTATGAAAAAGCTCCTCTATCTCTTATTGATTGTCGGTGCTTGTAGCTCACCGGAGCAACAACAAACCGACCCTGAAGTTGAAGCCTGGGAGGCTCAAGCCTCCCGAGTGGAAATTATCCGTGATGATTTTGGGGTACCGCACATCTACGGTAAGACAGATGCAGATGCTATATTCGGTATGTTGTACGCACAGTGTGAGGATGACTTTCCTCGCGTAGAACGCAACTACTATTGGGCGATTGGTAGGCTCGCTGAGGTAGAAGGGGAGGAGGCATTGTACAGCGACTTACGTGCTCGGCTGTATATGACCATTGATGAGGCGAAAGCCCATTATGATAAGGCACCTGATTGGTTGAAAAAGCTTTGCCAGGCTTATGCTGATGGCATTAATTACTATTTACATAAACATCCTGAAGTCAAGCCGAAAGTGCTGACACGTTTTGAGCCATGGTTTCCCATGTTCTTTTTTGAAGGGTCAATCGGCGGTGATATAGAAAGTGTAAGAACCAGTAGAATCAAAGAGTTCTATGGTGAGAACAAAGAGATGGCATTGTCAGACCTCCTACTACAAAATGACCCAATGGAAGAGCCAAAGGGCTCCAACGGTTTTGCGATAGCTGGTGAACATACGGCTTCTGGTGATGCTATGCTATTGATCAATCCGCACACCTCATTTTACTTCAGAGGAGAATCGCAGGTAGTAAGCGAAGAGGGACTCAATGCTTACGGTGCTACGACCTGGGGGCAATTCTTTATCTATCAGGGCTTTAGTGAGAAGAATGGCTGGATGCATACTTCGACCAGGGTTGACTTTATGGATGACTTCTTAGAAACTGTAGAGGAGCGAGATGGTAAACTACAGTACCTGTATGGTGATGAATGGAGAGATGTATGGACCTCTGAGGTGACACTGAAATACAGGGATGGTAGCCAAATGAAGGAGCGGACTTTCCCTATGTATCGTACCCATCATGGGCCTATCACCGGTAGGATAGGAGACCAATTGGTAGCTACAAAGCTCAACTGGGAGCCGGTAGATGCTTTGATCCAATCCTTTACCCGTACCAAGACCAACAATCACAACGAGTTCTGGGAGATGATGAAGATCCGTCGTAACTCATCCAATAACACGGTCTACGCGGACCAGGACGGTACCATTGCCTATTATCATGGGGATTTTATCCCCAAGCGCGACCCGCAGTTTGACTATTCGCAACCGGTAGATGGGTCCAATCCGGCAACTGATTGGCAAGGTATGCATACATTAGATGAGATCATCACCATTGTTAATCCGGGGAATGGCTGGATCCAGAACTGCAACTCTACGCCTTTTACCGCAGCAGCGGAATATAGCCCTAAGGCTGAAGATTATCCTTATTACATGGCACCAGACCTGGAGAACTTCCGCGGGGTGAATGCGGTACGTGTTTTGAGTGATATAAGTGATTTGACCTTAGACGATCTTATCGATCTCGCACATAACACGTACTTACCGGGGTTTGAGAAGGTAATACCTGGTTTGGTGACAGCTTATGATCTTAATGGACCTAAAGATCCTGAATTCAAAGATGCAATTGAGGTGCTTAGAAAATGGGACTTGAACTCAGGAGCTGAGTCCGTCGCACTGACTTTAGCTCATTTTTATGGCATGGAGCTCAGAGCCAATGGTGGCAATCCTGATGGGCTTAGAGGCAATGATCTCTTCAACTATTATGGAACAAAGATGCCTAATCAGAAGCGATTGGAGCATTTTAGAGCTGCTTTCGATAAGTTAATTGGTGACTGGGGGACCTGGGAAGTGCCTTGGGGAGAATACAATAGATTCCAGCGCTTAACAGGTGATATCGATTTGCAGTACGATGATGAGCAGCCAAGTATTCCAGTTGGTTTGACAACCAGTCGTTGGGGAGCATTGGCAGCTTATGGAGCGAAGTACGGAGAAGATACCAAGCGCATCTACGGCTACCGCGGAAACAGCTTTGTGGCCGTAGTAGAGTTCGGTGATAAAGTAAAGGCCAAAACTATGCTGGCTGGTGGTCAGAGTGGCGATCCATCATCACCACATTTTTACGACCAGGCACAGCGATATGCGGATGTAGAGTTCAAGGAGGTAGCTTATTACAAAGAGGACGTGCTAGCCAGGGCGAAAAGGACATACCATCCTGGGGAGTAACTACTAAAACCTCCAAACTTTTCAGTCTACGCCTATTACATTAAATCACCTTATCCTGAGTTTGTAACTTAGGATTCATTGTAGAGATCGTATAATGTTTGGGAGGTCTTGGAAGTCTGAATCAATCCACTCTCTTCTTACAGTATATCTTCCAAGTAGCGTAATTAATAGCCTCCGCCGGATCAACCCATGCACCTTCCCATTTAAAGCCCTTATTGCTGATCTCAGAAAAGCGGATCTTAAAGAAGCCATCCATTCCGTTAGGCGCCTTCTGCGGAGCATATAGTATAAAATCTCCACCATCCCTTGGGTCACCGGCCCAGGTAGTCAACGAGGGCGTTGCAGTTGAAGAGGAGTAGTAGGTAACATACCATTGTGCACTGTCAGCATTGTATTGGCGGATGCTACCTGAGTGCACACCGTCAGTCTTATAGGTCTCGTCTTGTACACCCCATCCGTTCATAATGTACTTAAAATGCCACTCCATTGCTATGGTATCTGCCCAATCTGTTGGGCTGATTCTGGCTATAGATTTACAATCAGAAATGCCAATGAGTGGGCCATAATCAGTGATCTCCTTTGGTGCGTCAGGGTGCGGTTGACCAAAAGGATAAACATCAGAAGATCGGTATTGGTAAAGGTCTTGCGCGTAGACAAGCGTATTTGTGAGTGCTAAGACTACTATTAAGGCAACTGTTCTCATATTTTGCGTTTTGGACTAATCTAATGCGGTCGTAGAAGGAATATGAGTGTTGTGCAGTTAAGCAAAGAAGAGTCGCAGGGAACGTTGGCACACTTTGGATTGCGGTAGCTTCAAAATAATTGTACTTTCGAGTAAGCCATCATCATGAGATACTCTCTAATTGTATTTATCATCGTATTAGATTCGATGCAGCTCAGCGCTCAGATCGACACGCTTGATGAACAACTGAGTCGAAAAGAAGCCAGCGTAGAGACAGTGAACTGGCTATTAGGCGCTATCAAAAATCTGGACACAACAGATCCGCTCATGCTAGAGCGCTATGCCAAAAAGGCCTTGCTGATGGCAGAAGATATCGATTACCAAAAGGGTATGGCCTACGGGCATCAGCTGATAGGCATGAGTGCTGAAATACGTAATGAATATGAGCAGGCAGTTCGAGAGTATTTGCTCGCCTACGATAAGCTCAACCAAATCGATGAGGAACTAGCCGCAGCAAGGGTGTCAGTAAACATTGGGAATGTCTATGATATGCTCAACAACATGGCGTTGGCAAAATCCTATATGCAAGGAGCAATAACTGTTATTGAGAGGCTGGGAAATGAAGCTACATTGAACCAGGCACTACTCAACCTGGGAGTCGTCTACTTCAACGAAGAACAATACGACTCCTCAGAATACTATTTTGATATGGTAAGAAACTATCGTGAATCAATTGATGATCGAAGTGGTCTGGCCATTATTCATCTCAATCTGGCGAACGTCTATGAGATCCAAGGCGAAATGGAGCAGGCAAAGAATGCCTATTTCCTGGCTAAGGAATATGTGGACCCAAATGATCTTCTTCTAAGCAATATTTACTGTGGCATAGGTAATATTCTACTGCTGTTAACCAATGACCGACAAGGGTTGGAATACCTGGATTCGTGTCGCCAGATAGCTATAGACAATGATCTGGCATATGAGGAGATGACAGCTGTTAACTACTATCGTGAGCATTATGAGCGATTGGGTGACCTTACAGCGGCATATCCTTATTTACTTGAGGAATATCAGATGGAGGGAGATATACGAGGAGAACAGGTCCAGAAAGAGGTAGAAGTGATGAGACTACAATATGACAGTGAGAAGAAGGCAAGGGAATTGGCAGAACTCAGTGCTGAGCGGGTAGAACAAGAGAACTACTTGCTCGTGGTAGGTGGTGGCCTGGTACTTATTACGTTGATAGCGTCAATTACCATCATCCTACTTAGAATAAGAGTGAGGTATGAACAAAGGAAGACCCAATTGATCCAACAGGAACTGGACCACAAAACCCAGGAACTCACCTCATATACACTGAACTTTATTCAAAAGAATGAGCTTCTGGCTGAGCTTACGGAAAAAGTTAATCAGTTGAAATCTTCGTCTGATGTGAAGGCTACTTCTGCGGACAAAGGGCTTACGCAACTAGGCAATCTCATTCAGAATAGTATGCGGATCGATCAGGATTGGGAAAACTTCAGACGGATGTTTGAGGACATACATCCGGATTTTAACTATCGCTTAAAGACTGCCTATCCCGATTTAGGTAATGCGGAACTTAAGCTCTGCGCCTTACTTCGTCTTAATTTAAACCTCAAGGAGTCCAGCAAAATACTAGGTATCAGTTCCGATAGTGTGAAGACTGCCCGCAGTAGGTTGCGCAAAAAGCTAGGACTCTCCACCGAGGAGAACTTAGTAGACTTTCTAATCAAATTTGATGGAAAAGCACCTGCAGCAATGATGAACTAGGCAGGATCTGAAAGCTTTTTGTCATTCTGAGAGCCATGTTTACCTTTTGTTTACCCCGTTTTGATAGGGTGTTTACCTTTGGTTTACCCCTAATGTAAGGCGCTGGCTAAGTGCACTTCTAGTTTTGCTGCAAACAAAATTTTTAAGTGCATAATGAACAAGTCAATGCTAATCAATGAAAGAAGCTGGTCAATACTTTTTCAAAAATCAGTTCAGCTTGCAGAGTTATTATTAGGAGATCTCTCCGATCAGTTTTCGAATCTCAGTAAACGATTCAACCTCAGGAAAATCCAAAAAAAGGACAACATGGCAATAAAGGAGTTGATCCAGAAGATCCTTATCCAGCGCGGCGGTGTAGGCGTAGATAGCTTGTTTTATGATCCTGAGTTGATCGACATTTGCGATAGTTACTATCAGCAGGACAGCTACTTTGCGGTATTGACCTACCGGAAAGAAGTCGTAGGAGGGGTCGGTCTTAAGCCTGCATATGATGAAGTCGAGCCACCATCAGATATTTGTGAGCTGAAGAAGCTTTACCTGCACAAAGACTATCGCAACAAAGGACAAGGCAAGTACATGTTTGACTTTGCCCTTAAGAAAGCGAAAAGCCTGGGATATAAGTCGATCAAAGTAGAGACAGAACGACGTAACGAAAACTTTCTAGAGTTTCTCTTAAGAGAGCAATTTGAATTGAGAGAGTGTAGTGTCTCATCAGAAGAAAACACCAAACTCGTCTTCTACAAGCGTCTCTGACGAGTGCCTCTGAAGAATATCTCCAAGACAGGCACCAGCAAGTAAAACCAGGTTCACCAGCTATGCACGAGAGCAGTCCAACCAGCTGCTACAGACCGGTATAGCGTAGATATCAGGGATAGACTAATACCCGGTACTACGCTTGCCGGTCTTTTTTTATTTTTTTTGATGGTCATACAACCATTTTGATCAACTTCATCACTTTGATCCAAACATTGAGAATACTTGAACTACAAGCAGGATCCTGAAGAGTTGGAATTAGTCAATGACTGCCTGAAGCATGACAGGAAACGTCAGCGGCAGCTGTATGATAAGTATAAAGACGCTATGTATACGATCACCTATAGAATGCTAAATGATGAAAATGAAGCCGCTGATGCACTGCAAGAAGCCTTCATACAGGTATTCAGAGGATTGAAAAGCTACAAGGGCATCTCATCTTTAGGGGCATGGATCAAAACGATCGTGGTACGTACTGCACTAGCTAAGCGTAAATCCAGCTTCATGTTTGACGAGATCGATGAGCGCACTCAGAAGATCGAGCCGATCCAATGGGACTCCAACCTTACCGGTGACTATCTGGAAAAGGCCATCAAAACCCTTTCGGATGGATATCGGAGTATATTTCTGATGGTTGAAGTGGAAGGCTATACACATAGAGAAACAGCTGAAATGCTAGGTATCAGCGAAGGAACTTCTAAATCTCAGCTATTTCATGCTAAGAAAGCATTGCAAAAGCAACTTAAAGAGGTGATGTACTGATGGAAGCGAGAGATTCAAACTTGACGAGAGCAATAGAAGATATGCCAACATATCAAGCGCCAGAAGAAGTGTGGGATCGCATTGCCAATGAACTCGATGCAGATCGGCCATTGAGAATGGCCATCGAAGACTACCGTCAACAGCAACTTGAAGCACCTGATTTGTTCGACACAATTATCGAAGAGGAAAAACCCCGAATGGAACGGCAGGGTAAAGTGCGGAGCATATCGCCTGTATGGATGACGGGTATAGCGGCCAGTCTGGCACTGTTGATCGGGTACTTCGTACTGTTTAATCAAGCTGCAGAGGAGACCATCACGGTGGTGACCTATACAGAGACTATGGAGAACCTACCGGAAATGATGACCGCTGCAATGGAAGATGTCTCTGCAGATGATGAAGTCATGGACTTCATAAAGAAGCACTGTCAGCAGGTAGCATTGACATGTAATACGCCACAGTTTCAAGGATTATTTGATCTCTACATAGAGTTGGATCAATCAAAAATGGAGCTGATGGATGTGATGCAGGCTAATCAAGAACAGGAGCAGCTTGCGGATTACTTAATAAGAGTAGAAAAGGAAAAAGATGAAGTGGGTAAGCAGTTGATTCAAATGATCATAGGATGAAAAAAGCAATATACATATGGATGATACTTTGGATGGTAATGGCTAGTGAGATGACAATGGCGCAGGTTAACCTACAGGTGGTGACCAAGACCGTAGAGCGTAGTTTTGACTATCAGAGAGGGGACTATGTATTACTCAAAGGCAACAAGAGTAATATCAAGGTGATAGGATGGGAGCTGCCTCAAGTGAAGGTAGAGATCAAGCTTACCTCCAAAGCCAAAACCAAGGAAATCGCTCAAAAAGAGCTGGAGTTTCAAAAATATGTCCTGGAGAAGAAGCGTGATGAGATCGGTATGGCTAACTACTACAGCTATCCGGAGAAGAACTATAAACTACAGTCCCTTTTGCTGGCCAGCTATACGGTCTATGTACCGACCAATGCGACACTTGACTTGAGCAATGAATATGGCAACATTCTTTTACAAGACTTGGCAGGTGGATACAACGTGACCAATCGGTTTGGAAATCTCACACTGGAGAATGTCGGAGGTAGCGGCACTTACAATAGCTACTTTGGGGATTGCAAGGTGGTTGATTTAAGTGGTGAGCATAAGTTGGAACTGAATAAAACCAAAACCACTATCTCTGGCCTATCGGGAACAACCAATATCTCTTCCAATCTAGGTGATGTTACCATAACAGATATCTCCACCATATTGAAACTAGAGCTAGACGCAGTGAAGTCCGATCTTAGCCTGTCACTAAAGGAAGACTGGGACAATTACGATCTCTACTTTAAGTCATCATATGGAGAAGTTATAGTAGACCCGGAGATGGTACTTAATGCGGCGATTTCTGACAATCAGGATCTCTATATCATGAAGAAGAAGGGACAACCTCAAATAAAAGCTACAACAACATTCGGAACGATTACGATAGCAAAATGAAAAGACTAATATTAGTGAGCCTCGCCACGCTGGCACTTAGTGACCTTGCCCTTGGTCAGGAAAATGTGACGATAGAAGAGCACCAGGAAGAGATGGATACTGCCGAGTTTTCCAGGCTGGTGGAGCGGTACAATGACATCATACGTGCTGATGAAGAGAAGTTGAGCATGTTCACGATTGATCTTATCGGTCCATTTTTTTACGCTATCAATAATTGGGGAGAGAGCAAAACCGCCGTGAATAGTGTGCTTGATCTGGCTTATGAGAAAAAGTTTAAACCCAACTGGTCGTGGAGAGCTGCTTCTGTCTATGCTGCTGATAGGTCTGCTTACAGAGAACTCCGTCTAGCAGGTGGTACGCGCTATTACTATAATATGAAAGCAAGAATATTGAAAGGTAAAAGTGCTAACAACTTTTCCGCAAACTATATTGGCACAAGCCTCAACTACGGCAGAAGATTTCATTTAGAGGATAACCACTTTACATGGAATCTCGCCTATGGCATTCAACGTCGATTAGGAAGAAGGATGTTCCTGGATTTTACGGTAGGCTTTGAGAATATCTTTGACGCTTACAAGGATAGGGAGACAGGTACTGATCTATTTGTTAACTTCAGATACGGACTGGCTTTTTGAACATTTAACAAACCTCCAGTTCAAAACAATATTGAGAGATCGCTGTAAACACCTTTTTTACCATGATTGAAAGCATAGCTTTCATCTCGGTTGGCATAGGTGTAGTGCTGCCGTTCATATCTATCTTTTATGATCGTTGTATGGCTTTGTATTTCCATTGATAGAGTGATGATCATACAGCAGCACTTCGATCAGCTGCTCATTCGGGTTTTGATCGGCATGGTGAACTTTTTGGCTGCTGATTTTGAGATTAAACCGGATTTACTGTCGACTCTGCCAAAACCTCATAGGGACATAGTAATCAGACTCTAGTCTGGTGCTAGCAGCCAGTATCTGTTCAACGCCATCGATGACACCTGAGCCTCTTAGCGCACTGGTATTGGCTTCCAATACATCACTTAGGGTCATTGGCTTAGTGCTGGACGGTTGTTCTTTGGAGGTGCCACAACACAGCACGAACAATAGCCCAACGCTAAGGATATTAGTCTGAGCCGACAATATCCAAACGTGGATACGACATTCACCCACTCAAAGTAACAACATCCTATATATCATGGCACTCCAAATGATGAACTGTGGTTGAAGAAAGATATCATGTAGTGGAAAGTTGAGAACCAATCCGTCAAACTCTTGAAACTCCTCTATGTGTTTCAATCATCTCCGGCAGATTGTGGTAGCTCCTCAAACTCAGCGTCCGTCAGCGTCCTCATAAAGGCGATAATTGCCTGTTGTTCCGCATCGGTCAGCTGAAGTGAGTCTGGGGGTAATGTCTGATAGGGAACATCAAGTCCCATACCCAGGCCTCCTCCGACATTGTAAAAGGTTAATACCTCTTCCAGTGTGTTATACACTCCATTGTGCATGTAGGGGGCGGTCAACGCAATGTTCCTTACAGTAGAAGTCTTGAAGAAGCCTCTACGCTCCTCTACTTTATATGGCTCAAATGCGCCAGGATCTGTGTCGAGTATTGGATTGGTGAAACTATTGTTGGCAGGTACACCAAGATTCTCAAGTTCTGTCTCCCCGAATCCAGGGGGAACCGTGCCGAAGAAGCTTGGAGGAAAATGACATGTAGCACAAGCCGCTTTTCCCATGAAAAGATTAAACCCTAGGATTTCATTATCGCTGAGGGTAGACTCTTGATCTTGCATGTTGCGATCAAACTTGGAATCAAAAGGGGCAAGGCTTCTAATATAAGTACTGATGGCACTGCGTACATTTTCATTAGACATTTTTCCATCATCATAGAGTGCTGCGAACTGCTTCCGGTATTCCGGATCTTCAGATATCTTTTGCTCCAGAGTACTTAAGTCCATATGGAACTCATCCGTATTGTTAAGTACTCCTAGTATCTGACTTTCGAGGGCCGAAGAACGTCCTTCATAAAAGAATGACCGTTGCAGAGCTGCGTATGTGACCGTAGGACTATTTCGTTGCAGAGGCTCTTGTTTGTTACCCATGGCCAAAGCCAGCCCGTCAGTAAAAGCTCGGGAGCGCTGGTGGCAGGTAGCGCAACTCATGTCACCGGTTTTCGATAAGCTGGGATCGTTGAAAAGGGTCCGACCAAGTGCGACGAGCTCGCTGGTAACAGCCGGGGAAGTTGCCGGTGCAAAATGCCCCATATTGAAAAAATCTGTACCAAAGAGATTGATAGCTATAGGGTTTAAAGCTCTTGAGGCAGCCAACTGGATTTTCCAATCTTCGGCGGTGCGGTTCACCAGCTCTAGTTGCTTGTTGGTATGATCCTTGATAAAACTATACCTATCAAAACTGTCAAAATCGCCTTCTTTCAAAGTGGTGTATGCTTTGTTAATTTCCGTTTTCCAGTCTTTATAAAGTAGATCATCATTGAAAGCTTCCTTGTACAGATCAATGGTCCACTCTATTGTTTGATAGTTATAAATAGCTTCATCCAGTGATTGTGCAAGCATTGGAGAATCAAAGCCTGTAATGCCTTTGGTGGCAATGTTGACTATAGCGTCACGCACCATTTTTAGGTGATGGCGATCACGTTGTGATGCAATCATGTGATTGTGCGCCATAAAAGGTAACCTTGCTTTTAGGAAGATCAGGGTGTTTTGTAGGGTAGCAGCTTCCTCAAACTCCTCCGCAAATAATAACTCCTCAAGAACCTGGTAGCTTTTAGGTTTAATTCTTTTGATTTCGGTGAAATCTTCCATTTCTACTTTAAGCAGGTTGGGTGCATTGATGGTCTTATAATTCTCTACATCATAAGCCATGATGAGAGGTTCTGCTCGCTTATACCATTTTCTTGTTTGTAAGAACAGTTGTTGATTTCTCTCCACCGAATTGGCAGAATCCATTTGATTGAGGTAGAAAGAAGTGCTGTCCAATAGCGCTTTGTAGTATGCCAGTATATCCGGGGTGAATTGAGATTTCTCAGTTTGAGTGGTAGATTTCTTTGGTTCCGGGGGTTGGCTACAAGATCCAAGTAATAGTGTGATTGAGATTAAATAGGATAGAGATAAGATGAATTTCATGGTGTAGTGCTCATAATGAACAAAAGAGGCCCCCACAAGAAGGCCTCTTTTTGATTGATATTATGTTAAGGCTATCTGTCTAAGCCAGTAATTTTGAACAGGAATGAACCTTCAAAGTCAGAAAGTCCTTCTGCAATGGCAGTAGGGTCAAAGAATTTCTTTCCATCAGCTCTTACTGCAGAGGCAATTCTATCTTCTTCCCAGCCATGAACTTGAACACCACAAAGGAAAGTCGACTCAGAAGCACCAATAATGTCAGTGACATCTATCATACCAGTGATCTCCCATTTGCCACCTCCACCATAGTCAGGGTGGTTGTCCTCATCCATCTCAAGTACCGTAGAGAGCGTACCTGCATTGATGTCATATTGGTACAGTTTCGCCCATCCCTGGATAGCAGGGTTTTGGTCAAAATAGCCGTTGGGGTCTTCCTGGATGTACACGAAGTTTTCAGTTACCACAATGTTGTCAGGGCTGTGGAAACCATCAGCAATACCGCCAACCTTGTCACCATCAAGGATGCAGGTGATTTTAGCATCACCAGTGGGATCATCTGCATTAAGCTCCACCATGTAGATGCGTCCGAAAGTAGTACCTCTATCTGCAAGTGCAGGATTGTCAGCTCTGTAACGCCCGGTTACACAGTAGAATATCGTTCTCTCGTTAGCTGCACTTCCTTTTCTGTAATCGATATCCTCAATACGTTGAAATCCGATGGCCATACTATCGATTCCTTCCTGGTTTAGTTCACTGATCGTTCTTTCAGTCATTTCAACCCATTCAGCATCATAAGTTTCACCTTCTGTCATTCCCATTTCAAAGAGTTGTCCTCCTTCACCGGGAGCAGTCTCAACAGGATTCTTTCCACGTAGTACATAAAGATCACCAGTGAAAAGATCTCCTCTGGCACCAACATACATGCCCAAATGACCTTCAGGATAGTCATTGCTGCTATCATCGTCTCCAATGATCACTACTGTTTGATTAGCATAGGCATCCTTACCTAAAACAGATGCATTCTCCGTTGACCATTCACCCATTGCAGATGATCTGGTAGCAAAATCAGCAAGTCCCGGGTCCTTAAAGGGATCTACAACATATACACCTTTGGCATCACCGCCCCACTCACCACCTGAAAGGTAGAGAGGACCAAACCCATGCTCTTCAGGCCAGATGCCAGAACCTGAACACTGCGCAGTGAAGGCTGTGGCTATTGAGTTGACAATGTAATCACCCTCAAGAGGCTGAAGCTGGTCATTCATCCTGATCCTGGCGATAGAATAGTCTCGCTCGAGATTGACTATGAAAGAATAGGTGCCATCACCATTAGGGAATAGTGCTGCACCATCAGTGTATGAGCCATATACAAACTCAGGGTCAGAAGGAAGAATGTCTTCTGAGGTCATGACCATATCAACACCAATAGCAGAGAATGCAGGACTTACTGCAAACACACTGTTCGGTGTAACTGAAGCCGTAAGAGGCTCGAGTACAGCATCTCCTGGAGCGTCTTGACCATCTTCTCCATCTGCGCCATCCGCACCGTCTTGACCTGCTGGACCCTCAGCACCATCCTGACCGTCTTGTCCATCTTGACCTGACGGACCTTGCTCACCTTGTGGTCCTGTCGGACCGATTGGTCCTTCTTCGCCTTCACAACCAGTTATGATTGCTGCCACAAGTGCCAGAAGGAAAAACACTCGTATTGTTTTGTTAAGTAGATTCATATTCTGTTGAGTTACAATTTCCTCGAATCTCGTAACTGAACTTTAGCAGAATATTATGACATGTGAAATGATCTGTGAAGGTTTTGGGTGGACTTAACAATGAATTAAGTTTCACATAATACGTTAACTATAATTGGTCTAAATAATCGCGGTTCTATTTTTCAAACACTTAATAACCAATAGTTTGAAATGTTATTCGTGTGTAAATGTGTTAACCTCACTTTAATAGGTGGAGCGTCCTATAGTATCGTCTGTCTGGAAATTCGAACAAGAATTTTTCTTCGAAAGTGACGGATTGACAAAAATTGAGGATATTGATCCAAGCTCTCTTTCTTATGATCTACGATCCAATACTGCACGAAATATGGAGTGAGTCATGTGCCAAGCTAAGTCGTGACCAATTTACGGTTGCTTCGACGGAGCGACGTGCAATTGACTGTAAAGTGGTCATCTCAAACGAAAAGAATCTAAAGGCCAGTTGTATTATCCTACCAGATTTATGTCCACATCTCATCGTTCATGAGCCTACTAAAACCGATTCAAGGTTTCGATATTTACTGATAGGACCAAGAAGCAAGGCTATTAGGATCGATCACCATGACCGATCTAGAACTACGGTGATTCGACTAAAACCGGGTGTTTTAAGTAGATGGCTGAATATTGCGGTAGGAGAGATGCTGGATCATAGTAAGCCTGTAAATGATATATCTCCTGAGTACCATGAGCGATTGGGGCGTGCGTTTCAGGAAAATCATGATGTGAAGAGTATAATGACTCCCGTGACGCAATATGTGGAACACCAACATTTGGTTTCCTCTAGGGTTTGGGAAGGTCTAAAGGAGTATTGTCATAGTACAACAAGATTAACGGTAAGCGCAGCGGCCGTGTATATTGGCACTAGTGAGCGTAATCTTTATAAAGTTTGTAAAGCTATCACGGGCATGTCCGCCAAGTCGGTATTAAGAATTGAGCGCTGGACAAGGACGTTGAATAGAACAAGAGCGACGCAACGTGTTAATTGGGCGCGAGTTGCAGTGGAGGGCGGTTACTGCGACCAGTCACATATGATAGAAGATTACCAGCGATTAGTAGGGGTCACCCCGACTGCACTTTTTGAGTAGTTCCGATTTCTCCTATACTTGGTTGTTGAGCCCACTATTTTTGCTCAAACTACTTTTTGAAATGAATTGCTTTTCCAGTTTGATGATCTGCCTTACTCTTTCTATGAACCATTTGTTTGGTCAGGATATAGAGAACCTTAAGATACGTTTGATTCATAATTCTGCTACCGAAGTTCAGGCGCGTGATCAGCTAACTCGGTTATTAAATGAATATCAGCCTGACATTGAGCGCTGGATATACACTGATGAGATCATAATTGATGATAGCACTTACATTCCTCACAGCCATCCAGTGTTGACCATTAACACAAGATACCTTGATAATGACCTTAGGCAGTTATCTACATTCGTGCATGAGCAATTTCACTGGTTGGAAGAAGAACGATCTGAGCAGCGCGAATTGGCCATTACTGACTTTAAGAAAGTATATCCGGATGTTCCGGCTAGAGGAGGGATGGGTGCAAGGAGCGTTTACAGTACTTACCTACATCTCGTAGTATGCGATTTAGAATATCAGGCGATGACTAAGCTCCTAGGTGAAGATAAAGCACGGGACCTGTTAGCTGACAAGTCTTACTATCGTTGGATCTATGATCAAGTACTCAATGACAAGAGAGTTAGAGAAATAAACGCTAAACACGGGTTTATAATAGACTAGTCAATGAGAAATACCTTCCTAATTTACGTCCTGATATTTGTGATAGGGGTTGCGAAAGCAAAAGACTATTTACATCCCTCTCCTTCCGATCCAGGCTACTTGGATGAGAGCCATCGGTTTATGTTTTTCGAGAGCTACTGGCTCAATATGCAGCACTGGATGTACAATATGAGCCTCTATGCACAGGATACTCCTATCAACGAAGTGATTGGAGAACGATATAATGACTTTAGCGATAGCGAGAAAGAGGTTATTGATACATCAGTAGACTACTATCAGCGTGAGGTACTACAACACGATCTGCGTTTTGGGGAGTTGACTTTCTACTTCAAGCGTTGGGTGATTACCCAATCAGCAGCGGAACTGGTTGATGTTCCACAAGAGTTTCAAGGAATAGCGGGCGTTCTTCAGCAGATGAAGTCGATTTATGACAGTTACTACTGGCCGGAGCATCACCAACAAAATCTCAAAGTATTGAGTGAAAACATTGAAATGATCAAGGCATTGGAAGATACTGCGGTCACTGACCTGGAGAAGATATGTCATGCGAGTTGGCAGGAAGAGAAGATAAGGGTAGATATCTCGTATCATTCCAAGTATGAACGACCTTATACCACCATTACCCCAGCGGCTCATATAGTGATGGACAGCAAGCGCAATCATTCGCCGATAGGCAATTGGTTTGAACTGTTGCTACATGAGACCAGTCATCATATGATACATGACTCACATGGTTTCGTAGGTGGGACGATCCTCGATGTAGCTAATATTGGAAACTATCGTTTACCACGCCAGCTGTCCCATAGCTATCTTTTCTATTTTTCAGGTATAGTGGCTCGAAGACATCTGCAGGCCTATGATCCCGATTATGAGCTGTACATGATGCGTCGTGGAGTATTCAAGAAGCTCCATGAAGTACTCGAGAAGCACCTTGATCCATATATCACAGGTAACATCTCGCTGCATGACGCTACCGTCAACCTGATGGAAGACTATTGGCAACCTGATTAAATGTGACAGTTGTAGTGATATCACTATCTTGGAGTGTAAATCAGATGCTTCGACTATGCTTCAGGATCGCAAACTGATACTGCTTGTTACGGGATTGGTCCTATTGGTATTTTTTGAGTCTGGTCAGCAGTACTACTACATTGTCACTTTTGACCTGTCTAATGCTGCGGTGGACTACTGGGGTATACTGCTAGGGCATGCCTATCGGTGGGTGATCTGGCTCATACTTTCTGCGCCATTCTGGTATTGGCTATCACAAAAGGCTCCTAAGCAACCTAATCTGATAGCGATTACAGCACATTTGAGCGTATTGCTTGTCATGCTCAATTTGAATTTTCTTGCCATGAGTATGTTACAGATGTGGCGGTTTTCTGACAGTTTCAGCTTTGCCAACCTGTCGGAGCTTTATACTTTTTATGGATTCCAAAAAGGTCCGATTTATCTGATAGCCTATTTATTGACTTATTTCTACTTTTTCTATGAGCGCAAGACGAGTGAGTATGACCTTCTTGTCAAGGACCATCACGATCTACAGCAATTGCTTGAACTCGACTCCCAGCGTTCTACTCCTACCGGAATGTCAGTACTGACTGCCAAAATTGGTGATTCTAAGCATCTTATACCTGTGGACCAAATCAAGTATATCGAGGCAGATGATTATTGCGTGAATATTTATACTGCTGCCGAGAAGAAGTTCGTGCTTCGCGCGAGTCTTAAACATCTTGGGCAAGACCTACCGGAATCTTTCTTGAGAGTACATCGAAGTTATCTGGTCAATTTCAACTATGTGACCAGTTTGAAATTAGGTGATCAAAGACCACATTTACTTACAACGGCGGGTGATGCCATTCCGGTGGCTAAGTCGCGATATGCGCAGCTCAACCGCTCACTGAGCAGATCTAACGGAGCACTTGGGACCATAGGTTAGTCGTTTCTAATCCCTTATGACCGTTGTTGCAGCTACTAAGTTTGGCATCAGCACAAGTTCCTTTTCCCGCATACCATTTTGATCCCGTACTACAAGTCTTGCCGGTCTGTTGAGTTTTATTGGAGCATCGAGTTCTTTATGCTGGAGCCTGACTTTCGCGAGATATAGCGTATCATTTAGGTCAACGATACTCCGTTCATGGCTTATCTCAATATTAAGATATTGAGCCTCTGCAAGATTCTGTACATAGAGCTTTTTTTGAAGCTTTCCGGTGTTTTGATCAAAAAGGTCCGGGAGTTTGATCTCATAAGATTTGCCAGGAAACAACCTGAGCGTATCTTGTTGGAGTTCATGTGACGATAATGGAACCAGGTTGTTGTGTGTCCTTTGAGCTATTTGCCAGCTTTGGGCATTTGTCAGATAGCTGATCAGCAATGCGATCAACACTACTACGTATTTTTTCATCTCTGTTTAGCAGCTGATTATAGTATTGACTGCCGAACAGAGTGATTAATTCTAATGTTTGAAATATGCTATTTTTCTTAGTTACAGATGTATGTAATGCTCGTTATCGATAAGACCGCTTTTGTAATGAGCGCAGGAATGACAGTTAACAGTGGGGTATGAGGTAACCTGGAAACAGTTAGAAAATGTACATGACCATCATAATGTAGTGGAGGATGCTTCCCGCCATGACGAACAAATGCCATACGAAATGAGCAAGCTTCATTCTGTAGTCGATGATATAAAATACAATTCCTATTGTATAGGCTAATCCACCAGCCACCAGGAGCCAAAACGCTCCAGTAGGAAGAAGTGTCTTTACCAGTTCGATTTTGAAGATAATGATCCAACCCATCAGCGCGTACATAAGTGTAGAGATCAGGTTGAACCTGCCAGTGTAGAAAATCTTGAGGATGATGCCGATCAAAGCCAGAGTCCATTGCAATCCAAAAAATGTCCATCCTGTGGTGCCGCCTATTGTAATGAGTAGAACAGGGGTGTACGTACCCGCAATAAGTAAGTAGATACCACAATGATCTAGTATGTTGAAGATGTACTTTGCTTTCTGATGTCGAAGGCCGTGATAGACTGAAGAGAAGGAATATAAAAGCACTAAGCTCAGTCCATAGAAGAGAGCGCTAAAAAGACTCCAATCCTTTTCGCTCCTTGCTCCCAGGACTATGAGTACCACTAAACCACCTATAGCAGTGAGACCGGTGATACCATGCGAGACAGAGTTAAACCACTCTTCAAAATGACTTTGTTCTTTCGCCTTTTCGATAATGCGAATTTACAGTTGGGATTCGGAGCAACAGCAGGTATTTGAGTTTTAGTTCATTTCACAGACATCATCAGTTTCCCACATGATAAGATCAGTATATTATGAAATTCAGTTATTAAACTTTTAGGTCCGTACCTATGTAGTAAGGTGGCTTAATCACTCTTTGAAGGAAGAAGTTCGAAACTTTGCCTGGATGAATCTAAGAACGATTTTTCGTTCAACGGCTGTTAGTGCTAGTATTCTATTATTCTTGGTATTTTGCTGCTAGAGGAATACAGCTTTTTGATCTCTTTGAAGTTGTCTTTGGTGACTTTATCACCCGTCTTGATATGGTGCTCAATCGCGATGAAGTAGTCTTCAATCAACTTAGTAAAGCTACCCTTCATCATGCCCCCTAAGAACGCCGGCTTGGTTCTGTACTGCATATCAAAGGTCATCCGACTTTTACCGTTACCTAGATCCTCTACACTATAAACCGCCCTGGTCAACTCAGGGTCTACCGGAAACTTTCCCGCTTGAAATACCTGATTAGTAAAGCTCTTTTCTTCTCGAGAGAAGTTGATCATTCGCTCTTTAAGATACTGAGTGTGACTATCATTGAAATAGCAAACACGTTCTGCACCTTCTTCTCCTTTCAAGGAGCCGTTGATGTAGTCTGATGAAACGATCTTGGGGTGCGAATAGGCTACTCCGCCATAGTCTTCTGCTACCACTTTCCATACCTCATGAGCAGGTACTAGGAGGATTTTCGTGATATGTAGTTCTTTTACTTTTTTCCGACCTAAGGCAGCAAAGCCAACCACGATCAGTACAGTCATCATTATTAAACTCACAGTCATCTTCATCTTTTAATTTTTTAGTTCTGCGAGCTTAGATGAGAAGTCGGGTAGGGTGTTACAGGCTAGTTGAGATTGAATATGGAAATTACACGCTCATTTTTTAGAAAATCATCTATGAAGGTCTTTTTGTCGAAGCTTTCTTTCAATGGAAGTTGAGCATGAAGCTGACGGTATTTGTTATCCATGATGTCAAGTATCTCATCAGCATCATCTGATATGTATTCTTGAAATTTGCCATACTCCTTACGATTGAAGAGCAGGTTTTTACTATCCAAAGGGCCGCATTCCATCGCAGCAGTGACCTTCTTTTGGCATCTACATGGGTTGGCCTTGTTGACAAGACCACATTTGTTATTCATAAAGCTGAATAGGTCTTTTCTAGCTCTTGAGAGTCTTATCCTGAAATTTCCCTTGCTGATGTTCATCAATTCAGCACCGATCGTATGATCAGCATCAAAGAGCTCACCGATAATATAAACCAGTCTTTGTTCCCTGGTAAGACATAAAAGCATTCCTGACATACAGCCAAGGTTCATTTCTCTTATTTCCTCTTTTCGTTCTTCTTGCTCCATCTCGCTCAGGTCAACGTCTCTAAGAGAAGCCAGCCTTTCGCCGAAAGCTTCGAAGCTCTCATTGATGACAGTCTCGCGGGTTTGTTTTTTCATTTGAAGGAAATGGTTCACTGCGATTCTGTAGAGCCAGGTCCTGAATTTAGACCTCCCTTCAAATTGAGAGAGTTTAGTCATAGCCTTGATCAGCACTTCCTGAGTCACATCCTGTGCATCGACAGGATTTTGCACCATCTTCCAGGAAATGTTATAGACGTAGGGTTGATGCTTTTTGATTAGCTGTTCCAAGGCGTTTTTATCTCCTTTTAAGCTGGAGTTTATCAAATCTTCATCTTCCTTATCACTTGAATAGGTCGTTCGAAACGGGTTTTCGATCATGGTTTTTCTTTTTTTGATTTCCTTTTATCGCAAGTGTTACAACCCCGGCTTCTTTTTTTACCCACACCAAAGGTAGTGTTTACGGTAGCTGTTGACATCCAGCCATAAAATCCCTAGATTCATCTAGAATCAAACCACTTTATTATGCCCAAGATGCACATTTCAAAATCAAAACTGATTCAAGCTAAAACAGATCATGTATTTAGTATCCTGAGCGATTTTCATCATTGGCATGCATGGTCACCATGGTTGATCATGGACCCAGAAGCAAATGTAGATGTAGCTGAAGATGGTAAATCCTATGAGTGGAAAGGCAATCGTGTTGGAAGCGGTAACATGCAGGTGATCAGTGAAGAAAAGGACAGGTCTATCGATTATGATCTGACATTCCTGACTCCATGGAAATCTACAGCTAAAGTTCGGTTTGAGTTAGCACAAAAGGGTGACGATACTGAAGTGACCTGGCTTATGGACAGTAGCCTGCCATTCTTTATGTTTTGGATGAAGAAAATGATGGAAGCTTATGTAGGTATGGACTATGACCGTGGACTAAGCTTGCTAAAGGATTATGCAGAAGATGGCAAAGTTCACTCGAGGCTCGATTTCAAAGGGTATGAGCAGTTTGATGGCTACAAATATATTGGTGTAAAGACAGACTGTAGCATGGATAATGTTGGGCCTTCTATGGAACAGGATTTTGAAAAGCTCTGGTCATATATGAAAGGTAAAGAAGACAGTATTGCAGAGAAGCCATTTTCCATTTACCATAAATGGGACATGGTCAAGAATAAAGCTTCTTACACTACTGGTGTTCCTGTGAAAAGTATACCTGATGACCTACCGGAAAATATGATCAGCGGAAACATGCCTTCAAGTAAGGTCTACACATTAGCGCATCATGGACCGTACGAGCATTTGGGTAATGCCTGGAGTACGATGTATTCAATGCATCGCAACAAAGAATTGAAACTCAATAAGAAAATGCATCCTTTTGAAGTGTATGTCACAGATCCAGGTACCACGAGTGGTGATGATCTGATCACGGAAATAAAGTTTGCGGTCAAATGACGCGAGAAGAAGTGTTGGAGCATTTTAAAGCAGTGATTGCGCTACATCCTGAGATCAAGCTCAAAGGTAAAACTATGCCATATACCTCGGCCAATGGTCACATGTTCAGTAGTCTCAATAAAGTAGGCGAACTTGGGCTAAGGCTAGGGAAGGAGGACCGAGAACAGTTCCTGACTGACCATAAGACTGAGCTTTTTGTGACATACAATACCATTATGAAAGAGTATGTCAAAGTACCCGAATCACTGCTCAAAGAACCTGAAGCGATGCTTCCTTATCTTGAAAAGAGCTATCAATATGTGCTCAGTTTGAAACCGAAGTAGATCCTATCAGGGGTCAGATTCATACAAACACATCATTCTGCTTTTTGAGCAACAAAATACAGGAATCTGTAAGTCTGACTTGCCTTCAATCTCTTGAACTTTCTGACATTCAGATTCCTGAATTCCCTTTTGTTTCGTCGGGAATGGCGATTAGTAAAGGCTTTTGTTACTCGTTCCTCAAGATCTCGGAAGGGTTGGTGCTCGTCGCTCTTAGTGTCTGCAATCCAATCGTCAGTGCACCGATCACTACGATAAATAGGAAAGCGATACCGAGCACATCCAGACCAAAGTTCACCCGATAGGCGAATAGATTGAGCCAGGCTTGGTTGCCAAAGAAGGACAAAGCTCCTCCGATAATTGTAGATATCAGAATAAGTACCATAAAACCTTTGCCTAGAATCAGTACAATGGATCCACTGCTTGCACCAAGGATTTTACGAATACCCACTTCTTTGAGCCTGGTCTGGATGGAGTAGGTGGCAATTCCAAAGAGTCCCATTGCCGCGATCACAACACTCAAAAATGAGATAAGCCCTACGATATAGACAATATCGTAGAAGAACCCGTAGAACTCAGCAATCTCTTCATTGAAGTATTTGTATTCAAAATTATGGTTGGGGTCAAAGACATCCCATGTTTCTTCAAGAGCTATAAGAGAGGACATGTTGTCTCCACCAGAGAGTTTTACCTGCGCAATAGTAAACTCTTCCGGGTTGTAGCGCAGTAGCATTGGTTGTATCTCCATGTAGAGCATCATAAAGTTGTAATCTTTTACTACGCCGACCACATTTACGGTAGTGGAGTCGTCAATGATCAGGTTTTGCCCGATCGCTTCTTCCAATGAACCAAATCCGAACGACTTAACTGCCGCTTCATTAAGGATAACCTCTCGTTCTTCTGACTGGTTAGGAGTGAAGTTTTGTCCGGCAACTAACTCCAACTGAAGGTTCTCAATGTAGTTTTCGTCTGCGCTGAAATAATTGTAATCGAGTGCGTCTTCCGTAGGGAGTTTCTTGACTTTAACATCATAGTGCCTTCCAGTGCTCGGGATGTTGTTTGTTCCGGATACGGTAGATACGAATGAGAGGCCTTCCAACTCTGCTTTGAACAGATCATACTCCTGACCCTGCAGATCGATGTTGACAATGTTGTCACGTGTAAAACCGTAATCCTTTTCGATCATAAACCTGATTTGTCGGTAGACGAGAGAGGAAGAGGTAATGAGAATAATGGAAATGACCAATTGGATGACGATGAGCGATTTTCGCAGGTTCATTCTGGAGATTTTTGGTATGCGGTCTCCTTTGAGTGCTCGTATCGGCTGGGCCGCAGATAAGTACAGCGCTGGTAGTATTCCGGTAATGAGGCCAGTGATCAGGCTGAAAAGGAAAAATTGAATGTAGACCTTTGCGTCTGGTTTCAACGTCCAGTCAAGTAGTGTACTCAGTGTCAGTGATTCAAATGCCGGAATGAGCAGCGTAAGCAGACCCATGGCAAGGGCTAATGACAATAGACACACGAGGATGGCCTCAACTACGAACTGGACAACAAGCTGAGGCTTGGTGCTACCCATCACCTTTCTTACACCTACTTCTTTGAATCGTGTCAGCGCTCTGGCCATGGTCAAGTTAGCGTAGTTAAATGCTGAACATATCATGATCAAAAAGGCCAGTATTACAAGCCCATAGACGAAGAAATAGGGCATGGCCTGACCGATCTGGTTACCCATCAATGGTCCAGGTGTAATGTTGGTCATAGGCTGAAGGTAGAAGTCAACCAGGTACTCAGACTGTTCATTGTAATGCTCATCAGCAAGCTGGTCCAGGTAAGCTTGAAGAGGTGCAGGATCATAGGCCTGATCCATTCGGAAATAGACCCATCCCGTGCTGGTTTTGCTCCAGTCATTGAGTCTTGCAGACAGGACTTCCTGTTGCTCCAATCCCTTGACAGTAGTGTATGAAGCCAATGCTTCGAAACTCAGGTGAGACTTACCAGGAAACTTTTCTAATACTCCTGTAATCGTGAACTGTCCCAGATCTTCAATGTCTATTGTTTTGCCAAGAGGGTTAACGTCTTTGAAGAATTTCTCCGCTACGTCCTCTTTGAGAATGATAGAGTAGGGGGCATCCAGTGCTGTAGTTTTATCTCCTAGCTTAAGCTCAAAATCAAAGAGGTCGAAGAACTCAGGGTCGGTAAAAAGACCGCTGATACTGATGGCTTTTCCATTGTCAATGACTTCCCCATCGACCCCTCGTCGGAAGCGAACCACGTCTTGTAATCCAGTAAATTCATATTTAAGCTTCTCACCCAGAGGAAGAGGGGTAGTTGCTATGGGAAGCTCGAACTCAACCTGGTCACGCTCATGGTATACACGATAGATGTCATTGCGATGGCTGTGGAACTCGTCGTAGCTCATTTGATCATTGATAATGAGAATGAGCAGTAGGCAAACGGCCATTGAAACAGAAAGGCCAATAATGTTGATGCTGGTAAATGTCTTATTGCGAGCGAAGTTGCGCAATGCGACTACAGTGTAGTTTTTGAGCATGATGTGTTGTGTGTATGTTGTTGAGTTTTGACGTTTGAGGGTAAATCGATTCATAAAGCGAAAGACATCCAGCCAAAAGAACCAATTGGCTTGTAGATGACTGTACTTGGTAAGATACTCGGCATATCGCTCCTCCAGATCTCCAAGTATGGGCTCCCTTAGCTCGTTGCGACAGTACCAACAGAAGAACCGTACGGCCCACTTAGGGGGAGTATGCTTATACTCATCCATAGGCCTTGGTATCGAAGACAAAGTTTGGGATGAGGCTCCATAGGTGTGTGCGTGCATCTTTCGCCTCTATTAGTGCTTTTTTTCCTGCTGCCGTGATCACGAAAATCCGCTTGGGTCGGCCTCCTCTGGCCTTGGTCACTTCACCAAGTTTAGATTTGACCAGGCCTTTTTCTTCCATTCGGTAAAGTGCTGTATGTACACTACTCATTGTGACTGAGCGGCCAAGTTCTTCTTCGATGGCCTGTGTTACCGACAGGCCGTACGCAGATTCATGCTGTGCAGCTACCACCAACAATACGATTTCTTCAAATTCTCCGAGATTGTATCTCATCTATTTACCTATTTGTAAAAGAAATACGCACGTGAAATGAAAATGTTCGATGTGTTGAGATTTCTCATTGAAGATTATTCGCTCAGGATAGACTCTCGGTTGCTGCTTTTTTGGGATTTTTGATAAAATCACAGTAGAGTCTAGTAATATTTAATTCCTATCGAAATGCGATATTGGGATGTTGTGATAATGACACAGGCAGGGTACATTTTACGTGATACAACTTTCTAGTTCGGATAGAACTCTATTTTGTGTGTCTAATAGTAGCTCACAGTTGATCATAAACATTTGTCTGGAATTATGACTCATTGATTTTCTGCTACCTGTTGCTTTACTGTTAAAAATATGACATTTATCATTTTATGTAACTCAGGTCTATAATTCCACAATATTTGGTTGCCATACTTGTATATTCGACAAGCTTGTTTTACTCAATTATTGGCTGATTCATAATGTCACAACATTTCGGTAATATCTCTAGAAGTAACCTATTGATATTCTCATTTTTAATCGTATTGTCCAGTACAGTGCAGGCTATTTTCGCTCAAAGCCTGACTACAGACAACATTATCAAAGTAAAGTTTGCTGACGATTTTATTGTAAGATTTGAGTCAGCGGTTCCGACCCTTTCTTCAGAAGGTATTGCTCAATACGGTATTGAAGAATTAGACTCTTTGAACACTGTTTTTGGTGTTTCTACTCTGAAAAGAGTATTTCCTTACAGTGAAAAATTTAATAAGAGACACAGAGATCATGGTCTGCATCGGTGGTACGAAGTTCGGTTGAATACAAGTGTATTTTCTCCAATGCAATGCGCGAGTTCATTTGAGAATTGTAGTTTCATTTCTCATGCAGAAACGGTCTTGGAAAAGGACTTTAATGATGGATGGTCTGAAGATTTTGATAACCATATTAGTAACACCGTATCACCTGGCTTATTGGAAGTGACAGATGATCCGCTGTTTGATCAACAATGGCATTACAATAATACAGGTCAGACTGGTGGCACACCTGGAGCCGATATTGACCTACAGAGTGCTTGGGACATTCAAATGGGTAGACCCGAGGTTTTGGTTGCCATTATTGATGGCGGCCTTGATGTGGATCATGAGGACCTTATCTCTAATGTTTGGATAAATGAAGCTGAAAAGGAAGGTGTGCCTGGTGTGGATGATGACGGAAATGGTTATATCGATGACATAAATGGTTATGGTTTCGGGGATAGGAGAGGACAGATATCTCCACACTATCATGGGGTACATGTTGGCGGTACGATATCAGCTATGAATAATAACGGTATTGGTGTATCCGGTATCGCCGGCGGATCCAGCGATCAACCTGGAGTTCAAATGATGTCATGTGCAGTCTTTGGTACTTCAGGTAATAGCGGATTCGATCAGGCATTCGTATACGCTGCTGATAACGGTGCTGTCATCGCCCAGAATAGTTGGGGTTATACCTTTCCAGGCGTGTATGAGCAATCTGTTTTGGATGCCATAGATTACTTTATAGAGAATGCGGGTTATGATGAAAATGGTGATCCATTTGGCCCCATGCAAGGTGGCATTGTAATATTTGCTGCTGGTAATGCCAATAGCTCTGCAGCTTATTATCCCGGTTACTATGAACCTGTTTTGTCCGTGGCATCAACAGATTATCGAGATATCAGATCTACTTTTTCCAACTATGGTTCATGGGTGGATATTGCAGCGCCAGGTACAGATGTCCTTAGCACGTATCCTAACAATTCTTACAACCTGTTGTCGGGCACCTCTATGGCATGTCCCCATGTTTCAGGTGTTGCTGGCTTAATAGTATCACAATATGGTCAACTAGGCTTTACTCCGGATGAGGTAAGGACCAGGTTGATTGGTACTGTCGATAATATTGATGATTTGAATCCGAATTATGTTGGCCTGCTGGGTACTGGAAGATTGAATGCATACAATGCTGTCCTAAGTGATACTGGAGAGCCACCTAATCCAATAAATGATCTTTCCACCGAGCTGATTGGGCCTCTCTCAGTTACATTGGAATGGACAGCTACCGGAGCAAATGGAGACAAAGGTAGAGCTTCTATTTACGATATCCGATATGCTGAGTTTGAGATAACCGAGGATAATTTTGAAACTGCATCTATCTATGATCATAACGTTAACCCTGCTATCCCAGGACAGACTGAGACACTAGAAATTACAGGCTTATCATCTGGGACTGCTTACTATTTCGCGATTAAGGCTCGTAACTTTTTTGGTAATCAGTCTTCAATTTCAAATGTTGTTGAGGCCAAAACCAAGGATGCTCCCAACATAGGGCTTTCTAAAGACTCTTTACTGGCTATTCTCGACATTGGGGCTGACACTACTATGTCATTTATCATATCAAATTCTGGCCAGGAGGTTTTGACATTTGATTTTTTTGAGCCTTTAGCTTCAGTAGTCACTTCAATCATTCCTTCAGAGGGAAGTGTAGATCCCGGACAACAAGTGGAGGTTGATATTGCCATAGCCACAGAAGGACTTCTTCCAGATAACCACTGGTATACGGTCCGACTCGAGAATAACGACCCTAAACTGCCACAGATCAATATCAGTCTATTAGTGCATGTTAATGGCGAACCTCGCGTTCAAATAAATCCTGAAGTTGTCGACTTTGATACGGCCTTCGTGGGTTTTTCAACGTCAGGACTACTCAGCATAGCAAATGTTGGTAATGATTCTTTGCATGTATTCGAGGCTACCACTGGGTTGGGATTTGGAGTGGAAAACCATTTGGCGGATTTTCCAATGTCCATATTACCTGGCGAAACCAAAGACTTGAGGCTGACTTTTTCACCTAACACTGCTGGTTCAACGGTAGGCGTGCTTCAAGTACGATCCAATGACCCGAATAGTGAGACTCTATCTGTCGACCTACAGGGCTTTGGTATACTACCCCCTGAGATCACGATACAACCGGATACGATCATTAAGACACTCTTTACTGGCGAAATGGTATCAGATATCTTCAACATTAGTAATGTTAACGGTAATGTTAACGGAGGTAGCCCGCTTAATTGGAACCTTAGTATTCTTGGAGACAACCGTTCCGTTAGTGTCTCAAGGGATAGATCCGACGATGTTGTTCGATTAAATCTGGATGAAAGTGAGTCACCAACTATTGGTAATGATGCATACTCTAGAAATATTGGTTTTACAGACTTATTTGAGTTACCGTATCTCGATGATTTCGAAGACGGAAACATAGACGATTGGAAGTTCGATGGTAGCAGAGGTCTACGTGAAGTCACGAATATAACTTCGGCAAAAGGAGAATACAGCTTTTATTATAAAAACGAAGAATTCGGCCACTTGCATGGCATAAGTCAGACTTTCGAAGCGGAAGGCCAGCCTGAAAATGTTAGTTTTTATGTTAGATCAGGCTCAGTGCTAAAACATGATAGCTATTTTGTCTTAGCAAGTGGTTTGAGTGATGCAATATTCTTTTATGCTAGAGCAGATGGTAGATTTTACGTCAACGCTGATGTGGGTGGTGATCGAACTTTTGAATATACGGCAGATCAATGGTATAGAGTTTCTTTTTTGGACATAGATTGGGATGATAAAGACTTTGACTATTATGTCGATGATGTTTTGATAAAAGCGGATGTTCCATTTCGCCATGGTACGAGCATAGAACAAATAAATAAATTGTATCTATATAGTTTCGATCTTTCAGAAGCTTGGTGGGATGAGATAAATGTTGGAGATGCTAATGTGTCATGGCTCACAGCTGATATTGAGGGTGGAGTCATCCTTCCAGGTAGTTCTCAGCAGGTTAATCTTGTATTTGATGCAACAGGCCTTGACGGAGGTCTCTATCCCGCAGTACTAGAATTGAACTCTAACGATCCTGGTAGAGAGATGCTTAGTGTAGGTGTAGGTATGACTGTTACAGGGTCTCCTGATATTGATATTATTCCCAATGATGCTGTCAGTTTTGGGAACCAATTCATTAATATAGCTGTGCAAGACACACTTACCATACAAAATAGAGGTACAGATCGGCTGATTATTTCAAGTGTGGATGTCAACAACTCCGATTTTACAATCTCTCTGGAGGATTGGGAAGTGCTACCCCGCAAAGAAACGGAACTATACATCGATTTTACCCCTTCGGAAATTGCTGAAGACTTGGGAGTGCTCACTGTTTCGAGTAATGACCCTGATCAAGAAAATGTATTGATTACTTTGTCTGGTAACGGTATTGGGTTACCAGTAATGGGTATTAGTCCCGACAGCTTAGGAGAAAGCTTGCTTACCGGTCAGACTAAGTCTGCTTCTTTAACAATAGATAACAGCAATGGTCTGTCTCTCTTGGATTGGGATCTGCAACTGAAGTCCAAAGTACAACCGCGTACCATCAATGGTACACTGATTGAGTCCGTCAATCAGGCGGATTACGATGTTCTGTTGATAGAAACTCTTCCATTAAGTAGTAATGACGTTATTATGGATTCGAGCTTAGAAGACCCCCCGGTGATAAACTCCACTGGTGGACGGCTATTCGTACTTGATTATTTTGATCAACTTATCAAAGAAATTCATCCTGCTAATGGTGTAGTTATCAATTCATTTACACCTCCAGTGTCGATTTCAGGAGGTCCTGACGGATTCTCGTTTGATGGTGAATTCCTTTATTTTATCAATGCCTGGGCTTCAAACAACATCTACAAGCTCAATGCATCAAATGGTGAGGTCATAGCCTCGATACATCTGTCCGGTTATGCTCTTGACGGCCTTGCATCTTCCAGAGAGTCGCTTTTTGCTATGGACTATAGTCAAAATAAGATATTCGAAATTGATTTTGAGTCTTCTCAAATTGTAGACGTCATCAACGTTAACCAATTTTTAGTAGGAGGGTTGACCTATGGAGGAGCAAGAAAATCACTATTTGCTAGTAATTCTGGTCAGGTCATTTATGAAATCGATGTTGACTCCAAAGAAATTGTCAACAGCTTTGTTCCGGGTGGGAGTATCTATGGCTTGGGTTATTCCAGTAGTTTGGATGTGCTATTTGTTTCGGACGTTTCACAAAGGGCTATAAGGGCGGTCAACCCAAATAATGGTGCTACACTGTACACACTACCTATCGGTTATTTTTCAGGTTTAGCGAGTGACGAGAGCGCATTTGTATCGTGGCTCACTGCTTCTGTGAAAGAAGGACAAGTAGAGCCTGGTGCCTTAGCAACCGTTGATATTGGCTTTAATGCTTCGGGTCTCAACGGTGGCTTGTACGAAGCTAACATTAGGATTAGTAGTAATGATCCCGTCAATTCAACCCGGGATATTCCGGTAGGTATGGAGGTAATCGGAGCTCCTGAGATAGTCGTATCTAAATCTGCAATAGACTTTGGCGCTTTATTTATTGGACTTGATTCAGTTGATTTTATAACGGTACACAATAATGGTACTGATAGCCTTAAAGTTTCTGATATCACCGTATCAAATGCAGACTATAGTTTGAGTACAACTTCTTTTACTATTGCGCCGAAAGACTCAATGAAGGTTTCCGTCAGCTATGTGCCCTCGGCAGCAGAAGACGATTCGTCTACTATGACATTGTTTACTAATGATCCTGATGACCCTGAAGTAGCAATTTCACTAATCGGCATAGGCCTACTACCACCAGACATCAGCTTAAGCCCTGATACACTTGGAGCTGAGCTTGCTATAGATGAGACTGTTCAACAAATGATTCAGATAAGTAATTCAGGAGGGAGCGATTTGAATTGGTCTGGGAGTATCGTTTATCACTATGACGTTCCTGTCGAAAGCATATCAACTATTCAGGAAATCGATATAGCCAACTCAGGTCAAAACAGGGGTGATAGCACGGAGGCCATAATGCCCTTTACTGTAGGTGAATTCATTGATTTACCAGACAGCCCCGTTCCTCTTACCTGCTTAGCTATAGATGAACGAGGAGAAAACATATACGGACAACAGTATAACGGCACGGACTATTACGTCTTCAACATACCGAGTAGACAATGGTCTAGTCTGACTAGTTCTCCGATACATAGCAGGGGCGCTGGAAGTGCGACTTATTTGGGTGATAAAATTTACAGTGTCTACGAGAGTGTCTACCATATGGCGGTTTACGATGTTTCTCTTGATACTTGGGAGACCGTTAATCTCAACTTTAGATCGGGCGTAGTTGCTAACGATGGTGTCTATTTGTATTTGGTCGATGGTTACAGACTAAAGCGATACTCACTAACGGATGGAGAGTTTACTGACTTAGCACAAGCACCATTTTTTATAAGAAGGGGTAGTCTTAGTTACTATGACGGAAACCTGTATTCGCATTATGGCTATAGCTATACCAATTTTGCGAAATATGAAATAGGGAGCGATCAATGGCAAACACTGCCAAGAATACCACGTGGCGCGGTAATGGGATCGACTGTCGATCCTATAGCCGGTAAGTATTACGCCTACGGTAGAAGCGGTGAACGGTATCTATACGAATATGATATCTCGAATGCCACATGGTCCACTTATCAGATTCCCTATTTCGATGTAAGAGATGGAGGTCTTGTTTACAGTGGTAGAAGCGGTTTGGAAGGGGTTTATTTTATCGCCGGCACTTCGGCTACAGGCTTTGCCCGGATGGAAACAAAGCAACATTTCAATTGGCTACAGTTAAGCCAGGTGGATGGCACTATCAGTCCTGATGACATCAGTGATTTATCAGTTTCGTTTGACGCAATAGATTTGATTGGAGGCCTCTACCGTGCATCACTCAAAATAAATAGTAACGACCCTCTTCATCCTGCTTTGAATGTACCGATAGGACTACAAGTCACCGGAGTGCCATCTATAATGACTTCCGAGTCTGAGCTGAATTATGGTGAGTATTTTGTAGGTAGTACAGTCGTCGATTCTATCCACATTCGAAATATCGGTACAGGAGTACTTGAGGTTGCTGATATTACCATACCCAATGCAGATTATCACGTAAGCTCCTCTACATTTGAAGTGGCACCATTTGAATCCGAAGTACTTTACGTTGTGTATAAACCTACCGGAATAGAAAATGATAGCTCTGCGCTTACTATTCATACGAATGACCAAGACCATCCAGAGGTACTGATCCATCTGAGGGCTAGAGGTATTGCTGCACCTAGCATGACCGTCAATCCAGACACAATCGGACAAGCACTGTTGACAAATGAAACTATTATTAAAACGCTAACAATAGATAATAAGAATGGGGGTAACGATCTGATTATTGAAAGCCAAGTCCAATACCGAAGTGCTTCCGTGTCAAACACATCATACAGATCAATTACAGTACTGTTAGATAGTTTAGTAGAAACTCGGAATGACGATCAAAACGTACTGGATACGACGATATTAGTCATTCAAGACAGATATGCAGGGAATCTTGATATAGCATCTTATGTCACCGCTCAATTTGGCGTTGTGCCAACGAAGATTCAGTCATCACAATTAGGCTCTATCAATTTGTCTATGTATGACCTAATCATTACAGCAGGCTTTCAGGCAACACATTATTATGACAACTTGAATCAAAGCCTCCAAAAGTTAGAAGACTATGTCTACGACGGAGGAACGATCCAATATCTTGTGGCGACCAGTGGGTCTAATGTTTTATTGCCCGGAGGAGGCATAATGACTTATGGTGATTGGCAGAGATACAATTCTGTAATGGTTGCAGATCACCCAATCACACAAGGCTTACCAGAAACCCTAAGTCGCTACCAGATCAATAGAGGATATTTCAGTCAATTGCCTGTTGGAACAACCACAATTCTGCAAACGACCCATTCTGAAAACCCTACACTCATAGAGTACGCTTATGGATTTGGCAAGGTCATTGCCACGAGTGTGATCGTTGAGTATTTGCATAATAGCACAAATAATGCTGCCGAGTTACTAAATAATATGACGGCTTATACAATAAGTGAATCTGTTGTTGACTGGTTAAAGATCACATCGAATAGCGTGGACACTATACCAGCGGGTACTTCGACAGAGATGGAAATATTGTTTGACGCTAGTCAGTTGATTGGTGGTATATATGAGGCATCAATCGATGTTTTCAGCAACGACCCACTACATAATTTGTTATCGGTACCCGTTGGCCTTGAGGTGACCGGTGCTGCGGACATTGAGTTTTCAGAAGAACTGTTGAATTATGGAGATGTATTCATAGGCAATGGACATACCGACTCTTTAGAGATCAGAAACATAGGTTCAGAAGACCTTGAAATCACGTCTATTACTATCGACAATCCCGATTTTAATGTGGATATCTCGTCTACAGTACTCTCTCCACAATCAGCAGCCGTGGCTTCAATCAGCTACTATCCCACGAGAGGTGAGATTGATGTAGGCAACATGAAGCTGCTTACCAACGATCCCGACGCACAGGAAGTTTACGTATCTCTCCGAGGTAGGGGATTGGATCCACCCAACGCGTCCATCAGTCCTGATTCAATCGGTCTTGCGCTGAGTGTAGGTGATAGTGTCGTTCGATCGCTGACAATTGATAATAGAAATGGAGGTAGCGATTTGATTTGGAGTTCTTCTGTGTGGTTCAATGGCTCATCTCCAGTTCAACCCGTTAGTGCAGTGGCTGATCAAGAAGAATACCCTAGTCATAGCATGACCGATTTGACCGTGCCCATGGCTGTGGAGGAGTTTGAATTACTAAAGAATGGCCCTGACCGCCTTACATGTGTTGCCATAGATATACAGGCTGGAAAAATATATGCACAGCAAACAAATGGTTCTAGATACTATGAGTACGATATTGTCAGAAATGAGTGGCGTTTGTTAACAAACTCACCAATCAACCAGGGTAGAATAGGTGGAGCAGTATATCTGGATGGTAAGATTTATAGCGTTTATGTTTCAAGTTCTGAAATGGCCATCTATGACATTTCGATGGATACATGGCAGCTTGTTCAGCTCAACGCATCGACTGGATCAATAACCACGGACGGACAAGATATCTACATATTAACTGGTACTCGTCTTATACGATACACTGTTGCCAATGCTGAAATGACCAACTTAATGAGTGCTCCTTTCCATGGCTATAGAGGAGGGTTGAGCTACTTCAACGGCCATCTGTATGGCCATCAAGGTGATTACAGTACAGTGTTCGCTAGGTATAGTGTTGAATTGGACCAATGGGAGATGCTTTCATCTTTACCATCAAGAGTGGTCATGGGTTCGGCAATTGATGATGAAATGGGCAAGTACTATACCTACGGTAGCCAATACTTATATGAATATGACATATTAGAGGATAGCTGGTCGTCACACTATATACCCTATTTCTCTGTCCGAAATGGTGGTTTGGTGTATAATGGTTATGGTCATAAACCTGGTGTTTATTTCGTTGCTGGAGAGTATAGTACTTCATTTGCGAAGTATAATACCAAACCGTATACTGACTGGATGTACCTTGGTAGTCAGGCAGATACTGTAAGAGCTGGAGAAGTGGCAGATCTCAGCGTATCTCTTATATCGTCTGGTCTTTATGGAGGTCTGTACGAAGGGGACATAATGCTTGCTACTAATGATCCTGCAAGTCCTTCTGTCAGGATACCTGTCGGTCTTGATGTCACGGGTACTCCGGACGTGTGGGTTTCTAGAGATAAGATTGAATTTGGCAACTTGTTTCTACATGGTTCACGTAGTGATACTGTCGTTTTACGAAATGAAGGAACTGATCACCTTACCATATCGAGTATTACCGTGGACGGTGAAGACTTTAATGTAAGTGATACATCTTTTGTACTAGCCCCTGAAGACTCAATATTAGTCGCGGTTACGTATAAGCCTACCACCGTAGAAAACGATATTGGTGTGATGACTGTTAGCAATGATGACCCTGATGAAAATGAAGTCAAGATCACACTTTCTGGCTCAGCACTTGAACCGCCAAGGATTGCTTTAAATCCCGATTCATTGAGTCAATTTCTTTTCTTAGGTCAAAGTGCTAAGCAAATACTGACTATTGACAACATCAACGGTGGTAGTGATCTTATCATCGAGGCTAAGGTGAGTTCTAAATCCGCCCTTGAAGAAGTAAATCAGGAAGGCTCAGATATGATGGATACATCATATGTCTCCGAATCATCGCATACAATTTCAAATGAACTGGAAGTTGATGTACTTGTCATTCAGAATACCAGTGCCTGGGGGCTGGATATGACCTCATTCCTTGCTTCCAATTTTGGAGTAACAGCAACACGCATTCGCTCGTATGAGCTGTCTACAACAGACTTATCAAGTTATGATCTCCTTATTACCGTTGGTGATGAGTGGAATAGCTATTATACAGATTTGAATCAAAATTTGAGCAAACTAGAGTCTTTTGTGACCAACGGTGGAGTAATCCAATATCAGCTGGCAGCTGGAGGGGCCAATGTAAACCTTGTTGGAGGAGCTAGAATGGTTTACGGTCGAGTAGAGACTTACAATAGGGCGGTATTACCTGAACATCCGATAGTACAAGATCTTTCATTACCTCTAGGCGGAAGTACAGCTAACCTTTGTTATTTGAGTGATCTACCGACTGATGCGCTGATTATAGCTGAGACGTTTAACTCCGGTCATCCTACACTCGTAGAATACGGTCATGGTGCTGGTTGGATAGTTGCCAGTGGCATGCCGACGGAGTATTTCTATCACAGACATTACAAGTCTAAAGAGCTTCTGCCGAAAATGACATCATATTGTCTGGAACAAAGTAGGAACAACTGGATAAGGATCAATTCAGATTTAGTGGATACTATTCAGGCAGGATCATCGGGTTTTATGGAGTTGGCCTTTGATGCTTCTCGAGTTGTGAGTGGTACTTATAAAGCGTCAATTGATATTACGACTAATGATCCCCTCGTAAAGAAAGTATCTATTCCAGTACATTTAGAGGTGGAGGACTATCCCAAGTTAGAGTTGTCTCAGGATGAATTAGACTTTGGTACTATTACGTTAGGGCAATCTGAATCTAATGATTTCTCAATACATAATAATGGCTTAGGTAAACTTGTTGTAAGTCAGCTAACCATTAATCACCCTGACTTCAGCGTACTTGAAGAGAGCATGTTGATCGACCCAGGCGGAGAACACAAGGTCTCAGTTACCTATAAACCCACATCAGCAGGTGAAGTCCACGCTCGATTGAGTATTCATAGTAATGATACACTGACTCCAGTCAGGCACGTTGACCTACTCGCTGAGTCTATGAGAGGGGCCGACATGCATATCAGCCCGGACAGTGTGTGGTCTATTCTAGCGCCCGATAGTAATCTTCAAAAGAGCATAACAATAGATAACAGTAGTGGAGATGCCGACTTAATAATCGAGGCTACTTTACAACCTGTTGCCGCCAATGATCTGATGCACTTAAACTCAACGGCTCCTACAGACATATCTGGCTGGGTTAGGGTTACTCCTTTGAAAGACACGGTAAAAGCTGGATTAACCGGGCAGCTGAATGTGATATTCGATTCGCATGGTGTCAATAATGGATTGAATAAGGCATATCTACAGTTGAGTAGCAATAGCGTAAGCAATCCTTCACAGACTGTACCTATTACGATGTACGTATCAAATCAACCTAAGCTCAGACTCTTCGATACCGCAATTGATTTTGGACAACACTTCGTAGGTGCTAATGTCGAGAGATTATTTGATATACAAAACATCGGCGCTCAGCAGTTAGAAGTCACTTTAGAGTTGGAACATCCGACACTTTCGATCAATCAAAATCAGTTCGTTCTAGAGTCGGGAGAGATTACAACAGTGGAGTTGATCTACAATCCAATTGAAAAGGGAACTACGGCTATCGAATTAGCTGTCCAAACCAATGACCCTGATCAACCTGAGGTGCTGGTGCCTGTCTTCGCGGAGGCTATCGACCCTCCTAAGATGAACGTATCCATTTCTGGCATAATCGAATCATTGATCCGAGGTAATCGTACTTCTGTTGATTTTTCAATAGATAATATTGACGGCAAAGCCGAACTGGAATGGCAGGCCACCGGACTTCCTTCATGGCTAGGACTTAATGCTACAAGCGGTACTGTTTTACCTGGACATAGTGTTGACATGACAGCCACTATAAGCTCAGGGAGCCTACTGCAAGGAAGCTATACAGGTAGTCTAGTTATCACTAGTAACGATCCGGTCAGTGCTAAGCACATAATTAATATGACTGTGAATATTACTGACAATCAGATCTTTACTTTACGTGAAGAAGAGATTGTTGTGGCATCCTCCTCAGGTGACTTATCCATATCTGTCTCTAATAATGATTACCCGCTTAATGTATCGAGTAACAGGGCTTGGCTGCAAGTAGGAGAAGTAACAAATCGTAGTATCGATCTGGCACATGAGGCCAACCCCTCTTTCGACGAACGAGAAGCACATTTGACTATTAGGGGACTCAACAATACTGAGCATATCACGGTCATACAGGGGGGGGTTGACCCGTACCTTTCGCTTAGCAAGGTGTACCAAGGAGTAGGTGATCTAGCAGGAAACACCAGTTTTGTAGTTAATACAAACATCAGTGGACTGTCAGTCAATAATGCACAAGATTGGTTGTCAGTGACCCTGGACGCGGATGGTGTCACATTAAACTATACAACCAATTTAAGCCTCATAGACAGGTCCGATACCATTACTTTTTCTGGAAGAGGACTTAGCAAAAGTTTTGTGATTGTACAAAATGGAGCATTAGCTAAGATTGAGCTTGAAACGGATACAGTTTTTATGGCATATGAGGCCTCCAGTTCGATATTCCATGTTAGCGCCAATTTTGATGAAATAATAGCATCTTCCGAAACAGAATGGTTGGATGTAGTGATGAATGATGGAGCGGTAACCACAACCGCTCTCGGTAATCCTCATGCTGAGCTTAGATATGGCAAAGTGCTCGTTCATGGTCATGGGGTAAGCGAGGAGGTAGTCATCGCCCAATCGGGTCGTGCCGCCTATATTGACTTATCAGAATATGATTTGCACGTTGACTGGCAGAGTGGTGTCAGTAGTGTGTGGTTTGCTACCAATGTCAAAGACTACAATATCTTCACTGATGATCCTTGGGTGCGAGCTACCGCAAATGAAGACTCATTATTCATCAGTTACGATCCCAATCCAGGTGATTCTTTGAGGTCTACGACCGTCAGTATTAATGCTGCCCAATTAAAAGAAACCATCAGTATAACTCAAGACTATCGAAGATACCTTGATGTTGAGGACCAACTCCTTGTTAGTAGTGAAGGAGGCATAGAGGTCGTCGGCCTGAGCACTAACTTAAGTGACCTGACTCTCGTAGAGCAAGTAGACTTTCTTAATGCTACTATACTAGATGACGTGCTGGAGATAGAGGTCGCTCCTAACCTTTCTATCTATGAGAGAGAAGGGTGGCTAGTACTCGGAGCTGATGGTTTGATGGATTCAATAGCCGTAATGCAATCTGGGGCTAATGCGTATATCGAATTATCGGCTGACTCGATGTTAATTGATGCTATAGGAGGTACGTTTAGCCTTAGTATCATGACGAATGAAGATGCACTAGAGCTTGTGATCAGTAGCGGGTGGCTGCTAGCTGCCATAGAAGGTAGCCAGTTGGTGGTCAATTATGAAGACAACCCCGAAGAGCAACCAAGACTGGCTGAAATTGATGTGTCAGGTGCATCTAGTGCTGACAAGCTCATTATCGCTCAAGCCCCGCGTGGTGCTGTATTAGGTCTGCAAGAGCCTTCAATCATGAAACTAGTGTTTTATCCCAATCCAACTCCTGGGATCATTACTATACCTGAGTCAGACTTCAAGAGTATAGAAGTCGTTGATATGTCTGGTAGACGGGTTCCATACACTAGCTCGGTAGTCTCGGAAGGTATGAGTGTTGATCTACTACAGAATGCCAACGGACTTTATCATATTTATTTGACTCGGCCAGATGGAACACTTTTACTGGGTCGTATAATCTTGAAAAGGTGATTATTATGCTGGTCACTCCAATGTGCGTGATGACCATACCTTTGTGCTGGCAGCTATTGCCTCCCGCCTAAGTAGACCAATGCCGGTGCTCGATAGAGCCACAGTTGTATTCATCACCAAGTTTCGACTTGATATGACAAGGCCCAGGTTTGTGTCTTCACAAACCCGTATTAGAGTGAGGTCCGTGAGGACACGAACTTTGGCGTTTGATCGATTGGGATCATGATCAATAGTCGATTAGGAGTTTGCGATCTTGTCATAGACCAACGCCAGCTTGATGTCGCCATAGCTGTATTCATCACCAAGCTTCGACTTGATGTCACTCATGCCTTCAGCGCCGGCGGCTTTTACCTTGAGAATGTTTTGAAGCTTTTCCTTATCGATGAGTTCGAGGGCATTGATATCTCCGCTTTCAACGTATTGGGTCAAGTGCGACAAGATGGTATTTGGCACAAAACCTCTACGCTCGGCAATTTCATCTATAGCAAGCCCTTCCTTGTATAGCTCATAGGACACTTCTGCGGTAGGTCGCTTCTTTTCGGGCACGACTTCCGCTACCTGAAAACCTGGTTTGTGGGTATACTCTTCAAGCTGCTCTCTATCAAGTGACGAGTTTTTCTCAGCGGCAGTAACTACTAATGAAAGCTTTTGAATTCGCTTGGTTTGATTCAAATAAGCAGATTCAAGTTCGTCTAACTCCTTCAAGTACTTTTTAACCCCGCTTGCCGACTTTAATGATTCTTTGTGGGCTCTGATCTTTTCTATTTGTTTGAAAAGCTCTGTTTCAAAGTAGGTCTGAGCTTTTGCTATTCGTTCAGCTAACGCTGGAATCGGATCTCCCTGCTGCATGATGGAATTGACTTGCTTCACAAACTTCTGACCTACTTCAAGCATTGGGTTGGTTGAAACTAGAAGGTCTTTTGTCCACTGTTGGTGTTTTTGTTTGGTTGATTTTCCCGTTGACTTATCGAATGTGGTCAGATGATCTCTGATCGTGTTGATCAATCCTGAAAAATCAAAAGTGATTTCCGAAAGATTGATAATGAAGAGTCGCCGGTAATCGCCCAGACGATTTTTCAACTCATCTTGAGCATAACCTGAAGTGAGAAATGCTTCAAGCGCATCATCTGTATCAGGTGGATTTTCCGGTAGGCGAGACGAAAGCACCAGCCCTTCGAGCGAAGTAAGTCGAGAAAGCGCCACATAGAGTTGGCCCCGGGCAAAGGTGCCAGAGAGGTCAAGAATGGCTTTGTCGAAGGTGAGACCCTGGCTCTTGTGGATGGTTACGGCCCAAGCAAGTTTCAGTGGAAACTGCTCAAAACTCCCAAGATATACCTCCTCTACCTGATTTGTCATGGTGTTGAGGGTATATCTTTTGTTTTCCCATTTGTGCTTGGATACGCTCACTTTTATCTCATCTGCGGTAGTGACCTCCACTTCATCAGAAGATATGCGTGTGATCGTTCCAATCTTGCCATTGTAGTACTTACCCTCCTGATCAGGATCACCCTGGGGGGCATTCTTGATGAACATTACCTGTGCACCTTCTTTGAGGTCCAGCCTGTATGCATTTGGGTACATATGTTCAGGGAAATCATCAATGACTGTTGCTTTGAGGCTTACTTGTCGGGTCTTGAGCTCAATGAGTCGCTCATGATTGATACTATCTGCTTTGTAGTTGTGCGTGGTTAGATAGATGTATCCTTCATAGTCCTTTCTATGGATATTGGCTACATAGTGCTCATTAAGTTGCGTGACCTGGGCAGGAGTCTGTTGGTTATGACGAAAGGCATTGAGCAAGTGGACGAATGATTCATCTGTTTGTCTATATACTTTTTGCAGCTCGATTTGTATTGGCGGGTGTTGGGAGAGGGCCCTGGCTTCAAAGAAGTAATTGTTTTGGTAATAGTCCCTTAGCAAGGCAGTTTCTTCCTGCTTGACGACAGGTGGCAGTTGAAGCATATCACCAATGAACAGGATCTGAATACCTCCGAAAGGGCGGTTACGTTTTTTGCGCAGTACCCTCAATGTCTGATCGATACAGTCCAGAAGGTCAGCTCTGAGCATACTGACCTCATCGATGATGAGGAGCTCGACTTGTTGGAGAAGCTTGATTTTGGTTTTATTGAATCGAGCGTTCTTGAAAAGTGTCGATGGAGTGGTCACCGCTGCATTGACAGACTCGAAGGGACGATTTTCCGGTAGGTAAGTACCGAATGGTAGTTGCAGAAGAGAATGAAGAGTAACACCATCCGCGTTGATCGCGGCGATCCCGGTAGGGGCAGCCACTACTACGGCTTTGTGCGTATGACGTATGATGTGCTTTAGCAGAGTGGTTTTGCCTGTACCAGCTTTACCAGTGAGAAAGACATGCTGATCGGTCATGTTGATGTAGTCGACCGCTAGTTTTGCAATGTTGGAAAGCTCAATATTTGAATTTCTCATTGTCATAGGCACAAGTGAAAATATCTAATAGGGGCCATATGTGGTTTGAATATTTCAAGCATCGACACTCCTTGAGCTACTTTTTCCTGATCACTTCAAAAATGTCTTTCCGCCGGTCTTTCAGGTTTCTAACACTGCCAAACTCATGTAGCTCACGCAGCAAGTCAACATCTACATCTGCTATGAGTACCATTTCGGTGTTTGGTGTTGCTTCCGCCTTGATGCCATTAGAAGGGAAGGCGAAATCACAAGGAGTGAAAACCATGGACTGAGCAAACTGCATGTCCATGTTGTGTACATTGGGAAGATTGCCTACACTACCGGCGATCGCGACGTAGCACTCATTCTCAATGGCACGAGCTTGAGAGCAGTTACGCACACGCGAAAAACCATTTTGTGTGTCGGTAAGAAAGGGTACAAAAAGAATATCCATTCCGTCCTCTGCGAGGAGTCTACTGAGCTCGGGAAACTCCGAGTCATAGCAGATCAATATCCCTATTTTTCCACAGTCCGTGTCGAAGGTCTTCACTTCTTTGCCCCCTTGCATCCCCCATACCTTTTCTTCATCTGGGGTAACATGGATTTTTTCGTATCGCTCAACCGAACCATCACGCTTGCACAGATATCCCACATTGTACAGTCGGTTGTTTTTCATCTCGGGCATACTACCTGTTATGATATTGATGTTGTAGGATATCGAAAACTCAGAAAAGCGGTGTACGACCTCTTCAGTATGTTTGGCTAGCTCCCTTATCGCCTGAGCTTCTCCAAGGTGGTTGTTTTCCGCCATGAGTGGCGCATTGAAAAACTCGGGAAACAATGCAAAATCGGCTCTGTATCCTGAGACCGCATCTATGAAATACTCTGCCTGTTGCATGAGTTGGTCCATGTCCTTGTAGGGACGCATTTGCCATTGGATCAGTCCGAGGCGGATCACGGTTTTGGTTTGTGTTACCTCTTTATTCGGTCGCTGATAGTAGATATTGTCCCACTCCATAAGCACCGCAAACTCGTTAGAGTCAGTATCTCCTTCGAGATAGCCCTTCATGATCTTGGCAGGGTGGAAGTCGTTGGATATCTGGAAGTTAAGCACGGGATCATTGATTTCCTTACGCTTGACTTTATCAATGTACTGCTTGGGAGAGAGTTGGTCAGAGTAGCTATGATAATTGGGTATACGCCCACCGAAAGCAATTCCCTTAAGGTTGAGTTGTTCACAAAGCTCCTTCCTATAGTCGTACAACCTGCGGCCGAGCCTCAACCCGCGGAATTCTGGCTTGATCAATACATCAATACCATAAAGCATATCACCGTTATTGGTGTGTGTGCCAAAAGTATAGTTGTCAGTGATTTCACGGTAGGTATGGTTGTGATCAAACTTTTTATAATCAACAATGATGGAAAGAGCGCAACCAGCAAATTCTCCATTGACTTTAATGACCACCTGACCATCAGGAAAGCGATCAATCAATGATTGAATTTGGTGTTTTTTCCAATATGGATCGGACATGGACGGGTATGCATCTATCAACGCTTGCTTCAGGTCCGCATAGTCGCTCATACTTAAAAAGGAGAGTTCGACATTATCTATTTCTTGAGTGGTTGTACTTGGGTTCATATGCTCACCTACCGGAATAAATTAAAACCTCAGTTAAATGACTTAGGTCGTTTGATGCAAGATAGTTAGGTGATATGTAATACAGTCTGAAGACTGAAATCATTTGGGTTTGAGACAAGAAGAGATAGTCTGCCTAAGGGAGCACTTCTGGTGGGATGTCCGTGGGACTGTATGCTTTAGGACGGTTCTTTTTTAGATACTTAACACCTGCGTACACCAAGCCGATGAAAATGATAGTGTCTATAATCATCTCTAAATCTGTTGCCTCAGCGAAATAGGATAGTGCCCACCCCACCAATATTGCGCTCATTACGGTGATTATAATGTTGAGTGAAAAACAACCCGCTTTGTTACCGGATGTAAAGGTGATTTTATCATAATCAGTCAGACAGACGTGTAGAGCTTTCACGAACTTGGTGTAGGCTTCTCCTCGGTCTTCGAACTCAGTTGGGCCTAGGTAGTGGACACTTTTGATCAGTGTATTAGCACCATTCTTTAGCGTGATGTCACAATGGTACTTGTTGTCTGCATATTGGGAAGGGTCATAGTAGAGCCGAATGCTTTTGATATCTGCGTACTTCACAGTATCGACTCTTTCGTTTTGGATGATGGTGAATTGCTCTTCTTTCAGGGTAAAAGTTTTCTCTTTTTCAAGGGCAGATGGACGGAAGGAATATGATAAAGACATAACCTAAAATTGGTTGATGTTTCACCCATCCGAAATACCCTGAGCAGGGTATATTTTGAAAGAGTAACTAGAAGCTTATTTCTACAGTTGTTCCCTCGCTGAGTGCCGAGGTGATCCATAGTTCCCCTTCGAGGTGTTGGGTGACATACAATGCTTTAGTAAGCCCGACACCTTTGCCCATGGTCTCTCGTGCCGTACCGCTGCTGGCACGATAGTATAGATCAGCTACATTCTCCAATTCGGACTCAGGAATTCCAACTCCTTCATCTTTACAGGAGAAGGACGTACGGCCATTTTGTTGAGTGATTTTTACTTCTATCCGAGATCCTGGGAGTGAGTACTTCCGGGCATTAGCCAGCACGTCCCTGATCACATCTTTGAATACCATAGGGACCACCAGTTCATCATTGTTGGCATCAATCTCGAGTGACATTTTGTAAGTATTCAGTATTGGCCTGTCGGCCTCACTAAAGTCAATTTTATATGCCCCGCGGCTGTTATTCTGAACCGCATCAAAGAACCGTTCCATATCTGCTTTGAGATCTGTAGGTGAAATGGTAGTCATTGAAAAAGGATCTTTTTTCCAGGCAACAACTTCTTCCGCGCGTCGGTGCAACTCACTGAGCACCATATAGATGTTTTCAACTTCGGACTTATAGGTATCGTCATCCTTTAGCTCCGGGAAGCTTTCATAGATGACCACAAAACTACTGGAGAGATATTCGAGCAGTTGATCGAACTTTTGGAGTTGATCATGAGTGAAGGCTTGATCGTCCAGCTTCTCCCTGATGTTCTCAAGTGTCTCTACCACAGGTTTCATCACTTCGGGATCCCTTGACATTCTACCAAGTTCTTTTACATTGTAGATGAGTACCCCCAGGATGTTCAAGATGCTATGCATCAGTACAAGATGAGTCTCCTTATCGGTGAGGTCGAGAGGTTTATCTATTCTTAGTTTCATAGTCTGGGTGTTATTGGGTAAATATAGTCATCGAACTTTCCTTGGCTTTGATAAGAAGCAGTCGATCAACTAATTTTTGTCAGACATTTCGACTATACTTCATGCAATGGTTCTGTTACCAAAATATTATGACGAACTCATCCGTGTTCGACATCATTTGCACAGGATAGCTGAAGTTTCCGGTAGTGAGATCAATACTTCAAATTACTTGCGCGAATATCTAATCAAAAATGCGATAGGTCAGTGTACGGAGCTGACTGATACAGGGTTTTTGTGGTCAATACCTTCGGGTAAGGTAGGACCGAAGGTCATGTTCAGAGCGGAGCTGGATGCTTTACCAATAGCCGAGGTGAACGAATTTGATCATAGATCGCTGACCCCCGGTGTATCTCATAAATGTGGTCATGACGGACATATGACTATTCTGCTAGGAGTCATAATTATGTTATCCGATCAGCTACCAGAAATAGGTTCGTATCATTTCTTGTTTCAGCCAGCAGAAGAAACTGGCACAGGAGCTTCAGCAATATTGAACAGTGATGCATTTAAGCTTGAAGCTGACTATGTCTTTGCATTGCACAACCTACCGGGCTACCCATTGCACTGTGTAGTATGTAAGCAAGGTAGCTTCAATGCTGCTGTTACTAGTCTTGAGATACAAATTACCGGTAAGTCTTCGCATGCAGCAGAGCCGGAAAATGGGGTCAATCCTTCTATGACCATTGCTCGAATACTACAATTGGCTAGTCAGATTGAAGTGCCGAATATGTCTGCAGAGGACTTTAGCCTGGTTACACCAGTCCATGTGAGGGTAGGGGAAAAGTCGTATGGTGTATCACCAGGTGATGGGGAGTTAGGTTTTACCCTTCGTGCCTGGACCAATGATCATCTAGATAAGATCAAGAAAAGCTTAATTCAAAGTGTGAGCAATGTTGTGGAAGAAAATGGCCTGACCTTAAACCATGAATGGAAAGAGTCTTTTGCTGCCACGAGTAATGACAAGTCCGCAGTGGAGTTGGTACAACGCGCAGCTGAAAGTCTTAACCTACGCTATACCAATCTGGACAAGCCTTTTAAGTGGGGAGAGGATTTTGGACTATTCACAACAAGGTTTCGTGGAGCGCTATTCGGGTTAGGGGCTGGTGAAGATATGCCAGCACTACACCAGCCGGATTATGACTTTCCGGATGAGCTTATACCAACGGGTGTAAATCTGTTCTTAGGCTTAATTGATTTAGTAAGCGAAAAATAGATTTAGCCAAATGAAGCCTATTGAATCTCCATAGTAGCCTGGAGTATGTTTTCGTCCTTTTCACCCAGGTCCTGGAAGACCTTATAGATGGCTTTGCCTTGAAGGTCACCGGTAATCGAGCGTGACCATTTTTCGTAATAGATAACACTGGTTTTCATATCCTGACTGAACATGGGGTGGGAGATGTAGTAGGTATCTCCATTGAAGCGACCCATCACCTCCTTGTTGGTTACGTCCACCTTATGGTCTTTATCAAAGTCTTTTTTGGTGAGTTCGCGAATCACAGGACTCCTGTATTGAGATATGAGATAGTCCACATCACAATCTTTGAAGTACTGAGCATAATCCTCATGGATCTTGTTGCCTGCTTGAAAGACGTACGAGGGTTTCCTGATACCACTGAAGACACGAATGTTTTCACCTGTTACTATGGCTTTTTTTATCACATCTATGATCAAAGTTTCGTCTAATACTTTCTTTTGTTCATCGGTTCGTTGACCGAGACACAAGTTGAAAAAAACGGTAAGGATGAGAGTTGAAAAAAAGAACTTCATAAGCTTAGAGAGTAACTATACAAAGTACGTCAATATCTGCAAGCAAGCCCCTTTTTTGATCTACAACAGATGAGCTTTCATCGAAAAAAACATCAATTTTATCGAAGAACTATTGTCGCCCTAGTAGAACCAGGTCATGTTCTGAGTCGATTTTTACTGTTCCTCCTGAAACCTCTGAAGACTGACCAGAATAGTAATCAATCAGTTGGTCGCCATCTTTAAATGTTTCACCTACCGGAATTGTCTTCAGGCCTGCGGGAGCATTCATAGCTACCACTATCTGATCTACAACAGAATTTCTGGCATACGCACGGCTGAATACATAGGGTTCTTGCTGCAAGACCTCATGCTTACCGGCACCCACAGCGAGATGGTCTCTTCGGAACTGTCCTAGTTTTTGCCAGTGTTCAAGAATGGCCTTATTCTCCATATTTTGGGATACCTCATCCCAGTTCATAAAGGTGCGGAGAACGGCATCACCAGTAGCTTCTTCTGATTGGAGTTTCCTGCCAGTCTCATCTCCATAATAAACCTGTGCAATACCTGGAGTCAGGAGCAGCTTGGTGCCGAAATCCAGAATGTTTTCCCTTCCTTTATCAGGAACCGTACTGTCGTCATGTGAGCTTATGTAATTCACGGTAGTAAGACCTTGCCAATTAGCAGACTGCAGTAGGTCATCATACTTCATGAATATGTCTTGTGGGGGAAGAAGTACATCATCCTTAAAAGAGAAATTGATAAGACTATTAAAACCTTCCTGGTAGTAGTCTATTTGTTTTTCGCCACCATCCATAGTGAACTCCTTGCCATTGAAAATCGAATAGTTGTACACTTCGCCGAGCATAAAGAAGGGGAGGTCGTCAAGCTTCTCTTCAGGGTGACTGTCTTTCCATGACTTCAATGCTTTTACGGCAAGAGCATAAAGTTCACCCCAAACGGATTCTTCTACATGCTTCACTGTATCTACTCTGAAACCATCAATGCCCAGTTCGCGCAAATAGTCAGTCAACCACTTCATGATATAGAACCTGGGAGCCCTAGGGTGTCCTGACTCTGCGAAGAACTCGTCGAGCTCCTGTGTCTCCTGATCTAACCTTCCTTCTTCTGTCCATTTGTTGATCAGAAATTCCGGTAGGTCGACTTGTGCGTCACTGTTAGTAAGAATATCAGGAAGGTTCTCAACCAGTGTACATGATACGGTTTTGTCATAGCTATCGTAAGAGCATTGGGGTGTAGTACGCACCCAACTATCCGGCCACTGTGTATCAATGTCGGTCACCGGACCCGTATGATTGATCACTACATCAAAAAGAATCCTGATACCCTGCTGATGAGCTTTTGAGACTAGTTCTGCCAGGTCCTCCATCGTACCATAGTTTGGGTCCAAAGCAGTCCAGTCACGCATCCAGTAGCCATGAAAGCCATAGTTTTTGCCATGTCCCTCATCTACAGCATCTTTGATTTGCTCAAACACTGGGGTCATCCAGAGAACGTTGATCCCAAGGTCAGTAAAATAACCCTCGTCCAGTTTTTGGATAACACCACGGATATCTCCGCCCATGAAACTGCGCAGAGGAGCTCCATCTTGCTGTCTGCCAAAAGAATGATCGTTAGACGGGTCGCCATTATAGAACCTGTCGGTTAAAAGAAAATAGATGGTAGCAGCATGCCAGTCAAAAGCCTTTTGTGAAGGTTGCACCTCTTCTTCAGGCTTTTCTACTACTTGCTCTGGTCTGGGTTGGCATTGTGAAAAAAGCAATACAAAAAACAGGATGATAGGTGCTGTACTTCTCATTAGTTTGAGGCTTCTAGTTTGAAAATATGATAACCGTTGGGAGGTAGCTCAAATGATAGACTTGCTTGAGTCGATTGATCCGTGAGCGAGCCTCTTTCTTGTTCGACGACCAGGCTCCTATTGAGAGTTGTCAATCTAATATTTGACCCTGATAATCCAAGCTTGTCCAGCGCATCCGAGGGTATTTTTAAGTGTACCTTTTCAGTATTGTTATGATCAAAATTCACAGCGATCAGTAGATTTTCATCCTTATGGTGGCGGAGGTAAGTATAGACTTTGTTGGAATGACCAGTGTAATGTTGACTTCTGTTGAAGTAGTGCAGGTCGTAGAATCCTCCTGCTTTGATGGCCTCACTGTCATTACAGAGATTGAGTAAGTCAGCATAGAATTGCCGTAGTTGTTTTTGTTCGTCACTCAGACCTCCACCATCGAAAGTTTTGTTATTGACCCATTTTTGGAATTCGGGTACGCCCCAGTAATCAAATATAGTAGTACGCCCATCCTCACCACTAAAACCAGATACGCCTGCTCCAGGCTCTCCGATTTCCTGACCAAAATAAACCATGATAGGACCAGTGTTCATGGTAGCACTGAGCACCATAGCTGGAATAGCATTTTCTGCAGTTATCGCAAAATCAGGTGAGGCTATTCGTTGTTCGTCGTGATTTTCCAAGAACCTGAGCATATTGGCCTCAATGCCTTCTTGTGTTTGCCAGATCACTGATATGTCATCTGTAGAGGCTTTTGATTGGATGATATGTTTGAGTGTATCGTATAGCTCTACCTTATCATACAGATAATCGAACTTGCCGTTGAAGATGTAATTGCGGTAGCTATCAGGGTTGTAGATCTCGGCGGTAAAGGTGATATCCGTATTGATCTTTTTGATCCTTGGTATGACCCAACCCCAAAACTCAACAGGTACCATCTCTGCCATGTCGCATCTAAACCCATCTACACCTTTTCGTGTCCAATAGCTTAGCACTTCCTCCATTTTAGTCCAGGTGTCAGGTATCGGGTCAAAGTATGTGGCTCGACCATTCTGGTAGTCCACACCATAATTGAGCTTGACTGTCTCAAACCAGTCATTGACTGAGGGAGAAGCACTAAAGACGTCATTGCCAGTTGCCTTAGCAGGAACTTCATCGAACTTACCGTCTTTCGTTGGATGTGGGTTATTGCCCAGGGAATTGTACTCAGAAGGTACGTTGAAAGCTTTTCCAACCATATAATAGAAATTGTTGTTTGGGTCAAAAGTTTTCTCCTCATTATCATCCTCTCCAAAATCGATGATGCCATCAGGCTTAGCGTCTGAGATATAACCACGAGATACATGGTTTGGTACAAAATCTATGATGACCTTCATACCATTAGCATGGGTTCTCTCAATCAAATCTTCGAACTCTTTCATCCTGTTGTTGACATCAACTGCCATGTCCGGGTTGACATCATAGTAATCCTTAATGGCGTAGGGTGAGCCTGCTCTGCCTTTAACTACATCTGCATCATCCAACTGAACGCCATATTCACGATAATCAGTGAGTACAGCGTGCTCGATGATGCCCGTATACCACATGTGAGTGACCCCCATGTCTTTAAGGCTTTGTAGTGCACTATTAGTGAAATCATCGAACTTACCGATACCGTTCTCTTCAATAGTACCGTAGGGCACATTGTTGGTAACAGTATTGCCAAACAAGCGGGTAAACACCTGGTAAACGACTGGCTTAACGTTAGAGTTCATAGTCATAGGCTCGACAGGTTGCTCGTGCTTCGGTCGTGTTGATTCCTGGCAGGACGCCAGGCACAATAGTCCGAAGCTGATAAGAGAGACGAGATATCTCATTGCGCTAAAAAGGCAAATGCCTGATCTAATCAGGCATTTGTATTGATGTTGTTTAAGTCTTCGAAAGCCGACTTGAGGCGCTTGACGAAGTTCTTTTCACCTTCTCGCAACCAAACACGAGGGTCATAGAACTTTTTGTTAGGTACATCATCACCATCAGGGTTTCCTATCTGAGCTTGCAGATAACCTTCCTTGGTCTGATAGTAGTTTTTCACACCTTCCCAGAAAGCCCACTGCATATCTGTGTCTATGTTCATTTTGATAGCACCATATTCTATGGCCTCTCTTATTTCTTCTCTTGTCGAGCCCGATCCGCCATGGAATACAAAGTTTACAGGATTAGGACCCGTACCAAACTTTTCCTGGATATAGTCCTGCGAGTTTTTCAGGATGATAGGAGTAAGTTTCACATTACCAGGTTTGTACACGCCATGTACATTGCCGAATGCCGCAGCAACTGTAAAGTTAGGACTGATCTTCTTCAAGCGCTCATAAGAGTAAGAAACTTCCTCAGGTTGGGTATATAACTTGGAGTTGTCAATATCAGTATTGTCTACACCGTCCTCTTCGCCACCAGTCACACCAAGCTCAATCTCAAGGGTCATGCCCATGGCTGACATTCTTTCAAAATATTTGGCGCTGATATCAATGTTTTCTTCAATAGGCTCTTCTGATAAGTCTAACATGTGAGAACTGTAGAGAGGCTTGCCAGTTTTTTCAAAATGTTTCTCACCCGCATCGAGTAGTCCATCTACCCAGGGGAGTAGTTTTTTTGCGCAATGATCGGTGTGCATAATGACAGAAACACCATAATGCTCGGCCATCATATGTACGTGATGTGCGCCTGAAATAGCCCCTGCAATAGCAGCGGCCTGCCCGTCATTGCTCAGTGATTTGCCAGCGTTAAATACACCTCCACCATTTGAGAATTGGATGATAACGGGAGCGTTCAATTCTTTTGCAGTTTCCATCACAGCGTTCATCGAGTTGGTACCGATTACATTCACTGCCGGAAGTGCAAAATTATTTTCGTTGGCGTAGTTGAATACCTCAGTTACTTCATCTCCTGATAGTACGCCTGGTCTGAATTTCATGCTAAAAGTTTTTGGTTTACGATCAAACAAAGATATTAATCCGTGTCATTTATGTGATGCCTTTAGACTAATTTTAGATATGGTCAGCATTGATAATTAAGTACATGGATACCAAGGGAAGACCGATCACAATCAAGGATATTGCCCGTGAACTCGATATATCTCCGTCGACTGTATCAAGGGCGCTAAAAGGCTATGATACCATAAGCGAAAAGACGAGAAAAGCAGTCCAAGAGTTGGCTGATAAATACGACTACCAACCCAATTCGATTGCTCTCAGCTTAAGACAACAGCGGTCCAATACCATTGGCGTGATCATTCCTGAGATCGTTCATTTTTTCTTCAGCACTGTGATCAGTGGGATAGAGGATGTTGCCTACCAGGCCGGCTACAATGTGATCATTTCTCAGACCAACGAATCAGTAGAACGGGAGATATCAGATGCTAAAGCACTCTTGCGCAGCAGGGTGGATGGATTGCTGATATCCCTTAGCAGGGAAACGCATAACTACGATCATTTTAAAGAGCTGTACGATAGAGGGGTGCCGATGGTATTCTTCGATCGTATTTGTCCAGAGATTGAAACTGATCGGGTTGTCGTTGATGACCGGAATGGTTCTAAGGAAGGAGTACAACATTTGATCGATGTGGGTTGCAAGCGCATTGCTCACCTTATGGGGCCACCTGATCTCATGATCACCGAAAACCGCCTTGGGGGCTATAAAGATGCTTTAGAAAACAATGGCATTCAATATGATCCAAGTCTTGTAGTGGTCTGCGATGACGGCACGGTCGACCAGGCGATAGAGTGCACCAAATCATTGTTAGACCTACCGGAAAGGCCTGATGCGATCTTTGCCAATAATGATGTCAGTGCCATGGGAGCTGTTAAAGCCATTTATGAAGCAGGGCTTTCAGTACCGGAAGACGTAGCTGTACTTGGTTTCAGTGACTGGCAATTCGCTTCTTTAGTTCGGCCTTCTCTTACTTCTATTCACCAGCCGGGGTATGAAATCGGACAGACGGCTGCACGTTTGTTCATAGAGCAAATCGAAGGAGCAGATGGATTTGCTGAACCTAAAACAGAAGTACTAAAAACAGAATTGGTGGTACGCGAATCAACTCAGCGCTAAATTCTATGCAACCGATTGAAATTGTATTATAAAAGCTTGATTAGCTCCATAAAGCACTTTAAGATTATCTTTTTAGTACTTTTTTTAGTTTATCACTGCTGAAAATTCCCTCGATTTATTTGCCTCTCTCTTTGCTAAAGTGTTAATTGCGTAGGCTCTGGTGAGACTCGTGTTGTCGAAATTTCAAGAGAGCAACAAGCTTGTTGCTATTTTATCAATGAATTGTGATTCTCCAGAGCTGCAAAACATACTAGAACTGTACATGATATGAATAAACCGAAGTTAAGCACAGCTCAGATTTGGAACATGAGTATGGGTTTTTTGGGGATTCAATTTGGCTTTGCTTTACAAAACGCCAACGCAAGCCGTATCCTTCAAAATTTTGGGGCCGATGTGGAGCACCTGTCCTGGTTTTGGCTGGCTGCACCAGTGACAGGCCTTATTGTCCAACCGATTATTGGGCACTACAGTGATAATACCTGGAATAGTCTTGGACGGAGAAAACCGTATTTCCTGACTGGCGCTATTCTAGCTTCGATTGCACTGTGTCTCATGCCTAACTCAGGTTCGTTGGCAGCTTTCATTCCTCCAATGTTTGTGGGGGCAGGCATGCTTATGATCATGGATGCCTCTATCAACGTTGCAATGGAGCCTTTCCGTGCTCTGGTCGGAGATATGCTACCCTCTGAACAGCGTACTCAGGGATTTTCGGTTCAGGCAACCTTAATAGGTTTTGGTGCGGTAGTAGGATCTCTTTTGCCTTACATTTTAGCTGAATACATTGGTGTTTCTAAAGTAGCTCCTGACGGGGAGGTTCCGGATAATGTAATATTTAGCTTCTACTTCGGTGCTTTTGTATTTCTATCTACCATTTTCTGGACTTTATCGAATACCAAAGAGTATTCTCCAGAGCAATTGGCCAAATTCAATGACGATGAACTGCTGGAGTCTGATGAGGAGAAACCTCAATTGAAAGATATCTTGAGAGATTTCGCCTCTATGCCAAGTACGATGAAACAATTGGGTGTTGTTCAGTTCTTTTCTTGGTTTGCGTTTTTTTCGATGTGGGTCTTTTGCACTCCTGCTATTGCTCAGCATGTTTTTGGTACTGCTATTGAGGACGTGAAATCAGTACAGTACAATGATGCGGCAAACTGGGTGAACGTGATGTTTGGAGTTTACAATGGTGTAGCAGCAATTTTTGCATTTGCACTACCGGTTGTAGCTTCAAAAATAGGGAGAAAGAAAACTCACTCTGCTGCATTGCTCGCAGGTGGTTTGGGAATGCTCTCAATATACTTTGCGCCTAATCAGTATTTTTTGCTCATTTCGATGGCACTAATCGGTTTTGCGTGGGCTAGCATCCTATCAGTTCCGTATGCCATACTAGCTGGGGCTATTCCTTCTGGTAAGATGGGTATCTATATGGGTATTTTTAACTTTTTCATTGTGATACCTCAAATAGTCAATGGTATCATTGGAGGACCTATAGTGAAACGCATTTACGATTCAGAAGCTATTTTTGCTCTGGTTCTTGCAGGCATTTCCTTGCTTGTAGCAGCAGTTACCGTCAACTTTGTGGAAGACAAAGACGAGGTGGTAACCACCGATTAATTTCAACAACGTATTACTGACTTTTACAAAAGCATGAAGCTAAAGTTTAGTATTGACTATCGCACCGTTTGGGGTCAGCGACTTTTTGTTTGTGGATCATTGCCAGAGCTAGGCGAGTGGAATGAGGACAATGCAGTACCTATGATTCCGGGTGCCGGAGAACAGTGGGAACTGGAGATCGATGTAGAAATGACTAAGGTCAAATCGATTGACTACAAGTACTTTATTCTTGATGAGCGCTATGAGATAGTGACATGGGAGTTTGGTGACAATAGAAATGTAGAGATCGACACGAAGAAGTTTGACAGTATTCATTTGAGGGATTTTTGGAGACCAGTAGATGACCCACTTAACAATCTCTATACTGCACCTTTTAAAAATGCCTTTTTCAATAGAAATGCGGACAAGAAAAAGACTACAAAATATGCTGCGAGCAAGAGCTATGTTAGGTTTCAGATCAGAGCACCTCGCGTAGGGGTCGGCTACAAAATATGTGTGGTAGGTGGGCATCCGAACTTAGGCAACTGGGATGAGAAAAAAGCGCTTGTACTCGACAGCACTGGTTTTCCTAGTTGGTCAGGTGAAATTGCGGTAAATGCGAACGAACTACCTATTGAATACAAGTACGGCATCTATGATACTAAAGAGAAAAGAATCGTGACCTGGGAGGCCAGGGACAATCGATACTTACCTATTCAGGGAGATAAGGACCCCAAGCGGCTGACGGTTTGGACAGATGAGTACTTCGTGTATCCAGTGGGCAACTGGAAAGCCACAGGTGTGGCAATCCCTGTTTTTAGCATTCGCTCTGAAAAAGGTACAGGGGTAGGAGAGTTTTCAGACCTTAAGCTACTTGTGGACTGGGCAAAGAAGACGGGCATGCGACTAGTCCAGGTCCTACCGGTAAATGATACCGTGGCGATGCACAGCTGGACCGATAGTTATCCTTATGCAGCCATCTCGGTTTATGCGTTGCACCCTATTTATGGTAACCTTCAGGCTATTGGTAAGCTGAAGGACAAGAACAAGCAAAAAGAAGTTGAAGAGACAGCAGCCAGGCTGAACTTACGGGACCATGTGGATTATGCCGAGGTGATGAACATCAAGTCCAGGTACTACAAGTGGGCCTATGATGAGCAAAAAGATAGGTTCCTCAAGAGTAAGGACTTTCAGACATTCTTCAAGGCCAATAAACACTGGTTGGAGCCGTATGCCGTATTCTCTTTTCTCAGGGACAAGTTCGGCACACCGGATTTTACGCAATGGGAGGAGTACGCTGATTTTGATTTGAAGAAAATCAATAAGCTGACCAGACCATCAAGCAAAACGTATGATCATATAGCTGTTCATTATTTTATACAGTATCATCTTGATAAGCAGCTAACCGAAGCTACGAACTACGGCCGTGAGCATGGAGTAGTACTTAAGGGCGATATTCCGATAGGTATCTACCGCAATAGTGTAGATGCATGGATGTATCCGGAGCTTTTTAATATGGAATGTCAGGCAGGAGCTCCACCTGATGATTTTTCTGTCTCAGGACAGAACTGGGGATTCCCAACCTACAACTGGGATGAGATGGCTAAAGACGGCTTTCAGTGGTGGAAAGGCCGCTTACAGAAAATGGCTGATTATTTTGATGTATTCAGGATAGACCATATTCTCGGTTTCTTCCGTATATGGGAGATCCCTGGTGATGGTGTAGAAGGTACGATGGGTCATTTCAATCCTTCCCTTGCTTTTTCCGTTCAGGAAATCTACAACTGGGGCGTCAATTTCGATCTGGATCGTATGTGCAAGCCCTACATTCGAGAGCACATGTTGTCTGAAATATTTCATGAGCATGCTGACAGGGTAAAGCACGAGTATTTGGAGGATCATTTCCCCAGCCAGTTCAGGTTGAGAGAGGACTATAATTCTCAGAAGAAGGTCCAGAACTATTTTGATGGCTTGATCAAGAATGACCCTGAGGGTACCGGATACTATGAGTTCATCAGAAATGGCCTGTACCAGCTGATAGGTGAGGTACTATTCTTCGAAGCACCGTTTACAAATGGAGAAGGCTGGAACCCTCGCGTAGGTATGCAAAACACATACTCATTCAGAGAGCTTGATGATCACACTCGCAATAGCCTCGACCAACTCTATATTCACTATTTCTACAAACGCCATAATGAGTTTTGGAGAGAGAAAGCAATGGAAAAGCTGCCAGCTTTGAAATCTGCGACTGAGATGCTTATCTGTGGAGAGGACCTGGGTATGGTACCTGATAGCGTGCCTGGAGTTATGAATGAGCTTTCCATTCTCAGCCTGGCCATTCAGCGCATGCCTAACGATTCATCGATGGAGTTTTGGCACCCTGCGGATACGCCATATCTATCAGTTTGTAGCACTTCCAGTCATGACACTTCCACACTGCGGGGTTGGTGGGAAGAAGATAGTGCTAAGACGCAGCGTTTTTATAATAGCGTCTTGGGCAACTGGGGTGAGGCACCTGCCTTTTGCGAGCCTTGGGTAGCCACCCAGGTGATCAACCAGCATTTGTACTCTCCAAGTATGTGGTCTATCTTCCCTTTGCAGGATTTACTGGCCATGGACGGTCAGTTGAGAAGAGAGAACCCGGAAGAGGAGCGTATCAATATACCTGCGAACCCAAAGCACTACTGGAAGTACAGGATGCATATAAGCCTAGAGCGACTGCTTGAGCAAGATGGATACAATGGATTTCTCAGACAGTTGAATGATCGAAGCGGGCGGAATGCTGATTATTGATACTCAGGTTGGTAGTTTGTGAAATACACCTCATTAGAGCTGTTGAGTGCGTTGAACCGGATTTGAACGATAACGGGTGAGTTTTCATCACTTTCACATTCTGTATGACCTGAGATGTAGTAGTGGAAGAACGTCTGGCTCCTGTTGTACAGCTCTTGCTCGTCTGGCTTACCCAGGAAGTACTTGATGTCATTTTGACTGTAACCCAGCAAGAGATCTTTATGCTCAAACAGGTTAGAGGCTGCTTCTTGTCTTAGACCTTCGCATCCATTTTTGTCCAGCGACCACTGAGCGGCATTAAAGCCCGGTATTTCTGGTTGCGCCAGACCACAACTGGATAGGATCGCCAAAGCACACCACATGAGATTTTTCATATAGTCCATAACTTGATTTTGGACATGGGGTTTAATTTTTGGTAAATGATTGTTAGAACAAGAAAAAACCATAAATGAGGATTAGTTTTGAACTCAATTCAATACAACCGGTTGCCATTGGGTTTGATAGATTGACCACATGCAAAGAATCCTTAAGTTCACTCGTTTACTTTCCATTATTCTATTTCTCGGCGTTCTTCTTTTTGTTTATGCGTACCTGCCCGAACAGGTCGGGATAGACGCAGATGCGCAGAATGAATTCTCCACTTTTATAGACAAAGAAGTGTTTTTTTATGTTGCTGTCACCATCTTTCTTCTAGTCAATATCATCTTTGTCGTTTTTGCTAACCTGATGCAAATGCTAAAGGTGAGCTCAGACGGTTTCTTTAGATCAGATGAGTTTAAAGAGAGCATACACAACTGGTTTATAAGCTTTGGGTTAGTCATCAATCTTTTCCTGATTTCGGTAGTAGCTTTTATTGGCTTTTTCAACAATGCTGACTACTACAACATCGCATCTTTCAGTGCTTTCGCCTATGTAGGACAGGCGATGATTTTTATTTGGATAGTACTATTTTTCTATCTTTTGATGCGAAGAAAGTAATTCGCTTATTTTCAGTTGCTTACACTTCTTTAGCTCAACTATCAGTCTAATCAAAATGCCCTTTTTAGGCTGCTAAGAGTAATATTCCAACTTAGGAATTATTGGTAAACTTATTAGATTTACTAGGTTCTACACTTAGAAAATTACAATTTCTGCGCAGATTTAAGAATGGCTGAATTAGCGAATTACGACGAGGATAGTATAAGGTCACTAGACTGGAAAGAACATATCCGACTAAGACCAGGTATGTACATCGGCAAACTTGGAGATGGTGCTGCCATGGATGATGGTATCTATGTGTTGGTCAAGGAAGTGATCGACAATGCGATCGATGAGCACATGATGGGTTTTGGTAAAACCATCAACGTAAAGGTCACAGACCATCGTGTAGAGGTAAGAGATTACGGTAGAGGCATACCACTGGGTAAAGTAGTGGACTGTGTCTCAAAGATCAATACTGGTGGCAAATACGACTCTACAGTATTCCAAAAGTCGGTAGGACTCAATGGAGTTGGTACAAAGGCTGTCAATGCGCTTTCTTCTTATTTTAAGGTGCAGTCTTACCGTGATGGTAAGACGAAGTTGGCAGAGTTCAATCAAGGTGAGCTTACTAATGACCCCAAAGAAAGTAAGTCGGACGATCGCAATGGTACATCGGTGATATTCGAGCCTGACAATACTGTCTTTAAGAACTATCATTTCATACCTGAATATCTAGATAACCTGCTTTGGAACTATGCTTTCTTAAATGCCGGATTGACCATCAATTTTAATGGAAGGAAATTCCACTCGGAAAACGGCTTGTTGGATCTGCTCAAACGCAAAGCGGACGAAGAGAACCTGCGCTACCCTGTTATACATTTGAAAGGAGAGGATATAGAGATAGCCTTATCTCATTCCAATCAATACGGAGAAGAGTATTATTCCTTTGTAAATGGGCAGTATACAACCCAGGGAGGCACGCATTTGGCTGCTTTAAGAGAGTCGCTGGTGAAGACGATGAGAGAGTTTTACAAGAAAGATTTTGATGCTACAGATGTGCGCGCCAGCATCATAGGTTCGATAGCTGTAAGAGTTCAAGAGCCGGTATTCGAGTCACAGACCAAGACCAAACTAGGTTCTCAGAACGTAGCGCCTCAAGGACCTACGATGAGGACATTCGTCAATGACTTTGTGAAAAAAGCGTTGGATGACTACTTGCATAAGCATCAGGAGACGGCTGATGCGTTGCTTAAGCGCATACTGCAGTCGGAGCGAGAGCGCAAAGAGATCGCTGGGATCAAGAAGCTGGCTAACGAGAGGGCCAAAAAGGCCAACCTTCACAATAAGAAACTACGAGATTGCAGACTGCACTTCGATGATAAAAATGGGAAAGAAGAGTTGAAAGACCAGACCATGCTGTTCATTACCGAGGGAGACTCTGCAAGTGGCTCAATTACCAAGTCCCGTAATGTCCAGACTCAGGCCGTATTTAGCTTACGAGGTAAACCTTTCAACTGTTTTGGCCATACCAAGAAAGTCGTTTATGAGAATGAAGAGTTTAACCTGCTCCAGCATGCACTGAATATCGAGGATGGGATGGACGGCCTACGCTATCGCAAAATTGTAATCGCGACCGATGCAGACGTGGATGGCATGCATATTAGATTGCTCATGCTGACTTACTTTCTGCAGTTCTTTCCTGAGCTGGTGCGCAATGGTCACGTGTATATCCTCGAAACGCCATTATTCCGGGTACGGAACAAAAAGGAGACGATCTATTGCTACAGCATAGAAGAGAAAGAAAATGCTGTAGATCAGCTGGGAGGTAAGCCTGAGATTACGAGGTTCAAAGGGCTGGGAGAGATATCGCCTGATGAGTTTGGTGGGTTTATCGGAGAGGACATCAGGCTTGAGCCGATCATATTGAAGAAAGAAACCAAGATCAAAGACCTGCTGTCATTTTACATGGGTAAGAATACACCTGATCGCCAGCAATTTATCATAGAAAAATTAAGAGTAGAGAAGGACCTACTGGAGGAGGAAGCAGCTTAATATATGGAAGAACAAGAACTGCCTGAAAACGGTCAGGGTACTGAGCAAGACGAGATACATGATGTGCTTCCAGTATCGGGAATGTACGAAAACTGGTTTTTAGAGTACGCTTCCTATGTGATCCTGGAGCGCGCCGTACCCGCAATAGATGATGGGTTGAAGCCTGTACAACGGCGTATACTTCATGCCATGAAGGAGATGGATGATGGCCGCTTCAATAAAGTAGCTAACATCATCGGTAGTACGATGCAGTACCACCCGCATGGAGATGCGTCCATAGGTGAGGCTATCGTCAATATGGGGCAGAAAGACCTGCTCATAGAGACGCAGGGCAATTGGGGCGATGTGCGCACAGGAGATGGTGCTGCGGCACCACGGTATATTGAGGCCCGGCTATCCAAATTTGCTTTAGAAGTACTCTTCAATCCGCAGACGACTGAGTGGCAACTTAGCTACGATGGTCGTAAGAAGGAACCTGTCACCCTACCGGCAAAATTCCCACTGCTGTTAGCTCAGGGAGTGGAAGGTATTGCTGTGGGCTTATCTACCAAAATACTTCCGCACAACTTTCTGGAGCTAATTGATGCTTCCATTGCTCATCTGAAGGGTAAGAAATTCTCACTTTATCCGGATTTTGCCACGGGAGGACTTATCGATGTGAGCGATTACAACGATGGTGAGCGCGGAGGTAAGATCAGGGTTAGGGCCAAGATCGAAGAGTATGACAAGAAGACTCTTGTGATCAAAGACATTCCTTTTAGTACGACCACTACATCGTTGATCGATTCGATCATCAAAGCGAATGATAAAGGTAAGATCAAGATCAAAAAAGTGATCGACAATACAGCCAGGGATGTAGAGATATTGGTGACACTAGCACCTGGTCAGTCACCTGATATCACAATCGATGCACTTTACGCCTTTACGGATTGTGAGTCGTCAATCTCTCCAAACGCCTGTGTTATCGTAGATGAAAAGCCGCGGTTTTTGACTGTATCAGAGATACTCCGTCTCAATACAGATCAGACCAAAGAGCTCTTGAATCAGGAGTTGGAGATCCGTCGTGGTGAGTTGATGGAGAAGATGCTCTTCTCCTCCTTAGAAAAGATATTCATAGAAAATCGAATCTATCGCGATATTGAAGAGTGCGAAACCTGGGAGGCGGTCATCGAAACCATAGATAAAGGGCTCGACCCTTTTAAAAAAGACTTTTACAGAGAGATCACCGAGGAAGATATCGTACGTCTGACAGAAATAAAGATCAAGCGCATATCAAAGTACGATAGTTTCAAAGCAGATGAGCTGATGAAGCGCTTGTCAGATGAGCTAGCCGAGACGGAATACAACCTTGCCAACCTTGTAGAATATGCCGTGAAGTACTACCAGAACTTGCGAGACAAGTACGGCAAGGGAAAAGAGCGTAGAACAGAGATTTCTACTTTTGATACCATCAAAGCCACAGTAGTGGCTGCTAATAATGCTAAACTCTATGTGAACCGAAAAGATGGTTTCATCGGCTATGGCATGAAGAAGGATGAGTTCGTATCCGAATGTTCGGATATTGATGATATCATTGTCTTCAGGAAAGACGGCAAGTTTCAGGTCGCTCGTATCCAGGATAAGGTATTTGTAGGTAAGGATATACTCCATGTAGGTGTCTGGAAAAAAGGAGACGAGCGCACCGTCTACAATATGGTGTATCTCGATGGTAAGACAGGTAGGTCGATGGTCAAGCGTTTCCAGGTGATGTCGATCACCCGGGACAAAGACTATGATCTCACTAAGGGTGGTAAGGGCAGTAAGACATTATATTTCACGGCTAATCCTAATGGCGAAGCTGAAGTGATCACCATCAATCTGACTGCAGGTGCCAAGGCAAGAAAGAAGGTATTTGATTTTGACTTTGCAGATGTCGAGATCAAAGGAAGAGGTGCCGGAGGAAATATACTCACGAGATACCCGGTTCGTAAAGTAATACTGAAGAGCCATGGTGTTTCTACACTTGGAGGGCTCGATATATGGTACGATGATACAGTGGGTAGACTCAATACTGATGAAAGAGGTAGGCATATCGGAAATTTCAACGGTGATGACAAAGTCTTGGTAGTCACTAAAGATGGATCATATCAACTAACCAGTTTCGAATTGACCAATAGGTATGAAGCTACTAACATCATGCTCATAGAGAAGTTTGATGAGAATAGGGTGGTGACGGCTGTTTACTATGAAGGTGGAAGTAAGCAGAACTATATCAAGCGCTTTAAAATTGAGACCATCACACCCAACAAGGTTTTTAAGTTTATTTCCGAAGAACGCAGCTCCAAGCTGCATTTTGTTTCCAGCGCCAATCAGGTCAAAGTCAATGTGAAGTACACCGAAAAAGGTAAGAATGCTTTTCAGGATTTTCAATTGGATGAGATGATTGATGTGAAGGGCTGGCGCGCCACTGGTAACAAATTTCCGGTAGATAAGATCAAGGAAGTCAAGATACTTGAAGAACAGAAGGAACGAACAGAAAAAGCTATGAAAGAGGAAGTGTCTGGGAAGGAAGAGACTTCCATAGCAGATCTAAAAGCAAGCATTGCAATGGAGGTCGAGCAGGAAGAAAAGAAGAAGTTCGACGTGGGGAGCTCTGTTGATCTTAATGTGAAAAAACCGGATGACGAGAAAGATCAATTAGGCTTGTTTGGTGAATGATAAGGCAGGAGATCTATGACCATCCCGCTGAGTTTACGGCCTATTTACAAGATCACATTACCGATAGGAAAAAAGCCCTAATTGAGTCTAAGCTGGCTCATCGCACCCGCTACCTGACTGTGGTATTGGAAGATATCCATAAGTCCCACAATGCCAGTGCTGTGCTGCGTACAAGCGAATGCTTTGGCATCCAGGACTTGCATATTATTGAAAAAGAGCACCCTTACAACCTCCATCCTCACATCTCCTCCGGTTCTGCACGCTGGGTGGATTTTCATCATTACGATGAGCGGGGCGTGGATAATACAAAAGTTTGCTTAGACCAACTAAAACGAGATGGCTATCGGGTGCTGGTTACTTCACTCAACGAGCATGCAAAACCTTTTGATCAAATCGAAATGGATCAGAAGTCAGCAATTGTGTTTGGTACGGAATACTCAGGAGTAAGTGATCAAGCCTTGGAAATGGCTGATGAGATTGTCCATATTCCAATGGTAGGATTTACCGAAAGCTTAAATCTCTCGGTTTCCGCAGGTATAATTTTGCAGCATTATCGTCAGGTTTTAAATAATTTAAACCTGCCGTGGCAGTTATCCGATAAAGATAAAGAACTGATAAGGCTAAACTGGACAATGAAAGGTGTGAGGAAAATTGATCTTCATATCAGACAGTTCCTATCCAAGTAGATTTAGCAGTAAAGGTCAATGTTGAAATTCATCATAAGTGTGGTGCTGCTCCTCTTTTCAATATTGGTATGTACCAATATGTGGGTAGTGTGGTCGACATACGATCGCGTACAGGACGATGTAGCCGATCTAAGTAGCAGTTACCAGATAGCACTCGTATTGGGCACAAGCCCATATCAGGTTGGTGGTGGCACTAATCAGTATTTTTCCGGTAGGATGAGAGCTGTAGCAGACTTGTACCATGCAGATAAAATCAAGCACATCATTGTCAGTGGAGATAATGAGACTGCCTACTACAACGAACCAGTCGAAATGCAAAAGGCGCTGATCGAACTAGGTGTGCCTTCTGATAAGATCACTTTGGACTATGCGGGTTTCCGTACACTTGATTCGGTGGTGAGATGTCATAAGGTATTTGGTCAGGAGCAGTTCACTATTGTCACACAGCGGTTTCATAGTTATCGGGCGCAGTTTATAGCCCAACACTATGGACTTAATACCGAGGTGTTTGTGGCAGAAGATGCTGACTACAAAGATGCGGTGAAGATCGAAATAAGAGAATTGATGGCTAGGTCCATGGCCATTCTAGACCTTTACATACTCGATACGCAACCAAGATTTCTTGGGGAACAGGTGCCGGTTGTACTTTAGCTTTTCACTATATCCTTAGCTTCCTTCAGGACTTTGTTAGACACTTCTAAGATCTGACTCACACCATCGCCTATCTGATCCAGGTTTTCGCCACTCTTACAATTACCTTCTGTTAGTACCATGATCTCGTTGAGGGTAGTAACTCCAAGGTACTTGAGGGTGGGGCTTAGTTTATGTATCTCACCAGCAAGCTCGGGCCAGGTTTCTGCCTCTTTGAGTTTGATAATATTTTCAAGTATGGGTGGTACGTTGGTAAGAAAAGTATCGATCATTGACTTTACGAACTCTGCGTCACCGTCTGCAAGGTTGTTAATGTATGTAAGGTCTATAAACCCCTTGGTTTGATCATTGTGATCAGAAGTAGACATATAGGTTAGTTTAGGAACTGAAAATTGGGTCAATATCGTGTGTTTTGTCACTAACTAAAAATGTTTTCGACGAATCCAGTGATTGACAACCTGAGCTTGTTCTTGCTATAATTCATCTGGTTTACATGTCTGTAAAACGATCTAAATTGTTGAGGGCGTGAATCACACCTAACCGATTTATTTATTAATTTCGGAAGCCGATTTACTACGACTAAAAATGGAAATTTTATGATACCCGAATTTGATGGATTGAGAGAGGACGAGATCGATGTTTTGCTCAAAGCACCGATCTATGTTTCAATATTGATAGCCGGTGCAGATGGGCTTATCGATGATCGTGAGCGGAAGGAAGCTATTGACACGGCGAGAAGCAAACAAGTCCGTGCACGTGCTCAATTGATCGACTACTATAAAGAAGTAGCTGACGATTTTGATCTGAAAATGGAACAGATGATCCGTGATCTTCCTGATGATACTGAGAAGCGCACTTCTGACATAGTGATAGAACTAAGAAAGCTAAACAGGATTCTGCCTAAAGTTGATAAGGCTTGGGCATCAACGTTTTATGCGAGTCTTAAAGACATGGCAAAGAGGGTTGCAGAGGCCTCCGGAGGCATACTTGGCTATTTGTCCGTGAGTTATGATGAGGCGAAGCTCCTCGAACTCAAAATGATCAATGATCCCGCGAAATAGCCCACAGATATTCCATCAGAAGCTCATCATTAGATGGGCTTTTTTTGTGTGAATACGATTTAGTTATACCTGAGTCACTACTTATGCGTTAACTTACTTGCGCATGTTCAGGGACCTCAATCTTACACCTACTCTTCGCCTGACTTTTCTTCTTTGGCTTTCATTTTCAATCCAGTTTTATCTTAACATAGATCTTGGTTTTCTGGGGATCTATCCCAGGGAGCTGACAGGACTCCTTGGGGTGATTACTGGTCCCTTGGTGCATGGTGACCTGGTGCACCTCATGTCCAATACATTTCCGTTCTTGTTCCTCAGCTCAAGCATTTATCTCTTCTATCCTAAAGTGGCCAACCAGGTACTGGTACAGTGCTATTTGCTCACGGGTTTACTGGTTTGGACCTTTGGGAGGTCTTTCTATCATATAGGGATCAGTGGAGTGGTCTATGGTCTGGCGTTTTTTCTCATCTCTTTAGGCCTATTTCGCAAAGACTTCAAGTCTTTACTTATCTCTACGATCACCATCCTGCTTTATGGTAGTTTGATCTATGGCCTCCTGCCGGAAGACAGTTATGTAAGCTGGGAGTCCCATATGATGGGAGCCATCGTAGGAGTAGGAAGTGCTATGGGTATCGCTAAGTTTAGTCCTCGCAGTACTACTTAATAGCGGCCTTAGCCAACTTATCAGAGCCATCAATTACGTGTGTAGGCCCATCTAAGTCAAGTAACTCTTTGACAAGCAAGAAAACATCAGTGTTATGCGCCTTTTCTACAGATCCTTTCTTGATGGCTGGGCCCTCAGCATAAAAGATAGTATTCATTTCGGTGACGGTGATGGGGTTGAATCCATGAGTAGCTCGGCTTGGTCTTGGTCTTTCACTTATAACATATGGAGGTTCTGTGAGAGCAAGTATCTGTCCAATGTTAGCATGACCACTGTAGTTCATGGATTGTGGAATTTCATCTTTGAGATAGACGGTGATATTGGGTACTTGCTTTAGTTCGTTGTATATACGTACTACCTCGTCAGTATCTTCCTGGTACACCATGAATGGCATACTTTTAGACACTTCGCTATTGCCAAAATCTACTCTACCCAAGTTTACTGGCACTTTAGCGTTAACCATACCGTGATCAGAAGTTACGATCAGATTAACAGGCAGGTCTTTATTAGACAATCCATCTCTTAAGCGACCTATAACACCATCGATTTCTTTAACTGCCTGTTCGATCTCCGGAGATTCCGGTCCAAAAATATGCCCGATATCATCGGTCAGGGAGAAATAGAGCATGATTAAGTGGGGTCGCTCAGATTCCGGTAGGTCGAGCCAGCTCAATACCTGATCTACACGGGCTTCATTGGCAATACTGCCGTCATACTTGTAATGGTAAGTAGGATAAAGGCCCTGTATGTCAGCCTCCGAGCCAACCCAGAAGAAGGATGCTGTTAATAGCCCTTGCTGCTCTGCCAGTACCCAGAGCGGGGTACCACCATACCATGTGCCATCTTCCACTACATCACGATTGCTCACCTTGTAATGCTCACGTTTATCAGGATTGTAGTATTCGTTGCTGACCAGACCATGTGATGAGGGGTACATGCCGGTCACGAGACTATAGTGATTAGGAAAAGTCTTGGTGGGATAGGAGGGGATCAATTGTTCTACCGAGAACCCGTTTGCAACCATGTCCAACAAATTCGAAGCATTATACTTCTCTGCGTAATCGTACCTGAACCCGTCGAGCGATACCATTATTACATAAGGCTTGTCATGGTTGACAGGGTCATTGGTTTTCTGCTGAATGATTTGCCTGGAGGACACCTGATTAGGTTGTGAAAAAGTAGCTTGACAAGCTAATAGCCAGATAAAAACCAATAAAGAGGTAAATGATCGCATGCTCAAAATAAAGCAAACATAGATACATTGATTGGCTGGCTAAGTTAAATTTTGATGACTTCTTAGAGTATGGATTCTTCAGTGTAAAACTCACCTGCTGCGTGTGCTAAATAGTAGTTTTTACTAATTATATTAGAAATACTAAATATATTAGCTTAATGAAAGTACGAGGAGCTATCGCAAATCCACATAACAAATTTACCCTGCTTAAAAGGGTAAGAGAGCATATCGAGGGTATTGATGAGCTGGGTAGTCTTGATCATGAGACACAGCTTTTTGAAGAAACACCTCAAAAAATCATATCAAAAAACAATAGCGTTGATGTACCTTTTGAGCTCTCCATTAATCCTTATCAAGGCTGTGAGCATGGGTGTATTTATTGCTATGCGCGCAACAGTCATGAGTATTGGGGATTCAGCCCCGGGCTTGACTTTGAGTCCAAGATCATTGTGAAGCCAAATGCTCCTGAGCTTCTGGAGCGAGCCTTTCTCCAGAAAAACTACATTCCCAAGGTGATAGCACTATCTGGTAACACGGATTGCTACCAACCAACGGAGCGTAAGCTACGGATTACGAGGCGGCTTTTGGAGTTGTTCCTCAAATACCGAAACCCTGTTGGTATTATTACCAAAAACTCACTTATCGAAAGAGATGTCGATTTGCTAAAGGAATTGGCAAAGCTCAGATTGGTACGCGTTGCTATATCATTGACTACACTTGATGAGGACACGCGCAGGAGGATGGAGCCAAGAACGGTTGCAGGTCTCAAAAGACTTGAGACCATTCGTAAGCTGGCCAAGGAAGAGATCCCTGTCAATGTGATGGTAGCTCCTATCATACCATGGATTAACCATCATGAAATACCTAACATAATATCACTGGCAGCCAAAGCTGGTGCTGCTGATGCTAACTTTACGGTCATAAGGCTCAATGGTGCATTATCAGGCATATTTTCAGACTGGATTGTTGATCATTTCCCCAATAGGGCCAGTAGAGTGCTCAATGCTATCAAAGAAATGCATGATGGAAAACTCAACGATAGCGACTGGGGTAAACGAATGACTGGAACAGGTCAGGTGAGCGCTATGATCAGGCAGATGTTCAACCAATCAAAGAAGAAGCATTTCAAAGGCCGAAGTATTCCGGATTATGATTTTACCTTGTTTAGAAAACAGGGGCATTATACCTTATTCTAAGCCTATTCAAACCGGTTCAGACCTTATCCATCAATCCTGCGATCATCAGCTCAGCGCCTTTTGGATTCGTAGCTAATGGTATGTTGTGGACATCACAAATCCTCATGAGCATTTGCACATCCGGTTCATGAGGATGCTTATCGAGAGGGTCTCTAAAAAATATCACGAGATCCAAATCTTTCTCAGCAGCCAGCGCTGCGATTTGAGCATCACCTCCGAGCGGCCCGGACAGAAAACGTTTTACTTTTAGACCAGCATTCTGGACATGTTGGCCGGTCGTACCCGTCGCTACGAGCTCCACTTGACCGAGTATCTCCTTGTGATCAAGCAGAAAAGCTACCATATCTGCTTTTTTGCCGTCGTGCGCTATAATTGCGATCTTCATGTTACCGATGTTTGAGACTCAACTTAAAACTTATTTATCTGCTCTCACTAATAGGGGTAGAGAAATTAGTGGATTGTTTGGAACCAAAAGCAATCTGAATGAAAAAATCAGAAATCACCTACCTGCTTTCTCTATTGTTAATGTTGTCTAGCCTTACGGTTGTAGCACAACCTAAGTCTGCTGCTGATCTGGCAGGCAAACTGGAAAGTTATTATACGGGGCGCGGAGAAGAGAAAGTGTATATGCACATGGCTTCTCAATATGCACAAGCCGGAGATAAGCTTCCATTTAAGGCCTACATACTGGATGCATTTACTAATCAACCCAATAACCTAAGTAAAGTACTTAGGGTGGAGCTGTGGGACGAGACGTTATCGCAAAGATATCATGCTCAAAGGATAAAGATTCAATCGGGTACGGCCATGGGTAGCGTGCAGATCCCATCTTCTTTGTCTAACGGAAAGTATATCGTAAGAGCATTTACGCAATGGATGACAAACTATGATCAGACCGCCGATATACCTTTAATAGTTGATAAGTCCGGTAGCTTTCAAGTTCAGACTGAGCCATGGAAGACACTTACATTTTACCCTGAAGGCGGTAGTTTGGTCGCGGGAGTTGCTAACAAGATAGTGGTGAGATCGGATGGCCCTGTAGCAGGTACAGTGCTTAACAGAAAAGGTAAGGAGGTCGCTAGTTTTGAAACCAGTGACCTGGGTTTAGGAGCGTTTGTGCTCGTACCTAATCGAGATGAACTCTACACCATAGAAACAGGAAACGAGAAGCAGAATTATTCTTTTCCACTTGTTCAGGAATCAGGTTTGTCATTCCTGCTTCAGCAAACGAAAAGTGGATATAGAGTGAACCTGCAAGCATCTAAGCAATTGTCAAGAGACCTAGAGGCAGGTGATATCTCTGTAATCGTCGAGTCCAGAGGAATAGCTTATTTCACGATATCAGGAGATATCAAGGACAAAGGCTATTTCATCACGGAGCTTGAAGCTGCTACTCTTCCTTATGGTCCTGCCAGGATAATGATATTTGATTACATGGGAGAACTACTAGCTCAACGAAGCTTCTTTAATGATCATGACTTGAACAATCCCGTACATATCGGACTTGCCAAAACATCGTATGGTCGGAGGGAGAAAGTCGACCTCTCGATTTTTAATGATATTGACGAGCCTGTATCTGCTTCCGTCAGCGTAACCAAAAAGGATCATTTCGTCAATGGGACTTCTTCTATTTTGGAGTTTAGTTCTTCAAATTCCTTCAGCACTGAAGTTATAGATCCAGGCCATCCTCACCTTGACCTGCTGATGATAGCTGAAACATGGCAAGGAGGTAACTGGTATGCACCAGATGCAGATAGGAGAGCAGAGGTCAAATATAGACCTGAGCAACTTTTAGCCTATGATGGTATTGCACTTGGCAAAGAAGGGGAACCATTGGCATCAGCGCAATTGGATGTATGGTTGATTAATAATGATTTGGTTTATCAATCCAAGACTAACGCTAATGGTGAGTTTAGTTTAGTGTTGTTTGATTTTGGAGGTCAGGATGATTTTATCTTTGATAGTCCGGAAGGTGATCTGGCTGAAATAAAAATTTATCAGCTATCGGAGCAGCTTAAAGAAACTAAGGTGCCTGAAGTAGCTGCGACTTCTGAGAGAGACTACTCCTACAAACGTAGGATCAACCAGGTTTACGACTTCTATCACTCGGAAGAGTCTCAGGGAGGCCAGGTTCCTGCCATTGATCTTATTCCCAAGGCTGATTATACCGTCGATCTGAACCAGTACATTGAGTTCACAAGTATGAAAGAGATGTTTGTGGAGGTTGTGACAGGAGTATTGGTCGGTAGTGACAACAGCCTGAGAGTCTATATAGACAAAGATGGAAGGTATGCTGATGACCCGCCGCTCTTTTTCATCAATGGCCAACCTAATTACGATGATCAGCTAGTACTTGAACTTGATCCACTCGAGATTGATCAAATATCGGTATTGAATACAGAAGAAACCCTCCTTAAGTACAAGTCGGTTGGAAAAAATGGGATTGTAGACATAAGACTAAAAGAGAATGTTGCGGTAGCTCAACCTAAGACCTTTGTGAAAAATATGAATGGGCTATCTCAATATCAAGCTCCTTATTATCCTGATTATGGTGGGGCTCAACTACATTCCAGACTACCTGACCTGCGTGAGCAGCTCTATTGGAAAGGTGATGCAGAATTATCAGCTAGCGGTCAGCTTGATCTCTCGTACTATACCTCTGACATAGTAGGTGAATATGTAATGATCATCGAAGGGATCACAGCAAGTGGACGAGCCTTTAGACTTACTGAGGAAATTGAAGTTGGTACTATGCTGGAGTGACCATACTGCAATACGTACTCCGAAGACTGCATTTTAACCGTAAGTAACGACCCTTGTATTGTCACGACAGTATAAAGGTACATGCGCGAGAGATACAAAATCAATATTATGGATATTGGTGTCCCACTCTTTTTGATCACCAGTATGGTTTTCGGCATGGGTGGGTTTTATGAGTTTATAGTGTCATGTCGGACTAATCTTACACTGCTTTTCTTTGCGATGTTGTACCTTTTTCTCAGTTCTGCTATCTATTTCATCCGTCGCATATAGCAGTCCTTTATTACCTTTCTGCATCATATGGAAAGAAAGGTTTATCAAATACATAAGGCCGGGTCAATTGGTAACCTGAACCTTGTTACTGATCAACTGCAAGATCCTGGTCCTGAAGAGGTACAAATTGAAGTAAGGGCAATTGGGCTAAATTTCGCAGACATTTTTGCCATGTTTGGTATTTATTCTGCGACACCCGCCGGGCCTTTTATTCCTGGACTGGAGTATGCAGGTAAGGTGGTCCAAAAAGGTAAGAACGTAGTGTTTTTTGAAGAAGGCCAGCCAGTGATGGGGGTCACTCGTTTTGGAGCCTACGCTACACATCTCAATATCAATTGCAACTATGTCTCTCCACTACCGGCTGGATGGACTTTCGAAGAGGGAGCAGCCTTGCTGGTGCAGGGTATCACTGCTTACTACTCGCTGATCAATCTGGGAAATCTTCAGAAGGGTCAAAATGTGCTCATTCATTCGGCGGCAGGAGGAGTGGGGCTACTTGCCAATCGTATAGCTAAAGCTTATGACGCATTTACGATAGGGTCTATAGGTACAAAGGCCAAAGCAGAATTGCTGAAGATAGAAGGATATGATGAAGTCATGGTTCGGGATAAGTCATTTGCAAGCAATCTGAAAAATATAGCCGATATACACCCACTTAACTTAGTGCTAGAGTGTATTGGGGGAGATATTCAGAAGATCAGCTTTGATCTGCTGGCACCAATGGGCAGAATGATTGTCTATGGTGCAGCGCAATATGCAAGTCCCAGCCATCGACCGAACTACCTAAAAATGGCCTACAAATATCTCACGCGTCCCAGGTTAGACCCCCAGGCTATGATCCAACAAAACAAATCGGTAATGGCGTTTAACCTTATTTGGCTTTACGATAACTTTCAACTGATGCATGACATCCTTGCAGAAATGATGCAGCTCGATATAGGAAAGCCCCTTGTTGGTCATCAGTTCACTTTTGATGATATGCATAAGGCTATTTCATTGTTTCAATCAGGACAAACTACCGGTAAAGTGGTGATTACGGCCAACCAAGAATAAATATGATAGCAGCGATTGATATTGGGAACTCTGACATAGTCATTGGTATATATAATCGAGGGCAATGGCAGCACCAGTGGCGCTTACCGAGCAACCCCTCAATGCAACAACCGGACTATGAGATCAAGGTAAGACAACTCTTACTGGATGCAGGCTTGAACAGCGCGGACTTCTCAGGTGTCGTACTAAGTAGCGTAGTGCCGGTTTTGACTGAAAGGATCCGTGATACATTGCAGCATTTAACAGGCATTGAGGTGTTTATACTTGATCCTGCCAGACTCAAGTCTATGAAACTGAAGATTGCCAATCCACACGAGATCGGTTCTGACTTGGTAGCTAATGCAATGGCTGGCTTTTCTTTGTACCAATCAGATGTGCTGGTGGTGGATTTTGGAACGGCATTGACTTTCACAACAGTGAGCAGTAAGGCAGAGATCCTTGGGGTATCCATAGCGCCAGGTATCCGAACTGCCATCAAAGCACTGACCCAGAATACGGCGAAGCTGCCTGAGATCGAGCTGGAGCTACCAGTTACCGCAATCGGTAAAAACACCGTACATGCCATCAGAAGCGGTGTGCTTTACGGCTATGTAGGCATGGTAAAGGAGATGGTGGCACGAATAAAGTCGGAAGTCAGTCAGGACCTTAAGGTAGTTGCCACGGGAGGGTTATCTCATGTATTACATCCGTTGAGACCGACATTTGATGATGTGATACCTACTCTGACCCTTGATGGTCTACGCCTTATTCTGGCAAACGAATCATAGGCCGTTCAACTCTTCCACAAGCTCTTCCAGCTTTGTTAGTGTACGGCTCTTTTTGGAAGGCTCTATGATAGCATGCCCTAGTTTATACCAAGCCCCTTCCTCGGGAGAAATGTAAATGCCCCTTTTTCTTGGCAACTTGTCAGAAGCCAATTCCGGTAGGTAGTCAGGTAAAAAAAGCGTTTTGAGTATCGACTTTAGTCTCATCCAGTTTATTGTTTTGTGGGTGTCATTGACTATGATAGAAGCAGACCGCTCAGCAAATGATCCCTGGATTACATGTCGTTCGGTTTTGGCCTTTGCAATGGATAATACTTCCAATTTCAGAGGCAACTCCCGCCCACTGGCCTCAAAGATTGCCTGCGCCAACTCCTGCGTAAGGTACTCCCACATTTCATACTCCGAGGGAATACTGCCTTGAGTATCAGCAGTGTCAATGCTAATGGAAAGAGGAGTATCCTTATCTTGTTTTTTACGGTAACTGGTTTTTCCTAGGACTCTTTCAAGCTCCAAGGCCCATGACGCTGGTAACTGGCCTTTCCATGAATAATCATCGTCGCTAGTAAATCCCTCTTCGTAGATATCTTCGTCCGTCAAGTCTTCACGACCTAGATATTCCATTAAGAAACTTATGGAGATTTGATCTTCATCTAATTCGATATCAAATCGTTGCTGATAAGCGTAAGGTGCCGGTTGGTTTTGTGTAGTGCAGGTAATGCTGATCTGGTCAAGCTTCATGATAGTTCTTTGATGATCCGTTGTTTGTCAATCTTACCGGAACCGGTCTCTGGAAATTTTTCTAAAAACAGTACCCTTTTTGGGCTTTCATATTTTGATAATTGTCCGCTCTCTTTGATCCTGTGAATAATCTCTGATTCCGATAGGTCTGGCGTACTTTCAATGATCAACGTGACAACCTGGGTGTAGGTGGGATCACTCGTACCCGTAATAAAGTATCGGCTCTCAGGAAGCCAGAACTGCATCAGTGAGCTGATAGACGACTCCACAGATTCTGCATGTACTTTGATACCACCACTGTTGATCACATTGTCAAGTCTGCCCAGCCATCGAAAGGATGAAGGAGATAGTAGCTCAACTATGTCATTTGTTTCCAGCCACCTGTCGTCTGTGATTGCATCCTTTATGAATAGTTGTTGCTGTTTACCTGTTTTGATCTTTATGCCGCTCAACACTCGGAAATGTGATTTGACCATTGCACCATTGAGCTGCCTAAGTGCGATATGACTTACAGTTTCTGTCATACCATAAGTCGACCAACATATAGGCCTATCTTGATTTAGGCTACTCTCAAGTGTTGAGGGTAAAGCAGACCCTCCGAGTAGTATATGTTCAGCTTTGTTGAGTAAGTACGTATGACCTTCATTCTTGGATCTTAGCAGCTCCATAAACTGCATCGGCACCATTGCCGTAAAATGAAAGGACTCAGAAACATACTTTAATGGGTTTTTGTCCGGAGCTGTTACAATGAGATCCATCCTGGCTAAAAGTGCTCTTACAATCATCATCGCACCACCGATGAAGTCCGGAGACATACATAGCAAGGCAACCTGCCCAGCCTTAAGGTCCAAAGTGCCAATAGTTCGCTTTGCTGAAAGCTCCATTTTCCATCTCGGAATGACAACTGATTTCGGGGAACCCGTACTTCCCGAAGTTTTGAAGGAGTAGCTTTCCACTCCCGACTGCCAACTATGGATAAGACTCACGGCGCTGTTAAACGCTGAATTACTATGCTCTTCGACCAGCTTAGCAGTCTTATCCGGAGACATGTCTTGATATTTCAGAAATAATTGTCTCAAGGCTTGTACTTGGAATAAGGGTACATGATGATTAAGTGGTATATTTATTGTCACTCAGCTGATACCCCATTCTGGGGGAATTGTACCACAGATGTTGCATATCAATGAGGGCGCAAATAATTTAATTGCAAAGAAAACCAAACTCTTGACAGACTCAGAAATATTATTGGTTCAAAGATTGCGTAACAAAGACGAGGGTGCCTTCGAAATTGTTTTTAATACGCACTACAAAGCACTCTGTGGTTATGCTCGCAAATACCTGGATGAGGTAGAGGCAGCAGAAGAAATAGTACAAGAGGTTTTTGTCAAGTTTTGGGAGAAATGCGAATCCATAGCTCCTGATAGTTCTATCAAGTCTTACTTGTATCGGTCGGTACACAACACATGCCTGAATTATATCAAGCACATGCGTGTTAGGGACAACTACAAAGACTATGTTGTGACTTATATGGAGACATCAAGCTATATTGAGTTTTCTGAGGAGCCTGATCTTGAGAAAAAAATATATGATGCTATTGATGAACTCCCACCTCAGTGTGGTAGGATATTCAAGCTTAGCCGTTTTGAAGGTCTGAAGTATCAGGAGATAGCAGACCACCTCGGGTTATCTGTGAAGACTGTTGAGGTTCAGATGGGTAAGGCTTTGAAAGTATTAAGGGCAAAGCTGAAAGCCCACCTAAGACCTGGCTAGGAGCTTCAAACCTTTCATGAAAAATGAGCGTCTTCTAGTTAGGGTTGATTGAATGAAAGTTTTCATCAGATTAGTCATATCGTCGGTTGTATTGTTCTGTGTACTATCAAGTGCTGCCGCCCAGGTAGATCTTGATCGTAAGATCAGCCTATCGGTCAATGAAGCCAGGCTGGATAGCGTATTTCATTTGATCAGTGAAGAAACCTCCTTTTTTTTTGCGTACAATGCTGACCTTATTCCTGAGGACCAGCTTTTTACTCTTTATGAGAAAGACAAGTCCGTCAAATACATACTCAATAATTTGCTGATCGGTACGTCCCTGGAGTACAAGGTTATTGAGAACCAGATCATTATCATACCCGAGTCTTCTACTACTGTAGCGCCACCTATCGAGGACCGACCATCTCACGTGAGTGTGTTCGGCGTAATTAGAGATGTAGTCTCCGGAGAGCCAGTTGAGGGTGTTAACGTTTTTCTATCGAGAACCATGTTAGGTGATGCAACGGACCCTAATGGGTTTTACTCGATTAGAAACGTTCCACTAGGTACCTATGAAATCATTTTTTCCCATGTGGGTTTTGGTATTAAGAGTCAGTTCGTCAGAATCACAGAAGAAGAGGATTTTGTGCTCAACATAGATCTTAAGAAGTTAGCCAGGCAGTTAGATGAAGTTGAGATACTATCTCGATATGACAAGGATTGGGAGCGCAACTACAGATTGTTCGAACGCGAATTCATTGGTTCTTCACCAAGTTCTTCCAGGTGCTACATTCTGAATCCTGAGGTACTCGAGTTTAACTTTGATAAGGAGCTTAATCTACTCAAGGCCTGTGCAGACGATGTACTCATCATTGAGAATCAAGCATTGGGCTATTCGATAAGCTATGTTCTTGAGCTTTTTGAACATGAAGATGGCAAGACACGGTTTGTGGGCAAACCTAAGTTCATACCGCTACAACCGGATACTCCCAGCGAGCTACGGAGATGGCGTAAGGCACGACTTAAGAGTTATAGTGGCTCGATGGCCCATTTTCTCAGGAGTCTATCAGAAAACCGGGTGCAGAAAGAAGGATTTAAACTTTACGGACTTGACTACCTCCCGGTAAGTGGGGAGCGCAGAGAACGCTTATCAGTCAATTCGCAGCAACTTATCAACGATGGAGATTTCTTTTTTGAACGTAAGCTGTCGTTTTCCGACTATCTACAAGTGGTCTATACACGTGAAAACGAGAATCCGGCATATGTAGAAGAGGTGGCTTTGCTTGCGCAACGTGAGAAAAGTGATGTGAGCCCGATACTTAACCAACAGCTGATGAATGGTGCACTTTCAAAACCTCAAACGAGCTACATGAAGCTTAATACGCCTGAAGTATCTATTGATATCAGAGGTTTTATATATGATCAGCTTGCGGTGACTACCTATGGTTACTGGTCCTGGGAGCGTATAGCAGAAGCACTACCTTTTGAATATGAACCTTAGGAATATTTTTTACATTTGCACACTGCCGAAAAACCTGATTATTAGCCTTTTAAATATTTGAAAATATTTGGTAGGGGTAGAATTGAGGTTCCTTGTTTCAGGTGTAAAGTGATAGACGAGTAAACATGAATGAACAATTAGCGAAGTATTTTTCTGGTAATGCCAGTACTGATGAAAGAGCTACAGTAGAAGAATGGCGTAATCTTTCAGATGAGAATGCTTCAGAATTTTTAGAAGCTAGCGAGACATGGTTTCAACGGTTGGAGGGAAATGAGGTTGATGCAGCATCAGCTCTTACGAAAGTGAAAGCTAGGATAAATGATACTGATGCTAAAGTAGTATCAATGGACACGTCTGCTCAGAGCTACTCTTCTCCAACACCATATCTGAAATATGCTGCTGGTGTTGTGTTGGCATTGGCGCTTGGTCTGGCCTACTGGCTAATGAATGCGGACGGAATGAGTCCTTCTAAGACCTATGCTACACTGAACGGTGAAGTTCTTGAAGTTCAACTCTCTGATGGTTCTGTTATTACACTCAACGAGAACTCTGAATTGATCGTAGCTGAAGGATTTAATGGTAGTGAAAGGCCTGTCCAATTGAGTGGTACTGCCTTTTTTGATGTAGCACGCGATGAGCAAAAGCCTTTTGTGATAACTGCCAGTGATGCTCAAGTCAAAGTACTTGGAACTTCATTTCTGGTAAGGGCTTTTGATACTCCTGTGACTGAGGTAATTGTGAAAAGCGGAAGTGTGGCACTTGCCGGCGGGGTTGCGGCGAGCAATAGGGTAGTCCTCAAACCTGGTGAAATGGGGATAGCTGATGGTCGGAAGGCGGGGGTGTTGAAAAGGAACAACAGGGATGCTAACTACCTGGCATGGCGTGATCGAGTGATCACTTTTGAAAAGACAACACTATCCGAAGTAGCGGCTGTATTGAGTGATGTTTATAAAGTAGAGGTAGAGTTTGAAGACGATATTGAAAATTGCCAGATTACGGCGCAGTTTCAAAAACAATCTGTAGAGTCCGTAGTTGAGATCATTAGTCAGACTTTTGGTTTTGACGTCAAAAGTAAAGGCGACTCGTTTAAGTTTACGGGAGATGGGTGTTGATTAAAACATTGGTTATCAATGAATTATCCTCTATTTTAATAGGGGATTTTTCTTTTATGGCTGTCTGTAAATAAAAGAGCGATGCATAGAGCGACACTCTATATACTTGTTTTTCTGTTATTGACATCATCTAAAATATCTACGGATGATAAAGACTTCCTGACCACACTTTCCTCTTCGATTCAATTATACCAATCCAAATTTCTCAAAGAGAAAGTCTATCTCCATATCGATAGAAGCTATTACCAACCGGGAGATGATCTGTGGTTCAAAGGTTATACGGTAAATAGTCTTAATAATAAGCTTTCTGTACTTAGCAAGACCTTGTTTGTGAATTTGGTTGCTCCTGATGGTTCGATAGTTCACAGCGGACAGTTCTTTATCAAAAATGGAAGATCATCAGGAGACATAGAATTGAGCCCATCACTCGAATCAGGCGAGTATGAGTTAATAGCCTATTCCAGTTGGATGAAGAACTTCGATCCTGAATATGTCTATCGGCAAAAAGTCAATATCAAAGCGACCATAATCCCCAACCTTTTTATGGAAGCTAACTTCGACAAGGCCCTCTACTCAGCAGGTGAAAAAGTGAACCTTACTGTGAAGGTAGCTGATCTCGAAGGCGAGACTCCTGACAACTTGAGGTTGACATACACGGTCTCTGATGGCTTTGATATCCTTGAAGACCAGAAGTTGCGTCTCTCATCAGAGAATGAGCTCTCTTTGACTTTTCTGGTTCCTGAACGGAAGGGATTTGTCAATTACCTGATGCGTGTATCTGGTGAACATGAGGACCAACCCTTTCAATACCAATGGCTTGTGCCAACTGAGGACAGGGACTTTGACTTGCAGTTCATGCCTGAAGGTGGAAATCTATTAGCTGGAAAAACACAAAAGGTAGCCTATAAATGCGTCGATAACTACGGAAGAACAGTGGACTTCAAAGCTGTGATCGTTGATGATGCTGGTAATCTGGCTGATACCATTCGCAGTGATTACCAGGGTATGGGAAGTTTTACGCTAACGGTAGAGCCTGGCCGTCAGTACCATGCGCAGATGATTGAGCCAGTTTCTACAAGACATTTTGAGTTGACATCTTCAGTTAACCAGGGAATTACTCTGTCGCTAGCTGATATGGAGACTGATTCTTTGGCCATTAGAGTACTGACCAACAGAAAGAAGACGGGGGTTGTTTATCTCACGGCCATACATCAGGACAATTTGATCTGGTCACTGGAGACCCAACTATCTGAGGATACCACTTTGTACCTACCTACATCTATGTTTCCGGTAGGAGTGAATAGGCTTACTCTTTTTGATGATAAAAAATTACCAATAACAGAAAGATTGGCCTTCTTACACGCTGACAGCCATCTAGATATCAAAGTGGAGACCGATGAGCCTAACTACGGAGCTAGGTCCAAAGTGGAGGCAAAATTGAAGGTTACTGATGGTTTAGCGCGACCAGTAAAGGGCGTCTTCTCACTTGCAGTAACGGACAGCTACCTTTCCAATATCAACAGTACTGATACTAAGAATATTTTGAGCACTTTGTTGCTCACTAGTGAACTGAAAGGCAGTATTCCTACACCAAATTACTATTTCATGGATGATAATCCTTATGCGACTGAAGCGTTGGACTTGGTCATGTTGACCCATGGCTGGAGGCGTTTTTTGTGGGATTATGTGCTTTTGAGGGACTTAGAAAGTGAGCCTGCTCCAATCAACCAGGACCTGAAGTCAGGAACTGTGTATGACAAGAAAGGCAATATCGTACCGGGTGCTGAAGTGCAAGTGGTACAATTAGGCGAGATGAATGCGTACTTCACTGAAACTGATGAACGGGGCAAGTTCTACTTACCTTTTCAAATCTCCTCTCAGCAATCTATGAACTTTGTCTTCAACGCTGACCTACCGGGAAAATCAAAACAGCTCGAAGTAAGGCTGGATACCGAAGATAACGATCCTTTTCGTTCTGCAATCGTTAGTGAGCTCTTGCCAACGCAAGGCGATCTGGCTTCTGCTGACCGTGCAAAAGATAAGAAAAATACAAAGCGACAAAAGATACAGGACGCCTTTAGTGATTTTCAGTTTGGAGGTAATTATACGCTTCTTCGGGAGGTAGAGGTGATGGGTAAAGCGATTGTGGAAGAAGAGCACATAGACAAAGGGGAAAAATATGAGTTGCGCAATCAAATGAGTGTGATGTCGCATTATTTTGTGCAGAGTAGGGGAGGTGAGAACCTCAATTTTGTGGGCAATGTGAGTACCATGTCTAGTTCCAGTGCCTCCGGAGGCTTTATCGATATCGTACGCCAGATGACCAACATTTATAAGTATAATCCTGAGACAGGGTTTGTCATCCTCCGAACCAACGATTTACTAAGAGATTCGGAAAAAAGACTTGGAGCGCTTGTCGTTCTTAATGGCTCCTCAGTGGGTCAGGACCTTCGGGTTCTTAATCATCTGACACGTACAGATATAGAAAAAATTGATGTTATCAAAAGTAGCGCCATGGCTGTGTATTATGGTAACAGGGCAGCTGCAGGGGCCATATTAGTCACCACCAGGCAAGGTATCAAACAGGGTGTCGAGGAAAGCTATATTGATCAGACTGTCGAAAGCAAAGTAGCTGTTGACAACAACTACTCTATCATCAAGGAGTTTTACGCTCCAAAATATAGCTCTGAAGACGAGAAACTTTCTCCGGTTCCGGATGTCCGGAAAACAATCTATTGGAACCCTGAACTTATCACTAATGAAAATGGTGAGGCGAGCTTTTCGTTTTATACCGACGATCGTGAAACGCTACTCAACGTTGAGGTACAAGGCATGAGTGGTGAAGGTAAGTTTGGCTTTCTAAACCACTCGATTGTCGTGGATGAAGACTTGTCTGCCAGCCAATCAGGGCGGATCAAGTAGAGACCCTGTTGAATTTTCCGAAATCCGGTTTTCTCTTTTCGAGAAATGCATTGCGTCCCTCTTTGGCTTCATCTGTCATATAAGCAAGGCGGGTTGCTTCACCAGCGAATACCTGCTGCCCTACCATACCATCGTCTGTTAAGTTGAAAGCAAACTTCAGCATACGAATAGATGTCGGAGACTTAGCGAGTATCTCCTGTGCCCATTGGTAAGCCGTGTCTTCAAGTTCATCATGAGGGATCACGGCATTGACCATACCCATTTCATAGGCCTCCTGGGCTGAGTAATTTCTTCCTAAGAAGAATATCTCTCTGGCACGTTTTTGCCCTACCATTTTGGCCAGATAAGCTGATCCATATCCGCCATCAAAGCTCGTGACATCAGCATCGGTCTGTTTGAAGACAGCATGCTCTTTACTTGCCAGCGTCAAATCACATACGACATGAAGACTATGACCACCACCTACGGCCCAGCCTGGTACTACCGCAATGACTGCCTTAGGCATAAAGCGGATCAAGCGCTGGACTTCCAGAATATTGAGTCGTGCTACACCATCATCATCTACATAACCCTGCTCACCACGCGCACGCTGATCTCCTCCGCTGCAAAAAGCATAACCTCCGTCTTTAGGAGATGGTCCTTCACCTGACAAGAGCACCACACCTATGTTGGGGTCTTCTCGCGCATCTAAGAAAGCTTCAAATAATTCTCCTACTGTTTTAGGGCGGAAGGCATTTCGAACCTCAGGCCTATTGAAGGCGATTCGTGCTACTCCGTTATATTTTTTGTACGTAATGTCTTCGTATTCCTTGGCGATTTGCCAGTCTATGTTGATACTCATAGTGCTTTTATTTCTGATTTAATCTTGTCAAATACTTCTTGATTGACTGAAGTCTGTGTCTCGATTTCGATTAGCCTCAGACCTTTCTTGGCCATCATCGATGGTAGCTCTTGATGAAGTGCTTCCCTGGTATTGATCCTGATGTATTCCATATTGAAGTCCTTTGTGGTATGCTCAGCCGATAGTTTTTGGTCAGTGATAAAGTAGTCGTGTATTTCGGGTTGACTCCTGGGCCCAGGTATCATGCCGAAGATTCCTCCACCATGGTTATTAAGCAAAATGATCAGAAGGTCTTTGGGCGGATGATTGTGCCACAGACCGTTCCTGTCATAGAAGAAAGCAAGATCTCCTGTGACGAGAACAGTCTTGTTCCCACTGTAAAGGCACGAACCTACGGCAGTACTCACAGTCCCATCAATACCGCTCGTGCCGCGATTAACAAAGATGTGTTGATCGGCATGATGGACACCCAAAAAGTTGACATACCGGATAGGCATACTATTAGATATATGTATGTCAACTTTCTCAGGAAGATGATCCAATAATATCTTGACAGCTTCGAATTCTCCAAAATCTTGCTTGTCAAACGCTTGTTGGAGGTAGTTTCCGGTCTTTACCTGAAGGTTACGCCAACTAGTGAGGTAGGAGGTATTATAATCCTGATCCGTTAGCAAGTCTAATAACGAGTCCGCTCTGCCTCTAATTACTTTGGTAAGTGATTGGAATGTGTCCGGAGTAAAATCTGTCTCAGTAATGTGCCAATGCTCCAATCCGAGAACATTGCGAAGGAAGACTTTTAGATTCTTTGAAATAATTGATTTTCCAAAACTGATGACCAACTCAGGTCTCAACTCTTCAGACAACTGTCCCGACAAAAACAGGTCGTGATGAGTGATGACATTTTCGAGATGTGAGTAATTGCTTTGTGCATCACAAACTACAGGGATAAGGCTCGCCAGTTTTGCTAATAGTTCATCGATACCAGGGACATAGTTTTGCTGCCCGACTAATAACAGGACACGGCGGTATTTGATGCTACCAACAAGATTCTTTGAAGGACTAGCACGAACTGTGTCTTGTGTCCAGAACTTAAGCTTCTCTGTGTACTGATAGTTTTCGGAGGTATAGAGAGGCTCCCGCAATGGTACGTTGATATGTACAGGACCAGGCGTATCTCCCATGGAGAGCACGGTAGCTTCATTGACGATACGTAGCATATGCCATTGTGCTACATCGGACAGGTCTGTGCTTGGCAGTTGGAAACTCTTGAGCACATGCTGACCATAGATGTTTTGTTGTCTTATGGTCTGGCCGTCCCACTGGTCAATCCACTCTGGAGGTCTGTCGGCTGTCAATACCAGCAGAGGCACTTGTTGATAGTATGCTTCTGCTACTGCTGGTGCATAGTTGTAGGCAGCACTACCTGATGTGCACACAAGTACCGTAGGTTTTTGTGACTGCAATGAAATGCCCAGTGCTACAAAAGCAGCACTACGTTCATCCGGGATTACATACTTCTTAAATCCTGAATGCCTACTAAATGCAATGGTCAAGGGAGCTGACCTAGAGCCGGGGGAGATGATTACATCTGTCAAACCGAGCAAATGCAACAGCTGTGGTATGTCATAGAGTGCCTGGCTCAACATTGATTTTAGGAACTTAGCCCGTGATCAAATCTAGCATCGTTTGAGATTTATACTCGGTCTCTAGCCATTCTTTTTCCGGTTGGGAGCCCTCTGTGACACCAGCACCAACAAATGCCCTCACAGATCGGTCGAATATGCGCATACATCTGAGGTTGACAAAGAGATGTGTAGCATCTTGTATATTCACCGGCCCGAGATAGCCACTGTACAACTCTCGGTCGTGCTGTTCATGGGCCCTGAGGAAGTCCATGGCTGGTACCAAAGGCATCCCACAGACTGCTGATGTAGGGTGAAGGAGTTCTGCCATCACAGATCCGAGTTGAGGAAAGTTGACAGCTGCCATGTTCACCTCATACTCAGTGAGGAGATGTATTAGGTTAGCAGCCTTGATTGTCTTGGGACCATTCTCCTCAAACTCTCTCAACCGTATTTTTTTGAAGCAGTTGATGATGTAGCGACTAACCATGGCTTGCTCCTCTATTTCTTTTTGTGTCCAGGCCACCTCTCTCAGGTCCTGATCGGGATTGACTCTTTGAGTGCCGGCTAATGCCATTGTCTTAAAAATATTGCCATGCATTTGTACCAGCACCTCTGGCGATGCTCCCAACCATGTACCTATTCCTGGTAGGGCAATGAACGAGGCAAATGAAGATGGATATCTATCACATATCAATTTGAATTGTGCCAGCGGATCTAGCGACTGGTCGAGGGTCTGGTCTTTGTAGCGGGAGGGAACTATTTTTTTGAACTGTTCATTTTGGATGGCCTCAATGCAGTCCTCAACAAAATGTATGAAGGATGCCTTATTGTCATCAGTGGTTTTTACTGGACTCTGGTCGAGTTTGAAGTAGTTTTGATCTTTGTTCTGTTGGAGTTGACCTATCCATTCATTGGCCGTGGTACTTCGTTTGGGATCGAGTGTTACATCGAATGTTTTGGTGTCGCCAGTTGAGGTAATGTGTATGTCAGCATTCATGAACACCTCTTCTGAGCGCGCTTCACTCGCAAATGGACTCACCAGGAAACCTGGAGACGATGATTCAAGTGATCGCTTGCCCTTTTGCAGCTGGCCTCCTGTGTCGATAATGACATGAGTGGTGCTCTCATTTGGCAATCGCCAACAGGCGAATGCCAAACCTTGATGACTTGCTTGAGTGAGCATGTTGTGTAAATCAACATGCTGTACCAGATCCAAACGTGCTTGCTCGTAATTAACCGACATTATTTCTTATCGAGGATGGCTATCGTTATTCTGCTAATACAAACGAGTTGTTGATCCTGATTTGTTATCCGTATTTCCCAAATATGCGTTTTTTTGCCAATGTGAATGGGTGAGGCCTCTCCGGTTACGGTGTTTCCTGATTTTACGGACTTCACATGGTTGGCATTGATTTCTAAGCCAACGCAGAGCTGTGTCTTTGAGTCGGTATGCATAGCCGCACCTATACTACCTAATGTTTCCGCCAGAGCTACAGAAGCACCGCCATGTAAGATACCATATGGCTGAACAGTGCGGTGATCGACAGGCATTGTGGCCTTCAATGATTGTTTGCTGATCTCGACAAATTCAATGCCCAGATGCTCTACAAGAGTGTTTTTGCTAAGGGTATTAAATGCTTCTGTGGAAATCGGTTGGTCTGCCATAGTCAGTATCTAAAATGGTATAATTTTGCCGCCGGTCACAAACCAACATAAAAAAGATTGACTTACAAAAAGTTATATATTGTACGGCACGGCGAAACGGAGTACAACCGCAAACGGATGGTCCAGGGAAGTGGAATTGATGCTCCAATCAATGAAAAAGGCCAGCAACAAGCACTGGCTTTTTATAATGCGTACAAGGGCTACCCCTTTAAGAAAGCATACGTCTCCACGCTAGTGCGTACTCAACAATCTATCCAGAGCTTCTTAGATAAAGGGCTTTCCTACGAGGCGTTATCAGGTCTCGACGAAATCAACTGGGGCAATAAGGAGGGTGCATCATTCTCAGCAGAAGCGCACGGTGAATATCTCAGGATCACCAATGCCTGGAATAGTGGTGACCTTGATGTATGCATTGATGGAGGAGAGTCTCCAAATGAAGTTATGGCCCGTCAAAAGCTGGCTATGGAGAAGATCATGTCAGATGGCTTTGAAAACATACTTATTTGTATGCACGGCAGAGCGATGAGGATTTTGATTTGCTGGTTGTTGGGCTATCCGCTTGATAAAATGGACATGTTTGAACACACTAATCTTGGTCTTTATAAACTGACTCATACGGGAAGTATGTTTTCGGTTGATTGGGCTAATGAAACCTCTCATTTGATAGGGATTAATTAGAAGTAATTGAAGATTCGATTAGTCGGGTGTACAAATCTGCTTTATTGTTGAGACTACTCTTGTAAGGGTAGTTGCGATAGTTGCCCACCTCATTAAAGTATCTTAAGGCTTCTTCAAACTCGCTTTTATCCTGATAGATACGACCGAGGAGGTAGGCTGTATTTGGGGCAAAGTACCATCCTGATTCTGGCGACTTACTCAGTACCTGCTTGTAAATAGGAATGGCAGCTTCGGCATTCCCATTAAGGTGCATGAGCCTTGCTCTTCTATATAGTAGCTCTATGCTGGTTTTATCACTCATGGTAGCTGATGTATCCAGCCGCTCAAGCAGTTGTTTTGAGATATCGTAGTAGCCCCCATCAGTGGTAAGCCTCACTTTCATCAGTTCTCTGGCTATCGGTGCTTCGATGGATAAATGGTCTAAAGCGTTGGCATCTGCCTCAGTAATACTGCTTCCTATGTTGAGTAGTTTTTCTTTGTATTCAGATGCTTTTCTTTCATCACCCTTGAGCGTATGGCAAAGCCAAATTTTGTGCAGTATTTCGGCTGTGGAGTTTGCCATAAGATTGCCTTCATATTCATCGAAGTAGTAAAGTGCAGAGTCGTATTCTAACTTGTTGAGGTAAGCTTCTCCCAACTGTCCATAGACCTGATCAATATGCGAGTCCAACTGTAAGTCGATAACATATTGGCTTTGGTGGTTCTTCAAAGCAATTGTATTAAACAAGAATTGGATCATAGGACTGTCGGCGTATTCAGCCCTCAGGCCCAGCCAATCTCCGAAAGTACTTTCGTCGAAGAGGTATTGCTGAAACATCAGCTTGACTAGTTGGCATTCCAAGGAGAGGTCATTTTTAGCTGCTATTTGCTGATCTAATTCTTGCATGCCTAGGACTGGATCACCTTCATATCCGAGAAGTCGGAAAATCCATTGGTAGTTTTCAGGGATACTGCCGAGTGCTATTTTGAGTGTCGCTGACACTTTCGGAGACCCGAAGTTCTCTTTATCTTCAGACCTTCGATAAGCCACTCTAAACTGCATGAAGGATCTAAATGCATCTCTATTCATAAAGTGTACCAGACTTTGATGAAAGGCTGTTTCGGCTCTTACAAAACTTACCGCCTTATCTTTTCTATCAAGATCATTAAGAAGTCTTTCCCATTGATCTCTGTGATCACTGGCAGGATCCTTTGCAGTAATGACCCGACTAAGTGTTGCTGCCAGGCTGTTGATGTAAATGACATAGGGTAGGTGAGATATCTCAATGGTATCAGGGTCGACCACTGGCCATTCTTGAAACTGGTAGTGTAGTGCTATATGGTAAGCCGCTGCGAGTTGATCAGGAAAAACAATACTCTGTGTGCGTCCTATAAATGACAGGCACAAAAAAAGGCATGCTGTTAAGCACACCTTATTTATTTTTGAACCACACATGCCAGTGGGGTTATGAAGCTTTCTTAGTCGTTCTTCTTTTGGTAGGCTTCTTTTCCTCAACCACGATTTCATCTTCTACGTCGGCAAGAATCCTTCCACAGTGCTCACACACAATTAGTTTTTTCTTCTCCCTGATTTCTGCTTGCTTTTGAGGAGGTACGATATTGAAGCATCCACCGCAAGCACCTCTCTTAACAGGAACTACAGCTAAGCCATTTTTAGCGTTATTTCTGATCTTGTTGTAAGACTTGAGTAGACGCTCTTCTATGTTTTTAGAAGCTTTTTCCCTTTTCTTAAGCAATCCTGCCTCATCATCCTTACTCTCGGCTGTTATCAGTTCCAGTTCGTCCTTTTTGCTATCAAGGTCTTTCTTTCTTTCTTCGAGCGTTTCAATCGTGCCACCGATTTCTTCTTTTTTAGTATCAATCTTGGCGTGATTTTCCTTGATCCTCTTTTCGAGGATTTGGATCTCTAACTGCTGGAGCTCTATTTCTTTAGTGATAGCGTCATATTCTCGGTTGTTGCGAACATTCATCTGCTGCTCTTCGTACTTCTGTATCAGCTTTTCAGCATCTTTTATTGCTGTTCTATTGGCGTTGATGCCTTCTTCGAGCTCGGCCAACTCATTGTTGTGCTTTTCCACCCTGGTTTCATAACCTACGATCTCGTCTTCAAGATCCATCACTTCATCAGGAAGTGCACCACGTATTTTCTTTATTTCATCAAGTTCGATATCGATACTCTGAAGAGTTGTTAACCCTTCTAATTTTTGCGCTATGGTACTTTCCATATGTGTTTTAATAGTATTTAATGGGGTTTGTGTCCACCTCTGACAAATGGAGTGCAATATTAGCGAATTTTTCCTTGAGATACGCCTGGATGTGATCTTTTGTAAACTGCTCGCTTTCATAGTGTCCTACATCAGCGATGATGATTTTGTCATCTGCATCGAAGAACTCATGATACTTATAATCCGCAGTGATAAATATGTCCGCTCTGCTGCCGATGGCCTTTCCTAGAAGAAAGCCTCCAGCACCCCCACATACTGCTACTTTCTTGACCTTATCGGTATGAAATCTCGTATGTCTAATACAATTTAGCTTCATTTTGTCTTTTAGGTAGTCCAAGAAGACTTCTGGGGACATTGGGTCATCTAATTCACCGATCATGCCAGAGCCTACTTCTTGATTGCTGTTTTCTAGAGTTGTGACGTAGTAAGCTGCCTCTTCATAGGGATGAGCATTCCGTAAGGCGTTCACTACATTACCATGAATATGTGATGGGAAAATCACTTCCAGTCTCGCTTCATTCACGGTCTCATCTACATTATGCTCACCAATGTGTGGATTAGAGAGCTCATTCGGTCTGAATGTGCCGGTTCCATCAACTGAGAAGCTACAATGATCGTAGTTGCCTACCTGACCGACTCCAGCAGCATAAAGGGCGTTCAGTACCTCTTGCTTTTGGACCTGAGGTACAAAACTCACAAGCTTTGACAGTACTCCTGTTTTCGGTGATAGTATTCTGGTATTGCTAAGGCCAAGCCTATCGCAAATCATAGCATTCACGCCTGTATGGATATTATCGAGATTGGTGTGTATAGCATATATAGCGATATCGTTTTTGATTGCTTTAATAATAGTGCGTTGGACGTAGTTGTCTCCTGTCAACCGCTTTAATCCACTGAAAACTATAGGATGATGAGCTATGATCAAGTTAGCTCCTTTCGTCAATGCCTCCTCCACGACCGACTCAATGCAATCGAGCGAGATCACCACACCTGTCAGGGACCATGATCTTTGGCCTGTGATCAGCCCTGCGTTATCATATTTCTCTTGGTATTGTGGAGGAGCCCATTCTTCCAATACCTTCAGTACGTCACCGATTTTCATATTTGATACTAAATTAAAGGCTAAAAATACTTGTAACGGCTCACTATCTTATAAAATCTGCCTGAGCTATATGTTTGATGGAGGATTATATGGATTTTTGGCGCCCAATGAGAGTTGTTCAAAGCATTTTGCTCAGACCTTTTGCCGCAATCTACCATTTGGTTACCGCACTACGCAACACGGCTTATGATAAAGGATGGTTGAGGTCATTTGGCTATACACTACCCGTGATATCCGTTGGCAACCTCAAGGTGGGAGGGACCGGCAAAACACCTATGGTCGAATACATTACAAATGCACTTTTAGAACTAGGCTCTAAGCCAGCGATTGTAAGCCGAGGTTATAAAAGAAAATCACGCGGCTATGTGCTGGCTGATGAGCAGTCTACTGCAAGATCTATCGGAGACGAACCATTTCAGTACTACCGTAAATGGCTGGATAAAGTAGTTGTGGTAGTAGCTGAAGATAGGTCTTTGGCTATTCCTCAATTGCTCTATGACAAGCCTAAGACGGACTGTATTGTCCTGGATGATGCATTTCAACACCGAAGGGTACGCCCTGAAATGAATATTGTTCTTACGGAGTTTGGCCGGCCCTTTTATGAGGATTTTATACTTCCTGCCGGCTTACTCAGAGAGTCACGTGAGGGGGCCAAACGCGCAGATGTTATTATCGTAACCAAATGCCCCGAAGGCCTTCATGAGCATGATATCAAATCATTGAAGAAAGGTATTTCACAATACACCAATACCGCACCCGTTTACTTCACTACTGTGAATTATGGACGCTGGCAACCTTTGATAGGTGAACATCAGGTGGAGAGAAGAAGTAAAGCCGTTTTGGTTACTGGTATCGCTAGCGCGGACTCTTTAACAGCCCATCTAAAGGATCAATTGATAATATCAAAGCACTTTGATTTTCAAGACCATCATAATTATTCATCTGCCGATATCAAGAGTATTGTTAAACATCTGTCGAGAGACGATGATACGATGCTTGTCACTACAGAAAAAGATGCCGTAAAGTTGAGTGCTTTTGAAAATGAGCTGAAGGACCACTCTTGTGCATTTGTGCCCATTGAGGTAAAGTTCCTAGTCGGTGAAGATGAGTTCATTGATCAACTTGAGAAAACAATCTCTCGCTTTGATTGAATTGTTATTTTTGCGCGTGCTAAAAGCCTCCCATATTTTCCTGTTCCTGGTTTACCTCTTGGTAAGTCATTTTGCGGTAGCACAAAATCCGGATCGTCAGCCAGGGCAAAGAGATCGGCAGCAGCGTCCAGGATCTACCGAACAGAACGATCAGAATGGCACCAGACAAAGCAGAAGGGGCTCTGGCATACTTGATGATAGTACAACGCTCGTCTATGGGCCTACGACTACAGAGTATACTTATCTCACCAATATCAAGTATAATCAGCTAAAATTTCAGACCATTGATACCATACTTACCGACCTGGAACGCTTCACATTGCGCGACCGATCAGGCCAGACTTACCAAGACCTGGGTAACGATGGTACTGCACTTTGGTCGACTTTCTACGAGCTACCTGAGTCGATTGGTCTGCAACCTGGTTACAATGCTTATGATCCTTACGTCAAAAACCCTGAGGATTTTAGGTATTACGATACTAAATCGCCGTTTATTGATCTGTACGCCGGACTTGGCGGAATAGGCAGGTCTTTAGTCGATTTTGATTTTGCAAGAAATGTCAGACCTCATTGGAATGTAGGATTTGGAATACAGCAACTGACCTCTGATAAGCAAATCGGGCCACTCCAGAATGAAGGTGATCGCAATGCTCTGAGCAATACAATGGATTTTTTCAGCTACTATCACTCAAAGGACAACAAGTATACCTTCATAGTGAATTTGATGCGGTTTGATCATAGTGTTGTTGAAACAGGAGGTGTGGAGGTAGGAGAGGATACTACGCGAAATGCACTGTTTCAATATGAAGATGCCATTATCAAACTTTACAATGCTCAAAACTCTGATCTAAGGTTGCAGTTGCATCAGTACCAGGAATACAAGAGATCGGAGTTTATGGAGTTTTACTGGGAGACGTTGTATAAGCGTCAAACTAATGAGTTTACCGATTTTCTGCTTTCCGATAGTCCTGACTACTATGAGGTATTTTTAATTGCAGAAGACTCTACACAAGAAAAGTCCGAATACCGTGAGCTGAAAAATGAGATTGGAATAAAAGGGAACATCTCCAAGTTCTTCTATAACCTATATGTGAAGCGTCGAGATATTGCTTTTAACTATCGGTTTTACAGGCCCCAAGGCGGGCCGGTTGCAGAAAATTATGGTGGCGCAAGACTCAGGTTTGATCTGAATGAGCGAAACAATCTTGATGGTCATTTTGAGTTTTTGCAAGGAGGAAACTACAAGTTTAGTGGAGTGCTCAACAACCCGTTGTTTGAAGTATCTTATCGAAGTAGCCTCTATGAACCTACGTTTCTGCAATCTGACTACTTCGGCAATCACTACGAATGGCACAATGATTTTCAATCCACTTTTGCTAATCAAATCAACGGTAGGTTAAAGCTCAATTTCCAGTTTGGAGCTATCCAACCTAAGGTATCTCTCTCCACCATAGACAACTATGTCTATTTCGGATATGATCGGAGGCCTGCCCAGACAAACGATGGATTGCTCATTTCTACCTATGGTGCCGACCTGAGCCTCCATTTCAACAATACCCTTCATTTTGTAGTAGATGCCAGATATACGTTAGTAGGAGGGGGAGCAAAATCACTCTATCGTGTGCCGGAGTTATTCTTAAATGGGAAACTCTATTATGAAGGTAAATGGTTTAACAATTTTATGCCTGTGCAAGTAGGTATCAACTTCTATCAACGAAGTGCCTATTTCGCGAATGATTATGATCCAATCACGCAGCAATTCTTTCTACAAGATGATTATCTGCTGGAGGATTACCTGGCCGCTGATCTGTTTTTCAATCTAAGGGTTGATAAGGTGCGGATTTTTGTTAAAATGACGCACATCAATCAAGGGAATGGTAATGATGGGTATCAAATCACACCGTTTTACCCTGGCCAGCAACGTGTGTTTGACCTGGGTGTGAGATGGTTATTTTTCGATTGATATGGAACAAAAAACGACGCTAGGACTAAAGCTTCCTACTGATCCAAGGTGGGCGAACATTGCCGAAAAAAGTATTGAAGATATACTTGTTGATCATGCCTACTGCGAACAAAAGGCGGCTTCCAGTTGCATTTCGCTCATTGTAAGCTATCCGGACAAACAGAAGGTGCTGGACGTATTGACACCTGTAGTAGCCGAAGAATGGAGCCACTTCGAACGTGTGATCGAAGAACTGCATAACCGAGGGTACAGCCTTGGCAAGCAGAGAAAAGACGAATATGTGATCGCCCTAAATGCCCAGATGAAGAAGGGTGGAAGCCGCGAACGACAATTGGTTGAGAAGCTACTGGTCAATGCGCTGATCGAGGCACGCAGCTGCGAAAGGTTCAAACTGCTATCCAAGCACATTGAAGATGAAGGATTAAGTAAGTTCTATTATGAACTTATGATTTCCGAAGCTGGCCACTATCACAACTTTATAGAGCTTGCTGAAGAATATATGCCTAAGAATTATGTAAGGGAGCGATGGTCAGAACTTTTGGATACGGAGGCCCAAATCATGCGAGAGCTTGTACCTCGAGCAGATCGGATGCACTAGGGAACTCTCTTGATGAATATATGTTTATATGTTCATGTTTGTAAATTGAATCAAAATGAACTTTAGTGAAATAATCAATAGCTCCAAGCCAGTACTGGTTGACTTCTATGCCGACTGGTGTGGACCTTGTCACATGATGGCTCCTGTGCTGAAGGAAGTATCTACCGAAATGGCGGATAAAATGAATGTGATAAAAGTAGATGTCGATAAGAACCGAAAGGCGGCTAATAAATATGGCATTCGCAGCATTCCGACACTTATGCTGTTTCAAAATGGCAAAATACTTTGGCGGCACGCTGGAGTGATGCAAAAGCCCCAATTGATCAATACAGTTTCCAGGTTTATCAAGGAAGCGACACATGCTTAACCGTTGGTTTCCGGTTATACTGCTGGCTTTTACCCTAGGACTTGCTCCATTTTTTCCTGAACCTCACATTGTTGGTAAGCTCAGATGGCTTGCTGGTGGAGCTGAAGGAATGAGACTCATGGATTACTTTGACCTCATGCTCCACGGACTGCCATGGCTATTATTGTTGAGGTTGATCGTATTGAAGTTGAGTGGATCTAAGGTCGCATAGAATTCATAATAGGTTGGTGTTGAGAGAGTTATACCAATGATTAATTTGATTTGAGGATATTTATTAGTAATTTATTTGGTATAGGGTACCAAACAACGAATGGCTATGAAATATCTTTTGATTCTACCGATTGCGGTAGGCATGATCAGTACATCGTGTTCTTCCGAGCAAAAGACCGAACAAACTCCTGTGGCAGAAGAGACACAGACTGAGGACAATCCTATTTTGGGAAGTTGGCAGTTAGTGTCATACATGAATGCCGATAGTAGTAAATGGTCCTCTTACCCGGACCAAGTAGTCTATCAAAAGCATATTACACCGACGCACTTTACCTGGTATAGCTATAATAATGATGAAGATAAGCTCACAGGTATAGGGGGAGGCACTTATGCATATGCCAATGCTATTTACACCGAAAACATTGAGTTTTTCATGCCACCCGGTTCTAATGAACTAGGGCAGGCGATCCCATTTACGGTAGAGATGAAAGAAGGTAAATGGTATCATACCGGATATGCCAAAATCATGGAAATTGATGAGACAAGCGGTGAATTAGTGCTAGCTGATTCTTCGAAAATCGAAGAGATCTGGGAACGTGTTTCGGAAGTTTCTAACGGATACCAACCGGGTGTGAATGGGTCTTGGAATCTAGTTACCTATCGGGAAGGAGATAGACCTACAGCCCTGGAGTATCCTGATTTTATCAAATACATTAAGCTACTGACCCCAACTCATTTTGTTTGGATACAATACAATGGGGATGGTGATGAGGTTTTTGCAGCGGGAGGTGGCACTTACACCTTGTCTGAAGAGAGCTATGTCGAAAATGTACAAATGATGTACCCGTCTGGTTCCGGAACCGTAGGGTCAGACATAGAATTTACCTATTCGATGGATAGTGGACGATGGAATCATATGGGTTATGTCAATCGCATCAATATCAACAAGGAAGAAAAACCGAGAGAAGATCTGCTCATCGATGAGGTGTGGGTAAAGGTAAGGTAGGTCGTTATCTTAATGGCCATGCCCGAGTCCCGAACTGGTTTCAGGCATAGCCATGTTTTTTAAACAATAGATTTTTGTAAAATCCACTAACGTTTGATAATCCTTTTTCTCATAACACCTTTGTTGTTTATGAGTTCGAGGATATAAATGCCGGTTTTGTAGCTTGATAAATCAAGCTGATAGCTATCCTGATCTAGTATAGCCCGGTGCATTTGTTTTCCGTCAAGAGATAGAATATTCAATTCGTACATTTCTCTACTTGTGATTTCAATCTGATCCGATGTAGGGTTAGGAAATATTTTGATAGCAGAATTTAAGTCATAAGTCGATTCACTGTTCATTTCTTTGTCGACCAATTCTTGACTTAATAGCCTAGACGAAGCTCCGGAGCATCCGATATCCTGACCATCATCTGTAATAGTCCAGCTGTATGTGTCAATCAAATACTGACGTGCACTGTCCGCTTCGCAATAAGTAACTCCAACTGCACCTAGTTGCACATTGGTTTGTAAGCTGGGTAATTGGGACCAGCCTATCAATATGCTGTCATAGTTTGTTGTGGACATTCCTGAAAGCCAAAACATAGAGCTCATATCTGTCACGCCAGAGACATCCCAATCTCCAATATTCTGATCGAAAGATAGAGCTCCAGCGAACATAAAAGACATATCGGTTACGCTACTTACGTCCCAATTCCTTATGTTATGGTTAATGGAGGGTATTCCGCTGAACATAGACCTCATATTAGTTACACTACTTACATCCCAAACACTAATATCACTGTTTATAGCACTTATATTGCTAAACGCGGAGGACATGTTACTAACCTGACTCAGGTCAGGGATGTCGGTTGCGGTGATTTGCAAATTGGATGCTCCAGCAAATGCTCCATACATACTTTTCCACGGTATATCTCCCCATTGCTCTACAGACATAATTTTGTCCTTATCACTTTTATAGTCGATAAAAATCCCGCGCAAGTTGCCTGAGATAGAAACAGTATGGGTACCTGCCTGGCTGTAACTATGAGCAGGTGAGCTTGTTGATCCTTTGTCTAGGCTACCATCCCCCCAGTCAATGATGTAGTCATTTCCACCACTTGAAATAGGAATGTTGATTGTTTCGCCGTTCGAGGTGGTACGCCAAGTTGTGATGAAGGGTGTTATACAATTAATGTCCTCACCATTATCTATAATATTCCAGTTGTGTTCATCGATAATTCGCTGGCGAGCAATGGCTCCAACACAGTAGGTAAGGCCTGATGCACCTAAAGAGACATTGTTTTGTGGATTTGAAAGATGTAACCATCCTATTAGCGTTGCATCGTAGTTTTCTGAAGACAAACCTGAATAGGAGAGCAAGTCACTCATATCAGTTATGTTACTTACATCCCAACTGCCTAGATCCGTATTAAATGCTACTGCATTTCGAAACATTGAAGTCATATCTGTCACTTGACTAAGGTTTGGTACATCCAAAGCATTGATTTCTAAATTGGATGTTCCGGAAAATGCGTTATTCATACTCTGCCATGATATATCACCCCATTGTTCAACAGACATAATTTTATCTTTGTCTCCTGAATCATTGAAATAAATCCTAGGAAAGGAATCTGTGATTTGTATGGTATGTGTCCCAGCTGTCGAGTAAATGTGAGTAGCATTGCCCATAAGCCCGGTTTCAATAGTCCCGTCCCCCCAATTTATAGAGAAATTGTATCCACTACCTGAGGTTGGTATCGTTATGCTTTCGTTTACTGATGTGGTTTGCCAAGTAGTGATAAAAGGTTTAGGGCAACCTGCGCCTTCTCCAGCATCTTGAATTGTCCAACTATGTGTGTCAATGATACTCTGACGAGCGTTGGCTCCAAAACAGTAACTAACTCCTGATACACCCAATGTGATATGGTTTTGTAAACCCGAAAGAGCTCCCCATCCTATAAGTAGAGCATCATAGTTTTCTGTAGAAAGGCCTGAGTTGGAGAACATATCATTCATGTTTCTCACATTACGCACATCCCAACCGCCTAAATTTTGATCAAATTGAGGCGCATTAAAAAACATAAAGGCCATGTATTGAACGTTATGTACTTGCCAATCACCGATATTTTGATTGAAAGAACTGGCTAGTGAGAATATACCGATCATATTGGTTGTGGCACTTACATCCCAAACACCAATATCTTGATTGAATGCCGACGCTAAACTAAACATATAGCTCATATCAGTAACACTACTTACGTCCCAAGTGGCTATATTTTGATTAAAAGAACTAGCCCCAAAAAACATGGAGTTCATATTTGTTGCTGAGCCTACGTTCCAGCCAGATATATTTTGATTAAAAGAACTTGCTCCAGAGAACATGTTTTGCATATTAGTCACTGAACTGACATCCCAATTGCCAATATCTTGGTTGAACGAATATGCACCTGAGAACATGCCTAACATATTTGTTACCGTACTTACATTCCAACTACCAATATTCTGATTCAATGAAATTGCTCCGGCAAACATAAATGACATGTCTAAAACCTGACTTAAATCTGGAACATCAAGAGCATTGATTTGAAGATTGGTTGCCCCCATAAACGCATTGGCCATATTTTGCCATGCTATGTCACCCCATCTCTCAACGGAAAGAATATTGTCTTTATCCCCGGTATTATTGAAATAGATCCTTGGAAAATCTCCAGATATTGCCACTGTATGGATTCCTGGAATGGTATAACTGTGTATGGCACTTCCCGTTGTGACAGTATCTACCGTTCCATCCCCCCAATCCACGGTGTAGTTGTATCCAGTTCCTGTGGTCGGGACAGTGATACTTTCGTTCGGAGAAGTCGTCTGCCAAGTTGTAACAAAAGGTATGAAACAATCGAGACTTTCGCCAGCATCTATAATGGTCCAACCATAAGTGTCGATGATTAACTGACGTGCAATATTTCCAACGCAGTACTTAAGATCATCAGCTCCGAACCTAACACTGTCTTGCAAGCTAGGTAGTTCTGACCATCCTATTAATGTGCTATCATAGTTTGCCGTGGACATGCCTGAAAGAGGCAACATAGCGTGCATGTCATTAACATTACTTACATCCCAGCTCCCAATACTCTGATCGAATGAATCTGCATTGTAAAACATCAATTCCATATTAGTAACACTGCTGACGTTCCAACTCCTGATATCCTGATTGAAAGAAACGGCATTGTAAAACATGTATTTCATTTCTGTAACACTGCTTACATCCCAGCTCCCAATGTCCTGATCGAAAGCAGATGCATATGAAAACATGTATCCCATATTAGTAACACTACGCACATCCCAACTCCCGATATCCTGATTAAACACAGCTGCAAAAGCAAACATCCCAAACATGTCAGTTACACTACTTACGTCCCAATTACTAATATCTTGATTGAATGAATCTGCATCATGAAACATCGTGTTCATGTCGGTTACTTTGCTCACATCCCAATTACCTATGTCCTGATCAAAAGCGTGAGCACGGGAAAACATTCCTCTCATACTAGTTACACTGCTTACATTCCAATTTCCTATGTTTTGATTGAAGGCATGTGCACCGTTGAACATGGCGGTCATACTTAGCACACTGTCTACATTCCAGTTTCCTATGTTCTGATTAAATAGAGCCGCATCTCGAAACATACCGGTCATATTCGTGATGTTGGATACATCCCAACCCCCGATATCTTGGTTAAAAGCGGTTGCACCACTGAACAAATTGGACATTAACTCCACATTACTGACATCCCAATGTCCTATTGGCTGATTTAGCGCAGAGGCTTCCGTGAACATGTGAGACATATCTATCACCTGACTGAGATCAGGAGCATCTGTTGCGTTGATTTGTAAATTTGATGCCCCCCAAAAAGCTCTTTGCATGTTCTTCCATTCTATGTCACCCCATTGACTGACAGTTAGGATTTTGTCTTTATCTCCGTAATTATTAAAATAAATTCTAGGGAAGTCGCCCGAAATAGAAACGGTGTGCGTACCTGCTAATGTATATGTATGAGAAGCATCGCCAGTCACGCCAGTGTCAATAGTTCCATCTCCCCAATCAATAGTATAGTTGTATCCTGAACCAGTGGTTGGGATAGTTATACTCTCGCTGGCTACTGTAGTTTGCCAAGTAGTAACGAATGGAAGCAAACTTGAAGATAGGGCATTGTTGATAGCATCAGTCTCTCTTAGGTTGCCTGAATATTCATTCTTAATCGAGACTAAATCTCCATTGAGTTTATTTCTGAGCCTGTCACTTGGATTGGCTTCTAAGTGATCATATTCTAAGTCATGGTTGGTGTTCCTAAGGTATGATGAGTAGTATGAACCATGGGCGAGCGATGAGTTTGTCACAGTAAACACTAAGCATGCAATTGTGATGCGTAGTACTAGGAGTGAAAGAAAGTGTTTCATAGTATATAACATTTGTTATATTAAAGTTATAAAATAAAAATGATTATATAAAAATATTTTTGTTTTAGGTCGTGGTTTTTCAAAAGAAACATAGCGTGTAATTGATTTTTGATCAACTAGTAGGTTTTATGGAGTGATTTATGATTTTAACGAACTATTGAGTTCCGCGTGAATAGTGAATCCTTTTGAATTCTATAGTTATTGTGATATTAAATAGATGTTATTATATTATAATCACTATAGTTTAATGATAAGAGTCTTTTTTGTTACAGGTCTTTTAAGCTTATTTTGCGGAATTTTAATCAGTATGAGCGCAAGAACCAGGGCACAAGAGTCAAGAGCAGCAATAGAGAGATTGTACATCACCATGCGACATTTGTTTGTTCGTGGCAACTATAAGCCTCTGGGCGTGTCTGGAGAGTCCTTGATACAGGCTCTGTGCCAGTTGAGTCCTGAGATTTATGGCTTGATGACCGATCCTGAAAAGGTCGAATTAGACGGGCTGCTTTATGTCATTGACCGTTTACCAAAGGGAATAGAAGAATGCAGGATCATCAACCTCATTTCAAGAGAAGGATTCGAAAAGTCTGGATTCGAGATACTGAGTCCACCTAAGCGTAGGCGTAACTGCTATCGGGTGGATGATCAGCAAATGTTCATTGAGATGACACGTGGGCGCAGTGATATCTATGACATCATGACCCACCTTACCTTCATGTACATAGAGGCGGAGAAGATCAAGAACAACAGCCTTGATCACAAAGGTCGAAAAACACATGATTGGAAGATGCTCGGCAGGATTATCGAGCTTGAGAAGAATGGTGAGTCGTTCAATATAGAATCTGCATTTACCTATTTGAGTAATATTCTGGGAAGAACTTTTGATGAGACACGGCAAGCATGCGCCAAGTTTGCAAACAACCCAGACAATCATAGTATTTTCAGAATCGTCTACGGTCTTGGAGAGCAGGCTATCAAGGAGTCACGTGATCAGGTTGATCGTGAGATACGCTTTTCCGCTAAGCTAAGGGAACGTATTGGGCACCACATTTATGGAGAGCAATGGGCAGATAACATCAAAGAAGTGTTGCTCAAGGAAGGGCTTATCCATCGACCGTTACATATTATAAGTGCCAACCTTCACAGTTTTATCAATACTATCTATGGCTACAATGCTTTGGGTTTGGAGAGCTATGAAGAGATTGAGGCCTTGGCTCATGAGATTAGTATTGAGAAGAATGAGAAACGAGCAAAAAAGATTTCGCCTTATGCTAAGAAGCATGGTTTGATCAGTATTGAGGATACCACTGGTACCAACATTGGAGTACAGATCATAGATACCGCGAAGTTGACAGGTGGAAGGGTAGCGCCAGGCTTGAAACGGTCTGAAGGTAAAGCTCCTGTGTTGATTGTGATGGACTATGCCTTCGGTGAGCAGGCATACGAGTGCATGGATGAGTTGCTCAAAGTATATCATGTGAACGGCAAGCGTTACAAACTGGATGTATACTCCGTTTCTATCATGGGGAAAGCGGGCATACTCATCGGTGACAAAGGAGATCTGATGATACCGACATCTCATGTCTTTGAAGGTACAGCGGATAACTACCCAATCAACAACGAATTCAGGAACGAGGATTTTGAAGGACATGGGCTGGGTGTTTACCAGGGAGCTATGATAAGCGTGCTTGGTACATCGCTTCAAAACAAGGATGTGCTCATGCATTTTCTGGATAGCTCATGGAGAGCGGTCGGGCTCGAAATGGAAGGAGCGCATTACCAGAAAGCTATCCAATCTGCGTCGAGAATCAGACTGAGCATCCGTCGCAATGTCAAAGTACGCTACGCCTATTATGCGTCGGATAATCCCTTAGAGACAGGTAATACACTTGCTTCAGGAAGTTTGGGTTCTGAGGGCATTAAGCCCACTTACTTGATCACCAGGAAGATACTCGAGAAGATCTTTAGCTAGCGACCTTTTTCTCCTTTTTGACCGGTCTGCTGAAGCTCTTCAAAAACTTCTTGAGACTGTCATCTACTAGCGTGAAATAGAGTACAGCGGTCATGCACCATAACACAAACAAGTTGAAATAGAAAGTGTCTATTTCCAGACCAGCAACTACTTTGTAAGGAGCATACAGATGCGCCCGGCCAAAGTTAGAATGAGGTCTACTGTAGATAGGATCTTTCTTTTGAACGAGTTGTCCTTTTATTTCCTGGATTTTTTCGAATTCGTCGCGGTTTTGGACTAGGCTTGCTAAAGACTCGTTCTTAGAATCTTCCTTCATTTGTATGAGTTCGTCTCTGCCATACTCCTTAACCAGCACCTGATAAAGGCTGTCTTTTGCCCTAACCGCACTATTGTAATCAGCTCGAAACTCTTCCTTTCTGTTAGCTAAGTAAGACTTTAATCTGGTTCCAATAGTAGCTGTATAGCCTTCGGGGGTCATATCCAGAATGAAAGGGAAAGAAGGCTTGTCGTAGTAGTCTTCGAATTTTTCTAACTCTGTTTGCATCAAGTCTAGGCTATAGGCCATGTTGCCTGGTTTCCCACTTCTGTCTACCTCTTCCTCAATCCTCGTTGCAACGCTCTCTAGCCTGGGAATTAGGAAAGAGTTGTAGAAAGAAGCCTGACTTACTTTCATTTCGCTCTCAAAAAAAAGCCTCTCGAATTCATTCTCCTTAAACTGTGTAACTGCTAATGCCTCATATGCCCACCTTGATGCCATTAGGTCACCCACAAGAGGCACATTGACCTTATTTGTCAGAGATTTATGTAGGTCATCAAATTTGATCATAGCACCTCCCAGCAGTAGTTGGGGTACCAAGATGAAAGGTATGAGTATGTAGATGGTGATGATGGAGTTGAGCGCTGATGAGATATTGAGTCCTACCATATTGGCGAAACAACTAGTGGTAAACAAGATAGCCCAGAAGTAGATCATCGTACCCTCAATCTCAAGGATGAGATTGCCAACCAGCACAAATAATAAGCTTTGAACTGCACTTAGCACGAAAAGGAAAGATATCTTGGAATTGAGATAGCTGACCCGACTCAAGTTGAGAAATGACTCTCTTGCAAGGATACGACGGTCTTTGAAAATCTCTTCTGCGCTGATCGACATGCCTAAAAACAAGGCTACCACGATGGACATGAAAAGGTAAACCGGGAGGTTTTTGTTATCCGCGAAGACATAGCCTTGCTCAGTGACATACTTGCTGAAGTATCCCAGAATGAAAGCGAGTAGGGGAGCCTCCAGAATATTGATCAGGATATACTGCTTGTTCGAAAGCTTTGTCAGCAAGTTACGCTCACTGAAGATCTTAAACTGACCCCACTTGGTCGGAATGTGAAAGTTGTTTTCCGGTAGGATCGTCTCATACTTGACCTTAGGCAAGTTAGGCTCAATGTGCTCCTTATATTTATCGTACCACTTTTTAGGAGCCACCTTGCGTTTGCTTGTGGCCCGACCTTGATCGTCAATCTCCTTTGCCTCTATGATTTGGAGTATCTGCTCGGGTATGACGTTACCACAATTAGGACATTCGGACTCTGCGGCATTCACCTGTGTGCTCATCGTTTTGAAGTAAACGACGGCATCAATAGGGTTGCCACTGTACACTGGATACCCACCCTTGTCGAGAAGCAGCAGCTTGTCAAAAAGCTTAAAAATCGCGGAGCTAGGTTGGTGGATGATGACTATAACCAACTTTCCCTTGCGCGACAAATCTTTAAGCAACCACATCACTTTCTCAGAGTCCATAGAGGACAGGCCAGAGGTCGGTTCGTCTACATAGAGCAGAGATGGTTCGCGCATGAGTTCAAGCCCTATATTAAGTCGCTTGCGTTGACCTCCACTGATAGACTTATTAAGCGGGTCACCCACTTTCAAGTCCTTTATCTCATAGAGGTCCAGGTCATGCAGGACTTTGTCCACTGTTTTGGAGAGCAGGTGCTCTGAAAAATCCGAGAAACTGATCTTCGCATTGTAGTAGAGGTTTTGGTAGACCGTCAGTTCTTCAAACAGTAAGTCATCCTGAGGTACATAGCCAACCACACCATGCGAAATGGCACTCTGGATATTATATCCGTTTACAAGCACTTTGCCTTCATCCGGTTCTATTTGTCCATTGAGCAGATTGAGTAAGGTACTCTTGCCAGTACCACTACCTCCCATGATGCCGACAAGCTGCCCGGACTCCTCTGAGATCGTAAACTTCTGGATTCCGTTACTGCTGTTCTTAAAATGAAACTCAATGTCCTCTCCTGACAGAACTATGCCCTTGTTTTTCTCAACATTGAGAAATTGTTTGATAATATCAATTTCATATATCGGCTTGATATTGGGCCCTTTTATAATGGCACCAGGATTGAGGTTGTAAGACTTGTTTTTATAGATCTTGTTGCCTTCGAGATATAGGTTGAGTGGCCCTTGATAACGAAATACGAAGGAGTTGATACTGGCAATATGTAGTACCAGGATATTACCAAAAAGCTTGTCGACATAGAGGTGCTTAAACTCAGTTGTCCCCGCGACCTTTTTGCTTTTTTTGCGCATCATCCAGGCCATCTCCTCCGGCCACTCGGTCATGCGATTGTCAATCAGCAGTGCTTTCGATTTTTCTATGTCTTTTCCATCAGAATCGAGCACGAACGACTTGATGTTCTTCACCTCATCTTGTGGAATGTTGAAATTCATTGCTACCAGGAGAATGAACTCTTCTTCCTTTTCGGTGACCTTACCATCAGAGTTGATCAACTCCATCAGCTGGATGAAAGCTGAGATGCGCTCATGTTGGAGTAGCTCCTTGTTGAGCTGATTACAGATCTTAGAGACCTGGAGAATGTTGACAGAAGCGATCTCCATTTCCCTCTCTGTCGGCAATAGCTCATAGCTTCTTTTGTAGAAGTCTAAGTAGTCATAATAGAGGTCGAGATACTCTGAGGTGAGGGAGGGATTAAGATTGCGATTGAGATATGGCTTTACAATAAGCTCTCCCGAGTCAATGTCTGAATCTACCTTTACGCTCTCAATGATTGCGAAAAGGTGCATAAGAGCATTGATGATAGACTCACTCATATCACAAAAGGGGTAATAAAAAGAAACTCCCGGTCTGGCCGGGAGTAGTTTATTTATCCTGCAACTATTTCGTTGCGCGTTTCTTCAATACTGGCGGACACGTCATCCATCTGTCCCTCCGTCATGCCAGCTTCTCCTACACTATCATAGAATAGACTGATGTACCTGATTTTAGGTAAGACACGATTGATATTAGGGTCATCAGAAAACTGGTCCAACAGCAACTCGAGCTTTTTAACAGTCTCTTTTTGCTCAGCAAAGGCCTTTACGATGTTTTCATCGTAACTGGAAGAAACCAAAAGCTGGGTAGTAATATAAAGTCCTTCAATGACGCTACCCGTAATCACTAAAAGTGAAAGCTTGTCCTGACCATTTTCATTTAGGTAGCTGTAGGTATTATAAAACGATTCAGTGACTATAGTGATCAGACTGTCCTTGTTTTCGATGTTGGCCTCAATCCGATCTGCCATTTCCGTACTAAAAGCTCCTGTGATATTAAGATCATCAACGAGACTTCTTGAAGCTTGAAGGAACTGCATAGTCTCTTGCTGACGATTGTAAGTAGTCGCATAGCTCAAGTCAGTACCATAGATGCCAAGGTTAAGTGCCTTACTATATTCCGTAATGTATTTGTCAGCGTTGTTCACGTCGTTCGTCACTCCAAGAACAAAGCCAGCATCAGCGTCTTGTATCAGTTGGGTTACCTCAAACGAAGTGGGAATGGGATATTCGAATTCTCTCTCAACTTTCTCGATGATGCTTTCCTCGGCAGGTGCTTCGGTCGTCGTGTCACTCTTTTTCTCTGAACCACAATCGGTCAGAAATAGTCCTGCGCATACAGCAAGCAAAAGGCTGGTAAATCTCTTCATTTTGATTCTTTTGTTAGTTCTTCAATGGGTTTTGAAGTTACTGCTATTTATCATATTTTGAAAAATAGGCTCAGAAATATGAAGCATTCGACTGCATCATTGTAGTTGTAGTTACACACAAAAACCAATTCCTGTTTCTTTTCTAATACGTCTGCTATTTCTATTACCATGAAGCTTTCCATCAAGATGTGAATAGGGGACCCTTTAAAAGCAGGTATTCTCCACCGTACTTAGCGTGTTCCGAATATTGGATAAATGGTCCAATACTTGAATTGTAATGTCTTGAAATCCATAGAATTATTCATTGAATCTCCGTTTTCGATGAAGCTCTGTTTTTCTTCGACAAACTGATGAAATGGAGTTTTAGCAAAATAGTCTGTGCTGCATAACTATTTGGTAATGAGATCTTTATAAAAAATCCTATTATTCTCAGTTTTAGACTAAAATACTAACTATTAGTTGAATATTGGGTATCTAACTAACTGATAGATAGTATTATATGCTCGTTTTATCTACTTTTGAACTGTCACCAACAACATCAGAGTATGAAGAAGTTATTTTTACTATTGACATTGCCACTGGTTCTGGGTCTGAGTGCTGGCGGTAGTAAAGCAAACATGGAGGACCTGACTGCTGATCTTATGAACGCACTTGAGACAAGGAACTTCCATCATGTCAAAGAAGTCCTTCATGAGATGATTCCTATTATGAAGAAGGAAATCAAGGAAGGCAAGAAATTGATTGCACAAGCTGATAAAGGTGCAGACGTGGGAATTGAAGATATCTCAAACTTCAAATCAACAATATCCAGAAAAGAGGATATTCTGCGCTATACAGAGAGATTGATGAATACTTCATCAGCGGCCATCAGAGCCAGGTCTACTGAGCTTGTAGAAAAAATCGACGAATATGTTCAATAGCTGAACTGAATCTGTAGTTAATGAAAAGTCCCGCTTCAGGCGGGATTTTTTTTGGAAAACGGTTAACTTCCTGTTGATCAACCTTAACCGAAAATGACCAATCGCAGAGATTTTTTAAGAAAAAGTGCACTTGGAGCAGCAAGCTTGCCTCTCACAAATGCCATTGCTTCTCCAACAAGAGTTAACCTTAATGATCTGGAAAATGAACTGCGGTCAACTGTAGATGATAAGACTTTTTGGGCTACCATAAGAAAGCAATTCCCCCTCAAGGAAGGTCAGACCTACTTCAACAATGGCACGATGGGGCCTCAACCGTCCTATGTATTAGAGAGGGTCATTGAGGACATGCGCTACAATGCCGTGCATGGTGCAGAGACCGACTACAAAGGAGAGGGACCCCAACTTCTGTCTGGTTACTTTGAATACAAGGAGCTTAGGCAAAAACTGGGTGTACTGATCAATGCAGACTATAAAGAAATCTCATTGACCCAAAATGCAACCTTTGGTATGAATTTCATAGCTAACGGTCTTGATCTGAAAGAAGGTGACGAAATCATCAATACGGACCAGGAACATGGTGGTGGATATGCTGCCTGGAAGCAACTGGCAAAGCGCAAGGGCCTGATATACAAACAGGCTGTCATGCCAGTACCAGCCAATGATCCGCAAGAGGTCATTGATGCGGTGCTATCTCAAATCACTTCGAAAACAAGGGTGATCGCTATACCTCATTTGATATCTGTGTACGGTGTAGTGATGCCTGTCAAAGAGATATGTGCGGAGGCCCGTAAGCGTGGTATCTTCACCATACTCGACGGTGCTCAAACAGTAGGACAGATCGATGTAGATGTCAAAGAGATCGATTGTGATGCCTACTACGCTAGCTTACATAAATGGCTCCTGGCACCAGGTGGTAATGGCATACTCTATGTCAAAGCTGATCAGGTTGAAAAAGTTTGGTGCGCACTAGCCAGTTACAATTGGGAGAACTATGAGGACCATGGCTTCCGTCTGCAGCAGTATGGTACGGGTAACCCATCATTGCTGGTCGGTCTGGATGCTGCGGTAGACTTTTACAATACCATAGGGGGTACTAGGTGGTTGTTACGGGTAAAAGAACTCGGAGACTACTTGAGGACCGGTTTAAAAGAAGTGGAAAAAGTGTCTATTCATAGTTCCGTTTACCCTGATATGTGTGCCGGAATAACAACCTATGCAGTAGAGGGTATTTCAGGGCCTGACCTTCAAAAGAAGCTTTGGCAAGAGAAGCGCTTGCAGCCAAGGTCAGTAGGAGAAGAGTTGCTGAGACACAGTGTGCACATCTACAACAATGAGTCGGAAATAGATCAGGCCTTAGAGGTGATCAGGTCGATCTAGAATTTTTCAAATATTTCTGCAACCGACCTACTTGTTTTTGCATCTAACTCCTGGATTCGAAAACTCAAGGAACATGTTCAAGAATTATTTCAATGTCACGGTTCGCAACCTGATCAAACACAAATTCTATTCTTTCATCAATATTCTGGGACTCACTGCCGGAGTGAGTTGCTTCTTGATGATCCTCCTTTATGTGGCTGATGAAATCAGTTATGACAACTATCATCCAGATGTAGACCAGATCTACAGACTCGATTTTCTAGGTACGATCAATGGCAATACTTTTAATACTTGTCTGGCAAGTGTACCGGCCGCAGAAGCCATGGTCAACGACTATCCCGAGGTAGTCGAAGCTGTACGCATAAGACAAAGGAGTGAGTACCTGGTTCAAAAGCTGGGTAGTGAGCAAACCTTCAAAGAGAAGAGGGTAGTATTCGCAGACTCTAATTTTTTTAGCTTCTTCAAACTTCCTGTGATCCAGGGAAACCCTTCCGATATGTTGAAGGGCCCTGACAAAGTAGCTATTAGCGCTTCTGTTGCTAAGAAGTATTATGGTAACAACGATCCCGTTGGGGAGACACTCGTATTTGGTAATGACTACAAGTATGTAGTGTCTGGGGTCTTTGAAGACATTCCTCGCAATACTCATTTCCATTTTGACTTTTTGCTCTCAATGGCATCACTTGAGGAAAGCAGGATGACCATGTGGTTGAGCTTCAACTTTGTGACTTATCTGAAGCTGCAGGAAGGGGCAAGTGCCACTGGCCTACAGTCGAAGTTTCCAGCTTTGGTAGAAAAGTATATAGGCCCTGAAGTAGAACAGTTTATGGGGATGGACCTGGAGACCTTCTACAGTTCCGGTAATGCGGCTGGCTACAGTCTTTTTCCGGTCCGTGACATTCACCTTTTTTCTGATAAGCTAGGAGAGCTGGATGCGAATGGAGATATCAACTATGTATATCTCTTTTCGGCCATTGCATTTTTTATCATGCTCATAGCATGTATCAACTTTATGAACCTCTCTACCGCCCGCTCGGCGAATAGGGCTAAAGAAGTGGGCATCCGCAAGGTGCTTGGTGCGTATCGACATTTATTGGTCAAGCAGTTTTTAGTAGAGGCGCTCGTTTTGAGTCTGGTATCTTTTGTGCTGGCATACGGGGTTTGCTTTGCACTGCTACCTTCGTTCAATGATTTGTCTGGCAAAGAGCTTGTTTACAATGATCTGCTATCACCGGCCTTTCTTGGTTTGATGTTCGCTTTGATGATAGGGGTAGGACTGCTGGCAGGAAGCTATCCCGCACTTTACCTGTCTAAGTTTAGACCTTCTGAGACCCTAAAAGGTAAGATCACATTAGGCATGAAGAGCGGAATGATCAGAAGCGGATTGGTTGTCTTTCAATTCTCTTTATCGATCATCATGATCGTTGGCACTGCGGTGGTTTTCGATCAGTTGGAGTACATCCAAAACAAAAAACTAGGCTATGACAAAGACCAGGTACTTATGATCACTGATGCATGGCTGATGGGTGATAAATTGGAATCATTTAAGAATGAAGTAACCGCAAGCACTAACGTCAAAGGTGGTACGATCACAAGTTATTTGCCGGTAGGCACCAACTCTAACAATACCATCTTCTTTGAAGGCATGGATCCCCAAAATGAGACACATATCATTAGCAACTGGCGCATTGATCATGACTACATATCTACTTTAGGTATGAACATCATAGAGGGGCGTGACTTCTCGCGAGACATGCAAAGTGATTCAACCGCTATCATTCTTAATGAAGCGGCAGTAAAAGAGTTTGGTTTTGACGATCCTATCGGAAAGACCATAAGCACTTATGGCGGAGATGAGCAGGAGACAATCGTAGAACCTTACAAGGTCATTGGGGTCGTGGAGGACTTCCACTATGAATCGTTGAGAGCGACCATATATCCCATGGTGCTTTATCTGGGTAGGTCACGTGGTTATGTCAGTTTCAAATTGGCTGGTAATGACCTGAACACTACCATCGACTTCATCCGTGCGAAGTGGGATGAGTTTGCACCAGGCAAACCCTTTCAATATAGTTTCATGGATCAGAGATTCAATAGCATTTATGAAGCCGAACAGCAAATCGGTAAGATATTCGGTGTGTTTGCAGCCTTGGCAATCCTTATTGCGTGCTTAGGCCTGTTTGGATTAGCGGCTTTTACCGCTGAGCAGCGAAACAAAGAAATCGGCATAAGAAAAGTGCTGGGAGCATCTGTAGTTGGTATTATGGCTTTGCTTTCGAAAGAGTTTCTCAAGTTGGTACTTATTGCTTTTGTTATTGCAGCACCATTGGCATATTTCGGTATGGACAAGTGGTTGAGTGATTTTGCCTACCGCACGGACCTGAGTGCCAACACATTTATTATTTCAGGTATATTGGCCATTGTGGTAGCCTGGCTGACCATGAGCTATCAGACGATGAGGGCTGCTCGCAGTAATCCGGTGAGATCACTGAGGAGTGAATAGTGCTCTACAAAATAGTATCAAGTAAAAGGCCCGAAAGGGCCTTTCGTTTTAAGTTCCTTTGGATTCAAAACACTACGGTTCATTTTCTGTTGATCAATCAGATAACACTTGTTTGCTTGATATTCTATGCCTTCTTAATTTTAGAGAAACAACATTACTCAAGTGACTATGGATTCATTCATTGCCTTCTTTGAAAATATCCCGACTACTTTCCGTGCGGGAATCCTTATTGGCGGGATTGTTCTCTTCTGGATACTTGAAGGTGTATTGCCATTATTTTCTTTTCAATACCAGAAGGTTCGCCATGCAGGATTGAATCTATTTTTCACTATGTGCACGGCCATCATCGGTTTTGGACTTGCTGGTGTGCTGCTAGCAGCATCCAACTGGGCCTCAGGAAACCAATTTGGACTACTGTATTTAATTGAAATGCCACTCTGGGCTCAGATCATTGTTGGGGTACTGCTTTTGGATATGATAGGTGCATATTTTATTCACTGGCTGGAGCACCAGGTAAAGTGGATGTGGAAGTTTCATTTAGTTCACCATAGTGATACTACAGTAGACGTAACTACCGGCCTGAGACATCATCCTGGAGAGACTGTATTCAGGATCTTCTTTACGATCTGCGCTGTGATCATTGTAGGAGCACCCATTTGGATGGTGATGTTCTATCAGAGCCTTTCAGTACTCTTTGCCCATATCACCCACGCTAATATCAACATGCCGAAGGCTCTTGATAAGATATTGAGCTTTGTCTTTGTGACACCCAATATGCATAAAGTACATCATCACTACATGCAGCCATTGAGTGATACTAACTATGGCAACATCTTTTCTATTTGGGACAGACTCTTTGGCACTTTTGCCAGTGTAGATAATATCGCTGAGCTTACCTATGGTATCGACACCCATATGGCTCCAGAGGAAAACGATAGATTGAGTAACCTTCTAAGAATTCCTTTTCAACCATACCGTACACCGGAAGGCACCAAGTTTGGTGGCAAGGATGAATTGAAGGTGAAAGTCTCGAACTAGACAGAAACCTGATGCAGATCATTAGTTGTAGCTACATGCGATATACATTTGTACTTACCTTTGCCCACTGAAGTGACACATACACAAACCATAGCGCTCTATCGACCACTATTGTATTCTATTGCAATAAAAATGGTCGGGTGTATCCACGATGCGGAGGACATAGTCCAAGATACCTTTCTAAAGTATCTCAGTGTAGACAAAACGAAAATCGAGAACACCAAGGCTTATCTAGTAAGGGCAGTAACAAATAACTGCATTAATCACCTCAATGCCTTTAACCAGAAAAAGAAAGAATACCTGGAGACCTGGCAAAACCTTGAACTCTCTGACATCATCAACTTTGACTCTTTTGATCTTGAGAACGAGATATCTACTGCCTTAGCTGCAGTGCATAAGAAGCTCGAACCGGTTGAGAAAGCAATCTTCCTCATGCGTGAGGTGTTTGACTATGAATACGATGAGCTGCAGGAGATCTTCGAAAAGAAGAAAGACCACTGCAGACAGATAGTTTCTCGGGCCAAAGAGAAAATCACTTTAGACAAGATCAAATTCAAGATTGATCTCCCCAACCATAAAAGACTGCTTGACAGCTTCAACAATGCCTGTTCGTTCGGCGATCCTAAAGAATTGATCTCTAATCTTAATCGCGAAATTGAGGAGCGCAAAAAACTTTTGAAATAATTTCGGTATTCTGTCACAAACACTGAGTGACACGGTCTTAGTTAGTGGAAGGGGCAAAAAGGCCCGACATTAACTTAACCGTTTAACTACAAACAACTCAGACTAGACATGAATGTAATCATTCCGTTTTTTATAGCGCAGTGGTATCTATCACTGTTCTTTCAGACCTTCTTTTTGCATCGTTATGCAGCACATGCCGCATTTACGATGAACAAATTCACTGAGCGGGTCTTCTTTGTTTTGACTTGGATATTCCAGGGCTCCAATTATCTAAGCCCCTATGGATATGGTGTCATGCACAGAATGCACCATGCCTTTGCAGATACCCCAAGCGATCCTCACTCGCCAACTTACGACGAGACCATTTTCAAAATGATGTGGAAGACCAAAACCATTTATTCAGCTATTGCTGCAAAGAAGGTAATCCCTGAAGATCGTTTTGTTGATGGGGTACCACAATGGACCGCTTTCGACAAGTTTGCAAGATCATGGCCATCCAGATTGTTTTGGGGAGCTATCTACTTTGGTGTTTACTGGACATTCGTTGACGTTTGGTGGTTATGGTTGTTGCTACCTATTCAGTGGATGTTCTCACCAATCCATGGTGCTATCATCAACTGGTTCGCACACAAGTATGGCTACCGCAACTTCAAGGTTGGTGACACATCACGTAATTTCCTTCCGTTTGACTTCTTGATGATGGGAGAGAGCTACCACAATAATCATCATAAGTACGGCTCAAGAGCTAACTTCGGAGGTATTCGCTGGCATGAGATCGACCCAACTTATCAGGTGATCAAGTTACTCGACAAGCTTGGAGTGATCAAGATGAAGGACCAGAAGAAAATGACAATTGCTGCTAAGGAAGATGCACGAGCTCAGGCCGTAGCGGCTTAGTCCTTACCAGAATAATAATATCGAGAACCCTTGTTGTGAAAGCAGCAAGGGTTTTTTGTTGCCTCTAACTGGCGCGAGCGTCTCGCTGGTGCTTTGGTCGGATAGCAGGCGTCCTTTAGGTTTCAAACCATCGGTTGCCACTGACATCTTCAATATGTCTGACTTTCGATTGCCACTCTGAAGTCACTCCCAGAGGGAGTGTATGAAGTAGGCGGCAGAGAGTTATATCATTAATTCCCTCTGGAAATGACTGGAGGAGCGAGATAAGAATCTTTTGGATAGCACGTCGCTGGCTCTTTAATCTGGAGCGGTTTTTACAAAGCGTTCCGATTTATTATTTTAGTTCAGCGTAGTGCTGATTGCAAATGTGAAGTAGCTCTTTTTTACTAAGACCGGTGGTGGTATTCATGGTGTAGACATAAAAGTGAATTATATTTCTGCCCATTACACAGATTCTCTAGGAAATTGGCATTGTGTTCCTGCAAAATAATGAAGCATCTAGCACTTACAATTATCGTCCTTTTCCTAATACTTTGCTGGTCATGTGATTCGGGAGTTGTCGTCAACTATTATGACAATGGGCTAGTAAGAGAGCAAGGGCAACTAAGGGACGGTTTGCCGATAGGTACTTGGATAGAGTACGATTCTGATGGGGATACTTTGGAGGTTAAGAAGTTCAATCAAGCTTCGAAAATTAGCCAAATAAGCTACTACCAGAATGGCGTTTTAGACTATCGAGCAAACTTCAATGATGGCATTGAGAATCGCATCTATTTCTATCCGACAGGGTCTATTTTTTGTAAATCAACTCGAATTGATGGGCGTAAAAATGGCCTTGAAACTTGTTTCTATCGTGGAGGCCAGATTGAAACCAAGGTCTTTTACCTCAATGATTCCCCTAATGGGAGATATGAGTAGTTTTATAGAAATGGATTATTAAGGGTAGAGTCAAATGATGTAAGAAACGGAATTTATTCATTTTATGATAGCTTGGGTAACCTTCAAGCCAAGTTTGATTACGAAGAATTCAAACGTGTAGACACGTTGTACCTCAACCTAGACTTAGTACCAGACTAAGCCCCCGAGCTAGCACCAGTTTGAAATAAGTGCTTGTCCATCTACAACTGGCGCCAGCGTCTCGGTGGTGTCTTGGTCGATAATCGGTATCAGACAGTTCGAAACCGTCAGATACCTCTGGCATCTTCAAGATGTCTGATTTTCGATTACCGATTTGAAGTCACTCCCGTAGGGAGTCTTTATGGCCTCAGGTCTGCACAAAATTCAAAGATTCCCTCCGGGAATGACTGGGGGGGAGAGATAAATAATTTTCTAGAATGGTTCTCTCCAAATGACTGGAGTCCTTTTGTAAAGCGTTCTTATTTAATTAAACGCTCATTTCAAGTGCGCGCTAGCCAGGCGACAGAACCGTATAAGTTTTTCAAGCTTAGTGGTCTGACGACTATAGTAACCAATTGTCTCATTAGAGTGAGCTTATAAACACACTACCTACAAGAGTCGTCTGACCACTTTCAGAACTCCTTAAACCTTCGACACCTCCACATACACCCCATTCACAGCAGCATTGCCAGAAACCGCATCCAATTCCTGATCACTTGTCAGATCGTTGACAGAAACACCTGCATGGGCCTGAGCAGTAGCCCAGCCGATCCCGTCTTTATTATGTCCCCAACCGTGAGGGATACTAATGACGCCTGGCATAAGTGCAGGTGTCAACTCTGCTTCGATCTGTACCTTGCCGTGCTCATTATGTACATCAATCAATTCGCCATCTATAATGCCTAGTTTTTCAGCATCATCCGGATTGAGCATGGCGGTACAGCGTTTAGGACCTTTCACAAGTCGCTCACTATTGTGCATCCAGGTGTTGTTGGAGCGGAGATGCCGCCTGCCGATCAGCTGCAGTTTATCTCCAGGAGGTGCGTCAAACGACAGTGCCTTTAACCCATCAACCATCACCTGAGGTGTCATGTCGACTTTTTTATCTTGAGTAAAGATTTGCTTGGGTAGGACTGGCTGCAATGGTCCCAGGTCGACACCATGTGGATTCTTTCTTAAGTCTTTTAGCCGGATGTCGTAAGGTCCTCTTTTGAGACCTTGATCGACCACTACCTCCGGTGTGACCAGTTTGTCGGCTAGCTTCTTGACAGCACTCATTTTACTAAAGCGCTCTCCTAATTCCTTATAGATTTGCCAATCGTATTTTCGGTCTGGTCCGATGGGGAATAACGCTGGACTAAACTTTGCATGGTTATGGACGGCCAGATTATGGAAAACCAAATCGTAGTGGGGTGTTTCTAGACCTGTCGCTGGTGGCAGTATGATATTGGCATGTCTTGAAGTCTCATTGAGATAGATGTCAATAGACACCATAAACTCTAATCCAGATAATGCCTTATCCAGTTTGTCACCGTTTGGGGTGGAAAGGACTGGATTCCCAGCATTACAAATGAAGGCTTTGATTTGTCCATCCCCTTCATTCAGCATCTCTTCGGCCATGACAGCAGCTGGAAGCTCATTCCCAAATTCTGGTAAGCCACGCACGCGACTCTTCCATCTGTTGTAGCTGTACATGGTGCCCTCTGGCTTGGTGTGCACCACGTCAATCGCAGGGTTTGAACACATCATTCCACCAGAACTATCAAAGTTGCCCGTGACCATATTGATGAGATAGACGATCCACTGGCATAGCGCACCATGCTCCTGGACTGATACTCCCATGCGACCATAGCAAACTGCAGATTCAGCATTGGCAAACTCTTCTGCTATCCTTGTGATCTCTTCAGCTGCTACACCTGTAATACTGGCAACCTTATCAGCAGTAAAAGCTGCAAATAGCTCCCTCAGTTCCTCGTGTCCTTTATAGTATTCTGGTAGGTCTTGGGGGTGATTTATGATCAGATGATTGAGTACCGCTCCCAATAGATATACATCGGTACCTGGTCGGATGAAGAAATGCTCATCTGCACGTTGAGCTGTTTCAGACCTGCGAGGATCTACAACGACCATCTTGCCACCTCTTTCCTGAAGGTCTTTGATGCGGCGTGGCATGCCAGCAGCGCTCATGATGCTACCATTGGAAGCCACTGGATTGGCACCAAACACAAGGAAATAATGTGTGCGATCAATGTCAGGAACAGGTAGTTGAATGGAGTTGCCAAGCATCCACTGCGATGCGAAATGATGAGGTAACTGATCAACGGAAGTGGCAGAGAACCTATTCCGGGTACGGACAGCCTTGAGCAATCGAGAGCTGAACAACATCGAACCCAGGTTATGAACGTTGGGATTGCCGCTGTAGATGCCGACCGCATCATCACCATATTTCTGTTGAACCGCTTTGATACCTTGTTCTACCTCGTCATAGGCCTGTTTCCAGCTGATGGTTTCCCATTGATCACCCACACGTTTTTGCGGAAGCTTTAGGCGATCCGGATCATGGTAGATGTCCTGAAGCGCAACAGCCTTAGGACATATGAAGCCTTTACTGAATGGGTCCTTTTCATCGCCCTTGATCGACTTGATCTCTGTGCCTTCATACTTGATCTCAAGTCCGCACATTGCTTCACATAGATTACAAGTGCGGTAGTGGGTTTGCTCAGCCATGGTCGAAAAGTTGAATTTTGAAGATAGGTGATTTGGCCAACAATTCAATTATATGACCGGTTTGGCAGGTAAGCACTGTCGTCTTAATTTCAAACAAACAACTCTACAACTATGCGTCTCTTAATTCTACTTTCTTCCCTTCTGGTGTCTTTTGCAGTCACTGCCCAGCGTACGCAAAAGCCTGTCCTTCACGGAAAGCATTGGATGGCCATTACTGGTAAGCCGCTTGGCGCTACCGCCGGTGCTTTAACATTTGCCAAAGGTGGCAATGCCGTTGATGCTGCTTGTGCCATGCTCGGTGCTACCGCAACAATGTGGGACGTGCTCAGCTGGGGAGGTGAGACACAAGCATTGATCTACAACCCCAATACCGGGAAGGTGATAGGTGTGAATGCACTAGGTGTGGCACCTACAGGAGCTACACCCGAGTTTTATGCTGAGAAGGATCTTAAATACCCACCTGAGTATGGTCCGTTGAATGCTGTGACTCCAGGTACTCCAGGCGGATTGATGACCATGCTGGCTGAGTTTGGGACAATGAGTCTGAAGGAGGTATTGGCACCCGCGATGCAGATGGCTGAAGGTTATCCTATAGAAGCGCAAGCAGCCAACGCGATGGAATACCATAAGGAAAAGATCAAGGATTGGCCTTATTCTGCTAAGACCTACTTGACCCACCCTGGAGAAGATAGGGAGGCCCCTGTCGCAGGGGAGATCTTTGTGCAGCAAGACCTCTGGAATACACTCAATAAGTTGGTGGAGGCAGAAGCCAATGCGCTGAAGAAAGGCAAATCACGAAAAGAAGCGATCTATGATGCTTATGATCGATTCTATAAAGGAGATATCGCGAAAGAATTTGCCAGAGGAGCGCAAGAACAAGGTGGTTTGATCACCGAAAAAGATTTGGGCAATTGGGAAGTTTATCTTGAAGAGCCTGTCAAGACGAACTATAAAGGTATAGATGTCTACAAGCTCACGACTTGGGTACAAGGCCCTGTCTTACTTCAAGCTTTGAACATCCTTGAGAACTTTGACCTGAAGCAGATGGGCTACAATACCGCCCGCTATATCCATACCCTGTATCAGGCCATGAACATGGCTTTTGCGGATAGAGACTTCTACTATGGTGATCCATATACGCCACCAGCCGAACCTATTGAAGGTTTGTTGTCTAAGGATTATGCTAAGGCACGAGCCAATACCATTGATATGGAAGCCAATGACGAGACCATTGGGCCTGGTGATCCTTACCAGTTTCAGGACGGAGATAATCCATACCTGGAATACCTTGAGATGTGGAACAAGCAGCTGAAGGGCGATCCTGTAGGCTATCTCGAAGATGGTACCTTTTCCGAAACAGAAGGCTTCTACGCAGGAACCACGTCTATTCAAACTGCCGACAAGGACGGTTGGGTGGTGTCCATCACTCCGAGTGGAGGCTGGATACCTGCAGTGATAGCCGGAAATACTGGTGTTGGTATGAGTCAACGGGGACAAAGCTTTGTATTGGATTCCAGTCAAAATCCTTATAACGTGATCCAGCCTGGCCAGCGACCAAGAGCGACATTGACGCCAAGCCTAGCATTGAAAGACGGTAAGCCGTTCTTATCATTCGCAGTGCAGGGTGGGGACAGCCAGGACCAGAACCTGCTGCAGTTCTTCCTCAACATGGTCGAGTTTGACATGAACGTACAGGAGTCTGCAGAAGCACCCAACTTCAATAGCTTCCAGATGCGTAGCAGCTTCGGTGATCACAAGATCGAGCCTGGAAGATTGCTTCTTAATGAAAACACGCCTCCTTGGACGAGAAAAGCCCTTCGAGGAATGGGCTATGATCTGGAGTATCGTGAGCGCACTTCAGGACCTATCAACGCTATATGGTTTGATTGGGAAAATGGCTCATTCTGGGGAGGCTCGAGTAATTTTGGTGAGGACTATGGGATAGGGTGGTAGATCATTAATTATTAATTGATAATGAAGAATTGAAGAGCAGCTCACAGCACTGAACTAGCTGCCTCTAAGTTTCTTAGGGTTCTGACTAGTGTGGAATACCCTTGAAACAACTACTCGATCAGTAGAGACGCGATAAATGATTTTATAACTCCAAACTACTAAGTATCGGTATTCAGATTTCTTATGAGAAAGAAGCTGCTCAATAGAACCCATTTTGGGAAATGAAGCTAGGTGCTCCGACCTTTCGATAATCCTATGACCGACAACCTTGGCAGATGAAGTGCCTCTCTCCAGAGCCACATATTTAACTATTCTCTCAAGTTGATTAAGGGCAGTTTGCGTCCAAACTACTTTAACCATTTGTCAAGTTCTGATTTCGCTTCCTTGGTGGAGAAAAGACGTCCCGCTTTTTCATCTTGCTCGGACTTTTCAATATCTGCTAGTAGGGCGAGCTGATCATAGACATCCTCCAATGTAGACTCGTCTGTCAACTGTTCAGCAATCCTGTTGAGATGTTCTTTCAAGTTGTCCATAGATGTAAATTAATCGATATTGAATTAAAACGGATGTTGTTGCTTATCGATAACACGGATTAATGAACGGATATTTCATCCCTTTCTGAGTTACTGACAGAGAACTCTGAGACACAAAGAAGTTGCCCAGAGTCCCTTACAGGTGACTCTGAGTGGATGAGTGATCTGAGAAATTCATCGAAATATAGCTGGTTGGAGTAACATTCAGGTCTTTGTGTCGTCTTCGCATAAAGGCCGTAGAAATGAGTACTTCAGCAAGATTGTCAAGACAGACGGGATTTCTCCATCTGTCTTTGTTGCCATTTGGTATTTTTAGTTTTGTTATCATTCCTTTAAAGCTCTTCTAAAGCTCTTCGCGCCGGGTGATGTAGCACAAACCATCGCTAACATCACGGAACATGAACTGTTATTTCGGATAAGCAACATAAGTCATTTGCTGAGTCAAATACTAGTAGTCTTTCTCGCTCTTTCAGCTTTTCATCTTCTAAAAAATGTAAATAGGAAAAGAGCATTGCTGATGCTCGTTTTGGCATTGGTGACTGTACCTATCTCATGTCTCAACGAAGTGCACAACCTTGCTATAATCAAGTTGCTCACCGATGTTAGTTTTACTTCGGCCGATGAACTTGGTAGTTTTACAAGTCTTTTTCTTGATATGGCGAGAAATGGAGTACTGATTGCGCAGATCTTTTGGGGACTATGGTTAGTGCCGCTAGGTCTGTTGGTCTATGAGGCTGGTTACTTGCCAAAGTGGATTGGTGTTTCCTTGTTCCTTGCTAGCACCGGCTATATTTTCGACTCTTTTGCACAGCTTATATCAACTGGAACAATAATAATAAGTCAATTCACTTTCTTGTTTGAGATGACACTTCCAGTATGGCTTGTTGTGAAAGGAGTGGATAAGGAGAAGTGGGAGAGTCTCGACCTGATCAGTCGATAGTGGAGAGTTGTATGTCGATTGGCGATATCATTTAGTAGACTGCTTCAAGTCGCCTAACTAATAGGATCATTGTTAGAAGCTATGATGCAGACTAAACTGGGCTTGATTCTTGGCCCAGTTGACGGTCGGTTGCCTCATCCATCCCAATTGCATTCTCAGGTTTTTAAGGATACCATAACCAATGCCTAGATAAGTACGATTTCTATCGAAAAACTGCACTGATCTTCCCGCACCAATATCGGTCTGTCCATTGATGAAGATTTCATTGTACAGTGCAGCATAAACTACTCCCTTACCTAGTTTGGTATCATTGAAAGGTACATTGAGGAAAAGATTGTAGCGGTAGCGTGTTCTGAAATCTTGATCCTCGACCCATCGCTGCTCAAATCTTATTCGATGAGTGACTAAGAATCTCGATCCAATCTTCTGTGGGAATAAGGCTTCCTGGTAAATTCTGCTTTCAGAGACAGTGCTTGTACTTTCTCCAAAGGCGCCAGTGGTAATATTACCATAGCCTAGCGTAAAAAGGATATTGGCATTTTTAGGACGATAGGTGATACCGGTACGCAGCAGTACCTGCTCCAGGTCACTACCAAAGTTCCAGAAACGAAACTGGTAATCTCCCTGCACTCCAAACTGACTATTCTTGAACTGCGTGTTGAAAAAGTACATGTACCATGCACCGAGCTGGTCCTCATCTGGTCCAGTCTGACCAAAAGCACCTACGCTTCCAATACAGCAAAGTAGCATCAATAGGTATTTTCTCATGTTCGTTTAGCTAAAACCATAAAGTAAGTTGAAAGAACTGAGACTTAACCATACAAGACTATGGATTCACCTAAAGAACTTCTCCGGGTTCCAGCCTTGTCTCGAAATCGAGAAGATGTTTTTATCGAGGAAAAGCCTCTACCTTATGCTGAAGCTAAACGACCGGGTTTGTCCTGCTGTGATCTGAAAGAAACCAATGTTGTCCCTATCATCATACCAAGTATAGTTACCTGGATTCAGGCCTTCAATGCTTGCAAAACCTCCGGTAGCATTGATGTCGCGGATCAAGGGTTGTGTGGCGAGTAAATCGCTAATGGTGTATACGCTTTCGGGGTAAATACTAATTTCAAGCCCTTGCGTATTACCTGTGAAGGTCAATTGGGCGTTTCCTGTTAAGGCGTCCTCTTCACCGCATGAACTTAGAACAACACAAAGGGTAAATAACAAAAGTAATTGGCAATCGATCTCATGTATATAACGGCTTTTGTAAGTATCACAAAACGCCTTCATATACGCGTCAATGACGGATTAGTTTGGAATATTTTACCTGTTTTTTGTGATTTGATATTGGTAATCCAATAATGACTGAGAACCTTATTCTTCGTCGACTAAAACAACTTTGACTCTTCCAACTTCACCTGTTTCCAACTGCACTTTGATACCATGTGGATGTGTTGAGGATTTGGTCAGGAGCCGCTTCACTTCACCTCGCGTTAGTTCACCGGTTCGCTGATGATGTTTCTGGACGATATCTACTGTATCACCTACTTTGATGTTGGATCGTTTGGTTCCGTCCGCAGCTGACATGGTTGTAAAGTAATCATAATCGATGGTAATTGATCATTTCTATCATATCGCTATCTACCGAATACTGCTTTGAGGCCAGTTTTGAATTGAAATCTAACAGCAGTTGACAAATGATACTTTGAATGCGTTTATTAAAGAACTCTTCATAGATTAGATCACTGGATAACAAAGACACAATGAAGAATAGATTGAGTTACTTATGCCTGATATCAGTATTGTTTCTTTCCACTAATGCATTCGCCCAAAGCATAGGTGAAGAGGACAGAATCACCGCAAGCGACATTCAAACGGTAGTAGGCGAGTGGACTGGAACTCTGACCTACATAGATTATAGCTCAGGTGAACCCTTTACTATGCCGGCTAATTTGTTAGCCGAAGAAGGCAAAAACCAGTTTCAGGTGATTCTCAATTATGTATACCCTAATGAACCACATGCTAATAGTAAAGGCAAACTGAAAATGACCGAAGATGGTAGTCAGGTCAACATCAGTGATGTCATAGCTGTAGAAAGAAAGGAAGCCGACGGACTCGTTGTAACTACTGAGTTCAGTGGTAAGGACAATAATCAAAAGGCCACCATTCGGAACAACTATATCATTAGCCAGGACAAATTGGTCATCAACAAAGAGGTAAAATTCGAAGATTCAACTGAATGGCTAAAGCGCAATGAATACAACTTCACGCGCAAAGAAGATTGATTATTATGCTATTCTAGACTTATGCAACTGAAGTCTCTGAAACCCAAAATGATCGTCACTGCTTCCTGCCGGGCAAACCCTTTTTAAGGCTGCTTCTGGGAGGGCAAAGGGTGTGACAGTCTCATTTACTTTGAGATTGCCTCGGCTATCTTCGCTAAAACCCACGCTAAGCCCCGCAATGACGATATCCGATAACCTGAAGAATTTCAATTTTGGCCAGAATCAAAACTTAGAAAGAGTGGTCTGACGACTTTTCTAAGTAGCCCTGAACGAAGATCATTTTATGGGCAGTGATAGGCCCTACAGTCGTCAGACCACTTTACAATTCTTGTGATCATTTCACTAACTTCAACCATGGCCAAAATCAAAACACCCCTCTTGATGTTCCTCGGCTTTGGGCAGGCGAGCTACGTGATGTTCTATCTCTATTTCAATGCGTACAACAAGAAGGACTGGCCGGAGGTGGAAGCAAGAATTGATTCAGTCTACACCTATATGTACGATAACGCCACTTTCATCCGTATCGACTATGTCTATAAGGTCGATGGACTGAGATATAGCGGCGCGGGTTATCCATTGGACCAGTATGGTGAAGAGATCGACTTCCGCGCCCTTGGCTTCCAACAGATCAACGAACATGTTGTAGAGCTTAGATCAAGAGGTACAACAACCATTCGCTATAGACCGGAGAAACCGAGAGATTCCATCACTTATCCCAACCCTCGATTTGGATGGGCGATAGGAGGAGGATTCTGTGGATTGGTAGCGCTGCTGAGTTTGGCGGGGGTGATTACGGCGCTGAGGTCTTCCAGGCCTTAGTCAAAATCTCATATTGTGCTCATTGATGAATGATTCTGTTTTTAGCGATTTAGATTATAGTCATTTTTAGGTATTGTTTGAGGATACGACACTGGCTAACTTCGAACGTAAATTTCTGGAGAATCGTTGGCTGTGTACTGATAAATGGCCTTTTTAAGCTGATCTTAAACAATCCAATATGAATGAATTTAGTTTTATCGAATTCTACACCAATCTTCAAAAAGACTTTAATGATTCGGGTTCAAGTGTTAATCAATTGGAGGTATTCAATTGGAATCATATGAATTGGTCTGGAGATGAACCATATTACGATGAGGAGGAGCCATTTTATGAAGAGCGATTGACAGAAACGCTAAAGCTAATTCAACTAAAAATCGAATTTGCATATGAATTTTTAGGCTTGGAAAAAATGTCTCTAAAGCTTGAAAATGAACTGAAAACGTACCAAGGTAAATATGGCGAACTGAGTTTTATTCCGCATCTAGATGTATTTTATTCCAAGGTAGAATGGATTCTGAAAAGGCACCTAAGTGCTCTAACTTCTCACATTAAGATCGGCGCAGACAGTGAATATGAAAATACAAATTCAAGAATACTACTTGAAAGAATTCTCAGAGGAACAGCCAAGCTATTGGCTGATCGCCAAATTGAACCATCGAACGAGAAAATAGTTCGTGGCGAAGTATACAAGACTCTGATTCATATTTTTCCTGATACAGTGAGAGAGATACCAATTGCTAAAATCTCAAAAACCTATAAACCTGATATTGGTCTCAAGAGAATCAAGAGTGCTATTGAATACAAATTCGTAGATTCTGTAGATGAAGCTAAAACTGCAATTGGAGGTATATTCGAAGATATTCAAGCTTATGAAGGGTCTGAAGATTGGACGACCTTTTATGCCGTGTTATATATGACCGATCACTATTTGACTCAAGATCAAGTGGAGGAAGAGTTTAAGCTATCCAGTGTACCCCATCATTGGAAACCTATTGTGGTTTATGGTAAGGGAAAAAGAACGCCCAAATAGACACATAGCATATTATGTAGGGAGCATTAAATTAATGCTCAAAGAGATAAATTAGTTACAGTTAGAAACAATAACTGGTCTATAATTAGTTTAGTAAAACAGAGAAAAGCCCGAGGAACTCATCCCCAGGCTTTTCAATTATCTAATTATCTGTTCCTATCGAGCCAACTCCAACATCGGTACTTCGATGAAAAGCAGCTTGGCGTCTGTAGACGCGGAGATACTCACCTGATCCGTTTCCCAAACGCCTAAGCCATCTCTTTTGCTCAAGGTGGTATCTGTCACTTCAGCTTCACCTTCCAGCACAAATACGTACACGCCATTGCCAGTGTGATTCATCTGATAATAGATGGATGATCCACTGGACAAATCACTCAATGAGAAGTACGCATCTTGGTTGATCCAGACGGCCTGATCATCAGTAGGAGAGACCACAGTCTGGATGGCATTATCACGTCCGGCTATATCGAATGTCTTCTGATCATAGCGAGGTGTGATGTTGCGCTCTTTTGGCAATACCCAAATCTGCAGGAAATTGACTTCCTTGTCAGGGTTGGGGTTAAACTCGCTGTGTTGCAAGCCACTGCCTGCCGACATGATCTGTACATCTCCCGTCTCGATGATTTCACCACGACCGGTGCTGTCCTCATGCTTCAAGTCACCACGCAGGGGTATGGACACGATCTCCATGTTGTCATGGGGGTGGGTACCAAAGCCAGCACCACCTTTCACAACATCATCGTTAAGCACGCGCAGCGCGCCGAAGTTGACACGATCGGGGTTGTAGTATCTTCCAAAGCTGAAGGTATGCTTGCTGTCCAACCATCCGAAGTTGGCTGATCCTCTTGTTTCTGCTTTGTGCAATACAGTTTTCATTGTGTTCTCCTTTTTTTTATGTGTTGAGTTGAATCCTTTCTCATCTTCAACTCAACACGGGTTGTTTGTTATTTCCATTTATTCCCATTGGCAACCTTAGCCTTAATGCAGCCTGAGGTTCTCGAAGGCGACCCTTAAGCCCTCTACATGCACCCTTCGAGAACCTCAGGGTGCGCTTCGCGAAGGATGGG